>NZ_MUBJ01000140.1 GCF_002127535.1 Xenorhabdus vietnamensis
ACTCTCACATGGGGAGACCCCACACTACCATCGGCGCTACGGCGTTTCACTGCTGAGTTCGGCATGGGGTCAGGTGGGACCACCGCGCTATTGCCGCCAAGCAAATTCTGTTTTATTTGCCGAACAAATTATTCATGGTGCTGATACCCAGATTCGAACTGGGGACCTCACCCTTACCAAGGGTGTGCTCTACCAACTGAGCCATATCAGCAAATGCTGAAAATAAAAAGTGTCACCAAATGGGTAACACTTGTAAATTGAATGTCTGGCAGTGCCCTACTCTCACATGGGGAGACCCCACACTACCATCGGCGCTACGGCGTTTCACTGCTGAGTTCGGCATGGGGTCAGGTGGGACCACCGCGCTATTGCC
>NZ_MUBJ01000141.1 GCF_002127535.1 Xenorhabdus vietnamensis
CGGCGGATATCCCGGATGCGTGTGAGTGATTTGCTGCAACTGGCAGGGATCTGAAGGGTGATAACTGAATATCGTCGTATCATTGCTGCCGTCCAACAGCGTTGTCACGCAGGTCAGGATATTGCCCAGTTTGTCATAGGTAAACTGCTGACGGGTCAGGGTCATGCCATAGGCATCCTGCGGACACTCTATTCCTGTGCATTGATATTCCGTTAACCAGCGCCGGGCAACATCATAGGTGTAGTTTTCTTGGCGCAACAGCCCGCCCTGCTGGGAACGGGTGATCCGGCTCGCCAATTGATTCGTGATCGTATAGGTTTGTTCCAGCGTCAGCACTTCCGCACCGGTTTCGATCCGGCGTTCGGTTTCCCGC
>NZ_MUBJ01000142.1 GCF_002127535.1 Xenorhabdus vietnamensis
GCCGGCACCGGGCAGCGAAGCGTTGGCTCGCCAACGTTATGAGGCGCCGCAAGGGGAAAATGAAACGGTGTTGGCGGCGATTTGGGGGGAATTGCTGGGCACGGAGCAAGTCAGCCGACATGACAATTTCTTTATGCTGGGCGGGCATTCCCTGCTGGCGGTGCGGATGATTGAACGCCTGCGTCAGTTGGGGCGGACGCTGGCGGTGCGTGACCTATTTCAGACACCGGTATTATCCCGTTTGGCACAGAGGTTGGGACAACACCGGGTCGTGGACGTTCCTGCTAACGTCATTACCTCTGATACGACGGAACTCACCCCAGAAATGTTGCCACT
>NZ_MUBJ01000143.1 GCF_002127535.1 Xenorhabdus vietnamensis
TGAGAAAACGGCGGTCTGATATCTTCTTCCGAAGCAGATCCATCAACTCGATATGCGGTATCATGTTGAAGTATTTTCGGATGTCGATTTCCACTATAGGGGTCAGCTTGGAGATCGGAAATTATTGTACTATAAGGGCTTCCCCGGCAGGTCAACACCGATATTTGTGGTTTCTGCCTGGTCTTCAATGAAATAAAGGGATAAGACTGCGGTACTATAAACGTACATGAACTCCCGCTTATGTGCAAGATAAGTTCGTTGAATGACGGTCATAACTGCGTTCGTACATTCGGCTTCTGTGTTTGCAGGTTATTTTCTGC
>NZ_MUBJ01000144.1 GCF_002127535.1 Xenorhabdus vietnamensis
AGATGTTCGTATAACTTCGTATAATGTATGCTATACGAAGTTATTACGTCTGCTCATTCTTACCCGTTGACGCGATTTTCAGCTCGCCGTCACTCTGCAACAGCTTGAGCGCATAGGCCGCCTGCCGTACCCCTTCTTCTTCGGCGATAGCCAGTATCTTATGTTGCAGGTTGGTTTCACCGAGGTAGAACAGGCTCTGGCCGGTCATGGCGCTGTACTGGATGCGCTCTTCTTCCGGTATCAGGTTGAGCACCGCCTCCATTAAGGACGATTTCCCGGCGGCGCTGCTGCTTTGTATCAGGACGGCTAAGGGTTTGG
>NZ_MUBJ01000145.1 GCF_002127535.1 Xenorhabdus vietnamensis
ATATCGAAGCAAGTAGCTAACATACAAGATATAGCCAAAAAAGGCATGATGGATGGAAACATAATTAGATCTAAGGATATGTATAACACGAAAATATTTGGTAAAGATGTTAACCAAATAGGAAGGAAAAGAGTGTTTGAACGTTGGAGTAAAATATTAGGGTGATATCAATGAATGAAGTAATAGATTTCTATATGGAGCCAATGATATTTTTTAAAAGCTCTAATTTTCTTTCCGGCTCTTCTGATAATGCAGAATCGTATAACTTCGTATAATGTATGCTATACGAAGTTATGC
>NZ_MUBJ01000146.1 GCF_002127535.1 Xenorhabdus vietnamensis
GGGGCGGAGCAAAAGCGATAAGGAGGCAAAAAAGATGTTCAGTTGATGAGTTGTTTACGGAGCATATTGAATATGTCAGGTTATGTTGATTCTGCTATATGTAGGTTCATATGCAATAATTTCTTAACCCTTTGAAGGTATCATTTTATGATTCCTGAGAATCAAATTTTTGGTCATGGATAAACGGGTTTTGGGTGAGTAGACCCGCTCAGTCACCTGAGTGGGCCCCTCCTCAGAACCGGACGTGCGGAACTACCGCATCCGGCTCCCGACAGACCTGTGTCCCC
>NZ_MUBJ01000147.1 GCF_002127535.1 Xenorhabdus vietnamensis
GCATAACTTCGTATAGCATACATTATACGAAGTTATACGACGTTGAAAAAAATCGATTATGATATTGATGTTGCTGCCAACGGCATATTTTTGAGAAAAGTTGATGACGGTGTCAGTGCAATGACAAGGCACCAAGGCAACCATAATGGATATACAGATGCAATGAGAAATGCTTTAGATAGAATAGACCTTAAGCAATCCAAAGAGGCAATATCGAAGCAAGTAGCTAACATACAAGATATAGCCAAAAAAGGCATGATGGATGGAAACATAATTAG
>NZ_MUBJ01000148.1 GCF_002127535.1 Xenorhabdus vietnamensis
GATGATGAGATTAGGCATAATCTCCTCCCAAAACTGGCTGGATTTTATTGATGAATTCCCATCTTACTCCGTGAGGAGCGGGAGTTCATAACATCAGCCTACTGGTGAAGTGGCATGACTTCTGGCCTTGATGAGGCATTCGCACGCTCCGTCCTTAACGGGGTTCCGTGGTCATTTCAGCAATAACACCCGCTAAGGAAAATTGAAGTTCTTTGGATTGAAGCGCTTAGTCCGAACGGGTCTGTATCGTTCA
>NZ_MUBJ01000149.1 GCF_002127535.1 Xenorhabdus vietnamensis
TTGCATTACCTGCCACCTTACAGTCCTAACCTCAACCCGATTGAGCGATTATGGAAGTACGCGAATGAGCAGGTACGAAACAATCTCTATTTCCCGGATGCAAAAACGTTCCGTGAAACACTTCATCATTTTTTTCATGTCACGTTGCCAGAAAAAGCCAGTGAACTCATTACCCGTCTGACTGATAATTTCCAGATTTTAAAACCCGCATCTTCAAGTTAATTGCGTATA
>NZ_MUBJ01000015.1:0-52879 GCF_002127535.1 Xenorhabdus vietnamensis
TCTTGTTCCCAGATTTTGGCAGGGGATGGCATGTGACACCGCCTTTTATTTAAGGAAGAAGAGCCCCATCATGGCACAATAGGGATTACGGCTGTAGTACTAGTACTACAGCCGTATTTGTTTTTCTCAATCGGAAATATGCCCGTAGAACAGCTTGAAATGATACGGTTTCTCAGTTTATTGATTATCAGATAACACGTTAATTTTGGGATGATTACGGCTGTAGTACTAGAGTTATGTTCTGAGCGAGGTTCAAAAAATATTCTGTTAATGAGAGCGAACAAAAACAGTTTTATACCTATGGAATAACTGTAACCGATGTTTTTAGCTTGATTTAATATTATCCAAAAGGAAACAGATAAATAGATAAAGAAAAGGTAATTGAACCAATAAGATTTGGAGGTGGTTATATATAATGTAATGGCGATGATAATAAAAAATAGAGTGACTCTTTTTACAGATGCCATATTTTCATAGGCCAGCCATTTTATCCAAGCAGTAAAATCATCGGGTGTTTCATTTTTTACTAATGCAAAGCTTTTGAGTAGGATAATTTGTTCTGTAAAAGTAAACAGTTTTATTATTGAATTTCGGATTTTTTTGTCATGAATAAATCGCATAGTTATCCCAAATTTATCAGATTAAATATAAATTTATTTTTAATTCAGTATATTAGAATAAGTAGTGGTACTTATTCAAGTATGACAATTAAACGAACTTAAAAACAGAATTTGGCCACTAATTAAACCCATTGATTAGAACTCTGGCCTCATTTTCCTCCTGTGGGGTAATCCGTTTCCCCCCACTTCACCTCCTGTCAGCCTACATTTACTCTTTTTAAGATGCTATGACGGCAGTTACTTTGTTACTATGCTTCGTTGTGTTTTAGTGCTCGTGCAATGAATTGTGGGGTAATACGTGGGGTAATAAAATGATTTATCCTCATTATGTAGAACTAAAACTTATTAAAAATCAATAGGAAATAAATTAATGCTAAGTTATCGTCACAGTTTCCATGCCGGCAACCATGCCGATGTGTTAAAACACACAGTGCAAAGCCTGATCATTGAATCACTTAAATTAAAAGAAAAATCTTTTCTGTATCTGGATACGCATTCTGGCGCAGGTCGTTATCAATTGAGTGGAGAACATGCCGAGCGTACGGGAGAGTATCTGGAAGGTATTGCTCGTATTTGGCAGCGTGATGATATCCCCGAAGAATTTGCGGCGTACATAGGTGCCGTGAAGGCGTTGAATCCGCATGGCTCTTTACGTTATTACCCTGGTTCTCCGCTGATTGCTCGTCACTTGTTGCGGGAGCATGATGAACTTAATCTGAGTGAATTACATTCCAGTGACTATCCTTTGTTGCGTACAGAATTCTCCCGTGACATACGTGCCCGTGTCCTGCGGGAAGATGGTTTCCAGCAGTTGAAATCAAAACTGCCACCAAGAAGCCGTCGCGGGTTTGTGCTGATCGACCCATCTTATGAATTGAAATCGGATTATCAAAGTGTTGTTCAGAGCATTCATGAAGGGTATAAGCGCTTTGCGACAGGCACTTATGCGCTGTGGTATCCCGTTGTCCTGCGTCAGCAGATTAAACGTTTGGTGAAGCAACTGGAAGCAACAGGCATCCGCAAGATTTTACAAATTGAACTTGGCGTGCGTCCTGACAGTGATCAACGTGGTATGACGGCATCAGGCATGATTGTCATTAATCCACCGTGGAAATTAGAGCAGCAGATGAAGGCTGCATTGCCTTGGCTGCATCAGGTATTGGTTCCTGAAGGTACAGGGCATGCAACAGTAGAATGGATTGTACCTGAATAAGGTAAGGGTTCCGCATAGCGTTATTATTAAGTGTATTGTCATTTAATGGATTATCTCTGAGTACGTTATGGCGTGATATCACTCAATAGTTGTGGCCTATGGTAATGAAAGCCAGAATCATCCTCCGTCAGTGATAACTTTTTGTAATAATAGACGCCAGGTTGAACTTTAGCAGTAACTTAATTGATTAGACGGAAGTGACCTAAGATGAATAAACATTATGATTATATTGCAATTGGTGGCGGCAGTGGTGGCATTGCTTCTATTAACCGTGCAGCCATGTATGGGCAGAAATGTGCCCTGATTGAAGCAAAAGCATTAGGTGGAACATGTGTTAATGTGGGCTGTGTACCGAAGAAAGTGATGTGGCACGCTGCTCAAGTTGCGGAATCTATTCATCAATATGGTCCCGATTATGGTTTTGATACCACCGTCAATCATTTTGACTGGAAAAAACTGGTTGCCAGCCGTACTGCCTATATTGATCGCATCCACCAATCGTATGAGCGCGTATTGGGGAACAATAAGGTGGATGTCGTTCAAGGCTTCGCTCGTTTTGTTGATGCGCATACTGTTGAAGTTAATGGTGAAAAAATCACCGCAGACCATATCCTGATCGCAACAGGTGGTCGTCCAGTACGCCCCGATATTCCCGGTGCGGAATATGGCATTGATTCAGATGGTTTCTTCGAGCTTAATGAAATGCCGAAACGTGTTGCTGTCGTGGGGGCTGGTTATATTGCGGTTGAAATCGCTGGTGTTTTGAATGCGTTGGGCAGTGAAACTCATCTATTTGTCCGTAAACATGCACCTTTACGCTCTTTCGACCCGATGATTGTGGAAACACTGTTGGAAGTCATCAAAAATGAAGGGCCAATACTACATACGGAAGCAATAGTACAATCCGTGATTAAAAATAGTGATGGCAGCCTGACGATTAAATTGCAAGATGGCCGGGAGCAGACGGTTGATACGTTAATCTGGGCGATTGGGCGTGAACCAATGACGGATAAGCTGAATCTGGCTGCGACAGGTATTGCGCTGAATGAAAAAGGTTATATTCAAGTCGATAAATATCAGAACACGAATGTCAGCGGTATTTATGCGGTTGGTGATAATACAGGGGCGGTGGAATTGACGCCAGTAGCTGTTGCTGCAGGGCGTCGTCTGTCAGAGCGCCTGTTTAATAACAAACCGGAAGAGCACTTGGATTACTCCAATATACCAACCGTGGTATTCAGCCATCCCCCCATTGGCATCGTGGGATTGACGGAGCCACAGGCCAAGGCCGAGTATGGTGAAGATCAGGTTAAGGTTTATACATCATCATTTACCGCAATGTATACTGCCGTGACACAACACCGCCAGCCATGCCGCATGAAACTGGTCTGTGTGGGAGCCAATGAGAAGATAGTCGGCATCCACGGTATTGGCTTTGGAATGGATGAAATGCTGCAAGGTTTTGCGGTTGCCCTGAAAATGGGAGCAACGAAAAAGGATTTCGATAATACGGTTGCGATCCATCCGACTGCGGCGGAAGAGTTTGTTACCATGAGGTAATTTTGTAAAAAAGCCGCTGGCATTGCTTTTCAAATAATAACAATCTGGGATTTTGATAATTAGGTCAGGTGCTTTAGTGCCCTGACCCTTTTTGCATTTATGAATCTTAAAAAGCTCCGTTGTTGGGAGATTTTGTGATCTGAATGATGATATGGGTATGGCTATAAGAATATGTATAAGGGAAGATCTTAGAAAGAACGTTGACGGTCTGATTTTTCTTATGCTGCTTACCCTATTAAACCATTTTAAGGATCTATAATGTTTTCTAAAGAGTATTTGGTTGACGATAACCACCTCGATTTTCAAGGTATTGCTGATGGGCTTTATTATCCGTTCTATTTAGAATGGGCGCGACATGCATTTATGAAAGAGGCGTTAGGCTTAGACTTGGAAGAGGAATTCAAAGCTGGCCGCATGCATATCATTCTTGAATATAGTCTGCGTTTTAGAAAAAGCCTCCAACAAGGAAATAAAATGCAGGTAACTTGTAAGGTTACCAAGAACGAAAAGCGTAATCGGGTTAATTTTGAGCAACAAATTTTGGTTGATGGTGTTGTATACGCTGACGCAACATTCGTGGCTACTTGTTTAGTAAATGGGCGTCCAACAGTGCCTGAAATTGTTATGAATGCCATTGTTGATTGATTGCTTTCAAACAGAAAAATATCGCTATACAAGGATGTAGGATGTTTAGCTAATGCTTGGTCAGTAGTATGTCTTTATCATAACAGAGCAAGCTGTCACACTTGCTCTGTTTTGTTTGTTAATAGCGATTACAACCCCGGAGCCTTCCACAATGAAGTCGTCAGCCCATCATCCACCAGATGAAGTTGGTCTGCATATACCGCTTGCCAATCTTTCTTCGCTTTTTGATAAACCTCGCGGTGGCTTAAATTCGGCTGGTATTCTCGCTCCCAACGTACCAATTTTTCTCCTGTGGCGGGCAGTGAGTTATATAACCCAACGCCAACACCTGCGGCAATCGCACAACCCAGAGCAGTTGCTTCTTTAACCACGGGTACTCGTACTGGCAGCCCGGTAACGTCAGCCAAAATTTGGCTCCAGAGCTTGCCTTTTGAGCCGCCACCTGCAAACACCAGTGAGTCAGGCTGGACACCAGAGAATGCCGAAACCATATCGAGGTTACACGCCGAGACAATAGCCGCGTTCTCTTCCAGTGCGCGAAATAGCGTTGCCTTGTTGCATTTTTCCGGATCAATCGAGAGATTGAGGAAAGACGGAGCCGCGTGATACCACGATTTAAAACGCATGACATCGGAGAAAATCGGCATAACACCATGCGCTCCGGCAGGAACCCGCGCTGCCATATCTTCCAGCAGATTGTAGGTATCAACGCCCAATCGTTCTGCCAGCAGTTTTTCTTCTGCGCAGAACGCATCACGGAACCAACGCATGGTGAGACCGGTAAAGAAACTGATGGATTCTGCCTGTGCCATGCCGGGAATAACATGCGGGTTGATGCGGATATTCATGTTTGGATCAGTGATCGGTTCCGGCAGGTTAACAACTTGCTGCCAGAATGTTCCGCCGAGCACTGCGGTTTGGGCGGGTTTGACGACACCGATGCCAAGACAGCCGAGCTGAACGTCCCCACCGCCCATAATCACGGGAGTACCGCTGTTCAGGCCACATTCTGCCGCTGCTTGTTCCGTGATATAGCCGAGCAAAGTCCCTGTTTCTTTGACGGGGGAGAGTATATCTGAGCGCAGTCCAGCCATTTCCAGCAGGCTTGGGCGCCAATTGCGGCTGACTAAATCCAGCATTCCTGTTGTGCCTGCGTTAGAGGGGTCAACGGCCAGCTCGCCACTTAACATATAAGCCAGCCAATCGCTGATCATGGTTAAGGTGCTGGCTTGCCGATAGATATCAGGGCGGTGATGCGCCAGCCAAAGCAGGCGTGGCATTGCCCCCAGTGCCAATGTTTGGCCAGAATAGCGGTAGACATCATACTCAAAGGTATTGTTGTAAAGCTCTTTCAGCTCGCTGACTTCATGACTGGAACGAGCATCCACGTTGGCACACGCCCAGATAGGATCGCCCTTGCGATTATAAAGGACAATACCTTCCCGCATTGAACAGGCGGCAACGCCTTGAATCGCGTTGGCAGGCAGTTCCGCCTTTTGCAGTGCCTGCCGAATGCATTGGCAGGCCAGTTGCCAGTTGTTTTTTAGATCAAATTCCATCGAACCCGCAACATTCGGTACAGGTTGATGTACCCACTCAGTTTGCCCAACGGAAACTTGATTCCCTTCGAGATCAAATATAACTGCACGGATACTGCCAGTTCCTGCATCAAGCGCCATCAGATACTTCCTTGATGGGTGAACATGAGCGCGTTGATTCATGATGCTATCCTCGTCTGTTGTTATCTTCTTTTTATTCGATATGGCACAGGGGATGGATAGAGATTATTAGTCGATCAAATCAGCATAGCTCTCGCGGTTTGTTCTTCTGTCACCAGTGAATTGATGTAGCTTCCTTTTAGTGCAGCAACGACAGCGTCTGCTTTTTCGATGCCACCTGCTACACCAATCACATTCGGGATGGTTTTCATTTCTGGTAAAGAGATACCGATCAACTCCTTATGGATATCAATATCGCTGACCAGTTCACCTTCCTCATTGAAGAAATAACCAAGAATATCTCCGACAGCCCCTTTGCGGCCAAACATCAGTTGTTCGCCATCGCTGATATAGCCGGAACGCATGATAGTTGCGTTTTGCTTCTGGTTTATGGCACCAATCCCGACAATAGCAATATCGGCTGCACAGGCAGCTAAAATCACGTCCCGTACACTGCGTTCTTCACGGAATGTTGCCGCGATTTGATGTGTGGAGGCTCGCAGTGGTGCAGGAATGATGCTGACAGGACAGGCTGCATCAAGTTGGCCGATGCCAGTCATGTAAGGGCCAACACCTCCCGATAGCGTCACCAGCCGAATTTGCTGGGATGAGATAAAACCGCTCAGATGCTGTAAAGTGCACATGGGAGTTTCACCAAATCCAATTGCTAATAGCTGGTGTGGTTCAATCAATGCCATCAACAGATGAGCGGCTCCGATACCGAGACGGGCATTCAGATTCATGCCGTCAAGGGTGGGTAATACGCGAACCTGTTTGAGATTAAAGCGTTTTTGCAAGGCATCTTCCAATTCCAAACACCCTTCATAGCGTGAATTGATTTGAACGCGGATCACGCCAGACTGCCGCCCTTTTTCTAACAGACGGGAGACTTTGAGCCGACTGAGGCCGAGCAATTCACCGATGTCGCCTTGCGTCAGACCATCGTGATAGTAAAACCAGGCAATTCGGGCCATTAGTTCTTCTTCACTCATGCTGTTTCCTGGATAGTTGTGACCTGAATAGTCAGTTTCCTTGGATGGCATATTTCTCTCTTCTGATACTAATTGTTTTTGATTGATTTGGTTGACATAACACCTTCTTTATCCACAAAGAAAGAATAGGCACGAAAGCCCCTGATATACCAGAGGCTTTTTGTGAAAATTTGAACATATTTTAATATAATTTTAACTTTTCCACAGAATGTGATCGAAATACTGCAAAAATTCCAAATTATGAATTAGAGTTTTGAACAAAAATATTTTTAATAAATAAATGCTCATATTTGGTTGTATTAGTGTCAGAAACGAGAGCTCGGAATTACATAAATTACAGTGATGTGACATGGTGATGCTATCACTAATACAGATAATCCATTTTTCCTGAAACTGACTGTGAATTTTACTGACAGTGTACCAGTCAGCCTTAGTCCCACTGGTGACGTTGGTATTGGTTGGGTGCTTGAGCAGAATTGTTAAGCTGGATTTATATCAGCAATATTATGGCTGGAGCAATTCTCTTGGTGACGGAAATACTGCTGTTTTACATGGTTAATCTATGGATGCTGGATATTAATGTATTGTTGTTCAGTGCCAGTAATTTTATCAGTACCGTTACCAAATTTGTGATAGGTAGCAACATTGGTAGTCTTCTGTTTCACAACAATATATTTTTGAAACGTAAAAGACACTCCTGACACATGGTGTTGAGACAAGAATAGACGGAGATAAGTATGAAAGCACCAACAATAAAAAAGCTGGCTTTGGCTGCTGCATTCAGTATGGCGAGTACCTTTTGGGCTCAGGCGGCAGAGAAGGTTGCATTTATTCCTAAATTGGTCGGTGTTGGTTTTTTTACCAGTAGTGGTCAAGGTGCAGTGGAGGCTGGCAAGGCACTGGGCATTGAAGTGACTTACGATGGCCCGACAGAATCAAGTATGGTAGAGCAGGTTCAGCTTATCAATAAATTCGTCAATCAAGGTTATAACGCGGTTGTGGTATCAGCAGTGTCAACGAATGGTTTGTGCCCTGCCCTGAAACGTGCCATGAAGCGCGGAGTCAAGGTATTGACGTGGGATTCAGATACATCACCAGAATGCCGTTCTATTTATGTCACCCAAGGAACGTCAAAACAATTGGGGGGGCTTCTGGTGGATATGGCTGCTAATCAGGTGAAAAAAGAAAAAGCGAAGGTAGCATTTTTTTATTCCAGTCCGGTGGTGGCAGATCAGAACCAGTGGGTAAAAGAAGCCAAGATAAAGATCACCGCGGAACATCCTGACTGGGAAATTGTTACTACACGGCTTGGGTATAACGATGCTACTAAATCTTTGCAGACAGCAGAAGGTATTTTGAAAGCGTGGGGGGATTTGGATGTGATTATTGCTCCGGATGCCAACGCCTTGCCTGCGGCAGCTCAGGCAGCAGAAAACCTGAAACGACAGGATGTTGCGATCGTTGGGTTCAGTACTCCAAATGTAATGCGCCCTTATGTTGAAAATGGTACGGTCAAACAGTTCGCTCTGTGGGATGTGGTCAAGCAGGGCAAAATAGCCATTCACGTTGCCAATGAGATATTGCAAAAAGGCGATTTGAATGTGGGAGATAAATTGAATATTCCTGATGTTGGCAACATTGAAGTTTCACCTAACAGCGTGCAGGGATACCGTTATGAAGCGAAAGGCAACGGTATCGTCGTTATGCCGGAGCGGGTGATCTTCACCAAAGACAATATTAATCAATACGATTTCTAATTAAGACGATTTCTGATTCATGGGGCTGACATGCAGCCTGACTCTGACACCTTTCTGGAGGAAGAAATGGCAGATTTAGACGATATCAAAGACGGTAAAGATTTTGGCATTGATACACCGCAAAAGAACACGTTGTTTGAACTGAAAGGCTGTGGTGCGCTGGATTGGGGCATGCAATCCCGTTTGTCTCGAATTTTTAATCCCACTACCAACAGAACGGTGATGCTGGCATTTGACCATGGTTATTTTCAGGGGCCAACGACGGGTTTGGAGCGTATTGATATCAATATTGCCCCGTTGTTTGAACATACCGATGTGCTGATGTGTACCCGTGGCATTCTGCGCAGTCAGGTTCCGCCTGCAACCAATAAACCTGTGGTCTTGCGTGCCTCTGGTGCCAATTCCATTCTGACTGAGCTATCCAATGAAGCTGTTGCGGTGGCGATGGAAGATGCACTTCGTCTCAACGTCTGTGCGGTAGCGGCACAGGTTTATATTGGTTCAGAACACGAACACCAATCCATCAAAAACATTATCAAGCTGGTGGATCAAGGATCCCGTTATGGTATGCCAACTATGGCAGTGACGGGTGTCGGCAAAGATATGGCTCGTGATCAACGTTATTTCTCGCTGGCGACTCGCATTGCAGCCGAAATGGGGGCGAACATTATCAAAACCTATTACGTCGATAGCGGTTTTGAGCGGATTGCAGCGGGTTGTCCGGTGCCGATTGTGATTGCGGGCGGCAAGAAATTACCGGAGCTGGATGCACTGAATATGTGCTATCAGGCGATTGATCAGGGTGCATCTGGGGTAGACATGGGACGCAATATTTTCCAATCAGAAGCTCCTGTTGCGATGCTGAAAGCGGTACAGGCTGTGGTGCATCACAATGAGAAACCCGCTCAGGCTTATGAAGTTTTCCTCAGTGAAAAAGCCAAGGGGGAATGATATGCATGTCACATTAGTTGAGATTAACGTTAAAGCCGACAAGATAGACGAGTTTATCGAAGTATTCCGGGATAATCATCTTGGCTCCATTAAAGAGCCGGGCAATTTACGATTTGATGTACTGCGTGATGAAAATGTTCCGACTCGCTTCTATATCTATGAAGCCTATAACGATGAAGAGGCTGTTGCGGCGCATAAGAAAACCCCCCATTACTTGCGTTGTGTCGAAAAACTGGAAGCATTGATGACGGAGCCACGGAAAAAGACCACGTTTATTGGTTTGATGCCGGAAGGTAAGTAAGGCAAAGGTATATCAGGATAAATGGCAGGTGATATTTCACTTGTCATTAAATGGAAAACAGGTTTACTTTACCCTCTGTTTACTTTGAATGAAAGTAATATTAAAGGGTAATAATAATGATGCTTGAAAAAGATTTAGATTATAATTTCATCGCTGATCGCTATGAACATTTTATGAAGGCTGCAGCCCACATTAAGGTAGAAGTACGTACTATCCTCGATAGTATAGGTGATGTACATGGTAAATCAGTTCTGGATGTGGCTTGTGGAAATGGGTATTTCGGTCGGAAGCTTCGCAATTGTGGGGCAGCAAAAGTTGTCGGTATAGATATCTCAGAAAAAATGATAGAGCTTGCCAGGGCAAAATCGAAACAATCTGGTGATGATCTCGAGTTTCATATCCGAGATGTTTGCGATATGGAATCATTTGGTAAGTTCGATCTCGTTGTTGCGGCTTGGCTGTTTAATTATGCTGAATCGCTCAAAGATCTTGAGAGCATGTTCTATAACATTGCTCGTAATCTAAAACCTTCGGGTAAGTTAGTGGCTTATACGATTTCGCCAGATTATCGATTAGAAATGGGCAATTATGATGTTTATGGCATAAATATCTTAGGCAAAGAACCATGGAAAGACGGAAATCGTTATCAGGCGGAATTTCTTAGTATGCCACCAAGTCCTTTTACATTCTATCAATGGAGTCGTGAGGATTATGAGTCTGCTGTTGAAAAGGCTGGGTTCAGCCAATTTGAGTGGAAAAAAACAAATGTCTTGGAAAGTGATATTCAGCTTCATTCGCAGGATTTTTGGTCCCTTTTTCAACAGAATTGTCTTAATACAGGTCTGAACTGCCACTATTGAAAATAGATCTTTAGTATCAGGAGCTTATTATTGAAGAGTGACATCAAACAGAATCAGGAACCGCCATCTGAAATAGTTTTGCAGATGGCGGTTTAGCCCGCAGAAGCCTTAGTATAATGTACCGGTTTCAATCATCATTGGTAGATAAACAATAGGAGTCAGATATAGGTAAATTCGGATTTAGTATGAATTTTACAACTTTTTTATCTACACAATCGTCAATACCATTCAGGACAAATGTATGACTATTACCAATTTTAGTTATCAATGGACTTTTGAAAATAGCAGACATTCTTGTTGCATTACTATAGGGTGTTGTTGGATCGCCCGTTTGAGCCACAAAAAGTAATTTTGGCATGTTTTTATGGTCAGGGATTAATGCTGGCATAAGCGGTTTTTTAATAGGAAAGGAACTACACTCCTCTTTTTCCTCTTTAAAAAAGTTGTTAGATGAGGCGAAAGTATCTACCAGAAGTGGCTCAATCTTGGAGGGATCCAATTTTCCATAATCAGAGCAAGTTATAAGTGTAAATCCATCTTCACTTAAATCATCAAAAACCGATAATGAGCTTTTGTCTATCTGATTTGTTTTTCCATTGTAAGCTTTATCTAAAAAAGATATCAGATCATCCCACTGTAATTCCCAAAGCAAGCTATAGAAAGTAAATTCATTTATATTGTCATTGGTAATGATTTTTCCTGTCTTGTCTTTTATTTTATTTTCCTTTGATTTCTCCAAAATTTCTTTATATATATCGAGGGGTTTTTTTGGTGAGTGATAGAATGGGCATGATTTTCTCTCTGCACAGTAAACAGAAAATTTTTCAAAGACTAAGTTAAATCCTCTACTTTGATTTAATAGCATAGCTTCATGATCTTCTGTTAAGTCAACAATACCATCATTAACAATGCTACTGATGTGTTCCGGGTATTTTAACGCATAAAGTTGAGCAACAGCTGTTCCATAGGAATATGCAATTATTGTTATTTTGTCTTCATTCAAGGCTTTCCTTATTTCTTCCAGATCATCTACGGCATTATACGTAGACATATTTTCTATTAATTCCCCCCCGCTGTTCTTGATACAGGAAGACAGCCATTTTTTTGAAGTGATTTCTTCATTTTTATCTGTGTTTTTTTGAGTACTGCATTTTATTTTGGGTATAGATTCTCCGATTCCTCTGGGATCATAAGTGATAATATCAAAATGTTTTCTCAGTTCTTTCGTGTCAATAACTTGGCCTAGGCCTGATTGACCTGGGCCGCCAGCTATCAGGATTATGGTTCCTTTTTTGTTTACTTGTGCTGGAAATTTTGCTACTGCTAATTTTACAAAATGCTTTTCTTTTGTATTATTATGATCTATCGGAGATTTTATGTATGTACATTGTGTACTCTTTCTATTTTTAATATTCACATCATCCTTAGCATTCAGGATATTGGATCTTTCAAGTATCATTTCCTTATTAATTCCAGAAGCCGATGCCCAGTTTGAAGGGCATTTCCCCCAAGAGCCTGTATTGACCGATTCTGTATTGGCCTTGGATACAAAAGATATACTCGTTAATAAGATAAAAGTAATTGCTGTTAGGGTTTTCATACCCAACTCCTTATTAAATTAAAGGTTAAATTTGCTTTGAAATTAATTAATTTTTTATTTGTTTTTCCTTAAATTATTTGAATTAAAAAGTTTGGATAAACTAAGGTAATTTTATTTGAGTTGCAATAACTGTTAGTAATCTTTACTTTAATTTTCTTTTTTAAAAGCAAATATTAATGTGGTGTTGTTTTATTTTTATTTTTATTTTTATTTTTATTTTTATTTTTATTTTTATTTTTATTTTTATTTTTATTTTTATTTTTATTTTTATTTGTTTTCTTTTATATTGTTACAGTTTATCTGAAGGTTTGTCTGTATATATATGATTTCACGCCCTTGATATGACTATCAGGGCGTTTGGATTTTTGACAATATAATTTCTAAATAATTTCTGCTGTTATATATAAGGCAGATTTTAAACAGCCTGTTGTTTAATCTCGCCAATAGCGGTAGAAATTGCTTTCAAGCTGCGTTGAATATCATCTTCTGTGGTAGCCCAGGAGCTGACACTGAGACGAATGGCTTCTTGCCCTTGCCACTTTGTTTGTCCAAACCAGCATTCACCGGATTGCTGCACTTTGTGTAACATTGCACGCTGCAAATAGATATCGGGTAAGTAAGCCACAACTTGATTAAGCACAACATCATTGAGAATAGTAAAACCAAGTGCTTCCAGCCCTTCCGCCAGCCTTTTTGTGTATAAACAGCAGCGATCAACCAATGCCTCAATGCCCTGTGAGCCAAGCTCTGCAATTGCCGCCCAGACTTCAATAGCTCTGGCTCTGCGAGAGAACTCTGGCAGCATGTCTTTTGCCTGCCATATATCTTGCGTTTCCACATAGGCTGCAGAGGTTGTCATGACTTCTCTTAGTGCTTGCTTATGGCGCACGATACACATGCCACAATCGTATGGGGTATTAAGCCATTTATGAGCATCCACGGCCCAAGAATCAGCTGCTTCAATTCCTTTGACCAAGGCGGATTTTTCTGTTGATGCTCGTGCCCAGAGTCCAAAAGCGCCATCCACATGTACCCAACAACCTGCTTTTTTAGCTTTGGGTATTAGGGTGTGAAAGTTATCTGAGCTGCCGGAATTAACATTGCCAGCCTGTAATGCCAGAATCATATTGTCTGAAAAATCAGGAACAGCACTCTCTATGATTCGTCCTTGCTGGTCGCATGGTACAAAAATAAACTGTGAACGACCAAAACCGAGTAGCCTAAGAGCTTTCAAAACAGAAATGTGGGCTTCTTCAGACAGCACAACTTTTAATTCAGGTGCATTGTATAAACCTTGTTCCGCAAGATCATAACCTTGTTTCTGATACAGGTAATGCCGTGCAGCAGCTAAAGCACTGACATGCGCCATCGTTGTACCAGTCACAAAACTGACGAATGCCTCTGAGGGTAAATTCAGTAGTTCCAATACCCAACGTCCGGCGATCTTTTCTAATTGATTGGCAACAGGGGAAGAGGATTCCATCAGTGCGATTTGATCCCAGGCACTGGTTATGATGTTTGCTCCCAAAGCGGCAGGCGTTGAACCACCGACAACCAAGCCGAAATATCGGCCGCCAGTTGTCGCTACAGTAGCGGGTGAACCGTATACATGGAGCTGTTCAAGCACTTTTTGGCAGTCAGTGCCCGTTGTTGGTAATGGCTTATCAAAATGTTGCAGGCCCGATAACGCATTGGCATCGGGAAATACCCGTTGGCTTCGGATTTCACTGACATAGCTGTATGCGATTTCGTTGGCGATTTTAACCGCAGACAGCGAAGCATCGCGAATTGGATCTTTCATGACGTTGTTTTCCCGTTATCATTGTTTTATTTTCCATGCCATCCATAGATGGTTGTTTTTGCTTCTTTTCTGTGCTTGGTTAACTGCCTATTATCCTCAATCCTTTCTGGTTTTTTGTGAGTACAACCATTTAGCAATAAAAGATGTGATCTGTTCTGGTTGATTGATATCGAGCTGTGGAAGTGATGTTGCCAGTGGGATGTCACTAGCAATGGCGAGTACATAAGGATCAAGGATTTCATCAAAGTCAGGGGACATGCTATTTCGGCTTAGGCAATTTCGGTTTAGGCCATCTCGATACAACGCGATTTTTGGGATCGGTTCTTGTTTAAATCCTTCAACCAAAATCAGATCCAGTGAGTTTGCATCAAATCGACTGGCTAGGTAATAAAGATTTAGTTCCGGCAAATCTGGAGTCTCAGTCATCAATGCCCAACGTTGCTGGCTGGCGACCAACGTCTGAGTCGCGCCCGCTTTGCGCAGTTCATAGCTATCTTTGCCCGGTTTATCAACATCCATATTATGGTGAGTATGCTTAATCAACCCAACCCGGATGTGCTGTTGGCACAATAATGGAATAACCTGCTTTAATAGCGTGGTTTTTCCGGTTCCACTATAAGCCGTGATACCCAGAATGGGCAGTGTAGTGTCACAGGTATTGATATTGCGATTCATGCTGACTCCTGAAGCAATTCCCAATGTTGGTATTCCCAGTTATGGCATTCTTCAGGTGTATTTAAATTGGTGAAAGCGCCAGAGTTGGGGAAATAGACTGCTTTTGCTTTAATCATCTGCATAAAGAACATCAGTTTCCTGTCTCCCAATGCGAGATAGCTTTCCAGACGAGGGATCAGGCTGCGGTGCATTAATGCCAAGGTAGGGTGTGCGCGATTGCAGTCATGTGCATAAGCGGCCCAAGCGTTTTGTTTGTAGTGCCATAGCTTTGCGACGAGATCTTCAGGGAAATCAGGGGCATCGCACGGAACAAAAACTACCCATTCATTAAGGGCTTTTTTTAAAACTGCCAGCATACCAGCCAGTGGCCCAGAAAAATCGGTAATAATGTCCGGTATAATTGGATAGCCACTTTGTTGGTAAATCCCCAAGTTGCGATTGGCGTTAATCAACAGCTCATGAACCTGTGGCTGCAACTTTGCGGCAATGTGTTGGTATAATGGTGAGCCATCGAATTGCAGCAATCCTTTGTCATTTCCACCCATGCGGGTGGATAGCCCTCCAGCCAGAATTGCGCCACTGATTTTTGAATGCGTCATGTTAAACCACCTGATATTGGGCAATGAAATATTTAATGTTTGGGTATATAACCATTGTAAATCAATGTCTAACCATGCTGCTTTAAGGTGGCAGTATAACTTTACGCAGATTGACAGACCAATGCTTTCTCAGAGCCATTAACCTTGCTAGTTTGTATAGTTATCTTTATAAGGAACTAAAAATAATGAAGTATCACCGCCTCAATGAAGTCATCGAACTTTTATATCCAGTATGGAAGAATGAGCCGGATTTAAATTTGGTGGAACTTTTGCAGAAACTGGCTGATGAAGCAGGATTTGAAGGACAGCTGTCTGAATTAACGGATGATATTCTGATTTACCACCTGAAAATGCGTGGTAGGGATAGTCATGCAGAAATCCCTGGGTTGAAAAAAGATTATGAAGAAGATTTTAAGACAGCGTTGTTGCGTGCCCGGGGCATTGTTAAAGATTAATGAAGAGAGAACTGTGTTGTGACGGAACCGAAGGCTTTTAATTTTCAGAATATTACGCCAGATTTAATTATGGATGCGTTGGTGCAGTCTGGCTTGTATCTTGATTCTGGTCTGACCGAACTGAATAGCTATGAGAATCGTGTGTATCAGTTCATGGATGAAAACCGCAAACGCTATGTTGTGAAATTTTATCGTCCCCTGCGTTGGAGCCAACAACAAATTCAAGAGGAACATGATCTTGCTCATGAATTGCAGCAAGCTGATCTGCCAGTGGCGGCACCCTTGAGGTTCGACGGGAAGAGCGTGCTGAATTACGGCGGTTTCTTTTTTGCCATTTTTCCCAGTGTGGGGGGGCGCCAGTACGAATCAGACAATTTTGACCAATTGGAAGATGTTGGGTTATTGCTGGGAAGAATGCATCAAATTGGAGCAAAAAAACCATTTTTTGTTCGCCCCACGCTTAATTTGAATGAATATTTATATCAGCCGTATCAATACCTGGCTGAATGCGAACTAATCCCTGCCAGACATAAACAGGGCGTTTTGGCTGCACTGGATGAATTAAATCAGGCAGTGGCTAGTCAATGGCATGGTAAGTGGCAAATATTGCGGCTGCATGGGGATTGCCATGCTGGTAATATCTTGTGGCGTGATGAAGCATGGTTTGTGGATCTTGATGATGCCCGCAATGGTCCGGCTGTTCAAGATTTGTGGATGCTGCTCAATGGTTCACGGCAAGAGCGGCTGATCCAGTTGGATATTTTGTTGGAATCATATGGTCAGTTTATGGCATTTGATCCAAAAACATTGGCATTAATAGAACCCCTGCGTGCGATGCGAATGGTCTATTATTTGGCTTGGGTTGCTCGTCGCTGGCAAGATCCAGCCTTTCCAAAAGCATTTCCGTGGATGGCTGATAGTGATTTCTGGTATAAGCAAATAAGTCTTTTTTCCGAGCAAATTCGGCTGTTACAGGAGCCACCTTTACAGCTCAATCCTATGTATTAATTTTTTTGGAGACCATTATGAAGAAATTTTATCTAGCCTTAGTGGGAGCGTTTATGGCATTTAATGCATTCGCTTCCGGTTTTTCTGAAGGCAAACAGTATATCGAGTTAAGAGATCCGGCTGTGAATCAGCCTCAGGTGTTGGAGTTTTTCTCTTTTTATTGTCCTCACTGCTATGAGTTTGAAAATATTTATCATGTTCGTTCAACTATCGAGAAAAACTTGCCAGCAGGAGTGACTCATGAACGCTATCATGTTGATTTTATGGGGCCTTTGGGTAAAGAGTTGACTGATGCTTGGGCGGTCGCCATTGTCATGAAGGTTGAGGATAAAGTCACTCCAATTTTGTTTGAGGGTATTCATAAAAGCCAATCCATTCATAGCAAGGAAGATATCCGCAATGCTTTCATCAAAGCGGGTGTATCTGGTAAAGAGTATGATGCGGCATTGAACAGTTTTATTGTGAAATCTGTAGCAGACAAAGAGCGTTTGGCTGCTAAGAATCTTAACTTGCGTGGTGTTCCGTCTGTCTTTGTTAAAGGCAAGTATTTGATTAACAACAACGGTATCGAACCCCATTCAACTCAGGATTATGCCCAAGAATTCTCTGAAGTAGTGAACTATCTGATAAACAAAAAATAAGTCACAAGCAAGATAGTGGCGTAAGGGAACAAAAACGCTGGTATTAATATAAAATAACCTAGGTATTGTGCCAACTATGATAGAATTGGCACAATACTTGCCAAGAAACACCTTTCATAACATAAACACCGGTAATATCCACAATTCAGTGATTTTAAAGCGGTTGTCATATTTCTGTAATACTCCGCGTAATTCATTGATTTTTGCCTCCAGTTATTCACTCTTTGCAGTTATAAACATAAATCTGTTTTATGTGCCATTTTTTGTGCACAAAGTTATCCACAGAGTATTCATCAGAATATTTGTCATAAAATGCAAGTTAGTACGAGAAAATTTCCGCAATATTCGTCTATAACGACACAGTATGGCATTCTATTCTTTATTCATCCCACAGAACGACGAAGAAAATTTTATGGCACAGATAGCAGACAATCCCCTGATTTTGGTTGATGGTTCTTCATACCTTTATCGTGCATACCATGCGTTTCCTCCACTGACAAACAGTTCAGGAGAGCCGACGGGCGCCATGTATGGCGTGCTGAACATGCTGCGAAGTTTAATCATGCAGTACAAACCCAGTCATGTGGCGGTTGTGTTTGATGCTAAGGGTAAAACGTTCCGTGATGAGCTGTTTGCTGAATATAAATCTCATCGGCCGCCAATGCCGGATGATTTACGTTCACAGATTGAGCCGTTGCACAAGATGGTCAAGGCAATGGGGCTGCCAATTCTGGTTGTTCCGGGCGTTGAGGCTGACGATGTTATTGGTACACTGGCCTTGCAGGCTGAAAAAGAAGGCCGTTCAGTTCTGATCAGTACTGGTGATAAAGATATGGCGCAATTGGTGACGCCAAACATTACATTGATTAATACTATGACCAACACCATTTTGGGGCCGGACGAGGTTACGGAAAAATACGGTATTCCTCCTGAACTGATTATCGATTTTCTCGCCCTGATGGGAGATTCTTCCGATAATATTCCGGGTGTACCGGGAGTGGGTGAGAAAACAGCTCTGGGGCTATTGCAGGGTATCGGTGGATTGAATGAGGTCTATGCCCGACTGGATGAGATTGCCACACTTGGTTTCCGTGGAGCCAAAACATTGGGCGGTAAAATGGAGCAGCATAAAGAGGTGGCTTATCTTTCCTACCAATTGGCAACCATCAAAACTGATGTTGAGATGGATAAGACCTGTCTGGAGCTTTCCGTTATGCCGCCGGATACGGATGAATTGTTGACACTATTCAGTCATTATGAGTTCAAACGTTGGATCAGTGACGTACAGAATGGTAGTTGGCTGGAAAGGAGCGGACAGAAACCCGCCGCAGGCGCTATTAATAAATCAGATAAATCAGAATCAGTGTCAATTGAATCCACTGCTGTCAAAATTTCGCCGGAAAGCTATCAAACCATCCTTGAACGCCAATCCCTTGATGAGTGGATTGAAAAACTGAAACAGGCTCCGGCATTCTCTTTTGATACTGAAACCGACGGTTTGGACACCCTGACAGCCAATCTGGTGGGAATGTCTTTTGCCATTGCCGTGGGGGAATCAGAAGCGGGAGAATCAGAAGTTGAAGCCGCTTATCTGCCATTGGGACACGATTATCTGGATGCGCCACAGCAATTGGATCTGCATGAAGTTCTCGCTGTATTAAAGCCGCTACTGGAAGATGCTAACTTGCCTAAGATTGGTCAAAACCTGAAATTTGATCGTGGTGTTCTGGCGCGTTATGACATTGCTTTGAATGGAATTGTTTTTGATACCATGCTGGAATCGTATGTTTTGAACAGTGTTGGTGGGCGGCATGACATGGATAGCCTTGCTGATCGCCATCTGGGGCATAAAACCACTACATTTGAAGAAATTGCAGGCAAGGGTAAAAAACAACTTACCTTCAATCAAATCCCATTGGAGGAAGCTTCAAAATATGCGGCAGAAGATGCGGATGTGACTCTGAGACTGCATCAGGCCATGTATCCTCAGTTAGAAAGTGTCCCAACCCTGAAAAAAATTTTCCAGAAGATCGAAATGCCACTGGTGCCGGTATTGTCCCGCATGGAAAGAACGGGGGTATTGATCAATGCTCAAACGTTAGCAAAACATTCAAGGGAAATCACTGCACGTTTAGATGAACTGGAAAAATCCGCTTATGAGCTGGCAGGGGAAGAATTCAATCTTGCTTCGCCAAAACAGTTGCAAGTCATTCTATTTGAAAAAATGAACTTGCCTGTGCTGAAAAAGACGCCGAATGGCGCACCATCAACGAATGAAGAAGTGTTGGAAGAGTTGGCGGAAAACCATGAATTACCCAAAGTGATTTTGGAACATCGTGGTCTGGCAAAACTGAAATCCACTTATACGGATAAATTGCCTCAGATGGAGAACCCACTGACAAATCGCGTTCATACCTCTTATCATCAGGCGGTAACTGCGACAGGGCGCCTTTCTTCCCGTGATCCAAATTTGCAAAACATTCCTGTCCGCAATGAAGAAGGACGACGCATTCGTCAGGCATTTATTGCGCCAGAAGGCTACAGAATTATGGCGGCGGACTATTCACAGATTGAACTGCGCATTATGGCTCATTTATCGCAAGACAAAGGGCTGCTGAAGGCATTTGCACAAGGTAAGGACATCCACCGTGCGACGGCTGCGGAAGTGTTCGGTGTGCCATTGGAACAAGTGACCAGCGAGCAACGCCGCAGTGCTAAAGCAATTAACTTTGGCTTGATTTATGGCATGAGTTCGTTTGGTTTATCCCGTCAGTTAGGTATTCCGCGCGGTGAAGCACAGCGTTATATGGATCTCTATTTTGAGCGTTATCCGGGTGTATTGACTTATATGGAACGCACCCGCCAGCAAGCGGCTGATCATGGATTTGTCGAAACATTGGAAGGTCGTCGGTTGTACCTGCCGGATATAAAATCACGTAACGCCATGCGCCGCAAGGCATCAGAGCGTGAAGCTATCAACGCACCTATGCAGGGTACGGCGGCGGATATCATTAAATTGGCGATGATTGCGGTAGATAGCTGGATTGTCAGTGAGCAGCCAAATGTGCGTATGATCATGCAGGTTCACGATGAACTGGTATTTGAAGTGCACGAATCAGAGCTGGAGACCGCAGAGCAGAAAATCAGAGAGTTGATGGAACAAAGTATGCTGCTTGATGTGCCGTTAAAAGTGGATGTTGGGGTTGGCAATAATTGGGATCAGGCACATTGATATGCCTTTTATCTCAGAATTTTCATCTTAGAAACTGAAAAAGAGCCGCAGAAGTGCGGTTCTTTTTTTATGACTGTGTTTTTATGGCGGTATTTTTTTATTGAATGATTTTTATGAAAACACAGTTTGTTCAATGCACGGAAATAAACTCAATTACGCCATTAAGAGGCTTGTAACAAGAATTTAGGTTAGGTTTGAGATAAGATCTAGATCTCACAAATATGTAATTAAACTACATAAATGGTGTCTGTATAACCTATTTTACTTAAATGCTAGCGGCTGAATCGAGGTATTTTATGAAAATTAATTACAAAAAACTCTTTTTTTGATTAAAGGAATAGGTTAAAGTTACCAATGTAGGGTACAGAGGTAAGATGTTCTATCTTTCAGACCTTTTACTTCACGTAATCGGATTTAGCTGAATATTAGCTGCCCCAGTCATCTTTTTTGACTGGGGCGTTTTTTTATGTCCGGTTTATAGGGGCGGGGTAAGATCAGGAGCGGGTACTATTCCGCTTCAATGGCTGGTTGATTGAACCAAAGGTCAAGTTTTTGCTCTAGTTTATCGATGCCGATTTTTTTCAGGACGGAGAAATATTCGATCTGAATATCACCATCCAGAGAGGCCAATTCCTGACGAACCTTCGCCAATTGGCTCTTGCGGGCACCGGATGCCAGTTTATCGGCTTTAGTCAGCAATACCATGACAGGCACCTGCATCACGATAGCCCATTCGATCATTTGCATATCCAGATCTTTCAGCGGATGGCGGATATCCATCAAAACCACCAGCCCTAGCAGGCATTCGCGCTTCTGGAGATACTCCCCCAAGGCTTTCTGCCATTTGCGCTTCATCTCTTCTGGTACTTCAGCGTAACCATAGCCCGGCAAGTCGACCAATCGAACCCCTTCTTCGACTTCGAACAGGTTAATCAACTGGGTACGGCCGGGGGTTTTACTGGTGCGCGCAAGGCTTTTTTGGCGGGTCAGTGCATTCAGGGCACTGGATTTGCCCGCATTTGACCTACCGGCAAACGCGACCTCAATGCCCACATCTTGAGGCAGGTGGCGAATGTCAGGTGCACTCGTGATAAAGTGGGTCATATGATAGTTGTAGTTCTTGATGGTCAAAATGGTTTTCTCCCCGAGGAATACACAAAAATAGCGCGGTGATTATACCGAGAGCTACTGCTTGTGGACAGGCGTAACTTTATTCTGATAACGAACGGCGCAAGTAGTCGGCGAAAAGTGAATATAATTCCCCTTGAGCTGCGACATGCAAAACAAGCTGAATTGTTGGCGTGCTGGGTACACCGTGTTCGGAAGACAATACATACAGAGCATCGTTTAATGAATTACGTGGCAATAATCCAATTCCCAAACCGTGTTCTATTGCACTTTTCACGTTCTCAAATGAAGCACTGACATACGCAAAGAAGTAAGGTTTGCCCACATGTTCCAGTGCTTTTATGGCACATTGGCGAATGACACAGCCATCAGGGAAAATAACCAGAGGAATTTCTTGATGTTCATTGAAGTGTTCTATTTTAGAAGCAACTCAATATAACGGTTCAATACTCAAGATACTTTTATTATTGGTGTTGGTCGGCTGGCCTGCTATTTCTTTAGTAATGGCTATATCCAGTTGCCGTTTTTCCAATAGGGTAGAAAGTACCGGTGATGAGGCTGCTGTAATTTCTATTTTTAATTCGGGATGTTCAGACAGGCACCAAGAGATCGCTTTATACAGATTTTTAATGCTGAAATCATCGGGGACACCAAGCGCAATTTTTCCTCTTAACCGGAATTTTTTCACTGATTGCAGTGCTTGTGTCATACGGGAAAGAATATCTCTGGCTGCTGGTAATAGTTGTTTACCTTCATCGGTCAACCCGATAATTGAGCCTTGTCGCCGATCAATTAAACGGCATCCAATATCTTCCTCAAGTCGTTTAATGCTAAGGCTAAGCGTAGGTTGTGTGCGGCCTAATTCTTCGCCAGCTTTGGCAAATCCACCATGTGTAGCTACGAGGACAAATGCACGTAGTTGCTCAAGTGTTATGCCACGTCCGTCAAAACGATTAATGCAAATATCCTGTTTCATAGAGTTGCCTCTGTTGTCATCATTGATAAATTCAATGATAAGAAAGGAATTTTTTATTTAACAAAATTAATTTGTTATCGCAATATTATCAAAAATATAACAAATATTTATTTTGAATAGCTACAGCAAGTCTAATGCGCCAGGGAAATTTTCGAGACGTTATATAAAAATTCATGTGGAATCAGCCCAAATGTTTATGACAGTTGTGCCAATATTTTTGGTTATCTTTGTCGGATATTGTTTTGGCCGCTTGAATCCTGATAGCGGTCATTCCGATAAATTAATTAATGATTATGTACTTTATATTGCATTGCCTGCCTTATTGTTTCTTGCTATTGCTCGAGCAGATACGAGTGAATTGCAACAGTGGAAATTTATAGTTGCCAGCTTGGCTGGTATTGGTGTCACGTATGTTTCAGGGATGTTGCTAGCTAAATTTATGGGCGTTATGTTGCCTCAATCGTCGATTTTAAGTATGGGGGCGTGTTATGGCACTACCGGATATCTGGGGCTCCCAATCCTGATCTCCGTCTATGGGGAATCTGCTGCGTTTCCCGCCGCTATAGCTACGATCCTGCATAATATTCCGGTTATTATAGTTGTCATCATTACTTACGATATTCTTTCTGCTCGTCAATCAGGTAGCAAAACATCCATTAGCCAAAGTTTTATTAAGGCATTAAAGGCCACATTAAGTAATCCGTTGATGATTTCAGTTATGATGGGTTTGGCCTTTGTTTGCTTCGATATTCCCGTTCCAGAATTTTTGCAATTAGTTGCGGAATTTCTTGGTAATGCCACAGGGCCTACGGCGTTGTTCGCTCTGGGGTTGGGATTATCCCGGCTTAAATTCAAAGAGCATATCAATGGAGAAGCGTTAAAACTGGTTGTACCGATGTTGTTACTCAAATTGGGGATACAACCTTTGGTTACGTTTATCTGCGCTTATTATTTGCTTGGCATGCAACAGACAGATGATATCTGGTTAATTGTCGCTATTATTATGGCTGCACAGCCTATCGGCGCTGGAGTATACGTTTTTGCCAATAAATATGGCTTCAAACAAGAAGTTATTTCCCTCTCTATTATCATTTCCCTACTTATCTCATTGGTGACGATATCAACTGTTCTGCAATTGCTGCCGGCCTAAAATTTGGATGAGAGTTTTGGTTTTATGCATTCAATACGTGATGAATACGATATTGATGTTCCTTAGTGCAGAAAGCACATCAATATGGAGGTTATTCGCAAAATAACTCTTACCAAAATATGCGAATATAAAAGTAATATCGATAGATTATTCGCCTATCAACCCAAAATACTCGTAAAGGTAGGTAAATCTTTGGAAGTTAATTCCATTGGGGCTTACACTTAATAAGTTTTGTTGTTATGAGTTTATTGTTGACCTCAAAAATAAAGGAATCATTAATGTTTAAACGTATTTTTGTGTCGCTTATGACGGCATGTGCTATCAGTGCAGTTGCTGTCCCAGCATTGGCTGCTGAAACTCACGTGAAGCTGGTAACATCGGCAGGAGAAATCGAACTTGAGTTAGATAGCAATAAAGCTCCAATTACTACCAAGAATTTCGTTAAGTATGTCAATGAGGGATTTTATAACAACACTATCTTTCATCGTATTATCCCAGGTTTTATGATTCAGGGGGGCGGTTTCACAAAAGATATGAAACAGAAGCCCACCAGAGCGCCAATCAAAAATGAAGCAGATAATGGTCTGCGTAATCTTCGTGGCACTATTGCGATGGCTCGAACCGCAGATAAGGATAGCGCCACCGCCCAGTTTTTCATTAATGTGACTGATAATGCTTTTCTTGACCACGGGCAGCGTGACTTCGGTTATGCAGTTTTTGGGAAGGTAGTAAAAGGCATGGACGTGGTTAATAAAATTGCTCAGGTCAAAACAGAAAATGCCGGACCTTATCAAAATGTACCCGTGAAACCTATAGTGCTCTTGTCTGCCAAGATTGAGCGTTAATAATTCAAACTGACATAGTATGGTATTCAGATAATCATTAATAGTTGTTTGAATACCGTTTGTTTCCTCTCCGTTGTTCTTCTTTTCGCCATTTTTCCGCATCTCTATTTTCGAATGCTTCTGTGGTATGATGAGCTCCCCGTTGCCGTTGATACTGCTTTACCTGATTTTACCGTAATACAGAATGCATAATACCCCAATGGGGTAGGGCAACTTATAAAACTATAAAATCAGTAGGATATACTCCTATGTTATTAATAATAGATAACTACGATTCTTTTACATTCAATTTATATCAATATTTTTGTGAATTAGGGACAGAGGTTTTAGTTAAGCGTAATGATGAGCTACAGCTTGAAGATATCGAAGATTTGGCACCTACACATTTAGTTATTTCTCCAGGCCCTTGCACACCAAATGAAGCAGGGATCTCACTGGAAGCGATTTCACATTTTGCAGGGAAATTGCCCATTCTCGGCGTATGCTTGGGGCATCAGGCGATAGGACAGGCTTTTGGAGCCAGTGTTGTTAAAGCCCGTGAAGTGATGCATGGAAAAACCAGTTTGCTCCACCATAGCCAGCAAGGAGTATTCAAAGGGTTGGATCATCCCTTAACCGTCACGCGTTACCATTCTTTGGTCATTGCCGCAGAAACGCTTCCTGCTTCATTTGAAGTGACGGCATGGAGTCAGCGTAATGGTGATGTGGATGAAATCATGGGAATACGTCACCGTACTTTGCCACTGGAAGGAGTGCAATTTCATCCGGAAAGCATTCTTAGTGAACAGGGGCATGAACTATTGAATAATTTCCTCAAATATTAATCAGATACTATCTTTACTCCCTCATTCGGTTGTTTTTTTATTTGCCCTTGCGTGATTTTTTATTCATATTTAATGATTATTATTTCACTTTTAAATGGCAAATATAAAAATAAGGTGAGGGAAATGGTAGAAAATAAAGCAATAAACCGAAATAACTATGATCAGGTAATGTTGCCCATTTATGCACCAGCAAATTTTATTCCTATCAGAGGACAAGGCAGTCGAGTATGGGATCAACAGGGAAAAGAATACATTGATTTTGCCGGTGGTATCGCTGTTTTGGCTCTGGGGCATTGTCATCCTGCTTTGGTGGATGCCCTGAAACAGCAAGGTGAAAAATTGTGGCATGTCAGTAATGTTTTTACCAATGAACCCGCCTTAAACTTAGCACAAAAATTGATTGATGCGACCTTTGCGCAGAAGGTCTTTTTCGCTAATTCGGGAGCAGAAGCTAATGAAGCTGCATTCAAATTAGCGCGTCGCTATGCGATTACTCGCCATCATCCCAACAAGACTAAAATTATTGCTTTTCATCAGGCGTTTCATGGGCGCACTTTTTTCACTGTTTCGGTAGGAGGGCAGCCGAAATACGCTGAAGGATTTGGCCCCAAACCTGCTGATATTGTTCATGTACCTTTTAATGATCTGGATGCTGTCAGGGCAGCGATCGATGATTACTGCTGTGCTGTTGTTTTAGAACCAATTCAGGGAGAAGGGGGAGTCACTCCAGCGACGATGGAGTTTCTGCATGGGGTACGTGAATTGTGCGATAAGCATCAGGCTCTGTTGGTCTTTGATGAAGTTCAGAGTGGAATGGGGCGCACAGGCAAGTTATATGCTTACCAGCATTATGGTGTACAGCCGGATATCTTGACGACAGCAAAAGCTTTGGGGGGAGGTTTCCCAATCAGTGCGATGTTAACGACAGATGCAATAGCGACTGCAATGGAAACAGGCACACATGGAACGACTTATGGCGGAAATCCATTGGCTTGTGCTGTCGGTTGTGTCGCTTTGGATATCATCAATACTCCGGAAGTGCTGGTGGGTGTGGAAAAACGTCACGATATGATTATTCATGCCCTGAAAAAGATTAACCAGAAATATGGCATCTTCCATGAATTTCGCGGAAAAGGCTTGCTTATTGGGGCTGTATTGAAAGCAGAATATCAGGGCAAGGCCAGAGAAATATTGCAGCAAGCGGAAGAACAGGGATTGATGTTATTAAGTGCGGGAGACAGTATTTTGCGTTTTACACCATCCTTGGTTATTTCTCAGGATGAAATCATAGAAGGCATGATGCGGCTGGATATAGCGATATCCGGATGGTTGAGTAGATATAACGGTTAGGTGAAGCAACAAAAAAAGCCAGTGCGAATGTAACAGGCTGCACTGGCTGGGGTTCAGGCTTGTTGGGAACTAACGTGTCCCATAAACGACGATGGTTTTACCGTGTGCTGAGATCAGTTTTTGCCCTTCCAACATTTTCAGAATGCGGCCAACTGTTTCACGAGAACAACCCACAATCTGACCAATCTCCTGACGAGTGATTTTGATTTGCATACCATCAGGGTGGGTCATTGCATCAGGCTGTTTGGCTAACTTGAGTAACGTTTGGGCGATACGACCTGTAACATCTAGAAAAGCTAGGTTACCTACTTTTTCTGAAGTAGTTTGTAGGCGGTTTGCCATTTGAGCAGATAAACGCATCAGGATATCAGGATTAACCTGAATTAACTGACGGAATTTCTTATAGGAAATTTCGGACACTTCACAGGCACTTTTAGCTCGTACCCATGCCGTTCGTTTACGTTCTTGCCCCTCTTCAAATAATCCAAGCTCACCAATGAAGTCTCCCTGATTTAAATAAGAAAGAATCATTTCCTTGCCATCTTCATCTTTTATTAGAACAGCAACTGAACCTTTAACAATATAGTAAAGCGTTTCTGCTTTCTCGCCTTGATGAATAAGCGTGCTCTTGGATGGATATTTGTGAATATGGCAATGTGACAAAAACCATTCAAGAGTAGGGTCTGTTTGTGGCTTGCCGAGAACCATTCGCTTTATCCTCTGTTGTTATTTCTGCCTTTACACTGTGAGAAACTGTGGTTTCTCATCTCAGGATGGCTTTATAAAAAAAATTATTAACATGTTAAATTACTAAAAAAATGACAAGCAGGAGCTTTATATGAATTATTAAAAATATCAGTTTACTGACATTTTGATGTTAAGTCATATAGGCCACCAGCTCACCCCAGTCTACCATTGTAACTATGTTTGTAACATAGAGAAACGTTTCTGTTTTTCTTGTATCGCTTCAGCATGTTAAGGAATTGCCAAAAATCTGTCATAAGGAATGGTTATTTATAAAAGAAATAAAGAGATTCTGGTAAGTGTAATGCCCTATGATGTTTTTTTATCTGTTTCTGCATCTCATCTTTGATAGGTAGATTTATTGTTATAAAAATGGCCTATTTATTTTAATAAAACAGGTAGCGTTATTTTTTGTTACCTGTTTTATTAAAAGTGAAATGATGCTGGAATTATGAGATTTTTTTGCCTTCCAATAATTGTTTGACAAGTGGTGCCATAATTAATTCCATAGCCAGTCCCATTTTTCCACCCGGAACGACAAGAGTATCTATACGGGAAATAAATGAACCTTGAAGCATTGCCAGTAAATAAGGAAAATCAATTTGGGTTAGGCCACGAAAGCGAATCACGATAAAACTTTCGTCCAGTGAAGGAATCGCCTTGGCAGAGAAGGGGTTGGAGGTATCAACGGTGGGAACACGCTGGAAATTGATGTGAGTGCGTGAAAACTGTGGTGTGATATAACGAATATAGTCATCCATTGAGCGTACAACGGAATCCATAACGGCTTCTCTGGAATGCCCGCGTTCAGTGGTATCACGGATTAACTTCTGTATCCATTCCAGATTGACGATAGGTACAACACCAATCAGCAAATCAACATGGCTGGCGACATTGTATTGCGGCGTGACAACACCACCATGTAACCCTTCATAAAATAGAACATCTGTATTTGCTGGTAGGGATTCCCACGGGGTGAAAGTACCTGGAAGTTGGTTATAAGGTACGGCTTCATCATAGGTATGGAGGTATTTTCGGCAGCGACCTCCCCCTGTTTTCCCATAATCAAAAAACATTTTTTCCAGTGTACTGAAATCATTGGCTTCTGGCCCAAAATAACTGATATGCCTGCCCTGCTCCTTCGCTTTTCGGATCTCGGCATCCATTTCAGGACGAGTATAACGATGGAAACTATCCCCTTCTATCAGTGCGGCGGTTACGCCAAGTTGCTGGAAGATTTTGCGGAAGGCGACACTGGTAGTGGTTGTTCCTGCTCCACTGGAACCAGTAATTGCGATGACAGGGTGTTTGACAGACATGAACAGACTCCTTATCAATAAAATTGGGGAGATTATATTTTTAATCAGCCTATTAGGGTGAACAGAACAAGTCAGACTTGATGGTGAAACATTTCTTTGGGCATGATATTGACGGTTTCATGTAATTCAGACCATACCAGCAGAACCTCACCTTGTTCAAGCTGGCGTTTGACATCCTGTACTTTTTGTTCAAGAGTTTTTTCCTGTTCGCCGTAATCGGTGCCTTCCCGTAAGACAAAACTCTCAATCAGGTTGAGGAGGGTATCAGCTTCCAATTGTTGCCACGGGATAATCATTGTTGCTCCTCCTGAGGATTCTGTGATGTTTTTTACGGTGATATTTTTTAGAGCAATGGCGTTGAAGATGGTAGTACTAAATGCTCTGGTTTTAAATGACCCGATTCTAAATGCACTGATTCTAAATAAGGTACTAACCATTCAGGAATACGTTGTTCCAGCCACATTTGTGGTTTTGTCAAAGAACCGCCAACGAAACCAACATGACCGCCATGTTCCGTCATCTGATATTCAATATTGGGTGGTAAATTGGCTGGTTCAGGGATAACTTCCGGAGCCATGAAAGGATCATCTTTGGCGTGGATAATCAACAGCGGTATTGTGATATTTGGTAAACGAGGCAGTGCGCTGCACTGACGATAATAATCGGTTGCATCTTTGAAACCGTGGATTTTAGCGGTAATGGCATCATCAAACTCACGCAGTTTTTTCATCGAATTGAGTTGGCTAAGGCTCAAAGGCAGAGAGTTGGGATAACGCAGCAACTTACGGATGGCATTACTTTTCAGCTTGTTAAGAAAATAATATTGATAAAGCTGAGAAATTCCCTGTTCTATCCGTTTTGAACAGGCTTCCAGCATAAACGGTGCTGAGACAATAACCGCTGCATCTACTTGGGCGTTCTCCCGCTCTTCTGCCAGATAACAGGCCAGCATATTGCCGCCAAGAGAATAACCGACAGCAGCGGTGGGAGCTTTGCCATACTTCGTTGTTAACCAGTTGAGAAAATAGCGGGCATCACTGGTTTCTCCTGAGTGATAAATGCGTTTTTGGCGGTTAGGCTCGCCACTGCATCCACGAAAATGCATCACGACACCAAGCCAGCCTTTTTTCTGACAGGCGCTGATCAAACCGTGGGCGTAAGGACTCTTGAATCCACCTTCTAAACCGTGAAAAAGAACCAGTCGTGGTTTGTGGGAGGCCGTTTCAGGATTTTCGCTCCATGCTAAATCAACAAAATCATCATCGGGTAAATTTAACCGCTGCCAATGAGGTTGCAGTTTGGGACGGCGCCGTAAAATACGGGGCAAAAGAGTTTGCAGATGGGGATTACTCACCCCACTTAAAGGATAAAATTTATCATTCATAGTGAATTGATTTCATGATTAGCCATATATGGAATGGCATACTGTCATTTTGCTGGAAGGAAAAGTCAACTTTGTAGGAGAAGAATTTATCCATGACTATAAGCTTTATATTTTCGCTCAGTGTATTTATGTTTATTTCCGCAGTCACGCCCGGCCCAAATAATTTGTTGCTAACATCATCAGGCGCGAATTTTGGTATCCGTCGTTCCATCCCACTTTGTTTGGGTATTCTTCTGGGAATGCAGACAATTTTATTGCTGTCTGCGTTTGGTGTTGCTGCGCTGTTACTGGTTTATCCTGCCATACATGCTGGTTTGAAAGTGCTCGGATGCTTGTATTTATTATGGTTGGCGTGGAAAACAGCCAGTTCACATTATAAGCGATTGGATACAATGAAATCGGCAGGGAGGGAGGCAACCAAAATTTACCAAGGATGGCTATTACAGTTCCTGAACCCGAAAACGTGGTTGATGGGATTGGGTGCGGTCAGTAGTTATAGTTTGTCCGGGCAGCTATATAACCATTCCATTTTTGCCATTAGTATCGTGATGTTAATCTCCAATATACTCGCTAGCGCAATCTGGCTTGTTCTCGGCTCACTGATTGGACAGTTATTGAGAAGCCGTCATGCATGGTTCATGTTCAATATTACAATGGGTATTCTGACAGCAGCCTGCGTGCCTTTAATCTGGTTTGGCTGAATCAGCTTAGATTGATATTTTTGCTCCCGAAGAATAATGTCAACGTGAAGCCAGCGATATAAGAGATGAGCAGCCCGCAAGCGTATACGGCCATGCCTGTGAAAATGCCACTGTTGGATGTCATCAGTGGCAGGGCAACCAGTCCGGAAGGGCCGAAAACGCTATTTAACCCAACAGGCCATCCCGACCAGGCAAGCAGGCCGATAAAAAAACCACCTACAGCGCCTCCTAAACAGGCGGTGACAAAAGGTTTGATGCGTGGCAGTGTTACACCATAAATTAAGGGTTCTCCAATGCCCAGAAATCCCGGAATGATGGCCCCTTTGATTTGGGTACGCAGCGGGGAACCTTTTTTAGCTTTCACATACAAAGCCAATGCAGAGCCAACCTGACCCGCACCTGCCATCGCGAGAATGGGGAACAGGGAATTGAAGCCTTGTGTATCCATTAAGGCAAAATAGACGGGAACAAAGCCTTGATGTACACCAAACATCACGGCAATTAAGAACAACCCCGCCAAGATTGCCGTACCGAATGGGTTGCCATTTAAGTTAATAAACAACCATGACATTGCGGTAAACAGATAACTTCCGACAGGCATAATGATAATAAAGGCAATAGCACCCATGATAAGTAGAGTAATTGCGGAGGTCAGGATCATATCCAGATCAGAGGGCATAATTCTGCGGACCTGCCTTTCGACCCAAGCGCCGAGAATACACGCTATCAGTACCCCGATAATATTGCCCCGAGGATCGATAGCGAAGCCAAAGAAATTACTGATGCCAGAATAGAACCCACTGGTGGCTTCGGCGTTATATCCCAATACAAACAGGGATGCGATGATGGCTCCATTAACTCCTGAACCACCAAATGCCTTTTGTGCATTGTAGCCAATCAAGATGCTCAGGAAGCTGAACATGCCTTTGCTGAAGATTTTCATATAGCCGATTATCTCAACCAATACAGCGTTGGAATGAACGGCTTCTTTGATAAAAATCTGTTCCAACAGAGTCGCAAATCCCAATAACAGACCAACAGCGATAAATCCGGGGATCAGGGGAGTAAAAATAGTGGCGAATTTAGCCAGAAACTTATGGACTGAGCTGGTTTGTTTTTCTTTAAGATGCTGCTTATTGGAAATGGCAATCTCTTTTAGCTTGTCGGAATGGAGTTCTGTGGTAGGAGATTTTATAGCAGGAGCGTCTGAACTACGGAGATGATGTGATTCACTTAATAGTGTGTTCATCATCTCTGCTGCTGTCTGAGCTTTGCCGGGACCAAGAACAATCTGGAGCTGGTCATCACTTTTTATGACACCTAAGACGCCCGCTATTTTCTTTAAGCTGGTTTTATCAACAAATTCATTATCATATAGGGTCAATCGTAGGCGGGTCATGCAGTTACCACAATGTACTATGTTACTCACCCCACCGATGGCATTGAGTATTTCGACCAACATTTCCTGATTAATTTTAGCCATTTATAACCCCTTTAAAGAGGCAATGATTATCGGTTTATCAAAATCTACCCTGCATCTAGAAATTAATTGGGCATAGTTGGCCGGATAAACCCTTGGTGTTTTGCCAATAAAGCTTTGGCTTCTGCGGCACTGATACCCGATAAAATCATTACAATTGCGGTCTTGCTGTGACCACCACAGGCACTGAGGGCTTGCTCTGCTGTTTCCTTGTTGCACTCAGTGGCGGCCATGACAATATTTTTCTGGCGTTCAATCAATTTGGCATTGGTGGCTTCCACATCTACCATCAAATTGCCATACACTTTTCCCGTGCGGATCATAGCACCTGTCGTGATCATATTCAGTATCAGTTTTTGTGCTGTTCCTGCTTTCATGCGGGAAGAGCCAGTCACCACTTCAGGACCGACTATGGGGGTAATGGCGATATCTGCCAACTGTGTCATCGGGCTGTCCGGGTTGCAGCTGATACAGGCGACGGTAGCGCCAACTGATTTGCCATATTCCATTGCACCCAATACATAAGGTGTCCGGCCACTGGCGGCGATCCCTACCAGTATATCTCTTTGATTAAAGCGTAGTTCCTTCAGGTCACTTGCGCCTAATTGCCAGTTATCTTCTGCATTTTCGACAGCTTTCAGAATGGCCTGGTGCCCACCAGCAATTAAGCCGATGACTTGTTCTGGTTTTGTGCCGTAAGTCGGTGGACATTCACTGGCATCCAAAATTCCCAAGCGCCCGGATGTTCCGGCTCCAATGTAGATTAAACGCCCATCTTGGAGAAATGCTTCGGCAACTTTATCAACCAAATCGGCAACTTGAGGCAGGTTTTTTTCGACAGCGATAGCCACTTTTTTATCTTCATCATTGATAACACGTAACATATCGAGAGTGGATAACGTATCGATATGAGTACTGGAGGGGTTGCGGCTCTCAGTTACCATATTACTTAGGTCGATTTTCATTATTTTTCCCTGCTATGTGGTCAGAATAGATTTGTGACCAGAATAGATTTATCGGTAACTGGTTATCGTACAGATTATTGGTTTTATACCCAATATATTTCTAGTCGTATCCAGAAGCCAGTAGAAACCCTCCTTATTATTTATATAAGTTTAAATTATTTATATGAGTGTAAATTATATGAATATAAGAGAATGAGTCTAAATTTTCGTTCCGGTAAACGGATTTATATGCAATATGCGATAACCATTTATTATCAGGCGATAATAATATTTCATTAAGCACTTTGTCTAAAAGTTTCCTAATGTATTTTAAGTGCGTGTAAGTGTTATTTTTTTCTCTAAATTTGGACATCAATGCTTAATTGCTGGAAAAGAACCATATTTTATGAGGTACTTATATATGGACTCGTATATTAGTAAAAAGTTCGTTAGATTTTTAGTTTTTATATATTCGGTATTTATTTTTCCATTGACATCATTGAGTGCATTCGCTGTGGATGGAAAAAAATATGAACATCAATCGCAAAAAAAATTCTTAGAGAATAAGGAGAGTAGTGAAGATAACCTCAGTGATAAGGAAAATGAGAAGGCTGGTTTGATTGCACAAAATATTCAAACCGTCAGCAATGTATTGTCATCATCACCGTCTCAGCTTGCTGAACAAGCTAAATCTTATGCACTGGGGAAAATAAATAGCACGGTAAACGGTGAAGCACAAAAGTGGCTATCGCAGTTTGGGACAGCCAAAATTAATTTTTCTATGGATAGAAAAGGGAAATTGGATAACGGATCTTTGGACTTACTGTTACCACTTTACGATAACAAATCCGATTGGCTATTTTTCTCACAGTTGGGTTATCGCAATAAAGATAGCCGACATACTCTTAACTTAGGGTTTGGTGGGCGTTATTTTACACCAAGCTGGATGTATGGATTAAATTCTTTCTATGACTTTGATGTCACGGGCAATAATAAACGTATTGGTTTAGGGGGAGAGGCATGGACTGATTATGCCAAGTTCTCTGCCAATACTTATTGGCGTGTGAGTGACTGGCATGATTCACCGCATGAAAAAGGGTGGGAAGAACGTCCTGCCAACGGCTTTGATATCATTGGTGAATTCTTCCTGCCTGCTTATCCGAATATTGGCGGTAAGTTAGCCTATGAACAGTATTTTGGTGATAAAGTCGCTTTATTCGATCGTGATACCAAGCAGAAAGACCCGAGTCTGGCTCGATTTGGAGTGAACTATACACCTGTTCCACTGGTGACCATGGGGGTCGATTATAAACTCGGCAGCGGTGGGCACAGTGAAACGCTGTTCCAAACCAATTTTAATTACAGATTCGGCGTACCGTTTGAAGCTCAGCTAGCACCGGATAGCGTTGCATCTATGCGTACATTGGCAGGCAGCCGCCACGATTTGGTGGAAAGAAATAACCAGATTGTTCTTGATTACCGTAAGAAAGGTGAAAAAGAAGTATTGCTGAATATTCAGCAACAGAATATTACAGGATATAGCTATCAACGATGGGATCCGATACATGCCACTGTCACACCTAAGGATGCGAAACTGCTATGGCAGATAAATGATTCATTCAGTAAGAACAACGGAGAGATTACTGACGGCGTGAATCCTATCAGGTTGACACTACCAAAATATGACACTGACCCTAAAGCTAATAATACGTATAAGCTCAGTTTTACGGCGCAAGACAGCAATGGCAACGAATCAAAACCCAGTAGTATAACCGTCACAGTTGAGCCTTTTGTTTTAAAAGGAGATGTGACGAAAACACAAGTTAAGACCAACGAACCTGGTGAAGTGGCCTACAAATTTCTGGCGACCATCACTCACGGTACAAAAGATAATGATGCCCTTGCTAACCTGAAAGTTAATAATTTGCAGTGGTCAGTAGATGACGTTAACTCTAAAGAAGTGAAATGGACGAAGGGAAGTGACACAACGAATGGTTTGGGGCAGTTAGAGGCAACGCTAAGCAGTACAAAACCGCTTAAGGACGTGAAGGTTTACTTGGCAATGGACGGAATGCGTCAAAAAGAAATAGCCAATAATCTCGATTTCTCTAAGGAAGTTGAATCTGAATACAAAGTTGAGGTTAACACTGCAGACTCTAGCCCAATGGAGGTTGGTAAAGGCAATGGTTACACTTTCACCGCTACTATACGTGACGCAGCTAATAACCTTCTGAAAGAGAAAGATGTGAAAGTTAAGTGGAGCGTTAAGAATGGCCTTCCGCATGGTGTGAGCTGGAAAAAGGTGAAAGAAACTGATAAAACGGATGCGAATGGTCAAATATCAGCGACTCTAGTCAGTGAGGAAGCTGCACAAGGTATCATTGTTGAAGTGACAATAGATGGTGCTAAAACAGCATCTACAGCTGATCCTGTAGACTTCGTTAAGGACAAGGCTAAAGATATTACTTGGAATATACCACCTGAAGGTAAAGTATATTCAGCTGTGTACAATCAAGAGCAAAAAATTATCGTTACCATCCCAAATAGTAGTAATGTTGATTTTCAGCAAGGTCACAATCATAAATTCACCAATGCGGAACAGTACCCTGGTCTTAAGTTGGATTCAGGGAGTCCAGAGACTGTTGGTCTTGGGAAACAAATAACATTCACCATTACAAGTACCCAAATAACCGAAAAGGAAGCGATAGAGCTTACTCTCACAGAGACGGGTGGTAATAAAGTAACCATTAAGTCACCTCCGATATCTTTTAAAGCAGGGCTTAATGATCTTAAAATTTTCTCGTTTAAAGTTGACAATCCAGGTCATCAACCAAACCGGGAGTACATAGCGAATGGGCAAGATAAGGTTAGGTTAAAGATAGAAATTCGGAAGGGGGAAGATAACAGTACCGCAAGGAATATCAGCATTGATCCTAGTCAAATTCAGTGGATAGCTAATTTTGACAAGAGTCTTAAAGATAAATTTAATTTTACACTTGAATCGCCAACAACAAATGGCGTGGGGCTTCTGTATGCTGATCTGGTAACTAAGGCAGCTATTGAAAATGGCGTTAGAGTGAGTGTGAAAATCCCTACTAGTAGTTCAGAAGGCGGGAAGGAAGTCACATTGGATGATAATCAGAGAATAAACTTTGAGCCAGTCCCGAAACTCGCGATGTTTAGAGTGTTTAATAAAGATGCTCCTGATATTTATCAGGATTTTGATATCAATAGTAATGGACCTAGCAACGTATTTAACTCGCTACAAGCACGTTTACTCAAGGAGAATGGGGAGCGTCTACCAGATGCTGGTGAGAACTTTAAAGTTACCTATAGTGGCGATGTTGGTACTATAGTCGATAGCAGCAAGCTCATAAACAGTGAGAGTGGCTTAATTTCTTTCGATATGACTCCGTCAACAAGAGGAACCAGAAGTGCACTGACCGAGCAGACGTTTAAGGCAAGGATAGTGAATAAGAGTACTCGTGAGGTGACCGCGTATGAATATCATTGGAAACCTATTCGCTGGTTCCTGATGATGGGAGTGAATAAGGAGGCAAAGAAACAGCAGAAAGATGCTTATTGCCAGAGTTCAAATTATCTTAAGGATGTAAAAAATATTCATGTATGGAACTATGATAAGAGAGGAGATAGGGACACATTAGTAAATGAATTCGAGAATTTGCCGAAGTGGGGATTCTTTAAGGTTCCAGTAGCAGGGAACACCCCATCTGATAAATCCATTATGAATGTCTTGAACATAGATACTGATAAATTTGAAGCACTCAATATTTCAACCCTTCAGACTCAAGACACTAATGATTCTACTCCAGTCTTTTGTTTATTCCGTGATTAAGTAATAAATTTATAGTGATAAAAACACAGGCTCAATATTGAGCCTGTGTTTTCTGATAAGTAAATAAGTGGTTACTTAATTTTATTTTCTTGTAATGATTAAATCAAAGATTCCTAGGGTTACGCCAATGAAGCAATGATTTGAGAGAAGGGAAATACATAGAGCAGGATGAGGTTTAGATATAATTTATCTAATTCATGTGAGAGGGTTTAAATTTTAAGGTTCTTGTATATTATTTCATATATCAATATGTGATTACACTTTTTAGTTATATTGGTCATGATGTTGTTTTTACCGTCTTCATTAATAATGATACAATCGGAAGAGTTTATTTAAACGGTTTTAGACACTAGTAACAATAAAAAATATAATATACGAAAATATCACTATTTGGAAGCTGGTGCTACACATGCTATTGCAGAAAATACCCAGGCAGTAGGGGGAGGCGTTGTCAGCTAAAATGGCCTCTTTATTAATCTACCCCATTCATTGAAGTTCAATAATTATCTCTGTGATTCCAAATCTATCAAGTAGATATCATTTAGATAACTACTTATGATTTCATCACTTTTTGTGATTAAGTATGTTAACAACCCACTACTTTCAGCACATAAATTTCAACATAATTGTTACATAAAATCTCATGCTAATACAGAATATTCCGATATAAAAAAGCTTAATAATTTGGAATAATATTAGATGGATTTTTATCAGTGACAACACACTAAAAACCTTCCATTACGCGTACTATTATTTATCAATACTATATTTTTGAGTGAGTTTTATACTCGTTTTATGATGATGAATATTATTATTACTGAATTTAATGCTGTATTTTAAATTGAAGTTGGTTCTTATTAACACGTAATAAGAGTAAATTTTGAAAAAGCCATAAAAGTAAATCGTTAGCTAAGGAAAAATAATAGAATGGATATAAATTATCTGCTGTTTATTTCACTATGCGAGTAAGTCAGCTATATATGCTTTTCTTTGTGTCTAAGAATTAAATTATTCACACAATAGTTTCTTAGTATGATATTTTAACTTTCATGGTTTTTTGGTATTTCCATAGATGGGTTACCAATAAATGAAAGTTATCAATTGATAACTTGTTGTTCATTATTTTCTTGGTGGTAGCCTTAATTTTAGGGCATATAACATAGCCAACAGTGGGTTTATTTGTATGCTGTATATCTGTTCGCTCTCAAATTTTAGTATAGCAAGTAAAGCCAAAATTTGAAAAATGAAGGGAGATTAGTATACCTGATAGATTTTAAGTTATATTGTGTCAGCAATTGAATTAATCCTAACGATATGATTTGGATGAATGATCGCAGCCAACAAAGAAATAACTTGAAAGAAGCAGGATATAAATGTGAATAACAAGAGGTTATTTTAATCTGTATTATAAAATGTAAACTTCGTGTTAGTTGCAAGTGATATTATTTCTTTACGTAATTAACGCGTGATAATAATAAATCTTTTGCTTATTGTACCCTTATTAACTAACATTTTGTTAGTTAACATTTTGACAGTTGACCAGATAAAACCTTTGGCAAAACGTTAAGTTAAAATGCTATCACCATGAATCTGTAATGTTTTGTAGTTATTTAACAATCATTGGGCGAAAGAACATGGATATACGCAATCTTGAAGCTTTTATCGTTTTGGCTGAGACTCTTAATTATCATAAGGCTTCAGAGAGGCTTTATCTTTCTCAGCCTGCCTTGACGAAGAAAATACACGGGTTGGAAGATATTCTTGGTGCTTCATTATTTACAAGGGGGCCAAATGGAACAAGATTGACTGATTTTGGGTATAAGACACTGGAAAATGCCAGGAAGTTCTTAACTCACTATGAACGTTTTAAAAGTCAGGTTCATTTTGATTCAAAAGAAGATATGGTCAGGCATTTATATATTGGCTCATGTTTCCCTATTCATAACTATTCTCAAATAGAGAAACAAATTGCGGGGAATAAAGGGAATGTTGTACTGGCGTTGGTGACCGGTTTGTCAGTTGAGCAGCAAATAAATTTATTGAATGCAGGGATGTTGCATGTTGCTGTGATGCCTATGGCATCTATTGCGCAGTTAGAGCCTAAAAAGACGTTTACAGAAAGGTTAGTTTTTATCTTTAGAAAAAAGAGTAACTTGATATCTAAGTTCAGGATAGCTTTAAGTAAATATGGCAATGGGCTTGTTCCGTCAAATTCATCAGAAAAAAATGAGGTAATTGAGTTAACGGATTGTCTTAATGTTTTTCCTATTTATACCGGTGACAATATGCATTTGTTATTAAAAACAAATGATATCATGTTGATAATTGAGATGGTAACAAAGAATAATTCGTATACGTGTGTTCCTGAACGAATTATTAGTTCGATTCCTGAGTATTATATGAATTTGCTGGAAATTGTTGAAACAGATAAAAAGATTGATCTCGGTGTGGTTTGGGGAAAATCAATAGATGATCACCTGCTTGACGATGCAGAAAGTTTTTCTACATTGGTTGCTAGTGTATAAGTCAGAAGATTACCGCTGTCTTCATTAGGATATTTGTTACTTAATCTCTATATGATATGGAGGTTACTGTATAAATTATAAAGAAACTTTCTCAGTAAGGAGTGAAAAATGAGAATGTATATACCAAGTGTTTTTCAAGCATAAATAACTTATTAGCATAAATGAATTATCATTTTTTACAGCGAGTAAAGTGGCTGTATGCATACAATTTTTTATTTTTTGCGATAAAAAGGGAACAGTATTTTTTGATACTTGATGCAGTGATGTGAGAATAAAAAGAAATCGGGCATTGAATTCCAATGCCCGATTATATTTGCAAAATTAATTTATTGACTGGCATTAAATGCTTCGGCCATCTGCTCGATTTGTTCTTGAATATTCAGCCATTCCATTTCAATATCTTCGAGCGTAGACTTTGTTTGTGTCTGCTGATGAAGGCATTCGGTTAATTCAGACTTACGATGATTTTCGTAAAGCGTGTTGTCTGATAGTTTTTCTTCTAAACTCGCCAATTCAGCACTCAATTTTTCCATTTGTTTTTCAAGAGCTGTAAGTTGTTTACGTAATGGTTGAGTTTGATTGCGAAATTCAGCTTCACGCCGTTTTTGATCTTTGCGCTCTTGGGCACTGTAATTTTGCGTGCTGTTATTTGACACATTGGTGTTTGATGCATCGGTCTCTGTTCGTTCTTTTTCTTGGCTGTCACGTATTTGCTGGCGTTGTAGCTCGGTCAGCCATTGCTGGTAATCCTCTAAATCGCCTTTAAATGTTTCTACTTTACCATCATGCACCAGATACAGTTCATCTGTGGTAGAACGCAGTAAATGCCTGTCATGCGATACGACGACCAGAGCACCTTCGAAATCAATAAGTGCTTCAGTCAGTGCTTGCCTCATGTCCAGATCAAGGTGGTTGGTCGGTTCGTCGAGCAGCAGGAGGTTAGGGCGCTGCCAGATAATCAGGGCCAGAACTAACCGGGCTTTTTCTCCCCCAGAAAAACGCCCGCTCGGGTCAGTGACTTGATCGCCTTTAAAGCCAAATCCACCTAGATAATCCCGCAATTGTTGTTCCATCTCTTGTGGCGCTATTCGGGCTAAATGCTGCAATGGAGACTCATCTGCCCTCAGGTATTCCAGCTGGTGCTGTGCAAAATAGCCCAACTTAATACCTTTTGATAAGGCAATTTCTCCTTGCTGAGCTGCAAGCTCTCCTGCCAGCAATTTTATCAACGTGGATTTGCCCGCACCATTACGACCCAACAAGCCAATTCGTGAACCCGGCACCAGATTTAATTTGATCGAATTCAGAACAGTTTTTTCACCATAGCCAGCACTGACTTTCTCCATATTCAGAAGCGGATTTGGCAGGCTATCCGGTTGGCGGAAACTGAAATGAAAGGGATTATCGACATGAGCAGGGGCGATAAGCTCCATACGTTCCAGCATTTTGATGCGGCTTTGTGCTTGTTTCGCCTTAGAGGCTTTGGCACGGAAACGATCAATGTAGCTCTGCAAATGTGCCACTCTTTCCTGTTGGCTTTGGTATAGCGCCTGTTGCTGGGCAAGTTTCGCTGCACGTTGCCGCTCGAAGGAAGAGTAATTGCCGGTATATTCGTATAGGTTCTGTTGCTCAATATGCAGAATTTTATCAATGATTGGATCAAGGAAATCACGATCATGGGAAATCAGAATCAAGGTGCCGGTATAATTCTTCAGCCATTTTTCCAGCCAGATAACGGCATCAAGATCAAGGTGGTTGGTCGGTTCGTCGAGCAATAACAGATCAGAACGACAGATTAGTGCTTGTGCCAAGTTGAGGCGCATGCGCCAGCCACCGGAAAATGAACGCACTGGTTGTTCTAGCTGAGCTTGGGAAAAACCCAATCCGTGCAGCAGGCTGGCTGCTCGTGCGCGGATTGTCCATGCTTGAATGGTATCAAGCAAGCCATGAAGATGGGCAATGGCGTGCCCATCATTTTGTTCGTTGGCTATTTTTAGCTTTTGTTCCAGTTGTCGGAATTCGCGATCTCCATCAATGACATATTCTAGTGCCGAAGTCTCTAAAGCGGGTGTTTCCTGATTCACCCAAGCCAACGCCCAGTTATTGGGAAATGTGACGGAACCATTCTCAGCCTGAAGCTCATTCTTTAGTAATGCGAGTAGGGTCGATTTACCACAGCCATTCTTGCCAACTAATCCCACTTTCTGCCCGGGATTGATGGTTGCGTTGGCATTGTCCAGCAGGACTCGAATGCCACGACGGATTTGCAGTGAAGAGAAAAGAATCATAGGTATTGTCTATATATAGTATGTTGAGTTAATAATTAGGTTGATATCTTTCATCTTTCAAGTTGCTGTTTTGTTGATACCACCATGCTGCAATTTGAAATGTATTGGGTATTTATACAATTTGATTTAATAGCTTGGCGTGCATGGTAGCGGAAAATATGTGTCCTGACACGTCCTGGAGGGATTGATGTTGTTATCTCCTAACGTATTGCCGCCTAAAGTATTGCTGATATATACCCATCCGGAACCGATGAATTCAGTTGCTAATAAAATGTTATTGCAGATGGCACAGAAATTAGAGCATGTCACGGTTCACGATCTCTACGGGGTTTATCCTGATTTTTTTATTGATGTCTCTTTAGAACAACAGTTGTTGCACGAGCATGAGGTGATTGTTTTTCAACATCCTTTGTACACTTATAGTTGTCCTGCTTTATTGAAAGAATGGATGGATCGTGTGTTGAGCAGAGACTTCGTTGGTAGGACGGAGCAGGCGCTTAAAGGAAAGTATTGGCGGTCTGTTATCACGACGGGAGAGCCGGAAGATGCTTACCGGAGAGGGGGGTATAATTTTTATCCAATGGAGGAAATTCTCCGGCCTTTCGAATTAACTGCATCAATGTGCCATATGCATTGGTTATCACCAATGATCATTTATTGGGCCAGACGTCAACGGCCTGAGGTACTTGCCAGCCGTGCGAACGCGTATCAGGAATGGCTGAAAGCGCCATTATCCTTGGGAGGTGGGTGATCATGGAGACTTCAGCGCTATTAAGCGCCAGTGTAGTGTTTTTATTCGCTGCTGTTGTGGCTGTTCCCCTTGCTCAGAAATTCAATATCGGGGCTGTCCTGGGATATCTTATTGCAGGGATCGTCATTGGCCCGTGGGGGCTGGGATTTATCAAGAATGTTGATGAGATCCTCGATTTTTCAGAACTGGGCGTTGTTTTCCTGATGTTTGTTATCGGACTTGAGCTGAATCCAACAAAACTTTGGCAGCTCAGGCGATCGATTTTTGGTGCCGGTATGGCTCAAGTAGTTTTAACCGCACTGGTTCTCATCTCACTCCTTTATTTGGCGAATTTTGTATGGCAAGCCGCTGTTATTGGTGGTATTGGCCTTGCGATGTCATCTACGGCTATGGCACTGCAATTGATGAAAGATAAAGGGATGACGAGTAATAATGAAAGTGGTCGGCTCGGATTTTCTATCTTACTGTTTCAGGATATGGCAGTGATCCCTGCTTTAGCTGCAATCCCTTTGCTGGTCGGGGGAGTAACAACCAGTGATTGGCGGCATATTGTGCTGAAGATTATCGCTTTAGCCGGCATGTTGTTGGGAGGACGATATTTACTGCGTCCCTTGTTCCGGTTAGTGGTGAAATCTGGTGTCAGGGAGGTATTTACTGCGGCTGCATTGCTGATTGTTCTGGGAGCCGCGATTTTTATGGAAGCATTAGGTTTTTCTATGGCGCTAGGTACTTTCATTGCAGGCGTATTGTTGGCGGAAAGTGAATATCGGCATGAGCTAGAGATCTCTATTGAGCCATTCAAGGGACTGTTGTTGGGGCTATTTTTTATTTCTGTTGGCATGTCGCTGAATTTGAGCATTTTTTTTACTTATTGGCTTAATATCTTATTGAGTGTCTTGGGTCTGGTATTGATAAAAAGCCTCATACTTTATGTGATTGGCAGGATGTCCGGTTTAAGAAAATCGCTGTGCTCACAATTTTCCGGGGTGTTAAGTCAAGGGGGAGAATTTGCATTTGTCTTGTTTTCTCAGGCGCTTGAGCAAAAGGTATTGAATCAGACGCAGGAGTCTCTTTTATTGGCTGTGGTGACATTATCAATGATGACAACACCTTTGGTAATGCTATTAATCGAACGTGTTTTGGCACGTCGATATAATGCACATGAAAAATACACTGAACAGCCATTTGTGGAAGACAATGATCCTGAGGTGATTTTGGTTGGTTTTGGTCGTTTCGGACAAGTGGTTGGGCGTTTGCTAATGGCGAATAAGATCCGTATCACTGTGCTGGAACGCGATATGGGCGCAATCAGTACTATGCGTCGTTATGGCTATAAGGTGTATTATGGTGATGCGAGTAAATTGGAACTGTTGCGAGCCGCTGGTGCTGCAAAGGCCAAAGCAATTGTCATTACCTGTGATGAACCAGAAGATACGGTGGCGATTGTGCGCTTGTGTCAGAAACATTTTCCTCATCTGAATATTATTGCGCGTGCAAGAGGGCGTCTGGAAGCCCATGAGCTGTTGCAGAGTGGTGTGAAAGATTTTAGCCGAGAAACATTTTCCAGTGCATTGGAGCTGGGAAAAAAGGCATTGATCAGGCTGGGTATGCATCCATATCAGGCACATCGTGCACAGCAGCATTTTCGGCGATTAGATATGCGCATGTTGCGTGAATTGATGCCCTATCTGCATGAGGATCTGGCACAGATATCCCGCATAAAAGAGGCTCGCAGGGAATTGGAAGAACTGTTTGAACGGGAAATGATTAATGAACGTCGTCGGCCGGAAGGGTGGGATGAACATGAATAGCGTTGGGGGGAATTATGTCCGTTAGTCGTAAGCGTTTTATTGCGGGAGCTGTTTGCCCAAAATGTCAATCACAGGATACGTTGGCAATGTGGCAGGAGAATAAGGTTGATATTGTTGAGTGTGTCCATTGTGGTCATATACAAAGGCAAACGGATGAAGCTACCGCATCTCATGTCAGGGAGCAGGAACAGATTATTGGGATCTTTACGCCACAATAAATCAGTACACATATAATAAATCAATATAAATACAATAAATTGTGGATAAATTTTACCGTCGCTAGGTACAGCGACGTAGAATTCCGTTACAATCGGCAGCATTTTCTGAGCTGTAAAAATTTTCCCTCACGGGTTTTTCCCTTTCGGGTATGTAGGAGTTGTCATGAAAGTAGCAAAAGACTTGGTGGTCAGCCTGGCTTATCAAGTAAGAACAGAAGATGGTGTTTTAGTTGATGAGTCCCCGGTAAGTGCACCGTTAGACTATCTGCATGGTCGTGGTTCTCTAATCAGTGGATTGGAGAAAGCACTGGAAGGTCGTGAGGCGGGTGAACGTTTTGATGTTAGCGTAGAAGCAGATGATGCATACGGTCAGTATGACGATAGCCTGGTTCAGCGTGCACCAAAAGATGTGTTTGTTGGTGTGGACGATCTTCAAGTAGGCATGCGTTTCTTGGCTGATACGGATCAGGGACCTATCCCAGTAGAAATCACAGCAATAGAAGGTGATGAAGTGGTTGTTGATGCTAACCACATGCTGGCTGGCCAGAATCTGAAATTTAATGTTGAAATTATAGCGATTCGTGAGGCGACTGAAGAAGAATTAGCTCACGGCCATGTGCATGGTCAAGGTGGTTGTGGTGATCACGATCATGAGCATGGCGAGCATGAATGCTGCGGCGGTAGCTGCCATTAAGTCGTAGCTAACTGACAATCGTTGGTACTCTGAGAAATCAGTAATAAGTAGCAGAAAAAGGGAAGCGCGTTTTATATGCTTCTCTTTTTTTATTTTATGCTTGAGCCTTCCTTGGCAGAGATTTTCCCAGATTGATATCAGTAATGGGGAGGTGGTGTTTCTTCAGAAAGTGGTGCAATGATGGATGTCTGATGAGTTTTCAGGCGTTCAGTCATTAATTTCAGCTGTTCTTTCAGCCTATCAGTTTCTATTTGTTGTTTTCTCACTTCCTGATTCAGTTCTTCAATGGTAGCTTCTTGATAGGCCAGTTTAGTTTCAATCTGTTCAAATCTTTGTTCAAACTCAGATAATTCCATTATCTTTCCTCCTACTTCTGATCATTTAATTAAAGGACGGAGCGGTTACTCGGTCAAGCTGACACTATAATACTCAAAAAACTCAGTGAAATAGGATTTTGCAAAACCTCTTTATTGGTTTTTATTGCAAGGCATAGCAAATATTGTCATTGGTTTCCTTAGGCGGTTATAGTAGATGTTGTGTGTGACCTATGCTTATGATAAACCCACCAACCTTATTGGAGAATAGGATGAAATCATTGTTTAAAACAACTCTACTGGCAACGACTCTGGCGGTGGCGTTTAGTGTACCTCAGGCCTTGGCTGCTAATACCGAAACCAAAAGTGAACCAAAACTGAATAGCGCTTTTAAAACTATGGAGCAGCAGAATGCCTACGCCATGGGGGCTTCTGTAGGTGGCTATATGTCCCATGCGCTGAAAGAGCATAAAATGCTCGGTTTCAATCTGGAAAAAGCACAGTTATTGGCCGGTGTTGAAGACGCTTTAAATAATAAAGCCAAATTGACTGATCAAGAAATTCGAGAAACTCTGTCGACTTTGGAATCTCAAGTGAAAAGTGCGGCACGGGCCAAGGCAGAAAAAGAAGCGGGTGAAAATGGCGAAAAAGGTGCTAAGTATCGCAAAGAGTTCACTAAGAAAGCTGGCGTAGTGGAAACCAAAACAGGGCTTCTTTACAAAATTGAAAAAGAAGGCACTGACAAAGCACCTAAAGGGACTGATACTGTAGTTGTTAACTACAAAGGTGCTTTGATTGATGGTCAGGTTTTTGACAGCTCTTATGAGCGTAAAGAGCCTCTGACTATTCGTTTGGATAGCGTTATCCCTGGTTGGACTGAAGGCCTGCAGCATGTGAAAAGAGGCGGAAAAATCACATTAGTTATTCCACCTAATCTGGCTTATGGCCAGTCAAGTATGGCTAGTATTCCAGCCAACTCCACTTTGGTCTTCAGTGTTGAATTATTGGATATTAAACCTGTTGCCAAGGCAAAATAACTCTTGTAATAATCAAAAACAGCATTAGCAGGAGCTTAAGGCTCCTGCTTTATCATGCATTTCTTTCACCCTTCGATTTGCTGCTGATATTTACCTCTATTTGGTGAGTAATAATTTGATGAGTAATAAGCATGGATAAAGAAAAATGAATTTGTTTGCTTATTATTTTCTGAGGTATTAAATATTATATTGTTTTTTGTGTTTCAGGCAGATTAGGCATAAAGCTGTGATAGATCCCCACGGGATATACAGTAAGGGCTTGACGGCAATTCGATGTAGTTTTAACGTCACCATTCTGAATGGGATATAAAACATTTTTAAATGTTTTCTGTTTTAATGCCTATCACATGAGGCTATTAATTTGCCATTTTGAATTTGGGCTGTGCTCGAAATTTTCACGTATTTTATGTGTGTCCCGGTCTCTGTGTTTAGTCCTGATTAAAATGGCCTGCAACAGTAAGCGTTTACTGAAGTAGACTCTGAGTTGCAATAATATGATTTTATAATAAATTTTGCCCTGAGTTTTTGATGAGGCAAAGTCTGAACTTGAAGGATGGTGTATTGAATGTCTACCCCGCTATTAACTAGTGATAACAGTGATATTGATTTGATGGAAAATCAACCATTTAGTGAAACTGATCATGAAATTTTAAAATCTTATGAAGCTGCTGTTGATGGCCTGGCTATGTTGATTGGTGGGCATTGTGAGATAGTTCTTCATTCACTGGAAGATCTTAAATGCTCAGCCGTCAGAATAGCTAATGGAGAGCATACGGGTCGTAAGATTGGCTCTCCGATTACTGATCTGGCGTTGCGAATGTTGCATGATATTACGGATGAAGACAGTAGCGTTTCTAAAGCGTATTTCACGAGGGCAAAAAGTGGCTCGCTGATGAAATCTGTCACAATTGCTATCCGCAATCGCCGACGTAGAGTCATCGGGCTTTTGTGCATCAATATGAATCTTGATGTGCCTTTTTCCGAAATTATTCAGACCTTTATCCCAGAGAAAACCAATGAAGTTGCTTCAAACGTCAATTTTGCTTCTTCCGTAGATGATTTGGTGGCACAAACGCTGGAGTTCACTATTGAGGAAGTCAATACTGATCGCAATGTTTCCAATAATGCGAAAAACAGACAAGTCGTACTGAATTTGTATGAGAAAGGTATTTTTGATATTAAAGATGCCATTAATCAGGTCGCTGATCGTTTAAATATCTCCAAGCATACGGTATATCTCTATATTCGCCAGTTTAAAAGTGGTGAATGAATTAGTTCGGAGAAGTAATGTCATCACTGTCTTATTGCCTGCTGGTCACTGGGCCAGCTTACGGAACCCAACAAGCCAGCAGTGCCTATCAATTTGCTCAGGCGTTGACCGCAGCAGGCCATAAATTACATAGCGTGTTTTTTTATCGAGAAGGTGTCCAAAACGGTAATCAATTGGTCGCCCCGGCCAATGATGAGTTTGATCTGGTCAGGGCATGGCAGGCATTGGCAGTCCAACATCAGTTCAATCTGTTTATTTGTGTTGCGGCAGCATTGCGGCGCGGTATCGTGGATGAACAACAAGCCCGTGAATTGAATTTGCCTGCCGTTAATTTAGCTGATGGGTTTGAGCTTAGTGGATTAGGATCATTGGCAGAAGCCATGATGTTGTGTGATCGTGTCATGCAATTTTAGTTTAGGGCAGTTTAGTTTAAGGCAATAATCAGGAACCTTCGTGGGTATCGATGAAATAGCGGGTATCAATGAAAAAAATCGCCTTTGTTTTTACTGAAGCTCCCCATGGCACTTCTGCCGGTAGGGAAGGGCTGGATGCATTGCTTGCAACGTCGGCATTGACTGAGCAAATCGGTGTATTTTTTATTTCTGATGGAGTATTCCAGTTGCTGGCTAACCAGCAGCCGGATAAAGCTTTAGCCCGTGACTATATCTCAACCTTTAAGATCTTGCCTCTTTATGACATTGATAAATGTTACGTTTGTCTGGATGATCTGGTCATTCGAGGAGGCAGCCCAGCAAGCAATTTTGTGCTGGAAGCTGAATTTCTTTCCGCTGAAGCAATTCGAGAATTGCTGGTGGGCTATGATTTTGTGTTGAAATTTTAATCTATTTCAGGCGGGTAACATGTTATATACTGTCAGTCGCTCACCTTACCATGATGACTTCAATGCAATGCTTGGCCTTGTATCTGATACAGATGATGTTCTCTTGATTCAGAATGGTGTATTACTCGGCATTAATGGTAATCGCTATTTGACAGAGTTGGCTCATACAGGGGCAGATATTTATGTTTTGAAGGAAGATTTAGAAGCACGAGGACTGATTGAACAAATTTCAGACCGTGTAATGGTGATTGATTACAACGGCTTTGTTAGCTTATCGGTAAAGCATCAACAAAATTTTGCCTGGTAGATTAATTGGTAAGTCTAAATTGTACTTTTCAGTTATTTTACCAGTATAGAAAAACTGTATATTTCTTGACACCTCGTCAAGTCAGCAATAAAATTCGGCGTCCTTTCGTTTTGTCATTATGACTGACGAAGGATAAAATCCGTGTTTACGAAGCAAAAAAACCAGGAGCTTTTTTAATAATGGCAACTATTAACCAGCTGGTTCGCAAATCCCGTAGCTCGAAAGTTGTGAAAAGCAACGTTCCTGCTCTGGAAGCTTGCCCGCAAAAACGTGGCGTATGTACTCGTGTATATACCACCACTCCTAAAAAACCAAACTCCGCACTGCGTAAAGTATGTCGTGTGCGTTTGACTAACGGTTACGAAGTTTCTTCCTACATCGGTGGTGAAGGCCACAACCTGCAGGAACACTCCGTTATTTTGATCCGTGGCGGTCGTGTTAAAGACTTGCCAGGTGTGCGTTACCACACTGTTCGCGGTGCACTGGACTGTGCAGGTGTTAAAGACCGTAAACAAGGTCGTTCCAAGTACGGTGTGAAGAAGCCAAAGGCTTAATGGTTCTCCGTTAAGTAAGGCCAAACATTTTTCACTTTAATGTCAAAATAAACTCGTAGAGTTTTGGACAACCCTGAAATTCGAAACGGAGTATTTCCATGCCACGTCGTCGTGTAATTGGTCAACGTAAAATTCTGCCAGATCCAAAGTTCGGATCTGAACTGCTGGCCAAATTTGTAAATATCCTGATGGTAGACGGTAAAAAGTCTGTCGCAGAAGCAATTGTATATGGTGCGCTTGAGACCCTGGCTCAGCGTGCTGGTAAAGATCATCTGGAAGCATTCGAGCTGGCACTGGATAACGTGCGCCCGACTGTGGAAGTTAAGTCCCGCCGTGTTGGTGGTTCTACCTATCAGGTTCCAGTTGAAGTTCGTCCGGTTCGTCGTAATGCTCTGGCAATGCGTTGGATCGTTGATGCTGCTCGTAAACGCGGTGATAAATCGATGGCTCTGCGCCTGGCGAATGAGTTGTCTGATGCGGCTGAAAACAAAGGCGCTGCTGTGAAGAAACGTGAAGACGTTCACCGTATGGCAGAAGCTAACAAGGCGTTCGCACACTATCGTTGGTAATCCCTTTGTTGGTAACCCATCAACAGTGAATATGTTCTGGGTAGCTGCTCGGCTACCCGTTCTCTAAATTGAACGCCCACGAGAGAGGAAAAAATGGCTCGTAAAACACCCATAGCGCGTTACCGTAATATCGGTATCAGTGCCCACATCGACGCCGGTAAAACCACGACAACTGAACGTATTCTGTTTTATACAGGCGTAAACCATAAAATCGGTGAAACTCACGAAGGTTCAGCAACTATGGACTGGATGGAGCAGGAACAGGAGCGTGGTATTACTATCACGTCTGCTGCGACGACTGCATTCTGGTCTGGTATGGCTAAACAGTATGAACCACACCGTATCAACATCATCGACACCCCAGGACACGTTGACTTCACTATCGAAGTAGAACGTTCCATGCGTGTTCTTGATGGCGCAGTAATGGTTTACTGTGCGGTTGGTGGTGTTCAGCCTCAGTCTGAAACCGTATGGCGTCAGGCTAACAAATATAATGTTCCACGTATCGCGTTCGTTAACAAAATGGACCGTATGGGTGCGAACTTCCTGCGCGTTGTTGAGCAGATCAAAACCCGTCTGGCTGCTAACCCAGTTCCACTTCAACTGGCGATCGGTGCTGAAGATACCTTCACCGGTGTTGTTGACCTGCTGAAGATGAAAGCAATCAACTGGAACGAAGCTGATCAGGGAACTACCTTCACTTATGAAGATATCCCAGCAGACATGGTTGAACTGGCTCAAGAATGGCATCAGAACCTGATTGAATCCGCAGCAGAAGCATCAGAAGACCTGATGGACAAATATCTGGGCGGTGAAGAGCTGACTGAAGAAGAAATCAAGGCAGCTCTGCGTAAGCGTGTTCTGGCTAGCGAAATTATCCTGGTTACCTGTGGTTCTGCATTTAAGAACAAAGGTGTTCAGGCAATGCTGGATGCAGTTGTTGAATATCTGCCAGCACCAACAGACGTTGAGTCTATCAAAGGTGTTCTGCCAGACGGTAAAGACACTCCAGCAGTACGTCACTCTAGCGATGACGAGCCATTCTCTGCGCTGGCGTTCAAAATCGCTACTGACCCATTCGTGGGTAACCTGACGTTCTTCCGTGTTTATTCTGGTGTTGTTAACTCTGGTGACACCGTACTGAACCCGATAAAAGACAAGAAAGAACGTTTTGGCCGTATCGTACAGATGCACGCCAACAAACGTGAAGAAATCAAAGAAGTCCGCGCAGGCGACATCGCCGCTGCGATCGGTCTGAAAGATGTAACTACAGGTGATACTCTCTGTGACATGGGTTCTCCAATCATTCTGGAGCGCATGGAATTCCCAGAGCCAGTTATCTCTGTTGCTATCGAACCAAAAACTAAAGCTGACCAAGAAAAAATGGGTATCGCTTTAGGCCGTTTGGCTCAGGAAGATCCATCATTCCGTGTAAGCAGTGATGAAGAGACTGGTCAAACTATCATTGCAGGTATGGGTGAGCTGCACCTCGATGTACTGGTTGACCGTATGCGTCGTGAATTCAATGTTGAAGCGAACGTAGGTAAACCTCAGGTTGCTTATCGTGAAACTATCCGTACTTCTGTTGAGCAGGAAGGTAAACACGCTAAACAATCCGGTGGTCGCGGTCAGTACGGTCACGTTTGGCTACGTATCGAGCCTCTGGAAGCAGGTGGTGCTGGTTACGAATTCGCGAACGAAATCGTTGGTGGTGTTGTTCCTAAAGAATACATCCCAGGCGTCGACAAAGGCGTTCAGGAACAGCTGAAGGGCGGCGTTCTGGCTGGTTATCCAATCGTTGACGTTAAAGTTGCCCTGTTCGATGGCTCTTACCATGACGTTGACTCCTCAGAAATCGCCTTTAAAATTGCTGCATCCATGGCATTTAAAGAAGGCTTCATGAAAGCGAAACCAGTTCTGCTGGAACCTATCATGAAAGTTGAGGTGGAAACACCAGAAGATTACATGGGTGACGTCATCGGTGACTTGAACCGTCGCCGTGGTATGATCGAGGGTATGGATGATTTAGCTACGGGCAAAATTGTTCGTGCTCAAGTACCATTGTCTGAAATGTTTGGTTATGCTACTGACCTGCGTTCTCAGACCCAAGGTCGTGCTTCTTACTCCATGGAGTTCTTGAAGTACAACGAAGCGCCGAGCAACGTCGCTCAGGCTATTATCGAAGCTCGCAAATCTAGATAAGTTTTCGAGTTTACAATCTTTTAGCTCCCTCTTCTCTGTGACGGGGGAGCGGTATTAAGGAATAGAGTCGTGTCTAAAGAAAAGTTTGAACGTTCAAAACCGCACGTTAACGTTGGTACTATCGGCCACGTTGACCACGGTAAAACTACCCTGACTGCTGCAATCACCA
>NZ_MUBJ01000015.1:52979-105157 GCF_002127535.1 Xenorhabdus vietnamensis
TACTATCGAACTGCCAGAAGGCGTAGAGATGGTCATGCCAGGTGACAACATCAACATGAAAGTTACCCTGATTGCTCCAATCGCAATGGACGACGGTCTACGTTTCGCAATCCGTGAAGGTGGCCGTACTGTAGGCGCTGGTGTTGTTGCTAAAGTGATCGCATAATCTTTTTAATGTGTTCATTTTGGAAGGGCATCGATAGATGCCCTTTTTATACGTTGTTTTAGGGCATTGTTTGATACGTTGTCTTAAGAAGAACCTATCTCATCAATATTTGCTCATAATTAGCCATTTAATGGCAGATAAATTGCTATTTGATTGCTATTCTTAATTATTGGTGAGATAGGCTCTGATACAACGGATGGACTTAAATATCATTAAGGTACAAAAGTCCTACTGAATTATGGCGCCGAGTCAGATACAATTACAATTATCTTTGGGTTCGGTCTGATTTGTTTTGCTCTTGCGAGGCAAGCTGGCTATCTATTTACATCATAGTTACTTACATATAGTTACAGGTTGGTTTATGAGTGCGAATAGCGATGCTCAAGAAAGCGGGCGTGGTCTTGATATAGCAAAATGGCTATTGGTAGCAGTGCTGCTGGTGGTTGCTATTGTGGGTAATTACTATTACCGAGAGTATAACCTGCCTCTGCGCGCGATAGCCGTGGTTGCTATTGTTGCCCTTGCAGGAGCAGTTGCATTGTGGACTGTCAAAGGTAAATCTGCATTAGCATTTGCCCGTGAAGCCCGCATTGAAATGCGTAAAGTCATTTGGCCAACTCGCCAGGAAACACTGCATACAACTCTGATTGTTGCAGCTGTGACGGCTGTCATGTCTCTTATTTTGTGGGGACTTGATGGTATTCTGGTGCGTTTAGTTTCATTTATTACAGGCCTGAGGTTTTAAAAATGTCTGAATCCCCAAAAAAGCGTTGGTATGTCATCCAGGCATTTTCTGGGTTTGAAAGTCGCGTCGCTCAATCTCTGCGTGAACATATTAAATTGCAAGAGATGGAAGATTTTTTTGGCGAAGTGATGGTGCCGACAGAAGAAGTTGTCGAGATCCGTAGTGGCCAGCGCCGTAAAAGCGAGCGTAAATTCTTCCCAGGCTATGTCTTGGTGCAGATGGCAATGAACGATGAAGCTTGGCATTTGGTTCGTAGTGTACCTCGTGTAATGGGTTTTATCGGTGGTACTTCTGACCGTCCGGCACCAATCAGCGATAAAGAAGTTGATGCGATCATGAATCGCCTTCAACAGGTTGGTGATAAGCCACGGCCAAAAACTCTGTTCGAACCAGGCGAAATGGTTCGAGTCAGCGATGGTCCGTTTGCAGACTTCAATGGTGTGGTGGAAGAAGTCGATTACGAGAAGAGCCGTTTAAAAGTATCGGTTTCTATCTTTGGTCGTGCGACACCAGTTGAGTTGGATTTCAGTCAGGTTGAGAAAGCCTGATCTGACGTTTGACGTTTAATTAAGCGGTTCAGCTTGCAAAGGGTGTGAAATTAGCATACAATTTCGCGCCTTTTGTTTTTATCTAGTTGGATGATGCTTTCTAGATAATCTAGGTAATATTTTAGCGGCTTGGTCTTTTTGACGGGGCCTAAATTGTCAGGGGAGCCTCATTTTGAGGCGATAATACCCACACAGAGGAAATAATAAATGGCTAAGAAAGTACAAGCCTACGTTAAGCTGCAAGTTGCAGCTGGTATGGCTAACCCAAGCCCACCAGTTGGTCCTGCTCTGGGTCAGCAGGGTGTTAACATCATGGAATTCTGTAAAGCATTCAATGCTAAAACTGAAAGCATTGAGAAAGGCTTGCCAATTCCAGTTGTTATTACTGTTTACGCAGACCGTTCTTTCACTTTCGTTACCAAGACTCCACCAGCGGCTGTTCTGCTGAAAAAAGCAGCAGGTATCAAATCTGGCTCCGGCAAACCGAACAAAGACAAAGTTGGTAAAGTAACCAGCGCTCAGGTTCGTGAAATTGCTGAAACTAAAGCTGCGGACATGACTGGTGCTGACGTTGACGCGATGATGCGTTCAATCGAAGGTACTGCTCGTTCCATGGGCCTGGTAGTGGAGGGTTAATCAATGGCTAAACTGACTAAGCGCATGCGCACTATTCGTGAAAAAGTTGATGCAACTAAACAATATGACATCAACGAAGCTGTTGTTCTGCTGAAAGAACTGGCTACTGCTAAGTTCGTAGAAAGCGTTGACGTAGCTGTTAATCTTGGCATTGATGCTCGTAAATCTGACCAGAACGTTCGTGGTGCAACTGTTCTGCCACACGGAACTGGTCGTTCAGTACGTGTTGCTGTATTTACTCAGGGTGCAAACGCTGAAGCGGCTAAAGCTGCTGGCGCTGAACTGGTAGGTATGGAAGATCTGGCTGAATTAGTTAAGAAAGGCGAGATGGACTTTGACGTAGTTATTGCATCTCCAGATGCAATGCGCGTTGTTGGCCAATTGGGCCAAATCCTGGGTCCACGTGGTCTGATGCCAAACCCGAAAGTTGGTACTGTAACTCCTAACGTTGCTGAAGCTGTACAGAACGCTAAAGCGGGTCAGGTTCGTTACCGTAACGACAAGAACGGTATCATCCACACCACTATCGGTAAAGTTGACTTCGAAGCTGACAAACTGAAAGAAAACCTGGAAGCTCTGCTGGTTGCCCTGAAAAAAGCTAAACCATCTTCTGCTAAAGGCGTTTACATCAAGAAAGTTAGCCTGTCTACCACTATGGGTGCAGGTGTTGCGATCGACCAGTCTGGCCTGAACGCATCAGTTTAATCATTTAAGCTGAGAATAACGCTTTACCTTAGCGTCAGAGTTGTCTAAAATCTGACGCTTCAAATTTGCCTGATAGTATGTTTTATGACACATAACCTTTGAAAAATAAGGCAATATCGGCAAATAACAAATTTTCGGTTGGAGCTTGGCCTGATCCAAGCCCCGTCCAAGACCGCAGGCGTAAGTACGTAGAAATAAATTACTTACTTAATATCCTGCGTAGACGGTGACAGAGCCAAATGAAATTCATTTTCTGGATTCTGCTCACCGTGTTTTAGCGCTCATGCACATTCCGTGCCTTGAGTGAAGTGAGTTCCGGGTTTTCCCGGTTAATCCAGGAGCAAGAAGCTAATGGCACTAAATCTTCAAGACAAACAAGCGATTGTTGCTGAAGTCAGCGAAGTAGCCAAAGGTGCGCTGTCTGCGGTTGTTGCGGATTCTCGCGGCGTTACCGTAGATAAAATGACTGAACTGCGTAAAGCATGCCGTGAAGCTGGAGTTAGCGTACGTGTTGTACGTAATACCCTGTTACGTCGTGCTGTTGAAGGTACTGAGTATGAGTGCCTGAAAGAAGCGTTTGTTGGTCCAACCTTGATTGCTTTCTCTTTTGAACATCCGGGCGCAGCTGCTCGTCTGTTCAAAGATTTCGCGAAAGCGAACCCAGCATTCGAGATTAAAGCGGCAGCCTTTGAAGGTGAGTTTATCCCAGGATCAAATATTGATCGCCTGGCAACACTCCCAACTTACGAAGAAGCAATCGCACGCCTGATGGCAACCATGAAAGAAGCCTCTGCAGGCAAATTGGTTCGCACTCTGGCTGCGCTACGCGATCAGAAAGAAGCAGCTTAATTGTCTATTTCCTTCGTTGCTTTTTAACGTATAAACTTTTTCTGAATTTTAGGAACACTTGTTATGTCTATCACTAAAGAACAAATTCTGGATGCAGTTGCAGAAATGTCTGTAATGGACGTTGTTGAACTGATCAGCATGATGGAAGAAAAATTCGGCGTTTCTGCTGCTGCAGCTGTAGCTGTAGTTGGTGGTGCTGCTGAAGCTGTTGAAGAACAAACTGAATTCGACGTCATCCTGACTGGCGTTGGCGCTAACAAAGTTGCTGTAATCAAAGCAGTACGTGGCGCAACTGGCCTGGGTCTGAAAGAAGCTAAAGATCTGGTTGAAAGCGCACCAGCAGCTCTGAAAGAAGGCATCAGCAAAGACGACGCTGAAGCTCTGAAAAAATCTCTGGAAGAAGCTGGTGCTTCTGTTGAGATCAAGTAAGATCTGTTTGAAGTTCGCAGCCTGATTTTTTAAGGCTGGCGGCTGGCGATTTTTAATCGCCAGCCTTTTTGCGCTGTAAGGGTATTGTCTAACAGTCATATTACCTGACAGGCATTATGTTGGGAGTTAGTAGCGTTTCACACTGTTTGGCTACTAATGAACCCAGAATACTTCTTCCTATTGACGCCTTAATATACTGTGTTCTCAGCTACTATCCACTCGGGTAGCTCGGTAGTAAGGTAACGCAATGAAATGATTTAAGAGTAATAGTAATGAGTATTACGGAAAATATTCTATTTTCTGTCCGAAAAAATAGTGTTGTAGAGTGCTGTCCTTAAGGGCGGACAGAGTGGGTCACTTATCAGCGAGCTGAGGAACCCTATGGTTTACTCCTATACCGAGAAAAAACGTATTCGTAAGGATTTTGGTAAACGTCCACAAGTTTTGGATGTTCCATACCTTCTTTCTATCCAACTTGACTCGTTCCAGAAGTTTACCGAGCAAGATCCTGAAGGCCAGAATGGACTGGAAGCGGCCTTCCGTTCAGTGTTTCCAATTCAGAGCTACAACGGCAATTCTGAGCTGCAATATGTAAGCTACCGTCTTGGCGAACCTGTTTTTGATGTTAAAGAGTGTCAGATTCGTGGAGTAACATACTCCGCACCGCTGCGCGTTAAGCTGCGTCTGGTGATCTATGAGCGCGAAGCGCCAGAAGGCACGGTCAAAGACATCAAAGAACAAGAAGTCTACATGGGTGAGATTCCACTCATGACCGATAACGGGACTTTTGTTATCAATGGTACTGAGCGCGTTATCGTATCTCAGTTGCATCGTAGCCCAGGCGTTTTCTTTGACAGCGATAAGGGTAAAACCCATTCATCCGGTAAGGTACTGTATAATGCACGTATCATCCCTTACCGTGGTTCATGGTTAGATTTCGAGTTTGATCCAAAAGATAACCTGTTTGTGCGTATCGACCGCCGCCGTAAGCTGCCGGCTTCGATTATTTTGCGCGCGATGGATTATTCCACCGAAGACATTCTGAATCTGTTCTTTAACAAAACAGTATTCGAAATTCGCGATAATAAATTGCAGATGGCTTTGGTTCCAGAACGTCTGCGTGGCGAGACTGCTTCATTTGATATCGAAGCAAACGGTAAGATCTATGTTGAGAAAAGCCGCCGTATTACCGCTCGTCATATCCGCCAGTTAGAAAAAGATCAGGTAGACCGTATTGAGGTACCTGTTGAATATATCGCGGGTAAAGTTGCAGCAAAAGATTATATCGACCAGAACACAGGTGAAATCATCTGTGCTGCTAACATGGAGCTCTCTTTGGATCTGCTGGCACGTTTGAGTCAGTCTGGTCACAAATCTATCGAGACCCTGTTTACCAATGATCTGGACCACGGTGCTTACATTTCTGAAACTCTGCGTGTTGACTCGACCAAAGATCGCTCGAACGCATTGGTTGAAATCTATCGCATGATGCGCCCGGGTGAACCACCAACACGTGAAGCGGCAGAAAACCTGTTTGAGAATCTGTTCTTCTCTGAAGACCGTTATGATTTGTCTGCGGTTGGCCGCATGAAGTTCAACCGTTCGCTAGATCGTGAAGAGATTGAAGGTTCCGGTATCCTGAGCAAAGAAGACATCATTGATGTAATGAAGAAGCTCATCGATATCCGTAACGGTAAAGGTGAAATCGATGATATCGATCACCTCGGCAACCGTCGTATCCGTTCCGTTGGTGAAATGGCTGAAAACCAATTCCGCGTCGGTTTGGTTCGTGTAGAACGTGCAGTGAAAGAACGTTTGTCTTTGGGCGATCTGGATACTCTGATGCCTCAGGACATGATTAACGCTAAGCCAATTTCTGCGGCGGTGAAAGAGTTCTTTGGTTCCAGCCAGCTGTCCCAGTTCATGGATCAAAATAACCCACTGTCTGAAATTACCCATAAACGCCGTATTTCTGCGTTGGGTCCAGGTGGTCTGACCCGTGAGCGTGCTGGCTTTGAAGTTCGAGACGTACACCCAACTCATTATGGTCGTGTATGTCCAATCGAAACGCCTGAAGGTCCAAACATCGGTCTGATTAACTCATTGTCCGTTTATGCGCGCACTAATGAGTATGGTTTCCTTGAAACGCCTTATCGCTTGGTTCGTGATGGTGTAGTGACTGATGAAATTCACTACCTGTCGGCGATCGAAGAAGGTAACTACGTTATTGCACAGGCAAACACCGTATTGGATGAAGAAGGCCACTTCGTTGAAGAATTGGTAACTTGCCGTCATTACGATGAATCCAGCTTGTTCAACCGTGATCAGGTTCAGTACATGGACGTTTCGACACAACAGATCGTGTCCGTCGGTGCTTCTCTGATCCCATTCCTTGAACACGATGACGCCAACCGTGCATTGATGGGTGCAAACATGCAACGTCAGGCGGTTCCAACTCTGCGTGCTGATAAGCCGCTGGTCGGAACAGGCATGGAACGTGCGGTAGCGGTTGACTCCGGTGTAACCTCTGTTGCTAAACGTGGCGGTATGGTTCAGTACGTTGACGCATCCCGTATCGTAATCAAGGTTAACGAAGATGAAATGTGCGCTGGTGAAGCGGGTATTGACATCTATAGCCTGACCAAATATACCCGTTCAAACCAAAACACCTGCATCAACCAGATGCCATGTGTTTCTCTGGGCGAACAGGTAGAACGTGGTGACGTACTGGCTGACGGCCCATCCACCGATTTGGGTGAGTTGGCATTGGGTCAGAACATGCGCGTGGCGTTCATGCCATGGAATGGTTATAACTTCGAGGACTCCATCCTCGTATCTGAACGTGTTGTTCAGGAAGACCGTTTCACCACCATTCACATTCAAGAGCTGGCTTGTGTGTCTCGTGACACCAAACTGGGGCCTGAAGAGATTACTGCTGATATCCCTAATGTGGGTGAAGCTGCGCTGTCTAAACTGGACGAATCCGGTATCGTTTATATCGGTGCGGAAGTGAAAGGTGGCGATATTCTGGTTGGTAAAGTGACACCGAAAGGTGAAACTCAGCTGACGCCAGAAGAAAAACTGTTGCGTGCAATCTTCGGTGAGAAAGCGTCTGATGTGAAAGATTCCTCACTGCGCGTACCAAACGGTGTTTCTGGTACTGTTATCGACGTACAAGTCTTTACTCGTGATGGTGTAGAGAAAGACAAACGTGCGTTAGAAATCGAAGAGATGCAGTTACGTGAGGCTAAGAAAGACCTGACAGAAGAACTGCGAATTTTCGAAGCTGGCCTGTTTGCTCGTATCCACTCTGTACTGGTTGCCGGTGGTGTTGAAGCAGAAAAACTCGCTAAACTTCCTCGTGAGCGTTGGTTGGAACTGGGTCTGGCTGATGAAGAAAAACAGAATCAGCTGGAACAGCTTGCTGAACAGTATGACGAACTGAAAGCTGAGTTCGAGAAAAAACTGGATGCTAAGCGCCGTAAGATTACACAAGGTGACGATCTGGCACCTGGCGTGCTGAAAATTGTCAAAGTGTATCTGGCTGTGAAACGTCAGATCCAGCCTGGTGACAAAATGGCAGGTCGTCACGGTAACAAGGGTGTTATCTCCAAGATCAACCCGATCGAAGACATGCCTTACGATGAAAACGGTACACCTGTGGATATCGTACTGAACCCGCTGGGCGTACCATCACGTATGAACATCGGTCAGATTCTGGAAACTCACTTGGGTATGGCGGCGAAAGGCATTGGTGACAAGATCAATGCAATGCTGAAACAGCAGCAAGAAGTTGCCAAACTGCGTGAATTTATCCAGAAAGCTTATGACCTGGGTGATGATACCCGTCAGAAAGTTGACTTGAACACCTTCAGCGACGAAGAAGTAATGCGTCTGGCAGAAAACCTGAGAAAAGGTATGCCAATCGCAACACCAGTCTTTGACGGTGCAAAAGAAACGGAAATCAAAGAGCTGTTGAAATTGGGTGGTTTGCCGACTTCCGGTCAGATCACTTTGTTCGATGGTCGTACAGGTGAACAATTCGAACGTCAAGTAACCGTTGGTTACATGTACATGCTGAAATTGAACCACTTGGTTGATGACAAGATGCACGCCCGTTCTACCGGCTCTTATAGCCTGGTTACTCAGCAGCCGCTGGGTGGTAAGGCACAGTTCGGTGGACAGCGCTTCGGTGAGATGGAAGTGTGGGCATTGGAAGCGTATGGTGCGGCGTATACCTTGCAAGAAATGCTCACAGTTAAATCCGACGATGTTAACGGTAGAACCAAGATGTATAAAAACATCGTGGATGGTAACCACCAGATGGAACCAGGCATGCCGGAATCTTTCAACGTATTGCTGAAAGAAATCCGTTCGTTGGGTATCAACATCGAGCTGGAAGACGAATAAATTGTTTTCCCGCTGGTACTGTCCGGCATGAAAATGCCGGGCGGTTTACCAGCCAGTGGTTATACTGGTTATAGAGGGGAGTGGCACGGGCCACTCACCTAACAGGTCTAACTCCGACAGGAGCCATTTCGTGAAAGACTTATTAAAGTTTCTGAAAGCGCAAACTAAGACCGAAGAGTTTGATGCGATCAAAATTGCTCTGGCCTCTCCAGATATGATCCGTTCGTGGTCATTCGGGGAAGTAAAAAAGCCAGAAACTATTAACTACCGTACGTTCAAGCCTGAGCGTGACGGCCTTTTCTGTGCGCGTATTTTCGGGCCAGTAAAAGATTACGAATGTTTGTGTGGTAAATACAAGCGTTTAAAACACCGTGGTGTGATTTGTGAGAAGTGTGGCGTTGAAGTAACCCAAACCAAAGTTCGTCGTGAACGTATGGGCCACATCGAGCTGGCATCCCCAACCGCTCACATTTGGTTCCTGAAATCTCTGCCATCCCGCATCGGTTTGTTGCTGGATATGCCTCTGCGCGATATTGAACGTGTACTGTACTTCGAATCTTATGTAGTTATCGAAGGCGGTATGACTAACCTTGAGCGTGGACAAATCCTGAATGAAGAAGACTATCTGAATTCATTGGAAGAGTTCGGTGATGAATTTGACGCAAAAATGGGTGCAGAAGCGATCCAGGCTTTGCTGAAAAACATCGAATTGGAAAACGAATGTGAAACCTTGCGTGAAGAGCTGAACGAAACTAACTCTGAAACCAAGCGCAAGAAGCTGACCAAGCGTATTAAACTGCTGGAAGCCTTCATTCAGTCTGGTAACAAGCCAGAGTGGATGGTTCTGACCGTTCTGCCAGTTCTGCCACCGGATTTGCGCCCACTGGTTCCGCTTGATGGTGGTCGTTTCGCAACATCAGACCTGAATGATCTGTATCGTCGTGTTATTAACCGTAACAATCGTCTGAAACGTCTGCTGGATCTGGCTGCGCCGGATATCATCGTACGTAATGAAAAACGTATGTTGCAGGAAGCGGTTGATGCACTGTTGGACAACGGCCGTCGCGGTCGTGCGATTACCGGTTCCAATAAGCGCCCTCTGAAATCCTTGGCAGATATGATCAAGGGTAAACAGGGTCGCTTCCGTCAGAACCTGCTGGGTAAACGTGTTGATTACTCAGGCCGTTCTGTAATTACCGTAGGTCCATACCTGCGCCTGCATCAGTGTGGTCTTCCTAAGAAGATGGCACTGGAGCTATTCAAACCATTCATTTACGGCAAGTTGGAACTGCGTGGTCTGGCGACGACCATCAAAGCAGCCAAGAAAATGGTTGAGCGTGAAGAAGCCGTTGTATGGGATATTTTGGATGAAGTCATCCGTGAGCACCCAGTTCTGCTGAACCGTGCACCAACTCTTCACCGTTTGGGTATTCAGGCATTTGAACCGGTACTGATCGAAGGTAAAGCTATCCAGTTGCACCCATTAGTGTGTGCGGCTTATAACGCCGACTTCGATGGTGACCAGATGGCTGTTCACGTACCGTTGACACTGGAAGCCCAGTTGGAAGCGCGTGCGTTGATGATGTCTACCAACAACATCCTGTCTCCAGCGAGTGGTGAACCAATCATCGTTCCATCTCAGGACGTTGTATTGGGTCTGTACTACATGACTCGTGACTGTGTTAACGCGAAAGGCGAAGGCATGGTTCTGAGCGGTCCTAAAGAAGCAGAGCGTGTTTACCGCGCAGGTCTGGCTTCTTTGCACGCTCGTGTCAAAGTTCGTATCACTGAAGAAGTGAAAGACGGTGAAGGCAATGTTACTGTCAATACAGGTCTGGTTGATACGACTATCGGTCGTGCCATCCTGTGGATGATTATACCGAAAGGTCTGCCATATTCACTGATAAACCAGGCGCTGGGTAAAAAAGCAATTTCCAGAATGCTGAACACCTGTTACCGCATACTGGGCCTGAAACCAACCGTTATCTTAGCTGACCAGACCATGTACACCGGTTTTGCTTACGCTGCCCGTTCCGGGGTTTCCGTAGGTATTGACGACATGGTAATTCCTGAGAAGAAAGAAGGCATCATCGCAGAAGCAGAAGCAGAAGTGGCCGAAATTCAGGAACAATTCCAGTCAGGTCTGGTAACTGCTGGTGAACGCTATAACAAAGTTATCGATATCTGGGCTGCGGCGAACGAACGTGTTGCTAAGGCGATGATGGAAAACCTGTCTACCGAAACTGTTATTAACCGTAACGGCGAAGAAGAGCAGCAGGTTTCTTTCAATAACATCTTTATGATGGCTGACTCAGGTGCGCGTGGTTCTGCTGCTCAGATCCGTCAGTTGGCGGGTATGCGTGGTCTGATGGCAACGCCAGATGGTTCCATCATCGAAACCCCAATTACCGCGAACTTCCGCGAAGGTCTGAACGTACTCCAGTACTTCATCTCAACCCACGGTGCTCGTAAAGGTCTTGCAGATACCGCATTGAAAACCGCGAACTCAGGTTACCTGACTCGTCGTCTGGTTGACGTTGCCCAAGACTTGGTAGTAACAGAAGATGACTGTGGTACTCACGACGGTATCCTGATGACTCCGGTTATCGAAGGTGGTGACGTTAAAGAACCACTGCGTGAACGCGTATTGGGTCGTGTGACGGCTGAAGACGTTCTGAAACCAAGCACAGCAGACATTCTAGTTTCACGTAATACTCTGCTGAACGAAAAATGGTGTGATCTGTTAGAAGAAAACTCCGTTGACAGCGTGAAAGTACGTTCCGTAGTAAGCTGTGAAACTGACTTCGGTGTTTGTGCTAAGTGTTACGGACGTGACCTTGCTCGTGGTCACCTGATCAACAAAGGTGAAGCTGTTGGTGTTATCGCAGCACAATCAATCGGTGAGCCAGGTACACAGCTGACGATGCGTACGTTCCACATCGGTGGTGCGGCATCTCGTGCGGCAGCAGAATCCAGTATTCAGGTACGTAACAAAGGTCATCTGAAACTGAGCAACGCGAAATTCGTGACGAATTCAGCAGGCAAACTGGTTATTACTTCTCGTAACACCGAATTGCGCCTGATCGATGACTTCGGTCGTACCAAAGAGAGCTATAAAGTACCTTACGGCTCGGTATTGACTAAAGGTGATGGTGAGAACGTAACTGGCGGTGAAACTGTTGCTAACTGGGATCCACATACCATGCCAGTCGTGAGTGAGGTCTCCGGTATTATCCAGTTCTCTGACATGGTTGATGGTCAAACCATTATCCGTCAGACGGATGAATTGACCGGCCTGTCTTCACTGGTAGTTCTGGATAGCGCAGAGCGTACTGGTAGCGGTAAAGACCTGCGTCCAGCACTGAAAATCGTAGATGCTCAAGGTAACGATGTTCTGATCCCAGGTACTGATATGCCTGCCCAGTACTTCCTGCCGGGTAAAGCGATTGTTCAGCTGGAAGATGGTATATCCATCTCTGCTGGTGATACATTGGCGCGTATTCCTCAGGAATCTGGCGGTACTAAAGATATCACCGGTGGTCTGCCACGTGTTGCGGACCTGTTCGAAGCTCGTCGTCCGAAAGAGCCTGCTATCTTGGCAGAAATCAGCGGTATTGTTTCCTTCGGTAAAGAGACCAAAGGTAAGCGCCGTTTGGTGATCAGCCCATTGGATGGCGGTGATGCTTACGAAGAGATGATCCCTAAATGGCGTCAGCTCAACGTGTTCGAAGGTGAGGTTGTTGAACGTGGTGATGTGATCTCCGATGGTCCAGAATCTCCACATGACATTCTGCGTCTGCGTGGTGTTCACGCGGTTGCTCGTTACATCACTAACGAAGTACAGGAAGTTTACCGTCTGCAAGGCGTTAAGATTAACGATAAACACATTGAAGTTATCGTTCGTCAGATGCTGCGTAAAGCAACTATCTCGAGTGCGGGTAGTTCTGAATTCCTTGAAGGTGAGCAGGTTGAATACGCACGTGTTAAAGTTGCGAACCGTAAACTGGAGCAGGATGGTAAAGTAGCAGCTATCTTCCATCGTGATCTGTTGGGTATCACCAAGGCATCATTGGCAACAGAATCCTTTATCTCTGCGGCGTCTTTCCAGGAAACAACCCGCGTACTGACTGAGGCAGCTGTTGCAGGTAAACGTGATGAACTGCGTGGCCTGAAAGAAAACGTCATCGTTGGTCGTCTGATCCCTGCGGGTACAGGTTATGCTTACCATCAGGCTCGCATCCGTCGTCGTCACGAAAGCGACGTGGTTGAAGCACCACAAGTTAGTGTTGATGAAGCCACTGCAAACCTTGCTGAATTGTTGAATGCAGGTTTTGGTAGCAGTAATAACGAATAATATCGTAGTAAGTAGCATACTTTATACGTATAGTTAATCGTAAAATGCCCTCTCTTTGTAGAGGGCATTTTTTTATCGGATGGAAAATATTTTGTCGCCGGAGATACTCCAAAAATTAATAAAATCCATCTCATTGTGATACGCTTTATTTTTCCTTTGATTTCTTCCTATGATATGTTTTGCTGTGAATGATGTTGAGATAAAAATATCTCTTATGAGAGAAGAGTATTCAATCGTATTTATATTAACAAATAGCGCTTAAGAGAATAATATTAGCAATTTATATAGGGTTATAGTGATGGATATATTGGCAGGCTTCTTTTTGACGATATTTGAAATATTTTATAAAATCATAAAATATACTCTCAAGTTTTTAGCTTGGATATTTAAGATTTCAGTTAAAAATATCACCATTTCGTTACTTTCTATAAGTATTTTATTCCTTATTATATTTTCAGCAGTAATGACGAGGTTTTTGTTAAATATATTATTATTATCAATATTAGTTTGTTTTATTTATAAATTTCGAGGGAGGATAAAAAATTATCTTAATAAAAAAGGGATTATGGATTATTTTAAATAAGTATACTAATAGTAATGCATGTAATGAGATGTTGTCAGGAAAGATAGGGCTATAGCCTGTAAAGTTTCAAAACTAAACATAACTATAACCCTTTAATAATTGAAAATTATTTCTTACTTTTTATCGTTTTGATAAAAATTCCCCGTGCAGTTGGTGAACCAAGGTGCTCTGCTTCATCCAATAGTTTCAATGCCTTATCTATATCGCCATGACTAATGGCTTCCTTGATGGCGTCATTGAAATATTGTTCGGTATCGTTCAGTACAGGTTTAACTGTAGACGACGTGCTGGAATGAGATATAGCAGTAGGCGCTGTTATTACAGGTGCAGATATTACTTGTGTAGAACCGACCGTGGCTGGTTTTGGCGTAGGTGCAGAAAATACCTGACCAATCATAATATTGCCTGCATCACGTTCTGATTTTACTGTTAGCGTTAATGTTCCTGTTTCTGTATGACGTGCGATTGGATCTGGAATATTTGGTATAGAATTACCTACTCCTTCAGCATAAGCCTTCGCAGGATCGATTATTTGTGTTGAAGCTTGTAAATCAGAATGGGTGGTATAAATCAGCAAATAAATTCGCTGTTGCCCCAATGCAGGTGTTAGCTTTAATACACCTTCAAGCCTATCAGTGGACATAATGCCCGGTTGTTGATAACGAAAATAGTGACTAGGATAAAAGGCTGCAGGATGGAGTTGTTCATCAAATACTAAAACATTCGGGGAGAATACTTGCTTATCTTTTATCAGGCTGTTCAGAGTGATTTCCAATGAGCCTTGATTGGCAGGTAAAGCAAATGCAGCTATCGCCCCGCGAATATTTCCATCATTAAGCTGCTGTGACGTGCGATTAAGAATAATGCTCTGTGTGCCATGAGTATTAAGTGGCTGCCACTGTAATTTTTGCAAAGCCGACAGGGACAAAGTTGGCGTTGTAGCGTTGGCTGTTTCTATGCTAGATCCGCTAGATCCCGCTTTATGGGTTATTGTGATATCGGATGCCATTGTATCAGACCGTGCTACATCTGATGCGGCATAACTCACAGCAGGCATCATGTTGCAGAGTAGAGCACTGAGACAAAGTGAGAGTAATTTCTTTTTCATTACCACCAAGCCTCAAATTGGGCACCAAACGTAAACTCATCATTGTTCCCACGACTGAATCGATGTGCTGGTGTATCACGGTAAGCTACACCACTGGCGTAACCAGAGTTGTCACCAGCATAGCCCCATTTTTCATTCCATTTGGTATAAGTAGCGAATAAACGAATGGCAGGGCGCGACCAGATGCTGTCGCCAGCTTGCCACTGTTGTGCCAGAGTGATCTTGTACTGATTGTTGTTTGCCTTGGTGCGCTGAGATTTGACATTGTCATAACCCACTTCCATCAGGGTACTCATTACGGGTGTCCATTTGTACATTGGGCGAATACCTACGGTGTACCATGTATTGCCGTTGTTATTGTCGCGGTCAATGTTTTGATACATGGCGACATACATAAGATCCCATTTTTTTGCGAGGTTGATCGCACCATGATTCATAACTCGCAGCATATGCCCGTTGTTGTCTACATTAGCCCCTTCGGAACGACCATTATTGTTAGAGATCATTGCGTCAGTTGCGTACTGCAAGACAAATTTGTTGAAACCACCTAACATACTTTGAGTATGTTCGGCAGTCAGCATCACACCATCTTTGGATGCCTTGTTATCAAGCTGATATCCCTTGCGCGCATTAGCACGTCCATAATCAATGCCCAATTCCAATGTGCCGCCAGCATTGACAGGTAAGTTTGCCAGTCGTATATCAAAAACATCATTTGAGGTCGGGGTTTCATTTTCTTTGCCGGCGATCCAACCAAGAGAGCCACCGGATTCTGTATTACGGGTTACGGCGAGAGACAGTTTGCCAAAACCGAGATCAATATCTTCTAAGCCTGCACCGGGGCCGGAAATATCCCAGTAATAGAAATCGATCATATGTATGTCGTGACGCTGATAGAAGCGCTTACCAGCCCACAGTGTTGAGCCGGGCAACCAATCAATGATATTGGTTGCTTTTACATTTGCTTCACGTAAAGCGGGATTGGTGGCTTCCCAATCTTTTTCCTGACTGACGGAATAGGCTAAATTGGTATCAAAATAGAAACGTTTGTTCCCATCTTTCCATAATTCTTGCCCTAGTTTAAGTTCAGCATAGGTTTCACATTCGTTGCCGAGGCGGTATTTACTCGGTGCCCCAGTGGCTTTAGAACACTTTTGATCACCACCACTACCTGTCCAGCCAATGCCTGAACGGGCATAGCCGTGGAAGTCAACAGCAATAGCCTGCATGGATAATAAACTAGTTAGCATAGCCAATGAGAGAGACAATATACGCATAATGATTCTCCTGTTATTTTTTATGGCCGCGGATTTAGACTCCGGGTTCTTTATGTAAACGCTGACATGCGGTTCCATCTTCGCGGAAAAGATGGCATCGGTGAGGAGCTAATCCGATAGTGAAATCAGCCCCTTCTTTTACGAGAACGATATCAGGTTGGCGGTAAACCAGATTTTGATGAATGGCAGGTATGCGGATGTGGATCTGGGTTTCATTCCCCAGTTGTTCCACGATCTGTACTGTCCCCTCTAACGTAACATCAGCGACATCATTAGGCAAAAGGTGTTCGGGGCGAATTCCCAACGATACATTACTACCGATAGTTAACCCCTTACTTTCAACGGGTAACCAAACAGGCTGTCCGTTAGGCAGAATAATTTGTACTTGATCGACGGCAATCGCTGAGACTTTGACTGGCAGGAAATTCATTTTCGGTGAACCGATGAAACCTGCGACAAAGCGGTTGGCAGGGTAATGATAAATTTCAAGGGGCTTACCAACCTGAGCAATATTGCCTCCATCGAGTACAACAATCTTATCTGCCAGCGTCATGGCTTCAGTTTGATCATGGGTTACATAGATCATTGTACGTTGCAATCGCTTGTGTAAACGTGAAATCTCAATTCTCATCTGCACACGCAAAGCTGCATCCAGATTGGAAAGAGGCTCATCAAGCAGAAAGATATTGGGTTCAGCAACAAGAGTTCGACCAATAGCGACCCGTTGGCGTTGACCGCCGGAAAGTGCCTTGGGGCGGCGATCCAGTAGATGGGCAAGCTGAAGGGTTTCTGCAACTTGTTGTACTCGCTTTTGGATATCATTTTTTTTGATACCCGCCAGTTTCATGCCGAATGACATATTGTCTGCAACAGAGAGGTGGGGATATAGCGCATAAGATTGAAAAACCATGCCGATACTGCGTTTGGCTGGTGGGACATCATTCATTCGTTTTCCATTTATCAGCAAATCACCTGATGTGATGTCTTCCAATCCCGCTATCATTCTCAGCAACGTCGATTTTCCACATCCTGACGGGCCGACAAATACGACGAATTCTCCTTCCCGAATATCAAGATTCAGATCTTTGGAGATAACGGTTTCACCATATGCTTTAGATACATTGTGGAACGTGACGCTAGACATTTATTCCCTCCCTCGGATTTGCCACCTCAGTTTTCTGTTTGTTTCCTATTCGTCTTCGTTTCTTAGTTTGTCGTAGCGAGAAACTTAGTGAAAAACTGATGGCAGGATTGTGTATAAAATAACAGGCGTAAGAATCCTCCATCTTAGAATTTTTGATGGTGGAGGAGCTAGGAGGACGAGCTTAATGTGATTGAGAGAGGAAGGAGAAAATTGACAAGTAAGATGTGACTTAAATCTCAAAAAAGTATGCAGGCTTAGTATTAACATTCTGATTTTAATTGTTTTTGTAAGCTAGTTCACACTCGTGCAGCATGAGGCGTAGAGCAAGGGATGATGAGTCTTTTTTACATTAATTGCACACTGATGCCATTTTATCGCGATGTAAGATGTAATAAAGATATTTATCTTGAACTATCAAATAAAAAGGCGGAATGATGACCAGAAAAATTTTAAAAGCGGGGACTCGCACCCTGATGCTTTCCGTTTTAACAACATGTGTATTGTCTGCCTCAGCCTTCGCGAAGCTGGAAGAAGGCAAGTTAGTAATTTGGATCAATGGTGATAAAGGTTATGACGGGTTGGCACAGGTCGGTGAAAAATTTGCAAAAGAAACGGGAATTCCTGTCACTGTTGAACATCCTGATAAAGTGGAAGAGAAATATACCCAGATTGCGGCCAGTGGAGATGGGCCGGATATTATTTTCTGGGCACATGATCGCTTTGGTGGTTATGCTCAATCAGGGTTAGTTGCTGAAATCACGCCTGATAAATCGTTTATTGATAAGCTATTCCCCTTTACATGGGATGCCGTTCGTTATGACGGAAAATTGGTAGGATACCCTGTTGCAGTTGAAGCACTTTCTCTTATCTACAATAAAGACTTAATTAAATCCCCACCTAAAACTTGGGAAGAAATCCCTGCCTTGGATAATGAACTGAAAAAGCAAAATAAAAGCGCAATCATGTTCAATTTGCAGGAACCGTATTTCACTTGGCCGCTGATTTCTGCTGATGGCGGATATGCCTTCAAGGCAGAAAACGGTACTTATAATGTTAAAGACATCGGAGTGAATAATGCAGGCTCTAAAGCGGGAATGAAATTTCTGGTTGATTTAGTTAAAAATAAACATCTCAATGCGGATATTGACTATTCCATTGCCGAAGCTGCCTTCAATAAAGGCAAAACAGCAATGACGATTAACGGCCCTTGGGCCTGGTCGAATATAGATAAAAGCAAAATTAATTATGGTGTTACTTTATTGCCAACGTTCAAAGAAAATCCCTCTAAGCCCTTTGTTGGCATTTTAACTGCGGGAATTAATGCGGCCAGCCCTAATAAAGAGTTAGCGAAGGAGTTTTTGGAAAATTACCTGTTGACTAATGAAGGATTGGCAATGATGGATAAAGATAAGCCGTTGGGAGCAGTGGCTTTGAAATCCTATCAGGATATCCTCGCGAAAGATCCACGTATTGCTGCGACGATGGAAAACGCTCAAAAAGGTGAAATTATGCCGAATATTTCCCAAATGAGTAGCTTTTGGTATGCAATGCGTAGCGCTGTTCTAAATACAGTCAGCGGACGTCAGGCGGTAGATGCCGCTCTTGATGATGCTAAAGCGAGAATAACAAAATAAACGAATGACAGGCTCCTGATTAGTCAGGAGCTTTAGCGCCCTATTGTGATGGATTCTGAGTGATTGGAATTCAATCACAATTATTGGTAACAGGAAGTGCAAGATGTCGGCGACATTAGAAAAAACAGTATGGTGGCAGCATCCTGCCCTGAAATGGTTTGCTGTAGGTTTTTGCCTGCTTTTTACTGGCTATCTGGTTGTATTGATGTATGCGCAGGGAGAATATCTGTTTGCGATGTTAACACTGGTATTACTGGGAAGTGGTATTTATGTTTTTTCCAACCGGAAAACTTATGTTTGGCGCTATACCTACCCTGGAATTGCTGGAATCGGGCTGTTTATACTGTTTCCACTTATCTGCACGATTGCTATCGCTTTTACAAATTATAGCAGTACCAATCAATTGACGTTTGAGCGTGCTCAATCTGTATTAATGAGTCGCCACTATCAGACGGGAGAACCATTTGATTTCAAACTTTATCCTGTATCTGAACAGTGGATCTTGGCACTGAACATTCAGGATAGTAAAAACTTATTGATATCTGAGCCTTTTTCTCTCGCGAGAGCAGAGGGAATAGTACTGCCTCTCCATGAGCAGGATAAAAAATTTGAAAACGATGCGGTGACATTACGCACTATTACTCAGCATCGACAAGCATTGGGTCAATTGGTGGTAGTTCTTCCTGACGGCAAGAAACTAAGAATGAGTTCTTTGCGTCAGTTCTCTGCTATAAATCCTCTTTATTCCCTTGATGAAGATGGAATTACGCTGACAGATAAACAAACTGGCATACGATACCGACCAAATATGGATATAGGGTTCTACCAATCCATTAATGTTGAAGGAGGATGGACTAAGGAAACGTTAAGCCCTGGGTTCACAGTTTCTATTGGTTGGAAAAACTTCCTACGGGTGATACAGGATGAGGGTATCCAAAAGCCTTTTTTGTCCATTTTTATCTGGACAGTAATTTTCTCTCTACTGACAGTGGTATTGACCGTTGTATTGGGTATGATCCTCGCTTGTATTGTGCAATGGGAAGCGCTCAAGGGGCGGGCAATTTATCGTGTACTGCTTATTCTGCCTTATGCTGTTCCTTCATTTATTTCCATTCTGATTTTCAAGGGATTATTTAACCAAAGCTTCGGTGAAATTAATTTGGTGCTGAATGGATTGTTTGGCTTTAAACCGGATTGGTTTACAGATCCAACACTAGCTCGAACAATGTTGATTATTGTAAATACGTGGTTGGGCTATCCCTACATGATGATTCTTTGCATGGGGTTGCTGAAATCTATCCCTGATGATCTTTATGAGGCATCGGCACTTGATGGCGCTGGGCCATGGCAGAATTTCACCAAAATTACCTTTCCATTGTTAATTAAGCCATTAACTCCGTTGATGATTGCTAGCTTTGCTTTTAACTTTAATAACTTTGTCCTTATTCAGTTGTTAACCAACGGTAAACCTGATCATATTGGCACAACGACACCTGCGGGCTATACCGATCTTTTGGTGAGCTATACCTACCGTATCGCATTTGAGGGTGGTGGTGGACAAGACTTTGGTCTGGCGGCAGCAATTGCAACATTGATCTTCTTATTGGTAGGCGCATTAGCCATCATCAATTTGAAAACTACCCGCATTAAATTTGATTAAGGAGGAAAAACGATGGCGATGGTACAACCCAAATCGCAACGATGGCGGGTATGGGGAACACATGCATTTATGCTGGCTTTTATTGCCCTGATTTTGTTCCCTCTGCTGATGGTAATTGCTATTTCTTTGCGCCCAGGTAATTTTGCTACGGGTAACCTGATTCCAGACACTATTTCATGGGAACATTGGAAGCTGGCATTTGGCTACAGCGTGGAATCTTCTGATGGACACGTTACACGTCCTCCATTTCCTGTCATGCAGTGGCTTTGGAATTCTGTCAAGGTTGCATTCATTACTGCCACTGGCATTGTGACATTATCAACGACGTGTGCTTATGCATTTGCCCGTATGCGTTTTCGTGGAAAAAGCTCCCTGCTTAAAGGAATGCTGATTTTTCAAATGTTCCCTCCGGTACTTTCGCTGGTGGCACTTTATGCCTTGTTTGATCGATTAGGAGAATATATTCCTTTTCTTGGCCTTAATACGCACGGTGGTGTGATTTTTGCCTATATGGGCGGAATTGCTTTACATGTTTGGACGATAAAAGGTTATTTCGAAACGATAGATCGCTCTCTGGAAGAAGCAGCCATGTTAGATGGAGCAACATCGTGGCAAATTTTTCGTTTGATACTGCTGCCGTTGTCTGTACCTATATTGGCTGTTGTATTTATTTTGTCGTTTATTGGTGTCATTACTGAAGTACCTGTTGCATCTCTGCTATTACGTGATGTGGATAATTACACGTTAGCAGTGGGCATGCAGCAATACCTTCATCCACAGAACTATCTCTGGGGCGATTTTGCTGCTGCTGCTGTGCTTTCTGCCATTCCTATCACGGTGATTTTCTTACTTGCCCAACGTTGGTTAGTGGGTGGATTGACATCGGGAGGAGTGAAGGGCTGATATCAGGTTAATGCTTATCAGTGCAAGATTTTCATAAGAAAGGATTAAACCACAACTATTGTTCTGTGCTTTTCATCTTTTAAGTTACTTCTTATTGGTCTGGTTCTTTTTATTGGTCTGGTTCTTTTTATTGGTCTGGTTCTTTGTTGGTTTAGCTTTTCCCCAATCACATTTAGTTATGTGATTGGGGCTTTTTTTCTTTGTTACCGTTCTACAACTTGAAATTTATTGAGTATATAGCGGGTTATTTAACGAATTATGAACTTTGCTTTCGGCATGCTTCTATTGTTTGTAATAAATGGTTGATATGAACATCCGCAAACATGGTTTCCAACGTGATGGTGAGTTTTCGTCGCCAGTTGGGATATTCTTCTGTTGTGCCAGGGATATTAACGGGGCGTTCCATATCCAGCCAGTCTTCAGGTTGTAATCCTAATAAGGCACAGGCGCTATGGGCTATATAGTGATGTATGCTCTGATTTATGGTAGTTGACATCGGATGTTCAGTTTGAACCGAGGGTATTGATTTCTGCAACGAGGAGAGAGTATTCACTGTGCTCAATTCTTCTGGTAGATAGCCGTGGCGATTTAAACTGGCTAATAATTCCTGTTTACAACGCTTACGTTCAGAATATAAATCGGCAAGAAGTGCTTTATCAGGGTATAGGCCGATGGTTTCTCCTAAGGTTAGATCTCCACTTTGCCAGAATCCGCGTAAGGTAGGTAAGTCATGGGTTGTAATGGTTGCCATTGCTTGTGTGGGATATTCATCAGGAGAACGATATTCACCTTTGTCGTTGCGTTCAAAGTAAAATACCTTATAGGAATAAACCCCCCTATCCCGTAATTTATCGACGATTGCTTCCGGCACAATCCCTAAATCTTCGCCTATCACCAAGCAACGATTACGCTGACTTTCCAGTGCCAATATTGCTAACAAATCATCAACTGGATAATGGACATAAACGCCTTTATCGGCGGTTTCTCCCTGTGGTATCCACCAGAGTCTGAGCAGAGACATCACATGATCGATACGCAATGCCCCACAATGTCGCATGTTGCTACGTAGTAATTCAATGAAAGGTTGATAGGCCTGAGCTTTTAATACATGGGGATTCATTGGTGGAAGCCCCCAGTTTTGGCCTAGTGGTCCCAGAATATCAGGGGGGGCTCCTACAGATGCTTTGGTGCAATAGATGCTTCGGTTACACCAAGTTTCTGAGCCACCTGGAGCTACGCCGACGGCGAGATCACGGTAAATACCAATCGGCATGTGATTGGTTTGGCTGACAGTGAAGCACTCGGCGAGTTGAGTATCAGCCAACCATTGTAGCCAAAGAAAAAATTCTATTTCCTGTGGATGTGAATAACAGAATACCTTGACCGCATCACTCTCTGGTTCACGATATTCTTCCGGCCATACAGGCCAGCCCCAATAAACATTATTTTCCTCATATAGCTTATGGTGCAGAGCATCATAAGCAGCTTGAGAGTAAAGATTTTTGCCGCCTTTGGTGACAAATTGCCGGAAAGCGATTTGTTGGGGATCATTGTCAGACCGAAATTTAAATTGCGGATAAGCCAGACGTAATGCTGCCATTTTTAGTGTCATGACTGTGGTGTAATCGACCCATTCCGCTTGGCGGACTTGCTGGAGTTTGCTCTGTGTTTCCGCTGAGTGCCACCACTTTTGTGCTTCGTCGCTATAATTAAAGTCTTCCACCTGATTCACGGCAATGTAAATGATGTTGAGCCAATGACGGGAAGATGGACTGTAAGGGCTGGCATTTTCAGGCATCGCAGGATATATGGCATGAAGAGGATTCAGGCCAATAAAGGAGCCACCCCGCGGTGTCAGTTCTTGCAGCATATATTTCAGATCACCAAAATCACCAATCCCCCAGTTATTTTCTGATCGCAGGGTATAAAGTTGAACACAAGCACCCCAAAGTTTTTCACCTCGGGTTATGGCTTCGGGTTCGTAACAGCGCTCTGGAGCAACAATAAGTTGTATGGAGTGCTGCCGGGAGTGAGTTTCTGGATGCTCCTCAGGGATTAGTTGCAGTGTGTGATATCCCTGAGGGAGCTCGGTCGGCAAAGTGAGTTGAAGCTGGCAGTGACCATGAAATATTTTTCCTTGCTCAGTGTATATCTGCCACTGGTAATGATTGGTATCTGCCAGAGGCAAAGTCACCCTTTGTCCCTGAATCACTACTTTAACATTAGGTAAAGAAGAAGCATGTAAATGAGAAACCGGCCTTTCGACCGGTATATCTGTACTCATGGCTTCCAATATTCGATATCTGATTTCAACAGGGATCGCCTGCGGTTTTCCATAGGCATTAATATATTCGCTGGCAATGCCGGCCTCAGTTGCCAAATCATTGAGGCGTTTGTTTTCCATACTAAATCCCTATTTGGTTTGCCAGATGCGTTGTTGGTAATCTTGGATAGCACGGTCAGAACTAAATTTACCCATTCGAGCGGTATTTAGTACAGTACTGCGTGTCCAGCCTTGAGTGTCTTGATATCGAATGTCAATTTGTTTGTGGGCGTGGCAGTAAGAGGCAAAATCAGCCAGAACTAAATAAGGATCACCACCGTCAGTCAGGCTGTGTAACATGAGATCAAATGAGTGCGTATCTCCGTGGCTGAATTCACCGTTAGCGAGAGAGGCAAGAATACCTTTCAGATGATGATCTTGTTGGAGTATATTTTGTGGATTGTAGTTACTGCTCAGTAAGGCTTTGGCTTCTTCCACGGTCTTTCCGAAGATAAAGATATTGTCGTTTCCAACTTGTTCGGCGATTTCGACATTCGCTCCATCCAGTGTTCCGATAGTGAGAGCGCCATTTAAGGCTAATTTCATATTGCCTGTACCAGAGGCTTCTTTGCCCGCAGTGGAAATTTGCTCTGATACATCGGCGGCCGGGATCATTAGTTCTGCCGCGGAAACATTGTAATCGGGGATAAAAGCAATTTTGATGCGATCACGGACAATCGGATCATGATTGATTTTTTCGGCTGCATGATTGATGGCTGAGATGATATTTTTCGCCAGATAGTAACCAGGAGCTGCTTTGGCACCGAACAGGAAAACACGGGGATGGATATCTAAGGCCGGGTTTTCCTGAATTTGCCGATAAAGTGACAATATATGAAGCAGATTCAGATGTTGGCGTTTATATTCATGCAAACGTTTTATCTGTATATCGAAAATAGCATGGGGATCAATCTTGAGTCCCATGACTTTATTTACATAGTTAGACAGGCTAATTTTATTGTCTTGCTTAATGGCCCGATAAGTTTCACGGAAGGCCGAATCGTCGGCATAAGGTTCTAGTTTTTTCAAGGTAGCAAGATCATGAATCCATTCATGGCCTAATGTTTGGTCAAGTAGTGAAGAGAGTGCAGGATTACACTGTTTTAACCAACGACGGGGGGTTACACCATTAGTCACATTGTGGAATTTATTTGGCCACAATTGATGATATTCGGGAAATAAATCTGTCACGATCAAGGATGAATGAAGTGCTGCGACTCCGTTGATGGCAAAGCAGGCGACAACACACAGGTTAGCCATTCTCACTTGATTGTCATAGATAACCGCTAATTTTTCCCAGATTTGTTGGTTATCAGGCCAGACTTGCTCCACGGTTTTTTTAAAGCGTCGGTTGATTTCTTGAATGATGCGATGATGGCGTGGCAGAAGTTCACTAATTAGTTGTTCATCCCAACGTTCTAAGCCCTCTGGTAGCAAGGTATGGTTGGTATAGGCGAAAGTTTTCCCTGTGATTTCCCATGCTGCTTCCCAATTCAATTGATGCTCATCAAGCAGAAGACGCATCATTTCAGGAATTGCAATAGTTGGGTGTGTATCGTTAAGCTGAATAACTTCGTATCGCGCCAGTTCTTCTATTTTGTGCCCTGCTTGTTGATGGCGACGCAGAATATCTGCCACGGCACAGGCACACTGGAAATATTGTTGCATCAGACGCAGTCGTTTACCTGCCTGATGATTATCATTCGGATAGAGTACTTTGGTCAGGCTGGCAGCTTCAATGCCTTGTTGTTCGGCATGCAGGAACTGCCCATCATTGAAAAGTGATAGATCAAAGGGGCTATCGTATGTTGCTTGCCATAGGCGAAGAGGTTGAGTTACGTCATTGTTATACCCAATCACGGGTAAATCCCATGCTTCACCAATCAGGTTAAATGCGGGAATCCAAGTTTCATGGCCATCGGCAGTTGTCACGATTTCACCACCAAAATTGACGCCAACTTTTAATTGTGTGTTATGGCGGAACCAAGGGTAGGACTCGCGCGCCCAATCGTCTGGTGTTTCAATTTGTTGATTCTTTTCAAAAGACTGTCGGAAAAGACCATATTGATAATTGAGGCCATATCCTGTGGCGGATTGATTGAGGGTCGCCATTGAATCGAGAAAACAGGCTGCCAGCCTCCCCAATCCTCCATTACCTAAAGCGGGATCGGTTTCTTCTTCCAGCAAATCAGTCAAAATGATGCCATCTTCTGCCAAATAAGACTGAATATCGTCATACCAACCAAGATTCAATAAGTTGTTGGCTGTCAGTCGACCTATCAGAAATTCCATCGAGATATAGTTCACATGACGTTGGCCGTCAGGAGATGAGTTAACTGGGTTTTGCTGTGCGGGAAGAGGAAGTAATTCAGAAACGGCTGCACTAATGGCTTGCCACCACTGATGCGGAGTCATTTCCTGAGCTGAATTAAGCCCGAAACGTTGCCACTGTCGTGTGAATGCAGCCTGAAATAAGGCTTTATTGAGTTTCGGGTTTTTATCTAATGTGGACTTTTTATCTAATGTGGATAGTTGCATGGCGTCGTCATCCTGTCACTGAATGAAGAAAATTTGAGAAATTATTTAGGAGGATATGCTGAAGGTTCGTGACGTGGGAAACATCATCCCGTAAAAATATTCGCGGGGAGGAGTGCAAGGGCGTAGCTATTTCTTTCGAGCTTTTCCGCAATTTTATCGAGAAGTAGCAAGGTTTCAATCAAAGAATGTGACAAAGTGCAATTTAACACAATGAAATCAAACAACTTGTTTGCAAAAGATGGGGGTTTCTCTACATTTGTTGAGCGTTTGCGAATTCTAATGGCATAAGTGGCTGAATAGTATCAGACAGAATTCAGGTATCAGTTTTATTCATTGTGTGTGAGGGGAAAAAATTAATGCTTATCCCATCGAAAATTAGCCGTCCCCTTCGGCTCAATAATATGGTTATGCGGGAGCGCCTGCTAGAAAAGTTCAATGAAGTTCAGGATTATCGATTGGTGTTGATAACCAGTCCTGCTGGGTATGGTAAAACAACATTGATGTCACAATGGGCTGCCGGACAGGAGTGTCTCGGATGGTATTCTCTTGATGACAGTGACAATCAGCCGGAGCGTTTCGCCAGCTATTTGATTGCAGCTATTCAGCAGGCAACGCAGGGACATTGTGTAAAAAGCGAAGTGCTGGCTCAGAAACATCAATACGCTAATTTGCCTGCGTTGTTTGCGCAATTGTTTATTGAGCTTAACGAATGGCAGCAACCGATTTTTCTGGTGATTGATGACTATCATCTGATAGTGAATGGACTTATTCATGAGGCAATGCGTTTTTTCCTGCGTCACCAGCCGGAAAACTTAACATTGGTGATTCTATCACGCCATTTGCCATCTTTGGGAATTGCTAATTTGCGTGTCCGTGAGCAGTTATTGGAGATTGATAGCCAGCAGTTGGCTTTTGATTATCAGGAAACTCAGCAATTTTTCGCTAAGCGGTTAGTCAATCCATTGGATTCTGATCACTGTAAACAGCTATGCAATGATGTTGCTGGGTGGGCAACGGCTTTGCAGCTGATTGCCCTTTCTGTCCGTCAATCTGGTAATACGACTGAAATGTCAGCAAAGCGCCTTGCGGGAATTAATGCCAGTCATCTTGCGGATTACCTTGTGGATGAGGTTTTAAATCGCGTGGATCAGACGACGCGGGATTTCTTGCTGCATAGTTCTATTCTGCGCTCCATGAATGATGGTCTGATTGTTTGCCTGACAGGGGAGGAAAATGGTCAGCAACGTCTGGAAGACATTGAACGTCAGGGATTGTTTATCCAACGAATGGATGATTCTGGTGAGTGGTTTTGTTTTCATCCTCTATTTGCTTCATTCCTGCGCCAACGTTGCCAATGGGAGATGGCAGCAAAATTGCCCGAATTACATAGAGCAGCCGTGAAAGGATGGTTAATGCAGGGGTATCCGGGGGAAGCGATTCATCATGCTCTGGCGGCGGGGGATACAATCTTGCTGCGGGATATTTTGTTGCAACATGCTTGGGAGTTATTTAACCACAGCAAACTGTCTTTATTGGAAGAGTGCATGAATGCATTGCCATATGAACAACTGCTGGAAAGCCCTCGCTTGGTTCTGTTGCAGGCATGGTTGGCACAGAGTCAGCATCGTTACTATGAGGTTAATGCGTTGTTGAATCAGGCAGAGAAATCACTGAAGCAGAAACAAATAACCATCGAGCCGGAGTTGCTGGCGGAATTTGATGCCCTGAGAGCCCAAGTAGCGATTAACGATGGTTGTCCGGCTGATGCTGATGCGCTGGCTGAAAAGGCACTGGCGACCCTGCTTCCGGATAATCAATATGGCCGTATTGTGGCGATGTCAGTAAAAGGAGAGGTATTGCATTGTCGTGGTCAGTTGGTCAATGCATTGGCTTTGATGAAGCAAACGGAGCAACTTGCCCGCTTTTGCCATGTTTACCACTATGCCTTATGGGCATTGTTGCAACAAAGCGAAATTTTACTGGCGCAAGGTTATTTACAGGCGGCTTATGATACTCAGACCCATGCTTTTGATTTAATACGTGAGCAACATCTAGAACAATTGCCGATGCATGAGTTTTTGCTCAGGATCCGTTCACAGCTTTTGTGGTGTTGGGCCCGTATTGATGAGTCAGAAGATGCAGCTCGTCGAGGGTTAGAGGTATTGGCTAATTACCAGCCACAGCAGCAATTACAATGTCTTACCCAACTGGCAAAATGTTCTTTGGTTCGAGGGGATATTGATAACGCTCGTCGCTACTTGAGTCGCTGCGAAAATTTACTGAGTAATGGGCAATACCATCAAGATTGGCGGACGAACACTGACAAGTTGCGTGTCATTATTTGGCAAAGTTTGGAAGATAGCAGTTCGTTGGCACAATGGTTGGCACAGGCAGAGCGACCAGAAAGTTTTTGTAACCATTTCAATCAAAATCAATGGCGAAATATTGCACGAGCACAAATCTTACTCGGTCAGTATGAAGAGGCTGAATCTGTTCTGGAAAAGCTGAATGCATGTGCAAGAAAATTAGCATTGGTCAGCGATTTAAATCGTAATCTTCTTCTGTGTAATTTGCTTTACGGGCAGCTTGGGCGCAAGGCTGAGGCTCAGGATGTTTTGATGGAGGCTTTGAGTCTGGCTAACCGCACGGGGTTTATCAGCCATTTTGTTATTGAAGGTGAGTTGATGGCTTTGCAACTGCGCCAGCTTATCCAACTGAATATCTTGCCTGAGATGGAACAGCATAGGGCTCAGCGCATTCTCCGAGAAATCAACCGACAGCACCGACATAAATTTGCCCATTTTGACGAAATATTTGTAGAACAATTACTCACTCATCCTGACGTACCTGAGCTTATTCGCAATAGCCCATTAACTCAGCGTGAATGGCAAGTGCTGGGGTTGATTTATTCTGGCTACAGCAACGAGCAAATTGCCGCTGAACTGGATGTGGCAGCAACCACTATAAAAACCCATATACGTAATTTATATCAGAAAATGGGAATTACTCACCGACAGGAAGCTATTCAGCAGGCTCAGAAATTGATGCGGATGATCGGGTTGGGGGTTTAGTAATTATTCCTAAATGTTATTTGTTATATTTTTAATATGACTAATAAATATTAACAAATAAATATATGATTTTTCAAATTTAAATTAATTTTTAAATTTACTTAATATTTTTTATTGCATTTTCGTGATCGAAATAAAATTTAAATGCGCTTAATCTAATTTCATCGCAATAAGTATGTTTTTTCATTGCTTAATACAACTATTTTTTAATTCAGTTAATTGCTTAACTCAATTAATTGTCATCTCAAGTTAATTGTTTTATGAAAATAATTGTCTTATGAAATTAATTGTTTAATACAACGAATTGTTCAATGCAAACTAACTAATAGTGGTGAGTGATTATGGAAAATAAAGACCATCTTGAAGATATGCTTTCTCGTTTTGTTGGTCATGGCCCTTATTTGATCATTGATGGTGAAAAATATATTGACGCAGCATCAGGAACTTTTAATTTGCAGCTTGGCTACACGAATGATCGGATTGCAGATAAACTAAAACAACAGATTGATAGATGTACGCATTTAAGTTCGGCTTATACACGAGAAATGTCACAACATATTTTGAGTAAATTAGTTAAATATACACCTGAAGGAGTAGATCGTATCTGGCTGCGAGATGTCTCTGGATCTGGCGCAGTTGAATGTGCTATCCGCATAGCGCAAAAATCAACGGGACGTTCGGGTGTTATTTCGTTCTTTCTTGCTCATCATGGACAATCTCTTGCAACAGCGCAGATTTCTGGTAATGCTTTCAGAATTAAGGACTTCCATGTAAGTATTGATGGTTCGATAAAAATTCCAGCACCAGCCAGTGTTCTGGCAGAATCATCATTACAACCAGATGAAGAGCAATTTGTTGATTTAGAACAGTTTATTCAGTTAGGCTCTAGTGACAATATTGCATGTCTGATTATTGAACCGATTCAGGGGAATGGCGGAAATACTGTTTTCCCTGTGGCTTTCTACCGGAAGATCAAGGAAATCTGTCATCAACATGGCATCATCATTATCGCGGATGAAGTACAGACAGGTTTTGGTCGCACAGGTACGTTTTTTGCTTCGACTGGTTATGCCAAGGAACTGGAACCAGACATCATCGTTTTTGCTAAAGGGGCTGGTGGTATCGGTATTCCAACCGGTGGTGTATTGATGCGTCACTCGCTGGATATATTGGAATCATTCGAACATTCCAGTACCTCTGGTGCTAACCCACTTTCTTTGGTTGCCCTCAACGAAATCATCGACATTATTGGAGATGATCACATTTTGGAAAATGTGCAGCAAAATGAAGCTTACTTGCGTGATGGTTTATTGAAATTACAGCATCAATATCCAGAGATCACGGGAGTCAGAGGTGTGGGATATATGTATGGCTTTGATACACCAAATCCAGATTTTGCAGCACAGGTGATAGCAGCTGCCAGCCGCCATCAATTGATCTTACGTGGTTCCCGTTATGGTAAGGGAAAAACTATCAAAGTTCGTCCACCGCTGATTTGTACACAGGAACATCTGGCGGAAATTCTGCATAAATTGGATCTGACTTTTTCAGAATTAACGGCTACTGCACAGGTATATCAGGAGGCTGCATCATGCTAGCACTTAAATACCATAAAGCTTGGAATGTTGAAATTCAGCAAGTTGAATCTTTGTCGTGTATTGAACCCGATGATGTTGTTGTTGATATTGCTGTATGTGGTATTTGTGGCACGGATGTGGGGATTATCACCGATGCTTACCCTGTTGCAATATCGGGAACCACTTTAGGCCATGAAACCACCGGTGTGGTATCCCAAATTGGCAGCGGTGTTACTAAGTTTCAGCTGGGAGATCGTGTTGTAGTCAACCCGACTTACTTTTGTGGACATTGCCGGATGTGTCAGACGGGCAGCCCCAATCATTGTGAGAGAAAACTGGGAACGGAAGCAGGAGTTTCCTATGATGGTGCGTTTGCAGAGCAGTATCTGGCAAAAGAAAATTTACTCATCAAGCTGGATGATCATGTCAGCATGGAGGAAGCTTCACTGACTGAACCGCTGAGCTGTACACTAACCGGGGTGGATAAACTGGGGATCACTCATACTAATATTCGTGCAGCGGTGGCAGGGGCTGGCCCTATGGGAATGCTGTACATTTGGGCATTGCATGAGCGGGGCGTAAAAGCTTTTATGGTCGAAAAAAATGAGAGTCGCATTCAGTTTGCAATAGATAATTTGCCTCCGGGAAGCCAATTGTATTCTGACTTTGATGAAGCACTGATTCAGGAATATGGTGATGCGTCAGCTCTGATTGACTTATGTGTGGATACGACGGGGCAGTTGACTGAATATATTTTTAACCATTTGGCACCGGGTGGGAAGTTGCTGAATGTTGCCCTGAAAGATAAACATGCCAATTTAGACATTATGAAAATTGCGGATAAAAGTCTTTCAGTGATAGGTTCCATTGATTCCCTGAATAACAGTTTTGAACGCGCCTATGCCATGATCCGTGATGGCGTAATCCCTGCGGGACGTTTGATTAGCCACGTCTTTGATTTCAAGGATTATCAGCAGGCTTTTCTTACTGTTGGTTGTGATATTGCATCGAAAGCTCAAGTTCCTCTCAGTGCACCAAACTGTAAGGTGTTGATTCGTATCTCTGACCTAAAGTAATTGATTGTTCTGAATAATTGATAGTTTTGGATAATTGATTGTTTTGAATAATGGATCGTTTTGAAGGACTACTATTCGATGAACAGATGTGAGCCAGTAAATAAATACAATGTCATTTTTGATATCGACGGAGTTATTGTCGATAGTGAACAACTGCACTTTGATGTATTGCTTGATGTACTAGCTGATGTATTGGGAGAACAGGCATCTGCTCAAATAAGTGAGATTCAGCCTCAGCAACTGATCGGGTTAAGTCTGACTGAAACATTGGATGAGGTTGGTGTTCCTCCATCAATGCAGCAGGGCATTACAGAAAAAATCATTTCGCGTTATCAAGAAAAATTGTCTGCGCATTACTTGCGTCCGGGAGTCACGGATTTGATTGCAGCCTTGCAACAAAATGGCACTAATTTTGGTTTTGTTTCCACTGCGCCACGTAATGTGTGTTTGGCAAATCTTGGCTTGTTGGATCTACATGAACCTCCGGCTTTGATTTCTGGCGATGATGTGGAAAGAACTAAGCCTTTCCCTGATCCTTATTTGGCTATGCTGAAATTGAAAGAGATGGATGTGCAGCACACTTTGGTGATTGAAGATACTGATTTGGGGATCGCGGCAGCAAAACAGGCCGGTATTCCGTGGATATATGCTTGGCCTCATGCTTTGTCGGTAGCGGAGCAATATGGGCAGGCTTCCTGTGTTATTGAGAAGTTAGCGGATATTCCCCAGTTTTCAGGAACTGGTGCAAATATAGAGTGAGTTTTGTTGCAGGACTATATTAGGAGCCTTCCGCCAGAATTGGTGGAAGGCTTTGTTTGGAGGATATCATTTGGAGGAATTAAGTTGTCTGAAGAATATGCAGTCTCATCAATAAAACAGCCTGTCATGGCAACGCGAATTTCGTTTTTTATTGCGGGATTCAGTATTGCAAGTTGGGCGCCGCTGATCCCATTGGTAAAAGAACGACTGGCGTTGAGCGATGGCTCAATGGGGATTCTGATACTGATGTTTGGTATTGGTTCTTTTATTATGATGCCAATAGCTGGAATGTTGGCGACGCGCTTTGGCTGCCGGAAGATTTTTACCTTTTTTGCCTTGTTGGCTGTTCTGATATTGCCGAGTTTAAGTGTGTTCTCGACTCCATTGACTCTGGCTTGTGCTTTATTTGTGTTCGGTATGGGAATTGGGGCGACAGATGTGGTCATCAATATCCATGCGGTCAATATTGAGAAAAAAGTACATCAACCGATTATGTCGGGTTTCCACGCACTGTTCAGCTTGGGTGGAATTGTAGGAGCAGGGACAGTCAGCCTATTGTTGTTTCTGGGGGTTCCACCATTTCAGGTCACAATTGCTGTAGCGGTATTCGTTATTCTACTGTTGTTGCCAACATGGAGTGGAATGATGGATAACGCTGAAGAGGAAACAGAGGACACGCCATTTTTTGCTTTACCTCGTGGCATTGTTATCCTAATTGGCTCCCTTTGTTTTGTCGTTTACTTAATGGAAGGCTCCATGCTGGATTGGAGTGGGATTTTGTTAAGTAGCGTGCATAACATGAGCAGTCATCAGGCGGGTTTTGGCTATACGCTTTTTGCCATAACCATGACTGCGGGGCGATTCTTGGGGGATAAAATTATTGCGGTGTGTGGATATCGGCGCGTGTTTTTAGGCAGTGCAATTTTGGCAACGTCAGGTTTTGTTCTGATCTATCTGGCATCCAGCATGACTCAGTTGGGAATTTCTTTCCTAATGATAGGAGCAGGGTTATCCAATTTGGCACCGATGTTTTTCACTGCTTCAGGCCAGCAGAAAGTGATGCCTGATTCATTGGCGGTTTCTGCCGTTTCGACGATGGGCTATTCCGGGATTCTGCTTGGGCCGGCAATTATTGGCGGGTTAGCGCATCAGGTAACGTTGCATGGTGCTTTTGCTTGTATTGCTGTGCTTTCCCTTTCATTGTTAGCAGGATATAGTTTGATTAATCCGACCAAAAAATAACAGGGTAAATATTGATGAACTTGCAGCAATGTCATTGGTTGAATGAACCTGCTTCATGGCAATGTCAGGATGATGAACTTCATGTCACGACGGACAATAAAACCGATTTCTGGCGTGATACATGGTATGGTTTTCAGCGTCATAGTGGTCACGTATTTGGTGGCTATATTGATGATTTTAAATTTGAAGAAGGTTTTACTTTCCAGTTTTGTATCGAAGGCCAATTTGAACAATTGTATGATCAGGCTGGCGTTATGTTGTTAGTGGATGAGCAACATTGGCTAAAAGCTGGTATTGAACATTCTGATGGACAGGCAACCATCGGTAGTGTATTGACAAATGGGGGTTCTGACTGGGCCATGGGGATTTTCCCTGGTGATCCAGATAAGTTCTGGTTGCGGATCACGTACGGGGATGGAGCGCTCAGGTTGCAATATTCCACTGATGGCGAGACATGGCCATTACTGAGATTGTCTCCTTTTACGATTAACAATAATCAGCGTATTTTTGTCGGTGCGATGTGCTGTTCGCCAGAACGTGAAGGATTACAGGTGAGGTTTTCAGATTTCAGACTAACATCATCGTTGAAGAAACACCTGCATGATTTAAGTTAGTGGATTAATTAAATATCCAGCCGAAGTTTTGATTCAATTTCTTCGGTTAATGACACTGGTACTTCATTCTCTTTGGCTAGCTTAGGCCAAAGAGAAACGTTTTCGTTCTAAAAACTATCGACCTAAATAATTATCCCAATCCTTCCAAACAGGTTGTAACCCTGACTTGACCAAGGCTTCCGCGACCTGAAAAACAGAACGATTGTCGTGGGGAGCGAATTGTTCCAACTCGTGATGTTCATCGGCATAACCGCCCGGCTGGGTTTTTGAACCTGCACTGATGTTGTTGATAGCGAGAGGGACAACGTGATCACGAAAGAACGGCGATTCACGGGTGGAAAGAGAAAGCTCGACATCGGGCGCCAGCAGTCGGAATGCACAAATCAGCTGTACCAGTTCGGCTTCATTCATTAAAGAAGCCGGTTCTATGCCGCCTGCACAGGGGCGCAGCCGCGGAAAGGAGATGGAATAACGGCTTTTCCAGAACTGTTTTTGCAGGAAAAAGAGGTGCTCAGCCACCATATAGCAATCTGTTCGCCAATTGTGGGATAGTCCAATCAAGGCACCCAGACCAATCTTGTCTATTCCTGCCCGCCCAAGGCGTTCCGGTGTTTCCAGTCGCCAGTGGAAATCCTGCTTTTTACCTTTCAAATGATGCAATTGATAACTGGCTTGGTGGTAGGTTTCCTGATAGACCATCACACCATCCAACCCCAGAGTTTTCAGTTCAGCATATTCTTCTTGTGCCAGCGGCTGGACTTCCATTGAGACAGAGCTGAAATGGCGATGGATCAGGGGAAGACAGCGACGAAAATAGTCCATGCCAACTTTGTTTTGGTGTTCCCCTGTCACCAACAGGATATGCTCAAGTCCCTGTTTTTTCAGTGCGAGGCACTCTGCCTCAATTTCCTGTTCATTGAGTGTCTTGCGCTTGATGTGATTACTCATGGAGAAACCACAATAAGTACAGTCATTAGCACACAGATTGGAAAGGTAGAGTGGGATAAAAAATCCCACGGTATTACCAAAACGCTGGCGAGTGAGTTGCTGTGCGCGTTGGGCGAGCGGTTCAAGGTAAGGCAGTGCCGCAGGGGAGAGTAGGGCCATGAAATCATCCAGCGTCAGGCGATCACTGGTCAGTGCATGTTCAACATCCTGTGGTGTTTTACTGTTGATGCGTAGGGTGATGTCATCCCAATCCAGTTGTTGCCAGCGCTGGCTAAATGTTTGCTCTGTCATAGTACCCCCAGAAAATCGGTCAGTGGGCTGGAAGCCTCAGCATGGGATTTCTGGCTCGCTAAGCCTGCCTGGTGTGAAAGCTCGCCCGCTTCAATGGCGATTTTAAATGCCTGAGCCATTTTTACTGGATTGCGGGCAATTGCGATGGCGGTATTGACCAGCACGGCATCTGCACCCATTTCGATGGCTGCCAGTGCGTGGCTTGGTGCGCCGATCCCTGCATCCACAACAACGGGTACGTTGGTTTGTTCGATGATGATTTGTAGAAAATCGCGGGTTAGTAGCCCTTTATTTGAGCCGATGGGAGCACCCAGTGGCATAACAGCGGGACAGCCGACTTCTTCCAGCCTACGACACAGGACGGGATCTGCACCACAATAGGGTAGGACGATAAATCCCTCTTTGACTAACTGTTCCGCACCTTTCAGCGTTTCAATCGGATCGGGCAGCAGGTATTTTACATCGGGGTGGATCTCCAATTTAATCCAGTTAGTTCCTAATGCTTCCCGTGCAAGACGAGCGGCAAATATTGCTTCTTCTGCAGTTTTTGCGCCGGACGTATTTGGCAGGAGTTTGACGCCTAACTGTTGCAGTGGTGCGAGAATGCCATCGTCATTGCCGTGGAGATCGATGCGCTTCATTGCCATTGTCACCAGTTGGCTACCAGAGGCGCGGATCGCCTCGATCATTGAACCTGCATTGGCGAATTTGCCTGTTCCGGTAAAGAGGCGAGAGTGGAAGGTGGTATCTGCAATTTTTAACATAAAATTAGCCTCCGGCAATATTAGCCACCAGCAATGGCCTGAAACAGTAAAACATTATCCCCGTCATTAACCTGATGGATATGCCACTCTGAGCGCGGAATAATGGTTTGATTGATAGCCAAAGCAGTCCCTGATTGGGTGCGATTGATATGTTCCAGCAATTGTTGCACCGTCATGGGCGCGTTCAATGTAATGGGTTGATCATTGACGATAATGTTCATGCGACTTCTTTTCCTGACCGTTTTTCATCACTATCAGTTTTCCCTGTATCTGTTTCCCCGGTAACCGTTTTGTTGCTGGCTGCTTTGCAAATGGGGCACTGTAATGAGCGAGTAAGCTGTAATGTGCTCCAGCTTTGCTGTTTGCCATCAAACAGCCGGAGTTTTCCGTTTAGGGGAGAAGAAAGACCTGCCAGCATTTTTATGGCTTCTAATGATTGCAATGTACCGATCACACCAACGATGGGGCCTAAGACACCGGCTGTCTGGCAGTTTCGGTGAGGTTCTTCTTGATCGGGATAAAGACAGGCATAGCAACCGTGCTGGTAAGGTGGTGTCAATACCATCAATTGACCACTAAAACCGACGGCGCTTCCGCTGATGAGTGGTTTTTTTTCTGCAATACAGGCTACATTGATAGCATGGCGGGTTGCTAGGTTATCGCAGCAATCCAATACCAGATCGACTTCCCTTATCGCATTAACTAAAGACTCATGATTTTGCCGCTCGGTTAGATCAGTGATGTTGATATGCGGGTTCAGTTCAGCCAGTTGTTTTGCTGCTAATTGGGCTTTGTTGGCAGGAATATCTGCCGTGCGGTAGATAATCTGGCGTTGCAGGTTTGAAATATGCAACTTGTCATCATCTGCAAGATAAAGGTTTCCCACTCCTGCCGCTGCGAGATAAAGTGCAGCCGGTGATCCTAATCCGCCAAGGCCGACAATCAGTACTTTGCTGGCTTTTAGTTTCTCTTGTCCTTCAGGGCCAATGTCTTCCAGCATTAATTGGCGACTGTAGCGCATGAATTCTTGATCGTTTAACATAAAAGCCCCCGTTTCTGATCTTCAGCCAAATCTTGGCATTCAATCAAATCCTGACCTTCAACCAAATGAAGCAATCTGGCCGTTGCCTGCTGCCAGTCTTTTGCCTTTGTGATAGCACTGACCAATGCCACGCCACCCACACCTGTTGCAACGACATCCGGTACTCGTTCCAATGAAATGCCACCAATGGCGATGGTGGGGTATTCCGGTGTTATATCTACTTGATGTTTGAGCGCTTCCAGACCCTGTGGTGATGAGGGCATCTCTTTAGTGGCAGTGGGGAAAATATGCCCAAGTGCGATATAAGAAGGACGCAGAGATTTTGCCCGTGCCAGTTCCTGTTGATTGTGGGTAGAAATGCCCAGACGCAATCCGGCTTGCTGGATGGCACTGAGATCGGCGATATCAAGATCTTCCTGTCCCAGATGAACGCCATAGGCTTCGTGCTTGATCGCCAGACGCCAATAATCATTGATGAATAGACGGGCTTTATATTGGCGACCAAGTGAAATGGCAGCTTGAATGTCTTTCTCTACCTGTTCTTCGGGCTGGTCTTTGATCCGCAATTGCAGGGTTCTGACACCAGCTTCCAGTAACTGTTCAATCCATGTCAGTGAATCCACAATAGGATAAAGCCCCAGCCGATGTACGGTTGGGGCAAAAGGGGCTTTTGGGAGCACTTTGGCTATATTCACCCCAGATGTATCAGGCTGATTTTTTATGAGCTGACTTTTCATGAGCCACCTCCTCCGCGCTGTGATAGAGTTCGCTGCCACGGGAACGGAATTCTTCTGACATCTGTTCCATACCCGCTTCCTGTTCCAGTTTTGCGGCATAGTCGCGCACGTCCTGCGTAATTTTCATTGAGCAGAATTTTGGCCCACACATGGAACAGAAATGGGCAACTTTGCCTGATTCCTGTGGCAAGGTTTCATCGTGATAGGCGCGGGCGGTGTCGGGATCAAGCGCCAGATTGAATTGATCTTCCCAGCGGAACTCAAAACGTGCTTTTGACATGGCATTGTCACGGATTTGAGCTCCCGGATGGCCCTTGGCAAGGTCTGCCGCATGTGCTGCGATTTTGTAAGTAATCAGGCCTTGTTTAACATCTTCCTTGTTGGGCAAACCGAGGTGTTCTTTGGGGGTGACATAACACAGCATGGCACAGCCAAACCAGCCAATCATGGCGGCTCCGATGCCAGAGGTGAAATGGTCATAACCGGGGGCGATATCGGTCGTCAGCGGCCCTAAGGTATAGAAGGGGGCTTCGTGGCAATGTTCCAGCTCTTCTGTCATATTGCGGCGAATGAGTTGCATTGGGATATGCCCCGGCCCTTCGATCATGACCTGAACATCGTATTCCCATGCGATTTTAGTCAATTCACCGAGTGTATATAGTTCTGAAAATTGGGCTTCGTCATTGGCATCCTGAATTGAGCCGGGGCGCAACCCATCCCCCAAAGAGAGAGAGACATCATAGGCGGCACAAATTTCACAGATTTCGCGGAAGTGGGTGTAGAGGAAATTTTCCTGATGATGGGAGAGGCACCACTTCGCCATAATTGAGCCACCTCGGGAAACAATGCCTGTCAGGCGCTTGGCGGTCATCGGCACGTAACGCAGCAGTACTCCTGCATGAATGGTAAAATAATCCACGCCTTGTTCGGCCTGTTCCAGCAAAGTATCGCGGAACATTTCCCACGTCAGGTTTTCCGCAATGCCGCTGACTTTTTCCAGTGCCTGATAAATCGGCACAGTACCAATGGGAACCGGACTGTTTCGCAGTATCCATTCGCGGGTTTCGTGGATGTAGCGCCCGGTAGAGAGATCCATCACGGTATCTGCGCCCCAGCGGGTAGACCAAATCAGTTTTTCCACCTCTTCTTCGATGGATGATGTGACGGAGGAATTACCGATATTGGCATTCACTTTCACCAAAAAGTTGCGGCCAATAATCATGGGTTCGGATTCTGGGTGGTTAATGTTGGCGGGGATAATCGCGCGACCGGCAGCAATTTCTTGGCGAACAAATTCTGGTGTGATGTTTTCCGGTAAGTTGGCCCCGAAACTTTGTCCTGCATGTTGTTGGCGCAGGACTTCACTGCGGATACGCTCGCGTCCCATATTTTCGCGCAGTGCGATAAATTCCATTTCTGGTGTAATTATGCCTTGGCGAGCGTAGTGCAATTGAGTAACACGTTTACCCGGTCTGGCTTTTAGTGGATGCGGGCGGTTGTGGAAGCGGAGGTGATCCAATCCTGCATCGGCAAGACGTTGCTGGGTGAAATCAGAACTGAGTACTGGAACAGGTTCGGTATCGTTGCGTTCATCAATCCACGGTTGCCGGATTTTACATAAGCCTGTCTGCACATCCAATACGGAAGTAGGATCGCCATAAGGGCCAGCAGTATCATAAACGGGAATCGGCTCGTTTTCTTCAAATTGAGGATTCTCTTTCGTGCCACCTATTAATGTGGGAGAAAGTTGGATCTCACGCATCGGAACTTGAATATCTTGACGTGAACCTTCAAGGTAAATGCGTTTTGAGTTGGGAAAAGCCACTCCTTGAATGGTGTTGATAAACGCTTGTGCGGCATCTCGTTGAGCTTTGCGTGGCCTTGCTGGATGAGCTTTTTGCGAAATATCAGCCGTTGGAATAATGGAATTGGAAATAGTGGCATTTGAAATAGCGCTATTTGAAATAACGATATCATTGGACTTAGACATAGCAAATTCCTGACTGTGTTATTGCCTACTTCATTGCTGAACAGGCTTAAGTTGAGAAAATTGCTTGTCTGGAGCTCGCAGGGAGTAATGGCTGGTGCTGGTTGGTATTTGTACATGATATTGGCATGGATGTACGATAATACTGGCAGCGGGATGATTACTCTTGTTCCCTTCGCGGGTATTAGCCCGATCAGGTTCTGCGGATCCCGAACTAACGGTCTCAGCCTGTGTTCATCGTGTTATACGCTGAACGCTAGGCACTCCGACAAGAAAAAAACACCCCAGAGTATAAAGGGGATTGTGAAAACTACAACCTAAAACTTTAGGTGGGATTAAAATCCAATCGCAATTCCTGAGTTAAGCCCTGTACCGCTTTGGGTGTCATAAGTCATAGCAACTTTTATCTGAGCATGTGGGCTAATGGTAAAAATAGAGCCTACAGCACCAGCAGCCTGATCACGGTATGAGGCAATGCCGATGCCAACAGAGAATTTATTACCACCTTTTTGCGGAATGGCCGCTGTTGCCATTGCCGCAGAAATACCCGCGTTGATTTTTTTCTGCTGTTTATCAACGCTGCGGCTCAACTGATCAAAACGGGAGCCAGTGTAGTTTTTTGACATTTTGTCAGACAATGCTTGATACTTGGTCGTTTGGATATCGGTATAGTGGGTTGATTGTCTAGTGATATGCTGAAATCGTTGTTTGGCATCATCTTTCATCGGTAGCAGGATATCATCAGTGTGCTTGTTAGCTTGTGCTTGTAGGGTATCTGTTTTTGTTTTGATTTCCTTAGAGAGTGCTGCTGTTCCCACTTCAATGTGGGTTTTTGCCTGTTTTAAGACATTGTCTAGACTGCCGTTAAGCTGTTTGACATTGACGATATGATTATCCTCAATACCTGCTTTGACCCCAGTTATCTGGCGGTGACCGATGTTCAATTCATCTGCTCGTGTAGCTATTGAACCTACGCCAAGTGCGATTCCTCCGTTGGTGCTGGATGAACCAACCCCGATAGCAACTGTATTGTCACCGTCAGCCTTGCCGCCAATCGCGATAACTGTATCGCCAGCAGCTCCCTCGGCATTTAATGCCACGGCGTTTTTTAAGTACGTGGCCGTAGTTGTTGCCGTGGTATTGTGCCCGAGGACAACACTGGAATTTATTTCAGCCATACTGGAACCAATGCCAGCATTCCCATTTCCTCCCAAGACGCTATTACTGGGAGTTATTTGAGTTATCAGTTGGTTTTGGTCATCTTTGAATAAATTATTGCCGTGAATAATATAGTTATCATTACCATTAATGTCAGAGCCAATCGTGTGTTTAAGTGTGTTATTGGCGCCTGATATTTTATTTTTATTCGAACTAATGAGGGTATTGTGAGCATTAGTAATTGTGTTTTCCTGGGAGTTAGTCAAGTTATTCCAATGAGCACTGATTTCATTTTTGTCAGAATTTATTAGTATAACTCCTTGAACATAATTTAAGTTGTTATCATTTGAGTTCTGTAGTTTGTTGTTATCGCCATGAACTGTATTTTGATCAGAGTTATCTAATGTATTTTTAACTCCTAATATGGAATTTTTATTGGAATTTTTTAATTCGCTAAAGTTTGTTTCCATTGAATTTAGATTCGATTTTTCTAATTTATTGTAAGCGCCATATATCTTGTTTTTATTACTATTAATTAACTCAATATAGAATGAATCAATTTCCCATAAATTATAACCAATATGAATTATTTCATCTCTTTTTCCAATGTCATTGTCACTTGAGTTTATTATAGTTGATTCTGAGGCTAATACTCTGTTGTTAAAGGAATTGGTCAATTTATTATTACTCAAATAACTTGCAGTGAACGTATTGCCATTTTTATCTTCTGTAAATGTTAAGGTATTATTATTACTATGAATGGGAGGTTCAACAGCCATTGTTATATTTGTTGTCAGAGAGATCGAAATTAATAAAAATGAATACCGAATTTTCATTACCTATATTCCTAATCCTATATTAATTCGCACCAAACGCCAGACCAGCCGCGATACCAACACCACCTAAGGTATCAATAGAGGCATTAAAATGAGTAACAGTTCTGGCAGATATATTCCATTCAGCTCCAATAGCTAAGGCATTTTGGTTGTGGAAAGAACTGACCGCCATGCCAAAGGATTTTTCGTAACCGAATTTTTGTGGGATAGCCGACATAGCCATTGCTCCACTGATGCCCGCATTAGCAAGGTTATAATTATGTGTCAGCTTACGATTTAATTGGTTATAGCGGGTGTCGGTATAATGCTTGGTTTTTTCTAAGGAATCATTGAAGGATTGAGATACTATTTTATTGGTGTAATGGGTTATCTCATTAATGGTTTTTTTCTTCTCTTTGTTGATATATGGCCTAACACTATTCACTGTTTCATTTAAGTTATTCTCTATGGTATGCAGATGATTTTGAAAAGATTTGTTTAATTTTTCAACCTTTTTATTAATATGTATATTGGCATTTTCCAGATTATTTTGAGCCATCTGGTTTAATTGCCTAACATTGACTGCATCAGTATCAGCAACCCCAGAATTTACGCCAGTAATTTGTCTATTACCAATGTTCATTTCATAGTATTTTTCAGATTTTGAATCACTGCCAATGGCAATACCTCCATTTTGGGATTCTCCACCACCAATAGATATACCATCGCCATTAGTGACAGTACCAGATCCAATAATGATTCCTTTATCGGAGTTAATCAGTTTACCGTTATTTCCGACCACAATACCTTTAGTGGCTCCATTTAGGTTATTTTGTGTGCCAATAGCAATAGAATTTTCTGTGATATTCTCGTTTTGGCTGCCACTAGGGTAGATATTTATTTCAGCTAAGGCAGATGGTGAGCACAATATAAATGCTGTTATGGTTGGTGAAATATATTTATTTATCACTAAACTATTCTCAATATTTATGGTTGCGAAAAGATTGATGTTTTAATTAGGCGCTGAATTATGCAAGTAATACTGGATGGTTGGAAGATAAATGGTTTTTTTAGGATATATCTGATGTTTCAATAATAGGATGATTGGCTATTTACAATAATATTGATTTTCTCTTAACTGATTGTATTTTAGGTTTTTTTAAAATTCCTGGGCAATTTTTTCCTTACCTTTTAATGATTTTTTAGGAAAGAATCTGCTATTTTGGGGAGTTAACAAAATAGCAGCATATTTAGAGAATGTTTTTTAAAGCAACCAATTCAATTGGTTCCATCCACGAATTTCTGCTTCTGATTGCAATTTCTGATCTGCATTAACGGTAAATACTTCACTGGCAAATAAACACATCGGCAAGTCATTCATTGAGTCTGTATAAAATGCAATGTGCTCAGGCGAGAAATTCTGCTCTGCAAGCCATTGTTGTAAACGGGTGACCTTGCCTTCACGGAAGGTCGGAGTTCCTTGAATATTGCCCGTATAGCAGCCATCTTTCATTACCATATCAATTCCCATTGCGGTTTGTACGCCAAACGCAGCAGCAATTTTTTTGACCACGAAGGATACTGTGGCAGAGATAATAATGATGGGAATGTTTTGCTGGCGGTAAATCTCTAATTGTTTTTTGGCCGCAGGATAGAAAAGTGGTTTGATCTTTGTTTCCACAAAATCTGTTAGCCAGATATCTACCTGTTCATGATGAGCTTGATGCAGTGATTGCAAATTGAATGTCAGGTAATCATGCATATTCAATTTTCCTGCACTGTAATCTTTCATCATTTTCTGGTCTGCTTCTATAAAGCGAGGATCGGTAATGATACCTTTTTCCCATAGATAATTTGTCCAGAGTTGGCTGGAATCTCCGCAAATCAGTGTTTCATCCAGATCAAATACAGCGATTTGTTTTGGCATTATTGTGACTCTCTATTGTGGGCAGGTATTCAGAAGTACAGTTAATATAACAAGATTAAAGACGAAAGAAGATGAAAAAGGAGTATGCTTGTTTTGTGTTGATTTTAGGCAACATATTTTGAGAATAATCACACAACCAATGATGGAATAGATATAAATGATGCAACAAAAACTGACAGGTACAGAACGGGGCTGGTGGATTATCAGCCTTGAAAATCGGGTTTGGCTACCACAAGGAGAGTTGCCTTCAGGAACTGCCAATCAGTGGTCATTGCAAGGTCATATGGCGTTGCCCATTGGCGAGTGGTTGGGGGAAACGGTTTGGTTGATTCGCCAGAAAATGGTTTCAGATATGTCCTCTCCCCGTTTAATTGCTGATCATGATGTTCAATTATTTCAATTGGTTGGGCGTGGCGTCCAATTAGCTGAGTTTTATCGTTCACATCAATATTGTGGTTATTGTGGTCATGGAATGCAGCATAGTCCACATGAATGGGCCTGTTTGTGCAACCATTGCCATGAACGTTACTACCCACAAATTTCTCCCAGTATTATTGTTGGTATCCGGCGTGATGACCATATTCTTTTGGCACAGCATCAGCGTCACCGCAATGGCATCCATACCGTGCTTGCCGGTTTTGTTGAAGTGGGGGAAACGCTGGAAGAAGCTGTGCACCGTGAAGTAATGGAAGAGAGTGGAATTAAGATCCGTAACTTGCGTTATGTTGCTTCTCAGCCGTGGCCTTTCCCGAATTCATTGATGACAGGTTTTCTGGCTGATTATGAGAGTGGCGAAATCAAGGTTGATCCCGTTGAGCTTATCAGTGCAGATTGGTATCGCTATGATAACCTTCCTCTGATTCCTCCCCCTGATACGATTGCCCGCCGTTTAATTGAAGATACGGTTGCGTTGTGCCGCCATCAGTAATTTGTCAATAAGTGAGCAAATCACGTTATTGGAGGTTATGCCAGAAGTTCAATTTCAGGCATGTTAAACTGCGCCAGTTTTTTCGTGCATATTTGTCGTGCATATTGCAGCGGAATGATGCTGCAGAAAAGTGCTGTGATCAATTAATCAAGGGAGCTTGTCATGAATGAGTTGAAAAACGATCGCTATCTGCGTGCCTTATTGCGTCAGCCTGTCGATATCACACCTGTATGGATGATGCGTCAGGCCGGTCGATATTTACCTGAATACAAAGCTACACGTCAGGCGGCAGGAGATTTCATCTCGTTATGCAAAAACACTGAATTGGCTTGTGAAGTCACTCTCCAGCCCTTGCGCCGTTTTCCGCTGGATGCAGCTATCCTGTTTTCGGATATTTTGACTATTCCTGATGCAATGGGATTGGGGCTTTATTTCGAAGCGGGTGAAGGGCCACGTTTTCATTCTCCGATCCAGAATCATGCTGATGTAGAAAAATTACCGGTGCCTGATCCAGAGCTGGAATTGGGCTATGTAATGGATGCGGTACGTGCGATTCGTAAGGCATTGGCGGGGCAGATTCCTCTGATTGGTTTCTCTGGTAGTCCGTGGACATTAGCAACTTATATGGTCGAGGGAGGAAGCAGCAAGGCTTTCACCAAAATTAAATCCATGATGTATGCGGAGCCTGCTACGTTGCATATGCTACTGGATAAATTGGCAAACAGCGTTATTCTATATTTGAATGCGCAAATAAAAGCGGGCGCTCAATCTGTCATGATTTTTGATACTTGGGGAGGCGTTTTGTCCCAGCGCGATTATCTGGCGTTTTCCCTGCAATATATGCATAAAATTGTTGATGGATTGATCCGCGAGAATGAAGGACGTCGTGTGCCTGTTACCTTGTTTACAAAAGGGGGCGGGCAATGGCTTGAAGCGATGGCAGCAACCGGTTGTGACGCACTTGGTCTGGACTGGACGACGAGTATCGCTGATGCGCGTCGGCGCGTTGGTGATAAAGTCGCTTTGCAGGGTAATATGGATCCTTCCATGCTGTATGCTCAGCCAGCACGAATTGAAGAAGAAGTTTCGACGATTTTGCAAGATTTTGGTGTGGGCAGTGGGCATGTTTTCAATTTGGGACATGGTATTCATCAGGATGTTCCACCAGAGCATGCCGGTGCATTTGTCGAAGCAGTACATAGGCTTTCAGTAAAATACCATCAATGACTCTATGATTGATACAAAGGCATTACGTCAGGAACAGATAGAAAAATCACGGCAGGTTATCCGCCATGATGTTTTTTCTGCATCTTTTACGCCAAAATTCATTGCGGGTGCTGATGTTGGGTTCGAAAAGAGTGGTACGGTGACTTGTGCCGCAATCGCGGTGTTACAGTACCCTTCACTAGAATTGGTCGAATATCAAATTGCCAGGATCGATACACTCCTTCCCTATATCCCCGGTTTACTTTCATTTCGTGAATATCCTGCGCTGATGGCTGCATGGCAAAAATTAAGATTGCGGCCGGATTTGGTTATGGTGGATGGTCAGGGCATTGCCCATCCACGGCGTTTTGGCGTTGCCAGCCATTTTGGACTATTGGCGGATATTCCAACAATTGGAGTGGCAAAGAGCCGCTTGTGTGGTGAACACATACCGGTAGGAGAGGCTCAGGGAAGTCGCCAGCCATTGATGGAGCATGGTGAACAGATCGGTGTTGTATTGAGAAGCAAAAAAAGGTGTAATCCGCTCTATATTTCCCTCGGCCATAAAATCTGTCTTGACAGTGCAGTATTTTGGGTTGAGCAGTGTATGAAGGGATATAAATTGCCTGAACCAACCCGTTGGGCGGATGGAATCTCTTCACGCAAGGTTGTTTTTTGAGCAAATAATGCAGAAAAATCTATAATTGTGCTGGAACAGTGTGGATCTTCTTGATTTTCAGGTAAACTTCGGCGCAAATTAGGCACTATGAGTAACGACCAATGTTAAGAAACCCGATCCACCTGAGGTTGGAGAAACTCGAAAGTTGGCAACATTTGACTTTTATGGCTAGTCTATGTGAGCGTATGTATCCAAATTATCAGGTGTTTTGTCGCCAAAGCGAGTTTTCAGATCCTGCACAATATCGCCGTATTTTGGATTTAGTGTGGGAAATATTGGTCGTGAAAGATGTAAAAGTAAATTTTGATAATCAGCTGGAAAAATTGGAATCTATTGTCCCATCATCAGAAGATTATGATATTTATGGTGTGTACCCAGCGATTGATGCGTGTATTGCATTGGGTGAAGTAATTCATTCTCGTCTGAGTGGCTCAACATTAGAGCATGCAATAGCGGTCAGTGAAATATCCATCCGTACTGTTGCTATGCTGGAAATGACGCAGGCTGGCAGGGAAATGACTGAGGATGAGTTGAAAGTATTACCGGCCATTGAAGAAGAGTGGGATATTCAATGGGAGATTTTCCGTTTATTGGCAGATTGCGAAGAGCGGGATATCGAATTAATTAAAGGATTAAAGGCTGATCTCCGTGAGGCGGGGGTTAGTAATATCGGCATAAATTTGGAGCAATAACTCATAAAACGTGACTTGTTGCTTGATTTGCCGCATTTAAAGACTTCACTTTTGCCCTCACTCTGTTCTACATTGGGGGGCGAAAAGAAGTGGCTATCGGTGCGTGTATGCAGGGGTGCTGTCAAATCGGCATATCCGTCGCACTCGATGCTTTGCAAACGATAAACACACTGTAAGGATAATCTATGAATAAGACCGAATTAGTTGATGCAATTGCAGCAGGCGCAGACCTGACTAAAACCCAGGCTAAAGCTGCTCTGGAATCGACTTTGAATGCAATCACTGAATCCCTGAAAAATGGTGATGCAGTGCAGTTGGTAGGTTTTGGTACTTTCAAAGTTAACCACCGTGCAGAACGCACTGGTCGTAACCCACAAACTGGTAAAGAAATCAAAATCGCAGCAGCAAACGTGCCTGCTTTTTCTGCTGGTAAGGCATTGAAAGACGCAGTTAAGTAATCGTATTGCTAAAAAAAATAAGAGGGGAAAATAAACCCCTTTTGTTGATTCTACAGGGGCTGTTAGCATTAGGAATCATATTTTTGCTCAGCGCCTGTTCGAGCCAACCAAGAACACCTCTTTTCAGTGCCAGCGGTTTTGTAACCGACGGTGGTGTTGTTCGTTTATGGCGATTGAATGATCAAAACAGTAAACCTCAGGTTATCATGAGTGTTTACAGTCCTTACCATTATAATCCTTACCATAATAAAGATACCCACAATCAAAATGCCCATAATAGAGATAGTTATAATAGAAACACCATTGTAACGTTCTACGAGTATCGTCATGGTAGCTTGTGGCAGATCCGTCGCAATGTGCTTGATAACCCTCCAATCACAGAAACATTACGAATCGATCAAGATAATTCCGTTATTTTTAAACTGCGGCAATTGCAAAAACGTAATGAACCGCTGTCCGATGATGATATGGCTCGCCTGAAATCTGATACTAAGCAGATAGAAAAAATTAGTGACGCTTTAATTACAGATAAAGTTAAGTTATTACAGGGGCACTGGTTGAATGGACGAGTGACTACTTGTTCAGGAAAACAATTGCTTATTGAATTTGAGCCTCATGATCAGAATTGGCTCAAAGAAAGAGAAAGTAACAACTCCGGTTTGTTGGTTATTGCATGGCTGGATTCGCCGAAAGGGAAACGGTTATTGTTGGTCGCCAATGATGATTTTTGTCGCTGGGAGCCGACGAAAGATAAACTGTAATCCTGTACTTCCGTCGGCTTGGGGGTTCTATTTCAAACGTGCAATTGCCCGGTAGCCAATATCTTTACGATAAAAGCAGCCTTCCCAGCTAATTTGCCCTGCTCTTAGATACGCTTTTTTCTGTGCATCCGCGATATCACAACCTAAAGCAGTAACACATAAAACACGTCCGCCCGCAGTGATAACATTTTCGTCCTTAAAAGCTGTTCCCGCATGAAAAACCTTTTCATTTATATCTGATTCACCGATATCTGATTTTTGTACTAACCCACGAATAATATTACCTTTGGTATAACTGGCTGGATAACCTCCCGCTGCCAGTACGATCCCCAAAGCAGGGCGATCGTCCCATACAGAGGTTTTTCCGCTTAACTGGCCTGTAGCACCAGCAAGGCACAATTCGATCAAATCAGAGCGTAGACGCATCATGATGGGTTGAGTTTCAGGATCACCAAATCGACAGTTAAACTCGATTACTTTCGGTTCACCCTGCTTATCAATCATTAACCCTGCATAGAGAAAACCGACGTAGGTATGGCCTTCGGCTGCCATTCCTTCCACAGTAGGGTAAATGATTGTTTCCATCACACGCTGGTGGATCTCATTCGTTACTACCGGTGCCGGTGAGTAAGCCCCCATTCCTCCGGTATTCGGCCCTGTATCAGCGTCACCCACGCGTTTGTGATCTTGACTGGTTGCCATAGGAACTACGTTTTTTCCATCCACCATGACAATAAAACTGGCCTCTTCCCCATCCAGAAATTCTTCAATGACAATACGATACCCAGCATTACCAAACGCATTACCAGCCAGCATATCTTTGATGGCGCTTTGTGCCTCTTCCATGGTTGTGGCAACCACTACGCCTTTACCCGCAGCAAGGCCATCGGCTTTAATAACGATTGGTGTGCCCATTTTTTCCAAATAAGCCAGTGCAGGTTCAATTTCTGTAAAATTTTGGTAGGCTGCCGTAGGTATATGATGACGGGCAAGGAAATCTTTGGTAAAAGCTTTGGAACCTTCTAATTGGGCAGCTGCTTTTGTTGGGCCGAAAATAGTCAGCCCTGCCTGCTTGAAAGCATCAACCATACCGATAACCAGTGGAGCTTCGGGCCCTACAATAGTCAGGCCAATTTCATGATCTTGGGCGAATGCCAGCAAACCTTCAATATCTGTTGCGGCAATGTCCACATTTTCTAAATTTGTTTCCAATGCTGTGCCCGCATTACCCGGTGCAACATAAACCTTATTTGCCAGAGGAGACTGCGCCGCTTTCCAAGCTAATGCATGTTCTCTTCCACCATTACCAATAATCAATATGTTCATCTGGGGGCTCCTATTAATAAGGTAGAAGTTGTTAATGACGAAAATGGCGCATGCCAGTGAAAATCATGGCAATATCGTGTTCATCGGCGGCAGCAATTACTTCATCATCACGAATAGAACCACCTGGTTGGATAATACAGCTCACTCCTACAGCTGCTGCGGCATCAATACCATCCCTGAATGGGAAGAATGCATCTGAAGCCATGGCGCAACCATGAACTTCTAAACCTTCATCTGCTGCTTTAATGCCTGCGATTTTGGCAGAGTAAACACGGCTCATTTGTCCGGCTCCAATACCAATTGTCATATTATCCTTGGCATAAACGATAGCATTGGATTTGACGAATTTAGCGACCTTCCAGCAGAACAGGGCATCTTGCATTTCTTGTTCTGTCGGCTGGCGTTTGGATACAACAACCAGATCACTTTCTGTCACCATGCCTAAATCGCGATCTTGTACCAGCAAACCACCATTAACACGTTTAAAATCTAAGCTAGTAACAGGAGAATGCCATTCGCCGGATGCCAAAACGCGGACATTTTGTTTTGTTGCCAGAATTGGAAGAGCTGCTTTATTAATAGAAGGAGCAATAATGACTTCAACAAATTGGCGTTCAATAATGGCTTGGGCGGTGTTGGCATCTAGTTCACGGTTAAATGCAATGATGCCTCCGAAAGCGGAAGTAGGATCGGTCTTAAAGGCGCGGTCGTAGGCAGTATGGATATCAGTACCAATCGCAATACCACAAGGATTGGCGTGTTTGACAATTACGCAGGCAGGTTCAAAAAAGGTTTTGACACATTCCAGTGCAGCATCGGTATCCGCAATATTGTTATAAGAGAGTGCCTTGCCTTGCAACTGGGTTGCTGTAGCAATCGAAGCCTCTGTGATTTGCTCTTCTATATAGAAGGCTGCGTCTTGATGACTGTTTTCACCATAACGCATATCTTGCTTTTTAATGAAATTCAGATTCAGTGTACGAGGGAAACGACCTGATGGCTGATCAGTTTCGCCATGATAAGGTGGAACTAATGTGCCAAAGTAATTAGCAATCATGCTGTCATATGCGGCGGTATGCTCAAATGCCTTGATGGCTAAATTAAAGCGAGTGGATTGTGTCAGCGAATTTTGGTTGTTATCCATCTCCTTAATAATTTTGTCGTAATCTTGGCTATTGACAACAATCGTCACATCTTTGTGATTTTTGGCAGCAGAGCGAACCATTGTTGGGCCGCCGATATCAATATTCTCTACTGCATCTTCCAGAGAGCAATTTGGTTTTGCCACGGTTTGAGCAAAGGGATAAAGGTTAACGACTACCATATCAATCGGCGAAATCTGGTGTTGTGCCATCACCTCATCATCCAGCCCACGCCGACCCAAAATGCCACCGTGGACTTTGGGATGAAGTGTTTTGACCCGTCCATCCATCATTTCAGGAAAACTTGTATAGTCAGAAACCTCGGTAACATTCAATCCTGCTTCGGCCAGTAGACCAGCAGTGCCACCCGTAGAAAGCAGTTCGATACCGCGACTGGATAAGGCTTTGGCAAATTCAACAATTCCCGCTTTGTCAGAAACACTCAGCAGGGCACGGCGGATTGGACGAAGCTGTTGCATTGGTGTGATCCTTCGAATTTCATAAAACAAGAATGTGTTATTGGGGGAAAAAACCACTGACTTTATAGAAAAAATGGTTTCTGCAATAACATTTCAAAACAATCTGAAAAAACATGTGTGATTTTTCCTTCGTGAATTGTAACGCAAACGTTTGCGTTATGCTCGGTAAATTTCACCAAAATATCGTTTTGTGGATAATGTTGTGAGTAAGTGGGTATAAATAGGGGTTTTGCTGTGTGATTGAGCAAACGATAATTTTTTTCAAAAAAAACTATTGTCACCGCCGGAAAACTCCCTATAATGCGCCACCACTGACCGACGCTGAGCTGAGACACGCCGCGGCGGGCGGCGAAGAAAAGCGAAAATAAGCGCTTGACTTCGGAGGCGAAAAGCGTAAGATACGCAGCCTCGCAACCGGGAAACGAATCATCGGTTGCAATGCTCTTTAACAATTGAATCAGACAATCTGTGTGGGCACTCGCAAGAC
>NZ_MUBJ01000015.1:105257-108760 GCF_002127535.1 Xenorhabdus vietnamensis
TCGTAACAAGGTAACCGTAGGGGAACCTGCGGTTGGATCACCTCCTTACCTAGAGATAGTAGTTTTTGTTGCAGTGCTCACACAGATTGTCTGATGAAATGTAATATGAGCAGCGCGTCTGCGAAGAAGACTCGATGTCCCCTTCGTCTAGAGGCCTAGGACACCGCCCTTTCACGGCGGTAACAGGGGTTCGAATCCCCTAGGGGACGCCACACTGCTCAGGCCCTGTGTGAAAGGCGGTGCCCCCTGATATTATTGTTAAGCGGGCTGTAAAGTCGGTTTACCAATAATAGCTCTTTAACAATCCGGAACAAGCTGAAAATTTGAAACACCCAGTCCCAGTCGTGAAGACGGGATTGGGGAGTCTCTCAAAACTCCAGTCCGAAGACACCTTCGGGTTGTGAGGTTAAGCGACTAAGCGTACACGGTGGATGCCTAGGCAGTCAGAGGCGATGAAGGACGTGCTAATCTGCGAAAAGCGCCGGTGAGCTGATATGAAGCGCCATCAGCCGGCGATGTCCGAATGGGGAAACCCAGTGCAATCCGTTGCACTATCATTAACTGAATTCATAGGTTAATGAGGCGAACCGGGGGAACTGAAACATCTCAGTACCCCGAGGAAAAGAAATCAACCGAGATTCCCCCAGTAGCGGCGAGCGAACGGGGAGCAGCCCAGAACCAGCATCAGTGTCAGCGTCAGGAGAACGGTCTGGAAAGGCCGGCAGTAAAGGGTGATAGCCCCGTATCTGAAGACGCTGGCAGTGGGAGTTCGATGAGTAGGGCGGGACACGTGGTATCCTGTCTGAACATGGGGGGACCATCCTCCAAGGCTAAATACTCCTGACTGACCGATAGTGAACCAGTACCGTGAGGGAAAGGCGAAAAGAACCCCGGCGAGGGGAGTGAAAGAGAACCTGAAACCGTGTACGTACAAGCAGTGGGAGCACCCTTTGGGGTGTGACTGCGTACCTTTTGTATAATGGGTCAGCGACTTATATTCTGTAGCAAGGTTAACCGTATAGGGGAGCCGCAGGGAAACCGAGTCTTAACTGGGCGTTAAGTTGCAGGGTATAGACCCGAAACCCGGTGATCTAGCCATGGGCAGGTTGAAGGTTGGGTAACACTAACTGGAGGACCGAACCGACTAATGTTGAAAAATTAGCGGATGACTTGTGGCTGGGGGTGAAAGGCCAATCAAACCGGGAGATAGCTGGTTCTCCCCGAAAGCTATTTAGGTAGCGCCTCGTGAAGTCATCTTCGGGGGTAGAGCACTGTTTCGGCTAGGGGGTCATCCCGACTTACCAACCCGATGCAAACTGCGAATACCGAAGAATGTTATCACGGGAGACACACGGCGGGTGCTAACGTCCGTCGTGAAGAGGGAAACAACCCAGACCGCCAGCTAAGGTCCCCAAGTCATGGTTAAGTGGGAAACGAAGTGGGAAGGCTCAGACAGCCAGGATGTTGGCTTAGAAGCAGCCATCATTTAAAGAAAGCGTAATAGCTCACTGGTCGAGTCGGCCTGCGCGGAAGATGTAACGGGGCTAAACCATGCACCGAAGCTGCGGCAGCGACACGCAAGTGTTGTTGGGTAGGGGAGCGTTCTGTAAGCCGTTGAAGGTGTGCTGTGAGGCATGCTGGAGGTATCAGAAGTGCGAATGCTGACATAAGTAACGATAAAGCGGGTGAAAAACCCGCTCGCCGGAAGACCAAGGGTTCCTGTCCAACGTTAATCGGGGCAGGGTGAGTCGACCCCTAAGGCGAGGCCGAAAGGCGTAGTCGATGGGCAACGGGTTAATATTCCCGTACCCGGTGTTACTGCGAAGGGGGGACGGAGAAGGCTAGGCTGGCCGGGCGACGGTTTGTCCCGGTTTAAGCGTGTAGGTGGGGTGACCTGGCAAATCCGGTCACCTGTTAACACTGAGGCGTGATGACGAGGCACCACGGTGCTGAAGTAGCTGATGCCCTGCTTCCAGGAAAAGCCTCTAAGCTCTAGGTAACATTGGATCGTACCCCAAACCGACACAGGTGGTCAGGTAGAGAATACTCAGGCGCTTGAGAGAACTCGGGTGAAGGAACTAGGCAAAATGGTGCCGTAACTTCGGGAGAAGGCACGCTGGCACTAGGTGAAGGGCCCCGCGCCCGGAGCCGAAGCCAGTCGCAGATACCAGCTGGCTGCAACTGTTTAATAAAAACACAGCACTGTGCAAACACGAAAGTGGACGTATACGGTGTGACGCCTGCCCGGTGCTGGAAGGTTAATTGATGGGGTTAGCCGCAAGGCGAAGCTCTTGATCGAAGCCCCAGTAAACGGCGGCCGTAACTATAACGGTCCTAAGGTAGCGAAATTCCTTGTCGGGTAAGTTCCGACCTGCACGAATGGCGTAATGATGGCCAGGCTGTCTCCACCCGAGACTCAGTGAAATTGAACTCGCTGTGAAGATGCAGTGTACCCGCGGCAAGACGGAAAGACCCCGTGAACCTTTACTATAGCTTGACACTGAACCTGGAGCCTTGATGTGTAGGATAGGTGGGAGGCTTGGAAGTGTGGACGCCAGTCTGCATGGAGCCAACCTTGAAATACCACCCTTGAATGTTTGAGGTTCTAACGTAGGCCCGTCATCCGGGTTGCGGACAGTGTCTGGTGGGTAGTTTGACTGGGGCGGTCTCCTCCCAAAGCGTAACGGAGGAGCACGAAGGTTAGCTAATCACGGTCGGACATCGTGAGGTTAGTGCAAAGGCATAAGCTAGCTTGACTGCGAGAGTGACAGCTCGAGCAGGTACGAAAGTAGGTCTTAGTGATCCGGTGGTTCTGCATGGAAGGGCCATCGCTCAACGGATAAAAGGTACTCCGGGGATAACAGGCTGATACCGCCCAAGAGTTCATATCGACGGCGGTGTTTGGCACCTCGATGTCGGCTCATCACATCCTGGGGCTGAAGTAGGTCCCAAGGGTATGGCTGTTCGCCATTTAAAGTGGTACGCGAGCTGGGTTTAGAACGTCGTGAGACAGTTCGGTCCCTATCTGCCGTGGGCGTTGGAAGATTGAAAGGGGCTGCTCCTAGTACGAGAGGACCGGAGTGGACGCACCACTGGTGTTCGGGTTGTCATGCCAATGGCACTGCCCGGTAGCTAAGTGCGGAAGAGATAACCGCTGAAAGCATCTAAGCGGGAAACTTGCCTTGAGATGAGTCTTCCCTTGTCCCTTGAGGACACTGAAGGAACGTTCGAGACGAGGACGTGGATAGGCTGGGTGTGTAAGCGTTGCGAGACGTTGAGCTAACCAGTACTAATGAACCGTGCGGCTTAACCTGACAACACCGAAGGTGTTTTGGGCTGAGAGAGCAGATGACAAAGTTTCAAAGCAGATGACAGCTTGTTCGGGGTTGAAACCAGGATTTGTCTGGCGGCAATAGCGCGGTGGTCCCACCTGACCCCATGCCGAACTCAGCAGTGAAACGCCGTAGCGCCGATGGTAGTGTGGGGTCTCCCCATGTGAGAGT
>NZ_MUBJ01000015.1:108860-116087 GCF_002127535.1 Xenorhabdus vietnamensis
GGCAATAGCGCGGTGGTCCCACCTGACCCCATGCCGAACTCAGCAGTGAAACGCCGTAGCGCCGATGGTAGTGTGGGGTCTCCCCATGTGAGAGTAGGGCACTGCCAGACATTCAATGCGTCAGGAAAGCCTCCCGTCCCCGGGGGGCTTTTTTGCGTTGGGGCTTTTTACGCCAGCGAATTTTATTTCAGCTTATTTCAGTGAATAGAGCGAATAGAAAGTATAAAATATAAATAAGCCCGTATTGAGGGGCTTTTATGATATTTGGTTATTTTTACGTGTATAAGCTGCCAGTATCGCCCTTTCTGATAATTCCAAATAATCCTTCATTTTTTTAGCCGCTAATTCATTTTCTCCCGAATTAAGCAGCTCTAGAATATGTGCGTTTTTATCAATATAAGGCGCATACAAAAGTTCAGGATCATTCAAAATTCCAAAAGCTAGGCGAAGTTCTGCGGAGATATTGTGATAGAAAGCGATTAATCTTTCACTATCAGTTAATTCGACGATCGCGGCATGGAAGTGCATATTTGCCGTTCCGGCACCAATCCAATCTTGTTGCTTGCGGTATTGCTGGGCGACTTCAACGGCTTGTTTCATTTTGGCAACACTGGGGTGCATTGGATAAGCCTGAGCTAAAGCCTGACATTCAATTAACTGCCGAACCCGATAGATATCAATAATGGATGCAATATCGGGCGTTGCAACAAACACACCCCGATTAGGTTCATGTTTCAGCAGCCCTTCTTGCGTAAGAAGGCGGAACACTTCACGTAATGTATTTCTTGAAATTTCAAGTTGTTCACTAAGTGCGGCTTCTGATAGTCGTTGCCCAGGTAATAACTCCCCAACAACCAGCTTATTTCTTATGGTTTCGGCAATTCTTTTGCTTAAAGTTTGGGAAGAATGGTTTTTCTTCATAGTCATCCGTTAGATTTAATGCCTGATAACAAGCACCTCCAAAGCGTATAAAAGCGAATCTTCACATATTCCCCGATAACCAGCAAGTTACAGTCTTTGAACCAATATGAGGCAATATTATTGTGTCTATTGCACTCAGATTGTGCATTTTAGCGATCAATTCAACGAAAAATGTTAATAAAGTGATCTTGATTGGATTTTAAGGATCAATAACACAATTCTATTTGCTTATTTACCCACCAGATCTTATTTATTGTTCAACAATATTATTATTTTAACCAAACAATTTTATTATTTAGTTCCACAATGGTACGGATATTGCCTAGAAAATAATAAATAATATAAAAGATGACGGGGAAAATAGCTTATGGCTATGCAGGAAACAGTAAAACAAGACACGGTAAATTTTGTATCAAATCGGCGTTCTTCTTTGATTGCTGCAATTTTTTTGATGGCGACATCAGCGATTGGACCAGGCTTTATCACTCAGACTGCTACATTTACTGCGACAATGGGAGCTGCTTTTGCTTTCGGCATTCTAGCCTCCATTTTGATCGATTTTGTGGTGCAGCAAAATATTTGGCGAATTGTCACATTAACCAGAATGCAATCAGCTGATATTGCTAATGCCGCTATTCCAGGAAGTGGCTATTTATTGGCTATTTTAGTGATTTTTGGTGGGTTAGTTTTTAACGTCGGTAATATTGCCGGAGCTGGACTGGGGCTTAATGCCTTGATGGGATTGGACCCAAAATGGGGTGGATTATTCAGTGCCTTGATGGCTATTTGTATTTTTACCTCTAGTAAAGCTGGCGTTGCTATTGATCGTATCATCGTGATATTGGGGCTAATCATGATAGGAATGACTTTGTTTGTTGTGATAGTCTCCAACCCGCCAGTGGGAGAAGCTTTACGACAAACTGTGTTACCTGATGAAATCAATTTCGCTACGATAACCACTATTGTGGGCGGAACTGTAGGTGGTTATATTTGCTATGCAGGCGCTCATCGTTTGTTGGATAAAGGTGCTATAGGAATCGAAAATATCAAAGCTGTCTCCAGTGCAGCTACCAAAGGGATATTGGTCGTCGGTCTGATGCGATATTTGTTATTTCTTGCTGTCTTAGGCGTGGTTGCCAGTGGCGTTACACTTGATGTTGCCAGTGAAACGGCAAATCCTGCATCGCAAGCGTTTCAGGCTGCAGCTGGTGAATTTGGACTGCGCATTTTTGGTTTAATTTTTTGGGCCGCGGCAATTACTAGTATTATTGGTGCTGCTTATACTTCTATCTCTTTTTGCAGTGTCTTTCGAAAGCAATTTACTGAGCGTCAGAGCAGCATTGCGACTTTATTGTTTATTGCCATATCGTTGGTCGTTTATCTATTAATGGGAACACCGCCAGCTGCTTTATTGGTTTTCGCCGGTGGTTTCAACGGGCTTATCCTTCCTCTTGGTTTGACTATCTTTGTTTATGTTGGCTGGAAACGCGCTGATTTGATGGCGGGGTATGTCTATCCACGCTGGCTGTTGTGGTCAGGGACGGTTACTTGTGTGTTGACATGGTACATGGGCGCCTTGTCTATCGATTCAATCTTTGAGTTTTTGAAATCAGCTTAAGGAAATCATCATGATAAAAACGATCGATTTAAATAGTGATCTTGGTGAAAGTTTCGGCCAATGGCGCATGGGAAATGATGAAGAAATATTGGGAATTGTCAGTAGCGCTAACGTTGCTTGTGGCTTCCATGCGGGTGATCCAGTAGGGATTTTACAGACATTAAAATCAGCACAGAAAAATAATGTAGCGATAGGTGCCCATGTTTCTTATCCCGATTTGGCTGGTTTTGGGCGACGTAAAATGGATATAGCCAGCCATGAACTTACCGCAGATGTTATTTACCAAATTGGGGCTTTGCAAGGATTGGCTGTGGCAGCAGGGGTCAGAGTAAGTTATGTCAAACCCCATGGTGCACTTTATAACACGATTGCAAATGATGAATATCAGGGGCTCGCAGTTATAGAAGGAATTCGTGTGATAGATCCCAATCTTGTATTGGTTGGTTTGGCGGGATCAAAAATTCTCAAATTAGCTCAGGAAAGAGGACTGAAAACCATAGCAGAAGCATTTGCTGATCGTGCCTATACCTCACAAGGAGAGTTGGTTTCCCGCCGTGAAACAGGCTCTGTTTTGCATGATGCGGATCTCGTTGCTCAACGCATGTTGCAATTGGTGACAGAAGGAGGAATTGAGTCAATTGATGGTAAATTTACACCTATTCAGGCGGATTCAATCTGCGTGCATGGTGATAGCCCGGGAGCGCTAGAGATGGCAAAACAGGTCAAAATAGTTTTGCAACAGGCAGGAATTACCATTCGAACATTTATTCATCCATGAGTATGGATCGCATTGATATGGTTAATTATTTAAGGAGATAGCCTTGCGATTTTTACCTGTTAATTGCAATACCATAATGGTTGAATTGAGTGGATTGGCAGAAACACTAGCTTTGCTTGATTCACTGAATATGTCACCTATTTTGGGGATTGAAGAAATTATTCCGGCAGCAAAAACTCTGATGATTTGCTTTCGGCCGGCAAAAATATCAACCCAACAATTAGCGGCAGAGATCAGTAGCCGAGATTTGCAAGAGCGTGGTCATACTATGGGAAAACGGATAGAAATTCCTGTGCACTATAACGGCGATGATCTTGAGCTGGTTGCGGAAATATTGGGATGTACTGTTCAAAATGTTATCCAACAACATACCGAAAATGAATATACCGTCGCCTTTACCGGGTTTGCTCCCGGGTTTGCCTATATGGTATCGAATAGTCAATGGAATATACCTCGCCGAAAAACACCTAGAACACGTATTCCAGCAGGCGCTGTGGCACTGGCAGGAGAATTTAGCAGCATTTATCCGCAGGCGAGTCCCGGAGGATGGCAGATTATCGGCATTACGACCGAACGCATGTGGGATCTTTCTCGTTCATCTCCTGCCTTATTGCAACCGGGTTATCGTGTTAACTTTCGAGATGCTGGCCACAGCCCTGCAACAATCAGCTTACCTGAAACGTCTATCAATAATATGGTGCCTGCTTCAGAGATTTCTTGTCAGCTGGAAATTTTGTCTGTGGGATTACAAACCTTATTTCAAGATTTGGGGCGCGTTGGTCAGGCAAAATTAGGGATCTCAGAATCTGGTGCAATGGACAAAAGTGCCTTGCGCAGTGCAAACCGTATTGTTGGTAACCCCTCTGATCAGGCCTGTTTGGAAATAGTACAGGGCGGGTTTAAAGCAATTGCGCATGGACAAATACTGATTGCAATCACGGGATCGTTATGTCCAATAGAAATAAAAACCCCATCGGGTGAAACATTTAACGTAAGTGCTTACCAACCTATTGATTTAAACGATGGGGACGAAATTTCTTTGGGTATTCCTGCTGCTGGCATGCGTTCTTATTTATCGGTACGCGGGGGCTTCATCGTTCCAGCTATCTTATCCAGCCGTTCATTTGATAGCCTGTCCAATATCGGGCCTGCTCCGTTGAAAATAAATGATAAATTAGCCGTAAGCGAAACATCTCACTGTGCAGCGATATCTTTTTCTGAAACTCCTGCTTTTGACATGCCAAATAAAGATGAAATCGTGGTATTGGATATCATATTTGGCCCTCGCACAGACTGGTTTACACCAGAAGCTATCGACTTATTGAGCCAGCAGACTTGGCAAGTAACGCCCCAATCCAACCGCATTGGCCTGAGGCTAAATGGTGAATGCTCATTATCGCGAATTAAGCTGCAAGAGTTACCCAGCGAAGGAACATGTGCTGGGGCGATACAAATTCCGGCCAGTGGGCAGCCAGTATTATTTTTGGCTGACCATCCATTGACAGGAGGGTATCCGGTTATTGCCTCAGTTGCAGATTATCATCTCGATCGGGTTGGTCAGATCCCTGTCAATGCCAAAATTCGCTTTAACCCCATCTGCCAATTCTATGAAATTCAAGGGAGCAATGATTTGCCATGAACGCCACTGCCAATAATTTAAATAATGTCTCTAAGAAAGTACTGATTGCCAACCGTGGTGAGATTGCTGTTCGGATCATTCGGGCTTGCCGTGATTATGGAATACAGACGGTCGCGGTCTATGCAGATGTTGATATCAACGCACAGCATGTTCAATTGGCTGATGAGGCTTATGCTCTGGGTGGAAATAGCCCGGCGGAAACTTACCTCAATATTTCCCGTTTATTGGATCTGGCAAAACGGTCTGGATCAACAATGGTGCACCCAGGTTACGGTTTTTTATCTGAGCGGGCAGAATTTGCCAGAGCTGTGATTGAGGCTGGCTTAATTTGGATTGGCCCTAACCCTGAAACTATTGATGAGCTGGGTGATAAAGTTAAGGCGCGTAAAATAGCCCAAAAAGTGGGGGCACCTTTGGTTGTTGGAACCTCAGAACCAGTCAAAGATGTGCAGGAAGTTGTTGCGTTTGCGGAACAACATGGTCTGCCGATAGCCATCAAAGCGGCATTTGGTGGGGGTGGCAGAGGTTTGAAAGTAGCTTGGCGGCTGGATGAAGTGGCAGAACTTTATCATTCGGCAGTACGTGAAGCGACTGCTGCTTTTGGCCGAGGCGAATGTTTTATTGAACAATTCTTGGATAAACCTCGCCATATAGAAGCACAGGTGATTGCGGATAAACAGGGTAATGTCGTGGTTTTGGGGACTAGGGACTGTTCCTTGCAGCGCCGTAATCAAAAATTGGTGGAAGAAGCACCGGCTCCATTTTTAACACAAGAACAAAGAAAACGTATTCATCAATCAGCAAAAGCCATTTGTGCGGAAGCTAATTATGTGGGGGCTGGTACAGTTGAATTTTTGCTCAGCGCAGATGGAACCCTTTCTTTCTTAGAAGTGAATACTCGCTTACAAGTGGAGCATCCTGTAACAGAGGAAACGACGGGTATTGATCTGGTTATCGAACAATTGCGAGTAGCGGAAGGCTATCCATTGAGCATTCAGGAAACGCCGATGCCAAGAGGGCATTCGTTTGAATTTCGCATTAATGCAGAAGATGCAGGTAAAGGTTTTTTACCAACATCTGGAACAATCAGCGAATTTACACCTCCTTCTGGTCCCGGCATTCGTTTGGATTCAGGTGTGGTAAATGGGTCAACCATTCCTGCGACGTTTGATTCACTGATGGCGAAATTAGTCGTTACAGGCGCAACGCGCGAGCAGGCGATTTCCCGTGCCCGCCGAGCATTGCGGGAGTTCAGAATCCGCGGTGTGGCATCGGTATTGCCTTTCCATCAAGCCGTGATGGAACGTTCTGATTTTGTTTCCAGTGATGCGTTTCACGTTCATACCCGCTGGATTGAAACAGATTTTGCCAATGAATTAGACAGTTCCCCTCGTCAGTCTGTAACGGAAGATAAAGATATCACCCGCACATTTATTGAGCTTGATGGTCGTAGGTATGAGCTGGGGTTACCACCAGATTTACTGGCAGGATTTGCACAGTTAGCGCCTGCAACTAGCCCATCATTGCCTCTGGTTCAAGCTGCTGCAAAGGAAAAAACACCGATTGATTCCCGTCAAGTAAAAGCCCCCATTTCCGGTATCTTACACTCATGGCTAGTCACGGAGAATGAACCAGTGAATGAAGGGGATGTGATTGCGGTGATGGAAGCGATGAAAATGGAGATACAAATTCATGCCCATCGTTCAGGGAAAATCAGCTTTTGCGCGCAAGCGGGAGATTATCTGGACGCAGAAAGTGCTCTAGCCAATATAGCACAGTAATATTCTTTAAAAGTCAAAAGGCTATCAATTAATTGATAGCCTTTTGATCTTACTAAGATGATGAACTTCATGTGTTCCCACTTCCTACATATAGATACATGATATAAATACATGACATGATAGTTCTTTAAAGTTATTTACATTCTCATGGAAATGTAAATAATAATGCTTCTCAATAATATTACTCCTTGAAAATAAATGCTTAAGATTACTCCAATTTACACCTGCTTGGCTAAAAATGGTTTGTGTGCACCTTTGATGTCAGCTTCTATGCTTATTGCTATCTCTACTAACGCATTTGCAATCACTGAAAATACCAAACAAAAGTCGCCTGCGACTGGAGATACTCTGGTTGTTATTGCGAATAACAATAGTAATAACGATGGACAGATATAGCAGAATCAACATAACCTGACATATTCAATATGCTCCGTAAACAACTCATCAACTGAACATCTTTTTTGCCTCCTTATCGCTTTTGCTCCGCCCC
>NZ_MUBJ01000016.1 GCF_002127535.1 Xenorhabdus vietnamensis
TCTTGTTCCCAGATTTTGGCAGGGGATGGCATGTGACACCGCCTTTTATTTAAGGAAGAAGAGCCCCATCATGGCACAATAGGGATTACGGCTGTAGTATTAGAGAATGTGACCATGCGAGCGACTGTACGTCATTTATTGATTTTATGCTGGAAAAATGAGTCACAGCACTTAAGGAAAGTATTCATACGGAAAAGCCGAATACTACTGCGATGTCGGTAGAAATGTCGGTGCAAATGTCGGAAGAAAATTCACAGCCACTTAATGCGACTTCGCAAAAAATCTTATCTCTTATTGCCAATCAGCCATCTATAACAATATCTCAATTAGCCGATGATTTGAGCGTTAATCCTCGAACCATAGAACGCAATATCAAAGTATTGCAGGAAAATGGACTCTTAATTCAGGTTGGTGCGAAAAAAGGGGGATATTGGCGGATTAGATAATATGTTGAGAAAATCTAAGATTGGGAATATAGCGGCTTAGCTGTCTCTCACTGTGATACTCCCCCCACATAAATGCAAATGGTTGCCCCTGCAAATAAAAAATAATATGACAGGTTGAATAAGGCACTTATCTGATTAAAAAGCATTTTTGCGGGAGGGTTAATATGGAAAACCATTATGATATTTTGATCATAGGCGCTGGCGTTGCCGGCATTGGTATGGCGTGTCATTTGGAAAGAGAATGCCCTAACAAGAAAGTGGGGATCTTAGAACGCCGTCAGGCAATAGGTGGAACTTGGGATTTATTTCGCTATCCGGGTATTCGTACAGATTCAGATATGATGAGCTACGGCTATAAATTTCGTCCTTGGACAGATACCAGCATTTTTGCTGATGGCCTTTCAATTAGACATTATCTTCATTCAGCGGCGGAAGAGTATGGCGTTGATAAGAAAATACAGTTTGGATTGAAGATCACTCAAACTGATTGGTCAAATAAAACACATCAATGGACTGTTACTGCAATTGATGAAACCAGTGGAGAAATACGGCAATTTACCTGTAATTTTCTTGTTTCTGCGACAGGTTACTACAACTATGATCAACCATATTTACCTCAATTTCCCGGCCTAAAAGATTTCAAAGGCTCAATAGTTCATCCACAACATTGGCCTGAAACATTGGATTACAAAGGAAAGCGAGTTGTTGTGATTGGAAGTGGTGCAACAGCAGTGACTTTACTTCCAGCTATGGCCAATGATACTGAGCACATTACTATGTTACAGCGCTCCCCTAGCTATATTTTTTCGATACCAGGTAGGGATAAGATCGCTGAGTTTTTAAAAGGCATTATTCCGCAACGTTGGATTTATGCATTGAGCAGAAGTCGTAATATTTTCTTTTTTAGCTTGTTGTATAAAACAAGCCGATATTTTCCTAACCTATTGAAATCATTCTTACTGGGGTTAGCTCGCAGAAAGGTTGGCCCTACTTTTGAAATGAAACACCTTACGCCAAAGTACATGCCATGGGATGAACGGTTGTGCTTTGTCCCCGACAGCAATCTATTTAAGGCATTGAGAGAAGGCAAAGCGTCTATCGTTACGGATCAGATTGAACGTATTACTGAAAACAGTATCTTGTTGCAGTCTGGTAAGGAATTACCTGCGGATATCATAGTGACAGCGACAGGGTTGCAATTACAACTTATGGGGGGAATTAAGCTCTCTATTGATGGACAGCCACTAAAAAGTAATAACCTAATGTTTTATAAGGGGACATTGTTACAAGGGGTTCCTAATTTTGCCTATTTGTTTGGTTATATTAATAATGCCTGGACATTAAAAGTTGATCTATCAGCAGACTATATTTGTCGTTTGTTAAATGAGATGGATCGTCGTCATGCCACAATGGTAACACCACATGCTCCATCGGATGAGATAGTCGCTGATGAACATATTTTTGGTGCCTTGCGCTCGGGTTATGTGAAGCGTGGTGATAGAGGTCTTCCCCGTCAGGGGAGAAGTCCAAATTGGCATGTTCCACATGATTATAAAAAAGATAAAGAAGTATTGGGACAGCCAGTAGATGATGTGGCACTGAAGTGGAAATAATTATTTAATTTCCATATGAATATTTAAAATATACGGCTAAAAACCGTATATTTTAAATTAACGATTCGTGATGATCCATTTCTTGGTCAGCCAAGAAAAAACCAGCCCTGCGATGGCACCAAAAATATGTCCTTCTGTTGAAATATATTCTTGTAATGGTAATAGACCGAAAGCAATTCCACCGTAGTAAATAAACACCAGAATGGCAAAGAATAAATCCTTGGCTCTTCTCAGGAAGTAGGCATTAGCCAACAATAATCCCCATAAACCAAAAATCCAGCCGCTGGCACCGACATGAATGGCGGTACGGCCAAATAACCAGACCAGAGTTCCTTCCATAAAGATAATAAACAGACTGGCGAATACATAATAACGAATAGAGTGAGTCATCAGTAATGCACTCAATACTAATAATGCAGGAAGATTACTGAATAAGTGCTCCCAGCTACTGTGCAGGAAAGGGGATAAAGGGATTCCGATCAACCCGCTGGCATGGCGGGGAATAATACCCAGATAGCTTAATGCGCCACTTGTTAAGGTATCAAGCAATTGGATAATAATAAAAATTGATGCTAACCCTATTAGAATATGAAGACGTTGCCTAAACCATATTGCCATCATTATCTTCCTGTTAAAAATAACAAATCTATTAGAAATGAGAATGCCAGGATATTTTTTGTTCTATCATAACAGGGAATATTTTTATTAGCTGGCATATCTTGTCCCACGTGGCGAGGGATTGATATTACTTTTGTCGTTGTAAAGAAATTGATTAATTCTTCTATTTAGTTCAATTGACAGCCAGAAATATAGTTATAGACTCGATTTGCTGAAAAAATCTTTATCTAAAGATTATGCATAACTTCTGGGGAATAAACCGATAGGAGGAATGTGTGAAATCAGTGAATTTGTATATGTCTTAAGCAAGCTCGTAACTATTCGATAGGAGAAGGTAATATGGCTGTAACTGAGAGTCTCATAACCACCTATACCGAGTCGGATGCGCTGGGTTTAGCTAAGCTAGTGCATCAGGGTGAGGTTACCCCTTTGGAATTGGTAGAAGCGGCTATTACATGTATTGAACGGCTTAATCCTGAACTTAACGCTGTAGTTCACAAACTCTATGATATTGGTCGAGAGGCAGCGGCTTCTGTTGATCATAGTGCCCCCTTTGCTGGCGTACCGTTTTTGCTTAAAGAACTTATCTCTCAATGGAAAGGTGCGCCTCTCACCAATAGCTCCCGTTATCTGAAAGATATGATTGCGCCGATTGACTCAGAGATGACAAAACGTATTAAACGTGCGGGATTAATATTGGTCGGGAAGTCAAATTCGCCAGAGAATGGCTGGTCGATCAGCACTGAGCCGAAGCTCTATGGCATCACGAAAAACCCCTGGAAAGAAGGGATTAGCGCCGGAGGTTCAAGTGGTGGCACAGCAGCGGCAGTGGCTGCACGCATTGTACCCATCGGCGAAGCCAGTGATGGCGCCGGTTCTATCCGTATTCCTGCGTCCTGCTGCGGCATCGTAGGGCTGAAACCATCGAGAGGACGTGTGACGCTAGCGCCTGTCGGTGATTATTGGTATGGCGGTACTTATTTTCTCTGTTGTTCACGCACCATAAGAGACACTGCCGCTTATCTGGACGCTGTGGCCGGCGCACTTCCGGGCGATCTCTATACGCCTCCAGCCCCGGATTTACCTTGGTTGGAACTGTTGGCACAGGAACCCAGAAAATTACTTGTCGGATTTACTGTTACTCCCCCCAATGGCACTCCAATTGATGCTCAGGTGAAAAGGGCAGTTCTGGCAACGGTACGTACGCTGGAAGGACTTGGACACATAGTGGAAGAGCACGACATGGTGTTTGACACCACTGTTGCCTGGAGGACTTACACAGACATGATTTTCGTACAGGCGGCGTCAGGTTTAAATGATCTATCTAGTATCGTTGGACGGCCAGTGACACCGGATGATGTCGAGCCAATTACTTGGGCAATTATCGAACGTGGTCGTTCAATCGGTGGTATAACGCATGCCAGAGACATAGAGCAGATCCGCTTGCTTGGACGAGAGCTAACTAATGACCTTTTACCTTACGATATTTTCATTACGCCAACGTTGACACAATTACCACGCCCCATTGGTTACTATGATATGTCGGAGACTGACATTAACCGTTATCATGACAAATGGACAGATTCAGTATTCGCCTTTCCTTTCAATATTACTGGTCAACCGGCGATTTCACTGCCGCTTGGTTGGAGCGATGATGGTATTCCCATCGGTGTACAACTTGTCGGTCGCTATGGCGACGAAACTACTGTGCTCCAGGTTTCCGCTCAACTAGAGCAAGCGATGGCCTGGAAAGACCGTCGGCCATTGATAACAATCTGAAGAATGGTGCTGAAGGATGGCGTAGCAGCAACGTAATAAAATATGTACAGGGCAAGTGTATGAGATACGTCTGAAATTGGGATAGGGTTTGATCTCGTGACCAACCTCCATTCGTACATTGCTCGTACATTTCTCTTACATTGTATGCTGGATAATTATCTTTAGCAGGACAGGAACAGAAGGATGTTCGGATTATCCTTCTGGCCTGAATTATATTTAAAAAAACCTGTAACTATCAGTTCTTCAATGCCTGAACACTTTCAACCAAGTCAGCCAGCTGAGCAACCACGCGATCACCCACATCGGCATTATCACCACCCAGAGCTTTATTCCGTATAAAGTCACGTTTGATTTGCGGCCAGCGTTGCGCCTCTTCCGGCGTCATTGTGCCGCGAATCTCTGCCAGTTTGAGTAGGTTCTCTTCGGCACCGCTTGTCAGTAATTGGGCTTCACCTAAATAGTGATCATCTATAATGCGGCGTATTTCTTCAGCATTCATAACCGCTGAAACTTTTTCGCTGAGTTTATTCATGTTGCGATAGCTGCCCTGCAACTTGAACGGTGGCTCTGTCCGGTATTTGTCGGATTGCGCGGCACTGGCAATGTATTGTTGGTTTACCTTGAAGACGATATCCCGCATCATCAGCAGACGCTCAATAATGGCGACGATTTCGGTGATCTCTGCTTCGCTGTAGGGGTAACTCAGATTATTGTTGGAGAACGGTTTGCCCATTGCTTTATCGATAAACAGATAGAGATCATTCATATCGCGCAATGCCAGCGGAGCCAGTACCGGATTTGATGTCAGGCTGTTTTCGATATAGCTCAGCGTAAATGATTCTTCCATACCCCCCAATACTTCACCGAGGTTATAAATATCGGCACGGTTTGCCAGCATATCCGGAACTTTGAACAGCTCGCCGGATTCGGTATAAGGGTTACCTGACATAACAACACAGAATTTTTTGCCGCGCATGTCATAGGTTTTGGTCTGGTTTTTCCAAACCCCTTCGATACGCCGTGTGCCGTCACACAAGGAAATAAATTTTTGCAGGAATTCAGGGTTGGTGTGCTGGATATCATCTATATACAACATCACATTATTGCCCATTTCCAGCGCCAGATTCAGCTTTTCCAATTCCTGACGGGCAGTGGCATTCGGTGCCTGAGCGGGATCGAGTGACAAAACACTGTGCCCCAATGCGGGTGCGTTGATCTTCATGAAGATCAATCCAAGACGATTGGCGATATATTCCATCAAGGTCGTTTTGCCATAACCCGGCGGGGAAATCATCAATAGCATCCCCATCAAATCGGTGCGCTTGCCTTCCCCAATGGCTCCGATCTGTTTGGCAAGGTTATCGCCAATGAGTGGCAGATAAACGTCGTTGATTAATTTGTTACGTACAAATGAACTGAGTGGCCGAGCCTTGAATTCATGTAGCCGCAGTGCTTTTCTCTGCTGGTTCAGTACGTTTTGGCGCAATTCCTGATAATGATGATAGGCAGGAATAAAGACCTTACGCTGGTTGCGCATCCGGCAGAAATAATCATCAAGGCTCAGAGTCAGTGTTTGATTGACGATAGAAGGGTGCTCGCCGATCAAATCCGTGACGGTGAAATGCAGATCTACTTCACTGAAACGGGCATTAAGCGCTTTTTCCAATAAAATCAGTGCTACAGCCTCTGAAATATAGCCTTTCAGTGGGGCAAATTTTTGCAGGGAACAGAGACCATTCAGCCAGTTTTCCACCAACATCCAGCGTTGGGCGAAGCGTTGGCTGAGATTTTGTTGTGAGTGGTTGAAATCTCCCCACATATGGGCTTTTTCCAGTTCAGATTGCAGCCCTTCCAGTAGAGTGCGGGCATATTTACTGAAATTGAATTCCACGGTTGTCCGGCTTAATGCCAAACTCAAGTATTCTGCGGCCTGTGTTTGTTGGTAAGGTTCACATTTGATTGGATGACGCTCAAGGAACAGACTGATTTCTGCTTCAATTTCTGCCTGTAGATCCCGCAAACCGGCATCATTCCGGAAAAGTTGATAAATATTGGTGCAGGTACGGGCACGCTCAGGCCACAATGCTGGCTGTTCTTCGTGTTGGATCTGTTCCCAAAACAGAACGGCAATCGCTCTGGCATGAGGGTTGAATCGTAAAAGATCGGCACTTTCCCCGACAGGGATTAATTTGCGCAGGATCGCGACGGCATCATGATCATGAATACCTTTTTCATAACCTTCTTTATAGCGAGGCGCCGCAAATTCACGTACGTTTTTTGCCAGCATATCAGACTGGTTTAACAGGGATTTCAGTTCGTCCAGTGTTAAGCCATTGTATTCTTTACTTGCTGCGTAGATCAGTGAATAAGCCAAATACTCTGCGCGATAAACTTGTGGTGATTCTGATTCAAGCGCAATCTGCCAATAAGGTTTCAGGGATTCGAGTTCTGGGCTGTCAATTGGCTCCTGATAATCCGTTCCTGTCAGATGTAGGTGGAGACGATCACCCCGTGGCAAAATAGTGAGATCCAGCTCTTGGGTATTAACGCTGAAACGGTGGCGCGGGCCAAGTTTGATAATGTTACCGCCATCTTCATAGATTTCGGTTTTATCCCGTAAGCTGCGAATGGCTTGATCTCGCGCTGCCTTGAATTTGGCATCAATATCATCCGCTTTTACGCTGTCTTTCAGTTCTCGTAAACGTTCAATGATTTCGCGGGTTTTCAGCGATAGGGTATCGGAAGCAAAGAAGGCATTCAGTTCATCAAGTGAGGAAAATTTTGCAGTCCGGCGGCTAATGCTGTCCAGAAGGCGCTCTGCGGCAACCTGCAAATTCTGGGTTTTTCGCTGGCGCTCATCCAGCAGTGACTGTTTGTGAGTTTCAAATGTTTCCAGCAACTCTTCACGTTTGTCCAGAATGTCATTCAAGAACTCATCGTGATCACTGAATTGGGTTTCCAGCTCTTCGAGTTGTACCAGCAGGCGGGAGAGTTGTTCGTCACAACGCTCTGGATTGGTAGAAAGCGCCAGCGCGTTAGTAATTCCCTGACTGAACAGTTTAAATTGTGCTCCGAACTGAGCAACAGACTCAACAGAACCTTGTTCTTTGCGGCGTTGTTGCAGTCTGGCACGAGCTTGATTCAGCAGAGCATAAATTTCAGAAACTGACTCAATGATATGGGTTTGCTGAGTGGTGTCTTCGAATTTCAGCGAAGCCATCAAGTTTGACAGCATATCCAAATCGGCGGACATTTTCTCCATGTTCGCCAGTGGCTCGTTAAGCTGGGCGTTGTTAGCGGCGGACTGAACCTGTTTTTCCAGTTCTTGTAATTGCTGGGTAAATGGCTGTAATGCCTTTTCGCCGGCAAGGAATTCGGCTGTTGCCAGCGAAATGCGTTGCTGGCTATCAGACAGTTGAGCTTCCATTTCATCAAGGCGGGACAGATCGATATAACGGTGATCGCGCAAAGTGATCAAGTGACCACGCTGGATGCCCAATTTGTTTAAGGCTTCAATGAATTGTTGAGTCTCTGTCCAGCTTTCTGGCAGCATCGCAGACAATAAATCTTTCTGATACGACGTCGCTTCATTCATATACCGAACAGACTGGCGGCGGATGCTTTCTACTTTTTCGTATTCATCCAATACCTTTTCACCTGTATTGGCGATCTCTTTCAGCAACCCAGAGATATTCAGGCTCTGTTCACCATTAAACCAATAGTAGATATCCGCCAGACGGCGGGTGTCCTGACAAAGTTTTTCGTAGAGCAGGGAAGACACCTGCTGTTGTTCTATTTCTTTGGCGATATGATAAAGATCTGAAATACCACGTACCAGTTCAGCATTACCGATTCTGCCTAAAAAACTGTTTCTGGCTGGCTGGCGAGCGGCATATTCATCAGAATAAAATGGGGTTTGCCAGATTTGCATCGGGTGGATACGGGTCGGCTCTTCTGATTGCCCTTCAAACAGCACCATCTGACCATCTTCCAACATGGCATAACCGTGACCAAACAACGGGTTTTGTAGCTTGCGTTCGATCAGGTTGTAATTGAACAGTGCCAGACGACCAAGCTTTGGTTCGTAGAAGATGTACATGACATCTTCCCCATTTGGAGAACGGCGGACACGGCGGAAACGCATTCCATCCATCGATTGATCGAAAGTTTTGTATTCCCCACTTTGCAGGTAATAACCGCCGGGGAAAATAACACCGTGATCTTCCGGTAACTGAATGCAGGCTAAGCCGATGGCATCAATGCGCTGTACACTTTGGGTCAGGGTGTTGTAGACCAGATAACGCCAAGATTCTTCACGATAAGGCAGGATTTTCAGCAGGATCAGGCTACCTGTCTGAGCATATTCAATTTGTGCATCATCCAGTGACTGGGTTTTATCCAGCACGGCTTCTCGGTAGATCCCCAGGCCATCTTCGGTGTTGTTTTCACATTTTATGGTCAGATCGCCACCAATGGTTTCGACAAACACCGTATCCAGAATGTTCATATGTGGATAACGACCATTAACGGCATTTTCCCGCGTGGTTCTCTGCCATTCAAAGTCATAGGCGGGGGGCAGGGCGATATCCCGTTCACCGCGATTATCAATATAGGTTATTTCAGTTTTGTCGCTGGAAATAGCCCAGCGAAATACGCGAATATCCGTGATTCGTTCACCAATCTGGAAACTGGCGAGAAGTTTGCCATCGCGCTCGACCAGTCCCAGCAATTGGGTGTTTTTATAGTAAGTGTAGAGTTCACTGAAATCCTGTACAAAACTGGTGATATTGAGAAATGTGCCTGTCAGTGGAACGGATTCCACATCATATTCGTCATTTTCTTTCTTGAGCTTATACAGGGAGAAGACATCTTCAATTCGTGTTTCTTTTTTCAAGCCGAGGAATACGTTATAGCCAAACAGTAGCCAATCACCGACCCGGACGATATCGCGGGCAACGCAGTTGTTTTCTGTGCGAATGCGGATACGCCCGATAATATCAGTCTGGTTTTTGCCGAACTCTTCCAGACGGCGGGTGTTCAACAAGCTGGCTTTTTCATGTAGCTGCTGGCCTTGTTCAGACAGACGATTGCGTAAGATATCGTAGGCTCCGCCTTCCGCGACAGCGTTATCCAATAATTCCTGTTCACGATTATTCAATTGGCTATCTGACATGGCGTATCACGTTTCCTTGCTCAAGATTGATTTTAATGATGTTAATTCTGGTTTGGGGCTTGTATTGATATGCATGGTTTAGTGCAGGAAAAAATCCGTCACAGTTGCCTGTGACGGATGAATATTATTGATTATTCTTCAGTATTATCTTTGTTCGGACGCTTTTTACTTGAGCTGAACATGTTAACCAAAGACTGCACTTCAGGGTTTTGCAGGAGTGAATCAAGGTCCAGCTTTTGCTCCCCGTTGATTTTTTCACCTTTGCCTGTCAGCAATTTCTGTACGGCCTCTTTTACCAGAGGACTTTTGTCTACTACACCATTGATGGCTTTGCCCACACTGAGTGCTTTGGAGAAGGTATTGAAAAAACTGCCATCACCACCCACGATATCAATGTTGGTTTTGCTGAGTGCCGCAGCCAGCACTTCTGCTTGCTCTTTGGCGATCTCTTTGTTGGCGGCGATAGAAGCCATTGCCTGTTCGAAGTTCTTCTCAAGCTGCATACGGAACTCTTCGTGATCGCGAGCCGTATCGTTGAGATTGCCCATGGCGGTGAATTTGTCGGTCAGGCCGTCTGCTTCTGCTTTCAGGCGTTGGCGGATAACTTCAGCTTGAGCTGTCCCCAATTGGCCTTCACCACGGGCTTGTGCCACCAGTTTTTCTTCCAGCACTTTGGCATCTGCCAGACCCAATTTTTCTTTGGCATTGGCTTGCTGTTCATCACCACGTGCCTGAGCAGCCAATTTCTCTTGCAGTACTTTCGCTTCGGCAAGGCCCTGTTTTTCAGATGCATTGGCTTGGGCTTCCATAACCCGTGCTTCCGCCAAACCTTTTTCTTGTGTACCGCGGGCTTCTGCCAGCAGTTTTTCTGCAATCACATTCGCCTGTACCAGACCTTCTTTCTCTTCGGCTTCGGCTTTAGCTTGGCGGATACGGGCTTCGGCCAGACCTAATGCGGCTTCTTCTGCCTCGATACCTTCGGCCATGCGTTTTTTCGCTTCTGACTGTTTGGAGGCTGCTTCCAGCTCAGCTTGTGCCATGGTACTGATTTCCAGTGCCTTGAATTTGGAGCTGTTTTCATCCGCTTCGGCTTGTTTCACCTGACGAACCAATTCTTGTTCTGCTTTAGCCTGAGCATCAATAATTGTGATTTGCTTCTTGCGGTCAGCTTCAGAAATCATGCGCACTTCTTTGATTCGTTCTTCTTCCTGCGCAACGGTTTTTTCTACTGCAACACGTTCGCGAATCACGTTGGAGATGTTTTTACGTTCTTCTTCCAGTGCTTTTTCTTTCTCTATGCGTTGTAGTTCTACTTCACGCTCACGAGAAACAATTTCTAATTCTTGTGCACGAATGACTTTTTCCATCTCAATGGTGACGGCACGGGAGCGGTTTTGTTGTGCTACTTCCACTTCACGTAGGCGATTTTCTTCGCGAATTTCAATTTCCTGCTGGGTCTGGATTCGGGCCTGTTCTGCTTTCAGACGTTCTTCCTCTTGTACACGCAGAGTTTCAGCAGATTCACGGGCGCGGATACTTTCTATTTCACGCTTTTGCCGGGCTTCCGCATCCGCTTGCTGGCGCTCCAAGGCCAGACTGGCTTCACGGGTTTCGACGTTTTTCTTTTGGATAGCCAATTCTTGGTCGCGTTCTTTCTGGTTGGTTTCAATATTGTGGATCGCGGTAATTTCGGTAATTTTACGGATACCTTCCGCATCAAAGATATTGTTTGGGTCCAGCGAGTTTTTCGGTGTTTGTTCCAGATAGTCGATGGCGACATCTTCCAGTGCATAGCCGTTCAGATCTTTACCGATGACATCAACAATGCGATCACGGAAGTTTTGGCGATCTTCAAACAGTTTTGACAGTTCGAATTGCTTACCTACGGTTTTCAGGGCTTCTGAGAATTTGGCGCTGAACAGGGCATTGACGGCATTATGGTCAGAAGCGCGTTCTACACCGATGGATTTTGCCACTTTCAGCACGTCTTCGGTGGTTTCATTGACCCGCAGGTAGAATGCAACGGTAATATCCGCGCGCAGGTTGTCTTTACAGATCAGACCATCTTTACCACGGCGATCGACTTCCAGTGTCAGCAAGGAGATGCGCATGAATTCCTTTTTGTAAATAACCGGATAGACCAGCGCACCAGTAAAATGTACTTTCGGCTGGGCAGACATATCGTTGACTATCAGCGCCGTCCCCTGTGGGACTTTGATATAAAACGCTTTAAAAAGCCCAAAGAAACCCAGAATGACGATAATTATCGTCGCAACGATGACCAGAAAAGGCATGAAATCTGCCAAGGCAATATCTGACATGTATTTCTCCATTTTATTTTGGGGCTAACGGGAAAGGCATCAGTGACCCATAATTTAAGCAGCTATTCATCCATGACCGAAATGTTGAGTGAGACATGTCAGATAGCAAGGTTTAGATAGTGATTTAATGTTAAGTGGCGGCAAGCCAGCCGTTACCGCTTAAATTCGTCTTCGCTGACCACGGTGTAACTGTGGGTTTCGGTTTCGTAACTGATTAGTACAACACTGTCACCGCGGGTAATACCGTCACTTTCTGGAGCCCGTACTTGTAAAATAAGGCTGGCTCCGTGGTTTTCCATCAGGGCTTCACCACGCTGTTCTGTGACAATGGGAGAACGAACTTCAGCAACTTTTCCTATCAGATTATCGACGCTGTTGGAGCGGCTGAGTTTGGCCAGTTTCGGTTGTAATGGGCGCAATAACATTGCTGTCAGTAATAAGGCAATGAAACTCACAGCAAAAAAAGTGATGGTTCCGAGCAAATAACGGAGTACATCGGTTTCAATGAAGCGAAGCATTAAATGCATGCTGAAATAACTTAAAGGCCAGCCCACCAATGTAATCAGCGTAATAATGATAGTGACAGGAATTCCTGTGAGCCCGAGTTTTGTTAACCAACCCGCCAGAGAGGATGCATCGAAACCATCTACATCCATATTCAGGATATCAATATCAAGTAAACCAAAAGCAGCACAGATCCAATAAAACAAAATAATGAATAATAATCCGCTGAAAATAACAACCGGAAAAGCCAAACAATTTTGTAGGAAAAGATCCATCAGAATGGTGTCTCAAGACGATAATACTTATTAAGTAATACTTAATTAAAACAGTTTTCAAAATAACTTAATAGGGGAAAAGGGGGCTTTTTTGAGTCTTATCGCAATAATTAGATAAGACTGATTTATTGATGCTGCTCATAGATATTGAGTTTTCAATATATCAATGTTGGGGTTTTATTTTGGAAGGAAATGGTGATAGCTAAAATGACCGAGAAATATAAATTAATTTTCTCATCAAGTGAAAATTATTAGATGAAAAATCTAAATACGCCATTTAAGTAAGGAATAAGAATAAAACAGTTTATTAACTATGATCTGATAAATTGTTCATAAATAGTATTATTTAATTGTAAATATTATTTATTGTTAATATTTGGCCGTTTTTTGAATATTAAATAAGGGAAAGTGTTTATGCAGGTATTAAGTTCGCTGAAAACAGCAAAGCAACGACATTCTGATTGCAAGGTCGTTCGTCGTCGTGGTCGGTTGTATGTCATCTGTAAATCTAACCCGCGTTTTAAGGCTGTTCAGGGCAAGAAAAAGAAACGCTGATTTTTCTAAATGGCAGGCGCATCCATGCAGAAATACTAGTGCTGTAGCTTATAAATATACTTGCACCTTTCGCTATATTTTGTCAGCTTTAATGGAATCAGTATGTCTGATTAACTTCTCTCAAGACAGGGTATCCATGATGAAAAGTGTAGGTTTTATCGGCTGGCGTGGTATGGTCGGCTCAGTATTGATGCAGCGGATGTTGGAAGAGCGGGATTTTGATGAGATCAATCCAGTTTTTTTCACTACTTCCCAGCATGGGCTTCCTGCCCCACAGTTTGCAATAAATAGCGCAGGCAAATCAGGTGTATTACAAGATGCTTTTGATATCGAGGCCTTGCATGCACTGGATATCATCATTAGTTGTCAGGGTGGGGATTATACCAATGAAATTTATCCCAAACTGAAGGCAACAGGCTGGCAGGGATATTGGATCGATGCCGCTTCTGCGCTGCGCATGAATGATGATGCAGTCATTATTCTTGATCCTGTTAACCATCAGCATATTCAGAATAGCCTGAATAAAGGTATCAAAACCTTTGTTGGTGGTAACTGTACTGTTAGTTTGATGTTGATGTCGTTGGGCGGATTGTTTGCCAATGATTTGATTGAATGGGCATCGGTATCGACCTATCAGGCAGCTTCTGGTGGGGGTGCTCGTCATATGCGTGAGTTGTTGGTGCAAATGGGGATGCTGCATAATCAGGTTTCTGGGGAGTTACAGAACCCTGCTTCTGCGATTTTGGATATTGAAAAGCGTGTAACGGATTTTACCCGCAGCAGTGCATTGCCGATGGATCAATTTGGTGTTCCTTTGGCGGGAAGTTTGATCCCGTGGATTGATAAGCAACTGGATAATGGGCAGAGCCGTGAGGAGTGGAAAGGTCAGGCAGAAACCAACAAGATCTTGAACACGGGCAGTAATGTTATTCCGATTGATGGCCTGTGTGTCCGTATTGGGGCATTGCGCTGCCATAGTCAGGCATTTACTCTGAAATTGAAAAAAGACATTCCGATTCATGAAATTGAAACGTTGTTGGCTTCCCATAATGATTGGGTTCGCGTTATCCCTAATGATCGTGAATTGACGATGCGTGAGTTAACACCGGCAGCGGTTACCGGAACATTGAATACACCAGTTGGTCGCCTGCGTAAGCTGAATATGGGGCCGGAATATCTATCCGCCTTTACTGTTGGTGATCAGCTATTGTGGGGAGCGGCTGAGCCATTGCGCCGGATGTTGCGTATTTTGCTGTAGTAAAGCATTTAATAGACCGCCATTATTGAATAAATATTGGCGGTTTTCATTTTTTTATATTATTTTTTCTAATTATGGTAAGAATTAGGTGATATTGTCATTCGTGATATAAAACTGTTAGAAAGAATATTTCAAATTAATATGTGATCTGACATGAGCGTATAAAAATCTAAAATAGAAAACTTTGCAGGATTTTATCCATACAGAATGATAAAAATAATTTATTTTTTTATTATCAATATCCTTTATATTTCAAGTTTTTTTTGTTGGTTTCGCTAACTTACCCCTGTCATATCATGACCTAATGATTCTGAGGATTTGATTTCTTGCCATTGCGATGTAATTGGAAATCTATTAAGTATGTCTTATCTTGCCAAATAGTTTATTATTAGGGATGTTCACTAACATTTTTTCATAAATTTGATTTTATTTTTTGATGGATTTTAAATTTTGATATATGATCACAAATCTTATTTTTTCAATGGGTTGATTGGGTTAAATTTAGTTCACTAGTTTAAAGTGATTAACCATTTTTATGTCACTTATTGCAATATTATCTATTGGAGAAGATATGCAAAGTGAGAGTCTTTTTACCGCTTGTCCATCTTGTGGGAAGTCTGTCAGTAAATCAGCTAAAGTTTGTCTGAATTGTGGACACAAAGTGAAGAAGAATCGTTTAATTAAACTTATTATTGTTTTGGTAGTGATTTTTTTACTTTTCATTTTCATTGGAAGTAGTGGGAAAGAAATGTCATCTTCACCGGCTAAAGCTGACAGTAGTCCGAAAACAAGCAGTACTCCGAAAGCAGCAGCATTGCCAGAATTCCAAGCTCAGTTTATTCAGGTTGTTTCATCGTTTTTCGATCGGTATGTTCAGGCAAGCAATGAGTTACAGAAATCTTCACTTAGAGTTGAAAGAAAAGAACAGATTTCAAAGATCTTTCCGGGATATTCGGTAACTTCCTGGGTTGGCAAGATAAAAGAGTTGGATACTAACAGCGATGGAAAAGCTATTTTGTCTGTTCAGATTGCGTCTAATATTACGATACAAACTTGGAATAATGAACTCTCCGATATTGGAAATAATACATTAATTGAAAAAGGTACATCTGTTTACAAGAGCCTTTTTCCTTTAAAAGTTGGACAGAAAATTGAGTTTTCTGGATCTTTCTTTCCATCACCTGAAGATTCTTTCAAAGAAACAAGCCTGACGAGTGATGGTTCTATGAAAGAACCGGAGTTTTTGTTTAAATTTTTATCAGTAAAACCTATTGACTAAGGATGATATATGGCACTTATTAATTGCCCAGAATGTTCTAACAGTGTAAGCGATAACTCACTGAAATGCCCAAGTTGTGGTGTTCAATTGAGAAAACCTAAGAGAAGTTTTTTTGGGAAAATTATCAAATGGGGATTTATTCTATTTAATGTCATTATGGCCTTCTGGTTGATTGGTGGAATGAATGTTGCCTCTGAAGCTGTAAACACAGGAACAACAGCAGAACAGATAGGGGGAGCGATTGGCTCAGGTTTGGGAATAGCGATGATTCTGTCAATGTGGGTCATTGGCGATATTATTTTAGGTCTGTTTGTTCTGCTAACTCGCCCTAAATCTTAATATCATATTGAGTAAGTAACCCAGATAACAACCGTTATCTGGGTTACTGAATGAATATCAGATATCAATATTCGCTGCTTTCAGTGCATTCTCTTCAATAAAGGCACGGCGAGGTTCAACGGCATCCCCCATCAACGTTGTGAACAGTTGGTCAGTTGCAATCGCATCTTTTACTGTTACACGCATCATACGACGCGTGTCTGGGTTCATGGTGGTTTCCCACAACTGGTCAGGGTTCATTTCTCCCAGACCTTTATAACGTTGGATGGAAAGACCACGGCGCGACTCTTTGGTCAGCCATTCCAGAGCCTGTTCAAAGCTGCTTACCGTCTGACGACGCTCACCCCGTTCGATATATGCATCTTCTTCGATCAAGTTTGCGAGCAATTCACCCAGTTTGGTGATACGACGATATTCGCCGCCGTGGATGAAGTCGAAATCCAGATTGTAGTTGGTATCAACGCCATGTGTACGAATGCATAAAACCGGTTCGAAAATCTGGCGTTCGCGGTTCTCATGGATTTGATAGCTGTAAGTGCTGCCATGCTGCTCTTTGTCATTCAGACGAATAACCAGAGCACTTACCCATTCTTCCACTTTTGCCTGATTGTTCAGGGCATCTTCAGTCAGTTTTGGATGGTAAATCAGGCTGTTCAGCAGAGCCAGCGGATACATACGCTCCATGCGACGGATGATTTTCTGGGTAGCATTGAATTCAGTTACCAAGTTTTCCAGTGCTTCACCTTTCAGGGCTGGTGCATGTGGGTTGGTATACAATGCAGCACCATCCAACGCGATGGACATCTGGTAGGCTTCCATTGCATCGTCATCTTTGATGTATTGCTCTTGTTTGCCTTTCTTCACTTTATACAGTGGTGGCTGGGCAATGTAGACATAACCACGCTCAATGATTTCCGGCATCTGGCGATAGAAGAATGTCAGCAACAGGGTGCGGATGTGTGAACCATCAACGTCGGCGTCGGTCATGATGATTATGCTGTGATAACGCAGTTTATCCGGGTTATATTCATCACGGCCAATCCCGCAGCCCAGAGCGGTGATCAAAGTTGCGACTTCCTGTGAAGAGAGCATTTTATCAAAGCGTGCTTTTTCAACGTTCAGGATCTTACCTTTCAATGGCAGGATAGCCTGATTTTTGCGGTTGCGTCCCTGTTTTGCTGAACCACCCGCAGAATCACCCTCCACCAAGTAGAGTTCGGACAGAGCTGGGTCACGTTCCTGACAGTCTGCCAGCTTGCCCGGCAATCCAGCCAGATCCAGTGCACCTTTACGGCGGGTCATTTCACGGGCTTTACGTGCTGCTTCACGGGCACGGGCTGCATCAATGATTTTGCCGACGACGGTTTTGGCATCGTTCGGGTTTTCCAGCAGGTATTCCACCAGTTTCTCATTCATCAGAGTTTCGACTGCGGTCTTCACTTCGGAAGAAACCAGCTTGTCTTTGGTCTGGGAAGAGAATTTAGGATCAGGTACTTTAACGGAGATCACTGCAATCAGGCCTTCACGGGCATCGTCACCAGTGGCGCTGACTTTTGATTTTTTGTTGTAACCCTCTTTATCCATATAGCTATTGAGGGTACGGGTCATCGCGGTACGGAAACCAACTAAGTGGGTTCCTCCATCGCGCTGAGGAATGTTGTTGGTGAAGCAGTAAATATTTTCCTGAAAACCATCGTTCCATTGCATGGAAATTTCAACGCCAATACCGTCTTTTTCTGTGGAGAAATAGAAGACATTTGGGTGAATTGGGTTTTTATTGCGGCTCAGGAACTCAACAAACGCTTTGATCCCGCCTTTATAGTGGAAAATATCTTCTGCATTTGTACGTTTGTCGACTAAACGAATGGAAACACCGGAATTCAGAAATGACAATTCACGCAGGCGCTTTGCCAGAATATCGTATTCGAATTCAGTGTTAATCTTGAACGTATCCATACTTGGCCAGAAACGGACAGTGGTTCCTGTATGTTCGGTATCGCCAACGATGTTCAGCGGAGACTGTGGAACACCATGGTGGTAGGTCTGTTCGTGGACTTTCCCGTCACGACGGATAGTCAGTTCCAGTTTTTCCGATAAGGCGTTAACAACAGAAACCCCTACGCCATGCAGACCGCCGGAAACTTTATAGGAGTTGTCATCGAATTTACCCCCCGCATGCAGCACGGTCATGATAACTTCTGCTGCTGAAACACCTTCTTCTTCGTGTATGCCGGTAGGAATACCGCGGCCATCATCCTGCACAGAAACCGAGTTATCTGCATGGATAGTGACAAGTATCTTGTCACAATGGCCTGCGAGGGCTTCGTCGATAGCGTTGTCAACAACCTCGAAGACCATGTGGTGCAGGCCAGTACCGTCATCGGTATCACCGATATACATGCCTGGACGTTTACGGACAGCATCCAGCCCTTTTAATACCTTGATACTTGAGGAGTCATATGTATTCGACATCAACGTTTCTCGCTCATCTTAATCCTGTGGTTGAACCTCGATTTTGCCATGTTCTACGCGAAACATCCTGCTATTTACATCAATCATGTCTGTAACTTGCCCAGGTGTGATTGCACTGACAAACACTTGGGCTTGCGTAGATTTTAGACGCTCGGCTAATAGCTGACGACGGCCGGCATCCAGTTCTGAAGCAAAATCATCAAGCAGATACAGGCATTTTTGCCCGCTCTGTCGGGTGAAATATTCACCCTGTGCTAACCTCAACGCGCACATCAGTAACTTCAACTGACCACGGGACAGCATATCTTCTACTGGTGTACCATCTGCCCTAATCCGCAGATCGGCTTTATGCGGGCCAGAAGCCGTGTAGGTTAGCGATCTGTCGCGCTCAAATTGCCGCGCGAGCAGCTCCGCATATTCACTCTCTTTGTCCCAGCCTTGTTGAAAACTGATACTAAGGGTGAATTCAGGTAAAAATTGTTTGCAGGTTTTTTCCATATCCTCGGAAATTCCTGCAATATATTCAGCCCGCCATTGACTGATTTCGGTTGCCAGCGGAGCAAGTTCCCGATCCCAATGCTGAATTTGGTTGTAGCGGGTGACTTGTCGCAACGCCGCATTCCGCTGTTTGAGCAGCCTTTTCAGGTTGGCCCAAGCAGTAAAAAAGCGTGGTTCATTGTGAAAGCATCCCCAATCAATAAAGGCCCGACGATATTTCGGGCCACCATTTAACAAAGTGAAACCTTCTGGTGTGATGAGTTGCATGGGCAGCATTTTTGCCAATTCCGCAATTTTATGCCCATCACTGCCATCTATCCTGACTTTGCTATCGCCTTGACGGTTTTTGCTTAAGCCCACCGACAAGATACGCTCATGGAATTGTTGATCAAGTCGCCCATGAAGAATGAACTCTTCGCAATCATGGCGAATTACTCTTCCTGCCTGAATACTGCGAAAAGCCCGACCATGGCCTAATGTATAAATGGCTTCCAGTATACTTGTTTTGCCACTACCGTTTGGCCCAACCAGAAAATTAAAACCGGTTGCCAATGACAGATCAGCATCCGCGATATTACGGAAATCGCGGATTAACAAACGCGAGAGAATCATATTTATGAGTTAATTCTGTTACAGGCGCATTCTTTACAGACGCATCGGCATTACGACATAAGTCGCTGCTTGACTGGCTGAATTCTCAATTTTTACGCTGGATGTGGCATCTGTTAGCAGGAGGCTCACCTGCTCGCATTTCAATGCGTTGAGAACATCCAATACGTAGCTGACATTGAAGCCAATTTCCATCTCAGTACCCTGATAACTGACATCAACTATCTCTTCTGCTTCTTCCTGCTCCGGATTATTGGCGGTAATTCTAAGCTGGTTCTCACTCAAATAGATGCGAACGCCACGGAATTTTTCGTTGGACAAAATTGCTGCCCGTGAAAATGCCTGCTTAAGCATGTCACAATTAGCTTCCAACGTTTTGTCAGGATTTTTTGGCAGTACGCGGCGGTAATCAGGAAAGCGACCATCAACCAACTTCGATGTGAAGATAAAATCACCAACATGAGCACGGATGTTGTTGCTGCCAATCTGTAATTGCAGTAGGTTGTCACCGCCATCCAGCAGACGCATTAATTCAATGACTCCTTTGCGAGGCACTATCACTGAATGGGACGGCAGGTTTTGCCCGATGTGCATGGAACAAACCGCCAAACGGTGACCATCGGTGGCAACGGTACGCAGTTCTTCTCCCTCAGTTTCAAACAACATACCATTCAAGTAATAGCGAACATCCTGATGCGCCATGGAAAATTGAGTAGATTCAATCAGACGTTTCAGTGTGGCCTGAGGTAAAGAGAATTCGACTTCGCTCTGCCAGTCATCAAGATTGGGAAAATCTGAAGCGGGTAGAGTAGAGAGCGAAAAACGGCTGCGGCCAGAACGGACGAGAATGCGGTCGCCATCCAGTTCTACGCTGATTTCCGCTCCGTCAGGCAACCCGCGCCAGATATCAAAAAATTTACGCGCGGGGACAGTCGTTGCACCTTGTTCATGTGGCTGGGTAAGCGTAACCCTAGCCTTCATTTCCATTTCCAAATCGGTGCCCGTCAGCAGCAGGGAACCTGCTGTTACCTGCAATAATAAGTTGCCTAAAATGGGCAGAGTAGGGCGGCCTCCCAAGGGGCTGCTCACCTGCTGCAAAGGTTTTAATAATTGCTCACGTTCAATGATGAATTTCATAGCGCTAGGAAGATAATGTTCTGATTAAGTTAGAGAAATCTTCTTTGATGTCATGACTCTCTTCTCGCAGTTGTTCGATTTTTCGACAGGCATGAAGTACAGTTGTATGGTCACGTCCACCAAAGACATTCCCGATTTCAGGCAAGCTGTGATTCGTCAGCTCTTTTGCCAGCGCCATTGCCATTTGCCTCGGGCGGGCAACGGAGCGAGAACGGCGCTTGGAAAGTAGATCCGAAACCTTGATTTTGTAATATTCAGCCACTGTTTTCTGAATATTATCAATGGTTACCAGCTTTTCCTGTAGAGCTAATAAGTCACGTAATGCTTCGCGTACAAAATCAATAGTAATCGCACGACCGGTAAAATTGGAGTTGGCGATGACTCGATTCAAAGCGCCTTCGAGTTCACGAACGTTAGATCGCAGGCGCTTGGCAATAAAGAAAGCCACTTCCCCCGGCAATTGGATTTGATTCTCGTCAGCTTTCTTCATCAGAATGGCAACGCGAGTCTCCAGCTCCGGTGGTTCGATGGAAACGGTTAATCCCCAGCCAAAACGGGATTTTAACCGATCTTCGACACCATTGATCTCTTTCGGATAGCGGTCGGAAGTCAGAATAATCTGTTGATTACCTTCCAACAGGGCATTGAACGTATGAAAGAATTCTTCTTGGGATCGCTCTTTATTTGCAAAAAACTGAATATCATCGATCAATAGGGCATCCACTGAACGATAATAACGTTTAAATTCTTCTATAGCATTGTTCTGTAATGCTTTTACCATGTCCTGAACGAAACGTTCAGAGTGCATGTAAACTACTTTTGCATTGGCCTTGCGTGCCATGATGCTATTACCGACAGCATGCAAAAGGTGGGTTTTGCCCAATCCGGTTCCGCCATAGAGGAACAGGGGATTATATGCGCCCCCCGGATTATCAGCTACTTGTCTGGCAGCAGCTCTGGCGAGCTGGTTGGATTTACCTTCAACAAAGTTATCGAATGTATGCTTGGGGTTAACATTGGAACGATAGGATAATTCTGGCTGAGCTTTTACGTTGTCCCAGCTTGGGCGAACTGAGGAACTGGATGGCACAGCAGCTACCGGCATATTGGTAATGATTTTCTGAGCTGCAGACTGGTTTGGTGAAACAGGCTTATTCCCTACTTCAAAACGCAGTAACGGTACTTCAGGACCACAGAAATCATTTAATAACAAATTGATATTATTGATATATTTCTCCCTTACCCAATCCAGCACAAAACGGTTGGGGGCATAGAGAGCCAAAGTGTTATCATTCAGTTCTGCCTGAAGGGGTCGTATCCACATACTGAATTCTGTGGCAGGTAACTCATCCTGCAATCGGGCAAGACATTGCTGCCAAAGCGAAAGTGACACGGCGAACTCCCCTAAAACAAGACTAATAAAAGAAACCGAAATAAAAGATTCGTTATACAGGGCACAAGGCATCATTCCTCGGTGGAGAGGAAGGTAGCATGTAGCATGTACCTTGTGGCGATTTTTAACATCATCGCTCCCCCAACGATCCACATAATCCGTATATCCATATATTAAGAGAAATCGGGATCGTAATTCACGATCATAACGCAAAAGACGACATAAATCCTCATTCTTTTACACAGCTTTGACGCTTTTTATCCACAGGGAGATCACCACGCTTTGGCACTTGCAGAATATAAAGGCCCGCAAAAGATACTGTAGTGGAATCATGGCATATAGCAAACATCATTTAGCTACCGTTTAAAATTCAATGTGAAAACAATGCTGTGATCACTCATTTTAGATGCAGTGATCTATGCATGATCCTTGCGATTTATTGCACAGTCCGTATAATCTTGCACCCTGCGTGTTATACCAACGATTTTTTCCGGTTATGTCTGGTGAGGATTTGGGGTAAGCACTTCGGGTAGCAAAAAGTCTGACCATGTCTGGTAAACGTCTGATTAAAAAAATCCGACAGGAAGATGGTTAGGCTCGCGTCATCTTGGATTGACTAAGGGTAGTACATTTTATTACAATCCTGCCTCTTTCTATATATTGATGTTGCGACTGAGGCATTGGTGTCTACTTATTTCTCACTGGTCGCCAACGCATTTGCTGAATCAGTAACAAATTTTAAGCTAGGTAGAAATCGCTATGAAACGCACTTTTCAACCGTCCGTACTGAAGCGTAACCGTACTCACGGCTTTCGTTCTCGTATGGCCACTAAAAATGGTCGTCAGGTTCTGGCTCGCCGTCGTGCGAAAGGCCGTACTCGTTTGACCGTTTCTAAGTAATAAAGCTAACCATACCAAGTGGTTAAGCTCGCTTTTCCGAGGGAGTTACGTTTGTTAACTCCCGAGCATTTCACATATGTTTTCCAGCAGCCACAACGGGCAAGCTCCGCAGAAATAACTGTTCTCGGGCGCTTGAATGAGCTGGGGCATCCCCGCATCGGTCTAACCGTCGCCAAAAAAAATGTTAAACGCGCCCATGAGCGTAATCGTATCAAGCGACTGGCTCGTGAAAGTTTTCGTTTAAACCAGCATAAATTGCCTTCAATGGATTTTGTGATTTTGGTGAGGAAAGGGATCGCTGAGCTTGATAACCGTCAGCTAACGGAAGCTTTGGGCAAATTATGGCGTCGTCACTGTCGCTTGGCTCGCGGCTCTTGATTGCTTTGATCCGGGGCTACCAGTTAGTGATTAGTCCACTGCTGGGGCCTCGTTGTCGTTTCAATCCTACCTGTTCCCACTATGGTATAGAGGCATTGCGCAGGTTTGGAATGATAAAAGGCAGTTGGTTAACAGTGAAACGCATATTAAAATGCCACCCTTTACACGAAGGTGGTGATGATCCTGTCCCACCTAAAAGAAACGACGATAACAGAGAACATTAACGATGGATTCGCAACGCAATCTTCTTCTCATCGCTTTGCTGTTTGTTTCGTTCTTGGTCTGGCAGGCGTGGGAAAATGACAAGAACCCACAACCAACGGCCCAGATCACGCAGCAAGCAAATACTACGCTGAGTAGCGAAATAAGCAGTGGGCAAGGTAAACTTATCACCGTCAAAACGGATGTGCTTTCATTGCATATCAATATCCGTGGTGGTGATATCGAGGAGGCTGATCTGCTGGCCTATCCTGATACCCTGGGTTCCAAAGCACCATTCAAACTGCTGGAAACAATGCCTGAGTTCACTTATCAGGCTCAAAGTGGGCTGACTGGTATCAACGGTCTGGATAATCAAGCTGAACGCCCACTTTATCAAGTCAGTCAGAATAGCTTTGTTCTGGCTGATGGTCAGAATGAATTACGCATTCCGATGACTTATACTGCATTGGATGGCGTTGTTTATGTCAAGACCTTCGTTTTAAAACGCGGAGACTATACTGTTTCTGTTGATTACAGCATTGATAACGTTACTGACAAACCATTGCAAATGGCGTTTTTCGGTCAGTTGAAGCAAAGCGTTAATCTGCCAAAACATCGTGATACTGGCAGCAGCAACTTTGCTCTGCATACTTATCGTGGTGCTGCTTACTCTTCTGATGATACAAAATACGAAAAATATAAATTTGATGATATTGAAAGCAAAGCGCTTTCCGTCACTACGAAAGGTGGCTGGGTAGCGATGCTCCAGCAATATTTCGCCACAGCTTGGGTTCCGGGAGAAAGTAAAACCAGTACTTTCTATACCATTGACCGGAAAGACCAGAAAATGGCGATCATCGGGTACAAGGGTGAAAATGTCACTATAGCCCCTAACAGCAAGCAGAATATTTCTTCTACCCTGTGGGTTGGCCCTGAAATTCAGGACAAAATGGCGGCAGTTGCACCACATCTGGATCTGACCGTAGATTACGGCTGGTTGTGGTTTATTTCCCAGCCGTTATTCAAGTTATTGAAATTCCTGCATGAATACATCGGTAACTGGGGTTTTTCCATTATTGCGATCACCTTTATCGTGCGCGGTATCATGTATCCGCTGACTAAAGCGCAATACACTTCAATGGCGAAAATGCGCCTGTTGCAGCCGAAAATCACGGCGATGCGTGAGCGCTTTGGTGATGATCGTCAGCGCATGAGCCAAGAAATGATGGCGCTGTACAAAACAGAGAAAGTAAACCCGCTGGGCGGATGTTTGCCTCTGGTGATTCAGATGCCAATCTTCCTTGCGTTATACTACATGCTGATGGGTTCTGTTGAGCTGCGTCATGCACCGTTCATTGGTTGGATTAAGGATTTGTCTGCACAAGATCCTTACTACATCCTGCCATTGCTGATGGGTGTGACCATGTTTGTTATCCAGAAACTGTCACCAACTACTGTGACTGACCCAATGCAGCAGAAGATCATGACTTACATGCCTGTCGTGTTCACAGTCTTCTTCTTGTGGTTCCCATCTGGTCTGGTTCTGTACTATATCGTCAGTAACTTGGTTACCATTATCCAGCAGCAGGTTATTTTCCGCAGTCTGGAGAAACGCGGCTTGCATACCCGCGAAAAAAAGTAGAGCTTTTTAAAAGCTAGTTTTTAAAATACTGGCTTTAAAATATAAATAGAAGGCGGTCATTGGCCGCCTTTATTATTGCAGTTCATATGCCCAATAGATTTCAGCTTACAGTCAACAAAGCAGTAGTTTGCTTGAAAGATGACGGATATAGGTTAAGAGAGAGAATTTCATGAATACCACCGATACAATAGTCGCTCAGGCCACTCCTCCGGGACGAGGCGGTGTAGGCATCCTGCGTATTTCTGGCCGTAAGGCAGCGGAAGTCGCTCAGGTGGTATTGGGGAAACTCCCAAAACCCCGTTATGCTGACTACCTGCCCTTCCGTGATGTAGATGGTTCTGTGCTTGATCAGGGGATAGCACTTTACTTTCCCGGCCCGAACTCATTTACGGGAGAAGATGTGCTGGAGCTTCAAGGGCACGGCGGACCAGTTATTCTGGATTTGCTGTTAAAGCGTATTCTGGCTATTTCCGGCGTGCGTATTGCGAATCCGGGAGAGTTTTCTGAACGGGCTTTTTTGAACGATAAACTCGATTTGGCACAAGCAGAAGCCATTGCGGATTTGATCGACGCCAGTTCCGAACAAGCGGCACGCTCCGCGATGAACTCTCTACAAGGAACGTTCTCTAACCAAGTTCACCAAATGGTAGAAGCACTGACTAACTTGCGGATCTACGTTGAAGCAGCGATTGATTTTCCTGATGAAGAGATTGATTTCCTTTCCGATGGCAAGATAGAAGCCAAGCTGGATGAAGTGATCACAGAATTGGATCAGGTCTGTTCACAGGCGCGTCAGGGCAGCTTGTTGCGAGAAGGCATGAAAGTCGTGATTGCAGGGCGTCCGAATGCAGGTAAATCCAGTCTGCTGAATGCGCTGGCAGGACGTGAAGCAGCGATTGTGACTGATATTGCAGGTACAACGCGTGATGTTTTGCGTGAACACATTCATATTGATGGAATGCCGCTGCATGTGATTGATACGGCGGGACTGCGCGAAGCGAGCGATGAAGTGGAACGTATCGGCATCGAGCGGGCATGGCAGGAAATCGAGCAGGCCGATCGGGTGCTGTTTATGGTAGATAGTACGACTACGGATGCTGTTGAGCCGGCACAAATCTGGCCTGAATTTATGACTAAGCTGCCTGAATCTCTGCCTATTACGGTCATTCGTAATAAGACAGATATGACCGGGGAAGAAATCGGCGTTTCAGAAATCAACGGTTATACATTCATTCGCCTCTCTGCCCGTGATGGGGAAGGTGTTGATTTGCTGCGGGATCACTTAAAAGAGACAATGGGTTTCAACAGTAATACTGAGGGCGGTTTCCTTGCCCGTCGTCGTCACTTGCAGGCATTGAATACGGCGGCAGAACATTTGCAGGAAGGTCATCAGCAACTGGTTTTTGCCCGTTCAGGGGAACTACTGGCAGAAGAACTACGTTTGGCGCAGCAAGCATTGAGTGAAATCACCGGCGAATTTACTTCCGATGACTTGTTGGGGCGGATTTTCTCAAGCTTTTGTATTGGTAAGTGAAAACGGGGGTTAACTCGTTTTATCCAACATAAAGTCGAGTTCCAGTGTGACCACTGGCGCCATATCAGCCGGTTTAGGGCCAACTGAACTGGCGCGATTGACGGCATCAAGTGCGGCATTATCCAATGTAGTGTTGCCTGAGGAATTAACCACTTTGACAGCGGTTAATGTACCGTCGCCCTGCAGGGTAAAGTTAACGATGACCGAGCCTTCTTGTTTCATCCTTTTTGCCTTGCGGGGATAGCGTTTATGGCGCTCAATTTCCTGTCGCAATCTGGCGTGGTAATTATCCATCTCACTATTTCCCTGTCCTACCAAAGGCTGTGACGTTACAGCCCGGCTCATACTGCTTTCTGAATTAATCTGAGCACTACCGCTGGTTGCCTGCTCTGCATTACTGTTTTCTTGCACCTGCGGTGATGGAGCGGTTTTTTTTTCCGTTACTTCTTGTGGTTTTTCTTTCTGCTGTTTTTTAAGTTTCTTTGGTTTGTTGGTGTCTAGCGGTTTTGCCACTTTGTTTTCGGTTTGGATCGCTTTATCCAACACAATTTCAGGCTTTGTCGGTGATTCCGGTGCAGTTAAAAGCGGGGATGGCGGAGAAATAGGTTCCGGTTTATCCTTCCACGATGAGGCGGCAACCATCGTAATCGATAGCCCCGTAGTAGAAGAATTGTTGTTGATATGATGGGCTGTGTCATCATATGAAGCATGTCGATTGAACAGCCATATCAGACTGATATGCAATAAAATGGCAATCAGGATACCAACCAGCAATCCCTTTCTGGGCATCAATGGAGAATAAGTGGCTGGATTATCTAATATGGCTGCACTGGTCATACTATCCTCTAATAAAACAAGCCTCTAATAAAACAAGCCTCTAATATAAAGAAGCCTCTAAAACTGGCTGGTCAAACTGAGCTTAAAGGTTCTGCCCGGTGCCGGTATCATTGAACGGGTCAAAGGATCAAGATAATAGCGATTGGTCAGGTTTGCGCCTGTCAGTTCTACCGATATGGCTGGGGTGACTTGATAGCTGATATAGGCATCAACCGTAAACACCGGATTCCAGCGCATAGGGTTGTTGGACTGCCCTTGATAGATATCTGGTAGTGTACCCATCAGCCATTTTTCATCTTTGTTTTCCGCTTTGCTGTGGTAGAGCATTCGGCTGCCCAGTTCCAGTTTTTCATCAAGCAGGCGTCCGCCGACGGTCAGGTTAGCTGAGTATTTAGGTTGGATAGAGGTGCGTAAATAACCACCGGGGAAGCCGCCATCAATACATTCTGGGATGCCATAGCGATTTTGAGAGTCCGTTCTCATGACAGAGTTATGGTCACACACCTTGTTTTTCATGTTATAGACCAACCCCATATCGGCAAAGAAACTGCCATTATCGTAACGCGCCTGTAATTCCAGACCTGCCAGTTTCTGTTTGTCTAATTGGGAAAATTTATAGGTATTATCCCTATCAAATACATTTTCGATCACAGTATTGTAATAAGAGAGTTTGATATCGGCATGACGTTCAGCATCAACCAACTGGCTGAAATCATAGACGAAACCCACTTCTGCGGTTTTGGCGCGTTCAGGTTTGAACTGTTGGCCTACGCGGTTAGTTTTGGCGCCTGAAAAACCGACGGTATCTTCAAAAATACTGGGCATTCTGACCGCTTCGGCATAACGGGTATAGATACGGAAATCGTCGGTGACATAAGCGGTAGCAGAGAAGGTCGGAGCCCAAGCGTGATCCTTACGTTTTGCAGGTGTTTCCCAAGGATCGTCAACTTCAGGGCTTTGTATACCATTTGCATCAACGCTTGTGCCGTATTCATATTTATAGACTTCTTTACCGCTCATTGGGTCGATAACCTTTTCATTCATATTCAGTTGACCATTGAAATAGGGGTTATCGTTTTTATTGAGCTGGCCGTTGTTGGGAGCGTAATTCCAAGTGAATTCTTCCTTAGCCATATAGCGTTCTTGCCCACTACGTTCTGGTTTAAGGGATATGTCCTTGACTTTATTACGTACTTCTCTTTTTTCTTGCCTGCTGAGTTTGGAATAGTAGTCGTCATCCCACCATTTCTTGAGATAATCAGCTTCTTCTGTTGTCAGTGTTCGCAAGTAACTCATTTTATGTCCAATGATTTCCTTCTGTTTTTCGTAACGTCCATCTCTTGCGGCGCGTCGTTCAGTGAGAAAATCATCTTTAGACCAATAGGAAACGCGTTTGGCTCCAGCGCTCAATGCCAGCCATGAAGTAGGACGCCAGTCAAAATTAAAGGCAAGATTGATTTCCTGACGTTGCCCTTTTCTAGCAGGTGACTGGAAGAAATACATATTATAGGGATTGTAGCCATCACTAGAGTTAAGGCGCTCACGTTGGAAATTCCCCATTAAAGTCAAATCCAGATTACGGGTGAGTTCAAATTTATTTGAGATATCCAGCCCCCAACGATTATTTTGAGAATTGGTGGCAGAGGTATTTATTAATGTGCCATCAATATTGAGGTTCCTGCCTTCGGTGCCTCGTTCCCATTGATAATCTCTGTCAATCGGGCTACGGGGATATCCACCTGCGGTGTTGGTGTTGCTTGTAGTGCGGGTTGTCCATAAATTCATATCGAAATCGATATAGGGATTATTGGCAGGATGCCATTTATAGGTCAGGTTGGCAGCTTGTTGATGGACATTGGCGAGTGGCCATTGGGGAACCACATTGTCTTCAGCAAGTACCATTGCCAGCCTAGAAGGCATAATATCGCCGAACTCCATACGCGTATTGCGAAAACCCAGTTGCAGGGCTTGGTCATCGGTAAAGTGCCAGGTATTTTTTATTAATATTGAGCGCATTTCACTGGAAGTATTGGGAACTTCATTGCCGGGGCGATAAATACGGGCGGCAAATGGCAGATAAGGATCTAAACTGTTTAATGCGCCTGTCATGAGTTTTTCATCAGCGTCTGTGATTGGTTCATCATAACGATGAGCACCTCCCTTGCCGGCAAAATAGTTACCCTGACGGCGGTAAGCATAAGCCATCATCAAATCAAAATATTCCTGCCGTGTACCGACTGCGATGCGGAACGCATTATCTTTGAAGCCAAACAACTTATTGTCTTTTGACGAATGTGGGGTGATTTTTAATGCAGGATCGGTTTCAACATCGTTTTGGATAAAGTCGGGAATATCACGGTAGTCCTGCCCCAATGACAGGGCAGGCATACGTTCTCTCACGGAGTTGCTGCTGGTTTCCAGTTTGGTATTGATGCCGAAAGTTTCCCCTTCCGGAACGACATCATCTATGGTCAATGTCTTGATGGATACTGCGCCGCCAATTGAACCTTTAGTTCTACGGTTCAGAGAAGGGCCTTTTTCGATTTCGATGCTACTGATCAGGTTTGGATCGATGTAGTTGCGGTTATTGGCCCCATGATAACCACGCCCAACGGTAATGGCCTGTTCTGTGCCATCAATAGTGACGGGAATACGCCCCTGTCCCTGAATTCCACGGATGTTGATATCCAGAGCGCCACCATTACGGGCATCGCCGCTGTATACGCCAACCGCGCCTTTAATTAAATCGGCAGGAGAAGTCCCCTTATAGCGTTCTATTTCCTTTTTGCCGATATAAATATTGGCGATATCTTTGTCATAGACTGCGTCATAACCCGCTTTATCTTTATCACTGTTATCTTTGACACGGATCTTGCCCAGATCCGTCTTGCCGCTTGACGCTGTGACAGCAGGCTTGGATTCGGCAAACAGGGGTGGTGCAGCCAGTGAAAATGCCAGTGACAATGCAATTGTGATGGGGGTGAACTGTGTTTTAACTCGGTATGCCATTGATGTCCCTGCCTCAATTTATCGATTATCATCACGCAAATAAAAAACATAAGGTTTTGATTAAAAATATTTTTCCAGCTTTACCAGCACTTCATTTTTGTTATAGCTGTACAGCCAATTGACATTGCTGTGATTGCGTCGGTGGCGGAAAGTAACAGAAGGTGTCATTCCCCATATTTCAGCGGCAGGGACTTTAATGACTGCGGTATAAATCTGCTCATTATCTTGGCGTCTGGCATTTATCATTGGGCTGTAAGCACCAAAATGGCGCTTTTTCAACATAGCAAACAGTGAGCCATTAATACCGGGATAGATCTGTCCGGCAATCCCTGCCCGAATTCCCCATTGCTGATAACGATCGATGGGATGCTGTTCGTTATCCCGATATAGCCAATCGCCACCGCCAAACAGGACAAAATCTTTGCTGATGGCATGGGAGAGAGTGAGATAAGTTGAGGAAAGAGCACCATCTTTCCGACGGAGATTCTGCTGATGGCGTAGTTTTTTATGTTCAAGTTCAACATTCAGAGCGGTTTGGGGAGTGAATATCCATCGCCATTCTGTTTTGGCACCGGTGGCGTGGTAGTAGGTATCACCTGCGCGTTGTTTATATTCAAACAGAGGGCCAAAGGAGAAATCGTGACTTCTGCTTTTATAGCTGTATCCGCCGACCATCAGGAACGTATTTTCGTTCTCATCATGGTGATCACGATAATTTTCGCCATAAATCAGGCTGCGGCCAAAAATGCCATGATGACCAACAAGCTGGTAGCGTCGGCTTAATGTTGCATCATAAGACATGCCCCATGCTTTTATGGCTTTGGGTACGTTCCGGGACTCGAAGCATTTTTCCCCTATGTATTTCTGACAACTGGGCTCCTGATTGGGAGACATATTCACATTATCGTTATAGGCATAACCCGCCGAAAAAGAGCCGCGCCAACCATTTCTCAGTTCTATCGCTTCCAGGTAGCTGTTAATGTTTCTCAAAACGGCTTCGGGTAACTGCTTTTCTTCATTCAATCCAGCAAAGAGTTGCTTAGCTTCCCGATTCTTATGATCCTCAAAATAAACACGGGCCAGTTCCAATTTAATACGGGGAAAATCGGATTGTTGATTCAGAATCTGTTGATAATGATAGGCAGCGAGATCTAAGTCTCCCTCAAGACGTGCCAATCCGCCTTGGGCAAAATTGACCAACATAACATCATGCCCCGGCAGTTTCTGGTAAGCCGCCAGAAAGCGTTTGACGTCCGGCCACTGCTGGTGGTTAATGGCAAGGAATAAAGCCTGACCGATATCATCAATATTATTTTCAACCTGAAATGTTTGCCCATTAATCACAATCAGTGAAGCGTCATTTCCAATGAAAACAGGATCTGGTGTAATCAGATTGGTTTCATTTTCCTGTTGGTTATGTTGTGCTTCCTGCCAGATTTTTCGTGGAGTATCTTCATCGGCATAAACGGGCAGAGAGAGGCTTAGAGCCATCAGTGCCGCTGATAATATTGGCGTTGTTCTATTGTCAGACATCGGGAAACCAGATCAAAAAGCTCACGTTATTGGAAATAAATAAAAAACAGAGAACAGTGCCAAAAATGGCACTGTTCTCTGAAAAATTAATGATTACTGTTTAGAACCACCAAAAGCGGTATCTTTGGAGTGGTCACCATCAAATGTGGCATATCCAGCCAGACTGGCGGCACTATCACCAAAGAAATGACCTTGAGTTGCCCCCTTAAGATCACCGATCTTGGCGTCTCCCTCAAACTTGGCATCAGAATAGATATCAGCATCAATATTTATCGTCATCGCCGCATTTGCCAGTGAACCAACCAGCGTTTTCTCACCAAAATCTGCGGTAAATGTACCGGACAGCGCATTGTCACCGCTGTATTGGTTAATACCTGCCACCGTATAAGTTGCTGTACCGTCGGTTGGAATATTGGTGGTAACATCCTTGCCTGCATAATAAGCGGTGTGAGTGCTATCCGATGCTTTACCCGTTTGAGACCATTCACCAAAGTAAACATCTGCATTGGCAACTTTGCTGAAATGGAATACCCCCATACCGCCGTGAGAGCCTGGTGCACCTGCCATTGAGATATTATGGATGCCATTACCATCAGCAGGAGCCATACGGGTCAGGCCAGCAAAGCCAGTGATTTGACCGCCGTAAACGGAGCTGACTCCAATACCGGGTTCGCCACCTTTGCCACCGTGTGGGCCTGATCCGGGTTGGGTTGCACCAACTGTTATATGTGGTGTAGTTTCTTGCTGGCTTTGACCAAAACCTACTGCTGCCTGAGCTTGTGCCATAAATCCCAATGTGCCTAAAGCGGCGACTAATACCTTAATCTTTTTCATCATTATCCTCGTTTGGAATGGGGGATCCCTCGTTACCCAATCATAAAAACGGCCTGATTTATTGCGCGTGGAAAACGTACACCGATCAAATGATAATGTAAATGATAATTATTTCTATTTGTTTCTATTTTTGTAGGGTTTCTCAGATATTATTTTTGTTTAATTTATTGAATTTTATTTATTTTTTTGTTTTTTAGGGAAATCTGAGTTATCTGCTTTTTTGTTGGAAATGTGAGGTAAGTCGATTTAATTTACAGAAGTTATTTTGTTATTAATAATATAATTATTTCCAAAATAGTTTTGTATGTAATTAAGTTTATCGGGTTATAAATGCCTTTTCATAATAGTGATACATTTAGGGCTTGAAGCTCCCTTACTCCTCGCGGTGCTAGGAGTAAGAAAGTGATCTGGCATTTTGGGAACTTATTTATAACCATTTATATTATTAATCAAAACTAATCCCATATATTTTATAGGTAAAAATATTTATTCCCTATTGTGGAAAATGTTCAGCTATGATGCTATTCGCCAACGGAATAAACGTTTACTCATATCTTGATCTTTTGCGTTGTAGGTAATAAATGTGCAAGATAAAGGGGATATTACAAAGTTCTAATCTTTAAATTATTAGCAAGTTAAATTTATTGATTTTATATCCAATTATTTTCAGGTTGCAGCCAATAAATCTGCTACCTGAAAGAATGAAGGGTATATCAGTTTTCATATATCTATTTTTTATCTATCTGGCTGAAAAAAGGCTTAATGGGAGATGAATTATGAAAGCAGAAATCATTATTCAATCTGCTGAAGAAAGGACAGATCTTGATGATGCAATAGGAGAGCTTATTGGTAACAATTGGCCTCTGTTTATGAATTATGATGCTGTAGCTGAAAAACATTGGGACAAATTATACGAGCCTGGTTTCAGCCATTTTCAAAAATTCGCCATCTTGAAACAAGGTAAAGAAGAACGTCTTATTGGCCTGTTTAACTCAATTCCTTTTCCTTGGGAAAATCATTCATTAGATCAGTTACCTGATGAAGGATGGGATGCAGTATTAGAGGCCGGTGGAGCAGCGAAAGGAAAAGTACACGCCAATATGGTGTCTGCTCTGGGGATGACGGTTGATCCTGAGTTCAGGGGGCAAAATATTCCTGCTTTATTGATCAACAGCTTGAAACAAACAGCCCGGGATGAAGGATTACAGGGGCTTGTGGTTCCTGTCAGGCCGAGTCTGAAAAGCAAATATCCTCTACAAGATTTTATCGAATATTGTGGTTGGAAAAATGACAAAGGCGAGCCATTTGACCCGTGGATCCGCATACATTGCCGTTTGGGCGCAAAAATTATCAAGCCAGCCCTTCGATCCATGGATATTTACGGTACATTGGAACAATGGCAGGAATGGACTGGCCTGAAATTTCCACAAAGCGGTGAATATATCATTCCGGGGGGTTTAGTGCCGTTGGTAGTGGATATTGAAAAACAGATGGCTTATTACATTGAACCAAATCTGTGGATGTATCACGGCCTTGATTAATCCAAAATTCGCTGCGGATGGGTATACACGGTTGCCCGTCCTGGCTTACAAAATCCGACTAATGTTAAATTGCATTTCTGCGCGACTTCAATGGCGAGCGAGGTTGCAGCAGAAACGGCAAATAAAATTTCCGTGCCACAATTGGCTGATTTTTGCACCATTTCATAACTGGCACGGCTGGAAATCAATATAGCACCTTGTTGCCATCCGGTTTTTGCCCGCATTCCCAGTAACTTATCCAGTGCAACATGGCGGCCGACATCTTCACAGCCACCAAGCAGTTTTCCCTCTGGATCAATCCAGCCTGCCGCATGGGTACAGCCAGTCAGTGAGCCGATGTCTTGAACACGCGGTAATTGGGCAAGTGCAGTGTCAAGGCGAGAAAGAGAAAACGTTTGGGTGAAAGGTAAAGGCGTAATTGGGCGAAAGATCTCTGTCAGTTGTTCCGTACCGCAGATACCGCAGCCGGTTCGCCCCGCCATACTGCGTCGGCGTTCTTTTAATCCGGCAAAACGGCGGCTGGAAAGTTCAATATGCAATTCAATGCCACCATGACAGCTAACCACCGAATCAATACCCCGAATTTCTTGCGGAGACGTGATAATCCCTTCCGATAATGAAAAACCGATGGCGAAATAATCGAGATCCTTTGGGCTGGCCATCATCACGACATGAGAAATACCGTTATAGATCAATGCAACAGGGACTTCCTCTGCTACCCAATCCAGCCTTGAACTGCTCAATTGATCACTTTGTTTCGCATTTTTTTGTTGCACATTGAGGCGAAAAGCACCGTTGATTCCTTCCATGGTTAACCCATTTTCTGACCTTGCATCATTCATTAGTGAATTCCCCAGTAGATTGATTCATAATACTGTTTGTGTGGATTTATAGCAGACAGTGTCCAGAATCAAAAATGATTCATCAAATTATTACCAAATGTTGTTTTATCACCCAAGAATATTTTGATAAGAAGCAAGTGTTAATAAGCAATGTGAGTGAGGAGATCCCCCATGCAAGTCAGCAGAAGGCAGTTCTTTAAGATCTGTGCTGGTGGTATGGTGGGTACGACGGCAGCAGCATTGGGGTTTGCCCCAACCGCAGCGATTGCACAAACACGTAACTACAAATTGCTGCGTGCACGTGAAACCCGAAATACCTGCACATACTGCTCTGTCGGTTGTGGATTATTGATGTACAGCCTCGGTGATGGCGCCAAAAATGCCAAATCTACTATTTTTCATATCGAAGGGGACCCGGACCATCCCGTAAACCGTGGTGCTCTATGCCCTAAAGGTGCCGGATTGGTGGATTTTGTTCACAGCAAAAATCGCCTGCACTATCCGGAATATCGTGCTCCTGGCTCCAATCAATGGCAGCGAATAAGCTGGAATGAAGCTTTTGATCGTATCGCGAGATTGATGAAACAAGACCGCGATGCCAATTTCGTTAAAACCAATCAAGATGGTGTGACGGTTAACCGTTGGCTGACCACGGGCATGTTGTGTGCCTCTGCGGCCAGCAATGAAACTGGTTTTTTATCGCAGAAATTTAGTCGCGCTCTCGGCATGCTTGCCGTAGACAACCAGGCGCGTGTCTGACACGGACCAACGGTAGCAAGTCTTGCTCCAACATTTGGTCGCGGTGCGATGACCAACCACTGGGTGGACATTAAGAATGCGAATTTAATTGTCGTGATGGGCGGGAATGCTGCTGAAGCACATCCTGTCGGTTTCCGTTGGGCGATGGAAGCCAAAATTCACAACAAGGCCAAATTGATTGTTATTGATCCCCGCTTTACTCGTACGGCATCTGTGGCGGATTTCTACACGCCTATCCGTTCCGGTACAGATATTACCTTTCTGTCAGGTGTGATTTTATACCTGATGACCAATGAAAAGATTAATCGTGAATATGTTGAGGCTTACACCAATGCCAGTCTGATTGTGCGGGAAGATTTCTCGTTCAATGATGGCCTGTTCAGCGGCTATGATGCTGAAAATCGTAAGTACGATAAAACGACATGGAACTATGAGCTGGATGAAAATGGTTTCGCCAAACGTGATAAAACTCTGACCCATCCGCGTTGTGTCTGGAATCTGTTGAAGACCCATGTCAGCCGTTATACACCGGATGTCGTGACTGATATCTGTGGTACGCCAAAGGAAGATTTTCTCAAGGTATGTGAGTATCTGGCTGAAACCAGTGTGAAAGACAAAACGACTTCTTTCCTGTATGCACTGGGCTGGACGCAACATTCTATCGGCGCGCAGAATATCCGCACGATGGCTATTATCCAATTGTTGCTCGGCAATATGGGCATGGCAGGCGGCGGCATTAATGCACTGCGCGGCCACTCCAATATTCAGGGACTGACAGATTTGGGGTTACTGTCCCAGAGCCTGCCGGGTTATCTCTCCCTGCCATCGGAAAAACAGGCCGATTTGCAAACCTATTTGCAGGCTAATACCCCAAAAGCCACAGTTTCAGGACAGGTTAACTATTGGTCAAATTATCCGAAGTTTTTTGTCAGCCTGATGAAGAGTTTCTATGGTGACAATGCCCGTAAAGAGAATGATTGGGGCTTTGATCTGTTGCCGAAGTGGGATAAACCTTACGATGTTCTGCAATATTTTGAAATGATGTCGAAAGGGGAAGTCAATGGCTATATCTGTCAGGGCTTCAATCCAATAGCATCATTCCCGAACAAGAACAAAGTTGTTGCTGCGTTATCGAAGCTGAAATTCTTGGTCACGGTTGATCCACTCAGTACTGAAACGTCATCATTCTGGCAAAATCATGGTGAATTCAATGATGTTGATTCTGCTGCCATTCAGACCGAAGTCTTCCGTCTGCCATGCTGCTGTTTTGCGGAAGAAAACGGCTCGATAGTCAATTCAGCCCGCTGGCTGCAATGGCACTGGAAAGGCGCGGATGCACCAGGGGAGGCGATTGGGGATGGCGAAATTCTGTCGGGCATCTTCAAGCGTTTGCGTGATCTGTATCGCGAGGAAGGTGGTGCGGCACCAGAACAAGTGTTGAGCATGACATGGGATTACTTTGATCCGGATGCCCCAACACCGGAAGAGGTGGCTCAGGAAAATAATGGTCACGCTTTGGCTGACTTACTGGATGCCGATGGCAATCTGTTGGTGAAAAAAGGTCAGAAATTATCCTCTTTCGCACAACTGCGCGATGATGGCACAACCGCCAGCGGTTGCTGGATTTTTGCCGGAAGCTGGACACCGGAAGGTAACCAAATGGCACGCCGCGATAATGCTGATCCATCCGGCATGGGTAATACACTGGGTTGGGCATGGGCATGGCCTCTGAACCGCCGCATTCTATATAACCGTGCATCTGCCGACCCACAGGGTAATCCGTGGGACCCTAAACGCCAATTGATTGCATGGGATGGCGATAAATGGAGTGGGGTGGATATTCCAGATTACAGCAATGCGGCTCCTGGAATGGATGTAGGGCCATTTATTATGCAGCCAGAAGGCATGGGACGTCTGTTCGCCATCGACAAAATGGCAGAAGGGCCGTTCCCTGAGCATTACGAACCATTTGAAACACCATTGGGAACTAACCCGTTGCATCCGAATGTGGTTTCCAATCCGGCCGCTCGTGTGTTCAAGAGCGATTTTGAGACAATGGGCAAGGCCGATAAATTCCCTTACGTGGGAACCACTTACCGTCTTACTGAACATTTCCATTTCTGGACAAAACATGCGTTGCTGAACGCCATTGCCCAACCAGAGCAGTTTGTGGAAATTGGTGAACGGTTGGCGGCAGAGAAAGGCATCAAACAGGGTGATACCGTCAAAGTCAGCTCTAATCGTGGCTATATCAAGGCCAAAGCGGTGGTGACTAAACGTATTCGTACCTTGAATGTTCACGGCCGAGAAGTGGATACCATCGGTATTCCGATTCACTGGGGTTTTGAGGGAGCGGCGAAGAAAGGGTTCCTTGCGAATACCCTGACGCCGTTTGTCGGTGATGCCAATACGCACACACCGGAATTCAAAGCGTTTCTGGTTAATGTGGAAAAGGTGTAGAGGCGAAAAATCATGTCATTGCAATCTCAAGACATTATTCGTCGATCCGCCACCAATTCACTGACTCCCGCGCCTCGTGTGCGGGATTACCAGCAAGAAGTGGCAAAGTTGATCGATGTGACGACCTGTATCGGCTGTAAAGCGTGTCAGGTGGCTTGTTCAGAATGGAACGACATTCGTGATGAAATCGGGCACAACGTTGGTGTTTATGACAATCCGGCCGATCTGACGGCGAAGTCATGGACTGTGATGCGATTTTCCGAAGTGGAGGAAAATGGCAAACTGGAATGGCTGATCCGTAAGGATGGCTGTATGCACTGTGCTGATCCGGGATGCCTGAAAGCCTGCCCGGCGGAAGGGGCGATTATTCAGTATGCCAATGGCATTGTTGATTTTCAGTCAGAGCACTGCATTGGCTGCGGCTATTGCATTGCGGGCTGTCCATTCAATGTGCCGCGTATCAACAAAGAAGATAATCGCGCCTACAAATGTACTCTGTGCGTTGACCGTGTTGGTGTGGGACAGGAACCGGCTTGTGTGAAAACTTGCCCAACGGGGGCGATTCATTTTGGCAGTAAACAGGATATGAAAGCACTGGCGGCAGAGCGGGTTGAGGAACTTAACGGGCGTGGCTATGAAAATGCGGGTTTGTACGATCCCGAAGGCGTAGGTGGAACCCATGTCATGTACGTGCTGCACCATGCCAACAAGCCGCAGCTCTATCATGGGTTACCGGATAATCCCAGTATCAGCCCGACCATCACATTCTGGAAAGGTATCTGGAAGCCATTGGCCGCGATTGGTTTTGCCGCTACTTTTGCTGCTTCTCTTTTCCATTATGTGGGTATTGGCCCGAACCGGGTTTCCAAAGAAGAGGAAGAGAGCGCTCTTAAAGATATTGATTCGAATAGGGCAAACAATGAGGGGGTGAAGAAATGAAAAAGCGTGACGATATCATTATCCGCCATTCTCCGGTTGAACGAATCAATCATTGGGCGGTTGTTGTTTGTTTCCTGTTTACCGCCATTAGCGGATTGGGATTTTTCTTTCCTTCTCTGAACTGGATGATGAATATCTTTGGTACACCACAGCTTTCACGGGTACTGCACCCATTTGTGGGTTCGGTGATGTTCTTCCTGTTTGTCTTTATGTTTTTCAGATATTTCAAACATAACCTGATCGACAGGGATGATCTCGAATGGGCGAAAAATATTCACAAAGTATTGCGTAATGAGGAAGCGGGGGATATAGGGCAGTACAACCTCGGTCAGAAAGGGATTTACTGGTCAGTGAGTGCCTGCCTGTTTCTGTTGTTGATCAGCGGAATTATTATCTGGCGTCCTTACTTTGCGGAGTATTTCCCCATTCCATTGATCCGAATTGCTTTACTGGTTCACTCACTGGCAGCGATTGGCCTGATCCTGACTATTATCGTTCATGCTTATGCGGCGTTTTGGGTGAAGGGATCAGTGCGGGCAATGGTAGAAGGTTGGGTTACACGGGGCTGGGCGAAAAAACATCATCCACGTTGGTATCGTGAAATTGTGAAACAAGAACGGCAAAAAAAGAAAGAATAAATTTGAGGTAGGGTATTTTGTGTACCCTACCTTGTTTCTACTGTTCTTGTTTCCGTTACAACAACTGAATGTTAATTATGGGTAGGCCACGCGGACAGCCCGAAATCTGCGATGATTCAAGAGTGGTAGATATATTTTGATTAATAATTGTCAGAGCAAAAGATTGCAATTTGCGACAAATTGTCGTATATTGCTGAATGTAATTTGTTTATTTCAGTAAAATAAAAGGGGCTCAACATGGCCATTAGCATCAGATTAGATGATGAATTTGTAGATGATGTTAGGATTCATGCAGAAGCATCGAGTAGAAGCGTTCCAAAGCAGATAGAGCACTGGGCTAAAATCGGTCGAATTGCAGAAGAGAATCCTGATCTGACTTATTCATTCATCCATGAAATTTTACTAGCTCAAAAAGAAGTAGAATATGGGAGAATAAGCAAATATGTTAGAAGAACAAAAAAATAGTATTGAAGTTTATGAGACAAGACGATTTTCTAAGGCACTAAATAAACTACCAGAACAAATGTTGTATCTGGTAGAAAATGAAATTGAAAATATTATTAATAATCCCCAAATAGGTGAAAAGAAAAAAGGTGACCTTGATTTTCTTAGGGTACATAAATTTTCACTAAATAACCAATTAACGATGATTGGGTATCATTGGAAGGAAAATAAATTGGAACTATGTCTACTTGATATAGGTGCTCATGAGAATTTCTACCCAGAACAAAAACGACACAGAAAATTAGACCTTAAACTTATTAAGTGATTTGCAATTACCGATAAAAAAGTAGGTGGGATTGCAGTCCCATCTAAAAAATCATCCCGAAGCAGATAAGATTGGTAAGGTGAACGAGATCATGCTGATAATTGTTTACCAGAGTTGGCTTAAAAAGTGTGTCAACAATAAAAAAGCGCAAGGGATTATTTTCGAAACTCTTGCGCTTTTACATATTGACTGAGATTTTTATTGATTGAATAGTGCCTTTAACCGCTTATTAGCCTGCTGTTTATCAAAAGGCTCTAATGATTCACTTGGGGATAACCCCGCAAACTCCAATTGTTCAGCTTCATCTTCCGTCAGGACTTTCTGTTTTCTCAGTTTGAGCAAATAATTCCAACTCCAAATGCCACCAGAATCTTCAGCCGGACAAATACCATTGCCTGCGGTCACTTCGGGCTGGAAAATGTCTTTTGGAAGCACTTTCTCGACTGTTATCTGGTGGAGCCAATCATCACCAAAGTCGTATTGGTAGCAGAGTTCGTCCCCAATATCATTCAGAAATTCGCCGATGCACACTTGGTCATAATATTCTTCCGGGATGTCGGCACCTGCAATATTAAAACTGAATAGATGGGCGTTTTCCCAGCCCATGGTATTTTGTATCACGTCATGAAATTCGTTTAATGTCAGCTGATTGCTGACACGGACTCGGCGCCATACGGCCGGGCTGGCATCGAATAAATTCACTTTGAGAACCAATCCTTGCGGTAGGATCTCCTCATCTTGTTCCATATAAAAATATTCAAAACTGATCTCAGCCAAAGTGTCAAATAAAGCAAATTTCTTACGATTTAGTGTGGGATCTCTGAGGGTATAAGCCAAATCTAAATATTGATCCACCAAATGAGGTTCTTGTGGTGGCAGTCTATATTGCTCAATTGTAGCGGAATAAGCCAAGCGTTCAGAAAACAGCTCCCGGTTTGCGTAGTAATAGGACTTTAATAAATCTTTGGGTTTTTTCGCCTTTAACAAACATTCTTCCGGTGCCAGCCAACTCAGTATTAATGGTGAACCCATAGTGAGGCCGAGGCGGTTCTGCGTTTGTCGTTGCGGATTAACTTGATAGCCCAGTTTTTGGCTCCAGTGTTCAAGTTTAAATTCTTCTGGCTGTGTCCATTCGAAGGGAAGTTGTGACAACCAATAAAGTGAGTAAAGCTCAATAGGCGTTTTTTTGTTTAGCTGGACTGAAAGTATCCACGGTAAAATCTGTTGCAGCCAGTCAGAAGAAACGGGGGTAAAGTCAATACTCGCGTCATGAGAGCGCACTTCTTCAATCAATTCGGGGATTGTTCGGTCAGGAGCAAGATTCAGTAAGCTCTCGCGGATACCAGATTTAAAATCCAGCATCATATTCATTTGGTATTCCTGCCCGTCCAGTGTGATTGTCATCATCATGCTGGCACAGTCATTTCCATCAACATGGGTGACATATAATTCATGTATCACAGCGGGTTCCCGAACTGCATGAATTGTATGGTGTGCCATTGCCCTTTTTTTCCAGCGTTTAAAACAAGAATGAATGGAAGGATGGCGATTGAATCGGGCACACAGATTGATAAGTTGTATATAGGATAGGTTTGCCCATGCAGAAGAAGGACAATCGTCCAATGCTTGTGCACTGGCGAGGGCAACCGGTTCCTCAAAGTATTGGGTCAGTAGAAGCAGGGCATCTATACCCCACGGATATCGGGCTATTTCTGAAAATAGGTGGATTAAGCCATCATGGGGAACCACGGAAAAACCGTTTTCAAAAAATTCGAGAAACTCAAGGCCGGACTGAATTTGAATATTTTCAAATAATTGTCTTAAATCTGGGGGAGTTGAAGGAAATGGGGTGATGTTGGTGTTATCAGCATATTTGGGAGCGCCCAGCAGTTGGGAGATGTCAGTATTGATATGAAACTGATGTTTTTTCAAGCTCGATATACATAACAGTACACCTTCATTGTTGAGTTCGAAATTTTCGTTGGCATAAACCAGAATTTGTTCAATGCTCTCTTCAAGCTGTTGTTTGTCTTCAGCAGACAATTTGTTTGCTGTTAATGCAAGTTCCGCTGTGGCAATGTTAACCCAGTTGTTAATGCTGTCTCCCATCTCGGTCATCATTTCTTCAGGTAGGGTCAGCACCAAGCTTATCAATAAGAATACGTTCTCAGTATCGGAAAACCACCCCATTTGTGTTTGGGATAAGATGCGTTTTTTCTCAGGGGTATGGGCGTATTTTTCTATTGCAGACAGCAATTTTTCGGGTGTTAGTTTCATCATCAATCTCTTCAGTTATAGATATTTCAACCAAGAAGAGCGCTCATTACTATGCAGTCAAATACACCCTTCTCCTCTTGTGATCACTAATAGTCTAACTTGAATCTTTGTAAGGTTAGTAAACTTGTGCTGAATTTTATATAAGTTACTTTCCCATTCACTGTTTTCCAGGCTGCAACTTGGAATCTATTGGATATACTGCAATGCCCACTCCACTGTCCGGCAAGGTAAGATGGCTGGAGACTTATGCATCAATATAGCAGGCGTATAAACATAACAGGAAAGGTTAAGAGAATGAGTATTCGCATTGTTCCTAAAGAGCAGCTAGTCAAAGAGCGAGTGAATGAAAGATCTGCTGGTTTTATTCCTCCGTTGTTGTTTGCCAACCTGAAAAACTTGTATCAGCAGCGTGCTGAACGTTTGAAAACGTTGGCAACAGAAAGCAATCCATTTTCAAGTTACCTGAATTTTGCGGCAGAAATTGCGCAGGCACAGCAAAAGGCGTTGTATGACAACCCGCTGGATATGGAATTGGATGAGCTTCTTCGTCATTATTCCCAACAAGAGAATCTTGTCCCGCTGGATTGTAAAACATTGCGTCGTACTCAGCACTGGCAAAATATCCTGCATTCCCTGATTGCGGAATTACTGCCAGCCGTACCCGAACATGTGAAACCTGCCCTCGAAAATCTGGCAAAGAATTCAGCACAAGAATTGGAAGAGATGGCGAGTGCGTTGCTCAATAACGAATTCAGCAGGGTTAGTGCTGATCAGGCGGTGTTTGTCTGGGCGGCGTTATCCGTGTATTGGGCACAAATGGCCAGTTTGATCCCCGGAAAAGCACGGGCAGAATATGGCGAACACCGCCAGTTTTGCCCAGTGTGTGGCAGCATGCCTGTTGCCAGTGTGGTGCAAATCGGCACCAGTCAGGGGCTGCGTTACTTGCATTGTAATCTGTGTGAAAGCGAATGGCATGTTGTTCGAATCAAATGCAGTAACTGCGAGCAGACCCGGGATTTGAATTATTGGTCTTTGGAGAGTGAGCAAGCGGCAATTAAGGCAGAAAGCTGTGGTGATTGTGGCAGTTATCTCAAAATTCTGTATCAGGAAAAAGATCCGAATGTAGATGCTGTGGCAGATGATCTGGCGTCATTGATTCTGGATGCCAAGATGGAAGAAGAAGGTTTTGCCCGCAGTAGCCTGAATCCTTTTCTGTTTCCCAACGAATAAAAAGTAACGGGGGACGCGATGACACAAGTAATAAACTCGCTGTACCGTCAGCTACCATCTATTGACCGATTGTTGCGGGAGCCAGAAATCACCTCGCTGATTGTGTCTCATGGGCAGACGCAAGTGGTAGATATATTGCGGGAAATGCAGGAACAGGCGCGGCTCAATATTCGTGAGCATCAAGCCTTGCCAGAGTGGAGTGATGATTGGGCAGCATCATTGCACCGAAGATTGGAGAGGGGGCAAACGTCAGCATTGCAGCCAGTATTTAACCTGAGCGGAACAGTACTTCATACCAATCTGGGACGCGCATTGTTGGCTGAAACGGCAATTGATGCGGTGACACAGGCAATGCGTTCACCGGTTACGTTGGAATATTCCCTTGAAGGTGCCAGTCGCGGGCATCGTGATCGCGCACTGGCTGGTTTACTCTGTATGTTGACTGGTGCAGAAGATGCCTGCATCGTTAACAATAATGCTGCCGCGGTTTTACTGGTGCTGGCAGCAGTAGCGCAAGGAAAAGAGGTTGTTGTTTCCCGCGGTGAATTGGTTGAGATTGGCGGAGCGTTCCGTATTCCTGACGTTATGGTGCAAGCGGGCTGCCGTCTGGTGGAAGTGGGGACAACGAACCGAACACATTTGAAAGATTACCAGCGGGCAATCAATGCTGACACCGGCATGCTGATGAAGGTGCATACCAGTAATTACAGTATTGAGGGCTTCACGGCTGAAGTATCGGGAGCAGAGTTGGCGAAGCTGGGCATGATATCCAAAATCCCGACAGTTATCGATCTTGGCAGTGGTTCCATGATAGACATGACGCAATATGGCTTGCCCGCAGAGCCAATGCCCCAGGATTACCTGAACCATGGCATCGATTTGGTGACCTTCTCTGGCGATAAATTACTGGGTGGCCCACAAGCCGGCATTATTGTTGGCAAAAAACAGTGGATAGAGGCTATCCAGCATCACCCCCTGAAGCGTGCATTGCGGGCAGATAAAATGACGCTGGCTGCGTTGGAAGCGACGTTGCGTCTCTATCAACATCCTGAGCAGCTTAGTCAGAAATTACCCACTTTACGTTTGCTGACCCGCACGCAAGGTGAAATCCGTGATATGGCGCAACAGTTACGTCTCAGAATTCGGGCATATTACAGCGACAAATTCATTGTTCGTGATGAACCTTGCTATTCCCAAATTGGTAGTGGCTCTTTGCCTGTGGATCGTTTGCCCAGTTGGGCGCTGACTTTTACTGCCATTGATGGACGTGGCAGCACTTTGGAAAAATTGGCTCACCAATGGCGCAATTTGAAAAAACCGGTGATTGGGCGTCTGTATGATGGTCGGTTATGGCTGGATCTACGCTGCCTGGAAGATGAAAATGAATTATCGCTGGCGCTGTTTTTATAAACATGGCTGCCATCAAAATTGCGGTTATAAGAAATAGGTTCGATAACTATGATTTTTGCCACAGCGGGACATATTGATCACGGTAAAACGACCCTGATTCAAGCAATCACGGGTGTTGACACAACCCATTTACCGGAAGAGAAAAAACGCGGGATGACTATTGATCTCGGTTATGCCTACTGGCCGCAGCCAGATGGATCTTCGGTGGGGTTTGTTGATGTGCCGGGGCATGAAAAATTCCTCTCCAATATGTTGGCGGGGATTGGTGGCATAGATCATATTCTGCTGGTTGTCGCCTGTGATGATGGTGTGATGGCTCAGACGCGGGAACACCTGGCAATTTTACGTTTAATCGGGCGGCCTGCCATTACAGTTGTGCTGACCAAAGCGGATAGTGTCGAACAAGCACGGATTGTGGAAGTCCGGCAACAGGCTGTGCAATTATTGGCATCACAAGGTTGGCAATCAGTACCTTTGTTTGTAACATCTGCAACCACAGAGAATGGAATCATCCCTCTGAGGGAACATTTGTTATCTATTCATCAGATAAATTCTGTCCATCAATTTTGCCACGCTTTGACTTTGCAAGATCCTCAATATGAAAGATTAAAACAACGTTTCCGTTTGGCTATCGATCGTGTTTTTATCGTTAAAGGTGCTGGGTTGGTTGTTACCGGGACAGCGTTAGCGGGAAATATCGATGTCGGTGAAACGTTATGGCTGACTGGCAGTGATCAAGCCGTGAGAGTACGCGGTTTGCATGCACAGAATCAACCCGCTCAGAGTGCTGGAGCGGGGCAGCGTGTAGCATTGAATATCGTCGGGGATATCAGCAAAGAGCAAATTTTCCGTGGTGACTGGTTATTGTCACAGCAACCAATAATACAGAAACCGCTATCACAAAACCTATTGCTTGCGGCTGAGAAAGTGCTGGTAGAAATTGAAGCTGATTCACCACTGCAAAACTGGCAATCTCTCCATATCCATCATGCCGCCAGTCATATAACCGGACGAATTTCTATACTGAACTCGTTGGCTGATGCGCCAATATTGGCTGAACTGACGTTGGATCGCCCGTTGTGGCTGGTGGAAAATGATCGTTTGATATTGCGTGATATCAGTGCCAAGAAAACGCTGGCAGGAGCGAGGGTCATTAGCTTAAATTCACCACGTAGAGGTAAGCGTCGGCCTGAGTTTCTTGATTGGCTATCCCAACTGTCCCGAACACACAGCCATGCGGAAAGTCTCATCTTATATTTAACCCGCGGTGCATTGTCACTCAGCCATTTTGTCTGGTCACGTCAGTTGACAGAAAGTCAGCTCAATAGTTTGCTAAGCGAGGTGAAGGTAGTTTTTGCTGGTGATTGGGCATTATCACAACATCACGCAGAGTTGGCAGAACAAAAACTATTGCAGTCCATGGCGGGATACCACGAAAAACACCCCGATCAACTGGGAGTAGGCAAAGCACGCTTGAAACGAATGGCTCTGCCGACACTGGATGATATGCTGGCTTATAAACTTATCAACCGGTTATTGGAACAAGATGCGCTAAAACAAACCAATGGCTGGCTGCATTTGCCTGAGCATGGATTAATGTTTACCGCAGAGCAGGCGAGTTTGTGGTCAAAAGTAGAACCACATTTTAAAGCCGAAGCATGGTGGGTACGCGATTTGGCAACTGAAATGGGAGAAGATGAAGAAACCATGCGCAGCCTTTTGCGAAAAGCAGCGCAACTAGGGCTCATCATCGCTATTGTGTCTGATCGTTATTACCACCATCATTGCATTCAGCGGTTTGCTAATTTAATCCGCAGTTATTCTCAGGATAAGGGAGGAATAACGGCAATAGAGTTTCGGGATAAGTTGGGTATTGGCCGGAAATTAGCGATACAAATACTGGAGTACTTTGATCGCACGGGGTTTACCCGTAGGAAAGCGGATTTGCACGTTTTGCGGGATGAAGGCATTTTCTAGCGCTTTGTTTTAAAAACAGATCGCTTTAAAAACAGATTACTTTAAAGCAGATAGCGTGTTTGATGCCTGTTTTCACTATCATTAGTTGAACTCCTTTGAATTCATGCTGTCTCCATTGAACTAACCCGCTGCATTTTATTTGCGGTATATTTGATAACTTGTGCTATTTTTCATCAAATTATCAAGCTGAACTCATGTGTGGAATTCAATAAAGTATGAAAAGAAAGATAATCTCGAGGGTTTATCTGGGATTGCTGTTGATTGCTTCCTTGATATTAGTGTTTGAAAAGGGCGGAGATATTTATCCTGCATTGGTGTCTGTCGGCGTATTTGGCGTCATCTTTGGTCTGGCTTTTTTAGTTTCAGCGCGCTGGTTATTTTCGGCGGTGTTAACCGGAACCTTGTTTATCATCCTTAAATTCCTCAACCAGATAAAAGTTCATTATTACAAAGATCAATTACTGTTTTCTGATTTGAATGTCATGTTAGACCCTTCAAATCAGGAGACCTTGCGCCATTATTGGCTGGCAGGTGTCGCTGTAGTGGCAATGTTTATCTGGTTGATATTCAATATGATATTGAGTTGGAAATCGCTGCCTTATGAACGTGGGATCAAATGGCGACTAGCCAGTATTGCTTTGATGGTAGTGAGTGTATGGGGAATCAACCAGACGGTTAATGCTTACCATACTGAATGGCAAAGTGAATTACCGAAGGGACGGGGAACAATGACCAATATGGTGATGTCTGCCTCGGATTCGCGATATCAGCTTCCTAAATTCGGTTCATCTGCTGATTATTTTTTACAACAGGCGAAAAAAGTGACGTTGCCTGAACCTCAGTCAGACGTTAAACCTGATGTTGTTGTATTATTGCAAGAGTCCACCGTTAATCCTCATATTTACCAGTTACCCACCAATGTACACTTACCTGACCTTTACATGTTCCAGCGTGATGCGGGTGTCAGTGCCCAAAGCCCACTCAGGGTACAGACCTTTGGCGGCGGGACATGGTTATCTGAATTCTCCGTTTTAACCGGATTGAATACAGAGGACTTTGAACCCAATAAAAATTCGGTGTTTTACATTGTTGTTGATCATCTTAAAAACAGCCTGTTCCGTGTAATGAAAGACAATGGCTATTACACGGTTGTTCTGACACCATTTAATAAATCTGCTTATCATGCGGGACATGCTTACAAAACTCTGGGCGTTGATCGGATTATCCAACCACAGGAGCTTGGCTATCCGGCAGACATGGAAGAAAATTTATGGAAAATCTCGACACAAGATATGTTGTCTTACGTGAAAACTATCTTGGCGAAGGAAACAGACAAGCCGATTTTTATTTTTTCTCTGACAATGTATGAACATGGCCCTTATGAAGAGAGCCATCATGATGATTATGGTTTGGCTGGAAAAATTGAGCCTTCAACGACGGCGGGCAAATTTAGCCATTATATGGAAAAAATCATAGCGTCAGATCCTGCCATCAAGGATTTCAGTGAATTCGTTGCCCATCGCGAAAAACCGACTGTTTTCCTCTACTTTGGTGATCATCAACCGAGCATCCACTTTGAGCACTATAATTCTCCACTGCCTGATCCAGCACATGTGACTCAATTTACTCTGCGGGATAACCTGAAACAGGGAGCATCAATAACAACGGGCAAGCTGACCGATATCTCTTTTCTCGGCGGCATGATTCTGGAACGTGCTCGTTTGCCAGCTTCTGAGTTCTACCAAGCCAATATGATCATGCGTCATTTGTGTGATGGTGCCTTGAATGATTGTCAGGACAATGCGCTGGTAGAGAGTTATAAGCATTATATTTACCAGCAGTTAAAAGTAGCGAGTAAGGAATAAATTTCGCTGTTTTCCCTTGCTTTCATTGTTACTTCTCTTTGTGTCCCCTTCTGTCGATGATGTTATTTGGCAGAAGGGATGTATTGAAAAGATGTGTTACTCCGTAAATGTCTGGCTGACCCGGCCATTAATTCTAAAACGATTATTTCATGAGATGCAGTTTCATAAGATGCTAATTCACTAATATCTTTCATAAATAATCCCCTTAGTAAAAGATGATATATCACTTATCTTTAAGTTGGCTGTTTTTATTTTGTCCTAATGAATTGAAAACCCTGAAGTATTGATAGCTGACTTATGTAACTAATTGTTTTTCATTATGTTTAATGAATCTATAAATCATTCTTGCGTCAGAGCTATATCCTATAGAAATTAAAGTGACGTTTTTAGTGAATAACAATGATCCGGTCTTTTATTGAACTAAAAATGTTGTTTTCTGTGCAGGGTGGTCATTTTTTTAATGACAGAATGTCGGTAATTAACCAGATATAGTAAGAAAATTTCAAGCTGAATTCCCCTCTTCAAAAGAAGAGGAGTGAGTGATTCATAAATGACCAGATATATTAATTATTTTGCGGTTTGTAATTGATGTCGATATTTTGAGGAGAATTGAAATCCAGCCCATAAATGTCACCACGACATAAAATTTCACTGAACTCAATGATATCATTTTGGTTATTCAGGCTTATTTGGTGAATTTGTAGCAATGGTGAGCTTTCAGCGACATTGAGCAATATGGCCAGATCTGTAGGGCAGGAAATGGCTTTGATTTTGTGATGCACATTGGTTAAGTGGATATTTTGTCCCTCCCAATGCGCATACAGGGAACCTTCCAACAGCTCAGGATGAGGCAGATAGAGCCGGGGAATATAGGTATTCTCAAGGGAAACCGGCATGCCATTGGCAAGGCGAATACGGCGCAGTTCAGCGATGGGTTCACCTGTGTTAATCGACAATTTTTTTGCAATCTCTTCCGGTGCGGGAATAATATTTCTCGATAGCCAATAATTGGATACCGTTCCTCCCTCTTTAATAATCTGGGAGGTAAAGCCGACAGCCTGATTGAGTGAAGAGCACCCCGGTTTGGCAACCTGAGTGCCAATGCCTTGCTGGCGTATGATTACCCCTTTTTCTTCCAGAATCTGCATTGCCTTACTGACTGTTACGCGGGATATATTGAGAAGTTCAGCTAATCGGCGTTCTGGTGGCAAAAACTCACCGACATTCAATAACTGCTTTTCAATTGCCATTTCAATAGCTTTTTGCAGTTGTATATAACGAGGGCTATTGCTTTTCTTTTCAAGTTGTTCGCATACCCAGTCAACAAAGTGATCCAGCATTTTTTTAACCCCAGTTATTTAATGGCCTAAGTGTACATTAGCCTGTACAGCAAGGTATAGAGTGTATTGGAATTAGATTGGTATCACATAATGACAAAATTGGACTTTCATTGGCCTTAATGGATGGATAAAGTATAAATCCTGCTTATATAAGAAATCGGGAGTCTGGGAACTTTTTTCTGAAACTACCTGATCTATTTGCAGGAGCTGTATATCTGATATGTTTCGAGCTACATCCAACAGAATTGTCGCTCGAAAGATGAAAGGTATACAGAAACGTTATATGTTCTTCAATCTTAGGGCTGATGTCTGACATCAGCCCTAGTGTGGCGTGGCAGATCAGGCGTCCTGTTGCCAGTTGTGCTTGAAGAAACATCGGCTTAATTGACTTTCTTTTGCAGGGTTAATCAAGCCGGAACGTAGTGCTCTGGTCATGACGTCATTTTTTTGGTACTCCGGTAGAGTGTGTGATTCGCGCCAACCTAGGGAAAGAGAACCATTGTAGCCATGACCAGAGCCATTTTTCAGGACGTTATCCGATATCTTCATATTCCCTGCTGAGGTAAATGGTATAAGTTAGTGCAGTTCACTCAGATAGGGTTTTTCGCCTTGTGTCTTAAGCTTGGCCTTAAGACAGTGATGGAAAACATAATGGGTACACAACAAAATCGTCATCGGTTCTGGAAGGTAGAACGTACAGGTATAGATATTATCCCTTCTTCAGAACGCACAGGTACACCTCTGGATCTATTCTGGGTCTGGTCAGCCGCCAATATTGGCATTCTCGGCATTGTTTATGGTGCCATCATCGTTTCCTTTAAACTCTCTTTCCTGCAATCGGTACTCGCGGCATTAATTGGCCTCTCCAGCTTCGCGTTGGTCGGCTATATCAGTTTCAGTGGCAAATTGGGAAGAACCACAACTCTCACTCTCTCCCGGACTATCTTTGGTATTAAGGGCAATATTGCGCCGACAGTGATTTTTTGGTTCATCTCCATGGGGTGGGAATCCATCAATATTGTTACTGGTACTTTGACACTTTCTGCGCTATTTCAGGCTTGCGGACTCAGTGAAAGTACATTTTTGACTGTAGTTAGCATGGTATTGTTTGCCGGGTTGTCAATTGGTGTCACTTTACTGGGAAAAGAGATGGTCATCACCATGCAACGGTGGGTTACCAAAATTTTCGGCGTAATGACACTCGTTGTCGTGTTCTATATTCTGTTCACGACAGAATGGAAGGCTGTATTAGCCATGCCATCAGGCAGTTGGTTAACGGGCTTCCTGCCCGCTGTTTCGGTGGTTGCTGCCGGGAGTGGTATCGCATGGGCAGCCACGGGCGCTGATTATAGCCGCTATCAGAATGAAAACTCCCCCAAAGGAAAAATATTTGCGGCAGTAACCGCAGGCGGAATGATCCCTCTTGTATTGCTATTGTTTGCCGGGATCCTGCTCTCCGTGCAATTACCTGACCTTCCTAAATCAGAGAATCCGATTGCCCATATTGGCTCTATCTTGCCGGATTGGATGGTGATTCCTTATTTAATGACGGCAATCGCGGGGATAGTCACAATGGCCGTCATGAGTCTCTATTCTGCTAGTTTGAACTTGTTGACATTGGGAATAAAAGTTAAACGAGTCCATGCTGTTACCATTGATTCCATTATTGTACTGACTGTGGCGGTTTATACTCTTTTTGTTACCGGTGACTTCATGGGGCCATTTGTCGCATTTTTGATATTCTGTGGCGTATTTTTGGCATCATGGGAAGCAGTCTTCTTACTTGATTACATCGTTATCCGCCGCAAGCAGGGATATTGTGCGGATAAGTTATTTAATTATATTGGCCCAAATGGCGGCATCCAATGGATCCCTATCTTGTGCTGGCTACTGGGAGCATTGGCCGGTTTTCTGGTGACGCAAAATGACTTTATGAGTGGCCCTTGGGCTGTGGGAATTTTTGCGAATTCCAGCCTTGGGTTATTCCTGTCATTTATCGTCAGTTTTATCTGTTATGGTCTGTATTTGATGCTGAATAGGTACAAAAAATGAAGGAGCCTCGACTGCCTGTTGTTGTTTTGGGGTCGGCGACAGGGGATATAGTTCTCAGGTTGCCAGAATTATTTCATGATGGTGAATATTGGGAAGCTGAGGAAATTGATCGGCAAGTTGGTGGCTGCGCATTTAATGTGGCACGTGCGCTGTGTCGTCTTCAAACGCCGGTTATCAATGGCATATTTGTAGGTAATGGCGCTTGGGGCAAATGTGTCGCAACAGAAATGGAAGAACTTGGGTTGACGGTGACCCTGCGTCATCCCACAAAAGATAATAGCTGGTGTTTTGCCATGGTGCAGCCCGATGGCAAGCGCGTTTATGTCTCCGTTCCTGGTTGTGACGACTCTTGGCATAAAGATATATTAGCGACGATTCCTCTCCCTGAGCAGGGGTATCTCTATTCCAGCGGCTATGAACTGGCCAATCTAAAAGCAGGCGATTTGCGTGAATGGATGCTGGCCTCCCCGGCAGGGCTGACTTTGGTATTGGATTTTGGCCCTCGTTTAATTGATATAGATCCTGAATTTATTCGGGCATTACCCGTGGAAAGAACAATACTCAGCTTAAATAAAGATGAGATTGCCTTACTGTGTGGTGTGGGGGATTCAATGACACAGGCCAGCCGTTATGCCGATGAACATGGTTTCACGATGATTGCCAGAGTGGGCATTGAAGGGGCGTGGATATGCCAACCCAATCTAGAACCAGAATATGTACCTGCTTATACGGTCAAGTCTGAGGATCGCATTGGCGCAGGTGATGCACATTGTGGTGGAATGTTGGCGGGATTATCGCAGGGCATGTCTTTACGCGATGCCGTAGATCTCGGAAACCGCGTTGCAGCAGTTGTTGTCAGCCGCTCTGGTGCTAATGGTGCGCCGAACAAGGATGAACTGGCAGATTTTATCTTTGGTTAAATGACCTGAAAATTTATCAGGGAAAAAATACGTCAACAAAAAACCTACACAATTGAAATATTGCGTAGGTTTTTTTCGAGGTTTATACCGAGCGGGTCTTTATCAAGAATGTGCGGCAGTAATGCGATAAGCACAGCGTCGATGCCCACTGAGGATATATTCGGTTCTTTCCACATTGGCTTGTAGAATCTCCCGAAACAGTTTCAATTCTGTCCGACAAAAACCCTGACATATTCTGGCAGCGGCACAAATTGGACAATGGTTTTCAAAAAACATAATAGCGCCATTTTCCTCAACAGAATAATGAGCCATATAGCCTTCTCGGCAGCGAATTGTGACCAAACGATCAACCTTGTCCTTTAACTCTGTAACACCCTCCATCGCTTTTTTATAGTTGGAAAAAGCCTCTTGTTCACGGGTGCTGATAATCAAATCCATGGCAGTTTCCCCCAATTGACTACGAATAATCGAAATCAGTTGGGTTGTTAGTTCTGCATGGGTATCAGGAAATTTGGCATGGCCTTTATCTGTGATATGCCAAAGCTGTATTGGACGCCCAACCCCCCTTGTTTCCGATTTTGCTTCAACCAATCCCTCTTTAGCCAGTTTCACAAATTGTTGACGAGCTGCTTCTCCTGTTGTTCCCAATAATTTGCCGGCATCAGAGGCTTGTAAGGCACCTTGCGTTTTCAGCAGCATTAATAGCTTCTCACTCACTGTTTGCCCTACGTTTACATTATTTTCCAAGTAAGTGCTTGACATATTATTGATTCCGACATTAATTTATTCCAAGTTTTATCTTGTTTAATTTAGCGCAAGATTTTTCGCAACTCAACCTATGTTCAGGATAACAATCATGATGATAAATGGGGAAAGTCGCTGGAGGGATCTATTTTCCAGCAAAAATGCGCCGAGTGCGATAGCACTTTCATTGGGCGTGGGATTGATGGCAGCCAATACCTTAATTGCGATTACTATTCTGCCTTCTGTTGTAAATGATATCGGGGGATTGAACCTCTACGCCTGGAATACAACATTATTTATCGTGGCATCAATTATTGGTTCAGTTCTTTCTGCGAGATTGTTGAGTACATCCGGGGCAAGGAATGCTTATTTGGTTGCGGCACTGATCTTTTTCATCGGTAGTTTAATTTGTACCCTTGCACCGACGATGGCCGTTATGTTGGTTGGCAGAACCGTTCAAGGGCTTGGCGGCGGGTTTCTGTTTGCACTTTCCTATGCGATGGTTAATCTCGTGTTTCCCCAATCACTTTGGCCTCGGGCCATCGCGCTGATCTCGGGAATGTGGGGAATAGCGACTTTGATCGGGCCGGCTATTGGCGGGATTTTTGCTGAAATGAACGCATGGCGTTACGCTTTTGGCATTATGCTCCCAATTACTTTGGGTTATGCCGTATTCACCTACCTGATTTTACCTAAAACACCAATGCAGAATAAAACCAAAACAGCATTGCCCATTGTGCAATTGATCCTGTTATCAACTGCAGTGCTGGCGGTTTCCTCAGGCAGTTTGTCACAGGATATTCGGTTTAACATTATCGGCATTGTTGCTGCTGTTCTATTGATCGCTTTGTTGGTCATTCATGAACGTCGGGCTTCAGCAAGATTATTGCCTGAACATGCCCTGAGTTTGAGTTCTCCCCATCTGATTCTATTCACTACCATTTCTCTATTGGTGATTGGTTTGGCGGGAGATGTTTTTATTCCCTATTTTCTGCAAACTCTGCATGGGCAATCTCCCTTAGTTTCTGGCTATATGGTTGCTTCCGCTGCAGCAGGTTGGACGATAGGAGAAATGCTCAGTGCCAGCTGGCAAGGGGCAAAAATGCGGTTTGCGATTATAAGCGGCCCGATTTTTATGTTAGCCGGTATGTTAATGCTACTTGTATTGCTGCCATCTCAATCGGCAGGTGAGTGGCAGATAATGCTACCGATAATTCTGGGATTGGGGCTGTTTGGCTTCGGAATTGGCTTCGGCTGGCCTCATCTTTTGACCCGCATTTTGCAGACAGCCAGTGATGAGGATAAAAACATTGCCGGTTCCTCCATTACTACTGTGCAGTTATTTGCCTCTGCATTTGGTTCTGCACTGGGGGGTATGGTCGTTAATTTATTTGGGTTTTATCAGCCTGGTGGAGTCGAGGGAGCTGCGTCCTCCTCTTATTGGTTATTTTTACTCTTCTCCATTGCACCAATATTGGCATTATTAACAGCATACAAATCAGCTCAAATTAAAGTGAATAAATAATCTCTCGCAAAGACTAATGCGTAGTTGTGATTTCTAATACAACTTGGATTCGACTATCAATGGCATTATTGTAAAAATAATGCCGTTTTCTTGATTACGCATAATGGGATATATCCATATAATAGTGATAATTGATCTCATAAATAAGCACTAAGGATATTTGATGTTAGTAATTTCCCATATGCCAAAGGATGGTTGTAGTACCCGAATGACACCATCGAGAATAAGCCAGTCATTTATAATAAAACACCTTTTTATATTGTTTTTGTTGCTTATTGGAATGAGCAATGTATCGGCTGGAGAGCTAAAACAAGAAACCACAGTTGTTGATGTTCCTGTATTAAGCAAACGTGTAACAGATATCTCTAAAGTTCTTACGAAAGAAGAGAATCGGGGCCTGACCCGTCAACTGAAAAAGCTGCAATCTGAAAGAAAGACACAGATGGCAGTTCTGATTATCCCGACTACTGGCAGCGATACTGTTGAGGCTTTTTCTTCCCGTGTATTTGATCAATGGAAATTGGGCAGTAAAGAGCGCAATGATGGAATTTTGTTTTTGATCGCTTCTGATGACCATAAAATGCGTATTGCAGTCGGTTCCGGTTTAGAACGTAAATTAACTGATGGACAGGTTGAATTCATTTTATTTAAAGATGTGAAACCGGCTTTCAAAGAAGAGGCTTATTATAAGGGAATTAGTGATGCAATTGATTCAATTGGCACATTGCTGAAAAAGCCCGAACAAACGGAAACGAAGAAAGACGCGGCGAAGATTGCTAAGGTTTTTGAAGAGGACGGTGGTGTATTCAATAAGATATCCGGTAAGGACATCTTTATGCTATTAGGATTTTGGTTGGTGAGTATGTTCCTTTTACCACTGAAAGTTTTTCGTACAGGGCACTGGTTTAAGCGTTTCCTTAAATCTGCCCTGACGATAGCTGTAGGAACTTATGTACTGAACCTTGTTGGATTATTCTCTTCCATTCCGGCAGAGTTTTACCTGCTCATCATAATGTTGCCTGTGATTCTGGTATTTTTTGTGATTTCTTCGGTATTTTCATTATTGAAAAACCTATTTGGCAGCCTTTTTGGTGGCTTATTTGGTGGTTGTAGTTCTGATCGTAACGATGATGATAGCTTTTCTGGTGGTGGCGGCAGTAGTAGTGGTGGTGGCGCTTCAAGCGATTGGTAATTGGTTTTTGGTATATTGGTGGGGATTTTATCCCCCACCTATAGTTTAGCTATTCAATTTTTTAAAATAGACATAATCTCATTATTAATTTAATTGTTTTTATTGAAAAGTATTCCTATATATACTTAATTTTTCGGAAGTTAATATCGTTAGTTAATAAAGACACCTGTTTTAAGTTGTAGTAGACCTATTTAAAAGTAGCGTTTAAATTTAATTGGAATATTTAATTAAAAAAACTCAGAATGGCAATGATATCGCGGATGATTTGTATCCAAAATAATTATACACCAATTTTTTGGAAATACTGCGTTAGTCAGCACTGGCTGAAATAACCATAGAGATTGAGGCATCATATACCAATGCTTTGAAATAGGAAAAGCCAGTAGAGACTTCGTTTCTACTGGCTTTATAGAATTAATATTCAAGGAGGTAACAAATTATTTTTTATTTTTCTCTAACCATTTTTGCATTTGCTTAATCTCATCATCTTGTGCCTGAATAATATTTTCTGCAAGCTGCTTCATTTCTGGATCTTTACCATATTTAAGCTCTATTTTAGCCATCTCAACAGCCCCGATATGATGAGCTAGCATACCTTCTGCAAAAGCTTGGTCTGCATTATCAGTCATCATACTTTTATGCATATCATCATGCATTTTTGTCATTGAGGAATTAAGTTCTTCTTTCATCGTATCGGTATTAGTATTGGCTACGGTATTGAAAGCAAATGTACTGGCAATGATTGATGCGAAAATTAAAGTTTTTTTCATGCTGTTCTCCTTAAGTTATTCTTAAAAAGATAAAGCTTCCCCTTAGGGTAAGGTCAATAATGAGAAGAGAATTTTTAGTAAATTTACACTATATACATAGAATTTTTGATTGTTAGACCATGAATAAATCAGCTATCTATCAGTTTATTAACATATTTTCATATGGTGTGATAGAAAATTCAGAAAGGATAAGAAAACAATGTTCAAACTCGATCACCTAATGATTGAGGTAAATGATCCTCTACAATCCGCTCACGATGTTATCGAACAGCTTGGATTACCATTGGCATGGTCGCTAATAGAAAGTGATGCTTATACCAGCATTGGTGTTAATTTTGGTGATTTGAATATTGAGTTTATCAATTTTAATATCCGGTTTGGTGTCATGGGTAAAACATTCAATGGGTTCAGTGGAATTTCTTTCAAAACAAAACATTCGGTTAGTGAATCTATTAATGTTCTAAATAGAATGAATCTATAACACCGCATTGGTGAAGAAATACAAGCCCATACAACAATAACGGTAGAAGAAAAGATTTTTCCGACAATATTTCTGGTTAAATATAACTTTGATACAACTGGTTGGAATAAAATATTACAAAAGGAATTTGCAGATTGTTTCGGTGGTAAATACCAGATTGGGCATTTAAAGTCACTTTCAATCGCTCAAAAAATTCCAAAAAAAGTTACGAATGAATTTCAGATTAATTGTTGTGGAAATATTAATTGTTGTGAGAAAAATCGGGTAGAGTTTGCATCACAATCACGAACAGCAGCAGGAAGTATTGTTATTGATGGCTTGATTGAGGGCCTCGAAATCGTCATAACTTAGTAAAGACATATATTCCTTAAGATCATAATATGAAAAAAGCCAGATATAACAATGTATATACTGGCTTTGTGAAATGTTGTGAATCGCTAAGAAACACTATTCAATATTGTATTTATTCATTGAGTATCAGGCTTAAACCAGCATGAATGCTGAGTTTGTGTTATTCGATCTTTTCTAGGGGTACACCCTTGTGTACCCGTTAAATCGAGGTGTACCACTGAATTGATAAAAATTTGTTCTCTGGAGGGGTTGCCATCCAAGAATAAGACCCTTTGTAAACTATCTGTGTCTTAATCTCTAACGGTTAAACTGACGGAGAGAAATTGTACAATATCTTTCACTTGATAAGCTCACCTCATAAAGAAGTTAGCATGGTACTCTCATTTCTTCTAGTTGAGAAAAAAGGCGGTAAAATCTAACTGCATCAGACTTGATAGCTATAAACGATTTTGCTTCGTTTTCTATATTGCTGTCTTCAACATCACGTAAATAATCATAATGATAATAAAAGGTTTGATTCCAATAGGCTAGCGTCTTACTAAGAATATAATTGTTGCTGTCATACCACTGATTGATTAGCTCATACAAAGTACAACTTTGTGAATCTGTATCTATAGCGTTCGCGATACGTAAAAAATCTAGCTTGATTAAACAAAAAAGCGATTGTTCTAGGTTCACATCCTTTGAACCAAGTTCTTCACAAAGAAGACTGAAGTAATATTTCACCTCATGTGATTCAATCTGTTTGTCTAATGAGAATGACGCAAGAATATAAGCATTATTACTATCATAGCCTGATATAATTAGAGCTTCTGCCCAATCAATGGTTAATGTGTTGACCTCAATAGTTAAGATATAGTGCTCAACAAGGTAGCGGAGGCATTTTAGTTCATGTAATGAGAGGCTCTGATATGGCATGTTTCACCGCGTTCTGTTTTTACCTTAAAAATGATGTGGCTTAGTGATCGTGTCCAGTAATTGCTGCCCCATATCATCGGATTGTCAGCGCTTCCATTGTATGCTCGTAGCACTGCATAATTGAATCAAACTCTGCATCCAGAACGTTTGAGATCTCGGTACGCGCTTGGGTTGTGTATGTACGCATAATTTGCTTGCGAATATGTCCATAACTTACACGTATTTTGTGCATTTATTCAATTTAATCAAAAAATAGATCTCGGCATAGCTCACCTTTAACCGTAGCATTTTTTATATCCTCATATAACGTAACCAATCGCACTCTAAGCTACGCATATATAATTTTGCGGTCTAGATAGGTTCATTTGGATCATGCCACCACATCACGCTCACGCCACGTAATTTCCACGAAATAAACGTAAACCAGACGTAAAACGCACTACACCGCACCCGCCTGCACGTTTTGGGTCAAAAAGTTTTTTCAGTTTTAAAATTCTACAAATCAAATCGCCAGACCTTGCCAGTACTGGCTGTGTGAGAAAAATCTCAAACTGAAATGAGTGAAAAGAATTTCAGCAAATTTCAGTTTTCTATTCGGTTGCATTCTGTGCGAGGAATTATATTACATTGAAATAAAATGACTTTTCTATTTTACGTGAGATTTTTACTTGGGCGGAAACCCAACATAAAAACTGAAAAGCCAGCCTTTATGCGGGGTAGAGGGAAATGTAAACTGAAATTGTGTGAAAAATTTATTTTCACTGTTCCCGTTCTGTGCCTGACAATTCTGATACAGAAAGTGTTGATGCTAATTCTTATATTGCTACAACTCTAATAAATGATTACTTGGATCTTGTTTCAACTTACTAGGGCGTATGGAATGTGAAAAACTCATGCTTAAAACGTATGTATGACCACATTCAACATCATTACAACAACAGTAAATCTCCGGTATGTTATCTAATCCTTCCCTTTTGATTTTTTTGATTGTTGCCTGCTCACCGCACTCTGGGCAATAAACTTTTAATACTTTCATTATCGATAACCCTCACATCAATTGCCTGCCAGAATAAAGTCAATTTAATACATACCTTTCCATTTTCATTGGTAACACTGGTAACACTGGTAACGGCGTTGATTTAAAAGAGATTAATGTGTTACCACTCCAAAAAACGAACTGGCAACAAGTGGTAACAGCCTATTTTTGTTACCAGTTGTTGCCACTCGCAAAAATTGACTGGTAACAGTGATAAGCCTTGGTATGACTGGTTGTTACCAGTGTTACCACTGTTACACATTAAATATAAGACAGTCAGTTTTATCCTGATTATTCGGCAGAACCTAAGACGTCACTGTTAAATAAGTAAACCCGTTTAAGCCCTATTTCTGGTAGGCGTATACTCGTTTGTATCCTGCCGTCCTTGCCTGCTTCTAACCAACCTTTCTCAACACATAAGCGGGCAACTTTACGCGAATCAAAGCCCTTGCATATTTCTTTCCATGCGGAGGATAAAACATAAAATTGAACAGTTGGATCTTGATTAGCAGTGCCTTTTTCAACACGACGAAAACCCATCATGTTGATAGGACGACTATTCTCATCGTACCAATCCGCAAAGCGGCTGAATTGGTTACGTGAAATAAAATCGGTCACTTGCTCCAATGCAGTAATATCTTCCTGATTCGCGGTGTGACCTCTCTCTTTCATCCATGCCGCTAAACACTTTTCAGCCGCTGTATACGCTTCCCCTTGTTGCCAGCCTGTAATTCCTGCTCGCGTTGCGATTTCTCCCGCCATAGCAACAAGGGCAAAACGGGTAATTGCACGACCAACCTGATTACCCGCATTCTCTGGCATCATTTTTGCGGTATATTCTTTCAATAAGGCCTTAGCCGTTCCTGAGATAAACGTGAGGTCATGAGTGAGATATTTCAGCCAATCACGGAACGGTGAGCCATGATATTTAGTCACGGCGTGCTCAAGATACTCAGCCAGTGATTTACCGCTGGTAAATTGGTGCAACTCTTCAAACACACCGTGTTTACCGGAATCACTCGGAATTTGGATCATACGGACTTCAACACCGGCATAAGTGCGTTCACCCGCATTTGACGCATGTTCAACTAAAGAGAGTTCCCCTGTTGATAAGAAAAGTAAATTCCAGCGGTTGGTTTCTCTGACACTTCCATCTGTTTTCGCTCTGGCTTTCCCCTGACCATTTGCCAGCATATAGGCAATATTACCCGCCTCACGCCCGTCAACTTCTCTGATTTCGTCTAGCATCAATGTTGCATCATTACGGCGACAGGCTGTACCTTCAAGTGCATTGCCGGTTGCCCGCCAGGTATACCAGTAATCCGTTCCGCCACAGACAGACGCAGCCACTTTCATTGTGGTTGTCTTACCATCGGTGGATTCACCTTTTAAGTGATAACCACCGCCACCGACACCGACTAATTTCAACAATGAGGAGGCAAAGGCTAAACTTACGGAAAAGGCGAGTCTTGCGTTTCCTGTGCAATATTTGCTTATATGTTCTCTCCACTCTTCACTTGTGCCTGATACTCTAAAGTCTTTCCCTTGGACACTGGAAGTTTGAAGAATAACGGAATCCGCACCTGTGCCGACAACTTCGTCTTGCAGAACATAGACATTACCGTGCCATCCAGTTTTATTGACACAAGTCACCTTTCTCTCTGGACGGCATAGCGAAATGTATTCCATCAAATGCGCCCGTGCCTGTCCTGATATATTGATATAGGATAATCCATTAACCAAAAGCACGCGGCGTAGCTCCTCACCGCTTCCGCTGAGCATTTCCATCGGCATAGCCCACTTACGGCAATTACCGTAAGTATCTTCCCATTCTAATAACCGTCCGTAATTACTACTGTCAGCATCACAGGTAATTGCAGTCACTTTTATCGGACTACTAATTTTGATATTCCTGACTTCGGTATCACCATCTGATTTATTGACGAGCTTGTCATACCATAAATATTCTTGAGTCAGTCGAAAGCCTTGCGGTAAATAGGCCTTATCTTTTCCGCAGTAGGTCATTTCTTCAAAGAAAGCCTCTTTGACCTTGTTATCGCTGTTTTCCTGTCGGTAATCATCCCAATCCGCTTTATAGTGAGTCGGTGGCAATGTGACCCAGCCATCTACCGCCTTAGCCGCTTTTTCTGCCCAGAGCTTGCCCGTATTTTCCTTGCCATCAATAAAATCGTTGTCGCCAGCAATGATGATTTTTGCCTGTGGCCACCGTTCTCTCAATTGTTGCGCGACTTTGACCAGATTAGTGGCAGCAACCGCCGCCACGATGAAAGAATCGATCACTTTTGACAGGCTTAACCCTGTGGCAAAACCCTCTGTAATCACCACCTGTTCAATGTTTTTATCCGTCTTATCAGCAACAATAATAAATGAACCTGAAAGTGCAGAACCGGATAGCAGGCTCTTTTCCCCTTTCGGGCTGATTAATTGCCCGCCTTTAATGGAAATTTGGTTATCAACTAATGGCAATAAAAGTGAGCCAATTGGAAAAATCATCTCGCCTTGCGTATATTGTTGCTGCGTAATTAAACATTGATGATGGGTTAAGCCTTTATTTGAGAGATATTGGCTTTCCCCTGAAAGAGATAAACCTTTCAGTTTTTTAAATAATTCGATTCCTTTTTGTGCGCTAACCTTTTTTATTCTGGTTGGCGTTATTTTTTTAAATTCAGGCAGGTGGAGTATTTTATTGATTTCAAAACATGCGGTTTTAACATCCTGACCTGTCACCAATTTAATTAAATCGAGCCCGTCACCGTTACCACAGTGATTACAAAACCACGTTCCTTTACCGTTTTTATCATCAAACCGAAAGCGATCTTTGCCTCCACATTTAGGGCAAGCACCGTGCCTGTTATTTTCAGGGACAGATACGCCTAAATTACTTAAAATATAATACCAGCGCCCGTTGGCTGCTTTAACGATATCCGTCACAGTAGGTATACTTGTTGGCATCGTTGAAATGTCAGGATAGTTTTGATTATTCATTATTTAATGTCCCTATTCATTAAGCTGCTTTCCTCAATAATGAGTTCAATTTTTTCCGATAAACACTCCATGACGGCTGCCATACCTTCGCCTGAAATATGCTTACCTGCGCTGTTGTTTAATAATTCAGCGAAGCATGCTGTCATTTGCGCTACTCTTAATAGCTCATTTTCAGCGGTAGCAGAAATGACGGCATTTTTATGGGGGGTATTTTTCATGATCAATGTCCTCTTTTTGGTTGCACAGGTAAACGACCTGCAAACAAGAGAACAAAATCATGAACGAGCAGCATTCTTGCGTTGTGTTCGTCTGGCGCGGTAGCCTCAATACGGCAGGGTTTAGCGGTAATATCAGAACGTTTGACGCACAGAAATAGAAATTTAAATTGAGTTTGGGTAGGGACTGCCATCATAAAGATGATCTCCATTCGATGATTCAAGCAATCACCGCCAGAGTTTCCACGCTCAATAGGGGCGGTGACGTTATCAGAGGTGGAAATACTGGCTCGAATGGATACCAGCCACCCTTTCGGGTGCTCCGATAACGCCACCATTGAATTCGGATAGGCGTAAGCCGCCATTAGATAGGCATTATTTACGACACAAAAAAAGACGCATGTGGCGTCTACTGTCGCCATTCGAGTATTCAGGTTTCCACGCCTGACGTTAGATTTTGCTAACGTTTTTCCAATATAGCCCAACCGATCAGACGGATGCAACCTTTTTATTTTCATGATTAAAATCAGCTTAAACTGCGAAGTTGATAGGAGAGAGAAAATAGCCCAGCCTAAACCGGGCAAAAGTGTTAACCTGCGGAAATTGCGGTAAACCAACGATTCTTCGTATTTTTAAGCCCATCAGAAAGATTGAATACTCTCGGTGAACTAATCGAAAGCTTACTTTTCTTTCGGGAAAAGTGAGAACGGTTAATACTGAATTTTAATCTATCGGTTCCCACACTCGCCGGGCTGTCTGTAACAGCAAGCCCAAATAAATAAAAGATACCCTTACCTTGAAAATCCTCTTCAACTTCGATAGAGCAGAATAATTTTTGCCCCTGCCTGTTATATTCCATGAGTTTTAGATTTGGTCTTAATCGCACGTAGAGCCGTGCTTTTCCATCAATGACATCCGTTCGAGCAGCGAGCACTTCCCCTAAATTATCAAGTGCTCGGTTATGCTCTTCCCAGATTAACGCGGTGTAATAGTTGGTATCGTAGGTCTCTGCAATTTCATACAGCCATTGTGCTTCGATAACACGTTTATCGACGGTTTGCCCTTCAGTTGCAACACAAATCCAAGTGGTCGTTAGCTGTAATTCACTCATAGCGAAAATACTTCCTCTTCAATGTGGATCGCATTTTCATCAACCGCCGCATAAAGGTTTATATCCCCTAAGCCGTAACCCTCATAACGCAAGTAGCTGTGCTCATAGGCTTTTCTTTCGTTAACAAACTCCGCGCGAAAACGTCGGCTATTCTTTAGCGTATAAATATGCAAATTATCTAACGTGGTCACAACCAATCGACGACCAGGCATAAACGGAGGAATGAGCGCAAAGCGTCCCGCGATGGTACTGAGCGCCATTTGACTGGCTTGAATATCTGCCGCTTTATCTGAAGCACTAAATAACTTTTCCCGATAGAGCGCCGCCAGTTCTGAACCGACTAATACCACTAAGCGAGGATCTTCTCGGAATTCTTCAGGAATTTTCTTGGTGATAAGATAATTTGCGATAGTATCTAAATTTGGGAAATTCCCATTCTTACCTAAGACAATTTTATCGGTGATCACTTGTGAACCCTGATTAAATTCTTTCGCTATTGCGTGCCAGCCCCGATTAACATCTTGCCCACGTTTATAGATATCGGGCTGAGTCGGAAATGCACAGAATTCACCATTAAAGCCGATTCTAATCATGTCTAACGATACTGTTTTAGAGAATAAGTCAGACATCACTTGAGTAAAGTGTTCATCATCACCACTGCCACTGTTGGCAATCAGTGACATTTGTTCATAAGAAATTGCAGCACAGGTATCTGTTTCTTCTAAAGCATAAGGTGCACTTTCCATTTTGGCGCGTTTATGGAATCGTCCGTCAAGGATTCTTCCTGTATGGAGGGTATTATCACCTAAACTAATGGTGTCGCCATTTTCTTGGCTAACATCAGCTAACGTTAATTTATTTAAAAACCAACTTGAATCTGAAATAGCTACACGTAATAAATTTTCAGATGTCGGAGAAATAGAAAAAGTATCACTATTACTAGAGGAATATTTAGCCCCACGGGTAAAATTGGCATGAAAAGATCTAGCCACATCAGGAATGGCAGTAATATACATAATAATTTCCTTATATTTTACATTACATGTAATTCAATTTATCTTGAATTCTTTTTTTAGCATTAACCATAGCCTTCACGTACTCATCAGCGGTCAATGCGATTTTTAAATAACCATTCTCTTTGCTATAATAATTTATATAGTAATCAATTCTATAAGATGGAGTATGAATTAAATCGTATTTATCTATCGGATAAGAACAATTTTTTATAACTATATCAATACAATTTTTCAATTTATCCATTGCTGACATAATAAATTTGCATGTGTTACTATGCCCCCAACCCATTTCGGATGATAGTGAATTTAAATACACTATTTCTCTTGGAATGGGTTCTAATAATTCTTTTTTAAACCCCGTTGTTTTTTCAGATAATAGCCATTCAATGACCGGGTTTAATAAACCATAGAGACCACTCATTTTTTCCAGTTTACCTCTCTCGCGCTCAATAGAAACTTTTTTACTTTCTACTTCGCGATGCATGTCAGTAATCCAAACACGGGTACTGAGATGATAACCCGCAGGTTTGTTTATTTTACCGTTTTGAGCGCTATTTAATATATCAACCAAGTTTTTAAGTTCAACTTCCTCTTTTTCGGGAAGCTTTGAATAACTCGATACGATACTTTTTCCTCGTTTAATGAGGAGTTTTATTTCTTCTACAGTGGGAAGAAGATTATCAAAATTAAAGCCTGTTAGTTCAGTAAATTTTTTAATTGAATCTTTCATATTTGCCAGTTTATATAACTCGATAATTCGAACCATAAACCCGGTATCCTTGCCGTTCTCTGTAAACGGTATGAACTTGTAATTAAAAATATATGATAGATTTTCATCTTTGAAAAATGATACTTCATTCATAACCTTTATCCTTTTTTGGTTATATATGGGTGTGAAAGTTCAACACCTATTTAATTGATGTTTTGGGGGGTGCTATTTATGTTGAGTGAGATTTAATTTATCAATAAAGTTATATAACTATATTGATTCTCTGCGTGATTTTTTATTTTCTACCCAGTTGCGTATTTCTGCTGCATCAAAGACAAAGAAACCATCTTCTAACTCAAAAGGTTGCGGTATCTTTTTATCCTTAACCCAACGGTGTAATGTTGAATCAGATATGCCCAGAAAATCAGCGGTATGGCGTTTACGTGCATTACCGATTTCAGGGTATGGGCTTGTATTTTTCATGCGTGGTTTTTTCTGCTTCGTCATGCTGCCCCTAGCCTCCCTATGTTATGCCTATCTCTGCTGTGACGTGTTTAGCGCATTCTAGAGGCTGAGAATTACGATATCCACCAAGAATGGAATCCATTAAAAGAATGATAAAATCCATTGAATTTTTTTTGATCCATTGAAAAATTAGGCTAATAATGGAAGTTTGAAAATTATAGGAAAAATCAAAATAATATATAATATCAACATATTGCGAAATTTCTTATAATGATAGTGAGTAGAGTTGGCAAATAGTGACAATCCATGATAACACCATGTCATACCTTGACTAAGTCTACATAAGACCACATAAAACTGAGTAATATTTACCAATATTGCTCGTTATTGCACACTATTGCTCTTTACTGTCCACTGTCCATCACTGCCCGTCATTATTCATCATCATTCGCCATTATTGCTTACAAAGTAAGCAATAATACGTTCATGTAGGTTTATGATGATTTAGCAGCCCATTGTTTAATGAGCTAACTACTCATCTTGTCCATTTAAATAGTAGTCAGCATTGCTTAGTTTGTTAAAGAATGTTGATCGTCCAACCAAAACTAAAAAATCAGGCCTCTCCATATCTTTAACTAATTTTTTGATGTCATTGTATATGTGTTGTTTACTGGGATTGCCTATTGAGCCGTAGTTGTCTGATGGTTGGCAGCCGTTTATGCTTTTTTCTTGAAGCAGTAATATAAGCAATCCAATTAATTTATAAGTTCCTTTTTGCTCATCATTTTTTCGATATTGTCCCTGACCTTTTTTATTCTGTAGTGCTATTTTTTCAACTAATGCCCGTCCACCAAAGACCTTAATATATTCCTCCCATCCACCATTTTTTTTGTGCTCTTTGTATATATTGTCTAAAGCTTGCTCTATTCTTGATGCAATAACCTCTGGGATATTTTCTATTAAGCTCATATATTGATATGCAGCACCAAACACAATATCAGAGTCAATCACATCGCTTGTGTGTTTTCTTTTGTCCTGAAACAAGCTGAGGGAGTTCACATTACTTAAAATAGCACTTCTTACCTTACGAACATTTTCTGAATATTCTTCTGGTATGTTTGTCATTGATGTATAAGGATCTAATCCAAAGATTGAAAGGGCTACAGCATTAGGCGTCGCAGTTCCTTGTAAGGCAAATAGCTTTAATACATCAATTTCAGGTACTGTCATACAAATTTCCTTTTAATTTTTTCTATTGGAGTAATGTTGTAACCCTCGCCGTTCTCTAGCGTTATCAGCAAATCACACCATTGAGCTAACGCGGCTTTGCGTTCATCAAAGTAATCATGCCTGTTATAAATGCCCTCAACCCCTTTTATACGATGATTTAAACAACGTTCAGCCACAAACGGATCAACACCTAATGCGGCTAAGTGGGTTCTGGCGGTGCGTCTAAAGTCGTGAATCGTGAAGTTAGGGATGCTAGCAGGTAATGTACGTCTTACTTTGGCAAGTGCAACGGGTAGGGTGGTTTCCTGAATATGTGGGATCATGCGGTGTTGCATTTTTCTTGCTGGTAGAACGTACTGGCTACCACAAGACATTGGTTTTAATTCCATAAACCAATCGATAACTTGTGGACATAGAGGAATATCTACCGCATCACCGTTTTTGCTACGTTCTGCTGGAAAATGCCAAATACCATTAGCAAAATCGAATTCCTCCCAACGAGCAGCGCATAGCTCCATTTTGCGCAAACATAGAGCAAGTAGTATCTTAAAGCTGATTTCATTCTGGCGGCTGATTGTAGATGTTCTGAACGCTCTCAGAACAATGATTAGTTCTTCTCTGGTTAACCATCTATCGCGTGATACTTCTTTCCCGCCTGCATCCGCAACTTCAAACGCTGAACAGGGGTTAACATCAATGAGCTGACGCCTGATACCATAATCAAATATGCGTCTGACCCATCTGAGAACATCTGTTGCTATGGTTGGTGCGCCTCTATCAACGATGCTTTTTAGTATTTCATCAATATGGTAGGGTTTAACATCCTCGATCTTCATGTCACCGATACGCGGGTTAATATCTTTATCTATACGTCTGCGTAATATGTCGGGGTGTTTCCAGCGAGGAAGTATCTGGCGCTCGAAGTACTCGGCTGCTAAGTCTGAAACTTTGATAGCATTCTTTTCAGCTTCAATTTTTGCCAGTGCTTCGGCTTTGCGTTCCTGTTTCTCCATCGCAACGTCATAGCCTAGTGACACACGGGCAGATAATTCTTTTGTTATCTCTCTGGCTTTAGCAAGGGATATATCAACATACGAACCAAGCAATACGGATCTGCGTTTACCCGCAAATTTATACCTGAAACGCCATACAGGAATTTTATAGTTTTCTCTATAGCTCAGATATAAGCCATTCCCGTCTGTTCTACCTTCGAATCTTTCCCCTGACTTTATCCATGCCCTGATCTGCTTATCTGTGAGTTTTGGCATTGAGTTATCTCCCATTACTAAGTCGGGTACACCTAAAATAATTCCTAACATCCAAGGTGTACACCTAGGTGTACCCAATAATCATGCGCTATTGTGATTCGCTCTGCAATGCTCTGATAGTAAAAAAGCCAGATATAACAATGTATATCTGGCTTTGTGATTTTCTCTGAAATGCTAAGAAACGTTATTCAATATTTTGTATTTGTTCGCGCATCTGCTCGATCAGCACTTTCAACTCAATTGCAGAATTTGTCACATCTGCATTAATTGATTTTGACGCCAATGTATTAGATTCACGGTTAAATTCCTGCATCATAAAATCCAATCGGCGGCCGACGGCTTCTTTTTTCTTCAGGATATTACGAGTCTCTTTAACGTGAGCATCCAGACGATCCAATTCTTCGGCCACATCAATACGCTGAGCCAATAAAAGCAATTCCTGCTCCAGACGATTATTTTCCAACTGAATTTGTGCTTCTTCCAGCTTGGTCTGTAAGCGCTCGCGCTGCCATTGCAGGATTGCCGGCATTTGTTCCCGAACTTTAATCACTTCCACGGTTACTGCATCTAAACGTTGCTCAATAAGAGCTTTGAGTGCTTGTCCTTCGGTCTCACGGCTCTGGATAAAGGCATCCAGTGCCAGATCCAATTCCGCCAGCAATTGTGTGCTGATGACATCCAAATCCTGCTCCTCGGCAGACATCACACCCGGCCAGCGTAGGATATCCACCGGATTAATTTCACCTTCACTACTTTGTTGTTTAACCCAACTTGCAGCTTCAACCAGTTGTTTTGCCAATTTTTCATTCAGAATCAAGGAACTCTGTGCACGGGCATCCAGTTCGAAACGCAGGTTACATTCCACTTTACCGCGCGTCAGGCGGGAACGAATACGCTCACGGATGACAGGCTCAAGGCTTCTGAATTGCTCTGGCAGGCGAATATAGGTTTCCAAGTAACGCTGATTGACAGAACGCAGCTCCCATGCTGCATTTCCCCAATCTCCTTTGATATCTCGCCGTGCAAAAGCGGTCATACTACGGATCATAATTCGTTCCCAATTTATAAAATGATGGGCGGATTATAACGCCCCATGTAGATGCAGGATAGGCATTCGCCGCTTTAAGCCGTATAATGCGCCCCCAATAATGCATTAACAACGGAGATCACACTATGAGCTTAGTAGGGAAGCGTCCAGCAGGAAGAACAGCGGGACAGATGCGTCCTATTAAAATGACCCGTCATTACACCAAACACGCGGAAGGCTCTGTTTTGGTGGAATTTGGGGATACCAAAGTGTTGTGTAATGCTTCCGTTGAAGAAGGAATTCCACGCTTTCTGAAAGGTCAGGGGCAGGGTTGGATCACTGCTGAATACGGCATGTTGCCACGGGCGACCAATAGCCGTAATGCGCGCGAAGCTGCCAAAGGTAAGCAAACGGGCCGCACGATGGAAATCCAGCGCCTGATTGCCCGTTCATTGCGTGCCGCTGTTGATTTGAAAAAGCTGGGTGAATTTACCATTACGGTGGATTGTGATGTGATTCAAGCGGATGGTGGCACCCGTACCGCAGCTATTTCAGGTGCTTGTGTGGCATTGGTTGATGCTCTGAATAAGTTGGTTGCAGATGGTAAACTGAAAGCAAGTCCGCTGAAAGCGATGGTTGCGGCAGTATCTGTTGGAATCGTTGAGGGTGAAGGACGTTGCGATCTGGAGTACGTTGAAGACTCTGCGGCTGAAACTGACATGAATATCGTCATGATGGATGACGGTAGAATGATTGAAGTACAGGGCACAGCAGAAGGTGAACCCTTCAGTCATGATGAGTTGCTCTCATTGCTCTCATTGGCAAAAGAGGGATTAGATACTATTTTCGAAGCGCAGCGAGATGCGTTAGAACAAAATCCATTAAAATAATAAATGGAACAGGCGGCTGAAGAGTCGCCTTTTTTATGTCTGCAATATAGCTGCAATATAGTAATGAATAACAAGAATCAAAGAGGAGAAACTCCAATGAAAGCCTATCAGCGCGAATTTATTGAGCTGGCACTGAAAAAACAGGTGCTGAAATTTGGCGAATTTACGCTGAAATCTGGTCGCAAAAGCCCATATTTTTTCAATGCGGGTCTATTTAATACCGGGCGTGACCTGGCGTTGATTGGTCGTTTCTATGCGGCAGCACTGCTGGATAGCGGAATTAAGTGTGATTTGCTGTTTGGGCCGGCTTACAAGGGTATTCCGATTGCGACGACTACTGCTGTGGCGCTGGCTGACCGTCATGATATCGATATGCCTTATTGCTTTAATCGCAAGGAAGCTAAAGATCATGGTGAAGGTGGATCGCTGGTTGGTAGCCCTCTGCAAGGTAATGTCGTGGTTGTGGATGATGTCATTACAGCAGGCACGGCGATTCGTGAATCAATGGAAATCATTAAGCAGCATGGAGCAACCCTATCTGGTGTGATTTTGTGTCTGGATCGTCAGGAACGTGGACGTGAAACACTTTCTGCCATTCAAGAAGTTGAACGTGACTACGGTTGTCAGGTTTTCTCCATTATTACTTTGAATGATTTGGTGAGTTATTTGCGTGAAAATCCAGAGATGCAATCTCATCTGGAAGCTGTAGAAGCTTACCGCAGAGAATACGGTATTTGATAGTCAGTAAATGCTGTTAGTTGGTAACAACGAACGTAGGCTAAAAAAAATCCCTCGCCCAAAGGTGGGCGGGGTGAGTAGTAGAAATGGCACCCGCATACTGATAAGGATTTCGACAAGGATGCCATTATTGAGTCACTTAGTAGTGAACTCAATGAGTTGGAACATACTAACACAACTGAATAGAAAATAATTTAATAAAAAATCCGCACGTTATCATTCATCGTATGCGAGGCATGCTATATGCAATGCGAGAATTTACGATGCTGCGATGATCTATTGTCGTGGTGGATTATTGCAGTTGGGTCAATATCAACGGCCATCGGACTTCAAATTCAGTTGTTGGGCGATAGCGAAACTCAGAGCGAACAAAACGGGAGAGCATCCCTTCACAAAACGCCAATAACTGTGATGCCAATACGGTTTCGTCATAATTGAATCCCTGGCCATCACGGATTTTTTTCTCTTTTAAAATTTGACGAAGTTGCATTTCAATTCGCTCAAATAGCTGGTTGATGCGATTTTGCAATCTGTCTTGTTCGAACATTAGAGCATGGCCAGTCATGATACGGGTTAGCCCCGGATTTTTTTCCGCGAAACCCAATAGAAGAACGAGGATTAACCGAATACGTGTGATGGTGTCCTTTTCATCTTGCAGGATCAGATTAATGCGTGAAATTAAGGAATCTTCAATAAACTCAATCAAGCTGTCAAACATCCGGGTTTTGCTCGGAAAATGACGGTAAAGAGCTGCTTCAGAAACGCCAACGTTTGCGGCAAGTTTTGCAGTAGTAATGCGTTGGCTACCATCACTGGACTCCAGCATATGTGCCAGTGTCTGCAAGATTTCCTCGCGTCTATTTTTCTTTTTTGTACGTTCTTTTTCTGCCATGTCTGATAAAACCCCTGCTAAAACAGCAAAACAAATCCAGCTACTTTTTGCTACAACTTGCCACAACGTTATGACTGACAAAAACAATGTTTTTGTCAGTCACTATGTTAAGCGAGAACATGTTAGGCAAAAACATTGTGGTCAAAAACATTGTGGGCAAAAAATATGAAAATCGGCTGACGGTATCAGGCTCTATGGAAAGTTATTGACGACCGGAATGACCAAAACCACCATTGCCACGTTGGCTCGTCTCAAAATCTTCAACCAAATTAAATTCAGCCTGTACTACGGGGACAAAAACCATTTGAGCGATGCGTTCACCAGGCTCGATGGTGAAAGTTTTATCACCTCGGTTCCAAACTGAAACCATCAATTGCCCCTGATAATCGGAGTCGATAAGCCCCACCAGATTGCCCAGAACAACGCCATGTTTGTGTCCCAGTCCAGAACGAGGAAGAATGACCGCTGCCAATTTTTCATCTGCAATATGGATGGCAATGCCGGTTGGCAGGAGTTCAGTTTGGCCGGGAGCCAATTCCACTGCATTATCCAGACAAGCACGTAAATCTAAACCCGCAGAGCCAGGTGTAGCATAAGTCGGTAAAGGAAATTCTTGCCCGATGCGGGGATCAAGGATTTTAACGTCGATTTTTTTCATCATAGCGTTTGAGTATCTCGTCTAATAAGCGGTGGCTGAGTTGTAATTTACCACTGTGGGGTAAATGAATACTGCCATCATGCCAAAATAGATGTAATGCATTAGTATCGCTGTTGAAACCGTGTCCGGCCAGGGATACATCATTCGCGCAAATCAAGTCCAGATTCTTCTGCCTGAGTTTTCCGCGGGCGTATTCTTCCACATTCTGGGTTTCGGCTGCAAATCCAACGACAAATGGGCGATCTTTTTCCATTGCGGCAACGCTCGCTACAATGTCAGGATTTTTTACGAGTGTAAATGTGATTTCATCACCCTGTTTTTTGATTTTCTCTGTCGAGATTTGCTTGAAGCGGTAGTCAGACACGGCAGCACAACCGATAAAGATATTCTGTGAGGTTGTGGTGGCCTGAACTTGTTCATGCATTTCCAATGCACTACTGACATTAATGCGTTTAATGCCTTGCGGGGTCGGTAAGTTAACGGGGCCCGTGATTAATGTCACCTCAGCGCCACGTTCTGCTGCTGCCTGTGCAATGGAAAATCCCATTTTACCGGAGCTGTGATTACTGATGAAACGGACGGGGTCCAAGGCTTCGCGGGTTGGCCCGGCGGTAATTGTGATACGTAGACCAGAAAAATCTTGCTCGGTGCTGAAATGTTGCGTTGCCCGCTCGACAATCGTCATGGGTTCCAACATTCTTCCGGGTCCGACATCGCCACATGCCTGACTGCCTTCATCTGGACCCCAAATCAATACATTACGTTCTTTAAGTATCTTCAGGTTATGTTGGGTTGCCTGTGCACGGTACATTTGTTGGTTCATTGCAGGTGCAATGGCAATAGGTGCAGAGGAAGCCAAGCAGATTGTAGTGACTAAATCATTCGCCATGCCTGCGGTTAAGCGAGCCAGCAGGTCAGCGGTGGCGGGGGCGAGAATGATTAAATCAGCCCACTTTGCCAGTTCGATATGTCCCATGGCTGCTTCGGCCGCAGGATCCAGAAGATCATCAGAAACGGGATGGCCAGATACCGCCTGTAAGGTCAATGGAGTGATAAAAGCTTCTGCTGCGGGAGTCATGGCAACACGTACCTGAGCACCGCGTTCACACAAACGACGCACCAGTTCGGCTGTTTTATAAGCGGCGATCCCCCCGCTGATTCCGAGGACTATACGCTTGCCAGAAAGCTGATTATCAGAAAATTTTGTGCCGGAAAATCCTGTCATTTTGATTGTCCAGATGTAAGTTGCAATTCCTTAAGATTCTATCATAAGAAAATATTGAGTTGAGAATCGCCCCTATTTAAGCAGTCAAAAATGGCCAGTTTGCGAAGCGCTGCGCAAGCCACACAAATCGAACTAGCGATGTTTTTTTCAGCATGGAATAGTAACTGCGTGATTCAGGATGGCGTGCGAGTAAATATTGATTAATGGCTCCCATCGTCATGGGGGGCGTTGTTATGGATTTCATGGTAATGGAAAGAAGTGATGAACTGCATTTAAATCTTCCTCCCAGGGAGAAATTACTGGCTTATGGGGCTGTTTCTCTAACGGATGCAGAGTTATTGGCTATCTTTTTGCGCACGGGAACCAGGGGTATTCCTGTTGTGCAAATGGCAGAGTATCTGCTGAAATCATTTGGCTCGCTTTATCATCTCTTATCCGCTGATTACGCTGATTTTTGTGCACATAAGGGGATGGGGCGATGCAAGTATGTGCAATTGCAGGCGGTATCTGAATTGGCAAAACGATTTTTTTCCAGTCAGTTTATCCACGAAGATATCATGAGCAGCCCCACGATGACCCAGAATTACTTGCAGGATTTATTGTCTTGGCAAGATCGGGAAGTATTTGTCGTGCTGTTTTTGACAAACCAAAATAAAGTCATCTGCCATGATGAAATGTTTAAGGGAACGATAAACAAGGTTGAAGTTCATCCGCGTGAAATTGTGAAACAGGCGGTTAAAGTGAATGCTGCCTCAATTATTCTTGCTCATAATCATCCTTCAGGTAATCCAGAGCCTAGTCTGGCTGATAAATTGGTGACAGAAAAAATTATTGAGGCTTGTGACTTGGTGGGGGTTAAGGTTTTGGATCATATTGTTATTGGCAAGCAATATTGTGTCTCATTTATGGAAAGAGGTTGGATTTAGTACGGTTTTTTCGCGGTACGATCAGATCTTAGTTGTTCGGGACTTGAGCATCAGCGAATGAGGGCGTATACTACGCCACCTTTGAGGATCTTGGGTTTGGCGAGAAGAGCCTATCTCAGTATATTTTTTGCTGAGAAAATGTGTGTCTTTTCAGTGACGTTCTTTTCGGTAACGTTCTTTTCAGTAAAGAAAGTTTGCTGAGATGGGCTCCTAAGCCTGACGAGGCGGTCACACCCAATACAAAGCTCGAGCTGATTTGATTTTTGGAGAATAGACATGTCCCGAGTCTGCCAAGTTACTGGCAAGCGCCCAGTGAGTGGTAACAACCGCTCCCACGCATTAAATGCGACTAAGCGTCGTTTTCTGCCTAACCTGCACTCTCATCGTTTCTGGGTTGAGTCTGAGAAACGCTTTGTAACTCTGCGTGTATCTGTTAAAGGTATGCGTGTGATTGACAAAAAGGGTATCGATACAGTTCTGGCTGAACTGCGTGCCCGTGGTGAGAAGTACTAAGGAGCTGAAAAATGGCTAAAGGTATTCGCGATAAAATTAAGCTGGTTTCTTCTGCTGGTACAGGTCACTTCTATACCACTACGAAGAACAAGCGTACTATGCCTGAAAAACTGGAAATGAAAAAATTCGATCCAGTTGTTCGTCAGCATGTTATGTACAAAGAAGCTAAAATTAAATAATTTTAGTGGATTATAAAAAGCCCAGCATAATGCTGGGTTTTTTTATGTCTGTAGATCGCACCACGGTAGTTAAAATTGGGTTATATATGGACGGCACATACTGTTCGGCTATACTAGCGCTTTTTTAATATAAACCGTCAGGTGTGGCTCTAATGGCTAGAAAGACCTTGAGTATCTTACATACAGAATCATCGTGTGGCTGGGGAGGGCAGGAGATACGTATCCTGACAGAATCTCAGGGTATGATACAACGTGGGCATCATGTAGTTATAGTATGTTGTCCAACTTCAACCCTGTACCGTGAAGCTCATCATTACGGTGTGCCTGTTGTTGCCCTCCCGATTGAAAAAAAACGTCTTCCTTGTTTTCGGGCAATGCGTTGTTGGCTAAAGACAGAAGGTCGTCAATTTGACGTGATCAATACCCATAGTTCTACGGACTCTTGGCTAGTGGCTGCGGCATGCACAACATTAAAAGATATGCCCCCGATAGTCCGAACCCGTCACGTCTCGACCCATGTTTCAAAATCCATTGCAACTCGTTGGCTGTATTTGCATGCTGGTCAGCATATTGTGACAACAGGGGAGAAACTGCGTCAGTATCTGCATGTACATAATAATTACCCTCTTTCTCATATGACTTCTGTACCAACGGGGATAGACTTGTCGCGTTTTCATCCGGAAAACAAGTCCTTGAATCGTCAGCGTATTGGCATTAAAGACAAGCCAACTCTGGGCATTGTTGCCACAATGAGAACATGGAAAGGGCATCGTTATCTGATTGATAGCTGGAAGATTCTTCATCAACGTTATCCTGATTGGCAATTGCTGTTTGTGGGAGATGGCCCTCAGAGAAAGAATTTAGAGCCACAGGTTCAGCGGGAAGGGTTAGCAGAAAGCGTCATTTTTCTTGGTAATCGGCAGGATGTTCCTGATTGCCTAAATTCAATGGATATCTTTGCCTTACCCTCGTTTGGTAATGAAGGTGTACCTCAAGGCATCATGCAGGCAATGGCATGTGGATTGCCTGTTGTATCTACGTCAGTGGGAGCGATTACAGAAGCTGTAATTGATGGAGAGACGGGATATATTATCGAACCTAAAAATGTCGAACAATTAACAGAAAAGTTAGATTTGTTAATGCATGATGCGGGGCTGCGTTTACGAATGGGAGATGCTTCACTGAAGCGGGCAACTTATTTATTTGGTATGGATAATATGTTAGACAAAATGGAATCTATTTTTAATCGCAGTATAGAAAGCAAGCGGTGATATTTTGTTTATTTTTTGTTTATATTGTTTTTATCAATATTGATGGAATAATCGCTATTTTTTTTAACCATTTGAAATAAATTTATTTTTTAGGCCTATAGTATTTTTTAACAGTAAATAGAACATTTAATGAGTTTGCTGTATAGTGCCTTAAGTACCAATCCTTGGATTAATAATTTAATCTTCATTATTATGCAGCCCCAAAATATTTTAATCATCAATATTGCTCGTTTTGGCGACACTCTACTGGTAACTCCGGTCATTCGTGCCCTGAAAGAAAAGTGGCCGGAAGCAAATATTGATATATTTGTGCATAAAAAAACAAAAGAAATCCTTGAAAATATCGATTCAATTCATGAATTGAAGGATTTTTCAAAAGGTAAGGCCAAATGGTGTGGCTGGTTTTCTCGTCGGCAGTATGATCTGGCATTAGTATATGGTCATGATAAATCCTTATTGCAGTATGCTAAACGAGTAGCAAATTTGACCGTTTATTTTGCGGATGCTTCTGATGAAAAATCAAATGAGTGCGCTGTTGCAAGACCCTGCGAACTTATGCCTGCACAACAGGAAAGGGCTCTATTAATTGATGCTCTTGGGGTTGATGTCAGTAATTGGAGTTTGCAATATTGTATAAGCCCGCGTGAAGAGGCATACGCCAGAGATTTTCTTCATCAGCAAGGGATAGAACAACAATTAAGAATCGGTTTTCAGTTACAGAGCTTTCCAGCAAAAGCCTATCGTGATTGGCCTGTAGAATACTTTTACAAATTAGCCCAACGTATTTATCGTGATTATCCACATGTGCATATTTTGCTGCTGGGCAGTAAAGATAGTGAAGATAGTGCGCGAATGTTGGCTGAAAAGTTGGGTTCAAATAGATGCTTATCATTAGCTGGTAAGACGACAATGCGGCAAAACGCTGCAATTATGAGCCAACTTAATTTGTATGTGGGCGTTGATACAGGCACAACCCATCTGGCTGGAGCATTGGGTATACCAATGGTTGCTCTGTATCACAGTTTTCATCCTGGTCGTTTTCTCGCACCCCAACAACATCCGAAATTAGAGATAATTGAACATCCTATAGATTATAGGCAAGCCACTCGCCAAGATACAATGTCAGCGATATCCGTAGATCAAGTCTGGCATTCTGTTCAAAATTTGCTGGAAAATGAATGAAAGGATAATGAATACAATGAAGATAGGATTTATCGATGTTACCGTTACCATGTCCTACGGTGGTATTCAAACCGCAGTTTGGGAGTTAGCCAAAGCGTTGGCAGATGCGGGACATGAGGTTCATATTTTCGGTGGTATTGGTGATGTTCGGCCTGCATTGGGTGGAAGAAATATCCATATTCATACTTTCCCTTTTATTCACAGAGAGCGAGTGCTTAACATCGGGCGCCGCTTTCAACGCATTGTTGAACGTTACTCTTTTGCTCGTCATTCCCGCGAAGCTGTTATTGCTGAAAATTTTGATTGGGTGATTTTGACGAAGCCTTTTGATTTTTTCTGGCCCAGAATGATGCCTAAAACATCCCATACCCGGTTTTGCTATATGAGCGGTGGAACCAGTTTTTTTAAAGGGGATCGGTTATTAAGTCAGAAAATATCAGCATGGGTTGCGTGTAGCCATTTTAATGCTTGGCAGATTCAGCATCACTTCAAGCAATTTCCAAGCGTTATTTATAATGGAGTGGATGTCGACAAATTCAAACCTGCTGATTCTGACGTCCGAGTTCGATTAGGTATTGATGAAAAAACATTCCTGTTAACGTTTGCTGGCAGACTGGTTGGCTGGAAAGGCATGAAAGTGGCGATTGATGCAATGGTTTTGCTGCGGGACAAAGATGTAAAATTATTGATTATTGGTGAAGGTGAAGAGTTGAAAGCACTTGAAAAGCGTGTTTCGGCTTTACAGTTGCAAAAATCTGTCATTTTTCATCCTCCAGTTGGCCATGATCAATTACCTGAATTTTATGCGGCAGGAGATGCGGGTATTTTCCCTAGTATTGGTGATGAAGCGTTTGGTATTACAATTGCAGAATCGATGGCATGTGGACGTCCTGTAATTGCCAGCTATATTGGTGGAATACCGGAGGTGGTTGGCAATGAGGGGAGTGCTGGTATTCTGGTCACTCCGGGGGATGCTGTGGCTATTGTTGATGCGGTAAATCATCTTTTGTCTTTGTCGGATAGAGGAAAAGGTATGGGTAAAACTGCTCGCCAGAGGGTTGAATCGAGGTACACTTGGGAACATTCTGCTAGCCGTTTATTGAACGCGATAAAAAAATAATGAAAATTGCGTATATTGACCCTTATCCTGTGCCTGATTATCGGGTTGCGTCACTGCAAATTTTGCAGAATGTAGATGCTTTTGCTCGGCAGGGGCACTGTGTTTACCTGATTACACCAAAAGGCCAAAGCCAAGTTGAAGATATTCTTGGCAGACCGTTACCGCCTTCTGTGAACTTAATTGCTCTGCACAATATACGAAGAAAATGGTATTTCCCATTAAATACTCAGAAACTATTTTATTTGCAGGTTTCTCGGTGGATTAAAGAGCATGAGGTCGATGCTTTTTTTACCCGTAACCTTAAAATGGCAAATTATCTGCTGCGTAATCATCCAGGTATTCCTCATTTCTTTGAAAGCCATGAAGTATTTTCTCAGTCATTTAAAGAATCCCATGATTTACTCAACCGTAAAAACCAACGTAAATATAATAAATTAAGAGAAATAGAACAGCAGGTTTATGATAGTTCTAAGGTTATTTTTGCTCTGACTTCGTTACTGCAAGAAGATATTTATAAGCAATATAGTGTTAATACACCGATTGTTGTGGCATCCGATGGTGTTGACATGTTGGCGGTTGAATCAGCTAAACAGGCTCTTTCCAATAGCGATCTCAAAAGTACACTTCCTAAAAAAGTGCTTTATTTAGGGAGCTTACATCGTTGGAAAGGCGTCCCAACAGTAATGAAAGCTATGTCTTATCTGGATAATATTGAGCTAAACATTGCTGGAGGGACAACTGAGCAAATTGAGCGATTGCAGAGAACAGCCGAACAGATTGGTGTGATTGATAAAGTTAATTTTCTTGGTTTTGTTCAACCCATAAAACGTTTTCAGGTTATTGCTGATAATGATATCTGTGTTCTGCCACTGACGAAAACCAGTATTGGCAGTCGCTATACCTCTCCTCTTAAACTTTTTGAATACATGGCCATGGGAAAGCCTGTGGTTATTTCTGATTTTCCGTCCATTCGTGACGCTGTTGATGAAAATGCGGTAAATTTTGCTGATAGTGAAAATGCAGAAAGTTTTGCTGAACAGATACAATGGCTAATTAATCACCCCAGCGAAATGATGGCGAAAGTTGACCATTCGCAATGGTTAGTAACAGAACGTTTTAACTGGGATCAGCGTGCGAAGTTAATTATAGGCGTGATAGCGGAAAAGTTATTCCAATAATTGACTGATCTTATTGGATTCAGCCCATATCATTCATTGCTTATGGGCTGGTGTTTTTCCGTTTAGTTCATTGCCTTATCGGTTGTTTTCTTATATAGCGCAATTATTAAACCAAATAAGATACCTATCTGATTGATGTAGGCATTTTCAAAAGCTCCCCTGACGACAAACAAGCCAATAAAAGCAGACAAAAGGATAAGCCCTACTTGCCGGACAATACCTCTATGTTCGCGAATGATTTGCCCTCCAGTAAATAGAGCTGAAAATGTCATCAATAATGTTGTTATCAGACCAAGGATGCCAGCCGAGAACCAAAGTGATAAGAAGACATTATGTGGACCAATCGAAGTTCTAAATGTCCAGTCAGGATAATCGGCAGCACGGCTATTGTAGACTTGATGATAAACTTTATTACCAAAGCCATAGCCTTTGATGGGGTGCTCCATAATTAGGGACCATGCTGAACCTTGGGTGCCGTTACTATAGCGATAACTACTGTCTGTTTGAGTGAGTTTATGGATCAGTAACCGGGTATCAGGGTTAGATGTAGCTGTCCAATGTGTAACGCCAGCCAGTAACCCCAAACATATTGTAGCTGCGAGGGTGAGTTTCCATTCTCTGTTAACCACGATGATGAGCAGAGTAACGACCATAATGGCAACCCAGGCACCACGGGATAGTGTTCCAAGGAGTAAAAACAGGCTCACTGCGGAGGCAATGATTAATAATAACCAGCTTAGTAAAGTATGTTTTTTCCAGAGCGCCCAAGTACATAGCAATACGGGGAAATAGAAAATAAATCCGTAAGAAAATTCACGATGATTGTAATTCTTAAATGGTATTTCACCTGTAGCATGGTAATTGATAAGGTATTTCGCAATATCTGTTAGTGAAATAGTGGTCATACCGATAATAAATGCAATTAAACTCATCTTCGCAATGTGCTCTTTGCTTTCCTTATAGAGCACAATGGGGAAAGTAAAACTAAATAGAAGCAATCCATTTAAGATAGGTTTGTTCATTTCCTTGAAACTCAATGCAGAATCAATGGAGATCCCAACAGAATAGAACATCGCCAGAACAAACAATAAAATGGATAAAAATAGATGATTCTTTAGTGAATTAGCTACTTGGCGAAAATCTTTTACCAGATAATAGAGTGCAGTTGTACAGATAAGAATCATGACAAGATTTTTGTATCTTGTGATATCAGGCAGATAAACAAGAATAATATAGAGTCCAACAATGGATAAATTCCATAAAGATTTCTTATCGTGACTGATGTTAAATCTATTTTTTATATTAAGCATAATGATGGTCTGTTTTTCTTAGCTGTCCAATAGAATCTGGCTGCAAATGATACATGAAAACGGTATTGTAATCTGCTCAGATACAATGTCCTCAGATACCATGTCGTAGATAACTTATTTAAGGAGTCGGTATGCCGGAGCTACCAGAGGTGGAAACCAGTCGGAGAGGGATTGAACCTCACTTGGTTGGGAATGTAATCCAATATGCCGAAGTCAGAAATCCACGTTTGCGCTGGCCTGTTTCCGAGCAAATCATGGCGCTTTCAGACAGGCCTGTACTTAGTGTCCGACGACGGGCAAAGTATTTGTTGCTTGAGTTGCCGGAGGGCTGGATTATTATCCATCTGGGAATGTCTGGCAGTTTACGTGTCTTGTTGGATGAGCAACCGCCAGCAAAGCATGATCATGTTGATTTGATTATGGCTGATGGCAAAATTCTCCGGTATACCGATCCCCGACGTTTTGGTGCGTGGTTATGGAGTGACAATCTCAATGAATGTTCTGTGCTGGCTCATTTAGGCCCTGAGCCTCTTTCTGACCAGTTTGATGGCGAATATCTTTACACACTTTCCCGCAATAAAAAAACGGCTATCAAACCTTGGTTGATGGATAATAAAGTTGTCGTTGGTGTTGGGAATATCTATGCCAATGAAGCGCTATTTGTTGCACGTATCTTGCCTGAACGTCCAGTGAACTCTCTGACACAGCAAGAAGTTCACCTATTAGTCGATACAATCAAACAGATCTTACGTCGTTCCATTGAGCAAGGTGGAACGACGCTGAAGGATTTTCTGCAATCTGATGGTAAACCAGGATATTTTGCTCAGGAGTTGTTTGTCTATGGCAAGAAAGATGAGTCCTGCCCAGTATGCGGTGAGAAAATCGAGAGCGTAAAATTGGGGCAACGCAGTACATTTTTCTGTCGTCAGTGTCAGCATTAAGCGTATTGGGGGCAGAAGATATTTGCCCCCGATGATGGTGTTATTTACCTAATTTATCTAGCATAGCCTTTGTAACCGGCTCTGACAGGAAGGATGAAACGTCACCATCATGGCGTGCAACATCCTTGATTAAAGATGATGAGACGAAAGATAGGGTTTGAGAAGGCAATAAAAAGACACTTTCCAACTCTGGCATAAAATGTCGATTCATATTGGCAAGTTGCCATTCATATTCAAAATCAGCAACAGAACGTAATCCACGGATTAAGATATTAGCTTGTTGTTTTTTGGCAAAATTAACCATCAGTTCACTAAATCCAACTACATCAACATTTTCCAGATGAGCCGTGGCCTCTTTTGCCAGCGTGACACGCTCTTCCAAATTGAACATAGGATTTTTTCTATCACTATTGGCGATAGCCAATAAAACATGGTCAAACATGTTTGCGGCACGAGTAACGATATCAAGATGGCCGTAAGTGATTGGATCAAAGGTGCCGGGATAAATCGCTTTTCTTTTCATCGTTGTTTTTACTCTTTATTTGAGTCATTTCCCAAAGTGCGGCGTATTTATTGAATGTGTATTGGGCATTCACAATTGCTAATACCAGCCCCTGCTTACCATCCAGAAAACCTGCTCTTAATAGCCAAGTTTTGAAAAATGCTCCCAGCGTATGGCTGATTATAGAAAAATAACGGGTTTTCTTGCCTTGCTCATAGCGATGTTTTGCCCAATCTCTCGCGTAATTTAATTGTTTTTGCTGGAACTCCATCAGGTTACGGCAGGTTAAGTGACGTAAATCACCCTTGAGTGTCACGATAGATGCGCCTTGGGTATCCAGGGATTCATGAACCTGATTGTCATTGTATTGGTAACGTTCACGGCAATAAAGACGAATAACTTTATCGGGATACCAGCCACTGTGTTTCATGAATCTCCCCATAAATAAATTGAGGCGTGCACAGTTATAGACTTTATTATCGTCAGGATTGGTCAGGATTTGTTCAATGGATGCTTTTAATTCTGGGGTCACCCGTTCATCGCTATCAATCATAAAAATATAATCACCGCTGGCATAAGATTGTGCGAGCTGTCGTTGACGACCGAAGCCGGGCCATTCGGTATTCAAGTAGACCTTTGCGCCCATCTCGCTGGCTATTTTGCAGGTTGCATCTGTACTGCCAGAATCCAAGACGATGATTTCATCCGCCCAATTAACAGAAAGCAGGCAGTCTACAATCAAATCAGCAGCATTTTTGGTGATCATGACAACGGACAGGCGTTTTTTTGCGGTCATTAATGGCTCCTTGGGGGGAGATAAGGTACCAGTAATTTTAGCAAGCGTTGAAGAGCACCTTGGTTTTCATGCAGGACTTCTGCAGCGTGGTGACCGTAATAGCGTCGGTAATCTTTGTCGGTCAGCAAGCTGTTGATAGCTGAACTTAATGACTGGCTATCAGTAACAGTAATCAATCCATCCGCTTTATCCAGCTTGGCACAGATATCTTTAAAATTGAATGTATGTGGACCCATGATAACTGGAATGGCATGGGCTGCCGCTTCCAGTGGGTTATGTCCTCCACGTTCTATCAGGCTCCCTCCGACAAAAGCCAGATCAGCGATACCGTACAGAAGCATCAATTCGCCCATCGTATCTCCAATAACCACTTGCACATTGGAGTCAGGAATAGTATTTGCACTACGCAAGATTGCGTTCAGCCCGGCTTTTTGGGTCAACTCTGCGGCTTTACCAAAACGCTCAGGATGGCGGGGTACCAGAATTAACAGTAAGTCAGGGAATTGCTTAAGAAGTTTGCAATGTGCATCCAGAATAATCGTTTCTTCCCCATCATGGGTGCTGGTTGCTATCCATACAGGACGATGAGGTGCCCATTGGCGGCGCAGTGTGACGGCTTTGGCTGCGAGTTCTGGTGTAACAGAAATATCGAACTTAAGGCTACCAGTTACAGAAAGCTGGGAGCGTTTTAATCCCAATTCGATAAAACGTTCACCATCTTCCTGATTCTGTGCGGCGATTAATGTGACCTTATTTAAAATGGTTTTAATGAAGCCGCCAATTTTTTGATATCCCGCCGCAGAGCGTGCTGATAGCCTCGCGTTGGCGATAACCAGTGGGATTTCTCTTTGATGTAGCTGAGTGATCAGATTCGGCCATAGTTCGGTTTCCATAATGATCACTAACTTTGGGTTTACATGATCAAGAAAACGGCTCATTGAGCCTGGCAGGTCATAGGGAAGGTATACGTGGTTAACATCATTGCCCAGAGCAGAAAGAACCCTTTCAGATCCTGTTGGTGTCATGGTAGTTATAGTAATGGGCAAAAAAGGATAATGGTGCCGTAAAATTCGCACTAGCGGAATGGCAGCTAATGTCTCTCCGACAGAAACGGAATGCAGTAATATTCCACCGGAAACCACCTTTTTGGCGCAGAAGCCATAGCGTTCCTCCCAGCGTTTGCGGTACGCAGGTGATTTCCGGCTGCGTAGCAGCAGACGTAACCAAATAATTGGTTGGATAAGGTAGAGAAGTACCTGATATACGCGAAGCAACATTCTATCAAATTCACTGACATAGACTGCGGTTATAGTACCACATTGACTTAAAGAAAGTGTGTAAAATACAGTCCCTTTTGAACCATAAGTTTGGTATTCTGTATACTATTTTTCTATTAATTCAATATATTGCTTTTGTATACTGCTTGCCTCAAATTTTTTATATAGTTCATCTGTAATTTGTGGAGGCATATCGTAAGCAAGTCGTATTTTTTCTGCCAAAGAATCTGCATCAAGTTTAGACAGATAGTTTTCCAATTGACCAGCCATTATCTCTCTAACACCACCAGGGCAATCAGTACTGACAATAGGTGTATGGCAAATTAATGCTTCGATTAATACGGTCGGCAATCCTTCACTGTCTGAACTTATAACAACAGCTTTCGCTTCATTGATAATGGGGTGTGGATTAGGCTGAAAACCAGCTAAAATGACTTTATCATCTAACCCATACTGATGGATTTTTACTTTAAGATGATCTTCTATTTCTTTAGGGCCTTGTCCTACAATGATAAGTTTGCATGGAAGATTTGCCTTTGCAAAAGCTTCTATTAATCGGTCTTGACGTTTTACTTGATGTAAGCGTCCGACATGCAGAATGTAACTCAATCCATGATAAGGATTAGTTTCTGAGGCTTGTGCTTTTATTTTCTCAAAATCAAAGGGATTATAGATGGTTTTTATCTGTTTGGGGTTTATTCCAATATTGCTTAACAGATCATTGCTAACAGCGTCAGAAACGCAGATAACCTTTTTATTTTTATAAACCTTTTTTATCTTTTCTTTTTTTATCCAATAAGAAAAGCCACTTTTGTTGCTTAAGTATGATTGAGAAAAAATCCCGTGAATACAATGCCATATATTGCAATTTTTCAGGATTTTGGATTTAACTACGATGCGGTCAGTTTTATGTAGATTAGATATAACAAGTACAGGTTTGCCTTTTTGTTGGAAAAGCTTAAATAAAACTTTATCCATCGCTTTAGCTCTGCGGTTTATTTCATTGAGTTTTCTTAGTGGTCCTTGGTAGTCATCTAAACTGACAATGTACTGAATATCTTCTGGGATGGTATAATCCAATTGAGTATTGAGTGAAAGTAATGAGACTTGGTAGTTTGATTTACTCAAACTGGCTGCAAGGCGAAGAGTAACATTTTCAGCTCCTCCTCCAGGTAATCCATCGATAATAAAAAGAATATGTTCTTTCACTATGCTAAAACTCGCTGATAAAGATCGTTTAATTGTTTAGATAAATTCTCTGGAGTTGCAGCGATTATTTGGTTTCTGGCAGCAATAGACATATCTGTTCCGAATATATTATCAGGAATGCTATGAACAGCATCCTTTAATTTTTCAATATCTAATGCATCACAGATAAAACCATTTTTTCCTTCGGTGATGAATTCTGCCCCCCCACATGTCGTACTAGTAATAACAGGCAAACCGCATGCCATAGCCTCAAGGATCACATTGGGAAATGGATCATATAGTGTCGGTAGGAGCAAAGCATCAGACAGTTGATAAAAAGGCAATGTATTTTTTTGTAATCCCATGAAACGGATGCGATGAGCACATCCTAAAGTATTTGCAATTGACTGATATTTACTTTGTTCTTTGTCTTTGCCAATAACTAATAGATAACTATCTGTTTTCGCGACAGCTTTAATTGCCGCAGATAATCCCTTTCGCTCAAAACCGGAACCAACATAAATCAAGCATCTTGCAGTGGCGGGGATTTGATATTGTTGCCTAAGCTGTAGGCGGGATTGCTCATCCGCAGGAAAAAACTTTATGTTATCAATCGAGTTGTATATAACGGCGATTTTATCTTCGGTTACACCAAATTCTTCGATAATTTCCTTTTTTACCATCTCAGAGTTGCAGATCACTTTTTTTAAAGCAGGATCTGCATACATTTCTGCCTCAGCACTCATGACATAGCGGTGATACCGATCATTTAACAGCCATTGTGCTTTCCATGTTGGCAAGATGCGGGTTCGTTGATGTAACCAGCGTTGATGAACGCCATCTCCAGCTCGATAAATATCACAGCCAGTAATGCGTTCATGGCTTTGAACTAAATCAAACTGTTCTTTTTGCCATAGTTTTCGTGCTGATGTGGCAAAACCTTTTTCACGGCTAATTCTTCCATATTTAATGGGATTGCATAGGTGAATGCGCCAATTTGGATTACTTTCACCTTGCCAAGAACGTGTAATGACATTAAGTTCAAGCTGTTGGTATTCTAATGCTTCCAGAGCTCTTGAAATAAAACGTTCAGCACCTCCATCTGGACGATACTTTTGACGGACAATGGCTAAACGTAATGGTTTCATGAAATATATTTCCTTGCTGCTGAAATGACGGCATCTGTAGGTATCAGATCTAAGTAACGTTCGTTTGTATGAGTTTTTATGTCATCTGGGTGTGGAATATTGCCATAATTGCCAGCCCAAATCACCTCACCAACGGATTGCCAAGGTTTCCAGAATGTCAGTTTGGATGGGCCGAATAATGCAATACAGGGCGTTTCCAGAGCTGCAGCCATATGCATTGGTACTGAATCTACGCCAATAAATAACTTAGCGTGATCAATCAAAGCGGCAAGTTTGGGTAATGTCAACTTTCCGGCTAGAGAAAGAATATTCTTTTTGTTATCAGTGCAGTGTGACAAGATAGTATCGACCATCTCCAATTCCTTTTGATCTGGCCCAGAAGTAATGATAATGCTATGTCCATCTTTTTGTAGTGCAGTAATCACTTCTGCCATTTTTTTTTCATCCCAACACTTAAAAAACCATCGGGAGGTAGGTTGAATAACGACGTATCTTTCTGAAAATCGATGTTTAGAAAGTATTTTCTTGATCCACTGTAAATCATTATCGCTATAACTCATTGTCACTTTTGTGATAATTGAATTAAATTGTAACGGTTTTAGGATGGAAAGATTTTGTTCTACTGTATGCAATGAATCATGATCATCTGTTGGTATAACCTTAGTATGACAGAAACGCCATTTCCAATTTTGTCGTTTAGGGAAACTAAGAGCCAAGCGAGTAGGCGCACCTGTAAAACGGGAAATAAATGAGCTTCTCCATTGGTCAGCAAGGTTGATCACTAAATCATAGCGTTGCTGTCTTAATGTTTTGAGCAGAGTCCACTCATGCAATAATTTCTTTCTTGTACCTAACTGTTTCCATTTGCGGTCTATGGAAAAAATACGAGAAATCTCTGCTGAATTTTCCAACATAGGTGCAGTTTCTTGATAAAGGAGTACATCAATTTCTGCATCTGTATAGTGGTGGGCTAGTGTGCTGATAACTGGTGTTATCAGTAACATATCTCCGTGATGTTGTAATTTAATCACCAAAATGCGTTTGATTTTATTGTTTTTGGAAGTCATTTGTTGAGTTCTTTAGCATATCAAGATCATAGGGTGATCTTAATGTAAAAATCATAGTGTGACATCTTTAAGTAAACCAACCAAGATCAGTATTGAATAGAGTTTACGCGTAATCAGAGATTTGGGATTATCTAATTGCGCTCTTTGATTGCTATGCGTACCATTAGATAATTATTATTATCACATTTTGGTGCATATCAATGTCATTACCCGCTTTTATTATCACGATCGACACTGAAGGTGATGATCTATGGCAAAATAATGGTCAAATCTCAACAAAAAACACAAATTATTTACCAAGATTTCAGAATCTTTGTGAGCACTTTGGGTTTAAACCTGTTTGGCTAACTAACTACGAAATGGTAATGGATGACAACTACATCGAATTTGCCAAGGATGTAATAGCCAGAGACACCGGTGAGATTGGTATGCACTTACATGCTTGGAATAATCCTCCAATTGTTCCTCTGACTGATGATGATATGCGTTATAAGCCTTATCTGATTGAATATCCGAAAGATCAGATCAAAGCGAAAATTGATTTAATAACGAATCTCCTTGAAGAAAAGCTCCAAACGAAAATGCTGAGCCATCGTGCTGGTCGTTGGGCATTCAATGAATATTACGCTCAGTTATTGGTTGAGTATGGCTATCAGGTAGATTGCTCCGTTACCCCAAAAGTTAATTGGAACTTTACTAAGGGGGATCCTAATGGAAATGGCGGAGCAAATTATAGCCGTTTTCCTGAGCATGCTTATTTTATGGATTTACAGGATATTTCTAAAGAAGGCGATTCTTCGTTATTGCAAGTGCCGATGAGTATTCAGTATAGGCATTCTGAGATTATGAACTTTGTTAAGCAGAAATATGATAGATTGAGAGGAAAACAGCGTTCTCCATCGGTTAATTGGTTACGGCCAAAAGGTGGGAATTTGGAGCAGATGAAGATTGTTGTCCAGCAAACTTTAGCAAATGGCAGTGATTATGTTGAGTTTATGCTGCATTCATCTGAATTTATGCCAGGTGGAAGTCCAACTTTTCATAATGAAGAACAGATCGAATTGCTTTATCAAGATTTGGAAGGGTTGTTTGAGTTTTTGAAGCCATTGGTACAGGGGATGACGTTGGGGGAGTATTTTCGAGTAAAATTGCTTAGAAACTAAATATAAAATGAGAGACTGTAGTTTATATGATATGAAAGCATAAGCATTCCTTAAATGTTATTCTTTAATAATAAATAATTTATTTTACGGTAGTTTTTATATGTTAAATTTCTTTGTTAAGTTTATAGTTACTGTGATCAGAATTGATAAATTAATTCTGAAAAAAGTAATACCATTTATGTTTCTATCAATATTTTGTTTTTTAGTAAACTTTTCTTTAGGGTATGGATTTAGACCTTTTTATGCCTTTTTATTGATGTTTTTTCTTATTTCTTTAAATAAATGTAATTTTTTATATAAGGTTAGTATTGTATCTTTGTTGATACTATCTTCTGTTTATTTTCCTATTGGGTTGATTTATGGGCCTCCATCTTTTAATTCGGTGTTGTCGTTATATTATACAAATAAAAATGAAAGTTTTGAATTTATTAAGTCTATTCCTATTTATTATTTTTTCTCTAGTGTTATTGTCATAATCATTGGTTTTCTGAATTTGAATTTTTCATTTAAAATAGAAAGTAAAAAAATTGTTTTATTTTCTTATTTTATTGTTTTTTCTGTTATTTTTTATAATCCCATAAAGATTTATGCCAAGACTAATAAATTTGATTTATTATCAATTAGATTTCCACCTATAAGATTCTTTTGTGAAATATATTTATCGAACCAGGAGGTAAAGAAACAATATGAAGAGCAAAATAGGTTGTTAAATTTAGCTGATGATTGGAATCCATCAAGAAAAATTAACAACAAATATGATACTTATATCGTTGTTATTGGAGAGAGTGTCAGAAAAGATATGATGAACAGTTATGGTTTTCCCTTAGAGAATACTCCTTTTATGAGCAAAGCTAATGGGATATTATTTAATAACTATATTTCTGCTGCTTCTTCAACTGTATTATCATTAACAAATTCTTTCTCTCTGAGAGAAAATAATAATTTAAAAATCAATGATAATATAGTATCGTTGGCAAATAAAAGTGGATACTTTACTTATTGGCTTTCAAACCAGGGAATGTTAGGAGAATATGATACAAGTATCAGCGCCATAGGTCAAAAAGCAAATTATTATTTTTTCTCCAATAAGGGAGAATATAATTATGTTAAATTACCTGATGACATTTTATTACCAAAGGTTATTAATGCGTTGAATAATAATATAAGGAAGAAGATAATTTTTGTTCATTTGATTGGTTCTCATGCGGATCATTGTGAAAGAACAAATGAAAAATATGATGAGTTTTACTTAAATAAAGATATGTCATGTTATATTCAAAGTATTAAAAATACGGATTTACTTTTATCAAAAATTGTTGATGCTGCTAATAAAAGCCATAAGAAATGGTCAATGATGTATTTTTCAGATCATGGTGTTTCTTTTTATAATGAAAAATTAAAAGATAAAAGATTAACTCACGGTGATAAATACAAACAAAACTACCAAGTCCCTTTTTTTATTACATCTTATGATAGTAAGTATAGAAGTTATGTTAATAAATTTAGAAGTGGATTTGATTTTTTATCTATTTATTCTGAGTGGATAGGTGTAAGTGAAGTTAGGATTAATAATGACTGTAAATATTTTTCTAATGATGATTGTGATAAAGAAATTAAAATTATTGATTTTAATAATAACTTGAAATATTATAACTCATTACCATATGAAAAATAAATAAGACTAGCTATTTTAGTAATGATGAGGTTTTTGGTGCCTGAGATATAGTAAGATTTTTCTATTGTCTCGGGCTAAAAAGACTTAAATTATTTATTTGATTTCTTCTTTTAAAATGCTTGATTATGTATTTTCATTTATGTATGAAAGTTGGTAATATCATATTAAAGTATATAAACTTCTATAAGTTTTTTGCATATTTCTTAGTAGAAAACTCATTATATTTCTGTATGCTAACAGTTTGTTGAAAGTTATGTTATAATATAAAAATACTTTGTATTTCATATCTTATAACTCCCTTTCCTAGTTTAAAAGGAAGGATTGTTATATAAAATAAAAAGAGTATATCACCGTTATGAAAAATCCTTTAATTTCTATTATAATACCAGCATTTAATGTTGAAAGTTTTATATCTAATTCTATTAATAGTGTTCTAAGGCAGACATATAATAATATAGAGATAATAATTGTTAATGATGGCTCAACTGATAATACATTAAATGTTATAGAGAATATGGCAGGCAAAAATAAAAATATTATAGTGTTATCTCAAATAAATAAAGGGATTTCGTCAGCAAGAAACTTGGGGTTAAGTAAATCTACTGGTGAATATATTTCTTTTTTGGATAGTGATGATTCCATAGAACCTATTTTCATAGAGAGTATGTTGAAAAAAAATGAGGAAGAAAATAGTGATGTGGTTTTTTGTTTGAATAGAACAATTGGTAAAAACAAAAATATAAAGCTTTCTAAAAATTATGAAGATATGAATAAATTAGCAGTTAATTATATGAATTTTGATTATTTTGATATCTGCTGCATGTTAATAAAACGTAGTTTTTTATTAGACTTTAATTTGACTTTTGATGAGAAATTAATAGTTGGTGAAGATGTACTATTCATTTTGATGTGTATAAATAAAACTAATTTTTCTTGTGTCCCTAAATATTTATATAATTATATTTATAGAGAATGCTCTATAATGAATAAAAAATGGGGGGTGAATGACCATATAAATGAAATCCAAGCTTGGGATGCTATTTACCATAAAATGTATCTTGATTATCGTAAGACAGATCGTAATCTTCTTATGGATAAAATAGGTGCGAAAGTTTTAAATCTTAAAGTGGCTTTTATGTGGAAACTACTTGCTTCTGGGAAATTCAATGAACTTTCAAATTTTATCTCAACTCTTTCATATTATAGTCAATATGCCGTCTTTCTTAGGAAAAAAGAATTATTTAAGTTAAACTTGATAAATTCAAAAAATAAAAAAAAATGGTTTCTAGTTCGATTAATTCTTACAAAGAAAAAAGATATCATTCAATAATTATGTATAAGGCCTGGATTAGCAGGCCATTTGTCAGTATCTTCCGAATTCATATAATAAGTTCGTTGTTTGAGATAATCTCATTTTTTCCTTTATAAAATAATCTTTATAATTAAAATGTTATAACTCTGTATAACTTTTCTCGTCTACACCAGCGTTTTTTATAATTAAATGTAGGTCGGCCAAAACTAAATCTCATCTCAATGTTATTTTTTTCTGCAAGAGCCATAGCACTCTTTATGTTAACCCACATAGCTATTGTTCCTACAGGGATTTTTTCCAAATTCATATCCCTACCAGTATTGATAAAATCAAAATTTATCCAATTAACACATTGTTTTTTTATAACAAATTGAACTGAGGCTGGTTTGTTTTTCCAGAAAAGTACATGTCCAAACTTCAAAGATGGAATATTATTTAATAATTCTCTTATTGCTATTTTATTAATGTGATGTTTTCGCCGCATGAAAAATAATTCATCATAAATCTCAACAAATTCATCCGTTGACATGTCATCAATGTTAATTAAACTGCCATCATCTTTCAGAAAATTTTTTAGTTCTCGATTTCTTGTGTTTATTGTTTTACTTGATAGCTCTTTAACAAAACACATTTCACGACGGGAATTCAATATATGTGAGCTATTAACCACTGCTTCCGCATTTTTATGAGATAAAAATTTAGATTTAAACGGTAATATACATTTAATTTCAGGTTTAATTGGAAATAAGATCTCATCGGTGCAAACAGGATAAGGGTTACCTATTTTTTGGGATAAGCTTGGTTCCCCAGCCAAAGAATTAGAATTCCAGACGCATACTGCAGCCAGAATATTGTTACTGTTATCTGTCTTAACGAAATATTTTTCGTTCAAATCAAACCTAGCATGTAAAAATTGTAGTACTTCTGGAGAGGTTGAGATACCTCCTCCATATAATTCATACGCTTCTTCGTAATTGGCAAAGCTGGCTTTTTTCCAACCTAACATTTACAGCCCTTAGTTTTTGCTTACAAACGCACAATCGTATTTAACCTAAAGCTAGTTGACAACATAAATTTTATACAGTATTCCCACAATTCAGTAAGTGGGAGTATTGTATAAAAACATTCACTCTTGGATTAAAAGTTTTTTTCATATGGTTATAATAATAGCAAAAAAGCTAAAAAATATTTCTTACAATTGCAATAAATAGTGTTTATACACCGTATTACTTTAATAATTTTCAATGAATATTGAAATCGTAAGCGACTCATGTTCTCTGGCTAAAGTCTTTTGGTAATATTCCCCTCAAAAGCAAGATAATGTCTTCTGGAGCAATACCTTGCATCGTATTATCTACCGATTTAAGAGGATGCTGCTCTTTACCATATCCGCCGATCAAACCAGGATTAGTTGATCCAAATAACGTAATATTGGGCCGATCAAGCGCCGCTGTAAGATGGCTCAACCCTGTATCAACAGAAATCACCGCTTTCGCTTCTGCGAGGACATGCGCAACTTCAGCAAGCGTCAGCTTCGGCAGAACATCAACATGAGAAAATCCTACTGCTAGTCTTAGTGCCCGCTGGTGTTCATGCTCTGCACCCCAAGGCAGTTTAATACGCATGCCAGTTGCCTGAATATCAGCAATAAGCTGCCGCCAATGGTTTTCAGGCCAATGTTTTTCGTCGCGTGTTGTTGCGTGGAGGAAAACCAGATAGTTACTTTGGTCATCGGTTTGCTGGTTCAAAAAATGACGGGCGATAGCGTAATCACCTTGGTCTAAAGGTTTTTTATAGCCCAAACTATCAGCAAATAAATCTCGAATACGTTCAACCGCATGCTGTTGCTTGCTGACGGCATGACAATAATCATAGAAAAAACTGGCGATAGGTTCGCGGATGCTTTTTCTGTCGTAACCATGTTTTGGGCCATGTGCCAGCCGAGTTACCAAAAAAGCACTTTTTAACAGACCTTGCGCATCAATGATGGCGTCATATTGGCATTGTTGCAGTTGTTGCCTGAATCGCGCTCTTTCTTCACGAATATCTTTCCTGAACCAATTTTTTCGCCAGCGTCTAATGGCCACGGGAATCACATTTTCGACAGCACTGTGCCAGGCTGGGATCTGGGCAAATCCTTCTTCTACCACCCAATCAAACTGAATGTCAGGAAACTGCTTTCGCGCATCAGTTAACGCCGGTAGAGTATGTAACACATCTCCCATCGAAGATGTTTTCACCAGTAAAACACGCATTAATTTTGGCTCTCCACCTGTAGCAGTTTCTCTAATGAAGATAAAACCATTTCAGGTTGAATATCAATAAGACTTTGGTGATAGCCTTCGTCGCTGTCGCCTTTTCTGATTTTATGGTAGCCCGTAATCAGACGGATCACTTCGGCCTTATGTGATAGCGGTGGCGTGAAATCAGGGCTGCTTGGCCCATATAAGGCCACCAGAGGACGGTTTAAAGCGGCTGCCACATGCATCAAACCTGAATCGTTTGTGACGATAGCATCACAGGCCGCAATGATATTTACCGCCTGCTCCAGTGAGGTTTTTCCTGCCAAATTGAGACAATCTTCGCAGGCATCCTCGCTCAAAAGTGCGCGAATATCTTCACCTGCTTGATGATCTTTGGCGGAACCAAACAGTAATATTTGATAGCCTTTTTCGGTGATTAACTGTTCTGCCAGAGATGCATAATGATAATGTGGCCAGCGTTTGGCCGGGCCGAACTCAGCACCGGGGCAGAAGCCAATGATTGGACGATGATCGGCAATATTGAAGGCTGAGGTTGATTCTGCAATATCTTCATCATTGACACTTAATCGCGGCCACAATAGCGGTTGTGGAAGATCATCGGCACTGCGTATGTTTTTCCTTTCATACGCTAGAGCCACATAGCGCTGCATCATGAGCGGAAACACACTCTTATTTAGGGTTCGGATATCATTCAGCAGTCCGTAACGCATTTCACCGCGCCAGCCTGTACGCAGCGGAATATTGGCGCAGAAAGGTATCAGCGCAGATTTGAATGAGTTGGGCAATACATAGGCACGATCATATTGATGTTCACGTAATGCTAGCCCGAGGCGTCGGCGTTCCCCCAAGGCAAAAGCACCATGACCAAGCGGCATAGCCAATGCCTGATTTACTTCTGGCATTTTTGCCAGTAATGGACGGCACCATGCCGGTGCCATTACATCAATTTCTGCATTGGGGTACAAAGCTTTCAAAGTACGGTAGAGGCTTTGTGACATCATCATGTCACCTACCCATGATGGGCCGATCACCAATATCTTCATAGAAGTCGATTAATTATCCTGATTGAGCCATTGCATATATTCAGCGACACCTTCGGCGACAGTCTTGAAAGGTTTTTCATATCCGGCAGCTCGAAGTTTTGTCAGGTCTGCTTGAGTAAAACTCTGATAACGACCTTTTAATTTTTCTGGAAAGTTGATGTATTCCACAGTTGGAGATTTTTCTTTATGGCATTCAGTTACAGCATCTGCAACGGCCTGAAAAGATTCAGCGCGGCCTGTTCCACAATTAAAAATACCGGAAACGCTATTTTTCCAGAACCACAGATTGACGGCAGCAACATCACCGACATAGATAAAATCACGACGGAAATTCTCACTGCCAGCAAATAATTTCGGATTCTGTCCTTGATGAATCTGATTGTTTAAATGATAGGCGACACTTGCCATGTTGCCTTTATGCCCTTCGCGCGGCCCGTATACATTGAAATAACGGAAGCCACAAATTTGAGAATCTGCGTGGGGCAAAATATCACGAACATATTGGTCGAACAGGAATTTGGAGTAGCCATAAACATTGAGCGGTTTTTCATACTGACGCTCTTCAATGAAGTTGTCACTACGACCACCATAAGTCGCAGCAGAGGAGGCATACAGGAAAGGGATTTGACGCTCAAGACAATAATGCAGCACGTCTTTGGAGTATTGATAATTATTGTCCATCATATACTTACCATCCCATTCTGTTGTGGATGAGCAAGCCCCTTCATGGAAAATAGCATCAATGTCACCTAAATCATCACCTGCAACGATGCTGGCAATGAAGTCTTCCTTATCCATATAATCGGTGATATTCAAATCAACCAAATTGACGAACTTTGTGCCGTCTTTCAGGTTATCAACAACCAGAATATCCTTATAGCCTTCGTCGTTCAGTGCCTTGACAATATTGCTGCCAATAAACCCTGCGCCACCAGTGACAATAATCATTTGGCTCACCTCTAAATAGTCAGTTCACTTTACACCCAGATTATTACACCCAGATTCTGCTAAATTGCAGCCTTATTGCTGCAACTTGACATCTATTGGGTATATCTTAGCTGCGTATAATAGCACTTAACCCTACTGACGGCAGCAGCTTAAACAGGTGAATATCCTGAAATCTTGTTGCATGCCAGACTCTGAGCCGTGATCAACTTTACAAAGTTGATATTATCTTTCTAGTTGTATCGTCACTAGTAGGATCTATCAGTAAAATACATCACGCCTTTCACTTAATTAGGTACTCAGGAGAGAAAAATGTCAGCGTCGTTTTACCAGAAAATTAATGAACAGTTGGAGCAAACCCGTTCTGAAGGGCTATTCAAAAGTGAGCGCATTATCACTTCTGCCCAGAATGCCAATATTGCTGTTGCTGAGGGTAACCAAGTCGTTAATTTTTGCGCCAATAACTACTTAGGTTTGGCCAATCATCCTGACCTGATCGCTGCTGCAAAAGCAGGAATGGATAGCCACGGTTTTGGTATGGCATCTGTTCGCTTTATTTGTGGTACGCAAGACTCCCATAAAGAATTAGAAAATAAGATTGCTGAATTTTTGGGTATGGAAGATGCCATTCTGTACTCCTCTTGCTTTGATGCAAACGGCGGTCTGTTTGAAACACTGTTTGGGCCAGAAGATGCCATTATCTCTGATGCCTTGAACCATGCTTCCATCATTGATGGCGTCCGTTTATGCAAAGCGAAGCGTTACCGCTATGCCAATAATGACATGCAAGAATTAAGAGCACAGTTGGAAAAGGCAAAATCTGAAGGTGCGCAAAATATCCTGATCGCAACTGATGGGGTATTTTCAATGGATGGCGTCATTGCTGACCTGAAATATATCTGTGATTTGGCGGATGAATTTGGTGCGCTAGTCATGGTTGATGATTCGCATGCGGTTGGCTTTGTTGGCAAACAGGGGCGTGGCACACATGAATATTGTGATGTCATGGGTCGTGTTGACATCATCACTGGTACGCTCGGAAAAGCTTTGGGTGGCGCATCCGGTGGTTATACCGCCGCGCGTAAAGAAGTTGTTGAATGGTTGCGTCAGCGTTCACGCCCATACTTGTTCTCCAACTCACTGGCTCCAGCCATTGTCGCTGCATCGATCAAGGTACTGGACATGCTGAAAAATGGTGATGATCTGCGTGAGCGTCTCTGGAAGAATGCGAACTTGTTCCGTGAAAAAATGACTGCGGCAGGTTTCACGCTGGCAGGTGCTGATCATGCAATCATTCCTGTTATGCTGGGGGACGCAAAACTAGCGCAGGAATTCGCTGCGGAACTTCTGAAAGAAGGTATTTATGTGATTGGGTTCTTCTATCCGGTTGTTCCGAAAGGCCAGGCGCGTATCCGAACTCAGATCTCAGCCGCTCATACTGAAGAGCAAATTGAACATGTGGTGGCTGCATTTACACGCATTGGCAAGCAGTTGAACGTCATTGCCTAAGGTATCAATATGAAAGCATTATCTAAATTAAAGCCAGAAGAAGGTATCTGGATGACGGATGTGCCCATGCCAGAACTTGGGCACAATGATGTGATGATTAAAATCCGTAAAACTGCCATTTGTGGGACAGATGTTCACATCTATAACTGGGATGATTGGTCGCAAAAAACGATCCCTGTTCCAATGGTAGTTGGGCACGAATATGTTGGTGAAGTCGTTGCGATTGGTCAGGAAGTAAAAGGATTCAAGATTGGTGATCGCGTGTCCGGTGAAGGTCACATCACCTGTGGTCACTGCCGTAACTGCCGTGGCGGGCGTACTCATTTATGCCGCAATACCACAGGTGTTGGTGTGAACCGTGAGGGTGCCTTTGCTGAATATCTGGTTATTCCTGCATTTAATGCGTTTAAAATTCCGGACAATATAACAGATGAGCTGGCCGCCATTTTTGATCCATTCGGCAATGCGGTACACACTGCGCTGTCTTTTGATCTTGTGGGGGAAGATGTACTGGTATCAGGTGCTGGCCCTATCGGGATTATGGCGGCTGCGGTATGTAAGCATGTTGGGGCTCGTCATGTCGTGATTACAGATGTGAACGAATATCGCCTTGAACTGGCGCGTAAAATGGGTGTTACCCGCGCGGTGAATGTCAGCAAAGAAAACCTGACGGACGTTATGGCAGAATTGGGAATGACAGAAGGCTTTGATGTCGGTTTAGAGATGTCAGGAGCACCACCTGCATTTCGCACTTTGCTTAATACCATGAATCACGGTGGACGTATTGCTCTGTTGGGTATTCCTCCATCAGATATGGCGATAGATTGGAACCAAGTCATCTTTAAGGGATTATTTATCAAGGGTATCTACGGGCGTGAAATGTTCGAAACTTGGTACAAGATGGCGGCTTTAATTCAATCCGGCTTGGATTTATCCCCGATTATCACTCACCAATTCTCAATTGATGATTACCAAAAAGGCTTTGATATTATGAGGTCAGGGCAATCTGGTAAAGTTATCTTGAATTGGGATTAATAATTAATTATCTACGATCTAAGAGATAGTTAAATTAAAAGATAGTTAAAAATTAGCACAGGCGTCTTTGGTTTTTTGGGCGCCTGTTTGATCGTCTTTTTGTTGCGACTTTGTTTTACCTGCCGTTTTGTTTTCCATTGCTTGCCTTACTTCTAGTTTACCTGAATCATTTGGTGCTTCTTGTGTCCGGTGATGATCCAACAGTTTTCGCAGGTGTCGATTTAAAGTATTAACGATAACATTGTTAGATAATTCCTTTCCTAACATCTTGAAATAATCCAACGAAGTTGCTGGTATTTGCTTCGATTCATGGTGCCTTATGCACTTGCGCGCAATTTGAGGATCGTTTTTGGTTGTTGATGCAGGGCTTAACAAGGTGCTGGGTGTTACCAATTCAATATCATTGGGTAATATTGCAAGTGCTTGTTGTAAAGCACGTATAGTTGTTGGATGCGGGTGCCCAATGGCAATAGCAGAACCTTTTTTACGGGCGAGGGTGATAGCGCGATTGAGTTGATGCCGTGTTTCTGCTTCGGTTTGAATATTATCCAAAAACACATTGCGGCGAAGCACAGGAACAGAAGTTCCCCTCGCCGCTTTGGTAACTTGTGTATTCCCAACTGTCACACTATCCAGAAAATAAAGATGATGATGGGATAACACCTGCATTACCTTTTCCATGCCACTTAGATTGGATGTCATTGCACTACCCATATGATTATTCATACCAACAGCATAGGGAACTTTTTGTATCACATCTTGAATAATACGGGCAATTTCTTCTCTGCTCATAACAGGGTGGAGAGTATTTTTTTCCAGAGGTTGCTTGCTTAATGGTGCCATTGGCAAGTGGATTAAAATCTCCCGTCCCTGCTGATGGGCTTTTTCTGCCATTTTCCTGCCATATGGAGAGTCGGGCAGGATTGCGATAGAAACTGCAACAGGCATTTGGAATATCTTATTTTCTTCATTAACACGATAGCCAACATCATCAATGACGATGGCTAAACGTGCTGCTTGAGCGTTTAAGGTAAACAACGAAGATGTGGAAAATATCAGTACTCCAAATAAAAGAGTAAATGAATTAACACATTTTATTAAGCGATACTGCATCTTCACCATCTATTGTTTTATCCTATTTTCCTAACCATGGTAATGGGTTAACAGCCCGACCTTGACGGCGGATTTCAAAGTACAGTGAAGGCTGTTGTTGCCCACCGCTGCTCCCAACCAGAGCTATTGGTTGGCCCGCTCTAACCCGTTGACCAACACTGACTAATGTGCTCTGGTTGTAACCGTAAATGCTCATATCACCTTTACCGTGTTCAACCACGACAACCAGACCATAGCCCTGCAACCAGTCTGCCAGCAGTACACGTCCATCTGAGATTGCTCTTACTTCTGTACCTTCCGCTGCGGAGATAACAACTCCTTTCCAGCGAAGTTCACCTTGTATTGCTTCTCCGAAACTATGGATAACCCGACCGCGTACCGGCCAGATTGCTTGCCCTACAGGGCGTCCAAGACCACCAGTTCGAGCCATGAGAGCACGTTCTGCTTCTGTTGGTTTGTAGCTGGAGCCTTTTTGTTGAGCTTGTTTCTGTTTAGCGGCAACTTGAGCACGAACGCGAGCTGCTTCACGAGCCTCACGTTCAGCACGCGCTTTGGCTTCTCGCTCAGCTTTAGCAATCTTGTCCCTCAATCTGGTTTCATTTTGCCGAAGCTCTGTTAGGCTTTGTTGCTCCTTTTTCAATGAAGATTCCAGTGTCGTTAATGTTTTCTGTCGCGCGGAGCGGGCAACTTCTATCTTTTGTTTTTGCTGTTTCTGGCTGATCAGTATTGCTTTCTGTTCACTTTGTTTTTCTATTTGCTGTTTTTTTTGCTGGCTGAGTTCTTCGGTCGTTTTTTGCAAACTGGCGATAATTTTCTGACGATCTTGATTCAAATAACTGTAATACGCGAGCATACGTTCTTTGCGTTGACTTTCCAGCCCATTGAGCAACAATTCTAATCCTTGGTGATTTCCTTGTCGAAATGCAGCATTCAATTGGTTGGTGAGTAATTGACGTTGTTTCTTTTGTTGCGTTTGTAGATGTTTGATATTTGCATTCAGTGATGAAACTTCATTTTCTAGTTTATTTAGGCGAGTCTGAGTAGTGTGCAGAGAACGTCCGACTTCAGAGATAATGCTTTCTTGTTCTTTTAATTGATTAAGCATCTCAGTATGTTGTTTTTGCTGGTGTTTTACACTTTTTTCTTTCTCGGCAATATCCTGCTGAATATCTTTGAGCTGGTTTTTATTCTCTGAAATCTGATTTGCGAAAGTATTTGTACTGAAGCTGAAAAAGGCGAACAACAAGGCACAGAGTAACTGTAATACTCTGATTTTATTTTGCCATTTATATTGTTTTTGCCGATTCTTGCGGCGCTTTAGATCCTTATTTTCAGCCATCTTAATTGAGTACCTTGCTGCTATCTATATAGCGCTTGATTATTTCATGAGGAATTGCACCTGACCAGAGAACAGCCTATTTTTTATCATTAATATAAGTATCAGTTAATTTAGCTCATTTATTGTTGAAAATCCTGCCTTGGTCTAGTGTTACATGAAATATTTTAATCATGCATTACAATCAAGTTGTTCCCTGTGTATTTTTTAATTTTTCTCGAAACTCTCCGCAAAATCTGCATTAGATTGGTGCTAATTGGCTGTAATTGCCGCAACACACAGGTATACTCTCCTACCTTAGATATTTGTTATTAACTAACGGGAGTTGTTGCCCTCCATGCTGCAAGAAATCATGCAATTTATTAGCCGGAACATGATCCTGAGCCTTGTCTGGATTGCATTGCTGGTGGCTGTCATTGTCATGACGGTAAAAAGCGTGTTCTCTAAGAATAAAGAGATCACCCGTGCTCAGGCCATCCATTTAATCAACAAGGAAGAAGCTATCGTTGTGGATTTACGTTCCCGTGACGATTTCCGCAGAGGGCATATCATTGGTTCCGTTAACCTGACGCCATCTGAGATTAAGGATAATAATCTGGGTGAGTTGGAGAAACATAAAAAGCAGCCTGTCATTGTAGTTTCAGCGAATGGGCTGGAATCCAGAACACCGGCGGAGAATCTGATTCGTTTTGGCTTCGAGCAGGTTTATTCTCTGAAAGAAGGGGTTGCTGGCTGGGCGGGTGAAAATCTGCCATTGGCTCGTGGCAAGAAATAACGAACTTAGGTGCAAGTATTTAGTATGCTTGCATGATGAAAAGGTTTAATAAGGACATCTGAAAAAGGTAAACACTATTATGTCAGAACAAAACAATACAGAAATGGCTTTCCAGATCCAACGTATTTACACGAAAGATGTTTCTTTCGAAGCGCCAAAAGCACCGCAGGTTTTCCAACAGGAATGGCAACCGGAAGTCAAATTGGATCTGGACACTGCTTCCAGTGAATTAGTTCAGGGAGTTTATGAAGTTGTTCTGCGTGTTACCGTTACGGCGGCACTGGGAGAAGAAACTGCGTTTCTGTGTGAAGTCCAGCAGGCGGGTATTTTCTCTATTGATGGCATCGAAGGAACCCAACTGGCACACTGCTTAGGCGCATATTGCCCGAACATTCTGTTCCCATATGCCCGTGAATGCATCACCAGTTTGGTAGGCCGTGGTACTTTCCCGCAACTGAACTTAGCTCCAGTTAACTTTGATGCATTGTTTATGAACTATCTGCAACAGCAGGCTGAGACACAGCCTAATGAGGCTGAACAGGAAGCCTAATGAATACTGCTTCTATGACAGTGATCGGTGCCGGTTCATACGGCACCGCCTTAGCCATTACTTTGGCTCGCAATGGGCATGAAGTTGCACTTTGGGGGCATAACCCTGAGCACGTTAATGCATTGCAACAAGCGCGTTGTAATCAGACATTTTTACCGGATGTTTCTTTTCCTGATAGTTTACTGCTTGAGGCTGATCTGAAAAATGCCGTTTCAGCTAGCCGCAATATCCTGATAGTGGTTCCCAGCCATGTTTTCGGTGATGTCCTGCAACAGATAAAGCCGTATTTGCAACATGATAGCCGTATTGTTTGGGCTACCAAGGGGCTTGAAGCTGAAACAGGACGCTTATTGCAAGATGTGGCTCGTGAGATATTAGGTAATGAAATCCCCTTGGCGGTGGTTTCTGGTCCGACATTCGCAAAAGAACTGGCGGCGGGTTTACCAACAGCAATAGCTGTCTCTGCCACAACACTTGAATTTGGCGAAGATCTTCAACAGCTGTTCCATTGCGGCAAAAGTTTCCGAGTATACAAAAACCCTGATTTCATCGGGGTACAGCTCGGTGGAGCAATAAAAAATGTTATTGCAATTGGTGCAGGGATCTCTGATGGTATGGGATTCGGAGCTAATGCCCGCACCGCGTTGATTACCCGGGGATTGGCGGAGATGAGCCGTCTCGGTGTGGCATTAGGGGCTGATCCGTCGACATTCATGGGAATGGCCGGCTTGGGTGACTTAGTCCTGACTTGCACTGATAACCAATCCCGTAATCGTCGCTTTGGTATGATGCTGGGGAAAGGCATCGGTGTTGATGAAGCACAGCACGAAATCGGACAAGTTGTTGAAGGGTATCGTAATACCAAAGAAGTTCGAGCTTTGGCGGAGCGAGTGGGTGTTGAAATGCCGATCACAGAGCAGATCTATCAGATACTGTACTGTAATAAAAATGTGATTGAAGCCGCCCAAGCATTATTGGGAAGAGCGACAAGAGATGAGGGAGAAAACTCTCACTCTTAAGTAAAATGGGAATACTAATATGTCGCGAACAGAACTGAACGAAGTCTGGAAGAATATAAAAAACGAGGCGAGGGTTCTGGCAGATTGTGAACCCATGTTAGCCAGTTTTTTTCACGCGACACTACTCAAGCATGAAAATCTTGGTAGTGCCCTGAGCTATATGCTGGCAAATAAGCTGGCAACACCAATTATGCCTCCTATTGAAGTCAGAGAAGTTGTTGAAAGCGCGTATCGCAGTGACTCCAAGATGATTGAATCGGCAGCGCGTGATATCAGAGCTGTTCGATTACGTGATCCGGCAGTAGATAAATATTCGACACCATTACTCTATCTTAAAGGCTTTCATGCCCTACAGGCCTACCGTATTGCACACTGGTTATGGAAGCAAGATCGCAAAGCGTTAGCAATTTATATGCAAAACCAGATCTCAGTTGCGTTTGGTGTTGATATCCATCCGGCCGCGAAAATTGGCTGTGGCATCATGCTCGACCACGCAACTGGTATTGTCATTGGTGAAACAGCGGTTGTTGAAAATGATGTCTCTATTTTGCAATCTGTAACTCTTGGGGGAACAGGTAAAACTAGCGGAGATCGTCACCCGAAAGTACGTGAAGGAGTGATGATTGGCGCGGGTTCCAAAATCCTCGGTAATATTGAGATTGGTCGTGGTGCAAAAATTGGAGCAGGATCGGTTGTATTAAGATCCGTTCCACCTCATACCACAGTGGCAGGCGTACCAGCGAGGATTGTTGGAAAACCAGAAAGCGATAAGCCATCATTGGATATGAACCAGCATTTTAATGGCATCAATAATGGATTTCAGAATGGGGATGGAATTTGAAATTCCGTTCCTTTTCTTGTAGTCAATAAATAGAACATTCAGCGCGGGTTAGGCGCTGAATGTTACCTATTAATCCCGCAATAACGCACCTGGATAACCCAGTTGCCGCCATGCTTCAAACACGACCACAGAAACAGAATTGGACAGATTCATGCTACGGCTATCTGGCAGCATGGGAATTCTGATTTTCTGTTCCGGTGGCATGTTATCTAACACATAAGACGGTAAACCACGGGTTTCCGGTCCGAACATCAAATAGTCACCATCACGATAACTCACATTACTGTGCGCCGGAGTGCCTTTTGTGGTTAAGGCAAACAGACGGGTGCCAGAAGGGGATTGTGAATTGAGTGGACTGAGTCCTTCATTTTCTAAAAAGGCGTTGTAATCGTGATGTTGTTTGATATTGGTAAACTCGTGGTAATCCAACCCTGCACGACGCAGGCGTTTGTCATCCCATGTGAAACCTAATGGTTGGATTAGGTGAAGCTGACAGCCTGTGTTGGCGCAGAGGCGGATGATGTTGCCCGTGTTTGGCGGGATTTCTGGTTCGAATAGGACGATGTTTAGCATAGTATTCTAGCGATTATTCTAAGTAACCTGAGATCGGTTTAAGCCATCACCCGAAGTCCTGTTTTTTCAGCGCTTGTGATATTGAGTGATGGCTTTTTGGGTTTTAAGCAGTAAGCGATTAATCCACCTAATAAATTCAGCATGAAGCCATGCAAACTACGATGGCGTGAATGCTCAATTTGTGTGACGTTCTTAAGCTGATCATTGATGGTTTCGATGATGAACCGTTTAGCTAACATGGCTCTATCCCAAGCTGCTAATAACCTGGGTTTCATGTTTTTCCGTTGCCCTGTAATTAAGGTTATTCCTTCTGTTTTTAAGTCTTCCGTTAATGCCTTGCTGATATAACCTTTATCCGCATAAAGTTTATCTAAAAGTTCTTTTGATAATTCTCGAACCGGTGTCCTATCATCAACATTCGCGGGGGTGAGTTCTGCTGCAACAATTTCACCAAGATGATTAATAACGAGGTGAAGTTTAAAACCCTAGTACTACAGCCGTAATCATCCCAAAATTAACGTGTTATCTGATAATCAATAAACTGAGAAACCGTATCATTTCAAGCTGTTCTACGGGCATATTTCCGATTGAGAAAAACAAATACGGCTGTAGTACTAGAACCCTCCCATCGTTCCCTTTCCTCTCGCTGCCGTCTCTTTAAACACTTTATGTCTTGGTATTCTGAGGTTGTGACACACTTTAATACTGGTTGAATCAATAAATTCAATGCCTGTCGGCTTGCCTTTAAGATGCGTAAAAAACGAACTCAATGGGATAAGTACCGTTGGCATGACCTCAAGAAAACGGGTGTAGCTAAGCAATGTAGGAAACGCTCTTCTATGATATAAGCAAATGAATCCAAGATAAAAATTCTTGAAATCACGCTGGTGTGACATATGAAAAGCAATAATAATGGTCATAATTTCACTAGTACTCATTCGTCCTTGGCGTAAACGTTGACGTTCACCGCTCTCAATCAGGTACTTTTGCCATTGAGGCATAAAAATCTGACAAAAATCGTCGACATGACAATATAAGTTGACTAAATTACGCATAGCGGGTTCCTTTGTGAGAAGTCATTCTTGGTCGAAATATCTGATCACGGAACTCGCTTTTAGTTCCCTTCTTTTTATCCCGAGTTCAGGTTAAGTAGTTATATGGACACCGACCTAACTCAAGTCGATGAAAATATTTTTCTGACAAAAGTAGTCGCAAACATATATTCGGCTTCAAAGAGCACTGATGAAAATCCGCACTCTCTGCCCTTGTATCTTGAAACCCGTGTAGAATAAATAATTACTGGGTTTAGCAAGGTTCATGTAGTCCGATGGATCCTTGGGCTTTGAAGCCCGCACTGGAGCAA
>NZ_MUBJ01000017.1 GCF_002127535.1 Xenorhabdus vietnamensis
TCTTGTTCCCAGATTTTGGCAGGGGATGGCATGTGACACCGCCTTTTATTTAAGGAAGAAGAGCCCCATCATGGCACAATAGGGATTACGGCTGTAGTACTAACCAAGATTTTTCGCAAAAAATGCACCTTGTTGATGTAAAATCGGGAAAATTGGATGGTGCATGGGAACTTTCTAATAACCAGATGGAGCTTAGGTTGCGTCATTTGCCACCTTCCCGTGAATTACGATTGACGGTTGATGAAGGTATAAAAGGCATAAATGAGCGTCGATTGACGACGGGTTATCAGAAAAAATTTAATACAGCCCCTATCACTCCTACAGTTGGATTTGCCAGTAAAGGCTTATTATTACCTAGCAAGATAGCGGAAGGATTGCCTGTTCTGGCCCTCAATGTGGATCGCGTAGATGTCAATTTTTTCCGCATCAAAGATGAAGCATTACCTTCATTTATCGCCAGTTGGCAATACAGCCGTAACATGAATTATTGGAATTCCAAAGAATTACTGCAAGAAACTGAATTAATTTATACAGGCCGTTTTGATCTCAACCCTACCGCCAATACCCGTGAAAAAATATTGCTGCCACTAAGTAACATCAAAGAACTGCAAAGAGATGGCGTTTATCTGGCAGTCATGCAGCAGGCGGGAAAATATTCCTATAGTAATCCAGTTACCCTGTTCACATTGAGTGATATTGGCGTTTCCATGCACAGTTATCTGAACAGGATCGATGTCTTTACCCAATCACTGGAACAAGGCTCTGGTCTGAAAGGCGTTGAGATCCGTTTATTGGACGCCAAAGGGCAGTCTGTGGCAAAAGCGACAACAGACAGTGATGGGCATGCTTCGCTTGAAAAAAGTAATAAAGCAAGATTATTGCTGGCTACCCAGAATGGACACTCCAGCATGATCGACTTGAATTCGCCAGCATTAGATCTCTCCGAATTTGATATCGGTGGGTCGCAAGGGTATAGCAAACAGTTTTTTGTATTCGGCCCAAGAGATCTTTATCGGCCAGGAGAAACATTGATTGTTAATGGCTTACTGCGTGATGCTGATGGTCATCCACTAAAATCACAGCCAGTTAAAGTGGATGTATTGAAAGCAGATAATCAGGTTGTTCGCAGTTTTGTCTGGCAAGCAGAAAACGATCTATACCAATATCGTTACCCGATTCCTCGTGAGGCTGAAACGGGAATGTGGTCACTGCGATTTGATTTAGGCGATAACACACCACGATATTACAAGTTTAACGTTGAAGATTTCATGCCTGAAAGAATGGCACTAGAAATTAAAGGAAACGTTGATAATCAGCCTGTACTTACAGATGAAAATGTTGAATTCACAATAACAGGTCGTTACCTGTACGGCGCTCCTGCTGCTGATAATCGTTTGCAAGGGCAATTATTCCTGAGTCCTGTCCGTAATGCCGTAACAAAATTACCGGGATATGAATTCGGCTCCATAAAAGAAACTGATTTGAGACGGACACTGGATGAATTTGATTTAACCTTAGACAGTGAAGGGAAAACTAACCTTTCTGTCAGCAATAATAACTGGAAGTCTGTCACATCTCCGGTAACAGTCATTGTACAAGCCAGTTTGCTGGAGTCTGGTGGACGTCCGGTAACACGTCGTGCTGAACAGGCTATCTGGCCTGCTGAAAAATTGGTTGGTGTACGCCCGCTTTTCAATAAGAAGGTCATTTATGACTATCGTACTGGCCGTGATGAAAACCGCTATAACGTAGATGAAAATTCATTGGCAGAATTTGAAATAGTTTATGCGGATGCCAGCGGCAAAAAATATGCTGCATCAGAATTAAAGGCGCGCCTGATATATGAACGACGTGATTACTATTGGCGTTGGTCTGATAGTACAGGCTGGGATTCGGGTTATGACCAGAAAGATTTGGTAATGGCTGATGAACATGTACAGACTACGGAAAACGGCACAGCTAAAATCAGTTTCCCTGTGGACTGGGGTACTTATCGAATTGAAGTTTTCAATCCGCAAAATCAGCTCGTCACCAGCTTAAATTTCTGGGCGGGGTATTCATGGCAGGATAATACCGGAGGTACAGGGGCCGTGCGTCCGGATCAGGTTAAATTGTCACTGGATAAACCCGCCTATAAACCGGGTGAAAAAATGAAAGTGCGCTTGTTTGCACCACAAGAAGGTAAAGGTTATTTGTTGGTGGAATCCAGTGATGGCCCATTGTGGTGGCAGGAAATAAATGTCACAGAAAAAGGCTTGGATGTTGAGGTTCCCATTAATCAGGCGTGGGTTCGCCATGATTTATATCTCACTGCGGTTGTTGTGCGTCCGGGTGATAAATCCCGTCAGGCAACACCTAAGCGAGCAATCGGTGTATTGCATATACCACTGACGGATGAAGGACGTAAGCTGAATTTAGCTTTAAATGCACCTGACAAGATTCGTCCAAACCAGGATCTCTCAGTCAAAATCAAAGTTACTCCTCAGCAGGGGCAACCACTGCCTAAACAAGTTAATGTCCTGCTTTCAGCGGTAGATTCAGGAGTATTAAGTATTACTAATTTTAAAACACCCGACCCTTATGAAGCGTTCTTTGGCCGTAAACGTTATAGCGTTGATCAATACGATGTTTACGGCCATCTGATTGAAGCAGAAGGTCGTCAGGCCAACCTGCGCTTTGGTGGGGATGGGAGTGATAGTACGCTGGATCGAGGTGGTAAAAAGCCACTGACGGAAGTAAAAATCATTGCAGAGCAAGCCAAACCGATTACTTTGAATGCCGATGGAGAAGGTGAGATTACCCTGCCTATTCCTGATTTCAATGGAGAGCTCAGATTGATGGCGCAGGCATGGAGTAGTGATGAATACGGTCACAGTGAACGTAAAATCATTGTCGCGGCACCGGTCATTACTCAGATGTCATTGCCTCGCTTTATGGCGGGAGGTGATCAGTCCCAATTGTCGTTGGATATCACCAATTCAACGGAGCAACCTCAGATCCTGACATTGAAGTTTGCTGCTGAAGGATTGGTTAAATTACAAGGAATAACAAGCAAAAAACTCATATTGGAAAAAGGGAAACGGACAACTATCCAGATTCCGGTTAAAGCAGATTATGGATTTGGACAAGGTGAAATTTTTCTGACCATTGATGGCTTGAACCTGTCTGACGAAAAACTGACACAGTATAAAAACAGTTGGAAAATAGGCGTGCGTCCTGCACACCCAGCCAAAACTATTCAATTTGCTGATGTGATTCATCAAGGCCAAAATTGGCAATTACCTCTGACAGCCATTTCAGGTTTGGCACCAGAAACAGTAGAAGGGCAGCTATTGCTGACTAGTAGGCCACCATTGCAAATTGCACGTTATATTCGTGAATTATATGCTTATCCTTACGGCTGTCTGGAACAAACGGTGAGTGGGCTTTATCCGTCACTCTATTCCAATGAAGCTGAATTGAAAAAGCTGGGTATTAACACACAAAGTGATGAAAAACGCAGGAAGGCCATTGAGGCTGGTATTGCACACTTGTTGAGCATGCAGCGCCATGATGGCAGTTTTTCGTTGTGGAATCGTAATGGTGATGAAGAATTCTGGTTGACAGCTTATACAACGGATTTTCTGTTTCATGCAACCCAGCAGGGTTACAGTGTCCCCGTTGATGCCCTGAAAGCGGCTAATAACCGCTTACTGCGTTACCTACAGGATAGAACTATCATCAGTGATCGTTATAATGGTTCACGTATAGCGACACAATTTTCTGTACAGGCTTATGCTGGCTTGGTGTTGGCTAATCAGCAAAAAGCACCGTTGAGTGGATTGAGGCAGCTCTATGAACGTCGGATGCAGGCTGAAAGTGGCTTGTCTCTGGTTCAGCTGGGTGTTGCACTAAAAATGATGGGTGATAATACCCGTGGTAATGAGGCTGTTCGATTGGGTGTCAATAAACCCCGTGAGCCGGGTTATGGATTGGGTGACTATGGCAGTGTTATCCGTGATAACGCACTGATTGTTGCCCTGTTGACAGAGCACAATATGTCGCAGAAAGATCGTGACGAAAAACTGCTTAGTTTATCCAATGAGTTGTCAAGTCGCCGTTACTTCTCAACACAGGAAAGTAATTCGCTGTATCTGGCTGGACGTCACTTTATTAGCACCACTGAACAACAGTGGAAAGCAGCAATTAACCAGCAAATGCCGCCACTTAACCGTGATAGTGCATTGACTGAGACATTAACGGCAAACCAGATTTTAAAAGGTGTGGATATCAGCAACCGTGGTGACAGTACACTGTACTCGCGTTTGAATATAGTGGGATATCCACTGAACACTCCTAACCCTTACTCAAATGTACTGAAAATTAAGCGAACTTACTTTGATTTAAACGGTAATTCAGCCTACATCCAACGCATGAAAAGTGGGGAGATGGTCGTTGTTAAGTTAGAAGTCAGTGCAAGCCAATCAGTGCCAGATGCCTTAATAGTGGATTTACTGCCAGCCGGATTGGAGATTGAAAACCAAAACTTGGCAGCCAGTAGCGCCAGCTTGAATGATAGTGCGACGGGTTTGAAAGATTTTATTGAAGAAATGCAAAATGCTGATATCCGTCACATCGAATACCGAGATGATCGCTTTGTTGCCGCAGTTGCTGTGCCATCTTATAAATCAGTAACATTACTGTATTTGGCTCGTGCAGTTGCACCAGGAGTTTATCAAGTACCAGCACCACAGGTTGAATCCATGTATGTCCCTAACTGGCGTGCTGTGGGTGAAACTGACTCTAGACTGGAAGTTGTCCGCTAATCATTATTAGCTCCTATCTTCCGAGATAGGGGCTATTTCCTTTCGGATACGGTTTGAATGAGAAAATTGTTCTCCCGCAGTTATCTGCTTATCTTGACGATTACTCTGGTTGTTTTGTTGGTTTCCTCCACCGCAATGTGGCTGGCAGATAAAACCTGGCCATTGCCAATACATAACGTCAAAATGGCGCGTGTAGTGGTGGGGGTTGATGGCACACCGTTGTGGCGTTTTACTGATAGCGAGGGGATCTGGCGTTATCCCGTTACTTTAGATCAAGTCTCTCCTGAATACCTTCAGGCATTACTGACTTATGAAGATCGCTGGTTTTATAAACATCCCGGTATCAACCCAATCTCCCTTTTGCGGGCTGCATGGCAAGATCTTCGCGCAGGAAAAATAGTATCTGGGGGGAGTACCATTTCCATGCAAGTTGCCCGGCTGATTGATCCACACCCACGTACTTTTACGGGAAAATTCAAACAAATTTGGCGCACACTGCAACTGGAATGGCACTATTCAAAAGATGAAATTTTGGAGATGTATCTGAATCGTGCGCCATTTGGTGGCACATTGGAGGGTATTGGGGCAGCAAGCTGGGCTTATTTAGGGAAATCACCATCTGAACTTTCGTCTGGAGAGGCGGCACTATTGGCTGTATTGCCACAAGCCCCCAGCAGGTTAAGGCCGGATCGCTATCCAGAACGAGCGCAAGCAGCACGTGATAAGGTATTGGAGCGATTGGCGCAATATCATGTTTGGTCAGAGAAAAAAGTAGCTGATGTTAAAGAAGAAAACATATGGCTGGCTCCACGTCAAATTCCCCATCTTGTGCCATTATTGGCAAGGCGAATGGTGAATGAAAATCAGCAGGAAGTGATCCAAACGACCATCGATATTGGTCTGCAACGTCAATTGGAAGATATGGCACTTAACTGGAAATATCAGTTGGCAGCCAAAACATCAATTGGTGTATTAATTGTGGATCACACTGACATGTCCGTTAAAGCCTATATTGGTTCTGTAGATTTTCAGGATGATAGTCGTTTTGGGCACGTGGATATGATAAGCGCGTGGCGTTCGCCTGGCTCCACACTGAAACCCTTTTTATATGCCATGGTGTTGGATGATGGGTTAATTCATGGTGAGTCTTTATTACAGGATGTTCCCCGTCGCTTTAATGATTATAGACCCGGTAATTTTGATAGTGGATTCAATGGGCCAGTGAGTGCTAGTGATGCATTGGTAAGATCATTGAATTTACCCGCAGTGCAGCTTCTTGAAGCCTATGGTGCTAAACGGTTTACGGCTAATTTGCATAATGTGGGAATGAAACTGCGTTTCCCATTGGGCAGTGAACCTAATTTATCCCTTATTTTAGGGGGAACTGCTGCTCGTATGGATGAGTTGGTTTCGGCTTACAGTGCCTTTGCCCGTCAGGGAAAAGTATCCCCACTGCGTTTTACACCGCAGCAGAAAGTACGGGACAGGCAATTATTCTCTGCCGGAGCGGCTTGGATTGTCAGAAGGATTATGGCTGGTGAGGGGCGTCCTCAGCCTGATGATATTTTGCCCGCCAGTGTTCCGCTGGCATGGAAAACAGGTACAAGCTATGGCTATAGAGATGCATGGGTAATTGGCTTGAATGCTCGTTATACCATAGGAGTTTGGGTTGGCAGACCAGACGGAACCCCTGTCATTGGTCAGTTTGGGTATGCTACGGCGATACCAATCATGAATCAAATAAATGGATTATTGATGGAGAATTTGCGTTATAGCTCAATACGTACTCCTGTTGATCCCCGGCCAGCCAGTGTCACGCAAGCAACCATTTGCTGGCCGAGTGGAACTATTCTGCCTCAAGGCAGCAATAACTGTCGGCAGCGTCGTCTGAGCTGGATTCTGGATAATACGATTCCCCCGACACTATCTGCAGTGGAACAAGAAAGTATTTCAGGGATCAATGAGCGGATATGGCTGGATAAAAATGGCTTGCGTGTTGCTCCTGATTGCCCTGATGCCCACTCTGAAACGGTAAGTTTGTGGCCAATCACATTGGAAGCATGGCTACCCGTTAAGGAACGTCGTGCAAGTCGGCTTCCACCCATTAATCTAAAATGCCCACCCATAAAAATGGATGAAGCACCACTATTGATTATTGGAATCCGTGAAGGAGAAGTGTTGAAGCGTATTCCGGGTAAAAAAGATTTGGACTTACGGATCACGACGCAAGGAGGTAGTGGTAAACAATGGTGGTTTTTGAATGGTGAACAAGTTGCCGTGACAGAAAATAACCAATCTTGGAGCAAAACTTTATCACAACCAAGTAAATATCAGCTCAGTGTTTTAGATTTTAGTGGTCAAGTCAGTTCAATCAATTTTATGCTGAGATGATAGTTGAGGTGGTTCAGACACTGTTTAGGGTATTACTTCTTCATGATATTTTTCATAAAAAACATAAGCTTAGATATGTGATCTGTTCCTGAGTGCAATTTATTTCATGTTTAATGATGAGATATTATTGTTTTACGATAATTTTTGATTATAATTTGATCCAAACTCAAAGCGGATGATATGTATAATGCGCACTTCAAAACTCACACGAATAACGACAATTAGTTTGGTGATGTCTAAATTATCGCTGCTGATTATTTTTGCTGTGATAGTGATGAATATTACTAGCTGGCTGGAACCAAAATTAATTTTGGAAAAATATGGGTTTGAATTTTCCCTGACTGGGAGAATATTATCACATTTTGATAAGGATACTTTTAGTACGTGGAAATTAATGGGAGGAATATTGATATCAACCATCCCACTATTATCGTTAGTAGGTAGTTTTTGGGCTTTTTATCGATTGTTCGGCAATTACAGAAAAGGTGATTATTTTTCCAAAGATACAGTTAAATATTTAGAATACGCAGGTTGGGGGGTAGTTTTATGGAGTATTTTAGATATTTTTTGTGAGCCTCTACTAACGCTGTGGTTAACAATGTCTGCGCCAGCAGGTGAACGCTTTATTTCATTAAGTTTAACTTCCAGTCATTTTGTTGCGATTTTCATTTCAGTTTGTCTGATGATCATCTCACGTATTCTTTATCAAGCATGTGATATATATGAAGAAAACCAGAGTATTTTATAGGAGATACCGTGGCAATTCTTATTAATCTTGACGTGATCATGGCAAAACGTAAGGTTAAATCTAAAGACTTAGCTCTAGCCATTGGTATTACTGAACAAAATCTTTCTCTGCTGAAAACAGGAAAAATTAAAGGTATTCGATTTTCTACCCTGAATGCTATTTGTCAATATTTGGATTGCCAACCTGGGGATATATTGGAATTTAAAGAAGATTAGTTATTCAATTATTATACCCGTGGATTGGGGAATTAATTAAACGTCAACAGTGAGGAAATAAGATGAGATATTTTTCATATGTTTTATTGCTGGGTGCATTTTATATTCCTGCATCTTTTGCTGATACATCAGTGACAGGTGTTAAACGTAACCAAGAGTCAGCCCAACAGGGAGCGTTGATAAAATGTACAGATTTATTACCTGCAGACCGTAAATATACCATTAGTATTATTGGAAAATTGGATAAAACAACTAAAGATGCCAATCAGCGATTAAAAGGAAATCTTAATGTTTCTGATGAAACTAATAAACCGTTAAATCAGGAAATGGGTGAAGCAGTTAAACCTTTCGTTCAATGTGTCACAGATACGGTTTTATAATTGATATTAAGTTAAAAAATACCAATTCAATGATCGTGATCAAAATGCCTATTCGGGATTTATTCGCCCAAATAGGCATTGTTTTATAAAATCAGCAGAGCAAGAAAGAATAACACACAGTGCAGATATTTTGTCCAATGTTAAGGTTAAATATCAGTAAAGCAATTTAACTTGCCGGATGTAATCAAGCAAAAATGTGATTTATGCTAAAAAATGATAATTTTCGCTAAGAAAGTTTTAATAAAATGTTGTGTTTTTTGTAGGCAAGCAGAAAGTCTCCTCCTATAATCAACGCCTATTTTTATTCCTGTCAGATATCAGATACAGGGTAGAGTTGTCCCTCCGGTTTTGTTTGGGGCATAAAAAATTATAACGAATCATCGAATCATCGAATCATCGAATCATCGCTGAAAGTGCCAAAGAGGTTATCCAATGACAATTGAACGTACTTTTTCCATTATTAAACCCAACGCAGTTAAGAAAGATGTTATCGGTTCTATCTATGCTCGCTTTGAAAGCGCAGGGTTTAAAATCATCGCGGCCAAAATGTTGCATCTGACTCGTGAGCAGGCGGAAGGTTTTTATGCTGAACACAAAGGCCGTCCTTTCTTTGATGGTCTGGTGGAGTTCATGACCTCTGGCCCAATTATGGTACAAGCTCTGGAAGGTGAAAATGTGGTTCAACGTCACCGTGATCTGATGGGCGCTACTAATCCTGATAATGCATTGGCAGGTACTCTGCGTGCAGACTACGCAGACAGCTTTACTGAAAATGCGGTTCACGGTTCTGACTCTGTTGAATCTGCAACCCGCGAGATTGCTTACTTTTTCAGTGATGATGAAGTTTTCCCTCGCTTTTAAAGCTCTTAGCTACATGTAGCATCTAAGTAGCATATAAACAGTAAAGTTTGTACAATGAAACGCCCCACTGATTTGATTCAGCGGGGCGTTTATTATTTTATTTCAATGTTCGTTTAATTTGGCTCGAATTCAGTCTTGCCTAAAAAGATAATGACCATTGAATTGGCAGTCACCGCATGAAAACTTAGTGCTGAAATTAGATCAGCATAAAGCCGAAAGTGTAACAACGAGGCGATGTAAAAATGTCCCAACTTAACGAAACCGCACTACCTTCAACCTCCGCTGTATCCGTCACGCCTGAACAGAAAAACGGTAAAATCAATTTGCTCGACCTTAACCGTAAGCAAATGCGTCAATTCTTTGTCGATATGGGAGAAAAACCTTTTCGTGCCGATCAGGTCATGAAATGGATTTACCATTATTGCTATGACGATTTCGAGCAAATGACCGATATCAACAAAGTACTCCGGGCGAAACTGCAACAAGTTGCTGAAATCAGGGCACCAGAAGTTGCAGAAGAGCAACGCTCCTCTGATGGCACTATTAAATGGGCGATTACTGTTGGTGATCAACAGGTTGAAACGGTTTATATCCCAGAAGATGATCGTGCGACACTGTGTGTTTCATCTCAGGTGGGATGTGCTTTAGAGTGTAAATTTTGTTCTACCGCTCAGCAGGGTTTTAACCGTAACCTGCGGGTTTCTGAAATTATTGGCCAAGTCTGGCGTGCCGCTAAGATTATAGGATCACTGAAATCCAGTGGCCGTCGTCCCATAACCAATGTGGTGATGATGGGAATGGGAGAGCCATTGCTCAATTTGAACAATGTCGTACCAGCAATGGAAATCATGATGGATGATTTTGGCTTTGGTCTGTCAAAACGCAGAGTGACATTGTCAACTTCTGGCGTCGTTCCTGCACTGGACAAACTGGGTGATATGATCGATGTTGCACTGGCAATTTCCTTGCATGCACCTACTGACGACATTCGTGACGAAATCGTACCCATTAACCGCAAGTACAATATTGAAGAATTTTTGACCAGCGTGCGTCGTTACCTGACAAAATCCAATGCGAATCAGGGGCGTGTTACGGTGGAATATGTGATGCTTGATCACGTCAATGACAGTGTTGAACAGGCCCATCAATTGGCGGAATGCCTGAAGGATACCCCTAGCAAGATCAACCTGATACCGTGGAACCCATTCCCGGGTGCACCTTATGGGCGCAGTTCCAACAGCCGAATCGATCGCTTTTCTAAGGTGCTGATGGAATATGGTTTTACAACTATCGTGCGTAAAACGAGGGGAGATGATATTGATGCAGCATGTGGACAGCTTGCCGGTGATGTGATTGACAGAACAAAAAGGACACTGAAAAAACGTTTGGCAGGTGAACCTATTCAGGTAAAAACAGTCTAATTTTCTGTTTAATACCGATTAATGGCTAAAAATCTGGCAAAGTTTGACATATCCTTATAAAGGAAAATAGTATGATACGGAAATCAATAAGTTGGTCTATAGTTTGTTTTGGCCTGTTAACGGGGTGTGTGGAACGACCAACGCATCGCGCTTATCAGGTTGTTGCCATAGATACACGATTGCAGCTAGGGAAGGCTTATTTAGCGGAGCGAAATTTATCGGCCGCTAAATATCATTTTCAAAAAGTTTTGCTGGCAGAGCCTCGTCATTCGGAGGCTCACCTAGGTATGGCGCTGCATGAACAATATGCAGGCCGATCGGAAACCGCCAGTCAGCATTATAGAATAGCCATGCAGTATGCGGCTGGAAGTGATACTGTAGTACGTCACTACTATATTTTTCTTTGTGAACAAAAGCAGTATGAAAAAGCGGAGCAATTGATCGCGGAAAGTATGGTGATCGCGGAAAGCATGGCAAACCGTTATAGTTGTGATAGATGATTTTTTGCGTTCGACTCAGTAATTAGATGATTTCACTACATAAATTAAGTGATATGTTCTATCAATTTAATTTGTGTAAATTCTTTAAACCAGAACAGTACCAGTGTCCCTAGCTAATAATGAAGACTGAAACTTACCCAGAAGAAGCCAATCTGACAATAGGTCAGATTTTGCGTCAGGCTCGTGAAAAGCATGAGCTTTCTCAGCAAACTGTGGCAGATCGCTTGTGTCTTAAACTGTCCACTGTTCGCGATATTGAAGAAGATAATATCCCGTCAAGTATTTCACCAACATTTTTGCGTGGGTATATTCGTGCCTATGCAAAATTGGTTCAAGTGCCTGAGTCTGAAATCTTGAGCACTTTGGATAAACAAATGCCATCTAAGGCTATAAAAACGTCTCCTATGCAAAGTTTTTCTGCGGGGAAAAAACGTAAGAAGCGTGATGGCTGGTTAATGAAGATAACATGGATTGTTATCATTTTATTATTGGGAATGACGGTTCTGTGGTGGTGGCAGAACTATGGGGCACAACAAACAGAATTGTCTTCAATGTCAGAACAATATAGTACCAAGGACGCTCAGGTAACAGCTTCTGAAAAAGCACCAACCATAGGAAAGAATAACGAATCCGTTCCTCTTAAAGAAAAGCAATCTGTGGCGGCATCCCAAGGTAATGTTTCCCAAGAAAAAACGTCACCAGCAGAAGCAAGTGATACTGCAGTAAGCAGCATGGCTCCGGTATCTTCTACTCCTAAAACAGTATCATTGCCCGTTAATAAACCAGCAACAAATACGACAACAGAAAATTCGACCTCTTCCGCCAATACAGAGATGGATCATTCTGTTGCGAGTACATCATTGGTTGATGTGAGTGATATCAGTGCGGTGAACAACAATGGACTCATTGTAAATTTTAAAGGTCGATCCTGGCTGGAAATCAGAAATGCTAAAGGCAATGTGTTGTACAGCGGTATTAAAAATAAAGGTGATAGCCTGAAATTTTCCGGTGAGTCGATTTACTCATTGACGATTGGAGTACCTGCTGAAGTTGAAGTTTTGTTCAAAGGAAAACCAGTGGATCTGAGTTCATTTGCGAAGAAACATGTCACTGCTAAATTGAAACTGAAATAGACTCCTTAAATTTAGGCGAACATTGAATTAAGAATTCATGTTCGCCTGTGTGTATTATTCATCACAGCGTGTATTATTCACCACAGCATAGTTGTAATTTTTATAAACAAAATACAGGGATGTAGGGGAGTAATGTAAAAAATGCATAATGAATCACCGATAAAAAGACGTAAATCTAAACGTATTTATGTCGGTAATGTGCCCATAGGGAATGGCGCACCAATTGCGGTGCAATCAATGACTAACACACGGACAACCGATGTTGAGGCGACTGTCAATCAAATTAGGGCGCTGGAGCGTGTAGGTGTTGATATCGTTCGTGTTTCAGTTCCAACAATGGATGCAGCCGAAGCGTTCAAGTCTATCAAACAGCAGGTCAGTATTCCTCTTGTAGCCGATATTCATTTCGATTACCGCATTGCATTGCAAGTCGCGGAATATGGTGTTGACTGTCTGCGCATCAACCCTGGCAATATCGGTAACGAAGAGCGTATCCGTCAGGTTGTGGATTGTGCCCGCCACAATAACATTCCAATTCGCATTGGGGTCAATGGTGGATCGCTGGAAAAGGATCTACAGGAGAAATATGGCGAACCTACGCCAGAAGCATTGGTTGAGTCAGCAATGCGTCATGTGGATATTCTGGATCGCCTGAATTTCGATCAGTTTAAGGTGAGTGTCAAGGCATCTGATGTTTTCTTGGCGGTTGGGGCATATCGTTTGCTGGCACAAAAAATTGATCAGCCGTTGCATCTTGGCATTACTGAAGCTGGCGGCGCCCGTGCTGGCGCGGTGAAGTCCTCAATTGGTCTTGGAATTTTATTATCAGAAGGAATTGGCGATACGTTGCGCATTTCGTTGGCCGCAGATCCAGTGGAAGAAGTTAAAGTCGGTTTTGATATTCTGAAAGCATTACGTATTCGCTCAAGGGGCATTAATTTCATTGCCTGCCCAACTTGTTCGCGTCAGGAATTTGACGTTATCGGTACGGTTAATGCGCTTGAACAGCGTCTTGAAGATTTAATCACTCCAATGGATGTTTCTATCATTGGTTGTGTCGTGAATGGTCCCGGGGAAGCAGAAGTTTCGACACTTGGCGTAACGGGAGCGAAAACAAAAAGCGGCTTTTATGAAGATGGCATTCGTCAAAAAGAGCGCCTTAACAATAAAGATTTGATTGATCAGCTTGAAGCAAAAATCCGAGCAAAGGCAGCTATCCTTGATGCTAATAACCGAATCAGCGTCAATCAACTTGATGAATAAGATACTTAATGCTGGCTCATGCTATCATGAACCAGCTATGCCTTTTATCTTATGCCATGTATCTATAACTCAATGGATTTCGAGTTTCAGATAACTAAAGCTGCAACTTGAAAGATAAACTAGTTTATCGGTACACAGTTATAGTTTTGCTTGCAGATTGAACCCCGCAAGTATTCGCTTTTATAATCGATGGCATTGTATAAATATTAATAAGAGATAAAACGTGACAAAAAATATCCCAGCTATTCGTGGCATGAACGATTGCCTTCCTGCTGAAACGGCCATCTGGCAACGAGTTGAATCCACGGTGAAACGTGTGCTGTCAGGTTATGGTTTTAGCGAAATTCGGACACCGATTGTAGAGCAGACCCCGTTATTCAAACGTGCCATTGGGGAAGTGACCGATGTTGTCGAAAAAGAGATGTATACCTTTGACGACCGCAATGGTGAAAGCTTGACCCTGCGCCCAGAAAATACGGCAGGATGTGTTCGTGCCGGTATTCAGCATGGTCTGCTGTACAATCAGGAACAGCGTTTGTGGTACATCGGGCCTATGTTCCGTTATGAGCGTCCACAAAAAGGCCGCTATCGCCAATTCCATCAGTTGGGAGCTGAAGTGTTTGGTCTTCAGGGGCCGGATATTGATGCTGAAATGATTTTAATGACAGCCCGTTGGTGGCGTGAACTAGGTATTGCTGATCACGTTACACTTGAATTGAACTCTATTGGTTCACAGGAAGCCCGGGCAAATTATCGTGAAGCACTGGTGGCTTTCCTTGAGCAGCACAAAGAGAAGCTGGATGAAGATTGCCAGCGCCGCATGTATACCAACCCACTGCGTGTATTGGATTCCAAAAACCCTGAAATTCAGCAACTTCTTAATGATGCGCCGGAGTTGTTTGACTATCTTGATAGCGAATCGAAAGAACACTTTGATGGACTGTGTCAGATACTTGATAGTGCAGGTGTCAAATACCGTATTAATCAGCGTCTGGTTCGCGGCCTTGATTACTATAATCGTACTGTTTTTGAATGGGTGACATCTGCTTTGGGTGCACAGGGAACCGTTTGTGCGGGGGGGCGTTACGATGGTTTGGTTGAGCAATTGGGCGGTAAGGCAACACCCGCTGTGGGTTTTGCAATGGGCATGGAACGTATGGTTCTGTTAGTGCAGGAAATCAATCCCGATTTTGTTGCTGACCTGACAGTTGCCGATGTTTATCTCTCTTCCTTTGGTGAAGGCAGCCAGCAAGCTGCATTGATATTGGCAGAAAAAATTCGTGATCAACTGCCTGAATTGCGTCTGATGACCAACCATGGTGGTGGTAACTTTAAGAAACAGTTGGCGCGTGCAGGCAAACACGGTGCCAAAGTTGCCTTGATCCTTGGGGAAGATGAAATTCAAGCTGGCAATATCACAGTGAAAGATTTACGAAGCGGTGAACAAGAAACGTTGCTACAACAAGCAGTCGCAGCGCGTTTGAGAGAACTGTTAGGCTAAGGAGAAAGACTCTAGTGCAAGTCTATACCACTGAAAATGAACAAGTTGACGCAATAAAGCGTTTTTTATCTACCAACGGTAAATACCTTGCTGTTGGTTTAGTATTAGGTATTGGTGCTTTGATTGGCTGGCGTTACTGGCAGACTCATCAAACAAACCAGTTACATGATACGGCGGCAGTATTTGAGAAATTGAACAAATCATTGCAGTCGGGGTCGAAAGAAAGCGTTGTTGCCGTAGAAAAGTTCGCTAATGAAACGAATAATGTCTACGGTGTTATGGCGGAGCTGGAACTGGCAAAACAGGCTATTACCCAAAATAATCTGGCTCAGGCAGAGAAAAATTTGCTGGCGGCCTCCGGTAAAGCCAAAGATGAGGACATGCAAGCATTGTTCAATATTCGTTTGGCCCGGGTTCAATTGTCGGAAGATAAAACGGATGCTGCGCTGAAAACGCTGGAGCTGGTCAAAGGCAAGGGATGGAAGGTTATGGTTGAGAATATTCGTGGGGATATTCTGACCAAAAAAGGAGATATTGCTGGCGCGCGCGCAGCATATTCTATGGGGCTTGGATCTGATGGCCCTAAACTAATCAAAGACCTCATGAAAATTAAACTTAATAATTTATCCAACTAAGGGAGCCAACTTCATAATGCAACTGCGAAAAACACTCTTGGTTGGGCTGGTTGCTTCTGTTCTGCTGGCAGGTTGTTCAAGCGAACAGGATACGGTAACAATGTCACCGTTGCCGAAGGTTGAAAATCAATTTAAACCTCGTATCGCTTGGGATAAGTCTGTTGGGAGTGGCATTGGGCAGTATTACTCTCATTTATCACCAGCTTGGCAGGGTTCAACGGTTTACGTTGCTGATCGTCATGGTGTTGTCAAAGCACTTGATATAGACAGCGGTAAAGAGTTGTGGGCAACGGATCTGTCAGAAAAAGCAGGTTTGTTGTCATCCCGCTTGCCAGCGCTGCTTTCCGGTGGTTTGACTGTATCCGGTGATCGCTTGTATGTCGGAACAGAAAAGGCAAAAGTCATCGCACTGGATACAACGAGCGGTAAGGTTGAATGGGATTCAACAGTTGCTGGTGAAGCGTTGTCCCGTCCTGTAGTAAGTGATGGCCTTGTCTTGATTCATACTGGCAATGGTATGTTGCAGGCATTGAACGAAACTGATGGTAGCGCTGCTTGGTCAGTTAACATAGATACACCTCCATTATCAGTTCGTGGTGAATCTGCTCCTGCCGTAGCCTATGGTGCAGCAGTTGTAGGTGGTGATAATGGTCGAATCAGTGCTATTTTGCTGTCTCAGGGGCAATTAATTTGGCAACAGAGGATTTCTCAGGTAACAGGTTCTACCGAAATAGATCGCCTGAATGATGTTGATATGACCCCAGTCATTTCTGAAAATATTATTTATGCCATGGCTTATAACGGCAGTTTAGTAGCAATGGATATGCGTTCAGGTCAGATCATCTGGAAACGTGAACTGGGCTCGGTGAATGATATGGTCATCACGGACAGCAATATTTTTATTGTTGATCAAAATGACCGTATCTTGTCTCTGCGTAAGAGTGATGGAGTGACTTTATGGTCGCAAAATAATCTCTTGCACCGTAACCTGACAGCCCCGGAAATGTATAATGGCTATCTGGTTGTTGGTGATGGTGAAGGTTACCTGCATTGGTTGAATATGGCTGATGGCAAATTTGTGGCGCAGAACAAGGTTGATAGTTCTGGCCTGTTGAGTCGCCCAGTTGTTGCCAGTGATAAACTGATGGTACAAGCGAAGAACGGAACAGTTTATCTGTATACTCGCTAATTCCAGAACGTGTTTTAAATAACACGAAATTATACGGCTCCTGGACAGTAACAGGAGCCGTTTCGTCTTTTTAGTATCTTTGTATCTTGTTGTGGTGAACAACATTGAAAGGGCACTTTCAGCAGGATATCGATTTAAATATAGTCATGAGGCATCAAAAAATGATACCTGTCGTTGCGCTGGTTGGGCGCCCGAATGTTGGAAAATCCACCTTATTTAACCGATTAACCCGAACCAGAGATGCGCTGGTAGCGGACTTCCCTGGCTTAACCCGTGATCGTAAGTATGGACGGGCAGAGGTTGAAGAGCAGGAGTTCATCATCATTGATACGGGAGGTATCGATGGTACAGAAGACGGCGTAGAAACGCATATGGCCACACAATCTCTTATGGCCATAGAAGAGGCTGATATCGTTCTCTTTATGGTTGATGCCAGATCGGGACTGATGCCCGCTGACCATGCGATTGCCAAACATCTGCGTAGCCGTGAAAAAGCAACTTTCTTGGTGGCGAATAAAACTGATGGTATTGATATTGACACCTCTATAGCTGAATTTTATTCACTGGGGTTAGGGGATATTTATTCCATCGCTGCTTCTCACGGTCGTGGTGTGACACAACTGATTGAACGTGTGCTACTGCCATTTTCTGATAAAGAAGAAACGGAAGAAGTCGAACTGACTGAAGAAGAAGCTAACGCAGCTTATTGGGCAGAAATGGAGCAAGCTGAGTTGGATGCTTCTGCTGAACAAGAAGAAGAGGAGGCATTTGATCCTACCGCCTTGCCACTGAAACTTGCAATTGTTGGCCGCCCTAATGTGGGTAAATCCACATTAACCAACCGTATTCTGGGTGAAGAACGTGTTGTTGTTTATGATATGCCAGGTACAACCCGTGACAGCATTTATATTCCTATGGAGCGTGATGGCCGTGAATATATTTTGATTGATACCGCGGGCGTTCGTAAGCGTGGAAAAGTCACTGAAACAGTTGAAAAATTCTCTGTGATTAAAACGCTTCAAGCGATTGAAGATGCGAATGTTGTGTTGCTGGTAGTGGATGCCCGCGAAGGAATTTCTGATCAAGATCTCTCTTTGCTTGGTTTTATTCTTAACAGTGGCCGTTCTCTGGTTATTGCTGTAAATAAATGGGACGGTATGAGTCAGGAAGATAAAGATCACGTCAAAGATATGCTTGATCTGCGTTTGGGTTTTGTCGATTTTGCGCGTGTTCACTTTATTTCTGCATTGCATGGTAGTGGTGTCGGGAATTTATTTGAATCAATTCAGGAAGCCTATGAAAGTGCAACCCGCCGTGTTAACACTGCTTTATTGACCCGTATAATGCGTATGGCTGAAGATGATCATCAACCACCGATGATTCGTGGCCGCAGAGTGAAAATGAAGTATGCCCATGCTGGTGGATATAACCCACCTATTGTGGTTATCCATGGTAATCAGGTGACGGCTTTACCGGATTCTTATAAGCGTTATTTGATGAATTATTTCCGCCGTTCTTTGAAGGTGATGGGAACACCTATCCGCATTCAATTTAAAGAAGGCGCTAATCCTTATGCGGGCAAGAAAAATACATTAACAACGACTCAGCTTCGTAAACGTAAGCGTTTGATGGAACATCTGAAAAAACGTTAATTATTTCAAAATACTGTTATAAATAAAGGGCTGTTTTCAGCCCTTTATTATTAAGTAAACGTATAATTTTTTCTTTTTAAATATAAGCTTATGATTTTGTGATTTTTCTATTTATTCTTCTTTTTAAGAAAGTCATTCAACTATCATAAATATAAAAAATACTACATAAAATAATTTTACAAGTAAAACTAATTAGTTGAAAAATTTTCTCATGAATATCAGTGTAATTATATACCCTGCTGTATTAATTTGGATATTTTTCTTATTGGTTATCTTAAATATTATGTAAATCAGTGAATAATGCTACACTTCAGTTAAGTTTGTTTTTGACACTTGTTATCTGTTTCTATGATAGAACATTTTTCTAAAATTAAATTTATTTAAAAAAAGTTTTCTCCAAAAATTTATTTTCCTGATAGTTGGTAACTGCCTTCTGATTCAGAAAAATTTTTATTTTTATAGAACAGGGGGTCATCTTTAGGGTCTGAGGGATCTTCGCTGATTGATTTTTCCATTAGTTTATTAACGTGATCTAATGTATTTAAAACACTTTCTTTGTCATTAGCATCACAGGTTTTTGCAATATATTCCAATAAATAAGGAGGGATTATATTCTGTTTACTCGTTCTATTATTATTCATGATAATACCTTGTTTTGTATGTGTTGCCGTGTTGGTGTATATTTCTCCTAACTCAAATAGTAACTAAATTAACCATGTTAGTCACTACTAAAAATGTAAATTTTTATGATATGACACAAAGTAGTAAAATAATTCATTTTATGAAATAGAGGGATAATTTATTATTAGCGATCTGCAACTTTGAAAAAATAAAAAATTTGATTCAAATAGTAGATATGAGTAGAGGAAGTGGAGGAATATATAAATATAATCAAGACCTTCCTTGGTCTTTGATGATTAGTGAGATATTCTTGCTTTTAGAGCAAGGTTCCGACTTGATTCCATGAATGGGTCACAATATCTGAAATTTTCTTACCAAATAATATGTTAGCATTGTCAACGGTTAACTGTGCAAAATCATTAAAACTGGCTTTATGGGATAACCGTTTGTCCAATAATGTGTTGTACCAGATTTTTCCGGCTTGCTCCCATGAGTATCCTCCCAATTCTATTGCCAATAAATAGAATGCCTTATTGGGAATGCCTGAATATTTGTGGACACCTCCGTTATCGTCTCTGACTGACAAATCTTGATATTGATTCATATGACCGACTTGGTTATCTTTCGGGTTTGCTGTTCCGGGGTTTTTAAATGAACGTAAGGCAATATTAGGATCATTGTCTGGATTAAGTGCCGGGCCAAATATTCCTTGGCCTATCAACCAATCAGATTCGTTGGCTTTTTGGTTATTAGCATACTGCTTTACCATAATGCCGAATACATCTGAAATAGATTCGTTTAATGCACCTGACTGATAAGCATAATCAAGATTTGCTTCACTTTCAGTTACTCCGTGGGTCAGTTCATGCGCAGTAATATCAATGCACGATGTAAGACTATTGAAGTAGGGAGCATAACCATCACCGAAAATCATTTGATTATTATCCCAAAATGCATTCATATAATTTCTTTGATAATGAACAGTAGCAACTAATTTAAGACCTTGGTTATCAATTGAATTACGACCAAAAATCTCCTTATAAAACTCATATGTCTTACCAAGATAATTATAAGCTTCAGTGGCTGAAACATCATCGATTACAGTCATATCTTCACGTAAAATTAATATTTTACCTGGATATAGATCATTATATTCAGCACTATAAATAGTTCTGTTCAATTTATTATCAGAACCTGGCTGATATCCATGAACTAGAGTATCTATTTCTTCTGCAGGGTTATTCATTAGATTGTAAACATGGTCTAATGTTTTTAATATGTACGTTTTATCTAATTGACCACAAATTTTAACAACATATTCTAATAAAAATGGTGGGATAATCCCAGATTTGTTTAATTTTTCTTTATGGCTGCACATAATAATACCCCGCTTTTTAGATGTTATGAATATTCTTAGGGCCTAAATCAATTATGAATCTAAATGGTGGTATTTACTACTAATACAATGTGTTTTTTGGTGTTTAACATATTAATTTATAAATATAATAAAGGGCTATCCTTAACCCTTTATTGTTTGTTTTTAAGATTATCTTAATGTTGCTAATTAGAATTTTAATTGATATTTTATTAACTTAATTTATTTTAGAAAGTAGAATGCCAACTTCTTTCCAACAGTTATTTACAATATCAGCGGTTTTTTTATCAAATAACTTCTCTGCATTATTAACCGTTAGTTTGGCGAAATCTTCAAAATCTGCATCTGAAGATAGGCGATTATCCAGTAGCGTTTCATACCAAATTTTACCTGCTTTTTCCCAGGCGTAGCCTCCAAACTCCATCGCCACTAGATAGAATGCTCTGTTGGGAATGCCTGAGAATATATGAACTCCTCCATTGTCAACGGTGAAGGGAAGATCTTCATATTGATCCATATGACCAACTTGCTTATCTCCGGAAAATGCCGTTCCTGGTTTGATAAAGGTGCGTAACGCAACACCGGGTTTGTTATCTGGATTAAATTTTTCTCCGAGTAAACCTTCGCCTAATAACCAATTAGATTCATCAACTTTTTGGTTATTAGCATATTGTTTAACCATAATACCAAATACATCTGCGATGGATTCATTCAATGCGCCAGATTGGTAGATATAATCCAGTTCTGCTTCACTCTCGATGACACCATGCGTCAACTCATGGGCTATAATATCAATGGCGGAGGTAAAACGATTGAAGTACTTTCCATCACCATCACCAAATACCATTTGTTTTCTGGACCAGAATGCATTCAGATAGTTTGTGCCATAGTGTACTGTAGCAACTAACTTTATCCCTTCATTATCAAGAGAATTGCGACCGAAAATTTTTCTATAGAATTCATGGGTTTTTCCAAGATAATCATAGGCTTCATTAACCGCAATATCTGAAATGTCTGACATGCCTTCAGCACGAGATAATTCTTCCCCCGGAAACCTTTCTTTATTTTTAGCATTATAGATAGTGCGGTGAAGTTTATCATCTTTGCCTATTTGGTTTTCCTGTTGAGATAAATTCTCTTCAGAAGGGGCACTCATTAATTGATAAACATGATCTAATGTTTTTAATACATATTGACTAGTACATGCATCACAATCATCAGAAATATGTTCTAAAACAAATGGAGGAATTAAACTATATATATTGGTTTGATTGTTTTTCATAATAATACCCTGTTTTTGTCGTTAGATGTTGTATTAGTTTTTTTCGGGCCCGGATTGAATACTAGCTGTAATTAATAGGAGAGTCATTAGTGAAAGTATTGATTTTTTATGGCAGGGTATTGCTAATGAAAAATAATAAATGTTTTTATCAGTATTATGATAAATCTCCTGAGAGTTTCAGAGTTAATCTTAAAAATAAAAAATAAAACAGGAATAAAGAGATTCCTCTATATTCCTGTTTTGAATTGTCATACCCAATCTTTTTTTATTAGAAATGAGGTATGTAATTCAGATTCAGGAGAGTCAGACTCTGGGGAGTAACCATATTCCCAACGTACTAACGGGGGCATGGACATTAATATTGATTCAGTTCTTCCACCACTTTGCAAACCAAAGAGAGTTCCTCTATCCCAGACGAGGTTAAATTCGACATAGCGGCTTCGACGATATAACTGGAATTGCCTTTCTCGATCGCCCCAAGTGATATTTTTTCTTTTTTCAACAATAGGTAAATAAGCAGATAAGAACCCATCTCCGACCGCTTGCGTGAAATTAAAGCAGGTATCAAAATCGGGCGTATTTAAATCATCATAAAACAAACCACCAATGCCGCGAGGTTCATTTCGGTGCTTTATGAAGAAGTAATCGTCGCACCATTTTTTATATTTAGGATAAATATCATCACCGAAAGGTTGACATAAATTTTTGGCAACGGTGTGCCAATGAATAGCATCTTCTTCAAAACCATAATAAGGCGTGAGATCAAAACCACCGCCAAACCACCATACAGGAGATTCACCTTCTTTTTCAGCAATAAAGAAACGCACATTTGCATGGCTCGTTGGGACATAGGGATTAATTGGGTGAATAACAAGGGAAACTCCCATAGCCTGATAACTGCGACCTGCCAATTCTGGACGATGGGCTGTGGCAGAAGCCGGCATTGAATTCCCCGTTATATGTGAGAAATTCACTCCGGCTTTTTCAAAAACCATACCTTCCGTTAGTATACGGCTCCGCCCGCCACCACCTTCTTCTCGTTGCCAGCAGTCTTCCATGAAAGTTGATTGACCATCAAGTTGTTCCAGTTGCTTGCAGATGTGATCTTGCAATGAGAGGAAAAAATTCTTCACTTGATATATGTTAGGTATATTCATTTCTGCTTTCATTTTGGTTAGTTACGAAGACCAGCAGTATACCTGTTAGTGTCTGTAAACGCATTTTCATATTGATTCCACAATAAAAGCAGCGATAATTAACAGTGATTCAATTGCTTATTAAATAGGCTTATTAACTATGGAAATTCGGATATTTCGGCAAGACGACTTTGAAGCCGTTATTACACTTTGGGAACGCTGCGATTTGATTAACTCTGGTGATGATCCAGAAGTAGATATTGAGCGTAAACTCAACCATGACGCTGATTTATTTCTGGTTGCTGAAGTTGCGGGGGAAGTGGTTGGTACAGTGATGGGCGGCTATGATGGGCATCGTGGTCATGCCTATTATCTGGGAGTTCATCCTGAATTTAGAGGTAGAGGAATAGCTAATGCGCTGATTTCCCGCCTTGAAAAAAAATTATTGGCAAGAGGTTGTCCAAATATTTTGATCATGGTTACAGAAGAAAATGATGCAACAATTTGTATGTGTGAAAAGATGGAATATGATTATTTAGGTCAAGAGAGTATGATATTTAGTAAGCGTTTAATTATTGATTGAGCTACCTATTAAATAAATATGTGAACTTAAAATGGCTGAATAGTATTGTGCTATTTAGCTATTATTATGTGAATCCGCGTAATAAGAAGATTTTCTAAAGTTACAGACTTTTCACTGTTAATGTGAGGAGTGATTTTAGTTAATAAATAAACTATTTTAAATATAATTTGATGTTTCTGTTTATGAGCGATTTGATATTTACAATTGAATGTTTTTTTGAAAGTGTGGTCTGATAGATATCAAGTATCAGTTCTACAGAGCTAAGGGTAAGAAAATAGTGATGAATAAATTCTTTGCATTCAAGTATTTTAGTCATAAGCATTTTGGACATAAGTATTTTGGACATAAGTATTCCAAGTATAAAAGAATTATGGCAGTCAGTAGCTTAGCAGGATGCTCATTCTTGCTGACAGCTTGTGCTGGAACATTAGGTGTATCATGGCCAGCTTTATCTCCTTTTAACTGGTTTGGCGGTTCCTTGAGTGTTTCTGAGAAGGGGATTGGAGAAATCAATAAACAAACAGATATGGCTCAAGCAGCGATAGAAAAGGGTTTGGAAGGGAAATATCATCTGCGTAGCGGCATGGAAATGCAAAATGGTAAGTTAGTCAGTGTGATTCAGGGCATGGAAGAAGGTCAGGTGAAAGTGGAGTTTCACGGGCTGGTCAATGGTAAAGTTAACCGTATTGATGTATTGGATGACGAGGTTAAAACAGTTTGGGGAGCAAAAATAGGAACATCTTTCTCTGAGCTATATAACAAGGCATTCGGAAAATGTCAGCGTTCCCATGATGTTACTGCACAGCCTGCCGTCATTTGTACTGCTCCGCAAAGTCAGCATGTCAACTATGTTTTTACCGGAACTTGGAATGGTCCTGAAGGATTAATGCCTTCTGATGATGTTTTGAGGAGTTGGAAAATTTCGCAAATTATTTGGAAGTCATGATAAAATTCTGATAATTATTTTATTTAAAGAAAAAATATTTTCATAAAAGGAAAGCAATATGACGCAGTTACAGACATTTTAAATTTAAACAACGGTGCAAATCATTTCAATGCTATTTACTGTGGTATTGGTTGATAAGGGATCACCCTGCTGCACCGTGACATACCTGATAATTAGCTCTAAATAATTAATACCAGATCACCACTCCGCTTATATTTTCTACACCTTATCGCTTTTCATCATTTCTCATAAAAATTCGGTATATAAAACATAGGTTAGTATACTACCCTGTTATAAAGATTCTGGATACAGTAAAGAAAGGGCTGTCAAATAGTGTGACGAGTAAGGTGTTGGATGAAAATAGTGGCAATAAAAAATAAATTATTGAGCGGAGTGGCTACCTTATTGCTTTTTGCTAGTCTCAACGCTTATAGCTCCAGCGCCTTGGCTGTCGGGCTGCTGAATAGTTCTTATGATATTGGACGAGAATTATTCTTGAGCTTGAATCCGGAATTTGAAAAACAATGGAATGAACAAAACCCGCAGAATAAATTAACCATCAAACAATCTCATGCAGGTTCATCTAAACAAGCGTTGGCCATTTTACATGGGTTGCGAGCGGATGTCGTCACTTATAATCAAGTCACGGATGTTCAGGTTTTGCACGATCTCGGCAATCTCATTCCTGCCAACTGGCAACAGCGCTTTCCGAATAATAGTTCTCCATACTATTCCACCATGGCTTTTCTGGTGCGCAAAGATAACCCTAAACACATTCGGACCTGGGAAGATTTGGTACGAAATGACGTGAAATTGATTTTCCCAAATCCAAAAACATCAGGTAATGGGCGCTATACCTATTTGGCTGCATGGGGCGCTTTTCAGCAAAAAAATCCACATAATCCTGCAAAGGTTCACCAACTGATGCTGCGTTTTTTACAGAATGTGGAAGTGTTTGATACCGGAGGTCGTGGAGCAACAACCTCTTTTATTGAACGGGGAGTAGGGGATGTATTGATTAGCTTTGAATCTGAGGTCAATAACATCCGTAAGCAGTATGGTGAAGATAACTATCAGATTATTGTGCCGTCGGTAAATATTCTGGCTGAATTCCCGGTGACTTGGGTGGATAAAAATATTGAGAAAAACGGCACTGAAATCGCCGCCAAAGCGTATTTAAATTATCTGTATAGTTCGGCTGCCCAGCAAATCATAGCCAGTTTTAACTATCGTGTGATTGATCAAAATATTATGAAAGCACATCAATCCCGTTTTCCTGTGACCCAATTATTTCGCCTCGAAGAACAATTCGGTAGCTGGCCTCAAGTAATGAAAACTCATTTCAATACTGGTGGCACGCTTGAGCAGTTATTGATGGAAGGGCGTAAATAATGTCGGTATTCAGTAAACGTGTCTTGCCCGGATTTGGGCTGAGTTTGGGCTGTAGCCTATTTTATGTCTGCCTTATTTTGCTGTTGCCATTAAGCGCTCTGGTGGTACAGCTATCGAATATGACATGGGAGCAATATTGGCAGGTTGTCGTCAACCCGCAGGTTGTGGCTGCTTATAAAGTGACATTACTGGCCGCAGCGGTTGCCAGTTTGTTCAATATGGTTTTTGGCATGTTAATGGCTTGGATATTAACGCGCTATAAATTTCCGGGACGCAGTTTACTTGATGGTTTGATGGATTTGCCATTTGCCTTACCGACAGCTGTTGCGGGTTTAACGCTGGCGACACTTTTTTCTGCGACTGGGTGGTATGGTGCCTGGCTTGGCAACCTTGATATCAAAGTTGCCAATACTTGGCTGGGTATTGCGGTCGCAATGGCATTTACAAGTCTGCCTTTTGTTGTTCGCACTGTTCAGCCTGTTCTTGAAGAATTAGGCCCCGAATATGAGGAAGCGGCACAGACATTGGGCGCAAGCCGTTGGCAAACTTTCCAGCAGGTTATTTTGCCAGAGGTTTCCCCTGCATTGATAGCCGGGACTGTGCTCTCTTTTACACGTAGTTTGGGGGAATTTGGTGCTGTGATTTTTATTGCGGGCAATATTGCCTGGCAAACCGAAGTCGCCTCCCTGATGATCTTTGTCCGTCTGCAAGAATTTGATTATCCGGCCGCCAGTGCGATCGCTTCGGTCATCCTTGCCGCATCATTATTATTGTTGTTTAGCGTCAATATATTGCAAAGTCGCTTCGGTAAACGGATAGGGGGACATTGATGACTAGATTTTCCGAATGTTCTGTTTCTGAAGACACGGTTTCTGAATATACAGTGGCGCAACGTTCTTCCACCAATTGGGGGAAATGGTTACTGATTGGCACTGGCGTGTTTTTTTCAGTTTTATTGTTGGTCATACCGATAGCATGGATTTTCCTGACCGCCTTTTCCGAAGGAATCGACATGGTTGCCCAGAACCTTTTCGATTCCGATATGCTGCATGCTATCTGGCTGACAGTGATGATTGCGCTTATCACCGTTCCTCTCAATTTAGTTTTTGGGGTCATGACGGCATGGCTGGTGACGCGTTTCCAATTCCCCGGCAGACAATTATTGCTGACATTAATTGATATTCCGTTCGCGGTTTCGCCAGTTGTGGCCGGGTTACTTTATCTTCTGTTTTATGGTGACAAAGGTTGGTTAGGTGGCTGGCTGGGGAGCTATGACATTCAACTGATGTTTTCATGGCCTGGCATGGTGTTGGTGACAGTATTTGTGACGTGTCCGTTTGTTGTTCGTGAATTAGTGCCGGTGATGTTGAGTCAGGGAAATCAAGAAGATGAAGCCGCCATATTATTGGGAGCCTCTGGCTGGAAGATGTTCTGGCGCGTGACACTACCGAATATCCGTTGGGCATTGTTATATGGTGTTGTTTTGACCAATGCACGGGCGATTGGGGAGTTTGGTGCTGTGTCTGTGGTATCGGGGGCAATTCGCGGTGAAACCTATACGCTGCCTTTGCAGGTTGAACTGCTGTATCAAGATTACAACACGGTTGGCGCATTTACAGCAGCGGCCTTATTGGCGGTGATGGCGATTATTACTCTGATTGTCAAAAGTGCATTGCAATGGCGTTTAAGCCGCCAGCAAGAGTAGATCAGGAGCGAAATATGAGTATTGAAATCAATAAAATCAGTAAATCTTTTGGTCGATCTCAGATACTGAATGAAATCTCACTGGATATTGAATCTGGTGAGATGGTAGCCCTGCTTGGCCCATCGGGTTCAGGTAAGACGACATTGCTGAGGATCATTGCGGGGCTTGAACAGCAGAGTGCGGGTCAACTGAAATTTCACGGACAGGACGTCAGCCGATTACATGCAAAAGATCGCCGTGTTGGGTTTGTATTCCAGCACTATGCTTTATTTCGCCATATGACGGTGTTTGATAATGTAGCTTTTGGCCTGACAGTACTTCCCCGCCGCCAGCGCCCCAGTACTGAGGTATTGCGTCGTAAGGTCATGACATTGCTTGATATGGTGCAGCTTTCTCATTTGGCAGAACGCTATCCTTCGCAACTCTCTGGCGGGCAAAAACAGCGTGTGGCATTGGCAAGGGCATTGGCGGTTGAGCCACAGATCCTATTGCTGGATGAGCCTTTTGGCGCATTGGATGCTCAGGTACGAATGGAATTGCGTCGTTGGCTGCGCCAGCTTCATGAAGAATTGAAATTTACCAGCGTATTTGTTACCCATGATCAGGAAGAAGCGATGGAAGTGGCTGACCGGGTAGTGCTGATGAATCAAGGCCGCATCGAACAGGTCGGTACTCCTCAGCAAGTATGGCATGAACCGGAAAGCCGCTTTGTCCTTGAGTTTATGGGTGAAATAAACAAACTGAATGGTGAAATTAAAGGTTCCCAACTCTGGATTGGCGGGAAAATTTTTCCATTGGATATCACGCCACTGCATCAAGGAAGCGTAGATGTCTTTTTCCGCCCTTGGGATATGACACTTAGTACCAAGCAAACAACTTCCTGCCCTTTGCCAGTGCAAATCGTAGAAGTCAATCCCCGTGGTCATTTTTCGATATTATCTGTTCAACCGATAGGGTGGGGTGATGAATACTTGTCAGTAATTTGGCAGGATGATTCATCCATTCCTGTTAGGGGAAGCCGCTATTTTATTGGAGGCACAGATGCCCGCTTATATGCAGGTGATTTGCCATTAAAGGTTTTGCAATTAGCTGAATCTGCCTGATTTAATTAATTTATATATTGAATCCCTATCTCCCGCCACGTAAGGGAGCAGGGATTTTTTGCTTAATATCTTGCTACAGTTTCCTTAATATGATTATTTGGTTATCCATTCTCATATAAACTAGGTAATGCTGTGGCAAGCTTGGAAAAATTTATAGGTAATACACCGCTGGTAAAATTGCAACGAATTACAGAAAGTGTTGATGCGGAAATCTGGGTGAAGCTGGAAGGCAATAATCCTGCGGGTTCTGTGAAAGACAGAGCAGCGCTTTCTATGATCCAGCAAGCGGAACTGCGCGGAGAAATTACTCCGGGTGACGTTCTGATCGAAGCAACGAGTGGCAATACCGGCATTGCTCTGGCGATGATTGCAGCGGTAAAAGGATATCGTCTGAAATTATTGATGCCTGAAAATATGAGTCTTGAGAGGCAGGCATCAATGCGGGCTTACGGCGCTGATTTGATTTTGGTCAGTAAAGAATTGGGAATGGAAGGTGCGCGGGATATGGCGCAAGAAATGGAGAAAAATGGAGAAGGAAAAGTTCTGGATCAATTTAATAATACAGATAACTCACTGGCACACTTCAATACCACTGGCCCAGAAATCTGGCAGCAAACACAAGGGCGGGTTACGCATTTTGTTTCCAGCATGGGAACCACTGGCACAATTACGGGTGTGAGCCGTTATCTGAAATCCCAATCAGATCAAGTAAAAATCACGGGATTGCAACCTGCGGAAAATAGTCATATTCCCGGTATTCGTCGCTGGTCTCCGGCCTATATGCCCGGTATTTATCAGAAAGAGCTGGTGGATCAGATTCTGGACATCACCCAGACAGAAGCAGAAACGACAATGCGTTTATTGGCGCGGAAGGAAGGCATTTTCTGTGGCGTCAGTTCGGGTGGAGCAATTTCCGGTGCATTACGCATTGCGGCCGAAAACCCTGGCTCAGTCATTGTAGCGATTATTTGTGATCGGGGTGACAGGTACTTATCTACCGGGGTATTTAGTTAGCAATCCTTTCATCTTTTATCTCCCCTCTTATATTTCAAGCTGTAGTTTTGTTGGTTGTACTATGGCTTGAAGCCGATTAAAAATCTATCAGTCACAAATGTTTTTAAAAGATCACTTAATGAACTGATGCTTCCGGTATATTATTTTATTAACGGTTTTATTATAAATTAATGAGGGTTTTTTTAAGTTTTAATCGATTTAATGGAAGTATCACATTAATTGTATTTGTTGATTGATGAGCTATCTAATAGAGTGATTTTTAATATTGTTTCTAATTTTGTCTATAGATTAAAAATCTATTCCATATATTAGATGAGTTTTATTTATAATTTCCGTTAAAAAATGAAAAAATTAATGAGTAGCATATTATTCTGCGAAACGTTTTTCTGAATTTCAATAACCATCTTCTTATTAATAATGATTTAAGTAATATTTTATATTATGGAAAAATAAATGGATTATTATTAATCTCCATTGAGTTATTTGTTTTATTAGATATATATCCTGAATTTTTATTATTTTAGGGCGATAACACTCCCATGCGGTAGCTATTGTATTAATTGTCCAGGTAAATGTTGCAAACAAAAAAACCAATGAAATTAAGCATGAAAAGGGAAGTCGTGATGAATGTATCTGAGCGTAAAAAATTAGTATCTGAATATCTCTGTAAACTTTCTGGTAAGCAGAGTTTAGGTGATACCGTTAATATTTTCGAAACTGGCTTGGTTAACTCTCTGGCTGCTATCCAACTCATTTCTTTTCTGGAAAAAAATTTCAAAATTAAGGTCGAAATTGATGATCTCGACAATGCCAATTTTTCTAGTATTCAAGCTGTCTGCAATTTTTTAGACAAAAAGGTGGTGGCAAATGTTTAATCGCTTTTTATCACCTGTGCAGCAAGAATGGTTACAGGCATTTGAGCGGTTTTCAGCCACGGAAGTTGCCCCTTGTGCTGATGAATGGGATTTGTCTGAAGCAATACCTGCCAATGTAGTACAGCAACTAGCCAGCAATGGTTGGTTAGGGGGATTGGCAAAAACGGAACATGGCGGGCTGGGGTTTGATGTCACTACATTCGGATTGCTGAATATGGCCATCGGAGCTGGAAGCGGATCGCTCACTGGCCTGCTGAATGTACACTCAATGATGTTAAAAACCATTGAGGATTGGGGTTCCCAAGATCAAAAGCAACGCTTTTTGGCACCTTTGGTAAAGGGTGAAATTATTGGTGCTTTTGCCCAAACGGAAGTTTCCGCAGGTGGTGACTCTAAAAATCTATCGACCCAGTTTGAAGATCATGGGGATGAACTAAGTATTCATGGGCAAAAGAGCTGGATTACTTTCGCTCAGATTGCAGATCTATTTTTGGTATTTGGTAAATATCAGGGCTTGGATACCGCTGTATTGGTTCCTAAAAACACGCCCGGATTAAAAATAACAGCCAAGAAAAATATGCTGGGATTCAAGAGTGCCTATCTGGCAATATTGGATTTCAACGATTGCCGGATCCCCAAGACGAATATTGTCGGGAAGCCTGGTTTTGGACAAAACCTCATATCTAACAGCGCATTGGACTATGGACGCATCAGTGTGGCCTGGGCTGCGGTAGGAATACAGCAGGCGGCATTGTCGGCGTCAGCACGCAGGGCTAATTCTCGTGCTACCTTCGGCACATTGCTTGCAGATCAAGGCATTATTCGTGGCTATTTGGCGGAAATGTCCAGTAGCCTGCTTGCCTCTCAACTTATTTGCCTGTCAGCAACAAAAGCCAAAGAAGCCAAGGATGAAGATGCTCTTGAGCAAATTCTTCAGGCCAAACTTTTCGCATCACAGGAAGCGGGTGCGAGTGCGGCAAAGGCGGTTCAAATCCATGGTGGTCACGGTTGTGATGAGATAAACGGCATCAGCCGGCTTTATCGGGATGCAAAGATTTTGCAAGTTGTTGAAGGAAGCAATGAACTGCAAAAAATGCTGATTGGCAAACAAGTCTGTACTCGGTATAGCTACGACGCTGCACTGACTCATCCATAAACTAATTCCCAATATTTATTACCTGAAAAGCAAGACATTTTGTCTGGCTGACGGATTTCTATTGCCCGACATTAAACCATAACGCTGGTTTGCCATGAAGTTCAGGAACAAAAGTTTGGGAATCATCATTTGGGATTAATAAAGCCAGCAATCAGAGGACTTCGGCGTCATGAAAACAGGTCGATTTATTACTGACTATTTCGAAAGCACGGCGAGAAATAACCAGAGCACGGCGATACGCTGGGGCAACGGAAACACTTTATCCTGGGAAGAATTATACGTAAGAGTACAACGATTGACTCATTATCTGCTCAATGAGAGGAGTCTGAGTAAGGGAGAATGTGTTGCCATTGGACTTGAACGCAGCCCGGAGTTTTTGGTGGCAGCATATGCGGTTCTGCTGGCCGGTGGTGTTTATTTTCCAGTAGATCCAAAAACCCCTGTTGTCCGTCTGGCATCCATGTTTACAACGGCTCAATGTCGTATCGCCTTCTGCAATACAAATCAAAAAAATTTATTTACTGAGGCAAATGCTGAATTGAAGTTGATCAGCTGTGAGCAATTAGAAGAGATAACCATGTTGTCATGCTCAGAACATGCGTGTCACAACATAGCTCAGATAAAAGTACCTCAATTGCAGGCGGCTGATCCGGCATATTTAATCTTCACTTCCGGTACTACGGGGACACCCAAAGGGGTATTGGTCAATCATGGTGCATTCATCAATCGGCTGGAATGGCATCAGCTACACAGTGAGATGATGGATTCAGACATTATCCTACAGAGAACCGCGTTGACTTTTGACGTATCTTTATGGGAGCTTTTTTTGCCAGCCTTGAATGGTGCAAGCAACTATCTGCTGCAACCCGGACTGGAATCCTTCCCCAGAGCTATTGTGGCGGCATTGGCAAGCGAAAAAATCACAATTGTTCACTTTGTCCCCAGTTTGTTAAAGCCAGTACTGCAAGAACTTCAAGAGAATCATGTAGATCTGGCTCCACCATTACCCTCTTTACGCAGGGTATATGTGAGCGGGGAATCACTGCTTGCCAGTCTGGTCGTTCAATTTAATAACATGTTCAATGCTCGTGGTCTGTTAACTCATTGCTTGTTGACCAATTTATACGGTCCGACTGAAGCCGCTATCGATGTCAGTTTTTATGATTGCCTGAAAGATGATCGCATAGAAACGCCGTCAAACCTCGTTCCCATCGGCAAGGCTCTTACCGGATGCAAATTATACATAGTCGATCCGGACAATTTGGCGTTAAAAGCGGACTCGGAAAAAGGCGAAATCGCCATCGGTGGGATATGTCTGGCAGAAGGTTACTACAACCGACAGGACTTGACCGATAAAGTGTTTATTTTCCATCCAGAACTTCAGGAGCGAATCTATCTGACGGGTGATCTTGGTTGGCATGAAAAAGAAACAGGCTTTTTCTGTCAGGGCAGAAAGGATAACCAAGTCAAGCTCCGTGGATTGCGGATCGAGTTGGGGGAGATAGAGCATCATTTACTTAACTACCCCGCCATTACTGAAGCTGTTGCCTGTGTCGTCGAAGATGATGAGCAAGAACAATGGTTGGTCACAGCTATCGTAGCGGGGCAGGAAGAACTGAATCCGCAAGATATCAGGCAATTTCTTTCAGCACAGGTACCGGCTTATATGTTACCTGCACGCTACTGGCAGGCTCAATCTTTGCCGAGAGCCAGTTCAGGGAAACTAGATCGGAAAGCGATCGCCCAACATATGCGAGATCTGTTCTTCAATCAAAATGATGGCTCACACCATGAATAATAAATCAATTTTTGGATTAACCCGGTCACAACAGGCCGTTTTCAAAATGGGTTTGTTCAATCTGTCTGGTCATCAGTTCTATTTAGGGGGCGTAGCGCGCCTGAAAGGGATGATTTCTCTGGAGCGGCTTGTTCGTGTTGCTGAGCAGATCCTCAATACGCAAGATGTTTTTCGCATAGGTTTTATTAATAACGCTTTTATTAATAACGAACCGCACTGGGAGCTGGCGGAAGAGGCATTATTGGAAACCGAATCAGTGGAAATAAAATGGTTCGGTATTCGACACGATAACCCTCAGGTAGCCGTAGAAAAAGTTGATTTCAGCAGATATGCCGATCCCAGTGCCGCGTTTGAGCATTGGGCTGAACGTCAGCTACTGGCGGACGAAGATCTATCACTCACACCACTACGAATTTTTGCGGTGCGTTTTCAGCAGGATCAATCAGGGTGGTTTTTGAAAGCTCATCATGCCGCGATGGATGGAATGGGTTTAGCGATATTGCAGGACTATTTAATCAAGGAATTGGAGCAAGAAGGTGCAGATTCAGCTTCAGGTACAGAACAGACCGAATCCTTTTTCTTCTCTTCCGGTTCTGGGGAAGAACAAAATTATGAATGTTCGCGGCGTTTCGAAAGAGATGCTGCGTACTGGCAGACACTTTTTGGTGATACGGCATCGGTAAATGCCCGGAGCATATCCAGCCGTTATCCGATAGGTGATTACCGTGGATTGGAACCGCGATCCCTGCGTATAAAAGCAACAGTGACTGAATCGCAAAATGAGATATTGTGCCGATTTAAAAACAGTGGCGGTTCCATTTTCAGATTATTTTTTACTGCGGTTGCCTATGCGCAAATGGTGATTGAGGACGGCAACTGCGCGTTATTGCAGGCACCTATTGTAAACCGTTGGGGCAAGACAGAGAAACGTTCTGTTTCAATGGGTGTGGCACCTATTTTGATGCCTGTATTTCGGCAGGCAGGCCAGACGGTAGCGGATTGTTACCGAATTCTGAAAAAACAGTTGCAAAAAGCTATCGTGCATTCACGTTATGCCCCTGCTACCCGTTGGGGAGAATTAGCATCATCAGACTGGCAACGGATCATTCCGGCTTTCGGTGTTTCCTATCAGACTGGTGAATTCCAGAAAACCGCTGTGGGTGCAGAGATAACCATTGATCACATTCAGGCTGTCGAATCTCTGTTTGCCACCATCCACATTCATGACCGTTTTGAAAATGGCTGCTTCGTACTTGAAGCGGATTTCCGCAAAATATGGCCGCCTGAACAATGTCACGCCTTTTTGCAGTCCGTACTTGATTATGCAATAGATGCCGCTGTCGAGGTCATGGAGCAGGAAACCGTAAATACAGAACAAGGTGAAGCGGAACAGATAGAAGAAGAACAAATAGAAAATATCGAACAAACCGCACCAATAGGCATTCACTTGCTTGAGGCGTTTGAATGCCATGCTGACAGGACATTATTTAAGTCAGAATTTAAGTCGGAACTTAAGTCAAATGTGGAAAACTGTGATTTGACTTACCACCAAGGATTACAGTGGATTCACCAGTTCAGTGGACAATTACGTGACATGCGTGACATGGACGGATTTCACATGGAGCATAAACCCGTGTTGATTTTAGGCAGGCGCTCCCCTGAAACGCTGCTGGCTTATCTGGCTTGCCTTATTGAAAATGTGACTGTTGTTCCTGTTTGCCCCACGACAACACCGACGGAGAGGTTATTAACCATTATCCGTAATTCAGGTGTTTCCCTATGTATTTACACCGAGATTGACCAAGATTTAGCAGAAGCGCTAAATTTACCCCTATTACGAGTTTCTTTGCAGCAAGAAGACATTGTTCATATAAGCATTGATCGTAAGAACATTGATCATAAGAACATTGATCGTAAAAACATTGATCATAAAAACATAGCAATTGCCTCGTATCCTGAGATTCCGTTACAGCCAATCTCCTGTAATCCGGCTTATATTCTGTATACCTCCGGCTCGACCGGAGAACCGAAAGGTGTTGCCATTTCCCCCTTTGCATTAGCAAATTACGCGCTGGCAGCGAAAGCAGCTTATGCTGATAAAACGCCATTTAGCACACCTCTGTTTACTTCCTTTGGGTTTGACCTGACACAGACTGCTATTTTAGTACCGGTTTTGTCTGGAGGATTTATCCAAACTCATGAACAGGATATTCGTGATAATCCTGAATTATTGCGAAGTCTTCTCGCTGATGAGTCTCTGACAGGCATTAAATGTACGCCATCCCATCTTTCCTTATTGCTAGAACATGGCCTTAACGCCAATAGACAGCATCCACTGACTTTTATTGTGGGTGGAGAAAACTTGCCTGCTTCATTGGTGAACAAGGCACTCGATTTCTTGCCGTTGGGTAGCAGGATCATCAATGAATATGGGCCAACAGAGGCAACGGTCGGATGCTGTATTTACTCAATAAGCAATGATGCGGGTACATTTGAGGAAAGAGAAAAGGCAGGGGCATCTGTTGTATCCATCACGCCTATTGGCACAGCGCTGGGTAAAGCGGAAATATCGATCAGAGATAGCTGGGGGCAAATCATGCCCCGCGGGTTCAATGGGGAGATCTGGATCAGCGGTCCTATCTTGGCGGATGGGTATCTGAATAACAGTGCCCAGACAGAAGCAAACTTTGTGCACAGTGCGAATGGTCAACATCGTTGGTATCGCACGGGCGATTTGGGAATGCAGGATGCACAGGGCATATTTCATTGCCTTGGACGCATTGACGATGAATTTAAGGTGCGTGGTCATCGGATTCATCCGGTGGAAATTGAAAAAGCTGTGGAAGATGTACTGTTGCAGCTTGGGCAATCGAATGAACACGGTTGGCAGTTGAAAGCATTGAAACTGGTCATCGATGAAATTGATGGTACGGCAGACCATGAAATCATTACCTTGTGCAGCAATCAGCCTGTTCCCCATGAAAGCCATGAATTTCAAAACAGATTAAAAGAAAAAATTGCTGAATCTTGGTTACCGAATTTGTATTGCACTGTGCAGCCCTGGCCGATGAATGCCAACGGTAAGGTGGATATAGCACCACTTATTGTCGCTGTTGAAGCACACCGAAGGGCATTGATTGATGCTGCACAGTGCTGTTTAACGGATAAAAAAGCACAGGAAGAACCAGAGAATTACTTACTCCCTGACTGGTTGAATGAGGAATTCCTCAGGCCGATTTGGCCTCAATCGGTGGATCTGGCCGCCTCATTTCTTGAACAAGGGGGAGACTCAATCAAAGCCATTCGCCTTGTTGCATTGTTAGCAAAAAAAGGCGTGAGAGTCGGAGTCAATGCACTGTTGGCTCCGACCGCGTTGGGCGCAGTATTGGAAAAATTCTGTGTGGAACAATCAGCAAGTACCGCAACGGATCCCTTGACATTAGAAGGGGAATTAAAAGAGTTAACCGCAGATTGGCTGCAATATTTACCCAGTGTTCGCTGGTTTCAGCATCATCGCTTTAAGCATGGTGATCGGTTACAGCAAGGAGTAGTACTTGAGTTAAACGCTTCCTTATCTGCCGATCAGATTAATGCAGCAGTCGTTGCAGTCAAAACCAAACATAAAATCTTTTCCCTGAGAGCCAGCCACGACCTGAGCGAGTTTTATTTCTTGTCTTCCTCTTCCGCACAGGCATTGAAAGATATCGAATGGGAGCTACAAAGCAGCAAAAAAATCTTGGCATCAGGCGAACATCTTGAAAACAGGCTGGAACGCTTGCAAGGCGAAGTCTGTTTGGCGGAACGGCCTAGTGTGCATGAGGTGATATTCGATCCGGTTGCAGATAAACACTACTTGATTTGGGTTTGCCACCACCTGATTTGCGATGTCCATTCATGGATTTTCTTATTGGATGAATTGGATCAGGCACTGGGTAAATCTGCCATTCAAATGAATACCGTTACCGGTGGGGATGCAGAACAGGGCGTGTTCCTATGGGGGAAATGGCTTGCGGACAAACTGTCACAGATCGAAACAGCACAGAAAAACCTGACTTATATAGAGCCTTCACTTGATGACAATACCAATGATCAACCAGCTACGGTTTCTGCCACATTAGCATTGTCAGTTTCCGGTAGTGATTTCAATTTGATGGAACGATACAAAAAAACCGGTCGAACACAGTTAATTGCAGCTGCATTACTGGAGGTGATACAGGATAGCGGCTTGTTATCTCTGTTACCACAGCCTCGTGTATTGTTTGAGAATCACGGTCGCTTATTTTCTGAAACCCAAATGCCAGCCGCCTGGAATGCAGCCATGGCAAAAGCCGTGGGGTGGTTTACGGGGTTCCAATTATTGCAGCTTAATGTGGCTTCAGGCCATTCATTGAGTTTTTTGCAAACGCTGAAATCACATCTGCATGAAGATAACTCAGATTGGAAAAAACAACTGGGGCTGGATGGCACCGGTACAAAGCCTCTGATTTGCATCAATGATATTGGTTTAGGTTTGGGCAATAACGAGACATGGCAGCACATTAATTTAGTTCAATCTCTCTCAGGCGGTTTTCGTCATCCCGATGAAAAGAGTAGTGCTGATTTCGACATACTCATTCGCGATTGCCGAGAATCGGGTTCTATTTTTGTCGAACTGAGATTGGGAATTTCTGGGTGCAATGCTGATGATGCCCTGAATTATTTAACCCAACTAAATGACAGGCTATCGGCATGGTGTCGTACCTGTTCCGATGCCAGTCAGGAACGATCACTGATCCCTGCGGATTTTCCTCTTTGTCAGCTCTCACAATCGGAGCTCGATTTTATTATTCATGGAGCCTCAGAATGAGAACAGCTATCGATTCAGCCAAGACCGTATTTTTGTTTCCCGGAGTGGGGGCGCAGCAACCGGATATGTTTGCTGAATTTAAAACATATCCTGAGTATCGGGCATGTTTGGAGGAAGTCTCCGATCTGTCACAAGTCGATTTATTTGATGTTATCCACGGTGAGAGCCGCGACATTTTGAAACAAGTGCGTGTTGCACAATTGGCGCTTACAGCGACGACAGTTGCCATTGCCAATATATTGTGCCTACATTGTGGATTGGTGCCTGAATTTATGATGGGGCACAGCTTGGGGCAGTATCCCGCACTATGTTCTGCCGGCTATCTTGATTTAGCAACATTGACGCGTGTGGTCAATATTCGTTCCGAAGTGGTGGAAGCCTGCGCACTTAATTACCAGCAGGGGGACATGTGTTGGGTCTTGCACCTTCCCGCAGAAGTCGTGGTGCAGGAGGTCGATAAAGCCCGCATTAATGACGGCATCGCCATATATGTATCCGCGATTGATGCGTTTGATCAGGCAACCATTTCCGGTGAGATGGCAGATATCCGGCGTTTTGCACCGCGCATGGAGGCTCTGGGGGGATTAGTGTATCCGCTGAAAATCGGCGGGCCTTTCCATTCTCCTTTAATGGTGGAGGCGAAAGAAAAACTGGACAAGCTGCTTGATTTTTTACCGGGATCAGGCCAGCAAACCCCTCTGTTATCCCGTTTGGTTTGCAATGTCAGTGGTACGGAATTACCGGCGGAGAACTTGAAATCGTCGATTTTGCAACACCTCGTTTCTCCAGTGCAATGGTTGCCGGGTTTACAGTATGTTGCGCAAAACGGCGTTACCCGTTATCTGGAAATTTCACCGAAAAACGTATTGAGTTACCTCACCCAGCGCTCCGGATTGCCTATGCGTTCCCTGTGGGAATCTGGTGAAATGTTTACGGCCACTCAGGCATTGAGTACCAGAGAGAATCGGCTGGAACAGTTTTTCAGATATTGCTGTTTTCACCTCTACAGTCAGCGGTTGCCTGATATTACCGATCCCGTAGCACTGGAGCAATTGCATCGCATTCGAGAAAAAGCCAAACAAACGTTTAACGGATCATATCTGAACGTTGAAGAATGTGATTCTCTCTATCAGCTTACAAAGCAATGGCTGGAGATTGTTGAGACGCTGGAGATTGTTGAGACGCTGGATATTGTTGAGACGATGGATGTTGCTAAGAAAAAAGTAAATGGCCCTCTTTTTGCGGAGAAAGCAAATTTTATAGAGAAAGAAAAGTTACACAGTCTCTTTGATGCGGCGAGGCGTTGATTATGGCGGACTTCAAGCACAATTTTATTGAACCGAACTTTATTCATAACCCTGTTGAAGAGCTGCTACAGGCGACACCACAAGCGAATGGTTTGTTGTTTCATGCTTTAAAAGATGGAAACAGCGCTTACCATATCGGAGTGATATTCAGTCTGCAAGCCGATGTTGAAAAAGAAGATATTTTCCATGTATGGCATCAGATACAGGAAGCACAACCCGCCTTGCGATCCGTCTTTGTCTGGCAAGGACTTGGGGTTCCTCATCAAATTGTATACACGTTGCCGCGCATTCCGCTGGAATATATCTGCATTAAGCCCTCCGTTAAACAGCAATCGCTTGACTGGCTGGCTAAATCAAAAGCAACACCATTTGCCCTGAATACAGAAGTATTCCGTATCGTGGTTTTTCATGACATTCACGCAGGAACGTTAAATATTGCGTTCTCTTTTCACCATATTTTGATGGATGGTTGGAGTAGCTCGCTACTGATTTCTTTATGGTTGCAGGGATTGCGCAAGCAAAAAATTGTGCCTTTGGCAGCACGTTTGTACGCGCAGCAACTTTGGCGGGGATTAAATAAAGAAGAACAGGAAGCCAGCCGTAAATATTGGCAACAAACATTGCAACAGTTGCCCGACGGAGAAGATTCAGCGACAACAAAACTATTGGCTGAACCACTATTCCGTCCTGCTGGATATCCTGCCGACAAGCCGAATATTGGCAATAAAATAGCAGCAAACCGATTGTGGGACGAGGAGCGCAGGGCAGCAATAGAGACACTATGCCGTCGTGTTGGAGTAACTCCGGCAAGTTTCATTTACTTATGCTGGGCGTTGACATTATCCAAATTAACCTTCCAAAAAACCGTCGCGTTTGGCTGCACATTTTCAGGCCGAGGCGCGGCATTAACACAAGATGGCGACCGCCAACCGCTGGGATTATTTACCAATACAGTGCCACTGTGCTTAGTACTTGATGGCAAATGGAGTCTGGAAACTGCACTGCGTGCTATTTTCCAGACCTTGCAACAGGTTCAGCAACATGAAAAAACACCGCCCCTAATCATTAGGGAAGAAACGGGAGTCCGTGATGACCTTTATGACTCGATTGTCGTTTTCGATAATTATCCCATTGATGCCACGTTGCAGGATCGCTGTCACGGTGCATTTTTAACGGATCTACACAGCGAAGAAACCACGCATTTTGGTTTGACATTAACCGTTTCTGGCGTGGAGCAGTGGCATGTTGAGTTAAGTACAGGGGAAACTTACAAGGGAAATCCTGTTGCAGTCACAATGGCATTTAACGCATTTGAATCACTGGCAACTGACCTGCTCGAACATGCCGCGAATAGCCCGATTGAAGATCGGGTATTCACTCTCAATTCAGGCGAACCAGAAGCAATAAAAGAAGTGAATGCCGCTCAAGAAACTTCTTTGGTGGTGGGAGAGCTAAAAGAACAGCATTCTGATATCAACGAATTTTTATCCCGTATTTATCATCGCCTTAATGAACTTCCGCAAGAAGTCAGTCTGATCGACAATCGTCACAACATTAACAATGGCGAATTGCTGCGGGGCGTAGGTGTTTTACAGGAGCATTTACGGCAAGCCGGTTTTATTCCGGGTGATCGGGTGGCTGTTCATCTCGAAAAAGGGCTGTTGTCCACTCAGGCAATATTGGCAATTTTATTCAGTGGCGGGAGTTATTTTTATCTCAATCCAAAAGATCCATTGCAGCGCAAAAAAAACCTGCTGACTTTGGCCGATTGCAGCATTGTTTTATGTAATAAAGAATTATGTAATACAGATTTATGTAATGCGGCACTGAGCGGGAAATTGGGCAGTGATAGCGAACGCTATTTATTATTGGATATTGAATCGTTAAATATCGGATCGCCAGGCACCGCAACAGTACCCGTGCTGTATCCTAATCGACAACCTGAAAATGAGTTTTACTTCATTTTCACCTCAGGCACCACAGGTACTCCCAAAGGGATCTCGATCCGTAATGAATCAGTGGCAAATTTGCTGGATTGGTTTGTGAAAGAAACGAGCCTGACACCCGCAGATCGGGTGCTTGGGTTGACTGACCTGAATTTTGATCCCAGTGTGGAAGATCTGTTTGCCAGTTTTGTGGTTGGTGCCACTCTGGTCTATCCGGCACCCAATGTATTGCTGGAAAGGCAGGCATTTATTGAGCTATTGCAAAATGAGTCCATTACGTTAATCAACTTTATTCCTGGAGCCATCGCACAGCTTATTCAGGGCGCACCTTTCTTTCCTGCCATGCGATTATGGATATTCGGTGGAGAAGAGCTGCCGAAACATCTTAAGGATGATTTGTTGCAGCAAGGCTATTCTGTCAGTAACCATTATGGCCCCAGTGAGGCAACCGTAGATTGCCTGACAGCCAGACAATCTTTGACTACGAATGTTTCCATTGGCTTGCCAATTCAAAATGTGATTGCCTATTGTGCTGATGTATTCGGCAAACCACTGCCCGCAGGTATTCGCGGTGAACTGTGGGTGGGAGGACGTGCCGTCGCTCATGGTTACACCACTAATCCGGTTGAATCCGCCAAGTATTTTGTTCATGCCAAAGGCATTATTGAATCTCAGAATCTGACCAAATATTTCTCTCATGCAAGTTTCTATCGCACTGGTGATGCGGTCATCTTTTCTCATGAATCCGGTTTTCGTTATCTCGGACGCATTGATGATCAAGTGAAAGTCAATGGCATCCGCATTGAACCACGAGAATTAGAACTGGCTGTCGAAATGCTGGAGCAGGTAAAAGCCTGCTATTTGTTACCTGCGGTGCAGGCAGGCACACGTCAATGGCATCTTTTTGTTGATAGCGCAGAATCACCGGCAGTGCTGGAAACCCGCGTAAGAGAACATATCCGCCGGCACTTTCCAGAATCATGGAATCCGGCGCTCATTGTGACCGTGGACGGTTTTGAACGCACAATTACTGGCAAAGTTGATCGTAAACGACTTCAAACCATTGCGGTTGAGTGGCAACAAAAACAAGCCACAGAACATCATGCCCCGTTGACCGATCCGGTAGAAGCCCAAGTTCAGGCGATCTGGAATGAAATTCTGGAAAACAAGATTGTCGCTACTGATGTGAATTTCTTTGATGCAGGCGGGGACTCGCTCAAGATCATCACGCTGCAATCCCGGATGCAGCAAGCGTTCAATCAGGACATTGGTGTTGCCGTCTTATTTGAGCACCCGACTATCGCCTCGTTTGCAGGCTGGATAAAACAGCGTCATTTATCGTCCGAATATGCAGAAAATACCGGGGCGACTCGCATTGATTCCGGCAAGCAGTTATCCCAAGAATCCACTTTGTCGTCGGCCCGATCCGGTAAAAACCGACTGGCGGATCGGCGGCGTAAAGCAAAAGGAAGTTCAGCATTATGAAGCGTGAATATAGCGGTAACGAAGTCGCGATTATTGGCATTTCCTGCCGATTTCCCCACAGCCCGGATTGGCAAAGTTTTTGGCAGAACCTGCTGGCAGGACGGGAATTGGTGTCGTTTTTCTCCCGGGAAGAGCTTCTGGCTACGGGAGTTCCTCCTGAAATAATTGATCAACCTAATTATGTACCCGCCAAAGCCGCCCTTGAAGACGTCGAATGCTTTGATTATGGCTTTTTCGGTTATTCGCAACGGGAAGCGCGAAAAATGGACCCGCAACTTAGGGTACTGCATGAAGTCAGTTTTAACGCCTTTCTTGATGCGGGGATTTCTCCCGGCGCTTCAACGTTAAATGCAGGAGTGTTTATCGGTTCTACATTGAACTTAGCTCGATTAGGACAATTCACGGCAGCCAGTCAGGACATTTCGGAAATGTTCGATGTCGGTAATTATAACGATCCGGCTTCGTTCGCAGCACAAATCGCCTATCGCATGAAATTGAACGGGCCGGCAGTGCATGTGCAGACCGCCTGTTCGACTTCATTATCTGCTGTGCATTTGGCTTGCAAGGCATTGCTGGCGGGAGAGTGCTCTCTGGCACTGGCGGGTGGAGCCTGCATTACTGATCCTGTAGCGGGGGGATATCTGCATCAGGACGGCATGATCCTGTCTCCTGATGGGCATTGCAAAACCTTTGCCGCAGATGGGCAGGGAACTGTGAACGGCAACGGTGTCGCGGTGGTACTGTTAAAGCTGCTGGAAGATGCGATAGCGGATGGTGACCCTATTCATGCTGTGATTGTTGAATCCGGCATGAACAATGACGGTGATAGGAAAGTAAGTTTTGAAGCCCCCAGTGTTCAGGGGCAAGCTGAGGTGATCTCGCGGGTTTATCAGTTGGCAGATATCCCATTTTCGAGTCTGGGCATGATTGAAGCGCATGGCACTGCGACGGTATTGGGCGATCCCATCGAAATTCAGGCATTAAACCGAGTTGCCCAAGAGCTGTTGCCCCCGGATGAATTGAACCAATTCCGTTGTGCGGTAGGAAGTGTCAAATCCAATATGGGGCACTTGGATTCCGCAGCGGGTATTGCCGGGCTTATCAAGGCTGCTTTAAGTGTCCGCTTTGGTACGATTCCACCTTCCCTGCATTTCAATCAACCAAACCCGCATCTGGAACTGGATCGAACTCCTTTCTGGGTGCCGACGCAAGCCACTGACTGGCCGGAACAACAGAAGATTCGGCGCGCTGGTGTTAGCTCATTCGGCATTGGCGGAACGAATGTCCATGTATTGCTTGAACAGCCGCCGGAAACGGCCGGTGAAGAGGCAGATATGGCTGAAAACCGTGGTTCAGAAAACGGGTATTCAGAAAACAAAGATTCAGAAAACGGCTTACCGATACAAATATTGCCTCTTTCAGCTAAGTCTCCTATGGCTCTGGCGCAACTAACGGCAGCGTATTCGAATCATCTCAGTGTTGTTCAAATAAAATCGTCTGATTTGGCCGCCATTTCCCATCAATTGCAGGAAAATCGCACTACATATCCAAGCAGAGCCGCTTTTGTCACTTCAAATAGCGACGATTGGAAACAACAGCTTGATCATTGGTCATTGATGGACGGTGCTTATGCAGCGTTGGAAGAGCAAGTCTGGTTATTTCCGGGGCAGGGTTCACAATCGCCAGAAATGGGATTGCGTCTTGCGGCGGCTTATCCAGAATTCGGGGATATTTATCTGGGATTGTTGGATAAAGCTGCCAAGTTGTTGTCCGAAGAGGGCGGTATCGCCATTGACAGAAAAACGATCATCGGATGGATCAAGCAACCTGAAACACTATCAACTTATCACCTCCAGCCAATTTTATATGCTTCCCAAGCGGCATTGGGCGCTTGGTTACAGCAGGTTGGCTGCCGCCCCACAGCCTTGTGTGGTTTTAGTTTAGGGGAGTTTGCTGCGGCGGCAATTGCGGGAGTATTTAGTCTTGATGAAGGTATGGAATTGGTGATTGCCCGCGCAAGGTTGATGGATTCTATGCCAAAAGGGGCTGTTTTTGCGGTTAGCCAGAGAGCCGGCAAAAAAGAATCTGATGGTCATTTTACCCCCATATTTCCATCTACATTGTGGTGCATATCGGAACTCAGTCCAAGAACCTGGACATTGGCAACCGAGGAGGGACTCGTCGAAGAAGCAGAAAATTGGTTAACGCAGCAGGGTTTCACGTTTAAACGAGTGGCAGTGTCCCACGCTTTTCACACACCAATGGTTGAGCCAGCCGCAAAAGCGTTTGGCGAGTTGCTGAAAAATTATCATCTCAAACCCGCACAATACGCGATTTATTCAACGGCATCGGGACGGAAAATCCCGGCTGATGAGATGTGTGATTCGCAATATTGGGTCAAACAAATGTTGTCCCCTGTGCAGTTTGGCTCCGCACTGAAACAAATAGAACAGAACCATCCGAAGTCACTTTTTGCGCAAATTGGCACTGGCATGGATTTGTTGCAGCACGCGCGCAAATGGCTGCAATTGAATGTAGAACGGATAAGCCCGACGTTAGGGACGCAGGGTGCAGATCACGAAGTGAAATCGATATTACAGTTTATTGCCAAGAGCTGGACACATGGTGGCAATATTGAATGGGCAAAGACTCACACACAGCCGTACTTTACTAATAATAAAATTACTACTACTAATAAAATTGTTACTGACAAGAAAATTCATCTACCGGGTCATGCGTTTGAGCGAGATATCTGTTTGCCGCAAGAATCTTCTTCATCATTGAATTCAGCTTCAAAAGCAAGCACGACATCAACGCTCTCATCGCTGTTTTTCGGTTCACATTACTATGGGTTCGATTGGGAAAAAGCCAACATAGCTGTGTTGGGAAGTGATCGTAAACGGGAAGTAATGCCAACAACATGGATAATTTGTCCGCAGGTTACAGCCAGAGAACAGAGTCTGGTTGAGGCGCTGGCGATAAATAGCGATGAATTGAAATTGAGTGAAATTGCTAATTTATCCAACACTGATTTTTCAAATATCTACACAATGTTATCTGACTGGCTGACACAAAGTTGGCTAGAACAAGGTTGGTTAAAACAAGATCGGTCAGAACAAGATCGATTAAAACGACAAGAGATAAAAGCGCCGGCAGAAATAGATGTGATTATCACAGGGCTGTTGGATGATTTGAACGCACAGCAGGCTCAGTTCTGGGCATTCTGGCTGCCTACGGCTCTGGCGAGATGGAGCGCAACACAAAACCCTGCACCGAAAATGAGGCTGTTTTTCCCTGCCAGACAAATGGTGGCATGGGATCGTTCGGAGTCGCTGAATGCTGAAAAGAACCAACTGCATGGGTCATTGTTGATACTGCCGGAAGAGTATCCCCATATTGCTACGCTTTGCATCGATTTTAAACATTCAGATACGGAAACTGTTGCCCGTGGATTGCAACCGTGGAGAGAACAAGACTGGCAAGGTGGTCAATTCTATTGTTTCCGTCAGGCTGGTTCTGGAGAAAATAGTTCAGGAAAAGACAGCTTTTGGCATCGCCGGATAACTTCACGCGTACAAAAGCGGGCTTTATCCCACACATTGCCGAACATCAGCCGCAACAGTTGGGTGTTAATCACGGGAGCCAATGGTGGTATGGGTGCCGCGATTGCTGAATATTTGGCGCGTGTTTATCACTGTAACCTTTTATTGCTGGTGCGCCAGACTTTACCGAAAAAACGGAATTGGCAGGCGGAGATTGAGAATAACACTACCCATGCTTCATTGTTGCAATGGGCTGTGAACCTTGAAGCCAAAGGAAGTCGTGTAGAGTTTATACATGCGGATTTAGGGGATTACCAAGCTCTGGATAAGGCTTTTATACCCGTATTTCAATTGGCTGCGCACGGTGTTGGGATAGATTACATATTTCATACTGCCGGTCGGGGAGAAGGCGCTATGTTGCAAATGCGTTCTGAGGCTGAATCCCTTGCGACGCTGGCTCCCAAAGTCACCGGAACCCGTTTCCTCTGCGATAATTTGAGCCGTTTGGGAAATCCGGCACTACTATTGTTTTCCAGTCTGGGCAATTTATTGCCGAAGGAGAAAGTCGGTCAGATTGCTTACGTTGCCGCTAACGCCTGTTTAGAGTCCTATGCGGAACAAGTTCGCAATAAAGGAGGCAAAGCGCTGGCAATTGCATGGGATGATTGGGCGGAATCCGGTATGGCAACACGTTCAGCACAGCAACTGGATCAAGCTATCAAGCATTCATCAAAAGAGATTAAACATTCATTAACAGAGATTAAATATCCATCTGAAACTGAAACATCTGGCGTTTCAGTAACCAATATTTCTTCACGTAATATTTCTATATGGCGCCAGCGAGTAAGCGCTACAAATGATTGGTGGCTCGACGAACATCGGATTGATGAATCAACCACTGTGATGCCTGCCATGGGTATGGTTGTTCTGACCCATCGTGCTGTAAGTGAGTTGTGTATTGAAATGCAGGGGGCTTTTTCGTTACAGGGGATCACCATTGAAAGGCCATTGATTGTGGCTGACGGGGTTGATCTTGATATTGCAGTGGTTTTTGCGGAGACATTGAATACCTTTGAGATTTTTTCGGGTAATGGCGAATTTTCCCATGACTCATGGATTAAACATGCGAGCGGTAAAGTTGTTCCTCGTAACGATCAGGTTATACCTTCTGACAAATCTCTCCCTGATCAAGTCATTCAGAACTTGTTCCGTACCACGGATAACATTGGTATCAGTCCAAAGGCGGCTCTGACTTTTGGCCCTCGTTGGCAAAATGTTGTTTCTGTCGATCAAACTGCCCATGATGAAGTGCTGAATCTGTTGCAGCTGCCTGTCGCTTATCTGGGGGAAGCAGAAACCTCCGGCCTGCACATTGCGTTATTGGATACAGCAACATTGATTGCCTCTCCGGAGGATGAAGATGTGCAATTTGCGCCTGTTTCAATTGGTGGTTTTACTCAATTCGCGCCTATGTGCGACCGGGTGAAAAGCCATGTTCAGATACAGGAGATCGGCACCAATAGATTATTGCAGGTAAATATTTACTCAGAAGCGGGCAATCTGCTGGTAACAATGGATGATCTGTTATTGGTTGATGCAGCCACAGCATTGGCGAGCCAAGCAGAGTCAATGCAAGGAGCCGGAGAAACTGAAATTGAACAGAGCGATGCAGAATTGCATCGTGTCATGCGCCTGCATAACGATGAATCAGGCGGAGCGAACTTTGCCTTTATTTCACGGCTTGAAACACGTAAAGAGCTAGGCCCTCTGGATGTTGAAATTCAGGTTAAGGCGGCAGGAATTAACTTCAAGGATGTATTAATTGCGCTTGGTGTGCTGCCGGCACCTGTTGATCCCACCATGACTTTTGGTCAGGAAGCTGCTGGCATCGTGACCCGCATCGGGCAAGAGGTCACGGATATTCGTGTTGGGGAGCGGGTGATGTGTGCCGGACACAGTTGTCTGGCTGAACATGTTGTGATGCCACAGCATGTTGTGGCGTCCATTCCGCATACTCTGGGTTTCCAACAAGCCGCAGGTATCCCCGTTGCTTTCACGACCGCTTGGATCGCCTTGAAACATGCTGCCAATTTGAAAAAGGGACAACGTATCCTGATTCATTCTGCTGCGGGCGGCGTTGGTATGGCGGCCATGCAGATTGCACTGTACCTGGGAGCGCAAGTCTGGGTTACGGCAGGCAGTGAAGAGAAACGTCAATTGCTGATAAATATGGGTGCTCAGGGTGCGGCAAATTCCAGAACGCGGGAGTTCGGAGATGTTTTTCGTCATGAGCTGGGAGATCGGCCTTTCGATGTCATCCTCAACGCATTGGCGGGTGAGTTGCTGGAAGAAAGTATATCCCTGTTGGCACCACAAGGCCGATTTCTGGAGTTGGGTTTGCGGGATATTTTGCAAAACTGGCAACTGGGACTCGCGATTTTTGCCGAAGGCGGCAGCTTCCATGCCGTGCAGGCAGGGGCAGAACATCCGGCCTACCAAGAGGCTTGGTCTGAAATAACAGCACTGTTTGCACAGGAAATCCTTAAGCCTTTACCGACTAAAGTTTACCCCGCTAAAGAAATTTCTGAGGCGTTTCAGTATATGGCTCAGGGAAAACACATCGGCAAGATTGTCATTGCCATGGAGGAACGCAGTAAGGCTCTCAGTTTTGTTGAAAAATTGCAGGCAGAAGGTCTGTCCAATGCAGAAGGCACTCAAATAGCGATGGCAATGGCAGCATTGGTTCATCAAATCCCGTTGCCCTATGTTGCTGTATCCAAACTTCCCATTGGTTCCGTTCTGGAAAAACAACTGCATACCCAACAGATGTTGTTCAGTACCGGCTCAGCGCTGAATATGTCTAATACTGCCAGCGATATAGTCAATTCATCCTTGAAAGGCGCAAATGCGGAGGATTTGCTTCAGGCTATGCGTTCCATGCTGGAAGGTTTTTTGGGAATTGAAGGCTTGGATGTGGATGCCAGTTTCTTCACTTTAGGGGCAACTTCTCTGGATCTGATTCAATTTGCCAAGAGATTGGAACAACGTTTGGAACGGGATATTCCAGTGGCCTTGCTGTTTAAGGCGGCGTCTTTACGGGAGTTGAGCAAAGAATTGGCCCCATTGCAATCCACTGCAGAGGAATCACAAACGCCGCAATCAGGATTGGGGGATAAGCGACGTTCGTTGCAAGCCCGCCGTAAATTGCGCGGTACAGCATCAGGACAGGAGAGCGAAGCCAATGATTAACGTTGGACGTGTCCGTAAAGGGTTTTTTTTTGTCGCCATTGGATTTGCGTTGATGATAGGAACACCTGCAATAGTGGGTGCCCCTGTTGATGATGTTGCTGTGATTCAAGGTAATATAAAACAAAGCGGTACAGAGCAAATCAGTACAGAGCAAACCAGTTCGGAACAGGCCAATCAGAAAACACAGGCGAAACTGGAAAAAATAGTCAATGAATTACACCGGCGTTGGGATATTGAACAGGTCCCTACTGCCGGACTGAGCATTGTTGTTGACGACCAAGTCATTTCTTTGCGCTTGGGCAAAGCAGAGAAGGGATTGTTTGAACTGGCTTCTACAACCAAAGCTTTTACTGGTTTATTAATTGCATTGCTTGAGCAGGAAGGGGTGCTCAACCTATACGATGAAATTACGAATTGGCTTCCGGAATTGGCGGAATATCCTCAAATGGGTTACCCCTCCGTTCAGATTCAAGATTTGCTGTTCCATAACAGTGGTATTGCAGAAAGTACCATTGATCTTCTGCGGCCTAATATGAAGCCCGATGCTTTATCACAATTGCCGGCATTGCTGAAAAATGTTCCTTTGGCTTATTCCGTTGGTACTCGGGAAGAGTACGCCACATTGAATTACAGTTTGCTGGGTTTAATTGCTGAACGGGCGACCGGTAAACCCTTTCCGGTGTTATTGAGGGAAAAGGTTTTTCTCCCTTTAGGCATGATGAGCACAAAGGTGGAGGAGAGTATTCCGGCGAAAAATACCGAAGAGTTACCTATTCCGGGATATAAAATTAGTTTCACTACCGCACAGCCCTATGATGCGCCGCGTTATCTGCAAAATACGCCTGCCGGTTATATACTCAGCACCCCACAGGATATGGCAATTTGGTTGCAATTTTTATTGCACAGATTGCCGTCGAATGAGGTGTTATTAAATGAATCGATATTGAACGAATCGATATTAAAAAAAGACAATAATCACTCGTTTTCTGCACTGTATGCAGCGCGGGAACAGGCAAAACATCCTTATGCAGGGGATGGCAACGAAGGGTACGCTTATGGCTGGGATGTTGTCACCGATCAAACCACGTATTGGAGCCATCCGGGACAAAATCCCAATGCCGCTGCTTATGTCGCTTTCGATCCACAGGAAGGCGTCGGGATTGCCTTGCTGGGGAATAGCAATAGCCCCCAAGTTATCGAATTGGGTCAGGCAATATTCGAATATTTGCGCGGTGCTTCTCCACAAATCCTGCCGGAACACTTCTCCGTCGATATAAATGATCGAATTTCTACAGCAGTCGCAGCCATTTTCTGGTTGGGGGGCGCATTGTTTCTACTGGCAACCATCTATAAACGAGGAAAAAAGAATATCGGCAAATTCTTCTTCATTGCGTTCATTGCTCTGAACACACTGCTGATATCTGGACTTGCAATTGCACCTTCATTGCTATTGGGATGGAGTTGGTCAAATTTGCTGGTTTGGGGGCCTTTAAGCCTGCCTGTCGCGGCAGTGGGGCTGATTTTCCTTGCCAATATTATCAACTTGTTCTTTTTCAATCTGTTCTTTTTCTACTCAGTGAAACCCAGTGGCAAATATTGAGTTAAAGGAAGCGAGTTATGTGTAATAAGTCGTTGTTATCTGAGTGCCATAAATATGTTGTACATGAGCTGTTTGAGCAGCAAGTAACGAAAACGCCGGATGCCATAGCCATTCGGTTTGGCGAACTGGCGCTATCTTACGACGAGCTAAATCGTCGGGCGAACAGGTTGGCACATTATCTCCGCCGCCATTATTTAGATCACCATTCATTAGATCATCAATCAGAGCATCATGTAAGCCACATTGCAGGCGATGAAATTTCTGCGGTAGGTATTTATTTGGATCGCGGCATAGAGATGATTATTGCTGTTCTTGGGGTCTTAAAAGCGGGAGCCGCCTATGTGCCCGTGGATCTTAATTATCCCGCTGAACGCCAGTCCTATATTTTGCATGATTCCAATGTGTCAGTCGTCATTACCTGCGGTGCTCTTATTCACTCGCTTCCCGGTACGCTTGAATGTATCGATTTGGAACAACTCGATTTGACCTGCCGTGATACCAGTGATTTTTATAAAAACGATTGTGCAGAAGAAAATAAGACTGATGAAAATTTAACGGCGACCTGCACTTCTGACAGCCTGGCTTACCTTATTTATACCTCAGGCTCGACCGGCAAACCCAAAGGCGTTTGTATGCCGCACAAGGCATTGGTAAATCTGCTGGTTTGGCAGATCAGAAAGCAAGGTGAAATATCCGGCGGTGTTATTGGCTGTGATTATGCCAGCAGAAAAACATTGCAGTTTTCTCCATTGAGTTTTGATGTTTCATTTCAGGAAATATTTTCCACTTTGTCCAGTGGGGGAGAGTTGGTACTGATCCCTAACCAGTTAAGATTAGATCCACTGGCATTGTTGTCATTTCTGTCTGAACAACGAATTGAGCGGATATTTCTGCCTTATGTTGCACTAAACAGTCTGGCATCGGTTGCCGTGGCCGAAGATCATTACCCTGAAAATCTGATTGATGTCGTGACGGCAGGTGAACAACTGGTTATTACCACTGCTATCAGGCAATTTTTCAAAACCTTGCCCCATTGCCGCCTGCACAACCATTATGGCCCATCGGAAACGCATGTCGTGACTGCCTATACCCTAGAGGGAAAAGCGGATGACTGGCCATCACTGCCTGCTGTCGGGCAACCAATCGACAATATCAAAATCCATTTACTAGATGATGAGAACCGCATTGTTGTTGATGATTCGCCGGGGGAGTTGTGTGTAGAAGGTATCCAACTGGCGTGCGGTTATCACAAGCGCCCAGAGGAAACTGCTGCTAAGTTTGTCGATATTATTGGTGATGAACAAACCTCCATGCACGTATACCGGACAGGTGATTTGGCGCAATGGAGACCAGATGGTTTGCTGGAAGTGCTGGGGCGGATCGATTTTCAAATCAAAATACGCGGGCATCGGGTTGAATTGGGGGAAATTGAAGCGTTATTGATGACGCATTCCGCTGTACGGGATGCGGTTGTCGTCGCGCAAGGAGAACGTGCGGAAGAAAGACGTTTGGTCGGTTTTGTTATTGCTTCTGAACGGGCTTTGCAGCGCCAGACTCAAAATGGCGTGAAAGAGAATATTCAGCAATTTATCAGAGATGCGTTACCAGATTACATGTGCCCTGCGGCTATTGTCATCGTTGAACGCTTTCCTTTATCTGCCAGCGGTAAAATAGATCGCAAAGCGTTTCCTCTTATTGCTGCCGATGAATTGATCCAACAGGAAGTGGAGCCGCCGAAAAATGCAGTGGAGCAAATGCTGGTAGAAGTGTGGTGTGAGTTGCTTGATATGAAAAAGATCGGGCGAAATTCACATTTCTTGCAGCTGGGTGGTCACTCGTTGCTGACGATGAAAATGATGCTGGAATTGCGTCGCCGTGGATTTATGGTAGATGCCCATACCTTGTACCAGTATCCGGTTCTGTCGGAATTGGCGGAACAATTGCAGGCGAATGCCCGGCATGGGAATTTGTCTGCAACGGCAACATCCAAGACAGAAAATACCGTTCCGTGGGTGCCGTTGAGCCAAGCGGAAATTGAGGTGTTATCCGCTGCTATTCCCGGTGGCATGGACAATGTCAAAGATATTTATCCTCTGGGACCCTTGCAGCAAGGCATGGTTTACCATTCTCTCACTAATGTGGCGGGTGATCCCTATGTGCTCTGGCAAATAACCCGTTTTAGTAATGCGGAATTACTGCAAGCTTATCTTGATGCCTTGCGCTGCACTATCGCCCGTCATGATGCATTTCGCGTCAGTATCCATTATGAAGGCCTTTCCCAGCCTGTGCAGGTGGTTTGGCGGCAAGCTGAATTGATGGTGGAGGATGTAGGGGAAAAGCTGAATTTAACGTCAGATTGCGAAGATCTACAGGCCGCATTGAAACAGTATTGTAACCCCGCAATGCAACATTTTGATTTGACCAAAGCGCCTTTGCAGCGCTGTCTTTATTTTTATGATGCTAAACAGGGCGAATGGGTATTGTTGCACTTGCTTCATCATATGACGGTGGATCACACGACAATCGAAAAGATGCAGCAGGAGATAGAAGCACAGTTAACGTCACTGCCGCTTGCTGAGGTTTCTCCATTATCATTCAGGCAGACAATGGTCGATCTCTTCAACGCAACCCGTGTTGATGGACAAAAAACTTTCTTCGACGATTTATTGCGGGATTATGAACCCGCGCCAGCCCCTTTTGGCATTGATAAATATTCAGGGGGCGATGCGACGGTTGGGGACGTGATTGTGGAAGCGTGGCGACCGTTGCCGGCGCAGTTGGGAAACCAAATACGCCAGCAGGCTAAAACTCATGGTGTCAGTGTTGCTGCGATTTTTCATCTGGCATGGGCGAAGGTGATCGCTTGCCTGACCGGACAAGATGATGTTGTTTTCGGGACTGTTTTACTGGGTCGATTGTTCGCTGGTGAGGCTTCCGTCGATGCAATGGGGCAGTTTATCAATACACTGCCAATCCGCATGCGTCTAAATAACCAGCCTGTTCTTGAATGCCTTTGGGGCACGCAGGATACCTTGATGCAGTTGGTCAAGTATGAACAAGCCTCGTTGGCTCAGGCGCAGAAATCAGTACAAGCAGCGGGAGCGACCCCACTGTTTACTTCATTGTTGAATTATCGCCATAGCGAAGTGCGCAACATTCCTTCAGCAGAGCCATTTCAGGCACTTAATCCGTCCTCCGTGGAAGGTATTCGCTATTCCGGCATTATGGAACGGACGAATTATCCCATTTCTGTCAACGTTGATGCTTTTACCCAAGACGAGTGTATTCGAGATGAGTGTGTTCGAGATAATTGTATTCAAGATGACCACACCCAAGATTTTGTTATTAATGCGCAGGTTGAGCAGGCGCTTGACCCTGAACTGATCTGTGATTACCTGCAAACAGCATTGCTGGAAATTGTTTCAGCGTTGGCAATGACTCCTGAGCGGAAAATCGGCCGCATTAATACCCTGCCTGCACAGGTAAAAGATCAACTGATACATGAATGGAATCAGACTGAATCGGATTTTCCGCACCACTCTTGTCTCCATACTTTGATTGAAGCGCAGGTTCAGCGAACGCCAGATGCTATCGCTGTGGAATTTGCCGATCAGACATTGAGTTATGCGCAACTGAACCAAAAAGCCAACCAACTGGCTCGTTATCTGCGGACTGAGCTTAACGTTGGCCCGGATGCACTGGTGGCTGTTTGCGTGGAGCGCAGTATTGAAATGGTCGTGGCATTGCTGGCGATATTGAAAGCAGGGGCAGCGTATGTTCCGCTCGATCCCGGTTATCCCAGAGAAAGACTCGATTATATGTTACATGATGCCGCTCCCTGTGCATTGTTGTCTCATGGTGATATTTCGGCGGAAATATGCGCGTTGCTGACTGACTATGCAGCAAATACGGATGCCAGAATCATAGACTTGAATGAAGATGAGGCTAAGTGGTCAACCCAAAGCGGTGATGATTTATCCTCGGCGGATATTGGCCTGACGCCATCTCATCTGGCATATGTCATTTATACTTCTGGATCTACCGGACGGCCGAAAGGCGTTATGAATGAACACCGTGGCGTAGTCAATCGCTTGGTGTGGATGCAGAAGGCTTATCAATTAAATGCAGACGATGCGGTTCTGCAAAAAACGCCTTTCAGTTTTGATGTTTCTGTTTGGGAGTTTTTTTGGCCGTTGATGTATGGCGCGCGTCTGGTGGTGGCGAAACCAGAGGGACATAAAGATCCCCTCTATTTAAGTACCCTGATTTGTCAGCGTAAAATAACAACCCTTCACTTTGTTCCATCAATGTTGTCGATTTTTTTGGAACATGCATCTTCAGAAGTGGGGGTTTGCATCAGGCGGGTATTTTGTAGTGGTGAAGCATTGCCGGCACGCAGTGTATTGCGGTTTCATGAACGATTTGCTGACGCTGAATTACATAACCTGTATGGACCAACCGAAGCCGCCATTGACGTGACTGCATGGGATTGCAGCCCGAGGAAAGCAGGGGATTTGACCGAAAAAAGCGTTATCCCCATCGGCAAGCCAATTGACAATATTCAGCTCTATATTCTTGATGCTTATGGTCATCCAACTTCCGCTGGTGTCGTCGGGGAGCTGTATATTTCTGGCATCGGTGTGGCACGTGGGTATCTGAATCAACCTGAATTGACCGCAGAAAAATTTATCAAAGATCCCTTTAGTCCAGATTCAGGGCATAAATATTCAAGTTATAGAAATTCAAGTCATAAAAATTCAAGTCAAAGAATGTATCGTACCGGCGATTTAGCCCGCTATTTGCCTAATGGCGATATTGAATATTTGGGACGAAATGATTTTCAGGTCAAGTTACGAGGTCTGCGCATTGAATTAGGGGAAATTGAAACAGCGCTGCTGTCACATGACAGCGTAAAAGAATGTGTTGTGCTGGTTAGGGAAGATACGCCCGGCGATGCCCGTCTGATAGCTTATGTCACCAGTGCCGATTCTTTATTAACAGACAATCATCCAGCCGTGTTGAATCAGGCTTTGAAAGTACATCTACAGGCTTGTCTGCCGGCGTTTATGATGCCGTCACATATCCTCTGGTTAGAGGCATTTCCGTTGACTGCAAACGGTAAGTTAGATCGCAAGGCATTGCCATCTCCCTCTGATGCATCTGTGATGCAGACAGAAACTATTGAGCCTCCCCGTACCGGAACGGAAATGAAATTGGCTCAGCTATGGTCTGAGTTATTAAACATAGGTTCTTTGGGTACAGGTTCTCTAGGCATAGCTTCTTTAGGTATAGCTTCTCTGGGTCGCCAATCTCACTTTTTCGAAGCGGGCGGACATTCCTTATTGGCTGTCACGCTCATGATGCGGATACAGCAAGAATTCGGGGTTTCGCTGCTTCTGAGTTCGATAGTCAGTCATCTGGATCTGGCTTCACAAGCTGCGCTTATTGATGCTGAGCTGAGCCGCGTTGAAACCGCAGGAGAAAATCTATCGTCTATACCGCCAGTAATACTGTCAACAACACAGCCAACTGAATCGGCACCGATGGGACTGATTCGGGCATTGCCGACACAGAAGGCAGTTTATAAAGCCCTCAAACTGAATCCCCGAGATTTGAGCAACAATAGTTTTATTGCCCTATCGTTCGAAGCTGAACCTGACCTTAAGCTGCTGCGTAACCTGTTGCAATTGGTGTTCTCCCGTCATGTAGGATTAAGTGTGCAATTTATGCTGGTTGATGACGAGCTTTACCTACAGCCAGCCAAGCGTTTTGCGTTTCGATTGGAAAAGCGTCAAAGCCTCGGTTCTCTGGAAGAAGATTTACGTGACTTTATCCGTCCTTTTTCGCTGGAGGATGGTATGAACGTTCGTGGTCGATGGTTGGTTGCTGAACCAAATCCCATATTGTTGCTGGATTTTTCCCATGCCTGCATCGATGGTTCAGGCTTGATGCAAATACTCAATGAATTGGCGGCTGAAAATAACACACATTATTCGGGCGTCAGTTTGGCGGCCTATTCCGCGCTGTTCTACAGTGGTGAGTTTGTAGCCCTGAGGCAACAGCATGCCGATTTTTGGCGAGCAAAATTACAGGATTGGCAGCCTCCTGCTTATACCGGCGGTGAGCAAACTGTCACCGGCTCTTGCTTGCTGGCGGTGAATACCGAACAAAAAGAGCAGATTGCAGCTCTGACTTCTCGCTTGAAGATCAGCCTGCCTGAATTCTTTATGACGGTATTCTTACGGTTTAAAGCCTATCTGGAATATTCCGGCAACTCACTTAATCCTCCGGATCTACTTACAGAACAGTTTATCTCTACGATATTTCATGGGCGTGACCGACTGGAGCAACAGACAGTAATTGCTCCTTTGATGATGGTGCTTCCCGTTCGGGTGAAATTGCAGAGTGAGGTACATGATCCTGTACAAAATAATCTTGATGACTTTACCACTGTAAGCACGGTGGTGCGTGAAGCCTACCGACACTATCTGTTTGATGCTGAAGAGCTGTCGATGTTGTCTCCAACGCTGTCCAGACAAGCGCTATTGCCTACTACCTTTTTTGGTTACTTCCAAAAAGAGGGATTTGACGGCTGTATTTCCGGCATTCCTTGCCGTCAGTTGGAGACGCCTAATGTTTCAGGCGGGCAATTGCATTGGAATCTGACATGTGAAATTGCCGAACACACAGCGGGTTTCGATATACATCTCGAAGCGCTCTCATTCAAGGTGGCAAATAATGTGAAAGCAAAAGGTGTGGAAATAAAAGGCGTGGAAACCTGGGAAGCGTTGTTTTACTCAATTTTGCAAAACGCGCTGAATATTGGGTGAAACGAAAAATTTAGGTGAAACGAAAAATAAAGTAGGAAGTCACACATGTTCATTAATGATCCTATTGCGCTAAACGCAAGAAAACAAGCAATAAAAGAGTATGTTAGCCAACAGTTGGATGCAGAATATCAGGGATGTCCTTTTTTGGTGATGGCGCAATCTGTGCCGGAGACGGATACGGAGTTTGTCACCACTTCTTTGATCCTGCCGGAAAAATTGAACGACAAAATTTTCACCATGGCCGCCGCTTCTCCATTGCATCGCTTATCGCTGTTTTCCGCCAGTATCAAATATCTTGCATTTCTGCATTGTCGCGAACCCGAAGGCAGCTTGTCATGGGTGATTGGAGGAAGCGATTTGGCGGGTAATGTTTCATCAATTACTATGCCATCAATTACTACACCATCAATTGAACGTGGGTATCTGGTTCCGGTTAAATGGCATCTGACAGAAAAGGAGTTGGAGCAACCGGTAAAACGCCTGTTTGGTGAAGAGCTTATCCGGTGGAAGCAGGTTGCGGCGTTAATGTCAGGCATACCACCGCAAACAGTATCGTCTGTTATGCCACAGTTACCGGAAATTTTGGTGGGCTATTCGGAAACTTTACCCCCTTTTATGTATTCAGCTCCTGAAGAACAGGATACAACTTACGATGCATTGAACAACGATGCATTGAACAACGATGTATTGAACAACGATGTGTTGAACAACGATGTATTGAACAACGATACATTGAACAGTTATTCATTGAGTATCTGGCTACAAGCGCATCCGGAAAAAACCTCGTTGCATATGCGATTTGATCCGCAAAAGGTGGAACCAGAACTGATTGTGTTGTTGATGGAACGCTTGGTTTTGTTGTTAAACGCGATGGTATTTGAACCGATTGCACCGCTTACATCGATGTCTTGGATACCGGAGGAAGAGCAAGAGAGAATACGCGCTTTGTCCGCGCCAGTGGCTGCACAACCATTGCAATACCAAAATGTGGCACAGGCCATCACAGCGTCGATTCGCAACAGGGCGGGTGCAGCATTTTTGGAGGTGGGGGATCAGGCGGTTAACTTTACCCAATTGGCGCAGTATACCGACAGATTATTGACTTCCTCCCAATTCCCTTTGTGGGAATCTTTGGGAGATTGTGTGTTGATTGTTGGTAACAAGGGGGTGGAAACCATACTCGCAGCGATGGCGTGCATGCGCATTGGTAAACCATTCTGTATGCAATCAAGTAGCGTACCGGAAAGGCAGTTATTGGATATCATCGAACTGCACAACACTAAGACCGTGTTGTTTCAGAAGACTGAGTTGCAGAAGACTGAGTCACAGAAGATCACGCAAGAGAATTTTGGTCAGTTGGAAGATTTTTTCCGTCAGCATGGTTGTCAGGTAGTTATTTTGCCTGATTATCATCCGGCTTCTCTGATGCAACCAACATTGGAAGAACCGTTACTGTCAGAACTGTTGCTTAAAGGAGAAGCCGCCAGTCCTGATGATGCTTTATTTGTCGTCATGACCTCCGGCAGTGAAGGAAAACCGAAAGGCTGTCTCAATACCCACCAGGCATTACTCAATCTCAGTGCAGAAACGCATATTCTGAATAATTCGTCTGGCTCTCGTTTTGCATCTTTGTCCAACCACACGTTTGATTATTTCGTTCTGGAGTGTGTACAGGCGTTGACGCAGAACATTGTATTAGTCATTGCGCCGGAAGAGGCTCGCATAGATGCGGAAAAATGCGTTGAGTTTTTGCAGGAAAAACGGATTGATTTGCTGTTCACCACGACTGTATTTGCCGAAGACCTCATGGAGCAAGGAGATATTCCTACACTGAAGCGACTTTATTTCGGTGGTGAAAGCCTGAGGACGTTTCAAAAGCATAATTATCAGCTCTTTAATCTCTACGGCCCCGGTGAAACAGGCGTTGTGACCACTTATTCACCTATTGAGCACAATGACCAAAAAATTACGATTGGTAAACCCTTTGGGGGGTATCAATGTGCCGTAGTATTTCCCGATACTTTGGAGCCTTGCCCTATTGGTGTGCCGGGAGAGTTATTGATAGGCGGTATCGGTGTCGGCAGAGGGTACATTAATCGCCCGGATCTCACTGAAAAGGCATTTATCAACCTGAATACGGAATGGTTGTCAGGAAAATATTATCGCAGTGGAGATCTGTGCTGCTGGAATACTCAGGGAGAACTTGAAATTCTGGGGAGACGCGACCGTCAGCTAAAAGTCAATGGGTTCCGTATTGAACTGGATGCTATTGAAAAGCATGTATTGGATTTACCGATGGTATCCGAAGCGGCGGTGATTGGTCTGGAAGACAAGCGAGGGCATGCCCGCTTGGGCGCGTTTATTGTTGTGCCGGATGGAGGCCAGATCACAGAGCAAAATATCAGAGAAGCATTATTAAACCGGATGCCGGCTTATATGGTGCCCAGTCAGATTATTCTCGTGCCTGAATTACCCCTGACGCGCACTGGCAAACTGGATCGACAAGCGTTGAAACAGTTAATGGGAAAAACGGCAACCGATCATCATGTCCGCCCCACTGGAGCAACGCAAGAGTGGTTAGTTGCCTGTTGGAGACGCCATTTAGAATTGGAAACAGATGCGTTATCAGTGGATAAAAGTTTCTTCGCGCTGGGCGGGCATTCGTTGCGGGCAGTGAGAGTGCTGGCAGAAATTCAGCAAAAGTTTGGTCAGATTGTGTCTTTGCAGGCGTTTTTTCAAAACGACTCCATTGAAATGTTGGCAAAATTCATTGATTCGCAGAATATTTCTTATCAGAAAGTAACAACAGATGATCAGAAAGTGACAACAGAAGGTTTCTTGAATCTGTTGGAAGCTCCCCCTCTGCTTTCGCCTGATGGGCGTGGGCCGCTATCGGCGCAGGAAGCGCGACTTTATGCCCAGTATCGTCTGCATCCTGAATTACTCATTTGTATTGTGCCGCTGGAAATCCCTTTACCACATAAAATTTCTGCTGATGCAGTGAAGAGGGCATTGCAGGTTTTGCTGGATCGTCACGATATTTTGCGTACCCGATACCGCATTAACAGCGAAGGCATTCCCTATGCTGAGACATTGCCGTCGCTGTTAGTTGACCAGATTCTGGTCGATGATCAAAGCCAATGGTTGCAAATGCAGGTGCAGGCTTTCGATTTGGGGAAAGGGCCTCTGTTGAGAGGTTATATGCAGGATATGGACACGGAACACGCCTGTTTGCAGCTACAAATTCACCATATCCTAATGGACAAACCTTCGCTGGAAATTCTCCAGAGTGAGTTTGAACAGTTATTGATTCATGCCCCGCTGGCTCCGGTTGCACTGGATTACAGACGCTATGCTATGGCGCAGATGGATGCCCGTCAGCGCCCTATCTGGGATCAGGCCGAAACGTTCTGGAAAAACTACATGGAAGGATTGGAGTTTGATCCATTCGGACATGGCGCTGTAGCGATGGGGAACAAGATAAGGCAAACGTCTTGGAGGGTGTCGGTTGAGCATAAGGCAGAAGTGAAACGGCTATGTCAATCATTGAATGTGACGCCAGCCATGTTCTTCCTGACGGTATGGGGGATTACTGTGGCGCGTGAGGGGCGCAGCAATCTGTTTTCTATTTCCGTTGCCAATGCGTTGCGTCCAAAGCAAGCGCTGGGTACAGTGGGCATGTTTGTCTCATTAGCTCCCAGTGCATTTCGTTTTGATCAGCCCATTGTTACTTTTGACCAATTTATCAAGAAGCTGGCGGATGAACAGTGGCAGGCAGCAGATCATCTTTTTTTCCCTGTTGAAGAAGTTTTCGCGTTGCTTAGCTGCGATCCGAGAATGTTTGGCAGCAATCCATTACAAAATGTCTCCTATTCCTATATTGATATAGCGGATGATGGTGAAAAAGGAATAGATAAAGGAATAAATGAAACATCGAATGAAGATTATTTATCGAAGCAAGCAGACGGGGCGCTTAATCTTTCTGTCGTCTATACTGCACAAAGTTATCGCTTGGTTCTGGAATCTCACTTTGATATCTTCACAGATGCACAAATAGCCACTCTTGTAACCAGTTATCAGGCGATTTTTCAACAGATACTGCATCATAATCCTGCCGCCTTACAGATTAATGAATTAATCGTGTCCGACGAAGGGACACAGAAAGCGTTCCGGCCGATACAACGGCATACGTCCTATACTCCCATTGATAGCATGCTACTGACCGCATTTCAGACATTAGGCGATCGTCCTGCCGTTATTGAAGATGAACGTATTGTTACTTGGGGGGAGTTTGCAGTATTAACGGCTGCTTATGTGCAAGTGTTAAATAATGGCAAGATCCGGCGGGCGCTGATTCTGGGGCATTCGGGAAGCCAGATGCAAGCATTTCTGGCTGCTTGTTTTCTGACGCGTACAACGTATTTGGCATTGGAAGTAGGGACGCCGGAAGAGCGTATTAATGAGATTATTCACCATGCAGCACCAGATCTGATTGTGAACTCGGATATTACCGAAGTTGGTGCTGTGACGGTGGATTGGCGCAATTTTCACAGTGTGAAATCCCGTGATGACAACCCGATTGCATGGATACTGTACAGTTCTGGTACCACCAGCCGGCCAAAAGGCATTTGCGTCACTGCGAGCACCGTCGCACAGTATATAGACTCGCTCGTCAGTACTCTGGGGCTTAAACCAACACCGATAACAGAACAGCAAGGATTACGCATAATCCAACAGCTTTCGCCCAGTTTTGACGGTTATTTGGAAGAGGTTTTATTGGTTTGGGCGCTGCAAGGAACGAGTGTTGTAGCGGATCGTTATAGTTTGCTGGATGAACGCAAAGCGAAGGCATTTTTAACCCGCCATCGGCCTGACATTATTTCTGCTACCCCTGCGCTTTTCGCCGCTTGGAACCGTATGCCGGATTTGGCACCTTTGCCCAAGATTTGTATCAGCGGTGGCGATTTTCTGTCTGCTGGGGATATCAATCATCTGCTCGAACACACGCAGATTTGGAACGGTTATGGCCCGACAGAAACCTGCATTTCCGTTTCAATGGGAAAGTGTGCACGTTTGGCATCAGGTACGGCACTCTCTATCGGCGAACCCTTTGATCATGTCGCTTTTGCCGTGGTTGATCAAAATGGTGTCCGACTCCGAGCCGGTCAATGGGGAGAATTGGTGATCTATGGCGATTTTGAGCATCACTGTTACCTGAATGATCCAGAACTGACTGTACGCAAATTTGGTCAAGATGAGCGGGGGATCTTTTTCCGTTCTGGTGATTTGGCGATGGTGGATAAAGACGGCCTGTTTTACCTCAAAGGACGTATGGACGATAGCTGTAAAGTCCGTGGCAATTTTATTGGTCTGGGCGAACTGGAAAACCGAGCCAGACAGTATCCGGGAGTAATTGCGACAGGTGCTGCGGTGGCATTCGCCGGAACACCAGAAGCCTGTTTGGTATTGGCAATTGTAGGAGAGGAAAATATTCAGTCTGGTCTGCAACAGTATCTGGCACGGCATTACCCCCGTTCTCACCTGCCGTCAGCAATATTTCCAATAGAAAGTTTGCCCCGCACTGAAATAGGCAAAATGGACAGACAGCGGATTGTGCGGTTATTTCAGGAGTGGCTCGAACACGGGCAACAGATACAAGAAGAACAAGATCCGATAATTAACGAGGAGTTGCAAAAGCTGATTGATTGCTGGCGAAAATGTCTGGGTTACAAAGGGACACTGACACTGAATTCTGATTTCTTCTTAATTTCCGGCTCATCGTTGAGTGCCGTGCGTCTGGCCAGTCAGTTGGAGAGTCTGTTTGGCGTGATGTTCAGTCCTGTCGATGTGTTCCGTAACGCGACAATTGGCGAACAGTGGGCATTAATTAAATCACGGCAAAATTCCAATGAAAACGGCGGTACGGTATTCAGGGAGAGATTCCTGAATATGGATGATTCGCATCTTCCCAAATTGATACTGTTGCCGCCAGCACTGGGCGGGCTGGCAGAGCTACAGGCGCTGGCGAATAATCTGTCTGGACGGGTTACAGTCTCTGTTTTGACAACCCAACCCAATGTTGTTGAAAACCTGTCTGAATCGGCGTTTAAAGCTGCTCTGATTAATGCTTTGGAATCACATATTGAAGCACAGGCAAACTGTCCATCGCGGTTATTGTGGCTGGGAGGATATTCCCTCGGTGCTGAGATATTGGCTGCGCTGATATTGACTGAATTGTCGCAACATGAGTCTTTGTCGCATCATGATTTATTGCGGAATATCGACAAACTGGTGTTTTTTGACCCGAACCTGAAAACCGAACCATTTGACGGAGATATGTTGTATGCGAGGTTTGTTGAATTTTTTTGCGATGTTAACCATCAGGCCGGAGAAAGCGCTGCAATTGGTGCCGATATTAATGTCGATATTAATGTCGAAACGTTACGGCAGGCATTCCCTGCACTGTATCAGGAATGGCGTTATTACCTATTACAGCATCAACTCCTCGAAAACAAGACATTCTATGAGCGCATTCTGGCGCTGTCGTTAAAGTCTATTCCCGTTGAAATGTTCTTTTCTGACGATGCAGATACAGAAAGTATTGAGGAGCTTATGCAGCAACTGCAAGGGCAGGTTTCTATCCATCGTCGAAGTGGTAATCACTTTGAATTCATTAAGCGATTATCTCCTGATGATTTTAAATACCCAGAGCTTATATACCCAGAGCTTATATATCCAGAACAAGGTAAGGGATCATGAGTGCAGAAATAAGAGAAGATTTGGATATCGCTGTTGTTGGTTTATCAGGTCGGTTTCCGGGAGCAGAAAACTGCACAGAGTTCTGGCGAAATCTGCTGATGGGAGTGGATGGTATTTCCCGTTTTACAGAGGAAGAGCTGCTTCAGGCAGGGCATGATATCCAGAAGATACGCAATAAAGATTTTGTCCCTGTTAACGGTGTACTGGAAGGGGCAAGTTATTTTGATGCAGAGTTCTTTGGATATAGCCAGTCAGAAGCTGCATTGTTAGATCCACAAACACGTTTGATGATGCAGTGCGTCTGGCATGCGTTGGAGAATGCCGGTATTGATCCGGATAAACGAGGGCGAAATATCGGGTTATTTCTGGGTGCCCGCAGTACGGTACAGTGGACAATGCAGGCGATGTTGTCTGAACAGGTTGAAAATGTTGGGGGTTTTCTTGCTTCTCAGTTAGCCAACAAAGATGCCATGAGTACACTGATTTCTTGGAAACTGGGTCTGGAAGGCCCCAGTTTTACCCTCCAGACCGCTTGTTCAACCAGTCTGGTGAGTGTGCATCAGGCCGTACAGAGTTTGTTGAGTGGTGAATGTGATTTTGCGGTTGCTGGTGGTGTCAGCCTGTTGTTGCCACAACAAAATGGACATATCTATCAAGACGGTATGTTGTTTTCAAAAGATGGCAAAACTAAAGCCTTTGATGCAGAAGCGACCGGCAGTGTGTTTGGTAGTGGTTTGGGTGCCGTAGTGTTGCGGCGGGCAGGGGATGCGATTGCCGATAATGATCCTATCTGGGCGATCCTTAAAGGTTCAGCCATTAACAATGATGGTGCCCGTAAAGTCGGCTATACAGCACCCAGCGTCAAGGGACAATCGGATGTGATTCGTTCCGCTTTGCAGATGGCAGAAATGAACGCAGCGGATTTGGATTTTATTGAATGTCATGGAACAGCAACTTCGTTGGGAGACAGCATTGAATTTATGGCATTGCGTGAGATTTTCAATGAAAACCTTCCTTCTGCCAATCTGAATAAATGTGCTTTGGGATCGGTGAAAACCAATATTGGGCATTTGGATTCAGCCGCTGGTATAGCAGGCTTTATCAAAATGGTGATGGCAATCAGATATGGGGTAATTCCGCCGACGCTGTATTTCCAGTGCCCTAACCCACAGCTGGGGTTTGAGCAATCGCCGTTTTATATCAACACGCGTGCTGAACCGTGGCCATTAAAGCAAGGCAAGTTGAGAATCGGTGGCGTGAGTAGTTTTGGCATTGGTGGAACCAATGCACATATGGTGCTGCAACAATATATTTCTGCTTCTGATATGCCCACATTTGGCATCAAAAGGGAGGACAGTGGGGAGACGGCAATGAAGATCTGTTTTTTCCCATTCTCTGCGAAAAACAGCGCATCTTTGGTGCTGCAACTGGAGTCAGTATCCCAATGGCTGGTGCAGCAATCCCATTTAGATCTTCAGGCGCTATCCCATACTTTGGTTAAACGGCGTAGTTTTCCATGCCGGATCATGTTTGCGGCAGATTCAAAATTTACGTTGATGCAGCAAATTAAAATTTATCTGGGGCTTGAGGAAGATGGGGACGTATTGGCACTGATTCCTCAATTCTTGGAAAAAGACACTGTATTACCAGATGAGCGCTCAGAGGTACTTACTGCTATTACTTCTTGGATATCTGGTCAGACGAAAGAACCGGCACAGTTGCTTTTTTCTGCCTTCAATGGGCAACCGCTCGTAAATGTTCCCGGATATGTCTTCATGCGAGAAGAGCATGGTGCAGGGCATATTACGGACAAAAGTTGGGCGCAAATTGCCAGTGTGATTGCAGCAACTGGTGGCAATAATTTGTCCAAGAATATGCCGGGTTTATTGCTGCCATTCTGGAAACCTGTTCGTTTACCGAAAGTGTCGATACAAGAAAGAACACAGGAAAAAACGTCTCACTCATTATTACTGGTCGATCAGTTACTGGTTGATCAGTCGTTATTTGATCAATCTTTGGCACCACACGCAAATGCTTGGGGAGGCAACGGCCAGATTGAGACGATCAGGCTGAATATGTTGTGTCCGGAGCAAGTCCGAAATGCGCTGGCAGGGCTGCCTCGTGATTCACAAAAGAACCGATCTCTGGTGTTGTCACTGGTATTTCCTTCTGATGGATTTTCTTTTGCATCAGGCTCTCTGCAAACATTATCTGAACTGGGTAAGGTATTGGCAGAGAGTGACTTTTCTGCGTTTAGCTCTGTACATATTTATTTGATCGTACCAGCTATGACAGGCGATGGCGGATATTCGGCTGCTTCTGTTTTAACAGAAGCGGCGCTCAAGGCACTGGCTTTGGTGATCCCGCAAGAGATACCGGGTGTTGATTGTGCGTTTTTATCTTTGCAGTCGCTAAATGCGGATGGTATGGCTGCCACATTGACCCGATTACTGCAAACACCATTGCATGGTCCTTTGAAACTGAATCATGAGGGGCTGTTTGTTGAAGATTTTCGTTGCCCGGATGCGGAAGAAAATGAAGTGGTGGATGAATCCCATTTCATGGGGAAAACCTATGTTATCACCGGTGCTGGCGGCAGAATGGCTAAGTCGATGGCAAAAGTCATTGCACAGCGTTTTCAGGGGAAATTGGCGCTGATCAGTCGTCAGTCCGCAGACACAGAGGCGATGCAATTCTTACAGGCGGAGTTGAAGGAAGCCGGTGCTGGTGCGGTAGAGATTTTCCCGTATGCGATGGAAAGTGAAGAAGATGCGTTAGCGTTGTTTGAATCTATTCGCCATCGTTTGGGGAATATTCATGCAGTGATTCATGCGGCGGGAGTGACAGATGGTGATTCTTTTTCTCCATTGGTTAATCTCAATGCTGAACATTATCTTACACAACTCAAGCCTAAAGCTCAGGTAGCGGCTGTGCTTGCCAAGGTATTTGAAAGTATTCCGGTTGAATATTGCTTTGTGACGTCCTCCATGTCGGTATTTTTTGGCGGTATTGCCCATGCGCCATATGCCACGGCTAATTTGTTTCTGGATGGTTGGGGACAAAGGCAAAACAGAGGAGCACAAAACCCCCGTTGGATAGTGGTGAACTGGGAAACAATTCATTTTGATGAAAAGCCTAATCTGGCAGAAAAAGAACGAGGGGATGCACTTGTTTGGGGAAGCAATGAAGTGGCTCTTTCTGGTTCTGAATTTCCAGCCCTGTTTGAACGCAGCTTGCGTGAATATGATCGTGAAAACCAGAAGATATTCTCTGCGGGTCAGTTTATGGATAGGCTGTATGCTTGGGGAGGAAGACGAATTGCCAATGGTGATCGTAAGCCACAAGCAGCCAGTGGCATCAAACTGAAGCCCAGACCAGAAACTCTGCATTCTGTTTATCAGCCGCCAGTCAATGAGATGCAAAAGGAAATTGCTGCAATATGGAGCCAGATACTTGGCATTGACGGCATTGGGATTGATGACAAATTTATGGCATTGGGTGGTGACAGCTTGAAGACCATCGTAATGGCTGAAAAGGTGTATAAAAAAACCGGCAAACGCGTTGCCATTCAGGATTTTTTTGTCCAGCCAACTATACGTGAGATTGAACGGCAGTTTCTTGACGATGAACAAGGCATTTCCCCGTCGATTTTACCGTCTGTTGACTTATCCGAGCCGATTGTCGCCAGTTCAGATCAGGATTTACTGTATATACATCAGATCACTTTTGCCAACGGTAGCTATAACATGCCAATGGCTTTCCGGTGTCCCGGTTCGATCAGTGCTGCTTCCATTACTGAGGCGATAGAGCAAGTTGCTGACCGGCATCCTGTGTTGAAGTGCTTGTTTGAAAGGCAGGGGGCTGATTTGATGATGCTTCCCCAACGTGACGCAAAAGTGGGGATATTGGTATCTGAGGCAGGGGAGAGACAGGAAGAAAACTTCGCTAGTCTGGAACAATTCGCCAATAAGCCTTTCGATCTGCATACTGAACTGCCCATTCGGGCCATGATGCTTACAGGTTCAGACGCGTTTCCATTCCACCAAGTGCTTATCGTTGTTCATCACATTGTGTGTGATGCGGTTTCTTTGGGGATCCTTGCAGATGATTTTCAAAGTTTGTTGCGAGGATTGCCGCTGCCTGCACCGGAGTATAGTTTCGCTGCTTATAGGCGCTACAGGCTGGGATCTGAAAGTGAGGATAAGGTACGGAAAGAGAGGGCTTATTGGCTTGCCAATTTGCTGCCGCTGTCTGCGCCGTTGTCGTTGCCTGTGGTGGAAGGGTATGACTGGCACACTGATGCTGAAAGAGATCGAGGTATCACACTGGAGAAAGATCTTTCTCCACAAACCAGCGCGGAAATCAGACAGTTATGTGATGAGCTTGGTTTACCCGCATTTACCTTCTTCCTTGGGGTATTTGGTGTCTTGATGGCCAAAATTTCCCGTGCGGATTCCTTCTTGCTTGGCGTTCCGGTCACGGGGCGTGTGCAGCCGGAAGAATTGGCGCTGGTTGGTTATCTTGTCAACATGCTGGCCCTGAAAATTGAGCCAGAGGGCGATCTGCCTATGGCGGATTATCTGCTGCAACTTAATGCCCAATGGGCTGAAAGTGTGCCTTATCAAACCTATCCAATGAGCACATTACTGGAAGATCTCAGTGCTGAACGTCATATGCAGGGACGTCGGGGTAAACATCCGTTGTTTGATGTGGTGTTCGGTTATCTGCCCTTGAGCCTGAATAGTGCTGATGAGGGTAATGAAGTTGATGAAGCAAGTGGTTTTTCCCGGCTTGAACTGACGCTGGAGGCAGTCAAATTTGATTTGGCGATGGATGTATCTGAAACCAGAGATTCTTTTAATTGCACGATGCAGTTTCGCCAACACATGTTCAGTGAGGCTATGGTTACAGCGGTATTTGACTATTTCTTTATTTTGATAAGTGAAGTGATTGCCAATCCTGACGAGGAAATACAAGAACTGCTCAAAAACCTTAATTATGGGTATGCACCGGAATCGTTCGCCCAAGCGAGTGATCAGGATATTGATTCAGAGTTTAATTTTTAGGGAGTGAAAAATGAATTTTTTCAGTAATGCCCGGAATATACTCGGTGATATTGCGATGTGGGCACATGAAGAAGTCAGTATTTATCGGCATAACAAAGAAACACTGCGAGAAATGGAAAGCCGTGATGCTTTGGCCCGTCTGGAATCGGCAGAATATCGCAATGTGGAGAAGGTTTCTGATATTTCGGTTGCTGAGTTTAGTGAACGCTATTTGATGAAAAGAGAGCCTGTTATTGTGTCGGATGGCTTGAAGGGATGGAGAGGGAAACAAATTTGGGGTTTTGACTATTTTGCCCGGGAATTCGGTGAAATGTCGGTGCAATTACAGGATGCCGGATTCAAACCGCAGCAAATCGTTAAATTGCGGACTTATTTGCAGGAAATCGCTTCGTTGCCTGCTGTTGAACTGGGGGTAATGAACAATGATCTTGATTACCTGCGATATACTTATGATTCATTTTTTAAACACCTATTGTTCACGTGGGGATTGGGGCATTGGGTAAAAACTAATTCGTTTAGTTTTCTGGCGTTTCAGCGTATTCAGGAGCATTGGTGCAGGCCCTATTTCTTACCAGAGAACGGTTATAAGATCCCCTGGGTTCAATCAGGAACTCTCCATCCCAACAAGAGAATGTGTCAGGATTGGGGACTCTATTTTTCCGCTCCGGGTGCATGTACCCGTTTACATGTTGACGGAATGCGAACCAATGCGGTGTTGTGCCAAGTCGAAGGCAGAAAAGCAGGTTGGATTTTTTCAGCTTCACTGGAAGATGTGGTCAGAAATACCGCGGAAGGGCGGGCTGATTTATCCCGATCTGCGCATCAATCCCTGTCTCAAGGGTCTATTTATCAAGGGAGCATGAGAGAAAATCAGAAAAGTCAGCGTAACGACGAAGATTGTATATGGCAATTTGATCTGTTGCCGGGAGAGATTATGCTGATACCGAGGGGACTGTCTCATGAGGTACATACTTTATCTCCCAGTATTTCTCTGACTTATAACTTTCTTACTTCCTCGGAATATAAGGATTATTTAGATTTCAAAAAACAACGTGGTCATGGCTGGATAGCCAATGCACCAATTGCCGCCATTCCAGAGTTTTTTCTCATTCATCAGCGCAATGCTTTCCCTGCTAATTTGTCTGAGGGGGCATCGGCTTAAGCATGAATCACCGGAGAAAGAGGCGTACTCATAATCTTTGTTGGGGAAAAGTTTGGAAAATGATAAGAAGAACGCATTGATGGGTAACGACACTTTGCGATTTTTTGAGTAAATTTCAAGCAGACTCCCACTGCATTATTTAACTGGCAGTTATTTAACTGAGCGCCGACGGGCGCTTGCTGATTCTAACCAAAGCGAGTAAAAAGTGAGTAAGAAGTATGTCTTTATTTTCAAAAACGATAACTGACTTTTGGCAAGCTCCATTATTGAATGGAGATGTTATTTATAGTGATGATGTTTTTACTATCGCCACCAATGCCAATCTGGAAGAAGATGATCGATTGATGGTATTGGAAACCACCGATGGTCGGATCATGGTGGTTTTGACGCCTGAACTTGCCGAAAAAGCGGGGCTTTATCATCAAGAAAAGATATCCGAAGCGATCTTTCGCCGGAAATTGCATGAGGCAGACATTACTTTACATGGTGCAGATTATATTTTTTATTTTCCAGAGACTGAAAGAGACAGATTGTTGCAAGAAAATCTGGATGGCGAATTGCGCCAGCTGACGGAAGAGGAAGATGAAGACGTTTTCTCTGGGTTCCAATCTTCCGCTTCGGAGCAGGATTTGGATAATGCTTATGTAGAATTGGATCATTGGGTTGTATTCGGTTCTTTTGAGCAAAACCGCCTGATCAGTGCTGCCAGCATGTATCCGTGGGATGATGCACAAATTGCGGATCTGGGGGTGTTGACGTTAGCGCCTTTTAGGGGCAAAGGTCATGCCAGAAAAGTGGTGCGCACAATCAGTAAACATGCCTATGCTCAAGGGTATGAGCCTCAATACAGATGCCAGCTCGATAATCTTGCGTCTTCGGCGTTGGCAAAAGCAGCAGGTATGACGTTGTTTGGCAAGTGGGAGCTGGTTTCCCCTGATTCGAATAATTGAGTGATACATGCACCCAATAATCTTTGCACTGAATAGCGTTTGCACTTAACTAAATTGGTCTGAAATATCCCTTTCATTTTTCAAGTTGCAGTTTTGTTGGCTGCAACTTGAAATCCGTTTTTTATCAATATCTTTTAAACTCAATAAGAAAATAGTCACTATGTCAAAACTTAAAATAGCTGTGGTTGGCGGCGGCAATATCGGCTCCAGCCTTGCCTTCGACTGCGCTCTGCGGGGGCATGATGTAGTTGTTATCGAAAAAGATGCGCCTTCTTGCCAGCAGAGCAGAGAGAATATTGTGGAAACCGCCGGTTATGCTCCGCTGTTCAGTCCGCTCGCTAAGGGGAAAACCCCTGAAATGATACTGCAAAACATCGTTTGGTCGCAGGATTTACAGGCTGTGTCCGATTGTGAGTTTGTAGTAGAAAATATCACTGAGAATATTACGCTAAAGCAAACGTTATATGCGAATATGGCGGAATTTATTGCTCCTCATGCTGTATTGGCAGCAAATACGTCCTGCATTCCCATCACTAAACTGGGCTCGTTCCATAATGAACCGTCTCAGGTGATTGGCGTACATTTTATGAATCCGGTGTATTTGAAACCTACGGTTGAGGTGATTATTGGTCTCAATACTTCTGAACAGATTCAAAAACGATGTTTGGAGATTCTGACGACACTGGGTAAAAATGCTGTCGTGGTAAAAGACGGGCCGGGTTTTGTTTCCAACCGAATTTCCCATTTATTTATGAATGAGGCTGCGTTCACTGTACAGGATGGTATAGCTCAGCCTGCGGATGTGGACGCGATATTTAAAGGATGCTTTGGTCATAAAATGGGGCCACTGGAAACGGCTGATTTGATCGGTATCGATACTGTTGTTAATTCTCTTGATGTGCTTTACCAAATGTTTCAGGATTCAAAATATCGCGTTTGTCCGTTGATGAGAACAATGGTTGATGCAGGGCATTTAGGACGCAAAACAGGTAAGGGTTTTTATACGTATTAAATTTTGTCGGTTTTTTATTTTCCTGTTCCGCTTTCAATTTTGAACCATCCATAAAAAATCGCCCTGTTTTATCAGGCATTTTACTGTTTAGCCTGATGAAACAGTGGCGATTCACAAACAGCCCATCAATTATAAAGAATCGTTTAACAGAAAAAGAGGGAAACGTTCCCTCAATGGCTTTTGCTGTTATTTTTTGATTCGCATGATGACTGATTCACCTACAACCACCGATCCACTTACTTTAGTTAACTCTTTGATTTCGTCCATGTTAGAAATAACAACAGGAGTTAAGGTTGATTTAGCGCGTTCTTCCAGAAATGCCAGATCAAACTCTAAAACCAAATCGCCTTTTTGTACCCGCTGACCTTCTTCAGCAATGCGTTTAAAACCCTCACCTTTTAGTTCAACGGTATCAATACCAAAATGGACGAATAGCTCAATGCCACTATCTGATTCGATAGAAAAAGCATGGTTTGTTTCGAAGATCTTACCAATGGTGCCATCAACAGGAGCGACGATTTTGTTGCCGGTTGGTTTAATGGCGATACCATCACCAACGATTTTTTCGGCAAAAACAACATCCGGAACATCTTCGATATTGACTATCTCACCTGATAATGGGGCGATAATTTCAATACTGCCGCTGTTTTTTTTATCGTCTGAAACCAGAGATTTTAATTTATCAAGCAGACCCATGAATCTTCTCCTAATTGTTTTAATGGGACCGTATCTGGCTAATTTTTTAGCAGAGTGTTTTTTCTCTGGTAAAGGTGTCAACCAAATCCATCAATTCCCGTGCTGTTGGCTGAATTAAGGCTTGTTCTGCCAGTGCTTTTGCATCATCGTAAGTTGTATTACGGATGATTTTCTTAATGCGTGGAATTGATATTGCACTCATGCTGAACTCATCTAACCCCATGCCCAAGAGCAACAATGTGGCGCGTTCATCACCAGCCAGTTCTCCACACATGCCAGTCCATTTACCTTCTGCGTGTGAAGCATCAATAACCTGCTTGATTAAGCTCAACACGGCTGGTGACATTGGGTTGTAAAGATGAGAAATCAGCTCATTACCACGGTCTACCGCAAGAGTATACTGGGTTAGATCGTTTGTCCCAATACTAAAAAAATCAACCTCTTTAGCAAGATGATGAGCAATGGTTGCAGCAGCAGGGGTTTCTACCATGATGCCGACTTCAATCGATTCATCAAATGCCTTGTTTTCATTGCGTAACTGCTCTTTCAGTAACGCAAGCTCGGCTTTCAATTCCCGTATTTCTTCAACTGAAATAATCATTGGGAACATAATGCGAAGTTTACCAAATGCAGATGCTCTCAGGATAGCACGTAATTGAGAATGTAAGATCTCTTTACGGTCAAGACAAATGCGGATCGCGCGCCAGCCGAGGAATGGATTTTCTTCTTTTGGCAGATTCATGTAAGGCAGGTCTTTATCACCACCGATGTCCATCGTCCGAATAATGATGGCTTGATTGCCAACAGCTTCGGCAACGGCTTTATAGGCTTCGAATTGTTCGTCTTCAGTTGGCAGGGAATCACGATCCATAAACAGGAATTCAGTACGGTATAAACCGACACCTTCGGCGCCATTGCGTTCTGCACCCATAACATCACGCACCGTACCGATATTGGCACAAACTTCAACTTGATGACCATCCAATGTGATGGCAGGTAAGTCTTTCAGTTTTGCCAGTTCCGCTTTTTCTGTCAGATACTCACTTTTCGCGGTTTTCAGTTTCTCGATTTCGGTATCAGATGGATTCACGTAAATGTGGTTATTGACCGCATCCAGAATCAGATAACTGCCGTTTTTGATTTGTTTAGTGGCGTTGGTTGTGCCAACAATGGCGGGTAGCTCCAAGGAGCGGGCCATGATAGACGTGTGGGAAGTCCGGCCGCCAAGATCAGTGATAAAACCCAGAACTTTGTCCAGATTAAGTTGCGCGGTTTCTGATGGGGTCAGATCACTGGCGACCAAAATAACTTCTTTGTCAATGGAGCCTAAGTCGATAATTGGCATGTTCAGAATATTTTTCAGTAAACGTTTGCCAATATCGCGGACATCGGCAGCTCGTTCTCTTAAATACTCATCATCCAGTTCTTCCAGAGCTTTAGCCTGATCTTCAATCACTGAATAAACGGCTGCATCTGCTGTTGCCAGATTTTTTTTAATAAGGGTGACGATTTCCTGCTCTAGCTCTTCATCTTCCAGCAACATAATGTGGCCTTCAAAGATTTCGGCTTTTTCTGCACCTAGATTTTTTTCGGCTGTTTCTCTAATTGTTTCTAATTGTGCGGAAGATTTGTCGCGGCCTTGTTTAAAGCGGGAAATTTCTTGTTCGACTTGTTCTGGAATAATTTTTTTCTGATTGATAATGATGGGGTCTTCTTTCAGTAATAGCGCCTTACCGAAAGCAATTCCTGGTGATACTAAGATGCCTGAAATCATATTATATGACCTTACTGCGGGTGTTTACCTTTCATTAAGCCTTCAGGGAGAGAGGCTCTGCATTCCCCCAGATTTTATTGATCCGGGGATGAACTGAATGAAGTATACCCGTTGTTTTTCAAGTTTCAGCTTTGTTGGCTGCATCTTGAAATCCATAGGGTATAGACTGGCTTGATTGAGCGGACGATTATTCTAATTCACCCATTAACTTAACTAAATGCTCAACAGCTTGTTGCGCATCTTCGCCTTCAGCAGCAATCATTACGACTGTACCTTGAGTCAATCCCAGCGTTTGCAGCTTAAACAGGCTTTTTGCGCTAGCAGACTTGCCTCCAGAAGTTAGTGTGATGTCAGAAGCAAAGCCTTTTGCTTCTTTGACAAATTGTGCAGCAGGACGAGTGTGGAGGCCGTTTGGTGCAGTAATGGTAACTTCTTGCTGGAACATAGTATTTCCTCAATAACTTAAATAATCGTTGATAAGCCAAGAGAATTCTAAAATTGCTATACACCCTTCGTCTTTTCAATTGCAGCTTTGTTGGTTACGCTCACTGACCCCAGCCACAGCTACATAGTTAGCTATGCTTCTGGAAATTAGCTCTGTTACCGTCGCGCTGCGATTCGAAATTCATTGGGAATAATTGAATTCGCTTCGACTTGTACAACCGTTAAAATGATAATGAAATAAAGCTGTATTCCCTTTGACATTCAAGTTATTGCTCTGTTAACTGTAACTCGAAATTTATTGGGCTTATAATAATCATTATCAAAAAATTAACATATTTGATGCACTCAATTGTTGATTTGGTGTTAATACCCGCTATCCTAGTAATGGTCGAATTGAATAACCTGTTTGCTGCCTGCTTGGCGATTAATTTCGTGCATCAAAATAATTACTGGTTAAATACTAAAGCTACTTGAATAAATCATCTAGGAAAGTTTTAAACTTTGATCTGATGCACAAAAAAGCACCCTTGAGGTGCTTTTTTGTCAATATTTGTCAACGTAGTGAAAAATTCTATAGAGTGATTTTCAATCACTTTGTAGATCAGCAAACAACACTGTACTCAGATAACGCTCAGCTGAAGAAGGCAAAATCACCACGATATTTTTGTCTTTGTATTCATCTTCTTGTGATATTTTGATGGCAGCCGCAACAGCAGCACCTGAAGAAATACCAGAAAGAATTCCTTCTTTTTCAGTAAGTTCACGTGCTATTTTAATTGCTTCTTCATTACTGATTTTAAATACACGGTCAACTAATGTTAAATCTAAGTTATCGGGAATGAAACCAGCACCGATTCCCTGAATTTTATGTGGGCCTGGTTTTAGTTCTTCGCCTGCCAATTTTTGACTGATAACAGGTGAATCTTCTGGCTCTACCGCAACAATAGTCACTTGTTTACCACAAGTGTTTTTCAAGTAACGGGCGACACCGGTGATTGTCCCTCCTGTCCCTACGCCAGCAACGAAAACGTCTACATTACCATCAGTATCTTCCCAAATTTCAGGGCCAGTGGTTTTTTCATGAATTTCTGGATTAGCTGGATTACTGAATTGTTGCAGAAGGATATAACGGTCAGGATCACTGTCACGAATTTCGTTAGCTTTATCAATAGCGCCTTTCATGCCTTTTGCGCCTTCGGTCAGCACCAAATTTGCGCCCAGTGCCTTCAGCAGTTTACGGCGTTCAATACTCATTGTTTCAGGCATGGTTAGTGTCAACTTATAACCACGAGCCGCTGCAACATAGGCCAGTGCAATCCCTGTATTACCACTGGTCGGCTCGATAAGCTCTTTATCTTTGGTCAGGATGCCACGTTTTTCAGCATCCCAAATCATATTGGCACCAATGCGGCATTTTACACTGAAGCTGGGGTTGCGGGATTCTACTTTTGCCAAGATGCGGCCATTTGCGAAATTCTTTAAACGTACCAGCGGAGTGTGACCAATAGTCAACGAATTATCTTCATAAATTTTGCTCATTGTTCGATAGCCCCTAAAATACCGTAAATACTGATCAACCATACGCTAACATCTTATTTATGGAAATAAGGTTTCAATCTATTCTTATTATATAAAAGAATATTTGATGGCTATTTTATATTATTTTGATTATTTAAGATTGATGTGACTTTTTTGGTAAAGCCCCTGATATGTCTATGTTTGTCAAAGGCTTTGTTGTCGTTGGCGAAAGCAATTAGCAAAAACTAAATTAGCTTGATGACCTGCGATTCAGAGCATGTTGGTCACGATAGCGATCAACCCACATCGCTGTCGCCCCACAAACAGCAACGGGCATAATGAACAAATTCACAATAGGGATCATGGTCAGTACACTTACTGCTGCACCGAATTGAAGATTATCCATTTTGTCTTGGCGCAAGGTATTGCGCATGGTGGCGAAACTGACTTTATGGTTATCAAACGGATAATCACAGTATTGGATCGCCAGCATCCAGGCACTGAAAATAAACCAAAGGACAGGGGCGATGGTTTGGCCTATTCCCGGAATAAAATAAAGCAACAATAGGGCAAATGCACGGGGAATATAGTAAAGAATTTTTACCACTTCACGTTTCAGAATACGGGGGGTGTCTTTGAGTAAGTCGATAACGCCAGTATCTGGTGCTGGAATGCCTGTCAGATCTGCTTCCAGTTTTTCTGCCAGCAATCCATTAAATGGTGACGCAATGAAATTAGCGAGCGTGCTGAATAAATAGGTAAAAACCAATAGGATAGAGATAACTGCCAGTGGCCAAATTAAATAGCTTAACCATTGCATCCAATCTGGTATTTTATTGAGAGTCCACTGTATCCAGCCGTCCAGTTTATGGTATAGCCACCAAAATGAACCACCTAGCAATAAGATATTGGCCAATAAAGGTAATAAAACGAATCTTTTAATGCCGGGGCGGGTTACCAGTTGCCAACCTTGTGCAATATAATGAAATCCACTTGAGTATTTTGGCAACTTTGTTGAATTCGTCATATTTTCTTATTCTCTCCTAGATGATTGAGACGGTATGATATAGGCAGGATTTTCTACTGACCAGTAGTTTTGTGGGTAAAAAACATCCGAAAAAACAGAGGGAATATCTCTTTATCATAAGAAAACTATGTAGAGACTTGCACTTGTCTTATTTGACAAATACTCTTATCTAAAGAATATTCCGCCGTGGTGGCAATTAATTTAAACAACAGAGATAGCAATGATGCAGGATTTGCGTCTGATATTAATCGTTGTTGGTGCGATAGCCATAATAGCTTTGCTATTACATGGGTTGTGGACCAGCCGTAAAGAGCGTTCATCACTCTTTCGTGATCGCCCAGTTAAACGTCATAAACAGGGGCGTCACGAAGAGTCAGGGGATAATGATGGTGATGAACTGTCTGATAATAGGTCAAAGTCGAATGTTCAGGAGTCGGCAAAGTCACAGTCTGAACATCGTGCTGAGCCAATTATCAAACGTTGTGCGCCTGAATCGTCATCAGTAGTGCCTGATGATGGTCTGGATCCTTTACTTGCAAGGCATCAATCTGATGCAGGTGCAGCCAAAGTGAAGGGTGTTGATGATCAACAGGAAGAGCCGCAGCTTGGGTTGTTCGATCCGGTTGAACCCGCTGAATCAAAAGAAGCTGGAGTATCGGAGTCAGGCTCTGAAGTTGTGGCAGGGCAGGCAAAGACAGAAGAAAATCAGGCTATTGCTGAATCTGAGCACGCGCAGAAAGAAACAGTGTTGGTATTGCATGTTGCTGCTCATCATGGGCAGGAGCTGGATGGTGAAGTATTGCTCCAAAGCGTTTTGCAGGCAGGATTCCGGTTTGGTGACATGAATATCTTCCATCGTCACTTGAATCCATCGGGTAGTGGTGCTGTGTTGTTCAGCTTAGCTAACATGGTAAAACCTGGCTCGTTTGATCCAGACCAAATGACAGATTTCACGACTCCTGGGATCTCCATGTTTATGCTTGTACCTTCGTATGGTGATTCCAATCAGAATTTTAAACTGATGTTGCAGGCGGCACAGCGTATCGCTTCTGATGTAGGAGGCGTAGTTCTGGATGGTGAACGCAAAATGCTTACACCACAGATGATCGAACTCTATAAAGCCCGTATCCGCAATACGCTTAACGTCGGTGAATAACTCCTCTTTTTAGTTTTAAGCCCCCGCTAGTCGGGGGTTTTTCATCTCTGGTGAGAAGTCATGGAAAATATTATTCAAAAAATCAATGAATTAAGAACAACATTACGCCATCATGAATATTTGTATCATGTTATGGATGCGCCAGAGATCCCTGATGCAGAATATGATCGCCTGATGCGGGAATTAAAAGCACTGGAAGAGCAACATCCAGTACTGATTACCGCTGATTCTCCCTCTCAACGTGTAGGTGCTGCACCATTAGCGGTGTTTGAGCAGGTACGCCATGAGATCCCTATGTTGTCTCTGGATAACGTATTTGATGAAGAGAGCTATCTTGCCTTTGATAAGCGTGTTCGTGATCGCCTGAAAGACAGTCAAGATTTGGTATTTTGTTGCGAACTAAAACTTGATGGCCTGGCTGTCAGTTTGCTATATGAAAATGGAGAATTGATACAGGCTGCGACGCGTGGTGATGGGACAACGGGAGAAAACATTACCGCCAATGTTCGTACCATTCGCGCCATTCCTTTGCGTTTGAAAGGAGACAATATTCCTGCCCGCGTTGAAATTCGTGGTGAAGTTTTCATAAAACAAGGCGGATTTGAAAAGCTCAATGAAGAAGCGCGTCGTACAGGAAATAAAGTATTCGCTAACCCCCGCAATGCAGCTGCCGGATCTTTGCGTCAACTTGACCCTCGTATTACAGCCAAGCGCCCACTCACTTTCTATTGCTATGGTATCGGTATTCTGGAAGGTGGAGAGCTACCAACAAGCCACTACGAACGCCTGATGCAATTCAAACGCTGGGGGCTACCTGTCAGTGACAAGGTGAAGTTGTGTCAGGGAACTCGGCAGGTGATGGATTTTTACCGTGATATTGAGCAGCAGCGGCCGACACTGGGTTTCGATATTGATGGGGTTGTAATCAAAGTCGATTCCCTTGAATTACAAGAAAGGTTGGGTTTTGTTGCCAGAGCGCCACGCTGGGCGACGGCTTTCAAATTTCCGGCTCAAGAACAGATGACTATCGTCCGTGATGTTGAGTTTCAGGTTGGACGTACTGGCGCCATTACTCCGGTTGCCCGTTTGGAGCCTGTGTTAGTGGCTGGAGTTACAGTAAGTAATGCCACATTGCACAATGCAGATGAAATTGAACGTCTGGGGCTGCGCATTGGTGATACGGTGGTTATCCGCCGTGCCGGAGACGTTATCCCGCAGATAGTAGGTGTTGTTCATGAAAGCAGGGGAATAGAAACTCAGGAAGTGATTTTCCCAGAACATTGCCCGGTTTGTGGCTCAGATATAGAGCGTGTCGAAGGAGAAGCCGTTGCTCGCTGTACAGGAGGCTTGTTCTGTGGAGCACAGCGCAAAGAAGCGCTGAGACATTTTGTTTCCCGTCGTGCCATGGATGTTGATGGCATGGGCGAAAAAATCATTGAGCAGCTTGTGGATAAAGAGTATGTCAAAACGCCTGCCGATCTTTTTCGTCTGACCGCAGGAAAATTAACTGGTCTTGAACGGATGGGACCTAAATCTGCGCAAAATGTCATTAATGCGTTGGAAAAATCTAAAAAAACTACCTTTGCTCGTTTTATTTACTCTTTGGGCATTCGTGAAGTCGGGGAAGCGACAGCCGCTAATCTGGTTTCTCACTTTGGCACATTGGACAAATTACGTGCAGCGGATGTTGAAGCACTGATTGCGGTGCAGGATGTCGGAGGTGTTGTTGCCAGCCACGTCGTGAATTTCTTTAGTGAGCCGCATAATCAGATAGTGATTGATGATTTGATTGATAATATTGGTATCCACTGGGAATCGGCTGAAAGCCCGCGTTTAGATGAGGTTGACAGCCGATTTACAGGCAAAACAGTAGTATTGACCGGTTCATTAAGTCGTTTGTCCCGAGATGAAGCCAAAGATAAGTTGGCAGCCTTAGGTGCAAAAGTTACCGGAAGTGTGTCCAAGAAAACAGATTTGGTTATCGCTGGCGAAGCAGCGGGTTCTAAGTTAGCTAAAGCCAATGAGTTGGGGATTCCTGTTATTGATGAAGAGGAGATGCTCCGTTTATTGGGTTAATAGTACGCATTTCACCTAAAGATGTGATTATTAAAGTGTGATCGGAGTGGCTAAATAGGAATTTATAAGCGCTTAAATAGTAAGTTAATGTGAGTAAAATCAAAATTTATTGTTATGCGTTACATAAAATACAATTATAAATTTGTACGGTATCATATTTGGAGCTCTTTATTATGTCTCATATTTTTCATTTTTTCCTCGCATTAGTCGTGATTGGAGGTCTGGCGATCTTGGCGAGTAATAACCGGAAGCATATTAGGGTTCGTTATGTTATTCAGTTGATTATAATTGAACTCTTTTTGGCATGGTTCCTCCTGAACTCTGATGCGGGTTTTGGGATAGTTAATGGGTTTGACAATTTATTTTATCACCTATTGTCTTATGCGGCAGAAGGCACCAAATTTATTTTCGGTGGTATGATAGAAGCTAAATTAGCCTTTTTCTTCCTGAATGTATTGTGTCCAATTATCTTCATTTCTGCTTTGATTGGTATTTTACAGCATTTCAAAATACTGCCAATTACCATTCGTGCAATAGGTACAGTGTTATCTAAAATCAATGGAATGGGCAAACTAGAATCTTTCAACGCGGTTAGCTCATTAGTGCTGGGCCAATCAGAAAACTTCATTGCTTACAAAGATGTTCTGGGCAAAATGTCTGAGCGCCGGATGTACACGATGGCGGCAACGGCCATGTCCACGGTATCTATGTCTATCGTTGGTGCTTACATGACGATGCTGGATGCAAAATACGTGGTCGCGGCTCTGGTTCTCAATATGTTCAGCACTTTTATTATCTTATCGCTTATCAACCCTTACTCTGTTGAGAGTGAAGAAGAAATCCATATGAGCAATCTCCACGAGGGGCAAAGCTTCTTTGAAATGCTGGGCGAGTATATTCTGGCGGGTTTCAAAATTGCTTTGATTGTTGCTGCAATGCTGATTGGTTTTATTGCTTTGATTGCATGTATCAACGCAATTTTTCACTTGATATTTGGCATTACCTTTCAGGAATGCTTGGGGTATGTGTTCTATCCGTTGGCATGGATCATTGGCATTCCAAGTGATGAAGCACTGAAAGTGGGCAGCATCATGGCGACGAAACTGGTTTCCAACGAGTTTGTAGCAATGCAAAGTATGCACGAAATTGCGACTCAGCTAAGTGAGCGTTCGAAAGGTATTCTGTCAGTATTTTTGGTTTCCTTCGCTAACTTCTCATCCATCGGGATTATTGCAGGCGCCATTAAAGGATTGAATGAAAAACAGGGTAATACTGTTGCGCGTTTTGGCCTGAAACTGCTGTTTGGTTCAACGCTGGTGAGTTTCCTGTCTGCTGCAATTACAGGTCTGATCTTGAGCATCTAACTTTTTCATCTTTAGATCTGATAAGAATAATCGAAAGTGGCATCGTGGCGGATGCCGCTTTTTTTATAGAGATAGAGTTATCTTTTTATTGCAAGGTAACGGAGCTAACATCATGAACAAAGAAAATTTGCTGGAAATAGCTAACACCGCCATGCCATTTGGTAAATATAAGGGGCGAATGCTGATTGATTTGCCGGAAGAATATTTATTTTGGTTTGCTCGTAAAGGGGAATTTCCTCAAGGAAAATTGGGTACATTGATGGAAATGACTCTTGCAATAAAAATTGAAGGTTTAGAATCGCTGGTAAAGCCGTTGAAAAAATCTTGATAGATAAGGTTATGACAGATAAAGAACAACAGATGTTTTTCTGTTCGTTATGACCCAATCAGTGATGTAAGCCCCACCTCCATTTTCCGTATGACATTAATATATTACTTGATTAATTAATTGAAACTATTGATTGTTTTGCAACCCATTAGAGGGAGAATCATATGAGCTATTTTGACGGGAAAATTGCTATTGTCACAGGTGCGACGACGGGAGTGGGAGAAGGCATTGCGGAAGAATTATTCCATCGGGGAGCTACGGTTATTATTACTGGGCGTCAATTTTCCCGTGCCAAACAAACAGCAAGACGCATAGATCCTACAGGGAAATGTGTAATCCCTATGGAAGCCGATGTCAGGGATCATCTTTCAGTTAAGGCGTTGATTAATAACATAGTAGAACAGTTTGGTGGATTACATATGCTGGTCAATAATGCGGGTATTACCGGGCCGCATGGTATCAATATTTGTGATTATTCCGTTGATGATTGGAATGATGTGATTAATACTGATCTTAACGGAACATTTTTCGGTTTGAAATATGGTATTCCGGCTATAATTCAAAGTGGAGGAGGGGCTGTTGTTAACCTTTCTTCTTCCAACGGAATTGTGGGCATTCCCGGTATCGCACCTTACACAGCAGCCAAACATGGCGTGCTTGGGCTGACGCGTTCGGTTGCTCTGGAGTTTGCAGACAAAGGTGTTCGTATCAATGCTGTTGGGCCGGGTTATGTTGACACTCCGCATATGCAAACTTTACCTGCAGAAGTCAGAGAATGGATGGCAAATAGCCACCCGATGAAACGCATGGCAACCCGAGAAGAAGTGGCAAAAACTGTGGCATTCTTACTGTCAGATAAAAGTTCATTTACGACTGGCGCTTTTTACGCGATTGATGGTGGTTATACGGCACAATAGCGTAAAAAATTAAGAGCCCATCCTATTTCAATTTATCTACAATTTTAGCAGATATAGAGATCGGCTCTTGATGTGGTTCATTTTGCCAATTTTTTAAATTTTGCTCTCAATATCATTGAGAGTGTTATCGCATTGACAAGTAAGCCCAAAACAAGACCGTACCAAAAACCAATCAGCCCCATTCTCTCAGTCGGTATCGATAAAATTAATGAGGCAGAGATATAGTTATTAATGCTCTCTTTAATTCCTTCGGTATCATTATGGGATCGGTGCTTTGCCACATCGGCAGATAACATCATAATAACGCCATGACCCAGTACAAAGATAGGAAACCAAACACTACTTCCCAGAGATACCGCCGTCAGATCATTCGTTGAATAGTGGCCTGACATAATCACATCAACTGCACCTATAGCAGTTCTGGCAAGTTGAATTATTATAACTGGGCTTGATAATAAAATTAGATATTTCACTTCTTTTAACAATATTTCTTTTTACATGGTTTTCCTTATTAGATGTTTTTGTAAGTTATCCTGTCTAAATTAAAAAATAAGAAAAAATTAAATGAAACAACACTAATTTCTTGATTAGTTGATTATTCAGGGGGAAATGCTGGAAAAAAGTCACTGATGATAGAAATAAAAATTTTTATTATAAACAGAGAAATTATTATTTTATGTAGGAACTAATGGGTGCAACAAAATAAAAAATTCATGAACTAATAAAGCTAATGGCAATTATCATCATAAAACAGTAATTAATGTAATTCCTTGATAGCATTTCTTCATAAAATATTATTCATATCAAGTTCTTGAAATGCAGGCTTGGTTTTCAAGTTACATCACGATAATTGAGGATAGCTGATGCAGACAGGTAATACGCATATAAGAAAAATCCCTGAAAACTTGCGTCTTCAGGGATTCAGAATTTTGGTGGAGCTAAGCGGGATCGAACCGCTGACCTCTTGCATGCCATGCAAGCGCTCTCCCAGCTGAGCTATAGCCCCACGAATATGGTTCAGGTTTTGAATGCCAAACACTAACGACTGGTTATGCCAGTATTTGGTGGAGCTAAGCGGGATCGAACCGCTGACCTCTTGCATGCCATGCAAGCGCTCTCCCAGCTGAGCTATAGCCCCAAATCAAAATCCTGTGGAACGGGGCGAATCATATGAGACCCAGAGAATTCTGTCAATGGATTCATTAATATTCTCTGTGTAAGCGCTGGAAAAGCCATCAATGACCAATTTTGAGAGCAAAAAATAAAGGCACTGCAATAAATTAAGTGCCTTTATTATTCACATCATATGAGTTATGTAACTGATTTATGCGCCAGTATTTATAAATGACGATTTATTGTGCTTCACGTTGAGCAATATAAGCCAGAGCCTTATCAATACGAGACAGTGAGCGAGCTTGATTAATAGCATGGATTGTTACATCAACACTCGGAGACTGGCCTGCACCTGTTACAGCAACACGCAATGGCATACCTACTTTACCCATGCCTACTTCCAGTTCATCAGCCGTCGCCTGAATGGCATGATGGATATTCTCAGGTGTCCATTCAGTAATCGCTGCCAGTTTTGCACGGGCAACTTCCAGTGGCTGGCAAGCAACAGGGCGCAGATGTTTCTTCGCAGCATCTGCATCAAACTCAGCAAATTCTTCATAAAAGTAACGGCAAGATTCAGCCATTTCTTTCAGTGTCTTACAACGCTCACCCAGCAGTTTGATCAAATCAACCAGCTCTGGGCCAGTACGAGTATCAATACCTTGCTGTTCAATATGCCATACTAAATGCACAGCAACTTCTTCTGCCGGCAGGGTGTTGATGTAATGATGATTTAGCCATTGCAGCTTTTCAGTATTGAATGCACTGGCGGATTTGCTGATGGCATCAAGGCTGAACAATTCAGTCATTTCTTCAACGCTGAAAATTTCCTGATCGCCATGTGACCAACCCAGACGAACCAGATAGTTCAACAGCGCTTCTGGCAAATAACCATCATCACGGTATTGCATTACGCTGACAGCGCCGTGACGTTTGGACAGTTTTTTACCATCGTCTCCGAGGATCATAGAAACATGGGCATATTCTGGGACAGGTGCGCCGAGGGCTTTCAGAATGTTGATCTGGCGTGGGGTATTGTTGATATGGTCTTCACCACGAATCACATGAGTAATTTCCATATCCCAGTCATCAATGACAACACAGAAGTTATAAGTTGGTGAGCCGTCGGTGCGGCGAATGATCAAATCATCCAGTTCCTGATTGCTGAATTCAATCGGGCCACGGATACTGTCATTAAAAATGATGGAGCCTTCTTGTGGGTTACGGAAACGTACAACATGTGGTTTATCGTGATGCAGTTCATTATGATTATGCTGACACTCGCTATCAAGGCATTGCCCGTCATAACGGGGTTTTTCACCATTTGCCATTTGAGTTTCACGCAGTTGTTCCAAACGCTCTTTGGAGCAATAGCAACGGTAAGCTGTACCTTGCTCCAACATTTCATCAATAACTTGGTTGTAACGATCGAAACGTTTGGTCTGATAATAAGGGCCTTCATCCCAATTCAGATTTAACCAGTTCATACCGTCCATAATTGCGTCAATGGCTTCTTGAGTTGAACGCTCAAGATCAGTATCTTCAATACGAAGCACAAATTCACCTTTATTGTGGCGGCTATATAACCAGGAATAAAGGGCAGTACGCGCACCACCAACATGAAGATAGCCAGTAGGACTTGGTGCAAAACGGGTTTTAATTTTACTCATCAGGAATTGCCTTAATTACGTTTCTCTTTTTAGAGAGCGTTTTGGATGATCGAAGTAACAATAGTGGGGCTATTTTATCACTGCACTTCAATTCCTCAATGGCGTTAACGATAGGTTACCGAGAAAAGCCAAAATAAATTAACTAAATGATACCTTTGCGTGATTATAATTGTTTCATTCTGTTTAATTTTACGACGAACGATTGTTTTAGTAATAAAAAGCGTTGACTCACCTCGAACTATCCCTATAATGCGACTCCATCACGACGGGGCGATTAGCTCAGTTGGTAGAGCATCTCCCTTACAAGGAGGGGGTCATCAGTTCGAATCTGGTATCGCCCACCATATCTCTCGTAGTGATAAAAAATGATTTTATGATTGGGCGATTAGCTCAGTTGGTAGAGCATCTCCCTTACAAGGAGGGGGTCATCAGTTCGAATCTGGTATCGCCCACCAATCATAGATCAGTGGTATTGATGTCGTTATAGTCATCGTGAAGTGGGCGATTAGCTCAGTTGGTAGAGCATCTCCCTTACAAGGAGGGGGTCATCAGTTCGAATCTGGTATCGCCCACCACTTCATCTGGTTGTTTCGTAACAATATCAAATTGATATTTATAATGGGTCGTTAGCTCAGTCGGTAGAGCAGTTGACTTTTAATCAATTGGTCGCAGGTTCGAATCCTGCACGACCCACCATTAAAATATCAAAATCAAAATTATCTAATTGGGTCGTTAGCTCAGTCGGTAGAGCAGTTGACTTTTAATCAATTGGTCGCAGGTTCGAATCCTGCACGACCCACCATTTAGATATAAAAATCAGAATTACCTAATCGGGTCGTTAGCTCAGTCGGTAGAGCAGTTGACTTTTAATCAATTGGTCGCAGGTTCGAATCCTGCACGACCCACCATTTAGGTATAAAGATATGAAGTGGGCGATTAGCTCAGTTGGTAGAGCATCTCCCTTACAAGGAGGGGGTCATCAGTTCGAATCTGGTATCGCCCACCACTTCACCTCAGAATTTCTTATATGACACCTTCTTCCCCTAAAAACATATTTCGCTAAAACCCTATTCGATTAAAAATTATTTCCTATGAAAACCCGTTGATCCGTTCTGGCGTGCTTTCCAAGCAGGGGATGCAATAATATCGTGAATTGGGATGATCTTCGGCTATTTTATCTTTAATCCATAACTTTTGAATTTTTCCAGAATCCGTTGCATTTCTGCCGGAGGAAGTATCGGAACTGTCTTTATAACTGGAAGCACTTTTAAATAAAGTTGTGCCAATATTTCAATCTCATTTGCTAACCACAGCGCTTTTTCCAGATTAACTTCCATTGCAATCATGCCATGATGCTGCATCAGTAACGCCTTACTGTATGAGATTCCCTTGCTCACACTGTCGGCTAATTCGGCCGTTCCAAAAGTAGAATAAGGGATGCAGGGAACGTGATCGGTTCCTGTAACAGCAATCATGTAGTGAATAGCAGGTATAGCATGATTAAGAATGGAAACTGCCGTTGCATTAACAGCATGGTTATGTACAACGGCATTGAGATCAGGGCGTGCTTGATAGCAAGAAAGATGAAAATGCCATTCGCTTGAAGGTACATGATTGGCTTCATATTCGCCTTGATTACTGATATAGACGATTTGTTCAGGTATTAGCTTTTCATAAGGCACTCCACTGGGAGTAATCAAAAAACCGTTTTGATAGCGGGCACTGATGTTGCCCGACGTTCCTTGATTCAGCCCGAGCGCGTTCATTTTGAGGCAGGTTTCAATAATCTCTTGGGCAGTATGTTCTCTATTCATCATTATTACCTTGAGTGATAATTACGGTTTTCTACATAAATCAGGGAACAAAGCCCGTAATCCTTCCGCACTAGCATCGCAAACTCCACGTTCAGTAATTAGTCCAGTGATAAATTCAGCCGGTGTGACATCAAAGGCATAATTTCCACAAAACGTCCCTTGTGGTGCTGTATTGACCCAACTTCGTGTACCCTCAGGTGTGATGCCATATACATGGGATTGTTCTTCACCCGAACGTTGCTCAATGGGGATTTCTTTTACGCCGTCCCAGACCGTAAAATCCAGCGTGGGAGATGGCAGGGCAACATAAAAAGGCACCTGATTAGCTTTGGCCGCCAATGCTTTGAGGTAAGTGCCGATTTTATTGCATACATCACCTCGGGCGGTTGTCCGGTCTGTGCCGACAATACAGAGATCCACTTTGCCATGTTGTATTAAATGCCCTCCGGCATTATCAGCGATCAAAGTATGTGGTATGCCATGTGAGCCTAATTCGAAAGCAGTTAATCCTCCTTGATTACGTGGGCGGGTTTCATCAACCCATACATGGATTTTGATTCCTGCATCATGCGCCATATAAATAGGAGCCAGCGCAGTTCCCCAATCTACCGTTGCAAGCCAGCCAGCATTGCAATGAGTCAGGATATTGACCACCTCACCTGTCGGTTTGGTTGCTGCGATACTCTGGATTATTTTTAGGCCGTGCTCACCAATTTTGCGGCAGAGCTCCACATCTTCATCTGCAATTTCATTAGCGATCCGGTAAGCGGTTGCTTCACGTAGTGAATGCTGGGTATTTTCTAGAGCTTGATATGTTCTATCCAACGCCCACTTTAAATTGATTGCAGTAGGGCGGGTTTTAACCAAAATGTCGTAAGATTTTCGCAGATTTTCATCGCTACTTTCCTGACGCATTGCCAAAGCCATACCATATGCGGCAACAGCACCAATCAAAGGTGCTCCCCGCACCCACATTTCTTTGATGGCTGTTGCTGCATCCTGCATGGTGCGTAGTTGAATAGTTTGTATCTCAAAAGGAAGCTTGGTCTGATCGAAAATTTCGACGGTATGATCATCGTCAGCAAGCCAGACAGAACGGTAATGAGTGCCATTAATTTTCATATCAACCTCTTAACACTGTGCAATATAACGTCTAATTAGAGAAAATTTGGGATAATTTTCTCGATTGACTATCAATTCTCGTGCCAATTTCAGCGCCCGCTTTTCACAGATGGCGCGCTGGTTTTGATCTTCAATCTGTTTGAAATCGGCAACACCAGAAAATCCAACAATACGGCGATTGATTTCCAGTCCAGCATAAGCAAGCGTGTCTTTAAATAAGTTGGATAGAAATTCATCTTGTACTGTTTTTAAGAATGATGCATCGAATGTACCTTGCTGATAAAGCACAATAGGATAAGCATCCCCAACCTCTTTCTTATTCCATAATTGACGAAAATGATGTTCAAACACTGCCCAGGTAGTTTCTACTTGCTCCAGAAGCCATGTCTGATAGTCAACACATTGTGCATTATTTTCTCGTAGGGCTGGCTGAGCAAAGTAAGCCATTAATAAATTACCGATGTAGTTACCGATATCAAACGCCATTGGCCCCATGAAACTGAATTCTGGGTCAATGACCTTAGTGGAATCGGGCGTCACCATGATTGAGCCGGAATGGAGATCGCCATGCAGCAGGGCTTGTGTTTGCGTCATGAACTGATACTTATACTGCATGGCAGTTTGGATGAGTGCCCGATCTTGCCAGATGGAGTAGATTTCGTCGTCAAGCTGAGGAGCCGTCCAGTTGTTTCTCTCTGCATTAAAATAAGGCTCAGTGAAAATCAGATCTTCAGTGATCTTGCAAAGTTCATGGTTGTTAGCGAAGCGAGCAATGAGATCTTTTTTCTCTTTACTTGTCCTTCCGATGTCGGAAGTGTGGAACAGTGTATTCGCAAGAAAAATGCCAATATCTTCCGCGAGATGAGGAAACTTTTCCCCGGCAATAAGTTGCTTACGTAGGATGATATGCTGAGACAAATACTCCATGGCAAAGAGAGACATTTTCTCATCATAAAAATAGACATCAGGAACATATTCTTTGGCGACTTTTTTTTCTTCAATCAGGGCATGATATTCAAAATGCGAACGCACAAGCGAAAGCTGCCATGACTCCCCCGCAGCCCGTACATAAGGCAAGGCTTGCTTTACGACAATCGTCTTTTCTTTTCCTGAGACAATAAATACTAAGTTGAGATTGCCATCACCTACTTCTTGAATTTGCCAAGTTTCAGGGGAACCGCCGAGTAAAATAGTTGTTGGTAAATTTTCAGCAAGATAGTGAGGTAAAGATTCGCAAGTTTGTGGGATATACCCTGTAGGGACATTAGCAGACATTATTTTTCATCCTGATAATTTCATGAAGGAACATTCATAAACTGCACAGCGATAACTCATTCTGCTGTAATTGAATTTACATTTGTTAACTATAGATATGCAAAAGTAAGGTGTCTGTGATGAAACCAACATTAAATATCAGCTATGTTTGAGGTTTTGGCAGGGGAGGAAGGCCATAAGCCGCTCTGGCGCGATCACAACTTTCATTATAATCAGCAGTTTCCCAGGCTTGAGTAAATTCTTTGCAAGGAGAAGGCCTGTTGTCATAAATGGAGCAGGAGACCGATTTACCAATTTCACCACATAAATTGATACACCGGGGATGAGGCTCGTTTGTACCTTTCATGCAACGCCTGAAATCATTTAATTTTTCTGTCATGGATATAGGAACTGTACCACCACCATCCTCAGCTTCAGCCCAATAAAATGAAACACGAAAGTAGGCGCAGCAAGCTCCACAATTGATACAGGGATTATTTTGTAGCTTAGATTGAGAAATTAATGTTTGACTCATACCAGATGTCACTATCTGATGTTTAAGATATATACTTAGGTAACATTACCTTATCCTCAAAAGGTCATTTTCTAATAGAAAACGAGTCTCTTTAGAAAGAGATTATGTTGCCAAATTATATATTTCTTCAAGGAAAATTTATGTTATTTGGATGTGTTTGAAATTATTAAATAAATAACTAATTATTAAAGTGTCATCTTGTTGATTATAATCACAGTAATTTATTGTTTCTTTAGTTGTAATTTTTTCAATGCTAATTTAATGGTTTTAGTAATAAAGACTGAAACTTGAAGAGTTTTTTTCAAGCTAAAGATAGCATTATTCATTTTTTTAGCGAAATAGATAGTGGGTTTTGGACAAAATTACCTTTCCAAATAGATGAAATATTTATTCATAGTAATGACCGTGTTTTTTCGATTATAGATTTCCTTCTGCAAATTATAGGGATATTGATTACAACTTGCAGTTTATTAATTTATCCTTTAAGTAAGGAAAGTATAGCTGGATAGACTGCATCTAAATCGATATTGTTAACATCATCAGGATCGTAAAATGTAATACATTTATCTTCTGTAGCCAATGGTGCCCAATTTTTAGGCATTGTCACACCGTAAAAGGCAATAAGCTTTTTTTGTAATGCAGCAGCTAAATGGCAGATACCACCATCACCGACGATAATCAATGTCATACTATTCAATAAAGCTAGAAAAGAATTTAGTGAATCAGATACTACAACTTCACTATTTTTTCCTATACGTACTCTTAAATCCTCAGCTAAAGGAATATTCTGTTTATATGAAGAAATAACAAATTTTGCATCTGGATAATTTTCTAGTATTTTATTAGCTATTAGAGTCAGTCTCTCATTATTGATAAGACTATTTTTTCTGTTATTGGATACAGAAAATAAAATCATTGGAAATTGATGTTCAACAGCTTGAAGTTTATTTTTAAGTTTCATGCAAGGAAAAAATGCAGGAGATAATTTATTTTCAATAGGTGAGAATATGCGCAATGCTTTTAATGCCTGATGATAACCACTAACCTGTTCCTGCTTTACTGGATAATTAATTAACTTAGAGTGCCAATGTTTACTTGTAACAACAGCATAACGCTTTTTAGCTCCTAATAGCCATAAAAACAGATTATTTAGTTTCATCGGCGTAGGTTTGGAAGAGATAGCAATATCAAATTGTTCTCGACGAAATTTTAAGGCAGTTCTAAAAATAGATAGGTACTTATTTCCTTTAGGGATGATATGGACATTCATTGAAGGACACAAGTAATGAGCTAGTTCAGCATTACCAGCATCTATAAATAGGCTAATTTCTGCATTAGGATATTTTTTCTGTAAGAATTTTATTAATGGCTGAGTGCAAATAAGATCACCGAGTCCATTTCGACGTAAGATGGCTATTTTCATATGAAGGTTATTAAAATAAGCTCTATCGTTTATAATTTGTGTAACTATAACTAAAAATAGAAAACAATGATATTGAGTTTTGTTATTTGATAGCCATTTACTTTGTTCGAATATTGAACAAAAGAGAGTTGTGATTGATGCTGTCTTGGAATTTAATGAGCCCTGCATGAATAGAACATGAATATTATTTCATTGATTTAAAAGAATAAAATTTGTTATATCTTTAAATCTATACAACTTGCATTTCGCTAAGAACTCTCGCCAGTTCTATTGTGCTACCGATATGTTTTCAGTAGTCAAGGGACAAGGTCAGTACGTTAAACGTACCAACCATGTGAAGAGATTGCGCCGAATTTCGTCGGAAGCTATTGCAAAGGCAGTTAACTCTATGTGGAGAGGCTACCCAATAATTTTGGGTTGGCTGAACTCTACTTTTTAAAATGGTAAAGAATCAGCTTTATTCTGGTGCTACTCTATTCGCATGGCATTGATAGCCGATGTAGGCATTTCAATAACCGTCTTAACACTCTTATTAATTCTCTCAATAATTCCTGTTCTAGGGCCGTTTATCCATGCATCACTTTTATAAAATCTGGCCTGTACAGCCGACAGTTCATCCATATCTTCAAATGCCCGGATAAGATAATAGCAATCTAGGTCATGCTGCGAGTTACCGAAACTCACCACATCAATTCCCTGTGAACGATGTAACGGAACGCTGATATTTACCATGATTTCATGAAACTGACTGCCGGTTCCTTTCTTTAACTCGTACTGGAGTATTTCGATGATCTTGTTGTCCATGTATTCGCCTTACGTATTGTTATTCTTAATGATGTGAGCATAACGAATAATACCGAAAATATGGCAGCCGTATAGCCATTAAGCGATAGAGGAAACAGCCAACTGATATCCCTGCCAGTAAGAAGCCTTTCCCGTCACTGTGATCACCTGACCTTTCTGTAACAGCATCACCGATAGCGCCATCTCATCAAAGCCCGCGACACGCAGCGGATAATCACTGCGCTTCTCGCTCTGCGCCTGCATGGTAGCGACTGCCATCACCTTACCTGTCTGGCACTTTATACGCCTGGGGCAACGGTAATCTTCCCTGTGATCGTAGCGACTATCGAGGGTGCGTTCTTCTGTCT
>NZ_MUBJ01000018.1:0-58823 GCF_002127535.1 Xenorhabdus vietnamensis
AGGGCTTTTTTTTGGGCATCTGTCAGATTAATTTTCATGGGCGCGATCCTGCGCTGATATGAATGAAAAATCAAGCATCTTCAATTACGACGGGTATAGATACATAATTAATCTATTAATGAAAACATTCAGCAAAGATCAGTGAAATTTAAAACAATAGAAATATTTTATTAACAGTTATTCCTATTATTCATAGACACCAAATAAATTATATTATTTATCAAATAATATTACCCATATAGTTCACTCATGTAATTATATTGTGTTATTATTAACACCGTCATTAGTTTTTATCACAATTATATTTATTAATATTGCCATGCTATAAATCACGCTTGCAGTTTCATCAGAAAAAAACAACCATAATGGATTGAGTAGAAAGATATATGAATTTTCATATTAATTATAACCTTCGACAATGGCTTGTTTTTTATGACTCTAATAGCTTATTTATATCGTCAATCTTGGGTATTACTGCTAGTATCGACAATAAGCGCATTAATTAGTGGGTTTGCCGGTGCTTCGATAGTTGGGATGATCAGTCAAGGAGTAACAGAAAAGATTAACCTAACCTCATTCCTTTGGAGCTTTTTTGGTATCTGTTTTATTTTTTTTATTACTAAAACTGTATCAGAAATTACATTATCTCATTTAGCTCAATCCACGATTTTTTCATTACGCCTGAGTTTAAGTAATAAAATTTTGCGTGCACCATTAAAAAAGCTGCATAAACTTGGACGACATGGCTTACTGGCAGTTTTAACCAAAGACGTCGATGTTTTCGTACATTCCTTTATGTTGGCACCGTCTGTTTTTGGTAACATCACCCTAATCATAGCCTGTTTTGGTTATTTAGCCTGGATGTCTTGGCAACTGTTTCTCATTCTGGCTGTATTCAGTCTTGTCGGAATGTATCTGTTTTATTGGTGGGAAAAACATCCATTAAAATTAATGACACAAATGCGTGATCAAGTGGATAAGATATACCTTAATTTCCAAAGTCTGATTGATGGCAGCAAAGAGCTGCAACTCAATAAACAAAAAGGCAACCTTTTTATCGATAAAGTGATTGCTCCGGCAGCTAAAGTCTTCCAAGATATCTGTATTAAAGCAAATACCAGCTATGCCTGGGTCATTAACGCCAGTGCTGTTACATTCTATGTCATGATTGGCTTAATCGTCTTTGTTATTCCAATTTGGATCCCTCAAGAACCATCAACTCTAGTTACTGTATCACTACTTGTTCTCTTCTTATCAGGCCCGATTAGTGAGGTTATCGGCGCAATTCCAGAACTGAGGGCAGCGGAAGTCTCATTGAATAAAATGCGTCGCCTTGACAGCCAGCTGGAAGAAGCACTGTCCGTACAGATTGAAGGCCCTAGCCCATTCAACAATCAACAACCAATAGAGATTGAACTGAAAGATGTTATTCACCATTACACAACCGATAAAGAAGATCGCCAATTCGCACTCGGCCCATTGAGTTTGAAAATATCGCAAGGTGAAATTGTGTTTATTGTCGGTGGCAACGGTAGTGGAAAAACAACGCTTGCCATGTTGCTTGTTGGCCTGTTTGAACAAGAATCCGGCTCTATTTCATTAAATGGTGTACAAGTAACGCCTTCTAATAATGAGCATTATCGTCAACATTTTGGCGCTGTTTTTTCTGATTACCATCTATTTGAGCAATTACTAAACAGCGATATGAATGTCACCGAAAAAGCAACGCATTATATTGAAGCATTAAACATGGCGCACAAAGTTAAAATTGTTGATGGTGGATTCTCCACAACAAATCTTTCTGCGGGTCAACGGAAACGGCTGGCTTTAGTATCAGCTTATTTAGAAGACCGTCCTATTTATCTATTTGATGAGTGGGCAGCCGACCAAGATCCGGTGTTTAAACGCTTATTCTATACTGAGCTACTGCCTGAATTAAAATCTGGTGGTAAAACTGTCATAATTATCAGCCATGATGATGCTTATTTTGATATTGCCGACCGTATTATCAAATTAGAGGATGGCCATATTAAAGAAATAAGCAATAAAAATCATTACACTCAATAAATTTCAAATTTTAACGTAAGATTAAAAATGAAGGATATAGTCGATTAAAATATAATCGCAAACAATGAAGTTGAAATAAAATGATATAGAATGAAATAAAGCTCATAGCAAAGAGCCTATTTTACTAGGCTCTTATTTCACTTTATACACCCAATAGATTTTGAGTGACGACGTGAACATAAAATCACCATTAACAATAAGTTTTAACACATAATACCTATAATAAAATTAGACACATTATAAAAACATTATTAGCAATGTGTAATAAAAAAATTTAATGTAAGATTATCTAATATCGCAAGGAACATAATTTAATTTATAAATGAAATGGAATTAAGCATACATGAAAAATAAGACTGTTCTTTTTTATTAGAATGGTCAGCTATTTTCATGTCGCTTGTTATGGATACATAACTATTTATGCCAAACAGTACTAAAAATAGTACTTTTTTTAACAGGAATAGGATTATCGCCTATTTCTTTGGCCTATTTTTATCAATTTAAACTCAAGTGTGATTTTTTGTTTTATCAGTTCTCATGTTTTTATTTTTAATGTACCCATAAAAAGGGAGCTATAGAATGAATTACCCTGGAAAATTGAAATCATTTCCTTTGTCGGAAGCTCAAAGCAGCCGCTGGTTTCAATATCAAATTGACCCCGACAAACGAGGTCAAAATAATAGTGCATTTTGTGCTCGTATTAAGGGCTTAACAGCTAAGTGTCTAGAAGAAGCTCTCAATAAATTGGTGCAAAGACATCCGATGCTACGAGCAAGTTTTGGACTATATCACGGCGAATTGGGTTATTGCATCACAGACAGTTCTAAAATCACACTCACAGTACATGATGCCCAACATCTTAGCGAAGAAACTCTTAAACAACGTGTTCAGGACGATTGCTGGCACACGTTTGATCTCGCACACCCGCTGCGGGTTTATGCCAGTTGGTATCAGTGTAATCCACAAGAAAGCGTAATGGTGCTGACCTTTGATCATCTGGCCGTTGATGGTTGGTCTTATTGGATACTGCTGGATGAACTTGATGCGCTGCTTTCTGGAAAACCTCTGGAGCCTGCTTCTGAAAATAGTTTCCATGATTATGTGGAATGGCAGCAAAAATGGTTACAAAGTGCCAGCGCAAAAAAACAACAACAATTCTGGCAGAATACATTGTCGGGCAATTTAGCCGTATCACAATGGCCGCCTAAAAACAGCCCCCTCCCCACTGCCGGGAAAATATCCTTAAATAAAATAATTAACAAGTCGCTGTCCCATAAACTGCAAGCGCTGGTACCCAAATATGATAACAGCCTGTTTGCTATCTTTCTGGCCGCCTACCAAATCCTCCTGAGCCGTTATACCGAAGTGGATGACGTCATTATTGGTTCTATCATGCCGGGAAGAGGCCGTGCCCGCTGGGGAAAATTGGTTGGTGAGTTTATTAACCCGGTCGCCTTACGCTGCCAGATAAACGGTGATATGTCGGTACAAGAACATATCACACAAGCAACAAAAACCATCCGTCAGGGTATTGAAAACCAGAAATATCCATTCTCTAAGGTGCTGGAACAACTGAAATTGCAACGCAATGCAGAAGTTCACCCCGTTTTCCAAACGGTCATGATATTCCAAAAAGCCAGATATATTGGCGACCTGACTGCACTCTGGATGGCGGAAAATGACAATGGCACGGTACAGTGGGGAAATGCAGAGTTGCGGCCTTTTCCATATCCTTTCTATGCCGATGTCCCTGTTCCATTAATGATGAATGTCTTAGAGGCCGGTGACCAAATCGGTTATGCCTTTCATTATGACACTGCGATATTTGATGCTGAATTCATTTCCCAGCTTATGCAGAATCTCTTGACTCTGTTGGAAGCCATAGCGGATAACGAACAACTGTCAGTTAATCGTTTGCCATTGATGAATGAGCAGACTCGTCAGCAAGTCATCCATGATTTTAACGACACAGAAAAACCTTTCCCACGACACGCTTTAATTCATCAATTTGTTGAACAACAAGTAGAACGCAGCCCGACTGCAACTGCGCTGCTATATGGTAATACTCAACTCAGTTATATGGAGTTAAATCAGCGAGCTAACCAATTGGCTCACGCCCTTGTTGAAGCGGGCATTCGTCCAGATGATCGCGTTGCCATCTGCACGGAACGTAGTCTGGACATGGTCATTGCCCTACTGGGAATCTTAAAAGCCGGTGCAGCCTATGTGCCACTCGATCCTGAATATCCGACCGATAGGCTCGCCTATGTTTTGTCAGACAGTGAGCCTGTGATCCTGCTGACTCATCTGGGCTTGCAAGAAAAACTGCCCGCGACTGAAATTCCTGTCTGGTTTTTGGATAATCCAACCATTCAGGCAAACATCGCTCACCAAGCCAACGATAACTTAGAAGCCGCTCGTTTGGGGCTAACGTCGCGCCATTTAGCCTATGTTCTCTACACTTCCGGCTCAACGGGCTTACCCAAAGGAGTAATGGTAGAACATATTGGTGTGGTTAACCTGCTGCTCTCAATGCAGGAAATATTACAAGTTACTGCCAGTGATACGATGCTCGCCTCCACAACCATTGGTTTCGATATTGCTGGTCTGGAACTCTATATGCCCTTGTTCAGCGGCAGCCGCATTGTCTTAGCACCATCACTGGCGGCTAAAGATCCTAAGCAATTAGAAGAATTAATTGCATCACATAACATCAAAATTGTACAAGCGACCCCCACTTCCTGGCGAATGCTGCTCGATTCCGGCTGGACAGGCGCGAAAATCAAGGCATTAAGCGGTGGGGAAGCATTGCCTTACGAACTGGCACAGCGTTTAAGAGAAAAAGTCAGTGGTCTGTGGAATCTATACGGGCCGACAGAAACCACTATCTGGTCAACGGCATCCACCGACCTTTTGATCGAGCAAGATAACCATCACACTCAATCTCAAATAACAATTGGCCGTCCGATAGACAATACCCAGATCTATTTGCTTGATAAACATAACCAGCCTGTTCCTATCGGGGTAATCGGTGAAATTCATATCGGCGGTGTCGGAGTGACACGCGGTTACTTGAATTTACCTGAATTGACCGCAGAGCGTTTTATTACCGATCCATTCAGTGCTGATCCTGATGCTCGTCTATATAAAACGGGCGATCTGGGACGTTGGTTACCGGATGGCAACATCGCCTATCTGGGACGCAACGATTTCCAAGTCAAAATTCGCGGATTACGCATTGAATTGGGCGAGATTGAAACCAGCCTGAACCAATGCGCTGGTATTCGCGAAGCTGTGGTGATCGCCCGTGAAAACGGAGTGGGAGATAAACGTCTGGTAGCCTATTTGATCCCGAATAAAGACTGCACGCCAAGCATTTCTCAACTGCGTGAGCAATTAAGCAGAAATCTCGCCGATTACATGATACCGAGCGCATTTGTGATGATGGAGGCCTTTCCTCTCTCTCCAAATGGAAAACTCGATCGCAAGTCTCTGCCAGCGCCCGATCACTCAGCCATGTCAACCCGCGAATATGCGGCTCCAGAAGGCGAAACCGAAGAGCAATTGGCTGCCATCTGGCAAGAACTATTGGGACTGGATCGGATAAGCCGTTATGACAATTTCTTTGAATTGGGTGGTCATTCTCTGTTAGTGCTACAGCTACAGTCGAAAATCAAAAAAACATTTGATGTTGAATTATCCATTCATCAACTGTTTTCCCATCCAATCCTCTGTCAGCTTGAAGAATGCATTATCGACTCTCTATTACTGCAATTCGATTCAGAGTCTCTGCACGATATTTATAAATCAATGAATTAGATTTTACTTTACATTGTTTTGAGTGGTGATAATCAAATGAACAATAACGAGCTTTCATCTCTACCATTAGCTGAACGCAGAAGACTACTTGAGTTAGCCAGATCAGCAAAACTGACCCGCCAGTCTACTCAAAAAACAGAAATCACGATCCAGTCGCGTGATAATGGTGTGCCATTATCCTGGACACAGCAACGCTTATGGTTCCTTGCTCAATTAGATCCTGCCGCACAAACGGCATACCATATGTCCGTGGGATTGAACCTACAAGGCGAACTGAACCTGAATGCCCTTCAAGCGGCACTGGATCGCATTGTGGCACGCCATGAAATTTTGCGTACGACTATCGTGACGGTAGAGGATGAAGCACAGCAAACCATCAGTAATACAGTTTGTGGCTTTCCCCTGATACAAGAAGATTTCAGCCAATTATCTTCAGAGCTGTCAGAACAACAGGCCGCAATCGAAAAAGTGGCCCACCTTGAAGCAAATCACCCCTTTGATTTTGCTAATGGCCCATTGGCACGGGGACGGCTGCTTAAACTGGCAGAAGATCAACATATCCTGCTGTTAACTCAACATCATATTATCTCTGATGGTTGGTCAGTCAGTGTATTTATGCAAGAACTGTCCACGCTTTATCGTGCATTCAGTCAAGGGCAGCCAGATCCTATTCCAGCCCTGACAATTCAGTATGCTGATTATGTTCTCTGGCAAAAAAATTTGTTACAGGGAGAAGTGCTGGAAAAACAGGTTAATTTCTGGCGCAACACTTTGCAAGGCGCTCCCGCGCTTCTGGAATTACCCACTGATCGGCCGCGTCCAGCAAAACAGAGCTATACTGGTGGACGCGTTAATATTGATTTCTCCCCGACATTACAGGCGGGTTTAAAAGATCTCAGCCAACGTCACGGAACCACCCTGTTCATGACCTTATTGACCGGATGGGCTACATTGCTCTCCCGTATCAGTGGTCAGGATGATATTGTGATTGGTACTCCCATCGCCAATCGTCAACAACCTGAATTAGCCCCTTTGATCGGTTTTTTTGCCAATACATTGGCATTACGTGTTCAATTGCATGATAACCCCAGTGTCAGTGAACTGTTGGCACAAGTGAAAAAACAAGCAATCAATGCATTCGCTCACCAAGATATGCCTTTCGAACAACTGGTCGAAACCCTGCAACCTCCTCGCAGCCTGAGCCACAGCCCAATTTTTCAGGTCATGCTGGCAACAAATAATACACCGGGACAACGGCATTTCGAACTGCCGGGATTGGTGTTGGATGAGCGGCCATTAATCAGGGACAGCTCTTACTTTGATCTGACATTAACTCTGGATGAAACTGAAAATGGTTTAGTGGGTGATCTGGAATACGCCAGTGATCTGTTCGACCACACTACGATTGAGCGTATGGTCAGCCACTTAAACACATTGCTGGCGGCGATGGCGGCTGATGATAGCCAACGAGTCGCTGAACTGCCACTGATGACGCCACAACAGAGCAAACAACTGTTGGTGAATTTTAACGATACAGCACTCCCCTACCAGCAAGATAAACTGATCCACCAGCTATTTGAGCAGCAAACACAATCAATGCCTGATGCCATTGCTTTGGTGTATCAGGATACTCAACTGAGTTATGCAGAACTGAACCAGCGGGCCAACCAGCTGGCACACAGCCTGATTGCCTTTGGTATACGCCCGGACGATCGTGTGGCTCTGTGTGTCGGGCGCAGTCTGGATATGATCATTGGCATGTTGGGAATTCTCAAAGCAGGGGCCGGTTACATTCCATTTGATCCGGAATATCCTGCCGAACGGCTGGCTTATCAGTTGTCAGACAGCACCCCAAGATTATTGCTGACCCAACAACATTTACAGGCGACTTTACCGGTGACAGAAGTTCCGGTCTGGTTGTTGGATGATGAAAATCACTTGAATACCGTGGCACAACAGCCGATACATAATCCTGATGCCAGCCAATTAGGTCTTTTGCCACACCATCTGGCCTATATTATCTACACTTCTGGTTCAACCGGACTGCCTAAAGGCGTAATGCTGGAACACCGCAATGTGGTGAATTTTATCCATGCCCAGCATCAAATCAGCCAGCCCCAATCAGGGGATCGCATTCTGCAATTTGCGACCATGGCATTTGATACCTCAGTGTCTGACATTTTCCCGACACTAGCTGCGGGAGCAACTTTGGTCCTGCGCCCTGCACATATCCGCGCACCAGATGCAGAATTCATCGACTTTTTAAACCAGCAAAAGATCACTATCATGGATGTACCTACGGCTTTCTGGCACCAATGGGTACAGGAAATGAAAGCCGATCGTACAGGTTTTAGCCCTTATCTGAATACGATTATTGTTGGCGGAGAGAAAGCGGAATCCCGCCATCTGGTGGATTGGCAGTCTCTGCCGGAAACTCAATTCTGCCGTTGGATCAATACCTATGGCCCGACCGAAACCACTGTCATTGTGACGTCATTGACACTGAATGGTGGGTATTCTTCTAACATCATCAGTAATATTCCGATTGGCAGTCTCAATGCCAATTCCCATATTTATATTCTCGATCCTCTCGGTCATCCTGTTCCCATCGGCGTCAGCGGTGAAATCCATATTGGTGGCGCAGGGGTTGCCCGTGGTTACCTGAACCGACCGGAACTGACGGCAGAACGCTTTGTGTCAGATCCATTCAGCAAGAAGCCCGATGCCCGCATGTATAAAAGTGGTGATTTGGGACGTTGGTTGCCGGATGGCAACATTGAATATTTAGGGCGCAATGATTTTCAGGTCAAGATACGCGGCTTCCGTATTGAACTGGGAGAAATCGAAGCACAACTGGCTGCTTGCGAAGGGGTCAAAGATGTTGTGGTCATTGCCCGTGAAGATACGGCTGGCGACAAACGTCTGGTGGCTTACCTGATACCACAGCCGGACGTTATTCTTACACCTTCTCATCTACGTGAACAATTGAGCGTTCATTTGATGGAGCACATGATTCCCAGTGCATTTGTCATATTGGACGCTTTTCCGCTGACCGGCAGTGGTAAGTTAGATCGCAAAGCCTTGCCTGCACCGGATCGTACTGCAATTGCCAGCCGTGAATATGAAGCACCCCAAGGGGAAACTGAGCAAAAACTGGCGGAAATATGGCAATCCCTGCTGGGTCTGGAGCAAGTGGGACGCCATGACAATTTCTTTGAGCTGGGCGGGCACTCTTTGCTGACCGTACAAATGGCTTCCCGTTTACGCCAAGTATTCAACACCAAGTTGGACTTGCAGGATCTCTTCACTCGTCCAATTTTGTCAGATTTGGCGCAATCACTGGATACAGCCAGACAATCAGTACAACATTCATTACATCAATCAGAGCATCATTCAGAACAACAGCCAATACAGCAACCAATACAACAGGTGATATTGCCCGCCAGCCGACAACAAGCTCTTCCGCTCTCTTGGGCACAACAACGCCTGTGGTTTCTGGCTCAGTTAGATTCTGCTGCTCAGACGGCATATCACATCTCTGGAGGCTTGCGTCTGAAAGGTCAGCTAAACCTGAACGCACTGCAAGCCACTCTGGACAGAATAGTAACCCGCCATGAAATTCTGCGTACAACCATTAAAGTGGTGGATGGTGTAGCCCAGCAAGTTATTGCCGATGCGGATCGTGGTTTCAGTTTAACCATTAAAGATCTCAGCCAGTTAACAGAGACAGAAAAACAGGCTGCCATTGATAAAGCCGCTGAGTTTGAAACTAACCATCCCTTTGATTTTGCACTGGAACCATTAATTCGTGGCCAACTGCTGAAACTGACCAATGATGAATATGTTCTGCTGTTGACCCAGCACCACATGATTTCTGATGGCTGGTCACTGAACGTCTTAATCTATGAGCTGGCAACTCTTTACCGCGCTTTCATTCATGGACAAAACGATCCACTACCTGCGCTGACAGTGCAGTATGCTGACTATGCGCTCTGGCAGCGGCAATGGCTGCAAGGTGAGGTGCTGGAAAAACAGGTCAATTTCTGGCGGGAAGCACTACAAGGTGCCCCTGCTTTGCTGGAACTGCCGACAGACAGACCCCGTCCTGCGGTTCAGAGCTATCGCGGAGATCAGGTAGCATTTACCCTCTCACCTGAATTAAGTGATGGCTTAAAAACATTGAGCCAACGCCACAGCTCCACACTATTCATGACCTTACTGGCTGCTTGGTCAGTCTTGCTTGCCCGCATCAGTGGTCAACAAGATATCGTCATTGGAACGCCTGTCGCTAACCGACAGCACAGCGAACTGGAACCGTTGATCGGCTTTTTCGCCAATACGTTAGCGCTCAGAGTTAAACTGGAGGATAACCCTACAGTTAGCTCGTTATTGACGCAAATAAAAACCCATGCACTGGAAGCCTACGTGCATCAGGATTTGCCATTTGAACAGTTGGTTGAAGCGCTGCAACCACCGCGTAGCCTGAGTCACAGCCCAATATTTCAGGTCATGCTCGCGCTGGATAACACACCAATACAACAATCTCTTGAGTTATCCGATTTAGTGCTGGATGAACTGCCATCAACCCGAAGAAGCACTCATTTCGATCTGTCACTTTCCATGAACGATACCGATAACGGTTTAGCTGGTGAATTGGAATATGCCAGTGATCTGTTTGATCGTGAAAGCATTGAACGGCTTGCAAGCTATCTGCAAACTCTGCTGACAGCAATGGTTGAGGATGATTCTCTGCGAGTGGAAGATTTGCCGCTATTGCAACCACAACAACGTCATCAATTGTTGGTAGATTTCAACGATACGGCACTGGCCTATCCGCAAGAGATGCTGATTCATCAGCTATTCGAGCAACAAGCAGAACAGACACCTGATGCCACCGCGTTAGTGTTTGGCGATAGCCAGCTGAGTTATGCGGAACTGAACCGCCATGCCAATCAGTTGGCCCATCACCTGATCGCTTCCGGCGTATGCCCCGATGACCGCATCGCAATCTGTGCTGAGCGCAGCCCGGATATGATCATTGGTATGTATGGCATCCTGAAAGCGGGTGCCGGCTATATTCCCCTTGATCCGGAATATCCCGCCGAACGGCTGGCCTATCAGCTATCAGACAGCAAGCCGGTGTTATTGCTGACTCAACACCATTTACAATCACACTTGCCAATACAGGACACCCCGGTCTGGCTGCTGGATGATCAAAATAACCGGGATAGCGTGGCAAAACAGCCAGAGCATAATCCGGATGCCAGCCAATTGGGTCTTGAACCGCATCATCTGGCCTATATCATCTATACTTCCGGCTCTACCGGAATGCCTAAGGGCGTGATGCTGGAACACCGCAATGTGGTGAACTTTATCCATGCCCAGCACCAGACCAGCGAGCCTGAATTGGGTGATCGCATCCTGCAATTTGCAACCGTGGCATTTGACACCTCAGTGTCAGATATTTTTCCAACCCTTGCATCCGGCGCCACACTGGTTCTGCGTCCGCCACATGTCAGAATTCCGGATATGACATTTGTCACCTTCTTGCGCGAGCAGAAGATCACCATCATGGATATGCCGACCGCCTTCTGGCATCACTGGGTACAGGAGATGATGGCCGGCCGCAGTGGTTTCAGCCCTTACCTGCACACCATTATTGTGGGTGGCGAGAAAGCAGAATACCGGCATTTAATGAATTGGCTGTCCAGTCCGGAAACCCAATCCTGCCGCTGGATTAACTCCTATGGCCCGACGGAAGCCACCGTGATTGCCACAACACTGAAACTGGACAACAAAAACGCCTTGCACCTCGAAGGCATCATCCCGATTGGTTACCCGCTGCCCAATACCCGAATTTATATTCTGGATACTCACGGTCAGCCCGTTCCTGTCGGGGTCAGTGGCGAGATCCATATTGGTGGCGCAGGCGTTGCCCGTGGGTATCTGGATCGATCTGATTTGACGGCAGAGAAATTTGTTGTTGATCCGTTCAGCGAACACGCAGGCGCCCGTATGTACAAAACCGGTGATCTGGGACGTTGGTTGCCCAATGGCATGATTGAATATCTGGGACGCAACGATTTTCAGGTCAAGATACGCGGTTTCCGCATTGAGCTGGGAGAAATTGAGACACAATTGGCTGCCTGCGAAGGCGTCAGCGACGTCGTGGTGATTGCCCGTGAAGAAGGCCTGGGTGACAAGCGGCTGGTCGCTTACCTCATTCCACAATCAGGCATCACACTGAATCCTGCCCGTCTGCGTGAGCAACTGAGCACCAGCTTGATGGAACACATGTTGCCCAGTGCGTTTGTTATTTTGGATGCTTTCCCGATGTCCGCCAACGGCAAACTGGATCGCAAAGCGCTGCCGGCGCCTGATCATTCAGCCATTGTCAGCCGCGAGTATGAAGCACCACAAGGAGAAACCGAGCAAAAACTGGCGGCAGTCTGGCAATCCCTGCTGGGTCTGGAACAAGTGGGACGTCAGGACAATTTCTTTGAACTGGGTGGGCATTCATTGTTGGTGGTCAATCTGATCGAGGAATTGCGCCAACATAACCTATTCCTTGATGTCAGCACTGTCTTCTCCGCACCAACCTTAGCGGCCATGAGCGCGCGTTTAAATCAGAATACCGCTCAAGGTGTTACCGAACTGATTATTCCGCCGAACCTGATCCACGAAGAAAGCCAGATTATTACGCCAGACATGCTGCCACTGGTGGAGTTGACCCAAAACCAGATCGACCAGATTGTCAACCTCGTACCTGAAGGGGTTGCCAATATTCAGGATATCTATCCTCTGGGGCCATTACAGGCGGGGATCCTGTTCCATCATCTGCTGGAAACAGAAGGTGATATTTATCTGGACAGTCAGCTCATGGCATTTGACAGCCGGACTCGTTTGGATACTTTCCTCCACGTACTTCAACAAGTAATTGACCGGCACGATATCCTGCGCAGTGCTGTGTACTGGCAAGAACTGCCAGAACCTGTCCAGGTCGTTTATCGTCATGCGCCATTGCCGATTATTGAACTCACACTGTCAGCAGAAGAGAATGCAGAAACACAATTGCGTCGTCTCACTGATCCTCGTACGGTACGGATGGAGATCACTAAAGCCCCGCTTCTGGCGGCACATATTGCTCAAGATCCTGAGTCTGGACAATGGCTGCTCTCCTTGCTGCACCATCATTTAGTTTGCGACCACATTTCCTTGGGCATGATCTTCAATGAAATTCAGGCATTGATATTAGGAGAAAACGACAGTCTGCCAACGCCTCTGCCTTACCGTAATTTCATCGCCCAAACCCGCAGCGTGCCGTTGGAAGTTCATCAAACTTATTTCCGCGAACAGCTTGGGGATGTCGAAGAGCCGACCCTGCCCTTTGGGTTACTTGATGTACAAGGCAGCAATTTCAATGAAAGTAATCTCAACGAAAAAGACGTTAATGCAAAAGGTATTAATGAAAAAGATATTAATGAACAAAACATTCACAGAATAGTAGAAAATACTGTCACGCTGGACAGCGAGCTCGCCTACAATCTGCGTAATTGTGCCCGTCAATTGGGCATGAGTTCCGCAGTACTGTTCCATGTTGCATGGGCACAAGTATTGGCGCGATGCAGCGGACGGGATGACGTGGTATTTGGTACGGTTCTTCTGGGACGTTTACAGGGTGGCGTCGGCGCTTCAGAAGTGCTCGGTATGTTTATCAATACCCTGCCTATTCGCGTTCGATTACAGGATCGCACCGTTAAGGAGGCTGTACAGCAAACCCACCAGAAACTCAGTGAATTACTCGATCACGAGCAGGCATCGCTGGCCGTTGCCCAGCGTTGCAGTGGAATTCAGGCACCATTGCCGTTGTTTAACAGTCTGCTGAACTTCCGCCACAGTCCTTATGATGAGTCACAATCTGAATCGCAGGCTTGGGAAGGCATGCAGATACTCAGTGGTGAAGAACGCAGTAACTATCCATTGTCGCTGGATGTGGATGATTTTGACGATGGATTTGCACTCACTGCACAATGCAATCAGCAGATTAATCCGGCACGCATAAATGCCTATATGGACATGGCTTTGAAAGGAATTGTCACTGCCTTGCAACATGCACCGGAACAAAAAATTGAGTTGCTCGATATTCTGTCTCCAGAAGAGCGAACTCAATTACTGGAAACCTTTAACGATACCGCCGTCGAAATTCCGCAGGATCTCTTGATCCATCAATTGCTTGAACAGCAAGTGGAACGAACGCCTGATGCCACCGCGCTGATCTTTGGTGAAAACCAATTGAGTTATGCCGAACTGAACCAACAGGCCAACCAACTGGCTTATCAGTTAATTGCATCCGGCGTGCGTCCTGATGATCGTGTGGCAATTTGCGTTGACCGCAGTCTGGATATGATCATTGGCATGTACGGTATCCTCAAGGCCGGTGCGGGTTATATTCCGCTCGATCCTGAATACCCGACTGAACGTCTGGCTTATCAGCTATCGGACAGCCAACCAGCACTATTGCTGACGCAGAAACACTTACAAGGGCTTTTGCCAACACAGGACATGCCGGTCTGGTTGCTGGATGACGAAATTCACCGCACTAATGTGGCAAAACAGCCCAATCATAACCCTGATTCCAGCCAAATGGGTCTCCAGCCACACCATCTGGCCTATATCATCTACACTTCCGGCTCAACCGGACAACCCAAAGGGGTCATGCTGGAACACCGCAATGTGGTGAACTTTATCCATGCCCAGCACCAGACCAGCGAACCTAAATTGGGTGATCGCATCCTGCAATTTGCAACCGTGGCATTTGACACCTCAGTATCGGATATTTTCCCGACCCTTGCATCGGGTGCCACACTGGTTCTACGCCCGCCTCATGTCAGAGTACCGGACGCGACTTTTGTCACCTTCTTGCGCGAGCAGAAGATTACCATCATGGATATGCCGACCGCCTTCTGGCATCACTGGGTACAGGAGATGATGGCAGGCCGCAGTGGTTTCAGCCCTTACCTGCACACCATCATTGTCGGTGGTGAGAAAGCAGAACATCGCCATTTAATGAGCTGGCTCTCCAGCCCTGACACTCATTCCTGCCGCTGGATCAACTCCTATGGCCCGACTGAGACCACTGTCATTGTCACCACATTGACGATAGATGACAGGCAAGTTCCGTATACCAATGACAACATTCCGATTGGTCGCCCGTTGCCCAATATCCGGATTTATATTCTGGATACCCTTGGTCAGCCTGCCCCTGTTGGTGTCAGTGGTGAAATTCACATCGGTGGTTTGGGCGTCGCACGGGGTTATCTGAACAAGCCAGAGATGACAGTGGAGAAATTTATTTCTGACCCATTCAGCGACCAAACAGGAGCCCGTATGTACAAAACGGGCGATCTGGGACGCTGGCTGCCAGATGGTAATATCGAATATCTGGGACGCAACGATTTTCAGGTCAAGATACGCGGTTTCCGTATTGAGTTGGGAGAAATTGAGGCACAACTGGCAGCCTGTGAGAGCGTCAGGGATGCTGTGGTCATCGCCCGTGAAGAAGAAACCGGTGACAAACGTCTGGTGGCATATGTCATACCGCAATCCGGTTTCACGCCAGATGCCAATAGCCTGCGTGAACAACTGAACACCCATCTGGCCAGCTATATGGTGCCCAGCGCGTTTGTCATGCTGGAATCTTTCCCATTGACCGGAAGTGGCAAATTAGATCGCAAAGCACTACCAGCACCGGATCGATCAGCTATCGCCAGCCGTGAATACGAAGCACCTCAGGGTGAAATCGAACAGCAGATCGCCACTATCCTACAGGGTTTGTTGGGGTTGGAACAAATAGGACGCCATGACAGCTTCTTTGATTTGGGTGGAAACTCCTTATCAATCATCCAGTTAATGGCAAGATTGCGTGATGAATTCCATCTTGAAGTGTCTATCCAAGACATATTTGCCCATCCAGAACTTTCTGAGCTCGCTGAGCTTATCGCGTCAAGACAAATCGAAACCTTTTTCGCACAAGAAGATATCGAATCGCTGCAAAAAGAATTGGAGAACTTGTCTGAAGATGAACTGCGTGCCCTGTTAAATGGAGATAATTAATTAAATGAGTAACAAAGAACTAAGCCTGCTTGAATTAAGACAAGCGGTACTCCAGAAAAAAATTAATGAACGCATCAAAAATAGTCAGGCCGGGGAAAAAAGGCAAATTGCACCGAGAAGCGCAGACCAGCAGACTCTCCCCCTGTCTTGGGCACAGCAACGATTGTGGTTCTTGGCGCAGTTAGATCCGGCAGCACAAACGGCATACCACATTCCGGGGGGGTTGCGCCTGCAAGGCTATCTGAATCTGGATGCCCTGCAAATAGCACTGGACAGAATTGTCGCTCGTCATGAAATTCTGCGTACAACCATCCAGATGGTAGAAGGCCAGGCCCAGCAAATCATCGGCGAGCCAGATAGCGGCTTCTCTCTGGCAATAGAAGATCTCAGTCACTTACCTGCGGAAGAGCAACAGATCGTTATTGAAGAAACAGCGCAGCGTGAAACCAGTCAACCATTTAATTTTGCACAAGGCCCCCTGATCAGGGGCCGTCTGCTGCGGGTGGCAAAAAATGAACATATCCTGCTGTTAACTCAGCATCATATTATTTCTGATGGCTGGTCTCTCAATATTCTGATGCATGAACTTTCCTCGCTTTATCATGCATTCAGCCAAGGTCAGGATGACCCTCTGCCTGCCCTGACACTCCAGTATGCTGACTATGCGCTGTGGCAAAGACAATGGTTACAGGGAGAAGTGCTGGAAAAACAAGTAAATTTCTGGCGTGATGCATTACAGAGTGCTCCCGTACTTTTGGAACTGCCAACTGACAGGCCACGCCCAGAGAAACAAAGTTACACAGGAGGACGCGTTGATATCGCCCTGCCATTGGAGTTGAGTGCAGGATTAAGACACCTCAGCCAACGCCACGGGACAACATTGTTTATGACCCTGATGGCAGGATGGGCCACCCTGCTTTCACGCCTCAGCGGGCAGAAGGACTTGGTGATAGGCACACCGGTAGCCAATCGGCAATACCGCGAATTAGAGTCGCTGATTGGATTTTTTGTCAACACACTGGCTCTACGGGTACAGTTGGACGACAATCCAACGGTCAGTACTTTGCTGGCTAGGATTAAAGCTCATGCACTGAAAGCTTACGCACATCAGGATCTACCATTCGAACAGTTGGTTGAAGCGCTGAAACCACCGCGCAGTCTCAGCCATAGCCCGATTTTTCAGGTCATGATGTCAGTAGATAATACGCCGGGACAGCAAAGTATAGAGTTGCCGGATGCGACTATCAGTGAAATCAATCTGACCGAAGACAGCTCTCATTTCGATTTGTCCCTCTCCATGAATGATACTGAAAATGGCTTAGTGGGGGATTTGGAATATTCCAGTGATTTATTTGACCATGCCAGCGTTGAACGTATCGCCAGTTACCTGCAAACCCTTCTGGCTGCAATGGTTGAGGATGATTCTCTGCGAGTGGAAGATTTACCACTGCTGCAACCACAACAACGTCATCAATTGTTGGTGGATTTCAACGATACGGCACTGGCCTATCCGCAAGAGATGCTGATTCATCAGCTATTCGAGCAACAAGCAGAACAGACACCTGATGCCACCGCGTTAGTGTTTGGCGATAGCCAGCTGAGTTATGCGGAACTGAACCGCCATGCCAATCAGTTGGCTCATCACCTGATCGCTTCCGGCGTATGCCCCGATGACCGCATCGCAATCTGTGCTGAGCGCAGCCCGGATATGATCATTGGCATGTACGGTATCCTGAAAGCGGGTGCCGGCTATATTCCCCTTGATCCGGAATATCCCGCCGAACGGCTGGCCTATCAGCTATCAGACAGCAAGCCGGTGTTATTGCTGACTCAACACCATTTACAAGCACGCTTGCCAATACAGGACACGCCGGTCTGGCTGCTGGATGATCAAAATAACCGGGATAGCGTGGCAAAACAGCCAGAGCATAATCCGGATGCCAGCCAATTGGGTCTTGAACCGCATCATCTGGCCTATATTATCTATACTTCCGGCTCTACCGGAATGCCTAAAGGCGTGATGCTGGAACACCGCAATGTGGTGAACTTTATCCATGCCCAGCACCAGACCAGCGAGCCTGAATTGGGTGATCGCATCCTGCAATTTGCAACCGTGGCATTTGACACCTCAGTGTCTGATATTTTCCCGACCCTTGCATCTGGCGCCACGCTAGTTCTGCGTCCGCCGCATGTCAGAATTCCGGATATGACATTTGTCACCTTCTTGCGCGAGCAGAAGATCACCATCATGGATATGCCGACCGCCTTCTGGCATCACTGGGTACAGGAGATGATGGCCGGCCGCAGTGGTTTCAGCCCTTACCTGCACACCATTATTGTGGGTGGTGAGAAAGCAGAATACCGGCATTTAATGAATTGGCTGTCCAGTCCGGAAACCCAATCCTGCCGCTGGATTAACTCCTATGGCCCGACGGAAGCCACCGTGATTGCCACGACACTGGAACTGGACAACAAAAATCCCTTGCATTTCGAAGGCATCATCCCGATTGGTTACCCGCTGCCCAATACCCGAATTTATATTCTGGATACTCACGGTCAGCCCGTTCCTGTCGGGGTCAGTGGCGAGATCCATATTGGTGGCGCAGGTGTTGCCCGGGGTTATCTGGAACGATCTGATTTGACGGCAGAGAAATTTGTTGTTGATCCATTCAGCGAACACGCAGGCGCCCGTATGTACAAAACCGGCGATCTGGGGCGCTGGCTGCCCAATGGCATGATTGAATATCTGGGACGCAACGATTTTCAGGTCAAGATACGCGGTTTCCGCATTGAGCTGGGAGAAATTGAGACGCAATTGGCTGCCTGCGAAGGCGTCAGCGACGTCGTGGTGATTGCCCGTGAAGAAGGCCTGGGTGACAAGCGGCTGGTCGCTTATCTGATTCCACAGACGGGGGTTACACTCAGCCCTGCTGAATTACGTAAGCAACTGAGCAGCCGATTGATGGATCATATGCTGCCCAGTGCGTTTGTTATTTTGGATGCTTTCCCGATGTCCGCCAACGGCAAGCTGGATCGCAAAGCGCTGCCGGCGCCTGATCATTCTGCTATCGTCAGCCGCGAGTACGAAGCACCACAAGGAGAAACCGAGCAAATACTGGCAGAAATCTGGCAATCTCTGCTGAATTTGGAACAAATCGGACGTCAGGACAATTTCTTTGAACTGGGCGGGCATTCATTGTTGGTGGTCAATCTGATTGAGCAACTCCGCCCACACGGTCTGTCCCTTGATGTCAGCGCGGTATTTTCTGCACCGACACTGGCCGCAATGAGCGCACTCATTCATCATAATAGTGACCAGGCTACCACCATACAGGAAGTACCACCTAATCTGATCAAAGAAGACAGTTCTGTCATTACGCCAGACATGCTGCCACTGGTGGAATTGACCCAAAACCAGATTGACCAAATCGTTTCCCATGTCACGGGCGGTGTTTCCAACGTTCAGGATATTTATCCATTAGGGCCATTGCAGGAAGGTATTTTATTCCACCATTTGCTGGAAACTGAAGGTGACCTCTATCTGGACAACCATTTGATGATTTTCGACAGCCGGACACGGTTGGATAGTTTCTTACAGGCACTCCAGCAAGTTATCGACCGACACGATATCCTGCGCAGTGCTGTTTATTGGAAAGAACTTCTCAAACCCGTGCAGGTTGTCTCCCGTCATGCTCCACTGCCTATTACCGAACTGACTTTATCGGCAGAATCGACAGACGAATCCACAACAGAAACTCCGGAAGCACAGTTGCGTCGCCTTACCGATCCCCGTTCAATACGGATGGATATTACCAAAGCACCATTATTGTCAGCTCAGATTGCTAAAGAACCATCCTGCGATAAGTGGCTGCTTTCCTTGCAGTATCATCATTTAGTTTGTGATCACATATCACTGGATATGATATTCGGTGAAATACAAGCCCTGCTTTTGGGAGAAAGCGAGAATCTACCAACGCCATTGCCTTACCGGAACTTTATCGCGCAGATCCGCAATGTGCCGCTGGAAGTTCACCAAAATTATTTCCGTGCATTATTGGGAGATGTGGAAGAGCCTACCTTACCGTTTGGATTACTTGATGTACAAGGTAGCAACCTCAATGAGATAGTGGAAAACGTCTTCACTTTGGACAGCAAACTCGCCCACAATCTCCGTAATTGCGCCCGTCAACTGGGTATGAGTTCTGCCGCACTTTTCCATGTTGCATGGGCACAAGTACTGGCGCGATGCAGTGGACGAGACGATGTCGTATTTGGCACAGTTTTGTTGGGACGACTGCAAGGTGGAGTTGGCGCATCCGAAGTGCTCGGTATGTTTATCAATACCTTACCTATCCGCGTTAAATTACAGGCACGTACCGTTAAACAGGCAGTACAGGAAACTTATCAGCAGTTAAGTGCATTGCTGGAACATGAACAGGCACCTCTGGCCGTCGCCCAACGTTGCAGTGGTATTCAGGCACCATTACCGCTGTTTAACAGCCTGCTGAACTTCCGCCATAGCCCACGTGATGATGAACAAACGGCCTCAACCGCCTGGGAAGGTGTTGACGAACTAGAGAGCGAAGAACGCAGTAACTATCCATTGTCGCTGGATGTGGATGATTTTGACGATGGATTCTCGCTTACCGCACAATGCAGCCAGCAAATTAATCCGGCCCGTATCAATGCCTACATGAATACAGTTCTGGAAGGTCTTGTCGCCGCACTGCGGCAGGCACCAGAACGGGCCATTGAGTCAATCGACATTTTGTCACTGACTGAACGTACCCAATTGCTGGAAACATTTAACAATACCGCCGTCGATTATCCGCAAGATGCCTTAATTCACCAATTATTTGAACAGCAAGTGGAACGAACGCCTGATGCCATTGCGCTGATCTTTGGTGAAAACCAATTGAGTTATGCCGAACTGAACCAGCAGGCCAACCAACTGGCCCATCAGCTAATTGCGTCCGGCGTGCGTCCCGATGATCGCGTGGCAATTTGTGTCGACCGCAGTCTGGACATGATCATTGGCATGTACGGTATTCTTAAAGCGGGTGCTGGTTACGTTCCGCTCGATCCGGAATATCCCGTCGAACGCCTGACCTACCAGCTATCGGACAGCAAACCTGCTTTATTGCTCACCCAGCAACATTTGCAAGGACTCTTGCCAACACACGACTTACCCATCTGGTTGATGGATGATGAAACCCATCAGAATAACGTGGCAAAACAGCCAGTCCATAATCCGGATACTCACCAATTGGGACTTGAACCGCATCATCTGGCCTATATCATCTATACTTCCGGCTCTACTGGAATGCCTAAAGGCGTGATGCTGGAACACCGCAATGTGGCGAGCTTTATCCATGCCCAGCACCAGATAAGCGAACCTAAATTAGGCGAGCACATCCTGCAATTTGCAACCGTTGCGTTTGATACTTCAGTGTCTGATATTTTCCCGACACTGGCTTCGGGAGCGACTTTAGTCCTGCGCCCTGCACATATCCGTGTACCAAATGCAGAGTTTATCGACTTTCTAAACCTGCATAAGATCACCATCATAGATGTGCCGACTGCTTTCTGGCATCAATGGATACAGGAAATGAAAGCCGATCGCATGGGTTTTAGCCCTTACCTGAATACGGTCATTGTTGGCGGTGAGAAAGCAGAATCTCGTCATTTAGTAAGTTGGCAATCTCTGCCAGAAACACAGCGCTGCCGTTGGATCAACTCTTATGGCCCGACTGAAACCACCGTTACGGCCACGAATCTGATTTTAAGTGATAATACCTACCCCATCACCGACACCATTCCGATTGGTCATCCACACGCCAATACTCAAATCTATATTCTGGATAAATCAGGGCAACTTGCCCCCATTGGCGTCAGCGGAGAAATTCATATTGGAGGTAACGGTGTTGCCCGCGGTTATTTGAATCGTCCGGATCTGACGGCAGAGCGTTTTGTACCTGACCCATTCAGCAAAAAAGCCGATGCCCGCTTGTATAAAAGCGGCGATCTGGGACGCTGGCTGCCTGATGGTAATATCGAATATCTGGGACGCAATGATTTTCAGGTCAAAATACGCGGCTTCCGCATTGAGTTGGGCGAAATCGAAGCGCAACTGGCTGCTTGTGAAGGCGTTAAAGATGTTGTAGTCATTGCCCGTGAGGAAAAAACCGGTGACAAACGTTTAATCGCTTATGTGATCCCACAAACCGGCATCACTCTGAAACCGGCAGATTTACGCGAACAACTCAGTTCCAGCCTGATGGAATACATGCTACCCAGTGCGTTTGTTATGCTGGATGCCTTCCCGCTGTCTGCCAACGGTAAGTTAGATCGCAAGGCACTGCCTGCGCCAGATCGCTCAGCCACCGTCAGCCGTGGGTACGAAGCACCGCAAGGAGAAACAGAACAGAAACTGGCAGCAGTCTGGCAATCTATTTTGGAATTAGAACAGGTCGGACGCCATGATAATTTCTTTGAACTGGGCGGCCATTCATTGCTGGTTGTCAGCCTGATTGAACAGTTGCGTCAGCAAGGGCTATCGATTGATGTCAGCGCGGTCTTCTCTGCGCCAACACTGGCTGCCATGAGCGCCCGCTTGAATCAGGATAGTGATCAAGATGCTGATCCACTGGCTATTCCACCTAACCTGATCCACGAAGACAGTCAGAACATTACCCCGGATATGCTGCCTCTGGTGGAATTAACTCAGACACAAATTGACCAAATTGTTGCCCGTGTACCGGGCGGCGTCGCCAATATTCAGGATATTTATCCACTTGGGCCATTGCAGGAAGGTATTCTTTACCACCATTTACTGGAAGAAAAAGGCGATACCTATCTCGAAAACATTCTGATGAACTTTGACAGCCGCACGCGATTGGATAGTTTCTTGCAGGCGCTCCAACAGGTCATTAATCGCCATGATATTCAGCGCAGCGCTTTCCACTGGCAAGAACTGCCTGCACCCGTGCAAGTTGTCCATCGCCATGCACCACTGCCGATTATTGAAGTCACATTATCAGCCGGAGAAAGTGCCGAAACGCAGTTACAGCGCCTGACTGATCCTGATTCAATACGGTTGGATATTACCAAAGCGCCACTGTTGGCAGCTCACATTGCCAAAGATCCTGAATCTGGTCTGTGGTGGCTGGGCCTGCTGCATCACCATCTGGTTTGTGACCATCTGTCGCTGGAAATCATTTTCAGCGAAGTGCAAACATTGATCTTGGGTGAAGAAGATAGCCTGCCGGCTCCCCTGCCTTACCGCAATTTTATTGCCCAAATTCGTAAAGTTCCGATTGAAGTACATAAAGCCTATTTCCAGCAGTTACTGGGCGATGTGGAAGAGCCGACCCTGCCGTTCGCATTGCTTGATGTACAGGGGAATAACCGCGATGAATACGATGAACACGATAAAATAGTGGAAAATATTTTCACGCTGGATGACGAACTGGCACAGCAGATCCGTGATTGCGCCCGCCAGCAAGGCATCAGTTCAGCGGTTCTGTTCCATGTGGCTTGGGCACAAGTATTGGCACAATGCTGTGGTCGTGATGATGTGGTGTTTGGTACGGTTCTGCTGGGCCGGTTACAGGGTGGCATGGGTGCTTCTCAAGTGCTTGGTATGTTTATCAATACCCTGCCAGTCCGTATTCAATTACAAGGGCGCACAGTTGAGCAGGCGATACAGGAAACTTATCAACGCCTGAGCGAGTTGCTGGATCATGAACAGACACCGCTGGCGATTGCTCAGCGTTGCAGTAGCGTTCAGGCATCATTGCCACTGTTTAACAGCTTGCTTAATTTCCGTCATAGCCCACGTGATGAAGAGCAATCAGATTCACCAGCCTGGGAAGGTATTCAGGAATTGGAAAGTGAGGAGCGTAGTAATTATCCGTTATCACTGGACGTAGATGATTTTGATGACGGATTCGAACTCACGGCGCAATGCAGCCAGAAAGTTGATCCTGTACGCATCAATGCTTATGTCAATGCTGCCCTGAAAGGTATTGTGGCTGCACTGCAACATGCCCCTGAACAACCAATCCAATCAATCGACATCCTGCCACTGGCAGAACGTCGCCAATTATTGGAGGATTTTAACGAGACTGAGATGGATTATCAGCAGGATATGTTGATCCATCAACTGTTCGAACAACAGGCAGAACGTACACCGGATGCCACTGCACTGGTGTTTGATGATACGCAACTGAGTTATGCGGAACTGAACCGCCATGCCAACCAATTGGCACACCAACTGATTGCTGCGGGTGTGCGTCCGGATGATCGCATCGCTATCTGTGCTGACCGCAGTCTGGACATGATCATTGGCATGTACGGTATTCTCAAAGCGGGTGCAGGTTATGTTCCACTCGATCCAGAATATCCTGTCGATCGTCTGGCCTATCAGTTATCGGACAGCAAACCCGTGTTACTGTTGACCCAGCAACATTTACAGGCACGCTTACCGATACAGGGTGTGAATGTCTGGTTGTTGGATGAGGAAATTCATCGTGATAGCGTGGCAAAACAGCCAGTACACAACCCTGATGCCAGCCAAACAGGACTCCAGCCACATCATCTGGCTTATATCATCTATACTTCTGGCTCAACCGGACAACCGAAAGGCGTCATGCTGGAACACCGCAATGTGGTGAACTTTATTCATGCCCAGCGCAAGACCAGCGAGCCTCAACCGGGTGATCGCATCCTGCAATTTGCAACCGTGGCATTTGATACCTCAGTATCGGATATATTCCCGACCCTTGCCTCCGGTGCAACGTTGGTTCTGCGTCCTGCTCATATCCGCGTGCCGGATGAAGAATTTGTCGATCTATTGAATGAGCAGAAAATCACCATCATGGATATGCCGACGGCTTTCTGGCATCAATGGGTACAAGAGATGATGATGGAACGCAGTGGTTTCGGCCAATATCTGCACACAGTTATCGTCGGCGGTGAAAAAGCTGAGTTACGCCATTTGTTGAGCTGGCAATCTATGCCGGAAACACAGTCTTGCCGTTGGATTAACTCCTATGGCCCGACGGAAACGACGGTTATCGTCACAACATTAACGCTGGATAAAGCATCAACACCGGATAACAAGCAGTCCTGGGATATCACCGATAATATTCCGATTGGCCGCCCATTACCCAATACCCGCATTTATATTCTGGATACACTCGGACAACCGGTTCCTCTTGGTGTGGGTGGAGAAATTCATATTGGTGGAGCCGGCGTTGCCCGTGGTTATTTAAACCGTCCCGATTTGACGGCAGAAAAATTTGTTTCTGATCCATTCAGCAGGCAACCAGATGCGCGCATGTACAAAACAGGTGATCTGGGACGCTGGTTGCCAAATGGCATGATTGAGTATCTGGGACGTAATGATTTTCAGGTTAAGATCCGTGGATTCCGCGTTGAATTGGGTGAAATCGAAGCGCAATTGGCGACCTGCGAAAATGTCAGTGATGCGGTCGTTATCGCCCGGGAAGGAGAGAGTGGTGACAAGCGTCTGGTGGCCTATGTTATCCCGCAATCAGACGTCACTCTCACCCCTTCCCAACTGCGTGAGTACCTGAGCACACGCCTGATGGAAAACATGCTCCCCAGTGCGTTTGTGATATTGGATGCCTTCCCGCTGTCCGCCAACGGTAAACTGGATCGTAAAGCTTTGCCTGCACCGGATGAATCCGCCATCATTACGCAAGGATATGAGGCTCCGATAGGAGAAATGGAGAATACTGTGGCCAAAGTATGGCAAGAGTGCCTCAGTATAGGACGGGTCGGACGCCATGATCATTTCTTCGAGTTGGGTGGTCACTCACTGTTAACCTTACAAATTGTTGCACGCTTGCGCCAAGTCTTGGATATCGATGTTGCAATGCGGGATTTTCTTGCATATCCAACCATTAGTGAATTCGTCGCGTTTATTCAGTCAGATAACACCCTTACCCAACAGACGAATTTAGTGACTATTCGCAAAGATAATCGCAAAGACAATCGTAAAAAGGATCACAAAGGTAATCATAAAGACAGCGCCAAACCTGCACTGTTCTTGGTTCATCCTGTCGGGGGAAACATTGATTATGCTTACGATCTTGCCCCTCATATTAATGACAAAGAAATACCAATTTATGGACTTGTCGCCAATATTGTACCAGAGGAAGAAGATACCCCAATCAACTTGAAAGACAGAGCTAAAGGATATGTTGAATGCATCCGTCAGGCACAGATTCAGGGGCCTTACTGCTTCGCTGGTTGGTCTGTTGGGGGGTCTATCGCCTATGAAATGGCCTGCCAAATGATTGCGGAAGGTGAAGCCGTGCGTTTTGTTGGGCTTCTTGACTCCCATGCCAGCTACGAAGATACCTTCACACAGGCGGATAAAGAGGCTGGATTTGTTTTTGATGAAACAATCCTTTTCGTGGAAAACATACCAGAAAACCTCCCTGATAACCTGCAAAAGGCAATCGATGAACTGGTGCTTAAACGTGATTTCAAGGCATTATTAATATTGGCGCAAGAGAACAATTTGCTGCCAAATGGTATTACTCCTGAAAATGTCAGACAGCACCTGCTCCTGTATCACAATATCTCGGTTGCGGCTAATTATCATGTCCCATCGGTATGCCCTGCCAACGTTAACATCACCCTATTCAGGGCAACAGAACAAGAAACTGACACTGCAAATAGTGTCAGTCTCGGCTGGCATAAGGTCATTCCACAAGCACAGTTAACCATTATTGATATCAAGGGTACTCATCTCTCCATTATGCAACAACCTGATATTCAATTTGTTGGTAAAGCATTGCTTAATGAAATAACAAGCAAAAAAGACGCTTAAGATATTTAAGAGCACCCGTTTATACGGGTGCTCTTATTAGTCAAATCCGCCAGATATCAAATCTTGAAGTCTAAAAATTGTGACCCTTCTGCCCCTCTGGCACGATAACCCGTAATATAGTCTGATGGAACCGGGGTTGCGAATGTTGCTTCAGATGTTCTCTTCGGCATCATTGCAATAAATTGTGAAGAAGCCACATTATCCCCTGTCAGCAGTAATTTGGGGGCACTTACTGGCATAATCCTCCCCACCGTTGCTGTTCCCATCACCCCCGGCGTAATCGGCATTTCTTTCATTCCCGGAATTTCTACTTTATAAAGGTAGTTACGTGTTCCCGCATATCCACCTGATTCAAGATCTGTACCAAATGAAACAAAATCAGGGTTTGGTGATCTCACATGATTTTGAGATAGTGTCCCGCCATCTTGGCTGAAATTTGTTTTGAATCTATCTTTGATTGTGTCTGCTGAATCTGCGCTTCTTGGATAAAAACCGCCTGCTTGGCGGATTTGGTCAGGGCTTCTGTCATCTGCCCGATAGAAAGTCATTGCATCTTCGGCTTTCCAGGCTTTGGCTGCTGCGGGGGCTCCGCGTCCCGATAACCCTTCCTGCTGGATCCGATATAACCGACCCCGTGCTTCCTGAATGGCATTTTTCGTATTCTTGGCGAACTTACCGGCACTTTTTGCCAGATCAGTGGTTAATCCGACGAAACCGGTCGCCATCGATACCCAGCCTAATGCAGAAGAGGCTTCCGGGCTGGCATCCTCTAATGCACCACTGACAATTGCCGTGACATCGGAAACTGCCGCTACTGAGCCGGTGACAAGAGAGGTTGTACTCGCCGCCGCGACAGCCGCCATCACGCCACCGGCAGCCGCAATGGCAGCACCGGCAGTGAATATCGTCGCCAATAAGCCAATAACACCCATCGCGATCCCGGCAATTGCCTGACTGCTGATATGACCTGTTGGATCAAGGCGATTAATGGGGTCATTCAGACAATAGGCATATGGGTTAATCCCTCCCGCACCGAATGGGCTGAAACTATCCGGGCTGTTAAAGCGCCTTAAAACCGGATTATAAGTACGGTAACCATTACCTAAGTGATACATGCCACTGACAGGGTCAGCACGTTGACCATTAAATCCGACAGGTAACGATGCGCTGCTTCCTTCACCATAAGGTGTCCAGCCGTGCAGTTCTCCACCTTGTCCTGTTGGTTGGGACCATAACAGGCTGTTGTGTTGATCACCATTCAACAGTGTTAACTCATCATTCGCGGCAACGCCAAGACACTGTTGATCCAGCTTAACCAGACGAGATGTTTCATTTTGCTCAACCTGCACTTCGTTAACTAATTCAGTGCCGCGATAATACAGTTCATGCAGATTATTCTGATTAATATTTTGTGTCACCATGCGGTTGAACGCATCGTAACCATATTCACAGCCAGTATCATCCTGCTGAACACGAGTCAGCCGCCCTAAAGCATCATAAGTCAGTGTGCGTCCGGCCTCATCTTTGAGCATACGGCCATTAGCGTCATAAGATAAGGCAATTTCAGACGGATAGCCTGGGTGGGAATGTGTGACTCTCGTTAGCTGGGTTGGGTCATCAGTATTTTCATACCAATAACTTGCGATATCTTTTGAATCATCAGGCTGTGTTGTGACAACTTGCGACACATTATTCAAAGCATCGTAGCTATACGTTTGTTCAGCAATCGGCATACCGTAACTATCAGAGAGGTACTGCCCGCTGGCCTGATAGCGGGTCATTCGGCCACAAATATCATACTCCCAGTTTTCTGTACGAACAGCGTTTCCGTCCTGAGAGGTTTCTCTTGTCGCCAATTGACCATTTTCACGCCATGATTGTGAGAGTTTGATACTACTTCCCTGATTATTCAGTATCTCCCTGCTGATTTCTCGCCCAAAGTCATCGTAACCCAATATGGTCTGTAAACTCTCTTGTGTTTGTGTATTTTGAGTGAGTTGGGACACTTGTTGCCCTAAAGGATCATAACCCAGCGCACAGTTCAAGCTATCATCGTGTATTTGAGTGATCTGGCCGACTGAGTTTCGAGTGTAATAAGTGGTTTTTTGTGAAATATCGGTAAAGTTTATAAGCTGCCCCATCAGAGTCCATTGATAAGCGGTTTCTTTTAACGTCTCTGTCTGATTATAAAATTGTTCCGCAGAAAGTTTTCCGGCACCATTCCAATGGTTAACAGTGCGTTGCCCCCCTGATACATCTGCGGATACGCAAAGCCCGGTGATGCGATCATAAGTAAACTGTTGTGTTATACCATTAGCCGTAAACTGATTAACGACGTTATTCAGTTCGGGAATATAAGTGTATTCTAATTGCTCACCGGCTGGTGTGATGACTTGCGCAGGCTTTGTTGCCCCGCCTTCATAATGATATTGATATAATCGTCCTCCACTGACACGCTCAGTCAGTCGGCCAAGGCTATCAAATTGCTGTGTACCCAAATCCCAGGTTTTAATTTCACTCTGCGCATTTTTGCCTTTCACTGAAATAGCACTAATATAATTTCCGGTTAAATACGGTGCATAAGTGATGTTCACTTCGGTGTTATCAGGTTGAATCTGTTTTATGACGCGATGGTAGTCATCATAAATACGCGTTACAACTGCTCCGACTTCATTGATTTCCTGATATAAACGCCCTAAGCCATCATAAACAAAGTGCCGTTGCCCGTCTTCTGTACCTGAAACTGTGGTGCGTGAGAGGGTTAAAGGCCTATGGTTAACATCATAAGTAATTGTTACATGGCCACTTTCACTATTTTCCGAATTTGATTGCCCTGTTTTATAAACGATACTTTGCATATCAACCGGATGATTGATCTGATGATTGGTTGTGCCATCGCTATACTGCGTGACAGCGAGGCTACTCCAGCCATCATATTGGTTTTCTGCTGTCACAGAATGGCTGTTTTTTGGCTGCGCATCATCAGGCCAGTCGTAGCCGGTGCCCGTGTTGATTTCACCCAATGAGTTAAATTGGTAATTTTTGATCTCAAACCACTTCCCTTCGTTCACTTCCATTTTTTGTTGCTGAATCAGGTTCCCTAAACCATCAAAATGGTGACGGATGGCATTTCCCTTCGCATCAATTTCCGTTGTTAACAGCGATTGATTTGAGAATTCATATTGCCAGCGTGTTTTATTTTCATAGGATGAATCAGGGTTATAAGTACGGGAGATAATCCGCCCTAATACATCGTATTCATAATGGGTTTCAACTTGCTGCACATTTTTTTCATTGAGTAAAAGTCCTTTTTTCGCACAATAGTTGCGTGAAAATGAAGTTTGGATATTGTCATAGCCTGTCAATGTGCTGGTTTGAGCTAATACATCTTCACTGACCTGAGAATCAATATGTTGGGACGATTGATAGCTATCACTCGATTCAGAATAAATAATATTATTTGTTCCGGTTATTCTGCCGAATTCCTGACTATTGAGCTGAGACTGATATTCAGTCGTGTTCTGATGAAGACGTTTATTATCGCTATAAAATGCTTCCGAAATCTGAACAATAAAAGAGGAATCACCTATTGTCGCATAGGTATAGCGGGTTTCCTGTATAGGTGGAGTGGGTATACCGGGTATTTGCATAGAAACAGTGGCAGAACTTTTCATAAACCGGACAAAGTTATTGGGTTCTGGCGGGCATCCTTCTTCACCTTCGGCTTTATACCAGCTGACTTCTGTTCTTGTACCATCAGGCGTAATTTTCAGCGTAAGGTTGCCATATTCATCAAATTCAGTTGTGGTAATTTCTGTTCGCTGATTCTGATCAGCATCGATATAAATGATCGAGCTCTGTTTAGGCAGAAGAAACTGTTTAGGTTGATCATCAAAGAAAACCCCCTTTTCAGCGTAATAATCAGTCGTATTTTCTGTTACACACGCCTGACGTTCATGGCGTTCATTGATTAATAAGTGATAGTTGTTATAGGAACGCTGAATTGAAATAGCCGGTTTTCCTTGTTCATCGAGAAAATATTCTGTTGAACCATAAATATAATCTGTCAATGTTGTATAGGTATAATCACTATCTGCACTCCAATGACCAAAATCACCGGCATAACCTAAATAATTCGTTGTGGTATATTCATAATTTTTAATATTAGCGGGCTGACCACCTCCCGGTAGCTGCGTAAATTCAATCACATAAGGTAAAGGCGCCAAGCCGGAATTATCCGGGAATTGCATTCCTTCCGTCGAGTTGTAAACCACTTTTTCTTCTTTACCCGTCGGATATTTTACTGAAGTAATGGCATTGATACTTCCTCCGGGGCCAACATATTCGTAACCGAATTGCCATGAAAGAGGAGAATCATTATCGTGAAGTAATACTTCAGTAAGTTGTTCACTTCCCAGTAAAACAAATTCTAGCTGATAACTATCAGGTGTTTCAGGCCATAAGGTTAAAATGACAGAATTATCATAATTGAAAGAGCATAACGTTCTAAGTTCATCTTTTACGGTGAATAACTGAATAAATTGCCCGGTGTATGACCAGTTAAGTGTAATTTTCCGCCCGATGGGGGATTGGATCAGATCCGCGGCATAAAAATTGCCCCCGATTAAGGACAGATGCTCATAAGTCCCATTTTTATATTGAATATCATAACCTGCACTTTCATTTTCACCATTGGTAAACGAGAATTGGAAGTTATCAATTTTTTTATCACGGGCATCAGTTGTACCGGGGACGATTTTATAGTTTTCCCCTGTACTTAGCTGTAATTGATTCGTGCTGCTATTAAAAATCGTTTGCCCTAACGTAAAACCAATTCCTAATCCCTGATTCATATTCTCCAGAGGAGAATAATTTAACGATAATTTTAATTCAGGCCCTAATAAATTATTTGCCGTCACTTTCATTAGAGGAAGGCTTAAATTATATAACCCTGTACGAGGATCAACGCCACCTTCTGAGGCACTGAGGAAGTTAAAAGCTTGAGTGTTAAAACTATTATTCATGTTTCATACCTTAACTTTTAATTTTAATAAATCATGCTCTTTATACAAAGAGCATGATGTTTCAATTACGATTCAAATGAGAGATGATTTATATCATTTAACTAATTGTTTATGCCGCCAGACAGAATCAATTCTTTTTCTCCATTTCTCTGTAAAAGGCATATAGACACTCTTACCCGGTGGTAAATGATGAAGAAGCATGTTATCTTCAGTATAGATACCCGCATGTTTTAATATTGAATCAGGAATATCAAATATCAGCATATCATCAATTTTAATATCATCAATATTGACTTGAATAAATCCTTCGTTTGGCGATTTATCAGCAAAAATATTGGGATTGCTATAATAATCATTTCGCAAATAGTCAGATAAGATAATTCCTTTGGAATGATAATAATCGCGAATTAAAGAATAACAATCGTATTTTCCCAAAATATAAGGACGGCCTTCAAAAGAAAAATGCGTTTCTGGATCAATATTTACACAGCGACCACTTGGCCATAATACGACAATAGAACAAAGACCCAGCTGATTACTCTGTTCCTGATACATTGATAAATCGTCAGCATTGTCATCACAATGAGTAAAAATCATATGACTGACAACTCCCATGCTGCTCCCTATATTTAGGGCATTTTCAGGAAGCAAAGAAGATTCTTTCTGGTTTAGTGCTTTATTTTCAAAAAATTCATAATGAATATTTAATGTATCAACTTCACTTTCAGTATGTAAATTGATAATCAAGCCACAAGTCATTAAAGGAAGATTTTTTTCAATTTCTTCACATACCATTTGTGGTAAGTGATTTTGAATACAGATATCGTCTTTCATTCTTAGGTTTCCTTTGCATGTTCTTTGTTTTATATTTTTATTAACCCATACCTTGTATTTTTAGGTTATCCCCATCTTGGGCAATAATAGGCTTTGATTTATTACCATATTGATCGTAGATAGTGACTGACGTAGTGCCTTTCGAGGAATATCCGGTAGGAACGGTACAGGTAGCATGGATCGCGGAAAAACAAATACCTTTTTGTCTATTTATATTTCCAGAAACACCAAATGTATATTTACCAAAAACAATACTGACTGATTTTTTCATCTCGCCTTTTCCATACTCGGCAGAAAAATCAAACCCCTGACAAACCCACCAGCCGCTATAATCACTCGTGAAACGATATCCAGAGCTGTTATTAGATTCTATTTTGACGATACGATAGCCTTCTTTCTGGATATCTAAGTAAAAATTTCGCCACACTACATTATAAAGAATTGCACCTTGATCACTTGAATTACTTAAAGATTGGTCGTCTAGATTAAATGAAAAATCACCTGTCTGATAACTATAAGGTGTTAAAGCAGAAACGGTAACATTAGCAGGTTTAACAAATTTCGAACCTGTACCATTTGGTCCATTTGGTGTATTGGTGCCAGTTTTCGTTGTATTGAATGTACCAATAGTAGGAATATTAATCCCTGCGGCAAATACTTTTCCATCACTGGGACTTTTAGAATAAATATATAACTTAAGATAATTATAACCGACAGAGCCGTCATCAGAAGGTGTAAAGAAACTACTGGCATTAGAATAATTCACTGCGGTTGTATAATCATTTTCATTATAAGAGTAATTCCAGGTGCTGCTGCTTCCATTATTGCTAATCCCATCACCAGTCGTATAGTCGCATAAAAAAATGCTGTTTTTCAAATCATCCTGTGTCATCGTCACGGGTTTATCATTTTCATCGATTATTTTAACACCAACAATAATCTCTACCTGATTTAATCCATTACCGTAAATTTTCGCATTATTAGATGTACTTCCAGTAAAAGCGATTGTTAAATCATCAAGTCTTTTGAAATTGTCATAATAAGACATGGTAACTCCCTTAGTGCTATTAATCTTAACGGAGTAATGAATGGATTCATTCATCTTGCAACGAGTAGTATTTGATTTTTTATTTTATTTTAAAATTTATTTTTTATTGTTTATCATTAAAAATAAAAAATCATAAAAGTAACTTATTGAATTATATAAATGAATTGAAAGAAATTAATTTTTATGCAATTGCAATATAATTTAAATCAATTTCCGTTGTGTCTTTGCATATGATTTCATTTGAAATCATATCTAATGCATTTTATTAAGCAAAGTTACCATTGTTAATTTATTTTATCTGTCACATTATTTTAATAGATAGACTCATAAAATAAAAATAATTAAAAATAAGGGAGATATATTTTAAATATATCTCTCCCTCTTTAAATCATTGTTTAATTCTCTATAAAGAGAGTCATATAAACGATAAAATATACTAGGACAGTTCCGTTTGCTTGTTACGCGATAACCAAAGGGACAGTGCTTTCAAAGAATCCGGAGTAAATTCATCACAACGGGCTGTAATTTCTTCTGGTGTTAACCAGTAAACCGCTGTTACTTCTTCTTCCTGTAATGCAAATGGGCCATGAGTCACACAACTGAACAGGCCACCCCATATACGACAAGTTTGCTCTTCATAATAAAAAATGCCATGTTCGGCAAAAGGAATACCTGCAACCCCCAGCTCCTCCTCAGCTTCTCGACGAGCGGCATCCAGCAGAGTTTCCCCTGTCATAACGACCCCACCTGCCGTTGCATCCAATTTTCCCGGATAAAAATCTTTTGTTTCTGTACGATGCTGAACCAGAATTTTTCCCATACCATCATGCACTACAATATAAGTAGCGCGATGCCTCAAGTTCTGCGCTCTCATCTGTTGGCGAGTCGATTGCGCAATCACTCGATTGTCTTCATTAACGATGTCAATCCATTCAATATTTGCTGATTTTTCTTGCACCATCCTAAAAACCTTTTATTAATGAGTTGTATGCCAGTTTTTACTGTAATGCCCCGGTTAAGGAGGCTAAAACAGATAAGAATTACCATAATTGACTAAAATAAATCCACCAACGCTATCACAAGAAATTTATAACATTTTACAGACAAACGATGGTAATGTAATACCGCTATATTTTTCAGTGAGTTATTATTAACGGAGTTTATATGATAGACCTATATTATGCCCCTACTCCAAATGGCTATAAAATTACCCTCTTTCTCGAAGAAACCGGTATTCCTTACACTCTTCATCCCATCAATATCAGCACTGGAGAGCAGTTCAAACCTGAATTTCTTGCCATTGCACCCAATAACAAGATCCCGGCTATTGTCGATCATCAACCCGCCGACGGCGGAGAACCTGTCTCCATCTTCGAATCAGGGGCCATTTTATTTTATCTGGCAAACAAAACAGATCGGCTATTAAGCAAAGACTTACGTGAACGTACCGAACAATTGCAATGGCTATTTTGGCAAGTTGCTGGCTTCGGCCCAATGCTCGGTCAAAATCACCACTTCAATCGCTATGCCCCAGAAGTTGTACCTTACGCCATTCAACGCTATGTGGAAGAATCAAAACGTTTATATAAGGTGCTAAATACCCAACTGGAAAAAACGGCCTACCTTGGAGGAAATGAATACAGCATCGCAGATATTGCTACTTACCCATGGGCGAAATGCCATGAACACCAAAAAGTCGATTTGCAGGATTATCCTGCGGTTGCAAAATGGTTGGATAAGATCAGTCAACGCCCTGCGACCCAAACAGCCTATAAAGATGCCTGAATCAGATACATGTAAAAAATTCAGTTAATGGCGATATATTTCACCACAAAACTTGACATTGTTAACAGATAACAGCATGTTTCGCTACCATTTAAGCCATTCCTTGTTATAGTCAATATGCAATTGTCTATTATTATCTCAGGGGGTGGCTATGCGTATTTTAATTACGGGAGGAACAGGGTTGATTGGTTGTCGCTTGACCCGCCAATTACTTTCGCTCCCCCACTCCATCACCATTTTGAGTCGCTCACCACAAAAGGTCTATTCTCTGTTTTCTGATCGCGTTGAATGTTGGACAACGCTAAATGAGCTGCGCGATCTAAACGGTTTTGATGCCGTGATCAATCTTGCCGGCGAACCTATTGTCAATAAACGATGGACACCGAAGCAAAAAGAAATACTTTGCCAAAGCCGCTGGCTACTCACAGAACAGCTGAGCAAACTAATCAAAACCAGTGAATCTCCACCATCTGTATTTATTTCTGGTTCAGCCGCCGGCTATTACGGTGATCAGGGACAATCGGTGGTTACCGAAAATGATCCTCCTCACAATGAATTTGCCCATCAGCTTTGTGAACGTTGGGAGCAACTTGCTTTACAAGCCAAAAGCGACAAAACCCGTGTATGCTTGTTACGTACAGGTATCGTGCTGGCTCCGGAAGGTGGGGCACTGCAAAAAATGCTGCCGCTGTTTCGGTTAGGTTTAGGTGGGGCAATCGGTAGTGGCAAGCAATACATGCCCTGGATACACATTGATGACATGGTTAATGGTATCTATTACCTACTGGCATCACCTGAGTTATATGGTCCTTTTAATATGACATCCCCTTATCCTGTTCATAATGAGCATTTCAGTTCCACACTCGCAAGTGTTTTACATCGCCCTGCCTTTATGCGCATTCCTGAATTTGTATTGAAAGCAATGATGGGGGAAGCCGCAGAATTAGTTTTAGGTGGCCAACAAGCCATTCCAGAGAAACTGGAAAAAGCCGGATTTGGCTTCCGTTATTTTCAATTAGAAGAAGCCTTGCAAGATGTGATAAAAGCAAAAAACAATCCTTGCTAATTTGATATATCTGCCGATTTGATGAGGTGCTGCTGTGTTCTGTTTACAGCAGCATTTCTTCTTATTATTAAGAGAACAGTTTATTTAGATAAAAACGCATTCAGATAAAAACAATGCCGGGATATTAAAATTAAACTGGAATCTTATAATCTTGGAAGATCAATAAGGGATAGAGTGACCCTGAAAATAATTATAAAGTTCGTGTTGAAGAGCAAGTCAATAATTTCATTTTCTTGGAAAATGAAATTACCTTCACGACAGAAGATGAGCTAAGGTATTGGCAATGCCGTAACATAAAAATGTTATGTTGCGGCACTCATGTTTCCAATACTAAAGAAATCGGAAAGATCAAAATTTCAAGGAAAAACAAAGGAAGAGGGATTAATCGAATAGAAATCATTCTAATAGATTAAACGTTATTCCTATCTAAGATTGTAACTAAGATTACTGAGGTTAAGTGCTATACCCAATGGGTCTAGCACCCTGCCAGCGGCTGAACAGATCTTCTGGCAAATCAATATTGAACTGATCCAACACACGATTAACCGTTTGGTCAATGATATCCTGAATATGTTCAGGGCGATGATAAAAGGCGGGAACAGGCGGCATTATCACCGCCCCGATTTCTGCGGCCTGCGTCATTAATCTCAGGTGCCCCAAGTGTAAGGGGGTTTCTCTCACCCCCAGCACTAACTTGCGATTTTCTTTCAGAACAACATCTGCGGCACGGGTGATTAAACCGTCAGTGTAACTATGCACAATCCCTGATAGGGTTTTTATTGAACAAGGTAAAATCACCATCCCCAATGTTTTAAAGGAACCAGAGGAAATGGATGCAGCAATATCACGATTATCATGCACAACATCAGCCAACGCCTGTACATCTCGCAGGGAATAGTCTGTCTCCAATGCCAGTGTCTGCCGAGCTGATTGGCTGATCACTAAATGCGTTTCAATGCCTTTTACTGGCTGCAAAACTTGCAGTAACCTGACACCATAAATCGCACCACTTGCCCCGGTCAGCCCGACAATCAATTTCTTCATGTTTTCCTCTGAGATTCTGACTATAACTAAATGATAATAAGAATATTATCCTTCATTATATATTTCCAGATTCTCTATTTCGCCCTGTCCACGTACTTTCATGGCATCGTCTTTACGCAAGTTTTCCAGATAGTCGAGGTAAATCTGGTCAATGTCTTTCGTGACATAAATACCATCGAATACGGAGCATTCAAATTTTTCAATATCAGGGTTTTCTTCCCGTACAGCCTGAACAAGATCTTGGAGGTTTTGATATATCAGAGCATCAGCACCAATGATCTGGCGAATTTCATCCACTTCCCGCCCGTGGGCAATCAATTCATTGGCATTCGGCATATCAATGCCATAAACATTCGGGAAACGAACTTCCGGTGCTGCCGAAGCAAAATAGACTTTCTTGGCTCCAGCTTCACGCGCTAATTCAACAATTTGTTCAGACGTGGTTCCACGCACAATGGAATCATCCACCAGCAAAACATTTTTACCCCGGAATTCAGCACGATTGGCATTCAGTTTGCGACGAACCGATTTACGTCGTTCCTGTTGACCCGGCATAATAAAAGTACGCCCGACATAACGATTTTTGACAAAGCCCTGGCGATAGGGTTTATCCAGAATGTGGGCGATTTCCAGGGCGATGTCACAAGACGTTTCCGGTACGGGAATAACAACATCAATATGCAAGTCTTCCCATTCACGGGCAATTTTTTCACCCAGTTTCCTTCCCATCCGTAATCGTGCGTTATATACCGAAATTTTGTCAATAAAGGAATCCGGACGAGCGAAATAAACAAATTCGAACAGACAAGGGGTTAATGATGGATTTTCTGCACATTGGCGAGTAAACAATTGCCCGTTTTCAGTGATATAAATCGCCTCACCAGAAGCCACATCACGCAGGAACTCATAACCCAATGTGTCCAGTGCCACACTTTCTGATGCCACCATGTATTCATTACGACCATCTTCCAAGGTTTTTTTGCCCAGCACCAGAGGACGAATACCATGCGGGTCACGAAAAGCGACTAATCCATGCCCAATGATCATGGCAACACAAGCATAAGCACCACAAATTTTTTTGTGCATTTTTGCGACTGCTGAAAAAATATCATCAGGCTCTAATGGAAAATATGGAAACTGGGTTAACTCATTAGCAAAAACATTCAGTAGGATTTCAGAATCTGAAGTGGTATTGACATGACGGCGGGCATTTTCAAACAGCATTTTTTTTAATTCATGTGCGTTTGTAAGATTGCCGTTATGCGCCAACGTGATACCAAAAGGAGAATTCACATAAAAAGGTTGCGCTTCAGATGCACTGGAACTGCCCGCCGTAGGGTAACGAACATGTCCAATTCCGATGGTTCCCTGTAAACGTAACATGTGCCGCGTTTCAAACACATCTTTGACCAACCCATTAGCCTTACGTAAACGAAACCCATTGTTACCATCAATAGTTGCAATGCCTGCTGCATCTTGTCCACGGTGCTGAAGCACCGTTAATGCATCATAAATCGACTGGTTAACCGGTGTAAAACCGACGATACCGACAATACCGCACATGTAGCCTTTCCTCATCAGCTAAGCGGAGAGCATTATCTCTCCGGCAGGAAACTCGACGCACTTTGTAGGTAGTCAAAAAACCACCTGATGATTTGACTGAATTGTGGGATCAATTGTGATTGTTGCCAATCCTGACTTTTGGGAAGTGGCGTGAAAGAATCTGCAATAAACAAAATAGCAGACACAATCAAGACGCCGCGCAAGGCCCCAAAACAGATCCCCAGAACCCGATCAGTACCTGACAGGCCAGTTCGCTGAACAAGTGAACCAATTACATAGTTTACTACCGCGCCAACAATCAGTGTTGCAATGAATAAGATAGCAATCGCTATTCCATTACGCACCAGTTCATCTTCAAGACGGGTAAAATACGCCGCCAAGTAAGTATAGAAGTGGCTTGCGACAAAGAAAGCACAGCCCCACGTTATCAGGGAGAGCGCTTCGCGAACAAAACCACGGATCAAGCTAACCAGTGCCGAGAAACCAATGATGGCAATAATCGTATAATCAATCCAGACCATATTTTAATCCAAAAACAGGCTCCCAACATTCAGGTCGGGCGCATTCTAACAGAAAACGAAAACGTTTGCGTAGTAGATTTATCACTCCACTGAAAATTATTTTCGGTAAGTAAACAAACTGCATTCGCTGTGATGGGTCAATCTTTAACTGCTGTTTCCACAATGGAAAATCACCTGTCATACTTAACCCTTATAAACTCCATGGTAGAGCTTGTGGTGTGATCATGGGAAGCTTTCAGCTCCCCACGAAGCGCCAATTGGTTATGGCTTATAGTTTTTGATCTGTCCTTGTAACCCCGTGATTTCCCTTAATTCGGATAAAATGGATTCCAGCTTCTGCCTTGACGCATTCGGCCCAACATAGATTCGTGTTAACTGCCCCTGTACCGGAGAAGAAGGGACTGTATATACCTGATGCCCCGAAAGGCGCAATTTCGCCAATATCTCATCAACTTTACCCGCATTTTTTAATGCGCCAAGTTGAACAACATATGCTGTTGCCTGAGGAGCTTGCTCTACTGACTTCAATTTAGTTTCTGGTTTATTTTCAATACGAGGTTCAGGTTTGACCGGTGGTTTAATTTCCTCTTTCCGCTGAGGCGGTATTTCTCGTGGAGGAAGTACCTCTCGTGGAGGAGATATTTCGGATTTCACCGTAGACGGCATGCCTGTGTCTGACGCTTGATCCTGTAGTTGCATTGTTTCCGCAGCACCTTTAGACGGTGTGGGCGGCATGTTTTGTGTCAATGGTGGGATCGAGTCAATATTCTCTTCATTACCCGATTTTGGCACCAAAGGAATCGAAGCAAATTTACCGTCGTTATATTTCTTGTCGCTATCAAAAACTATAGGCAGGACAATCACACTCAATGCAACAAGAACGATGGTTCCAACCAAGCGATTTTGAAATTTACTGGCCATCTTCCTTGCCCCCCTCCAATGTCTCCATAACATGCGCGACAGTGTGGAAAGAGCCACAAACCACTATGATATCTTGCACCGATGCATCTTCTATGGCCTGCTGCCACGCTGCCTCCACGTTGGAGAATGTGCGGGCGAGCATAAGATGCCCAGACAAGACTCCAGCTTCTGCTCCCCTCTGTTCATGTAATGATGCACAGTACCATTCATCAATCTGTTGAGAAAGACAAGCAAGCGTACCCGCAATGTCTTTATCTCCCAACATGCCAACTACACCACGAATTTTACTGTCTGCTGAACGAGGCAGTTCTGCCAATTTTTGTACCAGATAGCCTGCTGCATGTGGATTATGGGCAACATCCAAAATGATCAGCGGGTTTTCCCTGACAATTTGGAAACGCCCCGGCAATTGGGCATTTCTCAGTCCTGCATGGATTGCCTGTTCATTAATGGCTCGGCTGACTTTGTCATCCTGCTGCAACAAACAGTGGATCACTCCCATCGCAGTTGCAGCATTCGCCAACGGAAGATTGGGTAAAGGCAACTCATTGAAATGCCGGTTATCGCTTAGCCAATTCCAGCTATTTTTATTTTGTGAGAAGTGCCAATCAACATCGCGACGAAAGAGCTTCGCCCCCAATTCATCCGCAACATCAGCAATTGACTGAGGCATATCATGCTCACCTACAACAGCAAAATGCCCGCGACGAAAGATGCCGGCTTTTTCACGACCAATGTGTTCGCGATCAGCACCCAGCCAATCGGTATGATCCAATGCAATGCTGGTGATTGCTGCAATATCAGCATCAACGATATTGGTGGCATCCAGACGACCACCCAACCCAACTTCCAAAATCACAACATCAAGATCAGCTTCTTTAAACAGCTGTAATGCTGCCAATGTTCCGTATTCAAAATAAGTTAATGAGATGTCGCCACGCTGGGCCTCAATCTCTGCAAATACACGACAGAAATCTTGTTCCGTTGGTTCTTTACCCTGAATACGTACTCTCTCAGTGTAGCGAACCAAGTGTGGGGAGCTATATACACCGACCTTAAGCCCTGCTGCCAGAAAAACAGATTCAAGGGTATGGCAAGTAGTTCCCTTGCCATTGGTGCCTGACACCGTGATGATTTTGGGTGCTGGGTTCAATAAGCCTAATTGGCGACCAAGTTTACCTACACGCTCAAGCCCCATATCAATGGCTTTGGCATGCAGGTTTCCTAAGTAGGAAAGCCACACCATCAGCGGCGACGTGGCTTGAGGAATTTGCAAAATATCAGACATCTTCTTTATTAGGATTGATGTTTATATCAGCTTCGACCTCAGTAGATTCAACAACGTCTTCTTCTACTGACTCTGCTTTTGTGCCCGGCTGCGGTTTGTGAGTCAACATTGCAAGCAGACTGGCAACTTTATCACGCATTTCCGTACGAGGTACAATCATGTCAATCGCGCCTTTCTGCAATAAGAACTCACTGCGTTGGAAACCTTCCGGCAATTTTTCACGCACGGTCTGCTCGATTACGCGAGGACCCGCAAAACCAATCAATGCCTTAGGCTCAGCGATATTGATATCACCAAGCATTCCCATACTTGCTGTCACCCCACCCATTGTTGGATTGGTCAGAACGCAAATATAAGGTAAACCACGATCTTGCATTCTCGCCAGCGCAGCGCTGGTTTTTGCCATCTGCATCAGTGACATCAGGGCTTCTTGCATACGAGCCCCACCACTGGAAGCAAAACAGACGAATGGGCAGCTATCTTCCAGTGCTTGTTCGACAGCACGGACAAAACGGGCACCAACAACAGAACCCATTGAACCGCCCATAAAATTAAATTCAAAGGCACCTGCCACAACAGGCATATTATGCAGCTGACCTTTCATCACGATCAGCGCATCTTTTTCTTGCGTCTGCTTCTGAGCAGCAGCTAAGCGATCTTTGTATTTTTTGATATCGCGGAATTTCAGGATATCTTTAGGTTCCAGCTCACTGCCTAATTCTGTGCCAGTGCCTTCATCCAAAAATGAATTCAATCTATTACGGGCTGAAATGCGCATGTGATGGTCACATTTGGGACACACTTCAAGATTACGCTCTAATTCAGCACGATAAAGTACCTGACCACAACTATCGCATTTTGTCCAAACTCCTTCAGGTATGTTTGCCTTACGAGTTTGCATAATTTTGCTTTTATTTAGAATCTTTTCAATCCAGCTCATTAATGAACCTTTCCGTCTGAATCTGGCTGCTGCCAGCTTTTGTTTTACGTGCCATTAAACCACAATGCTATTGCAGTGTGGATAAAAAACTGCTCAAACCTGTTTACGGTTATCTACTATCTATCTACTGTACTACCTGCCGCTTTTTTTGATGCAGCACGGCGATGACGCCAAACTTCTATTACACCGGGCAGAATAGAAATAAAGATTATTGCAACAATCAATAATTTCAGATTTTCCTGTATAACTGGCATATCACCGAATAAATAACCCGCATAAGTGAATAATAGCACCCAGATAAATGCACCGATTACATTATAAGCAGCAAAGTGGCGGTAAGACATTTTCCCCATCCCTGCAACAAACGGTGCAAACGTTCTAATAATTGGCACAAACCGAGCCAAAATTATTGCTTTCCCGCCATGTTTTTCATAAAACTCATGAGTCTTCTCTAAATAACTCAGGCGAAAAATTTTTGAATTTGGATTAGTGAACAGTTTCTCACCAAAAATTCTACCGATGGTATAGTTTACAGCATCGCCAATAATCGCGGCTGTAATCATCAAGGCTACCATGATGTGTACATTAAGATCGTTGGAATCTAATGCGGATAGTGCACCAGCCACGAATAGCAAGGAATCTCCCGGCAAAAATGGCGTAACTACCAAACCTGTTTCACAAAATACGATCAGGAATAAAATGCCATATACCCAACTACCATAATCCCTAACCAATTCCTTCAAGTGAGCATCAATGTGTAAAATAAAATCGACAATGAATTTCGCAAAATCAACAAAATGAGTCAAAAACTCCATAATATTCCTCGTTATGACCAAACATCCTTGTCATTATCCGAAAATGTCAGATTAAATCATTCGCCAGAAGCTAAATCATTTTCCAGAAATAGCGGCCCCATAATGGGTTCAGGTAAACCAAAACACGCAGGATAATCCACGGCAACTAAATATAAGCCCTCAGCCTTAGCTGTTGCTGCCGCTTTTGTTCGATCTTTCAGTGCCAATAATTCAGCCATCCAGCCAATGTCCTGATTACCACAGCCAATCTCCAGCAAGCTGCCGACAATATTGCGTACCATGTGATGAACGAAAGCATTTGCCTTAATGTCCACAACAATATAATGCCCGTGCCGACTAACGTTAATATGCATTATATTACGCCACGGTGAATTGGACTGGCACTGCACCGCCCTGAAAGAAGTAAAATCATTTTCTCCTAACAGGCTCTGTGCAGCTTCATGCATTTTTTTCTCATCCAATGGATAATGAAAATGTGTAACACCCCTCGCCAATACCGCCGGACGATAGCGATGGTTGAAAATCACATAGCGATAACGGCGAGCTGTTGCGCTGAAACGAGCATGAAATTCATCATCCACCGTTTTGACCCAACGTACTGCAATAGCTGGTGGTAAATGCGTATTCACCCCCATTGTCCATGCAGCATCTTTGCGTTGCGCTGAGGTTTCAAAATGGACGACCTGCCCGGTTGCGTGTACCCCTGCATCTGTTCTGCCCGCACAGAAAACTGCAACTGGCTCATTAGCTACTTTCGACAGGGCTTTTTCCAAACATTCCTGTACACTTTTCACTTCTTGCTGGCGTTGCCAACCATAATATCGACTGCCGTCATATTCAATCCCCAGTGCAATTTTCACTTTCTTTGCCTCTGGCACAGACTGACTCAGCTCTGTATCAGACATCAGTAAAATTGCTCCTGCACCAGTTTTTCTGCAATTTCAACCGCCATTAATGCGCCACCAAAACGGATATTATCGGCAACTGACCAAAATTGCAGCATTTCGGGCATACCGTAATCATTGCGCAGGCAACCTATGCTCAAACCATCATTGCCTGAAGCATCTGTTACCTGAGTCGGATAATCACCTTCTTCTGAGACTTTAATTTCTTCAAAGCGTTCAAATTCACCACGAGCTTCTTCTATACCAACCGGGCGCAGTGTTTCCACACTTACCATCTGTGCTATTCCATAGAAAACAGAAGACTGGACACAGCTTACAGAAACAGGCAACCCTTCATCCTGCAATATCCGGCGAACCTGATCGACAATACGGCGTTCTTCACGCACTGTACCTTCTGCATCAGGTAATAAAGGCAACAAGTTAAAAGCCAATTGTTTAATGAAACGCCCTTCATCCGGTGGAATGCCATTTAATAAGCGAGCACTCTGCCCTGCCAGTTCATCAATAGCTGCTTTGCCATGGACGGAAACCGGCAATATATTGGTCAACTGTAAACGGGCAATTCCAGCCGCATCGATCAATGGCTTGATGGCGGTCAGAACCTGACTTGTTGAACTATCTGCCACCGCAATGATATTACGGTTACGATATTCAGCCAATGCGTGTGAGTTAACGCCAGGAACAACCAAAGGCACATCCGGCTCTGTCGCAAACAAGCCACTACTGTCGATCACCAAGCAACCAGATTCTGTTGCTTTTTCAATATGCTGTGCTGTTATTTCCATCGTCGCGGCAAAAAAAGCGAGTTGTACCTGTGACCAGTCAAATTCTGCCACATCACAAACAGTAAAATTTTTTCCGTTAAAACGCTGAATCTTTCCGACACTTTGTTCACTGGCAAGAAGATGCAGTTCACCAACCGGAAATTGACGCTCCTGTAATAACGCCAATATCGCTTCACCTACTGCGCCTGTTGCACCCAAAAGCGCAATATTCCAACCTTCTGACATGTTGGTTTTCTCCACTTCTCTTATTTTGCTGACAGGCAGGGTCCTGCCTGTATTAAATTACTTTTGCATTAAATCCAATTCTGGACAGTAATTGAGCGCTCTCTGCTGAATTACAATGCACTATCAGGGAAGACCATTCCCGCCGTTCTGGATAGTGCTTGCGTAATTGATCAAAAGCGCCCTCCTGATCCGCAACCTGACGTAAGGGTGCATCATCACGGCGCACATCATACACTAAATGCATCAAACGCTTGAGGACGCTTTGTGTCACTTCTCCCTGCACCGTAACTTGACTGAAATCAGGTGTTGGCAACAGATCAGCCAGCTCAGTCTTGCGAGGTTCTCCCAAGAACTCACAATAAGCCTCAAAAACCTGAGTTGTACCACGTGCTTTGCCTTCCAGGGTATAACCGGCAATATGAGGAGTACCAATATCAACTAAAGCCAACAAAGGTAAAGAAAGGTTAGGCTCAGGTTCCCAAACATCAAGCACTACACGTAATTTTTTCCCATTTTGCAGTACGGAAAGTAATGCTTGATTATCAACCACCTCACCTCGGCTGGCATTAATTAAAATTCGGTTGTCCGGTAATGCAGAAAATAATTCTGCATCAGCCAAATGATAAGTCTGATATGGCCCAGATTGATTAAGAGGTGTATGAAAAGTCAGAATATCCGCTTCTTTCACCAATTTTTCTAAAGGCCAAAAATCCCCTTCATCGCCACGATCTGCACGGGGCGGATCGCACAATAGAGTCTTCACACCCAAAGCTGCCAGTCGATCAGCCAAGCGTCCTCCGACATTGCCAACACCAACAATACCGACAGTTTTATCTTTGAGTTGAAATTGATCTTGCTCAGCCAATAACATCAACGCTGAAAATACATACTCAACCACAGCAATTGCGTTACACCCCGGGGCTGCGGAAAAACCAATCCCAGCCTGAGACAACCATTGCTGATCAACATGATCCATTCCCGCAGTGGCAGTTCCCACAAATTTCACCGAACTGCCTTGTAATAAGGATTCATTGACTTTAGTGACAGATCGAACCATAAAGGCATCGGCATTTTCCAGAACTCCCTCAGGCACTGGCCGCCCTGGAATTACCTGCACTTCACCCAATTGCTGAAAGAGTTGTTCAGCATAAGGCATATTTTCATCAACCAGAATTTTCACTTTTCTCATCCAATAGCTTAAATGGGCGTGATCCGCTATTCTGCCACTTTATCCACATAAAACCTATATACCTTCATCTTTCAAATCATCGCTTTTTTAACCCATCGTTAACGGCTATATAGTTTTTATCAGGTCAGCCTTTTCTGAAACGTTCGGGAGTTGTACCTGCAATCTGCTGAAACATAGCAATAAAAGCCGATGATGAGCCATAGCCCACATCAAATGCGATTTCATTAATACTTTTACCCTGTTCCAATAAGGATATGGCATGCAGAAAACGCAGCCGCTGCCGCCATTCACTAAATGACATCCCCAACTCTTGTTTACAACGCCGTGATAAAGTTCTCTCTGAGGTATAACGTTTTTTTGCCCATTCAGCTAAAGGGGTATTATCCGCTGGATTGCATTCTAGTACCTGTAATATAGGAGCGAGCAACTTATCTTTTGAGGAAGGTAAATAGGTACATTGCCTTGGTGACAACTCCAACTGATCAACCAATACTTGTGCTAAACGTCGATCTTTTTCTGTTTCCGGCTGCCGGATTTTTCGTTCAAAAAAGTCCACCATAATGGCATTGAAAATACCGCTCAATCGAATAATACAAGGCTCTTGCGGTAAGATATCAGCCCATTGAGAAGAAATATCAATTATCCAAAATCTTAACGCCTTCCGGTTATAACTCGAATGAGCAATATTTCCCGGTATCCAGATACAAAATTCCGGAGGGGCAAGGAAACGTTGCTTTTCCACCTGTGTTTCCATGACGCCACAAACGACATAAATTAGTTGACCAAAAGAATGTGTATGTAACCGACATTCAGTATCAGCATTCAATGTTTCATCACGAAAAGAGAGTGTATCCGGCATCACTGGCTGAAACATAGCTTGGTTACCTCCATCTACCCTATCATTTTTACTCCCGTAATCTTTTATCCATAAAATAGTAAAGGATATAAATCTTGTCTTAATTGCCATATCTGTTGTCTGATTATCAATATATATAATAAATCGGTCATTGCTAAAATAAATGGACGATACTCTTACACAAATAGTCTAGCTCAATGAAGAATCTATTGTTTCCCCTCGTCGCTGTACTGATCTGGTCAATCAATGCCGTTGTCAGTAAAGCGGCAGCCACCCTTATTGCACCTGCTGCAATTGCTTTCTATCGATGGTTCATTGCCTTTCTGGTTTTAACGCCTTTTATCTTATTGCCGGTTCTGAAGCAGCGGAAAATTGTTGCTCAATATTGGTGGAAATTATTGATTCTGGGATCACTGGGCATGGTGCTTAACCAAAGTTTGGCGTACTACGCAGCCTGTACTGTCAATGCAACAATCATTGGAATTTTCACTTCATTGATACCATTATTAACCGTCATTATCAGCATCTTTGTTTTGCGGGTTGCCCCCACTGTTGGTATTACCCTTGGCACTGTTCTGTCTTTATTCGGCCTTGTATGGCTGGTCAGCAAAGGAGAACCCTCTTTCCTATTGCAACATGGTATGAGCATCGGAGAAATAATGATGTTTATCGCAGCAGCTTCTTACGCCCTGTATGGAGTTTTAACCAAACGCTGGGCAATTCCATTACCTAATTGGCAATCACTCTATGTACAAATTGGGTTTGGCGTTTTATTGCTTTTGCCCAATTTTATGATGGCCGACAATATTCAGTTAACGACCGATAATATTTCCCTTGTTCTGTTTGCTGGTATTCCTGCATCAATTATTGCCCCCTATTTATGGGTACAGGGTCTCGTTCGCATTGGTGCAAACATGACTTCTATTTTTATGAATCTGGCTCCTGTATTTACTGCCATCATTGCTATTCTGGTTCTCCATGAAGAGATGCACAGTTATCACTTAATCGGGGGGATCATTGTTCTGGCGGGAGTGATACTCGCACAACAATTACGCATCCCGCTCACTCGCAGAAAGCCTGAACAAAATTCGCACCAGTAAACCGCCCAATACTTCACTGGGTAAAAGCTGGAGAGTAGCACCGTGATAGAGGCTGATTTCTTTAACTATGGTCAGCCCTAATCCTGCGCCCTCCAGCCCGGCTGAATTGTCCAGGCGATTAAACGCCATGAACGATTGATGAATATCCTTTTGGGAGATACCCGGCCCTGAATCATCGATCTCAAGGCAGCCGTATTTTTTATCCGGCATGATGCTAACCCTTCCCGTCACCATTCCCATTTGTGGGGTATATTTGATGGCATTATCCAGCAAATTGGCGCACATTTCAGTTAGCAATAGAGGATCACCTTTGATCCACAAGGCATCTTCCCCTTCATAGCCTAAGTCAATATTTTTACTTTCTGCTTGTTGTAAGCGGGAAAAACAGGTTTGTTGCAACAATTCCACGATATTAACTGGCTGATAATTTTGTATTGCTTCTTTTTCATGCACTTTAAGCTGTGAAAGTTGTAATAAGCGATTAGTCAGCAAGATCATGTTATCCAAACTCTTATCAATTGCCGTCAGTATGTTATCCCTTTGGTCTTGATTTTGATCACCACGCGCTACAGCAACCTGTGTTTTCAATACCGTTAAAGGTGTCCTTAATTGATGGGAAGCATCCGCACTGAATCGCTCTTGGCGTCCGACCATTAATTTCAGTCTCTCGATATATTGGTTAAATGACTGAAGCAATGGAGACAGTTCAGACCACGGTAAAACATTTGGCAATGGTGTCAAATCATTAGCAGAACGACGGATAATCAGGCCTGAGAGTTTTCGCAGTGGTTTAAGCAGTAGCTTGAGCAGGATATAAGCAAGGAACAATGCCAGTAATATGACAACCCCTTGATTAACCAGCGAAGAGAACAGTAATTGATGAACCATATATTGGCGGGAAATTACCGTTTCTGCCACCAATATCAATGCCATCCCCATTGTACCGCTTTCATTGATGGGCTGATATAAGCCCACCACACGTATAGGTTGCCCCTGATATTCCGCATCATAAAAATATGCCAGTGCCGTATACAAGGGTGAACGCTGGATATGCTGCGGTATTCGAGGAAGGTCACTATAACCAGAAATCGTTTTTCCTTCGGGAGATATAACTTGATAGTACAGGCGATCATTCGTATTGCGTTCAAAACTGTCCAGGACAACATAAGGCACATCGACGATCAAATTCTGATTCCGGATAGTCAAACGTTCAGCGACTGTTCTTGCTGATGCAAGCAGTGTTCTATCATAAGCCAACATTGCTGCATTACTTACACTGACATACTGGCTATAAACAGAAGCGCAGCCCAGTAATAGTAACGGTACTCCAAAGAACAGCAACAATTGGTGAAATAACGACCGTGGTATTTTCAGACAATTCATTATTCCAGCAGCTCCAACTGATATCCCAACCCACGCAATGTTCTGATCCCTACATTACTATTAAGTAACTTTTTCCGTAACCGGTGGACATAAAGCTCTATACTTTGTGGATTCGCTTCATCCGATAGAGAAAACACCTGCTCAAACAATTGTTGTTTAGAGACCTGACGCCCTCGACGATGAAATAATGCTGTTAAAACAGATAATTCTCTGGGTGTCAGTACCAATGGGGCATTATTCAATATGAAATACCCTTTGTCTTCATAAGCTAATGAACCGAATTTTTGTGTTTCTTGCTGTATAGCTGTACCACGACGCAATAACGCGCGAATACGGGCTTCCAACTCCTGAAAATCAAAGGGTTTGGTCAGATAATCATCAGCACCGGAATTCAACCCCTTCACACGATCCGTAACATCTGTTTTGGCGGTCAATAACAATACAGGTAAGTTTTGACCACGCTTACGTAAGCGTGATAGCAGAGATAACCCATCCAATCTGGGTAAAGCAACGTCCAAAATCAATAAAGCATAATTTTCAGTCTGTAAAAACTGATCTGCCACAATGCCATCTTCAGCCAAATCAACCACAAATCCAGAATTATTCAAGGCCTTCTGTAACCAATGTGATAACTCCGGATGATCCTCAACCAATAAAAGACGCATGAATAATGCCTATTGTTAAAATCAACCAGAGGAATAAAGCGGAGATATTACTCAATTGCAATATTAAGATTTAACAATTGTACACGAGTTAACAAAAAACATGATTGCAAACAATTTATTAACACAACTATGCGAAACTCTACGCAAATTAAGCGACTAAAGTCACATCCAGACAATTCTTTTTGTTAATGAAAGGTAATTGAAAGGTTTCAATTTTATAAGTAAATATGCGCCGGAAACTTGTCATTCATATCCTTTACTGGTGCTATGTGAGGAATCAAAATGAAAACTTTCAAAACATTATTAACCGCTGCAAACCTGCTTATTTGTGCCTGCGCTTTTGCAACTTCTGCTCCTAACAGAACTGAATGTATTGCACCAGCCAAACCCGGTGGTGGTTTCGATTTAACCTGCAAACTCGTCCAAATTTCACTATTGGAAACCAAAACCATAGAGTCTCCCATGCGGGTGACATTCATGCCCGGAGGTGTTGGTGCGGTTGCCTATAATGCCATTATTGCCCAACGACCTGCTGAATCCGGTACTATCGTTGCCTTTTCCGGGGGATCTTTATTGAATCTTGCACAAGGAAAGTTTGGGCGCTACAACGTAAATGATGTGCGCTGGCTGGCCAGTGTCGGTACAGACTACGGTATGATTGCTGTACGCCATGATTCTCCTTACAAAACCCTGACAGATTTGATGGATGCTTTTAAAAAAGCTCCCAGTAGTATTGTGTTTGGGGCAGGTGCTTCTATCGGCAGTCAAGACTGGATGAAAACAGCATTACTGGCAAAAGAGGTTGGTATTGATCCCCGCAAAATGCGCTATGTCGCGTTCGAAGGTGGCGGTGAACCGATTACTGCTCTATTGGGTAATCATATTCAAGTCGTATCCGGTGATCTGAGTGAAACGTTACCTTATCTCAATGGCGATAAAATCCGCGTACTCGCTGTTTATGCAGATAAACGCTTAGGCGGTGATCTAGCAAATATTCCAACAGCAAAAGAGCAGGGTTATAACCTTGTCTGGCCTGTCATTCGTGGTTTTTATATGGGGCCAAAAGTTTCTGATGAACAATATGAATGGTGGGTGGATACCTTTAAAAAACTCCAACAAACTGATGAATTCAAAAAACAACGTGAACTGCGCGGGTTATTTGAATTCAATATGACCGGCAAAGAGCTGGATGACTATGTGAAAAAACAAGTTATTCAATACCATGAAATGGCTAAATCCTTTGGTTTAGCAAAATAACAGGGGTGGCATCATGAGTGATCGTATCTTTGCTACCGTATGGCTAGTGCTATGTGGAATAGGGCTGGTCATTGGATGGGGGATCCATAGCGAATACAGTTACGAGCCTCTGGGCCCCCGCCCATTTCCAATCGCTATTATTTCATTAATGGCACTCTGTGCTTTACTGTTGCTATTGAAAAAACCTGATACCGCCCACTGGCCGGCACTACAAGTATTACGTCGCTTAGTTTTATTGATTGCCTCATTAGCCATTTATGCATGGTCATTTGAGTGGCTGGGTTTTCCATTAGCAACCACATTATTGACTATCTGTGTGGCTTTACTCTTTAACGCCACACTCTTTGCAGCAATTATTTCTGGTCTATTCCTCGGTAGTTCACTCTTTTTTGTTTTTGATCGCCTGTTAGATGTCACTCTGCCAATTGGCAGTTGGCTTAGTTAAGGAGACAACAATGGATACTTGGGTATATCTGAGCCAGGGTTTTGAAGTCGCATTAGTGCCCAAAAACTTGTTCATTGCGCTAATTGGTTGTTTTATCGGTACTGTTGTTGGATTATTGCCCGGCCTTGGCCCCATAAATGGGGTGGCGATCTTGCTACCTCTGGCTTTTGCACTAAAATTGCCTGCCGAATCTGCCTTAATATTACTGGCAACCGTTTACATTGGTTGCGAATATGGGGGCCGAATATCTTCAATCTTACTGAATGTACCAGGAGATGCGGCCGCTATCATGACAGCCCTTGACGGCTATCCAATGGCAAAACAGGGACGAGCAGGGGTAGCCCTCTCTATCTCCGCCGTCAGTTCATTTTGTGGTTCACTTTTGGCCATTATTGGAATTATTTTGTTTGCCCCCCTTCTTGCACAATGGTCTTTGGCATTTGGGCCTGCTGAGTATTTTGCATTGATGGTTTTTGCTATCGCCTGTCTCGGCAGCATGATGAGCCAGAATCCCGTAAAATCACTATTTGCAGCCTTAATTGGCCTAGGCTTGGCAACTGTAGGTGTAGATTCCAATACAGGTGTTTATCGTTTCACCTTTAATAACGTACACCTCTCCGATGGCATTCAATTTATCGTTGTCGTTATCGGGCTGTTTTCAGTCAGTGAAATATTATTAATGCTGGAAAGTACTTCAGCAGGTCAAAAAGTAATTAAAAAAACAGGACGCTTACTATTCAATAGAAAAGAAGCGGCAACTTGTGTGGGGCCAACCTTACGTTCTTCACTCATTGGGTTTTTCGTAGGGATATTACCCGGTGCGGGCGCTACAATTGCCAGCGCAATCACATATATGACAGAAAAACGAATCAGTGGTAACAGTGATTCATTTGGCAAAGGTGATATCCGAGGTGTAGCTGCGCCAGAAGCCGCTAATAACGCGTCAGCTTGTGGTTCATTCATTCCCATGCTGACTCTCGGTGTACCCGGCTCAGGTACAACAGCAGTAATGATAGGAGCTTTGACGCTTTATAACATCACTCCCGGTCCCACTATGTTCACAGAACAACCTGATATCGTCTGGGGGCTTATTGCTGCTTTATTGATCGCCAATGTATTATTATTGATTATGAATATCCCGATGATTGGGTTATTCACGCGTATGCTGCATATTCCAACGTGGTTTCTGGTTCCTTCAATCGCCATCATTTCCGCAGTCGGAGTATATGCCGTCCACAGTACCACGTTTGATCTTATGTTGATGGTTGGATTAGGCGTTTTCGGTTACATACTCCGAAAAATGAATTTTCCGATGTCACCACTGATTTTAGGCTTTGTCTTAGGTGAAATGCTGGAACAAAACCTAAGACGGGCATTATCAATCAGCAATGGAGATTTTGAGATCCTGTGGAGTAGTAATATTGCTCAAATTTTGCTGGTTCTGGCGGTAATGGTGATTGTTATCCCACCGGTTTTACGCATCATTAAGAAACATCGCAATAATGTCATGACACCCTAATTAAAATAGCCAATCCACATAATCAATGGATTGGCTTTCATTACAATTAATAAATTTTTCAGTACATAAAAATCAGTTTGAATACTTGCGCATCACTAGGGATGCATTTGTACCACCGAACCCGAAGCTATTGGACATTACTGTTCTTAGCTCGCGTTCGGTTGGTTCAGTGATAATATCCATGCCCTGTGCTTTTTCATCCAAGTTTTCAATATTGATGCTTGGTGCAATAATTCCATGCTCCAACATCAATAAACTGTAAATCGCTTCATGGGCACCCGCTGCACCCAATGAATGTCCTGTCATCGCTTTAGTGGCAGAAATGGCAGGTGTATTGTCGCCAAAAACTTCTCTAATGGCTTCCAGTTCTTTCAAATCACCAATTGGTGTCGAAGTTCCATGGGTATTGATGTAATCGACTCCACCTTCAATACCATCTAAGGCCATCTTCATACAACGCACAGCACCTTCCCCAGAAGGAGCGACCATATCTGCACCATCTGAATTTGCCCCATAGCCAACAATCTCAGCATAAATATGCGCGCCACGTGCCAATGCATGCTCTAACTCTTCAACAACAACAATACCGCCACCGCCAGCGATCACAAAACCATCGCGATCTTGATCATAAGTACGGGAGGCTTGTTCTGGTGTTTCATTATATTTAGTAGAAAGTGCTCCCATTGCATCAAATTCACAAGCCATTTCCCAGCTTAATTCTTCACCACCTCCAGCAAAAATGACATCTTGCTTGCCAAGCTGAATTAATTCAACGGCATGACCGATACAGTGTGCAGAAGTTGAGCAGGCAGAACTGATGGAGTAGTTGACTCCCTTGATTTTAAATGGTGTTGCTAAACAAGCTGATACGCCAGAAGCCATTGCACGCGTGACCATATAAGGGCCAACGCCACGCAATCCACGAGCACGCATACCATCTGAGCCAGCGACTTGGTTATAAGGAGAACCGCCTCCTGATCCAACAACTAAGCCAGTGCGGAAGTTAGAAACTTGTTCATCGGACAGGCCTGAATCTTTGATCGCCTCATCCATTGCCAGATAAGCATAAATAGATGCATCACTCATGAAACGTAGGGTTTTGCGGTCAATCAAACCGGTAGTATCCAGCTTTACATTTCCCCAAACATGGCTGCGCATTCCTATTTCTTTAAATTTTTCTGAGAAAGTTATCCCGGAACGGCCCTCTTTCAGAGATTCCAGCACCTCTTTCTGGTTATTACCAATACTGGAAACAATACCCAGACCAGTGATTACTGCACGTTTCATTGCTTACCTCATCAATATGTTTGCCTGCGGGATTTATTTATCCGCACTTTAGCGTACACTTGTACGCTGAACAAGTCCGATCAGGTTAAAAATTCACGAAAAAATTGATCTGGACTCAATTCTGAAGCCCTATCATAGGTGGTACAAACAAATGAAGACCATTAAAATCCTCATATTATTGTTATCAACAGTACAGGCATTATTGTGAAAAACCGTACTATCAACAGCGCAACTTTAAGCTGGAATGAGCAGGGCACCCCCATTTCAGAGCAGTTTGATGATGTTTATTTTTCAAATCAAGATGGTTTAGAAGAAACTTTATATGTATTTTTGAAAGGTAATCATTTTCCTCAACGCTTTAATACACACTCTCGTTCAGAGTGTGTTATTGCAGAAACAGGATTCGGTACTGGATTGAATTTTTTGACACTTTGTCGATCTTTTTCACATTTTAGGCAACAACACCCTGAAGCTGCATTAAAACGACTCCATTATATCAGTTTTGAAAAATATCCATTAAAACCAGATGACCTGAAAACAGCACACCAACGCTGGCCTGAACTTAAAGAGTTTTCTGCACAATTATGCCAACAATGGCCTTTGGCATTAGCTGGCTGTCATAGATTGATTCTGGCTAATGGAGCTATCACTCTGGATCTTTGGTTTGGAGATGTAAATGATTTATTACCGAAGATAAGTTCAAACCTGACAGGCAAAGTTGATGCCTGGTTTTTAGATGGTTTTGCTCCTTCCAAAAATCCACAGATGTGGAGTGAACAGTTGTTCGCTGCAATGGCAAAATTTTGCCGCCCTGAAGGTACATTTGCAACATTCACATCTGCTGGTATAGTCCGTCGGGGATTACAGGAAGCAGGCTTCAATGTCACCAAAATCAAAGGATTCGGGCGTAAAAGGGAGATGCTGACTGGTATCTTATCTCCATTAAATGACCCAACTCCCTTAACCGACACACCATGGTTTTCTCGCAAAGCTGCTCTTCATACCGATGATATTGCAATTATTGGCGGCGGTGTTGCCAGCGCACTGACCGCACTTGCTCTATTACGCCGCGGTGCCAAAGTCACGCTATATTGTCAGGATGATCAGCCAGCTCAGAATGCATCAGGCAATCAACAAGGAGCCATTTATCCCTTATTGAATGGAAATGATGATCCACTAGAACGTTTTTTTACATCAGCATTTACTTTTGCTCGCCGTCAGTATGAGCAATTAATTGACGAAAATGTATTGTTTGATTATCAATGGTGTGGTGTCAGCCAGTTGGCTTATGATGAAAAAAGTGCGAGTAAAATTAGCAAAATGCTACGAACAGCATGGCCAGAAGAAATCGCACTTGGTATGAATCGCAACCAATTAAGCCACGTAAGTGGATTAGATGTGAATTATGATGGTATTCACTATCCACAAGGAGGGTGGTTATACCCAGCACAACTCACCCAAGCAGTAATTAAACTTGCTGAACAGCGTGGAATGCAGATTTATTTTAATCATAAAGTAACGCAACTCATTCAAAGTGAAAGCGGCTGGCAGTTACAAATTGAAGACAAGGAAAACCTACAGTGCAAAAATCACAATGTTGTCATTATTGCCAATGGTCACTGCCTGCCACAATTTGAACAAACTAAAAAACTTCCTGTTACCTCTGTCCGGGGTCAGGTGAGTCATATTCCAACCACAAATAGCCTGCGCCAATTGAAAAGCGTGCTGTGTTACGATGGCTATATGACACCCGTTAATCCTCATACTCAATATCACTGTATCGGCGCCAGTTATCAGCGCAATCAGTTGGATACACAATATTCTTCTATCGAACAACAAGAAAACCGTGAGCGTTTACTAAAATGTTTTCCTGATGTTGACTGGACACAGGAAGTTGATATTTCAGAAGAAAAATCCCGTCAGGGTATACGGTGTGTCATTCGGGATCATATGCCAATGGTTGGGAACGTTCCTGTTTTCAGTGAACTTATGGATAAATATGCAAACTTATCTCAGCAAATAAATGCTAATAAGGTTATTGAAAAATCTCCTTGTTATTCTGGTTTATTTGTTCTTGGTGCATTAGGTTCGCGGGGCTTATGTTCCGCCCCCTTAAGTGCAGAATTACTGGCTAGTCAGATTTTTGGAGAAGCCCTGCCACTTGATGATGAGACATTAGCGGCTTTACATCCAAACCGCTTTTGGGTCAGGAAACTATTACGCGGAAAAACAGTAAAAGCAGAAAGACCTTAAAATAGTCGATTCTTTGACACCAGATATGGAAAAAATCATATCTGGTGTCAATTCTAATCTCTTCATTCTTTTCAAAACTGGAACCATATTCAAGCTCACGATCTTATTCAGATACAGTGGGTCTAGTAAGCAAAAGTTTCATTGCACAACGTTGTCCTTCAGCAAATCCATAATCGATTTCACGTTGTAATATTTGGCGTAATGACTCAGTCAATTGCTGAGAATATAAGATCTCAAATCCCAATTTGTGATAGAAAGGAGCATTCCAGTTAACATAACGAAAAGTTGTCAATGTAACAGCGTTAAGATGGTTCTGTTCTGCAACCATAATTACCTTATCAATCAATGCCTTTCCGATACCATTTCTTTGCCAATCTTCATGCACAGAAAGCTCCATAATATGTAATCCGCCATTCAACGGCTTAGCCAAAATAAAACCAATAGGCTGAGAAATCACATTAAGGGCAACCCAACTATTACCTTGCTCAATATACTCCAAATGCTGCTGTTCCGTTTGTACATGCCCATCGGCTACCCAAGCCAATTCAGGTATAAATCTAAATAATTTCGCAGCAGAATGTTCTATTGCGGGTAATTGGGTTATATCTGATTTTTGTGTTAAACGAATGGAAAACATAGCTTATCTTAAGCACCTTTCAATTTTATTCAATTCATTAATAACAAAAAATATATTTTAAAAATAGGCCTACAGAAGTTAAATTTTTCTACATTAATGAGAATTTAATAACATAAACCTCATTGCAGCAATAATTATACCGGATAGACCAAACATTATTGTTATCATCCATTTAGTTTGGGAGAATATTTTATCAGACATACTTTCATGTATAGATGATATTCTCTGATGTATAGATAAAATATCTTTCTTTATTGAAACTATATCTTTCTTCATTGAAGCTATATCCTCGTGCACAGATGACATTTCACTACTCAATAATGACATATCACTTCGAACTGAAGCTATCTCCTTATGAATCAGTAAATTAACCCCCTCAATGTCGGCCTTTGTCGCATAATTTGACTTTATAACGGCAATATCCGTTTTTACTTGTGCAACATCTGATTCCAGGTTTTCAACTCTTTTTTCCAATGTTGTACTCATTTCTTTTTTCCCAGAATATCGGTCATGATTCCAATTTATTGATAATGATGAATGTTCAGATAATATCCAATGACTCGGTCATGCATTTCCACGGATTTTGAAAAAGACAACGTTTTACG
>NZ_MUBJ01000018.1:58923-93263 GCF_002127535.1 Xenorhabdus vietnamensis
AATTCAAGTTGCCAAGAGTGACGGCAGGATTGGCAAAGGTAACGTTGATGACCAGAACGAGATCGCCCATTACGATGAATTCCTTTAATTGCACAACAAGATGGGCAGGTTACATCAATCTTTGCCATCTGAATCTTCTCCAAATAGGCATACTATACAAGATTCAATAAATTGACGTCATGACCAGAATATCTTAAGTAACTAAAATTTATCAAATCAGGTAACAATAGTATCTTATTATTCTCAGTATAATGTCCGTATTCACTTTTAACAGAATATATTTCCTGCTTCATAGTACTATTTCCTGATAGTATCCCTTTCAACTGCACTAATCACACATTTATAACAACATCTTATCTAGGTATTTAAGTTACCTCAGAATGTAAAAAAATGTACTCCCTACCATATTCTTCCACCAACTCTATCATTTCTACATTTTTTAATCATCAGACGTTCCATTAATTACATATTCATTTTAAAATAATAGTAATTAAAAATAACACTATTAATTTAATAACCTACTTTACTTTATATTCATTATAAAAAAACAATAAATATGAGAATATTGCGATTTATTTCCATTATTGAGAGCCAATACGAATTTTTTTGTAATCGTGAATAGATGATTGCTCTGTTCAACCAGAAAAATAAAGGGCTACATAAAATAGCCCTAAATAGAAATAATTGCGTATCAATGAGTTAATTTTTTGCACTATCCAACAGTTTTTGCCAAGTTGCCAAAACCAAAACCTGATCTGGTGGAGCCAATTCTCCCACTTTAATCGCTTTGTGGACACTTTCTTCAACACGTTGATGAAGCTGCTCAACAGTGTTTGCCCCTTCTTGTTCTAATTCAGCAACAGCTAATGTCAGATGCCCGCGGAGGTATCCACCAGCAAATAATTCGTCATCACTGGCATGTTCAACCATATCATCAATTTGCGCCAGAATGCGTGTTTCAAACTCTGCGAGCATTATTTTTTTCCTCAAAATCAATTTCAATTAGCAAAGAGATCTTCCGGATAAGGAAAATGCTCTGCTTTTAGTGGAGGCGTATTGTAGAACGATTGCAGGCCGTGAATAAAGCGTGCAGCTCGTGTAGGCATCCCATTTTCGAGGTATTGTATTACTTGCTTATGCACTTTCCGCTGAAAAGCAAGACGATCCGGCTCAAAATCGCCTTCGAGATTGTCACAACTGACATTAAAGGGAAACCCCGCTGCTACACAGAATAACCATTCCAAAGACTGAGGTTTAACCTCCACTTTTTCAAACTCTCCCTGAGTTTGAGCATCACGCCCATCAGGGCAATACCAGTAACCGAAATCAACCCGTTTGCGGCGTTCTTCTCCCGCAATGCACCAATGAGAAATTTCATGCAATCCACTGGCATAAAAGCCATGAGCAAACACTATTTGGTTATAATTCACTTCACCATCTGCAGGTAGATAAATCGGCTCATCATCACCTTTTATCAAACGGGTGTTATAGTCATTACTAAAGCAATTATCAAAAATTTCAATCAGTTGTTGATAATGATATGCAGTCATGTATTAATGCAGAATCCTAAATCAAAAATAAAATGCCAACCAAGAACGGATAATATCTCCATAATGGTCATAAAGAAGTTTGATACTCATCAAAAAAGAAATAGTCACCAGCATTGGACGAATAAGTTTCTGCCCTCTGCTCAGCACCAAACCAGCGCCTAACCTCGCACCAATCATTTGGCCTATCAACATCACAAAACCTACCAGCCATAAGACCTGCCCACCAAGAATAAAGAACCCCAAGGCACCGATATTAGATGCAAAGTTCAGTACCTTGGCATGGGCCGTTGCTTTTGCCAAATTGTAGCCACAAAGCATGACATAAGAGAGTGCGAAAAAAGATCCCGTTCCCGGCCCAAACACGCCATCGTAAAAGCCAATCCCACTCCCGGCGAGACAACCAAATGCAATTGGACCAAGACGACGCTGCCGATCTTCTGCTCCAATATTCGGCACCAATAGAAAATAAAGACCGATAATTATTACCAGCGCCGGCAATAAATATTTCAGAAAATCCGGTGACACAAATTGAACCAGCAAAGCTCCCAACATGGCACCCATAATCGTCATGACAATCGCAAAACGCTGTGAACGTAAATCCACTATACCGCGGCGGATAAAATAAAGACTGGCAGATAAAGAGCTGCCTACAGCCTGTAATTTATTTGTTGCCAGTGTCTGAACAGGAGAAACCCCTGCTGATAGCAGGGCAGGAATGGTCAATAACCCACCGCCCCCTGCAATAGAATCGATAAATCCCGCAACTATCGCAACCAAAAAGAGGAAACCGTAAATTTCCGGCCCTAACAATGTCCATTCCATTATACATTTCACCAGAAAACTGCTTGCCTATTATCACAATGCTTTTCAGCACCTGCCGAGGTTTATATCAGGAGCCTCTTCCTGAACTACCAACGTGGAAGTGGTGGCGTCACATCGGCACATTGAGCCCGTTGGCGCAGTAAGTGATCCATCAGTACAATTGCCATCATTGCTTCTGCGATAGGTATTGCACGAATACCAACACAAGGATCGTGTCGGCCACGAGTTACCATATCCACTTCTTCTCCCTGGCGATTGATTGTTTTACCTGGCACCATAATGCTGGATGTCGGTTTCAGGGCAATATGTGCAACAATCGGCTGACTACTGCTGATCCCGCCTAAAATGCCGCCAGCATGATTACTGGTAAATCCCTCAGTTGTAATTTCATCGCGGTTTTCGCTGCCTCGTAAGTTTACAACACCGAAACCGTCACCGATTTCAACGCCTTTTACCGCGTTAATACTCATCAAGGCATGAGCAATATCTGCATCCAAACGGTCAAACACCGGTTCACCCAATCCCGCTGGTACGTTTTCAGCAACTACACTGACTCTCGCGCCAATGGAATCACCTTCTTTTTTCAATGCCCGAAGCAGTTCATCAAGCTGTGTCAGCTTACTGGCATCGGGGCAGAAAAAGGGGTTCTGTTCAACAAGATCCCAATCTTTCAGTTCACAATGAATCTCGCCCATTTGGGTCAGGCAGGCACGGATAAGAATACCGTGTTTTTCAGATAGGTATTTTTTAGCAATCGCCCCTGCTGCAACGCGCATGGCGGTTTCACGGGCTGATGAACGTCCGCCGCCACGATAATCACGCAATCCGTATTTCTGTTCGTAGGTATAGTCAGCATGGCCTGGGCGGAAAACATCTTTAATCGCACTGTAATCTTGGGAACGCTGATCGGTGTTTTCAATCATCAGGCCGATACTGGTGCCTGTTGTCACTCCATCAAAAACACCAGAGAGGATACGCACTTGATCTGGCTCACGACGCTGTGTCGTATAACGGGACGTTCCCGGACGACGCCTGTCCAAATCGATTTGTAAATCAGCCTCTGTAATAGCAATGCCTGGTGGAACACCATCGACAATACATCCCAGAGCAATTCCGTGAGATTCACCAAATGTGGTGACACGAAAAAACTGCCCAATACTATTTCCTGCCATTCTTACCCTGCCATCATTATTTATGCGTTAAAAATGAGATCGAATAACAATAACTCACCCAATGATTAAAACCTATCTTATTTCAGCAATTTTATTTGCCTTTATATCCACCATATTTCAAACCACAACGTTATTGGTCAGGCTATGATTTGCAATTTATTAGATATAATTTCATACAGTGTTTGTTTTAACCATCGAGTGCCATTAAAAATATTTAATCTTTGAACTGTTGGAAATATTCGTGATACTCAACCAGTTGCTGGCGGGTCAACATGAAAACACCATCACCACCATGTTCGAACTCCAACCATGTAAACGGCACTTCTGGATATTTCCCAATCAGATGCACCATAGTATTACCGACCTCACAAATAAGTACTCCGTTTTCCGTCAGAAAATCAGATGCTGTCGCCAGAATACGACTAGCCAATTGCAATCCATCAATTCCCGCAGCTAATCCCAATTCAGGTTCACAATGGAATTCGTCCGGCAGATCGTTCATGTCTTCTTCATCCACATATGGAGGATTGGTGACAATGAGATCATATTTCATTGGTGGCATATCACGGAATAGATCAGAACGAATCGGAATAACGCGATGGGAAAGCCCGTGATTCTCGATATTCTGCTCGGTGATCGCCAGTGCATCAGCTGAAATATCAACTGCATCCACTTCAGCTTCAGGAAATGCATGAGCACAAGCAATCGCAATACAACCACTTCCTGTGCAAAGATCCAAAATAGTCGATGGTTCGTATGAAACCAATCCTTCAAATTGGTTGTTAATCAATTCGCCAATCGGTGAGCGAGGAACCAAAACCCGTTCATCAACATAAAATTCGTGACCACAGAACCAGGCACGATTTGTCAGGTAAGCGACTGGAATACGCTCATTGATGCGACGCAAAACACGCTCAACAATGCGATGGCGCTCTGTTGATGTTAAGCGCGATGCCATCATTGTTTCGGGAATATCCAGAGGCAGATACAAAGTGGGAAGAACTAATTGCAAAGCCTCATCCCATGGATTATCCGTTCCATGCCCATAATAGATATTGGCGGCATTAAAGCGGCTGGTAGACCAACGCAGCATATCCTGAATGGTCTGTAACTCTGCAACAGCCTCATCTACAAAAATCTTATCCAAAAACCACCTCCAAATAATAAAATATATTAACGCGCTAGTTTGCCATGTTCCCTGACACAAATCAGCTTTCTGGACATGCGAATTATCTCAGGGATCGATGGTATTCGGAGGAAAAGATAACATTAGGATAAAAAATCGTGTTAAGAAAAGATCAGGTCAAAAAAGCAAGATTAACAAGGAATAGATTCTTAAATAAAATGCCACCCTATATAAACGGAATGGCATTTTTAGATAATTTGCTGGTTATTTAGCCTTTTTCACCCACAAATAATAGCTTATGGTCAACAATGCTATCCATACAACCCCAACATACAATGCAATTCGGGTATTGGGGAAATAGCCTAATATACCAATAACAAATACCATAAAAGCTATGGCCAGAGTCGGTGCAACAGGCCAAAAAGGAACTGGGAATTTAAGCTGTTTGACTTCTTCTGCCGGCATTTTACGACGCATGATATATTGTGACAGCAAAATCATCAGCCACACCCAAACGGTGGCAAATGTCGCGATAGAAGCAATGATGACGAAAACTTTTTCTGGCAGAAAATAATTTAAAACAACACCTATCAACAAGATCCCTGACATTACCAGCACTGTGACCCACGGTACTCCGCTTTTAGTCAATTGTGTAAAAGTAGCTGGAGCCTGTTTTTCCTGCGCCATGCCATACATCATCCGCCCAGCGCCAAAAATATCACTGTTGATCGCAGAAATTGCAGCGGTGATCACGACAATATTCAAAATATTGGCTGCTGAATCAAGTCCCAAGCTAGAGAATATCTGAACAAATGGACTGCCATTTTGTCCCACTTGATTCCACGGATAAATGCACATCAAAACAAACAGTGTAAGAACATAGAACAGTAAAATACGGAGCGGAACAGCATTGATTGCGCGTGGGATGGATTTTTCCGGATTTTTAGCTTCACTGGCTGTGATACCAATGACTTCAATGCCACCAAAGGCAAACATAACGACCGTAAACGAGGCTATTACTCCCGCTACGCCATTGGGCATGAACCCACCATGTTCCCATAAATTAGATAGGCCAGTGACATGGCCCGCTTCCTGACCAAATCCATACATCATTATGGCAAAACCGCCAACAATCATGGCAATAATTGCTGCAACCTTAATGATAGAAAGCCAAAATTCCATTTCACCAAAAACTTTGACGTTACATAGGTTTATTGCCCCAATGAAAAAGACAATGCTAAGTACCCAAATCCACTGTTCAACATGGGGAAACCAGAGCTTCATATAGATGCCGAATGCAGTTACGTCAGCCAGACAAACAACTAACATTTCAAAAACGTAAGTCCATCCGGTCAGAAAACCCGCCAGTGGCCCTAAGTAGTGAGTGGCATAATAAGAGAAAGATCCCGGTGCAGAACGATGTACCGCCATTTCCCCCAATGCCCGCATGACCATGAATACTGCCACGCCACCTATGGCATAAGCCAACAATACCGCTGGCCCCGCAGCTTTAATGGCTTCCGCTGAACCGTAGAAAAGACCTGTGCCAATTGCCGATCCCAGAGCCATAAATCGAATGTGGCGAACGCTTAACCCTCGCTTGAGTTGTGAGATGTTTTGCATGATTTATCCTTGTGTCTTTTATTATTAGATTGGAAGAGATAAATACTACGATAAGGCCGGATACTATCCGGCCTAAGACGATGTGTTTGTACTTAGTTTTCTAAGATCTTGCCAACAGGCAACAATGCAGAAAGTTGCTGCTCAGCCAACAACTGGATTGCTTCCTCAATATCCGGTGCGAAAAAGCGATCTTTATCATAATGTGCGACTTTATCACGGAGGATATGGCGGGCTTTTTCCAAAATCAGGCTACTCTGCAAGCCATGACGGAAATCCATACCCTGACATGCCGTCAACCATTCAATGGCTAAAATTCCACGCACGTTATCTGCCATTTCCCACAGACGACGACCTGCGGCAGGTGCCATTGAAACGTGATCTTCCTGATTGGCAGAAGTTGGCAGACTATCAACACTGGAAGGATGCGCCAACGCTTTGTTTTCACTTGCCAGAGCCGCCGCAGTTACCTGTGCAATCATGAAACCGGAGTTCACACCACTGTTTTCGACCAGGAATGGTGGCAACTGAGACATATTACTGTCCATCAGCAAGGCAATGCGGCGTTCTGACAATGAGCCAATTTCAGCCAAAGCGATGGCCAGATTATCTGATGCCATAGCGACGGGCTCAGCGTGGAAGTTACCACCAGAAATCACTTCATCTTCTTCAGCAAATACCAGCGGATTATCTGAAACTGCATTGGCTTCAACCATAATCACGTCAGCAGCATGGCGGATTTGGGTTAAACAAGCACCCATCACTTGTGGCTGACAGCGCAATGAATAAGGATCCTGAACTTTCGGGCAGTTTTTGTGAGAATCAGAAATTCCACTCTGTTCTTCCAATACCAAACGGTAAAGGGCTGCCACATCAATTTGGCCTTTTTGACCGCGCGCATCATGGATACGGGCATCAAATGGTTTACGGGAGCCCAGCGCGGCTTCAACAGACAAGGCACCACAAACAATAGCTGATGCAAGCAAATCTTCTGCGGCAAAAAGTCCTTTCAAAGCAAAGGCTGTGGAAGTTTGTGTACCGTTGAGCAGCGCCAATCCTTCTTTTGCTACAAGGCAAATTGGCTTGAGTCCTGCTTTTTCCAGTGCGACTTTTGCCGGCAACCATTCACCACGGTAGCGAGCTTTCCCCTCTCCCAGCAATAACAGGCTCATGTGCGCCAATGGCGCCAAGTCACCGGAGGCCCCCACTGAACCTTTGCTTGGAATACAGGGATAAACTTCAGCGTTAACTAAGGTAATCAATCCCTGAATCACTTCCAGACGAATGCCGGAATAACCACGGGCAAGGCTATTGATTTTCAACACCATAATCAGTCGGACAATTTCATCCGACAGAGGCTCACCAACTCCCGCAGCATGTGACAACACAATGGAACGCTGCAATTCTTCCAAATCCTGTTCTGCAATACGGGTATTCGCCAGCAAGCCAAAACCTGTATTGATACCATAAGCCGTTCTGTTTTCACTGATGATGCGATTCACACAAGCGACACTGTTCTCTATGGCAGGGAAGCATTGTTCGTCCAAACTAATGTGAACAGAGTGCTGATAAACATGGCGTAATTCTTCAAGCGTCATTTTTCCTGGATGAATAGTAATATTTTTCATTTCGACAACGCTCCTTATTTTGTATCAGTCACTGGCTGGTTTAACATTGGCAGGTTTAGCCCCTGCTCTTTCGCACACTGGATAGCTATCTCATAACCCGCATCAGCATGGCGCATCACTCCCGTTGCTGGATCATTGTGTAATACACGGGCAATACGTTCTGCGGCTTCATCAGTTCCATCACAAACAATGACCATGCCAGAGTGTTGAGAGAATCCCATACCAACGCCACCACCATGATGCAAGGAAACCCATGTCGCGCCACTGGCGGTATTCAGCAAGGCATTCAATAATGGCCAATCAGAAACAGCATCAGAACCATCTTGCATGGATTCAGTTTCACGATTGGGGCTGGCGACAGATCCGGAATCCAAATGGTCACGGCCAATTACGATAGGTGCTGAAAGTTCCCCGCTGCGAACCATTTCATTGAATGCCAACCCTAATTTGGCACGATCTCCCAAACCCACCCAGCAAATACGTGCGGGCAGCCCTTGGAAGCTGATGCGTTCTCTCGCCATATCCAACCAACGGTGTAAATGGGTGTCATTCGGCAAGAGCTCTTTTACTTTGGCATCAGTTTTATAAATATCCTCAGGATCACCAGAGAGTGCTGACCAACGGAAAGGCCCGATACCACGGCAGAACAGAGGGCGAATGTAGGCAGGAACAAATCCAGGAAAATCAAAGGCATGTTCAACACCTGATTCTTTCGCCATTTGGCGGATGTTATTACCATAATCGAATGTAGGTATTCCCTGCTTTTGGAAAGCCAGCATGGCTTCAACATGTACAGCCATTGAAGCTTTTGCCGCTTGAATCACAACTTCTGGTTCACTTTCGGCACGGCGGCAATACTCTTCCCATGTCCAACCAGCGGGCAAATAGCCATGTAATGGATCATGGGCGCTGGTTTGGTCAGTCACCATATCAGGACGCACACCACGGCGAACCAACTCAGGCAAAATCTCAGCAGCATTACCGCACAATGCTATGGATACTGCTTTGCCTTCTTGGGTATAACGTTTAATACGCGCCAAAGCATCATCCAAATCAACTGCCTGCTCATCCACATATTTGGTACGCAGACGAAAATCAATGCGGCTTTGCTGGCACTCGATAGTCAATGAAGACGTGCCTGCCAATGTTGCAGCCAATGGCTGGGCTCCTCCCATCCCTCCCAAACCCGCCGTCAATACCCAACGTCCGGCTAAATTACCGTTGTAATGTTGACGCCCTGCTTCCACAAAAGTTTCATAAGTACCCTGAACAATGCCCTGACTACCGATGTATATCCAACTACCGGCGGTCATCTGACCATACATTGCCAATCCCTTGGCATCCAATTCATTAAAATGTTCCCACGTCGCCCAATGTGGAACCAGATTTGAGTTTGCAATTAATACTCGCGGAGCATTTTCATGAGTTTTAAACACTCCCACGGGCTTACCTGATTGCACCAGCAAGGTTTCATCATTTTCCAGATTTTTCAGAGTTTCAACGATTCTTTCATAGCAAGCCCAGTTTCTGGCGGCACGACCAATCCCGCCATAAACGACCAATTCGCAGGGATTTTCTGCCACATCAGGATCAAGGTTATTCATGAGCATACGAAGTGGTGCTTCGGTCAACCAACTTTTTGCTGTGAGTTGCGTCCCTCTGGGAGAGCGAATGGTTACGTTGCTGAATTTATTATTTTGTATCGTCACGGTTTTTCCTATTTCACCTTTATGAATTTTGTTAATTGTATAGTTGTATATACATGTATATTCAATAGGCAAAAATGTGACGGAGATAAAGTTGATAATACGGAGCACAATGCTATTTATGATAAAAATCAATGGAATGATATTGATTTATTCCGTGATACATAGGGAAATGTTTTTGCTGGTTTTGTGTTTAATATCACATTTGATTTACATTATTATCACAATGATTGATGAAAAAACCTCTTCTACCCAAAAAGGAAAAAGAGGTTTTTTGTAGTTGGATAGGCAAATTATGAACTAAAACGCCCTTTCAATTTATATCGATGCCCAGGAAATAATAACTTGGCACTGGAAACAATAAACTCTTTCGACCAAGTTCGTCGGCTAATTAATAAACAAGGTGTATTGACTTCAATTTGTAATAATCGACAAGAACGAGCATCTCCCGCAACGGCTTCAACAACATGCTCCCCCTCTGTCAATGGTGCAACCTGAGATAAGTAATCATGAGCCGTTTGCTGACTAAAATCTTGCCTCATATACTCTGGTGCTGCCTGAACATTGACATAGCGATCCTCAATTTGCACCGGTACATCATTTTCATAATGGACAATGATAGAGTGGTAGAGAGGCGTACCTACCGCAATATTGAATTCCACAGCCTGAGTCATATTGGCGTTCACTTCAGAGAGTTTCAGCACTTTACAACTATGTCGGTTAGAGCGAGAAGTAATTTCATCTGCAATACTGTGAATCTCAAATAAAGCTGATTGCCCTTTCGGCTCAGAAACAAACGATCCCACACCTTGCAAACGGAATAGAAAACCTTCTGCCATTAGCTCTCTCAATGCCCTGTTAGCGGTCATGCGACTACAGTTAAATCGCTTGACTAATTCAGCTTCCGAAGGAACCCGATCATGCGGTTTCCATTCCCCCGTATAGATTTTTTCAATAATCGCTTGTTTAACTTTCGCATACAAAGGCACTGGTCTGTCATATGTATCAGGTAAATCGTCTGTCACTATCCCTTCCTTCTCACTTTTTACTCTCTTCCACTTATTCTCCTCCACTGACTCTCCCCATCAACCTATCCATTCCACCAGTGCACCAACTGCCATGCCAAGCGAGCTGCCGCTTTCCCTCCCATTCCCTGGATATCATACAAAGGGTTAAGCTCAACCAAATCTACGGCTTGCAATTTTCTGCTCTGACAGATGAGTTGAACCAATGGCAATAAACGTTCCAGCGGAACCCCCAGCGCCGCAGGGGCAGAAACGGCTGGCATTTGCCAAATTGGCAACACGTCCAAATCAATCGTCATATAAATAATATCAACCTGATTGATTATATCTTGCAGTTGCTGCTGTACCTTATCCAACATGGATTCAACACAATGAGTATCCCAAATAATTGTGACATCAAGATGATTGGCTTCATCCAACAACGCTTGAGTATTTGATGCCAAACTGGCTCCAACACAACTGTAATTAAATAGGCGATGATTCTGCTGACAGTAATGGGCAAGTTGCCGAAATGGGGTTCCTGATGTGGGCTGCGACGCATTTCGCAGATCCAAATGTGCATCAAAATTGATGATGCCAACACGCTGCTCTGGAAACGCACGGTAAATCCCCATTCCATGGGCAAATGCGGTTTCATGTCCCCCACCAAAAATCAGCGTCTTCATATTATGCTGCTGGCATTCATAGACAGCATCACTGAGTGCCTTTTGTGCCTCACTCAACTCACCGGGATTAGCGCGAATATTTCCCAAATCCACCAACTTATCATGACCATCATAACTCGCTAGGTTTGCCAACGATTGGCGCAAATATTCAGGCCCCGATTTCGCGCCCGGGCGCCCATGATTGAGTTTGACGCCTTCATCACATTCAAATCCCAATAGCGCAATGTGGTGAGGAAATTCAGCGGGTGTGAAACTGACAGGCTGTTTTATTGTTTGGAATACACGTAAAGCATTATCAGCTTCTGCAAGATCATTACGCCCTTGCCAAATATTTTCTGATGTCGGATGCCATAAATTCATATTTTTTTCCTCACCACCATTAATTATCGCAAATAGACTGTTCGTTAAGATAATTTAATTCGCTAAGGTGATTTAAGTGATTACGATCCATGACTTCACCATGATAAACACGATAAACCAATGGGTTATGTCCTAATTCGTATAATATATCAACCGGATTCTGAGCTTCCCAAACAACAAAATCAGCCATAAAACCTGCTGCCAATTGACCATGGCTATCTGCTCGCCCCAATGCCCGAGCGGCATGAACAGTGACTCCCTGCCACACTTCTTCCGGCGTTAAACCAAATTGTACACAAGCCATATTCATGATCAGACGCAAAGAGGCAAAAGGACTTGTACCGGGATTGAAATCTGTCGAAATAGCCATTGGGACACTATATTGGCGCAATAATGCAATAGGGGGACGTTTAGTTTCTCTCAGGAAATAAAATGCCCCGGGCAGCAACACAGCTACTGTTCCACTATGGCTGAGAGCTTCAATTCCCTTTTCATCCAAATGCTCAATATGATCAACTGACAAACCTTGATATTCAGCAACCAGTTCACTTCCTCCCAAATTGGAAAGTTGCTCAACATGACCTTTTACGGGAATATTCAGGCGTTTTGCTGTTTCAAAAAGACGCTTGGTTTGATTCAGAGTGAAACCAACAGTTTCGCAAAATACATCTACAGCTTCAAATAGCTGTTTTTGCCAAAGAGTAGGCAGGATGGAATCACAGACTAAATCGATATAGGCATCAGGATCATGTTTATATTCAGGAGGGACGGCATGGGCAGAAAGTAATGTCGGGCTAATTTCGATGGGGTTTTTCTGTGCCAATGCCCGCACGATATTCAATTGTTTTTCTTCATTTACCAGATCCAACCCATAACCTGACTTCATCTCAATTGTTGTCACACCTTCAGCAATCAATGCATTAAGACGCTTCTGGGACACGATTTCCAATTGTTGAGCTGAACTATTACGAGTGGCATTGACTGTAGAATTAATGCCTCCGCCTTTTGCACTGATTTCTTCATAAGAAACTCCATTCAGACGTTGTTCCCATTCAGAAGCTCTATTACCACCAAAAACTAAGTGTGTATGGCAATCGATCAAGCCAGGAGTGATTAGCCGCTGTTCCACATCAATAATTTTACACTGGTTGGCTGGTACACTATCTGTCGGCAAAATCGCCAAGATCTTTTCATCCCTTACAATAAGATCATGCTGTTCTAATATGCCGTAATTACTTCTGCCATCAATATTTTTAATTGCCGAGTTCATTGTGGCAAGTTTGGCATTGCGCCATATGACATCAGTGTCTCTTAGTTCAATCGACATTATACCATCCTGTTATTTTTCTTGTTTGTATCAAACCTCAAGTTGTATATACATTTATTTTATAACCAAACATAATTGTCAAATTATTTTGTGAACAACTTGTTACTCAAAACAATAGCTTCCGAGAAAAATCACAAAAAATCATGTACACTTACCAAAAGCTGTAAATAAATTAATTATGTAATGAAGAAAAAACATCAACTAAACTCAGAAGACATCAGTCTATTTAGAACGTCTGTTACGGGCATCCGTCGCATTGTGCAAGACACGGTTTCCCATCCCCCGAAAAGAAACAAAATTAATCTTGTTGCCCCTGAACGCTTGATGCAAGAGCAAATCGATGCCAGTTACTATTTTTCCGATGAGTTCCAGCCCAATTTGGATATGGAAGGCCCAACCCGCTACATTCGGGAAGGTGCCAATCATTATGAATTAAAGAAACTGCGTCGTGGAGATTATTCTCCTGAACTTTTTCTGGATTTACATGGGCTGACTCAGCTACAGGCTAAACAAGAAATTGGAGCATTAATCGCTGCCTGCCGCCGTGAATACATCTATTGTGCCTGCGTTATGCATGGTCACGGTAAGCATATTCTTAAGCAACAAACTCCGTTATGGCTGGCCCAACATCCTGATATTATTGCCTTCCATCAAGCCCCTAAAGAATGGGGAGGGAATGCTGCGTTACTCATTTTGGTAGAGATGGAAGAGTTTACGCAGCGCTAATTTAGTCTTTATATTGAATTAAAGGCCGGTAATTAAGGTGTCTGGTTAGGATTTTTTCGCTAACTGTGCTGGAGATATTTGCCATAACAGACACCCTTTTTCTGTTTGGTGCTCCAACTCAACACAAGCGATACTGGATGTAGCAAACATCGGGGAGATTTGCCCGGGACAAAGCTCAGAAACCAAATATCCAACCAACGGCAAATGAGAAACCACCAATACAGATTTGTACCCTTGTGTTGACAAAACGTGTAAATAACTGGCAACCAGTGCTACATCACCCGATGGTGTTAACTCAATCAGCACTTCTTCATCGTCAGGAAGTGCCAAATTTTCTCTCACTACTTTCAGCGTTTGTGCTGCACGAATATAAGGGCTGACCAAAACACAATCAACGTCAGGCGATTGCTGCGAAAGCCAACAAGCCATTTTCTGTGATTCTTGACACCCTTGAGGTGTAAGTTCCCGTGTTGCATCATTCATTGCGTCTAAAGCAGCATCACCGTGACGCATAATAAAAACGTACATAATCCACCGTTTAGTTAATTGTAAGCCTTCCTTAATGCCGCACATACATTCATTCTTCTTGAGATAAGCTATTGTTATACGGCATTAATAAATAAGCTCAGGTGCTATTATCCAACTAACACTTGATATATATCCTATAGATTTCAAGTTACAGCATGCCAACATAGAAACTCAATTCCAATTAACATATCTAACTATACGATAAAAAAGAAAACCATAAATAAACAATCAATTATTTTCCATGAAAAAATCGGCTCTTTTTGCTAAGAGCCGAGCTAATTGATTTCAAAAATAAAATTAAATTATACGTGAAATTTCTTTTTCTGCTCAGCCATCTGGATTAAACGCTCACAGGGAGCAAACCTTTCCCCATATTGCTGCTCCAGACGCCGTAAAATTTCTACAACTTTATCACTGCCAAGCTTATCAATATAACGGAATGGTCCTCCCAAGAAGGGTGGAAACCCGATGCCAAATACAGCACCAATATCACCATCACGAGGACTTCTGATAATGCCTTCATCCAAGCAACGAACGGCCTCATTCAGCATGAGCATCACACAACGCTGAACAATGTCAGCAGGCAACATTTTTACAGCAGGTTTGATTTTTAATAAAGAATAGATGGATACATCCACTTGTTTGGCTTTTTTCCCAAAAGACCAGAATGAACCCTTTTTATTTGTATACAAATAAAAGCCACGACCATTTTTCTTGCCCTTCCGGTCGTCTTTCAAAATTGCGTCCAAAATCTCTGGCGCAACAAATCGACTTCCCAATTGTTCTACTAAAATAGGGATAATTTTGGTACCCACATCTATGCCAACTTCATCCAGCAGATTGATTGGGCCAATAGGAAAACCAAAATTCGTCAAGGCATTATCAATATGTTCAATTGGCTCTCCTTCCACTAAACAATAACCAGCCTCATTAATGTAAGGTGTCAGAATTCGGTTTACATAGAATCCTGCTTTATCCCCGACAACAATGGCTGTTTTCCCCTGTTTCTTGGCCAATGCCACGGCAGTTGCAATTGTTTTTTCACTCGTTCCCTCATGTGGAATGACTTCCACCAACGGCATTTTGTCTACAGGGCTAAAATAGTGAAGACCGATCACCTGTTCTGGCCGAGTTGCAATCTCAGCGATCTTGTGAATTGGCAATGAAGAGGTGTTAGATGCAAAAATAGTTTCGGGTTTCGTATGTTCTTCAATTTCTGAAACCATTTTGCGTTTCAATACTAAGTCTTCAAATACCGCTTCGACTACAATATCGGTTTGTTTAAACCCACTGTAATCCATAGTTCCTGTTAATAGGGCCATCTGACGAGAGCGCTCACTTGATTTCAAACGACGCTGTTTTACTCGCTTAGAAAGGAGATCCCATGTATATTTTAATGCCTGATTAATACCTTTTTCATTAATATCTTTAATACGAACAGGCAAATTACCTCGGGTCATGGTCACATTGGCAATACCACCGCCCATCAATCCTCCACCCAAAATGCCCACATGCTTGATCTCGGCAGGTTGCGATGAAGAACCGGTTTCATTTTTTAACGTAGTAGAAGCAAAAAACAAGCTCCGCAATGCTTCTGATTCCTGCGACATTGCCAGTTCACCAAACGCCTTGGCTTCAAGCTGAAAACCTCGCTCTACTCCTTTTTCCAAGCCAGTACGAATCACATTAATGATTTTTTCTGGTGCCGGATAATGACCGCGAGTTTTTTCCCGCGTTTTTTTATGAACCATCCGGAATAACAACGGCCTGCTCAATGGACTTGCCAGCATACGCTGTGGCCATGCCAATGGCTTACGCTTCACGGTGCCTTTTTTAACATATTGCACAGCAACATCCAGCAAGATATCTAAAGGAACCGCGTCATCCACAACCCCCAGCCGTTGCGCCTGTTTCGCCCTAAGCTGACGGCCAGTCAATATGATGTCCAAAGCGGCACTGACGCCAATCAGGCGGGGTAATCTTTGCGTTCCCCCCGAGCCCGGTAATAGCCCAAGCTGAACTTCCGGCAAACCAAGGCGTGTTTTCTCATCCAAAGAACAAATGCGTACATGACAAGCCAATGCCAATTCCAATCCACCGCCTAAACATGCTCCATGAATAGCTGCCACGACAGGTAAAGGATAATTAGCAATCTGCGCAAATAATTTTTGACCTTTTTCAGCCAATTCTGTCGCTTCTGCCTGAGTTTGGCAGCCGGCTATCATGCTGATATCAGCACCAGCGATGAAGGTATCTGGCTTACCGGATATAATAATTAATCCTTTTAAACCTGAAACTTGTTGCGCTTTTTCAAACATCGTCAAGAACTGTTCAACAAATTCAGCTTTCAGTGTGTTGACTTTTTCGCCCGGTACATCAATGGTGATAATTCCCACCTTGTCATCCCTGACAGAAAAACTGAATACCGATTGCTCTGCTTGCATTGCTGGCACAGCTGTTTCTTTCTCAGCCTGAGTCATTATTCCACCTCCAATACCATTGCTGCACCCAAACCACCAGCGGCACAAGCTGTCGTTAACCCAAGCCCACCACCACGGCGACGCAATTCATTCAACGTCTGGGTAACCATTCTGGCTCCTGTCGCCGCAAATGGATGCCCATAAGCAATTGATCCACCTAAGACATTGAATTTACCCATATCCACTTCACCAATTGCCTGTGCACGTCCCAACTTTTCACGGGCAAATTTTTCACTGGCAAACATTTTTAAATTCGTCAGTGTTTGAGCTGCAAATGCTTCATGCATGTCGATAAGAGTGAGCTCATTCAGACTGATACCAGCACGATCCAGTGCCAGCGGCGTTGCATAGGATGGCCCCAGTAACATGTCCTGCCAAACATCAATTGCAGAAAATGCATAGCTACGTAAATATCCCAATGGAACCATACCAAGTTCTTTGGCAACTGATTCACTCATTAACATCACGGCTGCTGCGCCATCGGTCAATGGTGTGCTGTTTGCCGCTGTGACTGTGCCATGTTTACGATCAAAGGCAGGACGCAACTTAGCATAAGAAGCTAAAGTTGAATTTTTTCTAATATTGTTATCTTCTGCCAATGTCTTGTTGTATGGCGGAAAATATGCCGATGTAATTTCTTCTTTTAAAAGCCCCTGCTCCCAAGCTTTAGCCGCCAATACATGAGAACGATGAGCCAAAGCATCCTGATCTTCACGGCTGATATGGTAAGTTTTTGCCATCTGCTCTGCGGTATCACCCATTCTCAATCCCGTGGAATATTCAGCAACAGCAGGAGATACGGGCAGTAAATCACGTAATTTCAATCGGCTGAGTAATTTTAACCGTTGAGAGAGGTTTTTGGCTTTGCTCATATCAACTAAAGTACGGGCCAATGATTTAGTCACTCCTATGGGCAAAACGGATGAGGAATCAGCGCCTCCGGCGATGCCCACATTGACTGTCCCTGCCATAATACTTTCAGCCACATTTGCAATTGCCTGAAAACTTGTCGCGCAGGCACGAGAAACGCTATAGGCGTCAGTATTTACACTTAAACCTGCCCCCAAAACAATTTCCCTTGCAATATTCGGCGCTTCCGGCATTTGAACAACCTGTCCAAAAACTAATTGGTCGATCTTCTCAGGCGACAAACCACTTCTAATGACCAGCTCACTTACGACAGCCTTTCCCAAGTCAACAGCCGGAATACCGTGGTAGAAAGTTGCCTGTTTCGCAAAAGGAATACGCAACCCGCTGACAATAGCTACACGTTCCTTTTGCATTATTACTTTTGTTGAAGAACGACCCATAGCAACTCCTAATCATTATTATTAATTAAATCAATTGATTGATTAAAAATATTTACTCACCTCACAAGAGGTCAGACCTGATGATGCATTGTTAACGCAATGTTGGAAAATAGCAAACAGGAATAAACTAAAAATGAGAGCAAACTCAACTTTAAGGGATTTATAATTTATACAACTTAAATGAAGAAGATGTGACAGAAACACAAAGAAAAGAGTGCTATTTACAATAGCTTACAAAAGAATCGGTTACAAAGGATCTTCTCACTGTTTTATATCACAAAACAGTGAGAAAACCGTTGTTCAGAGAGAGTTAACGCAAACTTAGCTGAAAAATCAGAGCTTCTGCTTGGCAACTAAAAGCGAAATCTATGGATAACTGAATTCCACTCTCAACCGCTTCAATCCTATGGTTTATAATACACGGCTCAGACTCTACTGTTTTTGCTTTTTCTATCAATGTATTCAGCATCAATTCTGCTTCTTGTTCACTAGTAAAAACACATTGATAAGAAGCAGTGCAATTTTCATTATCAATAACTGTTCCCACATCAACACAACAACAAGCAGCGGTTTCTTCGGCATTACAACGGTTAATTGCATCAGGCATTTTATTTCTCCGACAATAAAAACTTACGAATAATTCTACGTTCTCCTGACTATCGATAACCAGCATTTGTGCTGTTTGAAACCATTTATCTCACTGTTTATTGATCTCATTACGTCAACAAAAATGTATTCACATTTTATTAACTCCAGTTGTCGATTTTTTGTTAAGCAAGTCCCAGTTTGACAATCATTTTAGTTATATTTAGAAAACATTCTTGCAACATATTCTATTATCAGGCCTATACTTCGTGCACTGGTCTGATTTGTCATTAAGACAAACCGACTCTACAATCCCGCGCTCTCAGCTACTTGAGTAGCATGTTAATAATAATTAAACAATGAGGTTTTGGTTATGAGCCAGAAAAACCTATTTACACGTTCAGCATTAGCAGTGGCGGTTGCAGTTATCTCATCCAATGCTAGTGCTGCCGGTTTTCAATTGAATGAATATTCATCATCAGGACTAGGTCGTGCATTTTCTGGGGCAGGTGTCGTTGCAGACAACGCTTCTGTAGGGAGTCGTAACCCTGCGGCCATGACCTTATTTAATAGCCCATCGTTTTCTGGCGGTTTGGTGTATGTTAATCCAAATGTTGATATCACCGGGGAGTCTCCATACCCTGCCAAGAATAGCACTGATGCTAAAAACATCGCACCACATGCATGGATCCCAAACCTGCATTTTATTACCCCGATCAACGACCAATGGTTTGTTGGCGCATCTGCGACTTCCAACTTCGGCTTAGCGACTAATTTCAGCAATAACTATTCTGCTGGCCTGCTTGGTGGTAAGACAGATCTTAAGACCATGAACCTAAACCTAAGCGGTGCTTACAAATTCAATGACCAGTTCAGCTTTGGCTTAGGTGTCAATGCTGTGTATGCCGATGCTAAGATCGTTCGCCATATGGGTGAGATCGGCTCAATGGTATCTAGAAAAACAGGACTCAATATTCCTGCCAGTTCTGAAGGTGCCAAACTGGAAGGTAAAGATTGGGGCTACGGCTGGAACGCAGGCTTGTTGTATCAGTATGACGAAAATAACCGTTATAGCCTGACTTACCGCTCAAAAGTCAAAGTTAAATTCAAGAGCGGGGACTACAGCAACGATTTGCCATACATACCCAAACTCTTTGAGAGTGGTACTAACGGGAAAATCGTCAAAGGTAAATTGGATCTGAATTTGCCTGATATGTGGGAATTCTCTGGCTATAATCGTGTCGCACCACAATGGGCAATTCATTATAGCTTCTTGTATACAGGCTGGAGTGAATTCAAAGAATTGAAAGCAACGAGAAGTGATACAGGTAGAGTTGCATTTGATAAACATGAAGGTTTTCGTGATGCTTATCGTATCTCGCTAGGTACGACTTACTACTATGACGATAACTGGACATTCCGCACAGGTATTGCCTTTGATGAAAGCCCAGTGCCAGCTAAAAACCGCTCAATTTCAATTCCCGATCAAGATCGTTTCTGGTTCAGCGTAGGAACCACTTATGCATTCAATAAAGATGCTTCTGTGGATGTTGGTGTTTCTTATATGCGTGGTAAAAAAGTACATGTTAGTGAAAAACTGCCTGAAGAGATTCAGGAAAAAGGATTCACTGCGCCTTATGAGTTCGATTCCAAAGGAACCGCATGGCTATATGGTGTGAACTTCAACTATACGTTCTAACCTAATAGTTTGATCTAAAAAAGGATAGTACCCGCTATCCTTTTTTTATTCTGAAAGCTAATTAATCAATAGAATCCAATTCATCCTGAATACTTGCCGCATTAGGATTTTTTTCTGTTTCTATTTTACCGCCATTGGCCATAAAATTGTGACGTTGGAAGTAGGCATCACGCATCATCAAATAAGGATCGGAAGAGTTCTTTAACAGGCCATCAGAATCCAGAAGACGGGCACGAGTTTCTATCCCTTCAACCATCCACTTTCCTACTGACATCCAACCAGTGAGATAACTCAGTACCGGATAAGTCATATCTGCAAAGTTACCACCTTCATCACGCAATGTGAAACCACCGTAACCAGGCAGAACAACATAAGGGCCATACCCAACATTATAGTGCCCTAATGTACTACCAAAACGCATCGGATCTTCTTTGGCCAATTTAGGGTTCGCCATGGAGGCAACATCAATAAGCCCCCCCATCCCCAAAAGGGTATTCAAAAAGAAACGGTTAAAGTGTTTTGCACCACCGTGAACATCACCACGTAAAAAACTGTTAACCATGCTGGCAGGCTCTTCAAGATTGCTCATGAAATTGCTGACGCCATTTCGCGCAGGCATCGGTACATAATTGCGCCAAACTACAGCAACAGGCCGCAGAACATAAGGGTCGAGAACATCATAATTAAAGTTGAACATAGCACGGTTAAACCCTTCCAGCGGATCAGAACGCCCCTGCTTCATCGTGTTCGATGAACTGGCACAACCCACAAGTAAGACTGCTGTAAAAGCAACCCCGCTCAGACGATACTTCATATTGTTCTCCACATTAATTATTTTTCGACATCAACCATCACACTGCAAACCAGCTAATGTACCCAAATATGTTAAATATACTTCCAATTTTTCATTAATGGTAATCAAAAAGAGTGGTGATTATATAGGCAAACGGTTCATCATGCCTTATCTCTGACAAGAAAAACAGGTATACTGTGTTTTATTGTCCCCTTAGTTAAATGGATATAACGAGCCCCTCCTAAGGGCTAGTTGCAGGTTCGATTCCTGCAGGGGGCGCCAAAAGAACATCTTTCATAGTCTATTCAAGTCAATTAGCCCCAGTAAAATCAATATATTCAATAAAACTCTCATCTATCCAAGTCTAGTAGTGTCTTTCTAAATCTCTACAATTTGTTGTATAGTTTTTTGTATAGAGTTTCCCTCTACAATTTTTCTATACAAGATTGGTGATTTATGAAGCTGACAGACTTGACAATCAAGCGAGCCAAACCAAAGGAAAAAGCCTATACGCTGGCAGATGGCAACGGGCTATCTTTATTGGTTGATATCAATGGTTCCAAAGGCTGGCGATATCGTTATCAATTTGCGGGTAAAACCAAAATGATCTCATTAGGTGTTTATCCAGTAGTAACACTCACCGAAGCCAGAACCAAACGCGATGAGGCAAGAAAGCTGGTGGCTAACGGAATTAACCCCAGTGAAGTAAGAAAAACCGAAAAGATATCCGCAGCAAACCAAATAGAACACCTTTGAAAATATAACTCGTGAATGGTATGAAAAACGCGTAGACAGGTGGTCGGCTTCTTATGCCAAAGAAATGATGGAAACATTTGAAAAAGACGTTTTCCCATATATAGGCAATAGACCTATTTCTGAGATTAAGCCAATGGAACTTATGGCTGTTTTATCACGAATGAACGATCGGGGAGCGACCGAAAAACTCAGAAAAGTTCGTCAACGGTGTGGAGAGGTATGGCGATATGCAATAGTAACAGGGAGGACTGAATATAATCCCGCCCCAGATTTAGTGTCTGCCTTTGCTGCACATAAAAAAGAACATTATTCATTTTTAACTGTTGATGAAATCCCTGAGTTCTATAAATCCTTAAATGCTTATACAGGTAGTTTCATCGTAAAAATGGGGATGCGATTACAAATGATAATTGGTGCCCGTCCCGGTGAATTACGCAAGGCTGAATGGTCAGAGGTTGATTTTAATAAAGCGCAATGGGAAATATCTGCTGCAAAAATGAAAATGCGTCGCCCTCATATTGTTCCATTATCAAACCAGGCTATTGATATTTTAGAACAGCTACAGCCCATTACAGGCCAAGGAAAATATGTTTTTCAGGGCAGGAATGATGCAAATAAACCTATGAGTGAAATGGCATTAAATTTATTAATTAGACGAATTGGTTATACAGGGCAAGCAACGAGCCACGGATTCCGCCACACAATGAGTACTATTTTGCACGAACAAAATTACCCCTCTGAGTGGATTGAAACACAACTTGCTCATGTTGATAAAAACAGCATTCGTGGCACGTATAACCATGCTCAATATTTGGATAGTCGTCGGGAAATGCTTCAATGGTATGCCGACTATATGGGTGCACTAGAACGAGGCGAAAATGTGGTACATGGCAAATTTGGGAAACGTGCTTAATTGGATGAATAGACAGCGATAATTGACTTTAGTAGACTATCCAAGACGTTAAAGAATAAAGCTATGCCTAGGCTGATCACCGAAAACCCGTACACCTCTACGGACTGGCATAGCTCCTACAAAATAGAGGGCGTGAGGTGGCGTTGTAATGATCAATAGTAAGTTTCTTAAAGTAAAAAAATGGATTGATTTAAATGAAGCTGCAATTAGATTATCTTCTTCATTAGAAGAGAATGTTACAACTTTGGATTTACTGGAACTAGGATTAGATGGGGAATTAAAATTATCAGTAAGATTACCATATGCTGGTAAATATATTTTTAGGGAAGCTTGGGAAGAAGATATTCTTTTTACAAAAAGGTTAGAAGATTATTTTTTATTAACTTTAATTACAAATGAAGATAAATCCATAAAAAAAGGAACAGAAAAATATCAAGTATTGTTAAATGAATATATGGAATCTGAATTTAAGAAGTATGTTGAAAGAATGAGGAAAAACAATGAAAAAGAAGAACAATTGACTCGTGAATATTTCAACAAAAAATTAAGGCATGTATGTTGGGAATATTCATCTGAGTTATCTTGTTTGGATGAGTACGTTTTTGAATTAATGATGATTGGAACAGGCAGAATTGATGTAATGTCTATGATTGAAGTTAATAAAAATAGAAATCTACTAGATTTTTTAAACTTAGATGGAGTCTTTCTCAAGGCAATAGATGGTAAAATATATAACCTAATGGAGCGTTTCAGTGATGATGAAATAAAATCATTTGATGAAAAATATAATAATGATAAAAAGCTATGGAGAGAAAATTATTTAAATCCTAAATATTACTTTCCCACAGATGGTGTTCCTGCTAATACAGAATTTGGCATTACACCGGAAAATTTGTTTGACTTTGAAAGAAAACTATTAAATGAAAGTGGAGAGTACGCTTCTGATCAATTGTTATACCTAATAGGCGGTGTTTTAAATTGTGTTACATCTAGAGCTAAAAAGTGGACTCAGGGAGAGATGGCTTTAACTTTGAGTGATAAAGGAATAAGGAATCTGAGTGAGAGAAAAATTAATGAAATTTTCTCCAAATCAAATAAGATATATAAATCAATTAATTAGATTTGCGTGCAAAATTACGATTTTGTGTGCAATGCATTTTTACTAAAAATCATTCTTAATACCCTCTGTAATCAAACAACGTCCACTACGACATCTTAAGGACTAGATAACAGGGGGCTACATGCCAACAAGTACAGCATTCAGAAAAAACCTTATCCGCTTACCCGAAGTTCAGCGCAGAACTGGCTACGGTAAGGCGTGGATCTACAAACTCATTGCAGATAATCAATTCCCGAAGCAAGTCAAAATTGGCACTCGTTCAATCGCTTTTATTGAATCAGAAATTGATGACTGGATAGATCAGCGTATTGCTGAGTCTCGCAGCGAGGTAATGTAATGCCTAAATTTATATTACCCACCGATAAACAGCGGAAATATATTCTTTCCGCTTACGGCGAAATTGAAAGACGAATAAGAGAAAGGGAACGAGAAAGAATATCCGGTATTTCTCGCAGCCATTGCCATAAATTAGAGGGATTAGGTTTATTTCCGCCACGTTGTCATTTTGGGCGTAATTCCTGCGCATGGTTATTAAGTGATGTTTTATGGTGGGTACGTAACCCGCCAACAGTAGAGAACGTAAATAACCCCTATAGCCGAAAATCAAATTAATTAAGACAGGGTAAAAATATGAAATCTAAAAATATGGTCTTAAATGGTCAGGGACTTGCTTACGCTGAAAACAGCCAAGAGCCTATTTTGGTTCAGTACAAAGAGAACCGAAAAAAGAATTATGCCGAAATGATCCCGTTAACAGCGGGAACTATTAATGGAAAGGCAGCAATGGTTACTGATGCCAGAAACCTGCATAAGTTTCTTGGTAATAAGGAACTGTTCGCTAGCTGGATAAAACAGCGCATTGAGCAATATGGTTTTATTGAAAATGAGGACTACGAGACTTATTTGGAAAATTCCAAAAAAGGTCGTCCGAGAACTGAATACCGTATTAGCTCTGATATGGCGAAAGAGCTTTCTATGGTGGAACGCACCGAAGAAGGTAAAGAGGCTCGCCAGTACTTTATCGACTGTGAAAAACGTCTGCGTCGTGTTGCACCAGAGGAACACAAAGCCGCTCTGCTTAACTGGCGTAAAAATCGTGTCGCTGCCTGTGAAGATCACAAAAGCATGGCTGATGCGATGAAAGGATATATTGAGCGCACCGGAGACAATCAAAAGGGCTTTGCTTACAGCAATGAATCCAGGTTCATCAATAAATTGGTGCTGGGTATAGATCCTGTCAGATGGGCTAAAAATAAGGGCATTAAATCTAAAGAAGTCAGAGACAATATGACTGTAGAGCAGTTACAGCTACTGGCTTACTTGGAGTCACGTAACTGTGCATTTCTTGATTTGGATACACCACCAGAGACACGGAAAGCCCAATTAACAGAACTGGCTCAACGTTGGTTAGCGCAGCGCATGGAGGCGAAGTAATGAGAAGCCATTCTATAACTTTAAGTTATCCAATTATTGCTGGTGACTCCTTGAGTTTAAGGAGTCCTATTACCGTGGTCCTCACTTTGGCTGGTCACTCAGCGAAACTTTTCGCTCAGTTCCAATCGGAGAAATATTTCGCTGATTATACATTGGCTGAAAATTTAGCCGATGGGTATGCGAATATTTTCGGACACCTCAGTAACCCATTGAAATATAGTCAAGCTGCAAATATGCAGTCTGGTCATAATCTGTGCGTATCATTGAGCGACGCACAAAAAGAAAAGGATAGCACGGCGAATGCTACCCTTTGGGATCACGCGTCTTTGCGTCATGAGATAAATCAATCAGTTATCCGTAATCCAAATCTGGTTTACGAAGAATTACAACAACTTAAGAGGCTACCCTCTTTAAGAGGGTTGGTTAGTTATTGCTCAGTCAACTTACCATCTTTAAGAGGGGGAGTGAACCACGTCAATAATTTTGCCTTGGTTAACCACTGGGCTTATTGTCGGCTGGTTCAGGATTTTAATTCAACGCATGGTAATAAGGTTCAGATTTTTGGGGTACATAAGCTATTTAACTCATGCTTAATAGCTATTGTATTGTCTTTGTATTCGGCTTTAAGTGCATCCAATTCAGCCATTAACGACTCATATTTAGCGCGCATACCATTTGAAACTAATAAGCTTACAGCGTTATTTATATCATCGGGTTTATTCAATTCGGCAGGAAAAATAACGCTGGTTTTGCCTGTTATTAACGCAGCTATATGTTTGCAGAAGGTATTTGCGGGGCAGTTACATGATATTCCTATTTGTCCTGAAACTTCAAAAACTTCAACTTCATACGTATCTTCTTTGTTGCTGCTTAATGCCGAGAAATTGAACGTCATAGCCGTTTCCTTTAGGGTATTGATAGTTGGTGTTTATTTTTTCTTCTGCGATTTTTGCTTAGATAATTTTCTTTCGCAAGCATCAATCACCCATGATGAGAAGTTAGAGTTTACCTGTGCAGACTTCTCACTCTCTATATTGGCGTTGATTTCTTCAATCAATTCATGCGGGAACCGGATATGTTTCTTAGCAGATTTGTTATTTATATCGCCTGTAGCCATTGGTATACACCCATTATCAGATATTAGTGTTAACACACCATACATCATATTGAGATTAAAAAAAAGCATTGACGTGGGTTCACACCTTCATGTAAGGTGGGTTCACACTAAAATTTACTATGACACAAAAATAGCAACGCCCCGAAGTGCAGCAAACACTATCGAGGCGTCTAACCACAACGTAAAGGAGTCTTACGCTATGGATACACCACAGCATAACCAAACTCGCCTTAAATTTACATTCCTAATTGCATCGGGTACTCAACGGCTGGTGGATATTCACCCTGTGCGTCTGATTACTGTACTGGCAGACAGCGAAGGTGAAGCCCGTTTACTGGTCGGTATTCCCTCTCTGATATTTGTTTCCCGTCAGGAGGTGGTCGCATGAGCCAGCCTATCACTATTCATCAAGCAGTTGAAAAGGCGCAGCAACTCGAATTTATTAATCAGCTTATTGAGTCATACCCTCATCAAATACAGGGCAGTGAAATATCTGTTATTTCTTCTCTGATGGCGAAGCTATCCGGCGATATTGCTGTATTTCTGATTGATGTAATCGCGGATGAGGAAGCTATTGATAACACTTCCCACTGTAGCGATATGTCTACTGTTCAGGGGGTGAACCATGCCTAACCCTGAACCTCATGACTATTACACCCATAAGAACGGGGAAACCGTTCAGGTGCTGTCAGTGGCCTTTAATCGTGTGACTTTTGTCCGTGATGGTTATCAAAGCCCATGCACCATGCCATTAAGCCGCTTCACTCAAGAATACACCTACGCAGGGAGAGCCTGATTATGTCTGATATCTATAACCACTTGGTACGTCACGACTTCAACGATATGGACACTGAGGAACTGAAAGATTTGCGTATGAATGCAGATGGTGCACATAGTGCAGTAATGGCGGCGATGTCTGCAATGGGTGAGATGGCGTTCTGGTCAGTTGATAACGAAAACTATGACAATCGTCAGGCAAGGGAAGATTTACGCCGTATCGGTGAAGCATTGATGTATTTACCGAGGATCGCTCAAGCACTGAACGACACCGCACAATATGCGGACTTTGAACTCCATCACCGCGAGGGATTCCCGAAATGGTAAGTCATATTGATATTCGTTCGGTGAAAGCAGCGGCGCAAAATCAGTGGCAAGGTTTGTTGTCTGCTTGTGGGGTGGACGTTCCAGCAAAGGGTAAGCATGGCGCTTGCCCTATCTGTGGCGGTAATGATCGCTTTCACTTCATAGACGACCACGGAGACGGCAACTGGCATTGTCGCCAGTGTGAACACCCGAACCACGGAGACGGTTTTGATTTACTCTCGAAAGCTAAAGGTATCACGGTAATTGAGGCGGCTAAGGTGGCTGCTGATGCGCTGTTACTTCCCTTGCCTGAACCCCAACCTGCCAGAAAAGAGGCTCTGAAATCAGAGGCTCTTCCGATAGCTGAGAAAGTGAATAAGTTGCTTGCTCAGGCTACTATCGGACAATCTGATTATCTGACCAAAAAGGGGCTGCCATGCCCCGACCAGAAGCTACTGAATGACGGTTCGTTGTTGCTGGTCACTCAGGCTCTGGACGGCACAATCACCGGTGCACAAATCATCAAGCCGAAGGGTGAAAAACGTCTTGTCTCTGGGACGCTGAAAAAGGGGAGTTTTATCCCCTTATCACCCGTAATTGGAACACCAGACACAATCATCATTACTGAGGGCTATGCAACCGCCTTAACGGTGAGCCAATTGTGTGAGGGCTGGGTACTGGCTGCGATTGATGAAGGTAATTTACCGACTGTGGCTAAACAGGTCAGAGAGCGGTATCCAGACGCGAGAATTATCCTTGCCGCCGACAATGATTGGAACTCATCGGAAGAACTGGACGACAAAGGCAAGCCAAAGAAGAACGTCGGCAAGATAGCAGCCGAGAAAACCGCTAAGGCTATCGATGGATGGGTCACATTACCGCCAACAGAGCACAAGGCCGACTGGGACGATTATCGCCAGCAGCACGGCATCGAGGCAGCAAAGCAGGCATTCAGTGAAGGGTTGTATCAGGTGGGGGAAAAGAAAGTGGGAACAGCTAACGTTATTTCGATTAATCCGGGAAAGCAGAAGAAAAAACGCACGAGTAACAACATTGCGCAACTGGCGGATAATGAAAAGGCTTTATTGCTAACAGAACGGTATGAAGGGATTGCTATTCATTCAGAAAGCGAAGGGTTCTATACCTATCAACTGGGCGTTTGGAAGAAAACATCATGCTTGGATTTAAGCCGGGAAATGGGAAAGGTCTATACCTTACACGGAACTAACTTTAGTAAGCGTGCACTCAATAATGTGGTTGAAGCATTAAAGATTGTTGCGCCTGTGATGGGTGAGCCGTGCCAGAGCATGATCTCCTTTGCGAATGGTGTTTTTGATATTGAAACGAAAGTATTTTCACCTCACCGGCCTGAAAATTGGTTATTAAATCACAATGGCATTGAGTACACCCCAGCAAAACCGGATGAGAACTTGCGAGACGGTGCGCCTAATTTCCATAAATGGATAAGCCATGCCGCTGACCGAGATCCGTACAAAATGAAGCGAATATTTGCAGCGTTATACATGGTTTTAGCTAATCGCTATGACTGGCAATTATTCCTTGAAATTACAGGCGAAGGGGGTAGCGGTAAAAGTGTCTTTACTCAGGTGGCTACTTTATTGGCTGGTCAACACAATACAGCCAGCGGAAATATGGTGGCTTTGGACACAGCACGAGGACGAGCGCAATTTGTGGGTAAAAGCATGATAACTCTACCCGATCAACCCAAATACACAGGGGAAGGTACGGGCATAAAAGCGATTACGGGCGGTGACGCCATAGAGATTGATCCCAAGCATGAACAGCAATACACAACAATCATACGGGCAGTTGTTATTGCAACAAATAATACCCCGATGATATTTACCGAACGCGCTGGGGGTGTGGCTCGTCGGCGTGTTATCTATCAATTTAACAATAAAGTGAAAGAAGAAGATAAAGACCCGCATTTATCAGACAAGATCGCTCATGAAATTCCGGTTATTGTCAGACGGTTACTGACGACATTTGATGACCCCGAACAGGCCAAAGTGCTATTACTTGAACAGCGTGATAGTGATGAAGCATTGGAGGTTAAACGGGCATCTAACCCTGTTTTAGATTTGTGCGCGGCACTGGCTTTTATGGGAGAACCGAGAGGATTAGAAATGGGTGGCGGGCGTAAAACGGAAGAAGAGCGCCAGCCAAAAAGATACCTTTATCACCTTTATCTTTCATTCATGGAATATCAAGGGCTGGGGCGTCCTCTGAGTGTAACCGAGTTCGGAAAAGCGGTTAAAGAAGCCGCAAAGGAGTACAAGGCTGAATATCTGACTCGAACTATAAAGGGCAGACGACAGACCAATGTACAACTCACCGATAAAGCGGACGAGTTTATCTAAAAATAGCGTTTGGTTATCTACCTTGTCTACCTAATCGACATTTATTTATATTAATCATATGGTTAATTAGGTAGATAACTATTTAAAGATTATCTACCTATTATCTACCTTGTCTACCTAAAGGAAAGAAAAAATAGGTAGATAAGGTTGAGATAGGTAGACAATGGGTAGAGAGCAAAAAATCAGTCATCTACCCACTTAAAGCCTTGTGCCATATGGGATAGAGTGAGTGGGTAGATAAGGTAGACAACCCCAGCACATTTTTTTATAAACGTTAAAACGCCTACGAAGAATAAATTTTCTATACGCGTAAAACTAACCGACAATACCGACAAATCGACAAATCGACAAATCGACAAATCGACAACACATATATAAATATCTTAAAAATCAATATAGTAAAATGTTAAATGTTTGTCGCTACGTTGTCGGTTTGTCGTTTTCATTGTCGGACTTAAAACAAAGCGCCTGCCAGAAGAAAAACTTTCCTTTCTTGGCGGGCAAAAGGATTCAGAGACGCATGAGAGAGTTTATAAGTGGCGTTGTCGGTAACTTTTCACTATATATACAAAAAATAGAACCGGATAAAGAGCCGCTGATAGATTGGCGGCTCCAGTATCACTTTAAAATACCTGCGTTTTCTTGCGCATTTTGTCCCCCCGCTCTGCGCAATAGTTTCTAATTTACCGCGTTTTCCGTCGGTTCTTACTGCGCAATTTTAGCCGTCTCATTCTGCGCAATGGCTGAATACCCCGGCTTTTCTTGGGTATCATTTTGCGCAGTTTGCTTGCGCAGATGTGGCCTGAGTTTGCGCAGTATTGCGCACTATTATTTTGCGCAGCAGGTTACAGGTACGGAACGGGGTTGTGATGCTTCGTAAAACGGTTTTAATGTTAAGAATTGTTAGGATTTAGCGATTAGTAATCTGCCTGATTAGTCTGCCAAAAGAGGCTTTTACCTTAAGATTTCTTAGGATTTCGCTTGTGCTATTTCTTTGGCGTATAGCGTAGAGAAAGGCATCAACCTTATCAAAACTTATCATTGTGCTGGATTGGGTGTGCGCAGAATCACTGTCTGTCTTCTCAGCGTTGACGTTATCAAATGTTATCATTTGGCTTGCTTGAGTTTTGGTTTTACAGCCTTGAATACGAAGAGCATTTGCTCTGGGAGGCAATGTTTCTCCGATTTCAAATCGGGAAAATCAGCACGTCCTATCCAACCATAACGGAAATCATTACAGTTGCCGCAGGTGGTTCAGGATTGAGTTATACAATATTGGTCGGATTTTAACCCGCAGCTTTCGGTGGGTTCATAGGACTAAAATTTGACTGATTAGAACTGAGCCAAAGTGAGGACTACGGCAGCAGGTAGGTATATCAAACATACTGAGCTACTTTTAACCAACCCTCTTAAAGAGGGTAGCCTCTGAGTTTATTTCCATGCCTACGTTTCAAACGGAAGCATGACATGGTACTAAACCTGCACCATGCAGGAGATAAGGGATATCAATGAGTTAAAGGTGGATTTATTTGAAAAAGGCCGCATTAAGCAGCCTTGAATTCAGTACGTGGATTTATTTCCAGTTGAGGCAAAAAGACAGTGTATTACCTACGTTTTGTTTCAGTAGATCGCCTAGTTGTTTTGCACCGTCAGAGGTATAGTTGAAATCAGTTGTAGAATTACCAGCGGTACCCAGATTATAAGTTGAACCATTCACCGTCACTTCAAGAGTTTTACTCCCTAAGTTCGGTTGGTTTTGGGTGTCAACTTGCAATTCTATAGTATAAAAAGTACCGATTGGGGCTTCTTCATAATAAAATGTCAAGATGCTTCTAATACCTATAGTGCTTTGAAGATTAGTCAAAGTACCAAAAGTAGGTTGATTTGCCCACACATGTCCACCCTTGGTCAAATATCCCCAATCCTGACCCTGACCGCTACTATATTGGCCAGTCCCTATCTCAAGATCAAAAGACAGCATACATTCAACTGGTTTTACTTCAGACAACAATATCCAATCGCAAGCCATCAAATCTTCTGGTGTGGGCTGCCAAGAAAACCAAGTACCATGTTTATCTCTTTTCTCAATATAAACAGAATCATTACCCGGTTTTTTGGAAGTAAGACGCATGTACTCATTAGGGGTGTCCCAATCACTACGATGCAACTTATTCCCCAAATATACTTGAATTATTGCCCACGGACAGGAACCAACTGGTGCAGTTACTGTATCAATCTTAATTTTGTATTGGTCAGGGTTAATTTGACATTGCGTACTATCCAGCTTATTAACATTAGACATAAACACCTCACTTTATTATTCGTTAAAGGTCATTTCATCCTACTGTTAACGCACCAGAAACCTTACTGAGGTCAAATCTTCATCTCAATCGGATTACGACTATAGCAAGGCTTATAATTTGAAAGATGATGCGTGATTCAGTGAGGTGTATATTTGAAGTTTGGTGCTGGTATGACTTAATTTGTAGGGATCGAGATGCTGCTCATATCAACCAAAATCACACCTAACACACTGATTTAAATATGGTATATGGCGCTACCCAACCCTGATCTAACCACTTGAATTTGTTTCGTTATGGGAATTCCCATATCTGATTATTCAATAATCTATGTAGCCTTTTTATTTCGTTAATTTCCATCAATAGTGAAGAGAATTTTATTAATGACCCGCCTGCTATTCTATGCCATCCTACCATCAAAACATGCCTCAAATTGAATTCAAGCCGTACTTTCTCGTATTGATGAACCCTTTTATTGATGTTCACCGGCGGAGAAGTCTCCCACCGCCTTCATGTTATTTAGCAATGTTGTATTGTTGATTAGATGAGGGAATGAATATGAGTACTCAAGACAGCAATATCTCTGTAGTGGCTCCAACAATAGAAGATGTTAAAAGAGCAATTGAAGAAGTAACTTCTTTGATGGATGAGCGTTTCGCTAAGCTTGATGCTGATGGTAAATATATCCAAGATATTCGCTTAGGTTCAGTGGAAAGCGCGTCAGTTTGGAAATCATATGGATTTTCTGATTTTCCACCATATGTTATTACTGGTGTTATTAATCATAATTCTGATAAATATATTGATTCTGTTTATCGGCGTCCATTGCAAAAATTAGTTAATGGAGTTTGGTATAATATAGGATTTATATAATGTTACACTTCAGAAAATTCTCCAGATATCCTCCAAGTAATGAAGATGAAGAAGAAATTGAAAAAAGATATAAAGCAATATTTTATCGCAGTGAGGACAATCAAGATTGGTATGCATGTATTTCGAAATTCAATAATGACACGTATAAAATAAAGTACGACTCTAATGGTATAATTGTTGCGATAAGTAAGGATGCTTCAACAATATGCCCTGAAAACGGAAGCATTGTTGAAGTTGAATTATTACCTGATAACATTGATACTCTGGGAAATTGGCAGTATTCAAATGGTAGCATTAAGTTGCGGAGCTATACTCAAGATGAACTTATTGCTCATGCATATGAACATAAGAAAAAATTATTGAGTAAAGCGAATGCTGTAATTATGCCTTTAGAAGATGCTGTAGAGCTTGATATATCAACAGTTCAGGAAATTACTGAACTAACAAAATGGAAACGTTACCGAATACTACTCAATCGGATAGATTGCACTACTGCACCTGATATCGTATGGCCGGAACAACCGAAGGAATGACAAGGTATGTAGCTATGTATTAGCTGTATACCAACTAGACACGGACGTCTAACTAATACCCTTCGTAAATATCACATACCCGCACCACCTACAGAACGGGCATTAAAAAGCAAAGATTTGTCAGTATCTTGTTCTCATGTTTCCAGTGTCAGAATGAAGGCTTTACCTGATGAATAATAAGCCTCATCAAACGGCGGTATCACATGATATTGCCGCTTCCTGCCTGTCCTTAATTTATAGTGAATCTTATTGTTTCTTATTTTGCATCATTAATTTGATTTGTTGCATATATTGCAATAATATAGCTGTATAAATTATCAGCGATTGAGGTGTAAGTATGAAAATCGATAACAAGGCCATCTTACTGACCCGTCAGCAGATGGACGCCCTACGCAAGATACAGCAGGACGAATACAGCCGCTCAGAACTGGGCATTAAACCCACCCTTCACGAAGTCGCCCGTAAGCTGGTCGACAAGGCTTTATCACAGACAGGAAGATAACAAATGGCAAATTACACTATGTCGAATTTATTGGGGTTAGGCCGCTTCAAGCGTAAAGCAGTCCACAAAGACACAACCACAACAAAAGCCAACTTTAGTCACCTGTCAGCACGGGCTGATGATGATTCTGGACATTACACTACTGAACCGGCACAGGAACTCGCTACAGATCTCATCACTGAGCAAGACAACCAGCCCGAACCCAT
>NZ_MUBJ01000019.1 GCF_002127535.1 Xenorhabdus vietnamensis
GGAACAGGCCGATGCAGGGAAAACCCTCGCGATCACCGTGAAGCCGGTTAACGGCAACAATGAAGCGGGTGATCCCAAAACGGTGGATACCGGCATGACCGATACCGACATCAACAAAACTACCGCCAAAGGTGCAAAACCGGGCACTGTCCTTGATCCGGCAGCAAAACCGTCCATTGATGACCTGTTGCTGGAAGGCAAACTGTACCTGAATGAAACCTTAACCGCTAAGTATGCGTTTAATGCCCACAACGGAAATGCCACGGATAAATCCCCCTATGTCTGGAAGCGTTTAAGACCGGAGGATAAAGACGGCGGGCCAAGGGAGGAGGTATCAGACCCTGAAGCCAGGGGCACCGTTGATGGAAAAAACATCCTGAGTGGTGCCATCCCTTCTTACACGCTGGGTAAAGATGATACCGGCAGACTGCTGGAAATCACCATCACACCGAAAAATGGCCTGGGGGAAACCGGGACTGATGCGGTGATCAATACGGGTCAGGATCATACCCTTATCGGAGGAACCGCGGACGGGGCAATTATTGATCCGAACCGGGGGCCGATCATTGAGGGATTAACGATTAACGGGACACTGGAAATGGGGCAGGCACTGACAGGCTCGTACATCTTTAAGCAGAATGATAAGGATGATGTGGATAATTCCGTGTATCTCTGGGGCATTCAATACCCGGACTCCGATGATCCCACTGCACCGACCTCACCAGAGAAAAGGATCTCCGATTTGGTTGATGATCCTGACCATCACATCAGGGCAAGTGGCACCGTGCCACCGTATAACCTGAAACCCGAAGACAGCGGCCGGATTATCCAGCTCGCCATGGTACCCCGCAGTCCGCTTAAGTCGGGTAATAATAAAATGATGTTGGGGGAGTCAGTGGCAACGGATACCGTGCAGGAAGCCAAGAAAAGCAATGTCACCGGGGGCAACCCGGACGGTACCGTGAAAGGGATTGCGGATGACTTTACGATCACCTCAGAGACACCAGAAAAGGATGCTGATGGTTCAATGGCAGTGAAAGTTGAGAAAGATAAGGCCATTATACTTACTATCAATACCATAAAAACAGGAGGCCAATACGTTGGCGGAGTGCCCATTGAAGTGAAACTGGATAAGGCAATGGGACGTGCAAAAAAGGATAAAATTGACGCCACCGCGCAACTGAAGATTAACGGAGAAACTTACACCAAGGATAAATCGTACATCGGTCGTACTGATCAGGATGGTAAACTGGTTATTGAAGTCACGGATCAGAGCAGTATCGGGTTAAAAACCCCCGTGAGCATTACCATGGGTGATAAGCCCGGTGCTAAGGAAAAGACACAGGATGTTATTTTTACCGTGATTACCAGTCCTGATTCGAATAAGGCTAATTATTGGGGACATATGACTGAAGAGGTTACTACTGGAAACATCGTATTTAAAAGGCCTGCATTACTTAAGGAAATTGGGGAAGAAAATGGAAAGGGTGCTAATAGAGAAAGAGAAACCTATGCGGAGGGTATTTGGTCTAATATGATACGTCATTGTACTAATGGGGTCGCAACGCTAGAAAAAACAAAAGAATTGTGGAGAATAGAAGGGAATATGTATGTAAAATATGGTTGGCCAGATTTTATGTATACAACAGATACTATTCATTCTAGTGGTTACCATTCAAGAATAAGATTATTAGATGGTAGAGAAGATTATATTAGCGATTCGTCAGAACTACATATTCTCAGTTGTAAAAAATGAAACTCTGTCATTAAATTGACAAAATATGAAAGCTAATAAGTCTGAGTTTTCCTATCGGTTCAATATGATTCTATAAAAAATAAAGATAAACTAGTGTCTATTTAATGAATAAATAGGCACTAATTAAATTGATTATGTACATAAATTGACCCTGTTTCTAAATTTGTGTAATTGCTTGTTTTTTGTTGTGTTTAATTTATTAACTAAAGCAGGTGAAAAGATGGACAAAAAAATCAAGACTCATTTTTTCTTCTATCTCCGGTGCAAGAATCGAGGTTACCCTACGTATCATTACTGTTTCTTTTTTACTCTCTCAATGTCATGATTATGCGCAGACTAATGCACATAAAGATATATTATTATGGGAAAACTTCTACAACTTCACGATATAGCACTAAAAAAAGCACGAATGTATACCTAACTACTGCATTGATTGAAATTACTTTCAACATCAACATCAATATCAATCTGTCAGCAACACTAGATAAATTGTTGGCACAGGAAATAGAAGCCAGAAAAAGAGAACAAATGTAGGAAAAACAGGATATGAAAGCCATAAACACATTTATGGAACGAACGGGAATGCTAACAAATGATGATTTTTTCGGGAGCCTGTAATATCACAATACCCAGAAGTGGAATTATTTCCGCTTTTTATTGACGAATACCTAAGTACGGGTTTATTAGCAATTAATAGTTGCATAACCAACGCTGCTGTCGGATTATCTAATACAATATATTCACGAAATTTTTCCTGTCAGAGCTGGCTGATTGATAATGTCCATATAAGATACCGTCTCAGTAATCAAACCAAAACACACGATGAACAAAAACCAACTAACTATTCTGTCACTCAATCGGTAGTGATACATTCTTATCTCATATATAGAGAAGGAGTGCGGCATGGATACAGTTGAAGAATCAAATGGGACATATTTTTTTAATGGAATGTCTAATTTGACATCTGGAGAATTATTTTTTTGGATCTTTTTAGATGAAACAGGAAAGCAACTTGGTGTTGATGATTTGGCTACCTTGGCTTTAATCATACTCGGTCAACCAATTAAAGGCACAAGGACTAAACCAATTGGCGCAACAAAAGGAACCTCCCATCTAAGCTATCATTTACGAAAATGGTTGAAAGTTAAGGTAAGAAACTGGCCTACTTTAACCACTGGAAGTATTAAACGCTTGAAATTCAGCTATGTTAATAACTTAGGTGCTTTCGTTGGGAGATGGATACCGATCTTAGGTATTATTATATTAGCTTATGATGTTTCAACTATCGCATGGAAAACAACAAATAAGTATAATACTATCGCTCATGGTAATGATAAATTATGGTAATCAATGAAACTGAAAAGTGGGTATTTGATTGGTACCAAAAAAAATGGAATGGAACATATTTCTTCTCCAGAAAACCCTGGAAGTTAGATCTTAGTACCAGTCTGACAACGGGGTCACATCCGTGGGCTTGGGAAACTGGAGAAGAAATCATGAATGATTATTTTGAAACGTTTCAGGTTGATAAGGAAGGGTTTAATATCCTTAAATACTGGCCCGAAGAGCCGGGTTGGATCCCGAATTTCTTACTGCCTAAATCCATGAGAATACCTTACATTGAACCTGAACCATTGACCTTGAAAATGCTTGTTGAGTCAGCCAAAGCAGGGAGATGGATTTACAAATAAATAGTACTACTTCCATGATAGTTCTGAATCAACCGTTTTGCCGGCTTGACCTGAAAGCAGGCGATTTGGGGAAAACCAGATATTCTCTGGTTTCCCCCGAAATATGATGACTACCTATCCCAGTAAGCTCTTAATCTTCTTACCAGAATTAAGCGCGAACATATTTCATAATGCATTCAAGTTTTTCGCAGGTTTCCTGCCATTCTCGTTCTGGTTTTGAATCTCTGACCAACCCCGCACCAGCCTGGAGCCAACTGCGTCCTTTATGTTGATAGAAAGAACGTAATACCAGCGCGGCATCCAGTTTGCCTGTACTGTCCAGCAGCATGACACAACCACTGTAAAGCCGGCGTGGTTCTCCTTCATAACGAGCAATGGCTTCCAAAGAAGGTTTCTTCGGTATCCCTGAAGCGGTGACTGCCGGGAATAGGGCAATGAAAGCATCCCAGCGATTTTTATCTGTTTGCAGTAATCCTTTTACGCGTGATGCCAAATGCTGTACTGAGCCACGTTCACGAACAGCCATAAATTCCGTTACACAAAGCGTTTCTGCCTGACAAATCGGGGCCAGTTCTTCTAATGCGAGTTTGGCAGATACTGCGTGTTCAGCGATTTCTTTCGGATCCGAAAGTAAATCAGCTTTCAGCCGTTGATCCTGCTCCTTGTTATGTGTCAATGCTCTGGTGCCTGCCAGTGGTTGGCTATTGACCCAACCAGAACCATCGGCCTCAACCACGGTTTCTGGGCTGAAACCGTAAGCAGAAAATTCTTCATCCCGTAGGAAGAAAGAGCGGGCAGGTGTGTTAGCCTGACGGCCCAGCCAGTAACTGTGTGTTATATCAACATTTGAACCCAGCTCAACTTTGCGTGACAGGATCACTTTTTGGTAGTGACCTGCGGCAATGTCCTTAACCGCATTCGCTACATTATCCTGATAATGTTTCTCCGCGTCTGCCGTGTTGATAATTTCCAGCGCTTTTGTATATGGGAAAACGGGTGTGCCTGCTTGATCAGCCAGCCTGACTTTCTCACTTAATATGGTAATCTGGTTTTCTTCAAGCGTCCGTATCAGAACCTGTCCTTGAGTAATGCGTAATTCATGCTGTGGAACAGTGATTTTTATTAATGCTTCATTTTGCTGTTCTAATGATGGATCTAAGGGTATCCCGTATGTCATATGGGAAAATTCAAATAATGTTCTGCCATAAGCCCGCCAGTCTTTGATAGGAAGGGCGTTGAGCGCCAGCTCCAGTTTTTGGCTTAATGTACTGATATCGTATGGATGATGATTGCCTTTTGAATCAACTAGTTGCCCTGATGCATCTGCTCTGATGGTGGCTGCGCAGCCTATTCCCAATGACCATTCACCTTTGATTTCATAGAGCGTGCAAGGTTGTGCATCATTCTCTGTGAGATTGGCAAGCAAGTGAGTGACCAGATCTAACGGAGTACTGGTAATAGCGATAGTGTGTTCATGATATTGCTGCATTGGACTTCCGTGCTCTGCTTGTGCCATCTGTACTAATTGGCGTTTGTCGATTTTTCCTACGGTGGTTAATGGCCAATACGCCACAAACAACCATTGATCAGGGATTTTATGGCGCTGAACACCTTTCTGATGCAAAAATGCCTGCATCTGAGTAGGTTCTGGTTGATTGCCATTCTTTGGTATGCAAGCGCAAATTCGTTCACCCAATAGTTCATCAGGAACTGCGATGACAACGGCATCATCAATATCTGGATGTTGCAGCAGCAATGTTTCAACTTCTTGCGTCGAGATTTTCTCGCCACTGCGGTTGATTTGCTCTTTGATTCGTCCCTCAACGATCAGATTACCATCTGGTCTTATGCGAACCAGATCGCCGGTGCGGTAGAATCCATCAGTGGTGAAGGCGACGGTATTATGTTGCTCTGCACGGTAATACCCCGTAATGGTGTAGGGGCCTCGTGTCATCAGTTCGCCTACTTCACCGGGCGCAACAGGTTGCAGATTGGCATCAACAATTTTGATTTCATCTTCTTCTGATAATGGACGACCTTGGGTATTAATAATGACTTCATGGGGATCGTCCAGTCGGGTATAGCAAAGCAAGCCTTCCGCTGTACCAAATACCTGCTGTAAAGGCCCAAGGCGTGCCATAACCTGTTCTGCCAGCTCTGGTGTAAGCCGGCCACCACCGACCTGTAAGCAACGCAGGGATGAAAGATCGCTCTGTTCCCAGTCACGGGCCTGTTCCCAGAGTCGGGCCAGCGCCGGTACGAGCGCTACATGTGTCACCTTGTGTTGTTCGATCAATGGCATGGCTTCATCACAACTGGCAGTGTCACTCAGAAGTACACATCCGCCCTGAGAAAGCGTGCCCAGAATACCGGGGCTGCCTAAGGTGAAGTTATGTGCAACAGGCAATACTGCTAAATAAACGCTTTCGGTATTTATTGAACACAAGCGGGCAGAAAGCACAAAATCATAGGTATAGGCATCGTGAGTACGCGGAATTAATTTAGGAGTACCTGTCGTTCCGCCTGACAGCAGGAGCACGGCAATATCGCCATAACATGGGCCGGAAACATTGAGTGGTTCACTATCAATGGAAGCCAATGCGGTAAATTCTTCTGCTTCCCCATCAACAATGACATGCTGCATATCAGGGCAAGATGCCGCAACTTCCCGCGCCATTTCCCGATAATCAAAACCGTGGATGCAATCCGGAATAATGTACGCCACTGGGTGAGCAATCTGGCAAAGTGCATGAACATCATGTGCCCGTTGTGTCGGCATTAATAACACTGGGTGAGCACCCAACCTGAACAGAGCAAAACAGGTGACAACAAAGGAGATGCGGTTAGGCAGTTGCACCATGACATTGTCGCCACGACGTATTCCGCGCTGGAATAATCCACTTGCCAGTCTTTCCGCAGCTTGATGGAGTTCACGGTAAGTCAGCCGTTGTTCTTGATCGAGTTGTTCCTGATAGATCAGTGCGGTTTTATCACCCCAGAGACTCGCCCATCCGGCAAGCTGTTGGTCTATGGTTTCGCCATTCCAAAGATAGTCTGGCGTCATAGTAAGATTTTTTCCTGGGATTGAATAAGGTGCCATTATGCGAACTCCTTGTGGATAAACATATTGCATAAATTGGGTAACGTGACGAATAAAACTCTGTGGTTCTTGTGTGATATAAAAATGATTGCCGACAATCTCTTGGCAGCAATACGAAAGGTTTTGCTTGTCACCGGAAAGCCAATGGTGCCACTGCTGAACTTCCTGAGCGGAAGCCTCTTTGTCTTCGTTGCCATAAAGCAACAGGGTTGGTGTTTGCAGTTTGACTGAATCAGATTGAATAACATGGTGATAATGCTCCGTAGCCCAAAAATCGGCACGGAGCATGGGTAAGAACAGCGACAACAAATCAGGATCTTCCCGTAAAATCGGGCTGCAACCGCCGATATCAATCAGTTGTTCAATGAATTCATGATCAGGTAACCCACTCAATTGACGGCAGGATTGAAGATGGGGTGCATGACACCCCGAAAGTACCAGTGCCTTAGGAGAACAGTCATGCTGTTCAAGACGCTGGCACGTTTCAAAAGCGACCTGAGCCCCCATACTGTGGCCAACCAGTATCAGGTTCTCTCTCTGTGCGGGTGTGAGTGATATAAGCAAATCAGCAAGTGATTGCGCTAATGGCGCAATTTCGGTGACTGCACGTTCATTCATGCGGTTGTCACGTCCGGGATAAATCACCAGTGAAACGGCGATATCTGGGTTTTCCAGCACAGACCATTGACGAAATGCACTGCTGCTGCCCCCGGCAAAGGGGCAGATTAATAGGGTATATTTGGGTTCACCACGAGGTGTCAGACACGGGCGAATCATCGGATGTGCAGGGAGTGCCCACTTCATCAGCATTCTTCCTTAATTAGCATCAATAGTCAGCATTAATTGAACCGGATCAATCCAGACCGGTGGTTGTAAATCCTGAGTAACAGGCTCTCCCATCATGTGTAAAATTTGTTGCCACAAGCCTGCCAGCCGTAGTTGGTAATCGTAGCTAAAAGCAGGCGGGCAGAGTGCGCCATTCAATACAGAACTCAAGGCATTGAGTAGAAATGCCACACCTTCAGCACCATCACATTCAAATGCCGTCATCCAGTCTTTGGTGGCCGGACAAAGAATGTGTGATGTTGTTTGGTGCAGGTAAGCGCCATCCGGCTGGCTGGCGTTCAGATAAAGGCTTTGCTCATTGTTCAGATGATTTGGTGCATGCAGAACCGGCGTCCAGATAACCGGCCCATAACTGGCTTCTTGTGTGAGGTAACCCGCGGGCCAAATCAGCGTCGTTTTATGCATGACAAGGTTGTGCATATCTGGATCTCTGAGATCCAGATAGGACTGAACGTTTAACGTTATCGTTGTCCCTGCAAAGCTGAGTTCAAAACAATGAAATGCGCTGCCCGATTGACCCACATAAACTACCTCAACTTGTTCCGGGCAATGACATGCCTGTAACAACAGGTCAAGGGCGGAAAACAGTAACTGACGACTGGTTGTCAGATAGCCACTTACCGGACGTTGTTGTGATAATTGACTGGTTTGATGGGCTGCATGTAACCAGCTTCTGCCGGCATGGCACTGGCTGTAAAAGCTATTGACCCAAAACATAACACCATGTTTGTCAGCGGTTGCCTGATGCCTTTTGATGGCTTCTGCATCAAGGGGATGTTCCTGAATAACAGAAATCCCCCGTGCCAATAGTGCTTGGGTTAATTGATCACCTTTGCCACCAATAACTTCTGAGCGTATTACCACACAGGCGATATCGATATCGTCCGGCAATTCATCCAATGAGCGGAACAGTGGCACATTGAAATCACGGGCCAATTGCTGCGAACGAATACTTCCCTGCGCCAGAATACCGGCCAGTTCCAGATCCTGCCGGGGTTGCAGGAACGCATTAAGGTACAGTTCGCCAAATTTGGCACCGACAATCAGAACCCGCCGTGGCTTTATCATATGTTCTCCTTAACAGGCTCAATAGTTGGGACTGAACTCAGAATGTTTTTCAGACACGTAACCAGAGAGCTGACATGTTTGGGTTGGAATAGGCTGTAGTGATCACCATCAAGCTGTGTCACGTTAACTGGCCCGAAAGCCTGCCAACCAAGATCAGTTGAGGTGATTGTTGTTGGATCGAGGTAATCCATAAAATCAGGCAACGCCTGTGCTGCCCGAATAAGGCTGAAAGGCTGTGAAGTCTGTGGTGGACAGTAGTCAAGCAATGCGCGCAAATTATGGCACCATACGGCATAAAGTGCGGTCAGGGAGCTATCAATCTGCGCAGATTGTGGCAGTGCTTCATGCAGTGCTTGCAGGAATATCTCAGTATTGGCCGCGATCGCATTATTATCCAGCGCCAGATCAGGGAATTGCCCCTGTAAATCGAGCAGGAAATGACGGTGGCAGAATGTCTCATCCAGAGTCAGATCAGTACGTACATTCGGAGCGAAGCTATCAATCAGGATGCAGTGAGAAACATTTTCACCCGCAGCGCGTAATTGATGTGCTATTTCATGGGCGACTAATCCGCCGAAAGACCAGCCTGCCAGTGAATAAGGGCCTTTAGGCTGGAAGGTACGGATTTGGTTGATATAGTCAGCCGCCAGCGCTGCAACAGAAGGTTTATCGGTATTCAGGCTGGCTGGTGTAAATGCCAGACCAATCAGGCGTTGAGCGCTGAAACCAGCTGCCAAATGACGATATCCCAACAAATGTCCGCCAATAGGATGAACAATGAATAATGCAGGTTGTTCAACATTTCCCTTATTCAGTATCACTCCTTGGCAGGTGTTTTCCGGTTGATGCTCAATAAACTCAGCCAATGAATGTACGGTATCGTAAGTTTGCAGCAAACTGAGCGGGTACTGACGGTTGAACGTCTGATTGATTTTCACCATCAGTCGTACTGCCGCCAGAGAATCTCCGCCAAGGGTAAAGAAACTCTCGTGTACATTGATACCTTGTTGCTCTAACACTGATTCCCAAAGGTTTAATACAGCTTGTCCTGTCGCATTGAGAGTTGTTGCAGATGGCATTGAATTAACTTCGTGAGATTCTTCAACCAGAGTAACCAAAGTGCGTCTGTCGATTTTACCGTTGTCGGATACAGGTATCGTATCGAGAATGATAAATCTCTGTGGACACATCCAAACCGGCAGAGTTTGCTGCAACCAGTGAGGCAGTAGCGGTAAAAGTTCGGTAGATATTGGTGCGTTGTCTGTTAAACGTAAGCCCGCGACCAGTTGCAATGCACCGGTTGACGTCGTATGTGCAAACACTAATGCTTGTTGTACAGCAGGGTGCTCACATAGACGGTGTTCGATCTCGCCCAGTTCAATCCGGTAGCCACGAATTTTTATCTGGTGATCATTGCGCCCCAGAAATTCGATATTCCCGTCTGGCAGCCAGCGTCCTAAATCACCTGTGCGGTAAAGCCGCTCACCCGTTTGCGGATGGGTGATAAATGCCTGTTCTGTTTTTTCAGAATCAGCCCAATAACCCAATGCCAATCCTTGTCCGCCAATATACAGCTCACCGGTTACCCAGACCGGGCAAGGCGAAAGCGTTGAATTTGCAATAGCCGTATTAAGCACATAGAAAGTCTGATTAGCCAGAGGTTTACCATATGGGATGCTGTGCCAATTTGGATCAACGTGTGCGATAGGATAGGCAATGGACCAGATTGATGCTTCGGTTGCACCGCCCAAACTCAGCAAGTTGAGTGCGGGATGAAGAGCATATAATTTGGCCGGTAAATTGGTTGGTATCCAATCACCACTCATTAATATCCAGCGCAGACTATGCAGGGAATGCGGATAGCTACGGGCATATTCCTCAAGCAGTTGCACAAAAGCGGGAACAGAGTTCCAAACAGTGACCGATTCCTGTTGTAACCATGTCAGTAATTTATCGGGTTGCTTACTGTCACCGGGAGAAGGCATAACCAGTTTTGCCCCACGGCTCAGCGTGCCGAATAGGTCATAAACTGAGAGATCGAAGGTTAACTCTGAGATTGCCAGCACGCTATCGTGCTCATTGAGTGCGATGCGTTGGTTAATATCAAGAATGGTATTGACCACGCCCTGATGATCTATCATCACGCCTTTCGGTTTTCCGGTAGAGCCTGAAGTGAATATGACATAAGCCAGATCTTCAGGATGTACAGCTAAACGCGGCTCGCGGGTTACTGGCAAGTTGTTAAGTAATGTTTCATCCAGAGAGATGACTTGTACATTGTCAGGCCAGCCCATCTGTTGAGCGAACTTGGGTTGCGTCAGTACAGTGTCCACTTCTCCTGATGCCAGTAGCTGGTCAATTCGTTGTTGCGGATAGCTGGCATCAATAGGCAGATAAGCTCGTCCTGCCAATAAGATCGCAATGACCGCAACAACCTGCTCCCAGCCTTTTTCCATCACTATACCAATTAGAGGCGAAGTGCCAATCAAAGGCGAAGCCTGATTTTCCTGTGCTTGCAGATGAGCTGCCAGTGTCAGGCTTTGTGACCACAAAGTGTGGTAGTCGATCTGGCGAGAGGCATCGACAACAGCAATGTGTTGCGGATACTGGTTCACTGCCTGTTCAATCAACGAGCAAAGGGTGTGTGGTGGAAAGTCACTTTTTGTCGTATTACTGTTCTGGCACAAAGCGCGATCATTTGCCGGGAGCCATTCAGGAAGCGGGGTGCTCCATTGATAATCCGGTTCGAGCAGTGCAACAATACTGGCTTGATAATGAGCAAACATATTTTCTGCAACTTGAGGCTGGAACAGTTGCGGCAAGATCGCCCATTGTATGGTGACACCGCCATCTGAGCCGGAAATGAGCATACAATCGAGATAAACATGGGGGGTTTGCGCCCCAAAAAGATTCAGTGTTCCTAACCCTGATGGGCCTTTGCCCGCCGTACCGGTTGTATCGTTGAATACGATCGGCATTCCGGCATTCAGGTTGTGGCGATGCTGGTTTTTCTCTCTGAGTACTAATTGACCGTCAAACAGTGCATGTTGAAGATCGGCTAACCATTGTCTTTGTATCCGGCTTATAGCATCGCTGAATCCTGAGATACTGCGTAAATCCACTTCCAGCAATGATGTGGTAGACAGATTACCGACTAACGTATCGCAATGCTGTGGCATTAACAGGCGGTTGCCATGCAGGACATTGATAGTGAAATGCTCGCTGTTGCTCCATACCGACAAGATATGGGCAAATAGCGTAAGCATTACTTGTGATGGTGATACCCGATGTTCTGCTGCGCGTTGTTGCAAGCGCTGCCATTGTTGTGGGCTGATATACCCTGTCAGGCACTGCTGATCCAGTTGTTGTGACTGGTGATCTTTCAGTGGTAACACTGGCGCATCAGGCAATGAAGGCAAACGATCGAGCCAGTATTGTCGGCTTTGTTGCCAGGTTTCTCCGGCTTTCTCACTTTCCAGTGCCTGAATATAGTCACCAATAGCCGCTGTTGATGGCTCCGGCTGCCAGTCAGGTTGTTGATACCAATGCTGTAAATCACGCAAAATTAATGTCAGGCTTTTCCCGTCCGCTACCAGCAGGTCGACGGTCAGGTGCAGTAGATGCGTCCGGTCATCGATATGGTGCAGCGTTAAATCAAACAGAGGCCAGTTATCGCTGGGAACCCCCTGAGTACGCAGAGTCTCGCGGGCATTATTCAGTTGTGTTTCGCGCTCATCCAATACCATGTTGCGACAATCAATTACCGTCGGCGTATAGCAGGGAACTTCCGGCAGAATATGATATTGCCCATCTTCCACATAACCGCGTAATTGCGCATGATGGTTTATCACACGATTCCAGGCGGTTGTGAAACGAGCCAGATCGAGTCCGTCGATAGCCAGTTCAGCATAAAAGTGAGCAATGCCGTTACCAAACTGGAACAGTTGGCTCTCTCCCAGCCAATAAGCATATTGCAGGGGAGTGAGTGGCAGCATCTGTTCTGATGCTGGTTCAGTTTGATGTGGTGTTGCCAATGCCGCTGAATTTGTCTCAATGACCTGAAGGGTACGGCAAAATTCACTCAACTTGGGATGCTCAAATAGTTGTTGCAGATTGGCCTGTTTGTAACCTTGTCGGCGTAGTTGCACCACCATTCGGGTAGCAATCAGGCTGTCACCGCCACTTTGGAAAAAGTCACTGTGACGCTGTATTGACTGAGGAAGCAGTGAATTCCAGAGCGCCATCACTTGCTGTTCAATACCATGAAGCTGCTCGTCTGCTGTTTCCGATTGCACAGTTTCCGTGGTTAATGGCTGTATCATGCTCTCTTTGGCGGCCACTATGTTCAACCGGAAACCCGGCGATAATACAGCCAGTGGTAACTGTTCTTGCTGTTGGATATGCAATGAGTAAGGCAAAGTGGAAAATTGTGCCGCTATTTCACTGACATTCAGCCGTGCTTGCTGTTCAGCCTGCGCCAGAATCAGTTGTTGATGCAATTCTGGCCCATCTTGTCCCGGCCATTCCAGTGAAACCCGATAACCGGATTTCTCTAGACACTTACGCCAGCCTGCCAGTTCCAGCAGCGCGCTATTACCGTAATCACCATCGAGATCATCACCGCGATCATCGACCCAAGCGTTAATGCCTTCAATAAATCCGACACTGGCGAGCTGCATAGCACTTTCGCGCTTGGTTGATTCAATAATTAATAACCATCCACCGGGTTTCAGTAAGCGGGACAGACGTTTCAGGCTATTTTTCAGATGGATGGCATCATGCAGGACGTTAACCGCCATGATCAGATCATAACCAGATTCAGGGTGCTGACTAAAATCAATGCGCTGGTTAATGTCGAACAGGGCAAATTTTACGATTTCGCCATAGTGATTGAGTAACTGGCGTGCATCATCCAAGAATAGCGGTGAAACGTCAGTAAAGTGGTAACTGTCAATAGCTTGCGCATTGTATTTAAGGACTTTTTCTGATGTGGCCCCTGTTCCTGCACCCACTTCCAGTACCGTGAAATGTTCGGATGTCTGGCTCAATTGCCGGACAATTTCAGCGGCAGTTTGGTTCAGACAACGTAACGCCGGGTTCTCACTGTAGAGGCTGGCTGTGGTTTGTTTATCGGCAAACAGCAGTTCCAATGCATTGCCACGTCCGGCAAGCAGGGTGTCATGTTGGTTAATGCATGTTGCTACATAACGGCTGATAGTTTGGCACCACACTGCATTATCCAGTTTTGCCGCAGGGGCAGGGATCTGGCTGAGCGGTTGCAGACAACGGTATTCGTCACCGATTTTTTCAATAAATCCTTGTTTGCTTAATAACGTCAGCCATTGGGTAAGCAGGCGTTGATATTGTGGTGCCAGTTGTAAGCGTTGTTCGATCTCTTCACGAGTGTGGCATTCTTTTGGAGAAGTGAACAAATTATGGCGCAGTAAAGTCTGGCCCAGACCCAATAATGCTTGTTGCTCAATATGTTGCCAAGAGCGTTCAAATGCTTGTTGTTCCGCTAACGTTGGCAGCGGTAATACTTCGGTATTTATAACCAGCGGTTCTGGCAACGATAATGATAAATGATCTTCTGCTACCAGCCATAAATTGTAACCCTGAATATCGTCCTGACGTGGCTGAATTTCTGCCAGCCGTATTTCAGGTTTAGAACGCAGATTTTGCTCAGCCTGACGCAATTCAGGATGCTGTGGCCAGAAGTCATAGCGAGCATGACCAGCAGGCGGCGTATGAAGATCATAATTCCCGATGTGTTCAGGCTGGCGGCAAATCTGCGCTATTTGCACTAACAGCGCGTTATAAGCAGCAAACAGTGCTTCAATGATACCCGGCTCCAGCACATCATCCATGCAATACCAGTTAAACAGCAGATCACCATCCACTTCCATAACCTGATGATCCAGCCAGACCTGCGGGGTTTGGCTCAGGACAAAGACCGGATCACCCAGTAATTGAGTAATGGATTGTTTGATTGCGATACCTTCTTGTGCCATCCCCAACATACTGGTGAAAACGACCGGCGTTAATGGCTGCCTGCTTTGGGTTTCACCGTTTTGTTGGCGACCCAGTTCCCGCAACACTTCAACACCATTGATATGACTGTGGCTCAACCGCTGCCAGAGCAAGGATTGGGTTTTCTCCATGCTGGCACGCAGGGAGGTGGTCTTGCGTAAATCAAAATCCATCAACATGACAGAGGTAAAATCACCAATCAGTTCTTGAACCTCTGGATGGAAAGGCTGCCGGTTAAAGAATGTCAGGTTAAGAGTAAACAGCGGATGACGGCTGTACCATTCAAGTGTATGGGCAAAGAGTGTCAACAGTCCCGCAGAAGGTGTGACTCCCCAATTTTTCCAGCTTTGCTTAAGCAATTGCCAGTCAGATTGCGCCAGACGACCTTCATAAGTCGTGAATTGCGGCTGACTACGCTCAGGTAGTTGTGGGTTCAATGGCAATCTTGGCGCAGGAGGCAGTGAAAGCAATTGTTCTTGCCAGTATGCCCATGATGCCCGCCACTCTTTACTTTCACGTTGCGCCTGTTCTGCCATCACGTAGTCGCGGAAAGTAAATGTTTGTGGAGCCAATGGTTGCTGCTGGTGGTAAGCCCGTTGGAGATCGTCCATCATGATCCGGAAACTCTGTACGTCAAACTGCAACAAATCCAGATTCATATGTAAACGACAACGTTCATTCGGTAACAGCGAAACAGAGACTTCAAATAGTGGCCACTGTTCCGCGGGTGGCACTTGATAGGAAAGGATATGACGGCGCTGAGTCAAAGCCTGTTCACAGGTGATATCGTCCAGCGTTCGTAAATCATCTTGCGACAAAGCATACCAAGGCGTTTCAGGCAGAATTCTCTGCTGCCCATCTTCATCCACTATCATGCGCAACATGCCATGACGCTGAATTAAAGCATTCCATGCCTTCTCAAAACGCGGGATATCAAAGCTATTCAGCATCAGATCCCATTCAAACAGAACGTGGCAGGCCACACCACCAAAATCAATGGCCTGAGTACGGCCAATCCAGTAAGCGTGCTGAATTGGTGTCAGAGGAAATGGCTCATGATGTTGGGCGCTGTCAATTACGATCTCAGATTGAGAAGAGGCTATGGGTTGTTCAGGCAATGCATCACCAATGAGTGCATTCAGCCCTTCCAGTGTCATATTCTGGTACGCCGATTCAGCGGTTAGTCTGAAACCAAATTGCTGGTGGATCACCGAATTTAGTTCAAGGAACAGCAGGGAATCTAAACCGAATTGCAATAAATCCTGTTGTGGCTCCAGACGTTCAGGTTGTTCTAAACGCAATAGTGTCGCGACACGCTGACGCAGCCAGCTAATCCGCTGTTTACTGTCCTGATAGAGCGTGCTATCTACAGAGACTTCGGCAGAAGGTGAAGATGCAGGTTTTTCGGCCACATGAATAATGTCAGCTTGTAAACGCCGAACAATATCAGGATGACGTTCATCTAACCGCATTGCCAGATAGCAAGGCGATGAGGCACGCAGAGATTGATTGAGATGCCAGATACCCTCATTTGTGCTGAACGGTAACATGCCATCCTGCGCCAGTTTTTCCACTAATCGCCTATCGCTGGCCATGCCAATGCCACCCCAAACACCCCAAACCAACGTTTTTACCATTAACGAATCGGGTGCTGTCAGCGCTAAAGATTCCAAACAAGCGTTGGAAATTGCATAAGCACTCTGCCCCTGAGCACCTAGCATTGAAGCGGCAGAAGCATGAAGCAGCAGATAGTGTGCATGATGTTGCTGGAGTGCAGTTTGCAACGCCGATGCACTTCGGGCTTTGACGGCTAGCATCTGTGACAGACGTGGGCGCCCAAGTTCTGCCAGCCGGGTATGATCAGCGATTCCGGCAGCATGAATTGCACCAGCGATACAATCTTCTTGTGCCAGTGTTTGTACTGCGTTTAACAAGGCTGGCGTATCAGTAACATCAACGTTAATCCAGCGTATTTCACATTCGGCATTCAGTGACAACTCTTGCACAAAAGCATCCCAGTCCGCATTTTGGCGGCGGGCAAATACGGCAATTTTACGCGCACCGTGTGCCAGTAACCAACGGATGGAAATCTGACCGATACCGCCCATACCCCCAGTAACGATGTGCCAACCCTGATGAGGAATTGACATCGATTGTTGCGATAACGGCAATGGTTGACGTTGTAAAACAGGCACAGAAACTTGATTTCCGCGCACTCTCAACCAGCGGTGATTTTCATTCCTGTGTTCATTCAAATAGCCCAGTGCTAATGACAAAGCATCAGCATCGTTGATATCAGCCATATCAATCGCCTGAATACAACGATGAGGGTACTCTTCAACCGCGACACGCAGCAATGCCCAGACAGTGTATTGAGCCGGATTGATATCCTCTTTTGATAAGGTGGTTTCCGGTTGGGCACAGCAGGTAATAACAGTTAAAGACGCTGTATCATCACGTTTTAATTCGCTGATAACCTGATCACATAATTCAACAACATCATTGCCTTGGAGCAGTAATAACGTATTTGCGCTTTCAGGCTGCAAATTAATACCTGCCTGACGCCAATGATTGGCAATCGTGTCACTCGCCGTTGACGAACGAAGGGTATATGTCGCTGGAGATTTCTGTTTACCCGCAATATTTACTGTGCGCCAATGCAGGGCGTAGTGAGTATCAGGACATGGCTGTGGTTCAGGCAGCCATGATTTTTTCATGACTTGTTTTTTTATGGATAAACATTGGCGGGGCAGATCGGCACGATCACTCAACAGAGCGAATAAGCGTTCACCAGTATAAATTAATGCTGGGAAATCAGTGAGTAAACTTGCCTCCAATAACCGGCGTCTGGCATACGGCAGGGCATGGTGAGGGCGATACATTTGACTGACTGTTGGCCCGGAAACTTCCTGGTAATAGCCTTGTTGAACACAATAAGTCAGTAATTGTTCCAGCAGTGGGCGCCAGCAAGGTTGCAGCCGACCGGCCCGAATAATGTCAATAGCGCTGAAACCTTGTTCAGCTTCGCGCCCATGACATTGATATATCAATGCCTCGGTATACAGTGCTCGTAGTATTGCCGCATCGGAATTTTTCCCAATAGCAGGATCGAGCAGGAAATTGACATCCAGCCCTGTATTGGTATTGGCTGTGTGTTGCACAGATTTAGCGGCTGTGAAGCTGTAGTGCTGTTTATCAAATGGATAGAGTGGAGCATGACATTTTACCCCCGTGAGCGGGAAAAGACGCTGCCAATCCAGTTGTACACCAGCGCAGTAAAGTTGCATTAGCGCTGTGTGTTGAGTTGTCTTTGGGGAGTTGTGGCGGTGGGCTCCAGCAATCCACGTTTCTTGTGGCAGACTGACACGCCGCCCGATCCCCGTTAGTTGTGCATCAGCGCCGAACTCTACAAATAATGCAACACCTTGCTGGCGGGCAAACTCAATGGATTGATAATAACGCACCGTCTGACGCATATGGCTACGCCAGTAGTCTGGCGAACCCAATTGTTCAGGCATTGCAATATTGGCTGTCAGGGTAGAAATCAGCGGAATTTCTCCTGATGCAGGCTGTAACTGGCTATCATGCAGAGAAAAACGCAGAGAAAATTCGTCCAGAATTGAATCAAGCATGGCTGAATGCGCTGCACAGGCAACGCTAAGATGCTGGAAACGAATCTGTTGCTGTTCCAGCCGTTGTGCCAGTGTGTCAATTTCCGTCTCTGTACCAGCCCAGACCCAGTGTTTTGGGCCATTGCAAACCGCCAGATCCAATCTCAGTGAATGAGTAAAGGGAAGAATATCTTCTTCGCTGGCAAAAACTGCCAGCATCGCCCCACCTTGGGCGCATTTTTGCATCAATTTGCCCCGCACTGCGACTAGCGGCATGACTTGTTCAGGCGTGAAAATTCCGGCAACAACGGCAGCGGCGAATTCTCCGACGGAGTGCCCCAATACGTAATCAGGTTTTAATCCCAGTGCCCGCCAATGTGCCGCCAGCGCAATTTGATGCGCTACAATTGCCGGTTGTGCGTATTCAGTGGTGGCTAATGCGTCATCATGCTCTCCGAACATCACTGCTTTTAATGGTAGTGACAACTCGGAGGCACAGGCAGCACAGCAACGATCCAACATGGCTGAGAAAACAGGGGAGCTGGCATACATGGTTTTTCCCATGCCGGACCATTGACAACCTTGTCCGCTGAATTGCCACAGTTGCTTGTTTTCGCTCTTGACTTGCCCGCTAAAGATGTCTGGTGCCGGGCTATGGTTCGCAAAGGCGGATAAACTCGCAGCGTTTTTTTCAGCATCTTGTGGTGTTAATACTAACGCTAAACGCCAGGGTAGAGAGATATCGCGCCCCTGCAATGCAGTCCAGGCCAGATCTGCCTGATTTTCTGGTGTGTTATTGAGTGCCGTCGCGTAACATTGTGCCAATTGACGCAATGAAGATTCGGAAGCCGCAGAGAGCAACAAAGGTGTTGTTTGTGAAGGAACGTGTGAATGAGATTGCGATTGCAACTGATTGATACGGCGACGATGTAACTCTTCGGGTAATGCTTGCACCACGATATGGCAGTTGGTGCCACCAATACCGAATGAAGAAACGCCTGCGGTACGCAATTCTTGCGTCCAATGTTGCCCTTGTGTTGCCAGCCTGAATGGACTCTCTTCCAGTCTTAATGCTGGGTTTGGTTGCTGTACATTGATCGTTGGCGGAATATAACCATGCCAGACAGACAGAACGGTTTTAATCAAACTGGCAATGCCTGCGGCGGTATCGAGATGACCAATGTTACTTTTCACTGAACCAAGATAACAAGGCGATACTGCCGAACTACGGTCAGAAAATATGCTGCGTAATGCGTCAACTTCTATCGGATCGCCAAGAGGTGTGCCTGTACCGTGCGCTTCAATCATGCCGACATCATCAATGCTGACATCTGCCAGTTGTAATGCTTCGGTAATGACTCTGCGCTGGCCATTGACCGAAGGGGCAGTAAAGCCCACTTTTTCGTTGCCATCGTTATTAATCGCACTGCCACGCAGTACCGCCATGATGGGATCGCCATCGCGTAGCGCATCACTCAGGCGTTTCAGCGTGACAACCCCGACACCATTGCCGCCGTAGGTGCCATTGGCTTGGCTATCAAAGGGACGGCAATGCCCATCAGGTGAGAAAATCATCCCCGGTTGATACAAATAGCCGCTTTCTTGTGGGAAAGAAACTGCCACACCACCGGCCAGTGCCATGTCGCATTCACCGGAACGCAGGTTTTCACAAGCCATATGTACGGCAACCAGTGAACTTGAGCAGGCTGTTTGTACTGTCAGGGCCGGGCCTTTCAGGTTTAATTTATAGGCAGTACGGGTCGCAAGATAATCTTTATCATTGCTCATTAGCGCCTGTAGTCCTTTAACTTTGCCAACATCGGTCATAGTGAATTGTGACCATGAAGGCCATGTGCTGACGCGGCTACTAGCGAAAACCCCTGTTTTCAGATGGATATTCCGTGGTGAATAACCGGCATGTTCAAGGGCATGCCAGGCCGTTTGCAGAAACAGGCGCTGCTGAGGATCGAGCATTTCTGCTTCCTGACGTGAATAGCCAAACAGCGTGGCGTCAAATTGTTCCGCGTTCTCCAGTGTCGCTGCCCGATTGACAAAATTTTCACTATCAATGACTTCAGGGGGAATACCTGCATCCAGTAATGTTTGGCGGGAGAGTGTGGTCGTACACTCAACCCCATGTTGCAGGTTATGCCAGAAAGTATCGCTATCTGGTGCCTGTGGAAAACGACAGGCAAGGCCAATCACTGCGATGGGATCACAATTATCGTAGTGAGGCGTTAAATCAGTCATTGTGCAGCTCCTTTATGACGTTTTTCCCGTTGTTGCAGACGCTTCTGTTGTTGACGTTGACGAAGAGTAATCGACTGGCGATTTTCGTCTTGGGTATCTTTTCGGCAGCGCAAGCTGAGCGCCTCTGGTGTTGGGTAAGCAAATAAATCAGTAACAGCAAGATGCTGGAAACCTGCATGTTGTAATTGACTATGTAATTGAATTAATTGAAGCGAGTTGGCTCCAGCCTCGAAAAAGTTCTGTTGTGCATCGATAGGTTGATTTATTACAGATAAAAACAGGCGTTGAATTTCGCTGCATATTTCATGGCGTACTTGTGGATCGAACCCTTCCGCATGCGGTGATGACGCAATAACTACAGAAGCGTTATCTTCGACTATGTCTTCGGCTATGTTATTTACAGCAGTCAGGCATTGCTGACGTGGCATAAGCTGTTCCAACGCTGAATGCCAGCTTTCTGGCTGTACAGCAAGGGTACGCAATAGCGCCATATAGCTGTTGAACATGTTTTTTAGCTGATGTGGCTCAAATAATTCTTCCACTGCATCCCAGTTCAGGCAAAGTTCGTTGTCAGATTCGTAAACCTGATGATCCAGCCAGATTTGTGGCGTCTGCGAGATACCCCAAACCGGTTTCATCCATGATGAATGTGAAAGGAATTGCCCTTCATGAGTTCCCAGAGCACTGGTGAAAACGACCGGCATAACGGCAGCATCGGAGCCACGGCTTTGTGCCAGTTCACGCATCACCCTGATGGCTGAGATATGGCGGTGATCCAGATCTTGCCATAACTGTTGTTGCAACCGCCGTGCACTTGGTAACCAGTTTTTCTCTGGGTGCCAGGCCAGTAGTGACAGTGACGTGAAATCTCCCAGAATATGTTTAATGTCTTCGTGCCAGTGTGGGCGATCGAAAAGGGTAAGATTAAGGGTTAATTCCGGCTTGGTGCTGAAAGCGGACAAAACAGCCGCGTAAGCTGCGATGAGAAGCGCAGAAGGCGTTATCTGATGAGGTACAGCATGTTGTTTTAACTGATTCCATTCATGTGCAGATAATCGATCGCTATAGCGTATAAAACGCGGGGATTGAATACTTTCCGGTGCAATACGCAATGGCAGTTGCGGAGCCAGTGGTAATGTTTTTACTTGCTCCTGCCAATATTGCAGCGAATTCTGATGCGCCGGCATTTGTTGCTGACGTAACACACAATCCCGGAATGTGACGTTCAGTGGCGGCAATTCATGTTGTTCGTTGAGATATAGCTGTTCTAATTCGGCCAGCAATATCTGCATACTCAACCCGTCTAACAGCAAATTATCCAGACTGACAAATAGTCGGGAGACAAGGCTGTTGTCTTGTGCCAGTTGGAAATCAAACACCGGCCAGTGACTGGCATCTAATACCTGATGTGACAGACGTTCGCGCAATGTGTCTGCCTCAGTAATATCAGTGAATTGGTGTTGTTTAACTGAAAATACTGGGACATCTTTCAATATCCGCTGCTGTCCATTAATAACAACAGTTCTGAGTACCGGATGGCGCTGGATCAGACGATTTAATACCCGGTTCAGACGTTGAACATCTAATTGTTCTATCTGGTATTCGATGAAGAAATGGGCACCAACTCCACTCAGGGCAAAACCGGGATGGCGTCCAACCAGATAAGCCTGCTGAACTTCGGTTAATGGGAAAGGCTGATATTCATCTTTATCTTGCTCTTTGGGTATTGAATATGCTTCCGATGAAGTTTCAGACAGAGGAGCAAGCAGAGGAGACAGTGTAGCGGTGAACGCTGCTAATTGTGAGTTACGGAAAAGATGGCTCAGTTCACCTTTAAGGCCTTGTTGTGCCAGTTCACCAATCAGACGTGTAGCTAAAAGACTATCACCGCCCAATTGGAAAAAGTCGCTGTTATGGCCTAACTGCTCTGTATTCAGCAGGCGTTGCCAGATGGCGGCAACAGTTTGTTCCAGCGTATTCAATAAGGTGATTTCACTCTGGCATGGAGCTTCTGTTTTTGTGGCGGGCAATAAGCTTTGTGCCAGTGCCTTGCGATCAATTTTACCGTTAGGAGTCAGGGGCAAGCGCGGAATAACATGCAAGCGCTGCGGGATCATATATCCCGGCAAATGTTGTGCCAGCACAGATTTAATTTTTCCCCGATCAGGAATGGTGACGCTGTCACTTGCTTGCATCAGCAATACATTAAGGTTGCCAATGGTAATTGGTGTTTCTGTCTGTATTGACAGTGGTGACAGAACAGATAACCACTGTGACGCAGAGTGTAATTGAATACCGTGAGGTGAGAGCAATTCAGTAGTAATCAAAGAGAGAGACGAGGCTTGTTGCAACTCCATTGCTAATACCAACGCACCGGGTTGTGCCAGAGGCAGCAACGCTTTGATGCAACTTACCGGATCTTCCTCCCGGTGTAATACATTGTTCAGCAGGATGATGTCTGCCTGATGTTGTAGTAATTCAGGAATTTGTTCGGGCCAGCGTTTTGCTGACGTATGAGCGTAACTGCTTAACCGTGTTTGCATCTGGTTAATCAGTGCCTGAGAACGTTCAAAGCCGATATAGGACAGATGTTGGTCAGTAATATGTTCTGCCAGCCATTGGGCACAGAGACCACTGCGTGCGTCGAACTCCATCACGGTAACAGGGCGTTGTAACCGTTGGGAAAGGGCAATAATGACGTGTTTTAACCCAGCCAGCCATTGTTGGGTTTCTGGTAGTACAAAGAGCTGTTGTTCCGGTGCGAATTGTGGATCATCAAGTAATGTGACGGCAGTCTGTTGTCCGGTAAGAATATTACGCAGTGTGGAATGCCAGCGCTCAGGGACACATCCTGCTTCATTATTGAGTTTATTAAATGAATTATTAAATGTAGCGGATGACAATGCGGCTTGGTATACGTGATGCGCAGATTCAACCGGCAGGTTGCATTCCAGTAAATCGCATTGGCAAAGATACGCCAGCATACGGGCAAACCAGTCATGGTATTCCGGTTGAAGTTGGTAGTGTTGCAGGCAATCGGTGAGTGATTGAGGTGACGTAAACGTAATACCGTGACGCGACAGATGTTCCAACAGAAATATTGCAACTTGGGATTCACTGCTATTATCAGGTTGACCGGTCTTATTGGTTATTACCTGCATTGCAGGAAACAGATCACGATAGTTTGTTGGTAATTGCGGAGCGCGATTTACTTGTTGGTATAAAGCATCGCCTTCCAATTCAAGGAACGCCACCAGCGATTTCTCTTTTTCGCCACTGGTTAATGAAACGCCTTTACTGATACCGGTTACTTGATTGAGGGCCGCATCAATTTCTCCCAGCTCAATTCGGTAACCCCCGATTTTCACCTGACTATCGCGGCGCCCCATAAATTCAAGCCAGCCTTCGGGGTGATAACACCCCAAATCACCCGTGCGATACCAGCGCTCTCCCTGATCGACGATGAATTGGGCGGCTGTGCGTTCTTCATCATTAAAATAACCTAATGCTACACCAGCACCACCAATCCAAAGTTCACCGACAACCCAGTCAGGGCAATCACGGCCATCTTCACCCACGACACGGTAACACTGGTTAGCCAACGGATAACCATAAGGAATAGAACGCCACTGTGCATCAACTTCTTTGACGATATATTCATTCGACCAGATAGCCGCTTCTGTTGCGCCTCCCATGGCACTTAATACACCATCAGGGTTGAACGCCCGATAGCGCTCAGGCAGTGACAAGCCGATCCAATCCCCGGACAGCATCACAGTGCGAAGCGTTTTCGGCGCATCTACTTCCATTCCTTCACAATAGGTCAGCAACATATCAAACAGTGCGGGCACGCTGTTCCATAATGTAATGTTATGTTGCCCGATCAGCATTTCCCAAGTTGATGGGTCGCGGCGTTGTAATTCGTTAATTAATACCAGTGCTCCTCCGGCACTGAGGATGCCAAAAATGTCATAAACGGAGAGGTCGAAATGCAGGGCAGAAAGTGCCAGCAACCGGTCACTGCTTTGAACCTGATGACGGCGGTTGATGTCCAGACAGGTATTGAGAGCGCTTTGATGGCTAATCACCACACCTTTTGGCATTCCGGTTGAACCAGAGGTATAGATGATATAAGCAGGTTCGGTCACCGCGCACTTAGGCATGTTGGCTAAAGGCGGTAATTGCTCATCCTGATGCCAGGAAATGCAGTGTACATCCTGTGACCAAGGCGTATTCTTCTGTTCAGAGTCAATGATAACAACATTGATCCCGGCACTTTCACAGATAGCATGACGTCGGTTTAATGGTTGATCTACGGGGACTGGAACATAAACACCGCCGGCATAAAGTGTGGCTAATACAGCGACAATTTGCCCGATGCCTTTTTCCATGCTAATGGCAACCCGATCTCCTGGCATAACTGGCATTTTTTGCAGTACGGCGGCCAGCCGACGGGCTGCCAGACTGAGTTCTCCATAACTCATTTTTTGGTTGTGAGTTACCAACGCAACAGCATTGGGAGTACGTTCTGCCTGTGCAAATACTCCCTCATGCAACAAGGCGTTTGGTAGCTGCTCAAGTGTGTTATTGATTTGGTGTCGCAGATGGTATTGCGATGCAGGCATCAGATCAGGGAGTTTCTCGCTCCATTGCGCAGCATTTTCTGTCAGATTCTCAATAAGCCCTTGGTAGGCAGTGAATAAAGTATCCATTAAGCCATCAGGGAAGAGCTCATCGTTGCTGTCCCACTGAATGTTGAGCGCGTTTTCATGTTCAAAAGCAACGAAATCCAACCATACCTGAGGTGTTTGTGATATTCCCCAACTTGGTTTTCCCAGAACATCACGGGTATTCTCACCGTATAAAGGCCGGCCTAAATTGCTGGTAAATACAATTGGGGCACCGTGTGGATGGTTGCCTCGTTTCTTGAGTTCACGCAGAACTTCTACGCCAGACCAGTGACGATGTTCGTAAGCTTCGGCAAATGTTGCCTGTGCATCCTTAGCCAGTTGGCAGAACGGTAAATTATCACCGGGAATATCCAATAGCAGAATGTTGGTGAAATCCGCCAAAATGTTGTCAACCGCAGGGTGCAGCGAAGCCCTGTCAAATAGTGTTAGGTTAAACAACAGGCGTGCTGAATTGCTCCAGCGACATAATAAAGCGGCAAATGCAGTTGCCAATGCCATGGTTGGCGTAACTCCGTTTTGCTGCGCTAATTGTTTAAAACGTTCCCAATGTTCAGGCGCTAACTGGAAACATCTGCGCTGAATCCGGACATTTTTTATCAGGGAAGGGTCTCGTGCCAGAGGAAGCTGGGGAGCAAGTGGCAAGGTGTCTAACCGGCTACGCCAAAATAAATCTGCTTCCTGTCGTGTTTGCCCGAATTGGCTCTGATATTGCGTTAGGTAACTGCAAAAATCATAGTCAGGAGAAATGGCAGGCAGACTGCGTTTGGCAATTACTGCGGCCAGTTCGGTAAAGAACAGACTGAAACTGGCAGCATCCATGATTAACAGGTCGATATTTGTATGCAGCCGATGTTGATTATCACCAAACAGGCTAAGTTGAATATCGAAAGTTTCACCTTCTTCAACCTGTAATACTCGATGACTTAGTTGTTCACGTATGTTGTTCAGCGCTTGTTGTTGTTCATTTGTTGTCAGGTTACGTAGATCATGAACCGTTAATTTTTTCCAATAAGCGCTGGCTATTCCTTGCTGGCGTCCATCTGGCAAAAATCGCACGCGCAACATCGGATGCCGCTGAATCAGCACATGAATCGCAGCCTCCAATTGTTCTGGTTCCAACCCGATACCATCAAACTCTTGATACAGGTGGCAGCCAACTCCCCCCAACATTTGTTCCGGTGAACGCCCGACAAAATAAGCATGTTGTACAGCCGTTAATGGGAATGGATGAGCATCTGCAATTCGTGGTAATGGCATCCGTGGCTGTGGCGTTATATCTTGGGATACTGTGTGTGAAACCGGTGCATGGCGTTGCAGAAGCTGGCTCCAGGCAGACAGGGTTGGCTTTTGATAAAGCTCACGCAGGGTAACGCGATGCCCTTGACGTCTGAACTGGTTTAGCAATGCCATTATTTGCATTGAATCCAGTCCACTGCGAATTAAATCGTCGTCATCGTCCACCGAGATATTTTTTTGATTAAACAGGCCAGAAATAAGCTGGCGCAGCGAATCAGGGGAGAGAAGATCCATGTGCATGAAAAAATCCTATAAAAATGGCAGTTACGTAATAAGTCAAAGAATGGGTGGGTTACACCTTATTCGGATGGATGTTGCGGGTGTAAGTGCCAATGCTCTTCTGAACCAAGATGATTTTTCCAGAGAGATTGATAAAGCGGGCAGCGATTCAGTAATTCGTCATGGGTGCCGCTATCACAAAGGGTTCCATGATCCATTACCAATATTTGATCAGCGCGGGTTATCGTGCTTAATCGATGGGCGATAACAAAGACCGTTTTATTCTGGGTAAGAGAATTAAACGCTTCTTGTATCAATCGCTCATTTTCCGGGTCCAGTGAAGCTGTTGCTTCGTCCAGGAATAAAACAGGTGATTGTTTTAGAATGGCGCGTGCAATGGCAAGGCGCTGGCGTTCACCGCCGGACAACGTACCGCCATCCACACCTAAAAGGGTGTCATATCCTTGCGGCAAGGCCATAATCGTATCGTGAATATTGGCAAGGCGGGCAGCTTGTTCCAATTCCAACTGAGTCGCATCCGGATCACCCAAACGGAGATTATTAGCAACAGTATCCTGAAATAGTGCCGTTTCCTGAAATACCATTGTGACGGTGTCATACAGGGCTTGAGTCTGATAATGATGAATAGGTTCACCACCCAGACGGATCTCACCTTTATCCAGTTGATAAAAAGAGAGCAATAAATAAGCCAGTGTGGATTTACCACTGCCGCTTGGCCCCACAATAGCGGTCATACTGCCCTGTGGTGCATAAAATGAAACGTTTTGGATAGCTGGCTGACTGGTTCCCGGATAGCTAAATGAAATATTGTTAACTTTAACATCGTATTTAGCTGGCGCTGCCAATGGGCCGGAAACCTGCGTTTCAACCGCTTCTATTTCTGCAATATGCGTTTCGCCTACTTGTGTCAATGCGGTGACATTGAGTAGGGGAATGATCCCGCGTAAAGGCGTAATTGTGGCAAACAGCAGCAAAATCGTGATGAGCATTTCAGAAAGTGTGAGTGCTTCCGTAGAATGAATGCGTAATGCTCCGGCCAGAATGCCAACGACCACGCTGGTATCAATGACGATGTAAAACAGGCTCAGTAGCGGTATGCTTTTGAATACTCCGCGGCGGAATGCGGTACGTAATTGTTCAATTTCTTGGTCAAAACGTTGTTCTACCGTCGTGGTGACTGCTGCTGCGCGGATAAAGGCCATGCCTTGTGCATACTCTACGATCGATTCAGATACGTCAGCCATCATAGCTGCCCGTCGATGCAATATTTCATTCAGCTTTTGACGGATAGCACCCAGGATAATTAGTCCAACCATCAGTACCAATAGGGCACTGCCAGCAACAATCCAATCGAACCAGAATAAGGCCAGATAAATAAGCGCCAGCATCGTGATCTGACAGGTGATTTGTGGGGTGGTATAGGCGGATTGATTTTCCTGCCATTGCACATCTTCGGATAATGTCAGGGCTATTTTTCCGGCACTTAATCCCCGAATAGTCGCGACAGACATACTAACAAGCCGTTGTAGCAAAGAGCGGCGGATTTCTATACCCAATCCATAAGCGGCAATGGTGAGTTGGCGTAATGCGCGAGACATAAAAGCGAACCGCAGCAACAGTAAAAGAATCAATAAAGACAGAGTAATAAGCGGCAGCATATCGTTGCCACTTTCTTTCAGATGAGTGTACTTCAGATGAGTGATAGCCCAAGCTGCGATAGCAAGTTGAGCAATAATTGCAATAGTATCAAGCTGTTTATATAACAACCCACGGAACCAGACCCGTTGTAGTTTCGGGGACAGATGTTGCTGGAGACGATTAAATAACCCCATGATAATTTACTCCTGTTCCGGTATTTTCTCCCCGCCAGGCTGCCCACTGCTTGGCATACGCGCCTTGCTGTGCGACCAGTTCATCATGAGTACCTTGCTCAATGATTTGTCCTTTATCCAAGACCACTATTTGATCAAGGTGGCGGATGGTTGGCAGACGATGGGCAATAACAATCACTGTCTTATTGCGACCTGTTTCAGTGTGACATAACGCATTGAGTGCTTGTTGCATCTCTTTTTCGCATTCAGGGTCGGCATAGGCAGTGGCTTCATCCAAGACAAGAATGGGTGCGTTTTTCAGGATGGCTGTGGCAACAGCGATACGCTGTTTTTCTCCCACAGATAAGCTGATACCGTTGTTAAGTACGGTGTTGTAGCCTTGTGGTAGCTGTTGGATAAATTGGTGTGCCTGTGCTGCGGTGGCCGCCGCTTCAACTTCCGCTTGGGAAGCATCAGGGCGGGCCAATCGGATATTATTGGCTATCGTATCGTTGAACAGGAATATCCGCTGGAAAACAAAAGAGATGTTATTGCGCAGGGTAGGCTCATCCATATTGCGGATATCAATGCCACCAACAGTAATTTTGCCTTGTTGTGGATCCCAAAGACGGGCAATTAAACTGGCTACCGTGGATTTGCCAGAACCACTGGCTCCGACCAGAGCCAGTGAACTTCCGGCAGGTACGGAAAACGAGATGTTATTTAATGCATTATCCTGCTCATCTTGATAAGAGAAGCTGACATTATGTAAGGTCACGTTATGATCAACAGGCATTTGATCGGCAGATGTTTGACCCTGAGTGCATGGTGTTAATTCAGGTTGATTCATTAACCAGTGATAACGTGTAATTAATGCCTCTTGCTGTTGCAAACGTGTCATCACAGCGAACATGGATGAGGCAATATTACCGAATGCCATAGCAGCCAAGATAAAGAAGGTGAATTCAAATACAGAGATTTCTTGTCGGCTAAATAGCCAGATTGCCAAAGGAAGAACAAACAATAGGTTAGCGCTGGATAACACAAAAAATCGGCTGGATTTGACCTGCACTTTCTCAACCCAAACATCAATAATGCGTGTCAGGGCGGTAAATGCTTCTTCCGCTCGCTGTAGCGCAATATTGCCGCCTGAATAGGTTTTTACCACAGGGATTGCATTGATAACTTCACCCATGGTTGAAGCAATACGATTTTGGGCTGCGTAAAAACGCTGAGTTGTGGTTTGAACTTTCATCTGAATATAGATGAATAATAAACAAGCGCCCAAAGTCGGGGCGAATGCCGCCAATGCTAACCGCCAATCGATGGCCAACATAACACTCAATGCGATCAATGGGCCAAACAAGGTTGCGGACATCTCTGGAATGATGTGGGCAATGCCATCTTCAAGCTGTTCGACGTCATCTAACATCATTTTCTTGATTTCGGTGCTGTCGGTTTGTATGAAGAAGCCTAAGGGAACAGACTTCAATTTACTGCTGATTTTGCGACGAACATCAGCCTGAACGTCGGCGGCGATCAAATGAGAAACAAACGTTGAGCCACTGAAAGTCAGCATAGCGGCAAAAGTGGCGCTTAATAACATGACACCGTAACTCAGTAACGTGTCATATTTCCCGTCATAGATAGACTGGGTAATCAGCCCTGCAATCGCAGCCGGTAATATTTGCAGTCCAGCGGAAACAATGGCAAGCGCAATGGCAACGTAACTTAGTGCGCGATATGGGCGCATCATATTCCACAGTGCCTTAATGACTCCGGCATCCGCGGCGCGTTGCTCTGGCGAGTTCTGTACAGAAGAATCATTATTGGGCATAGGTGCTTTCCTTTTGGAAATCGCGGCGTTTGCGTAATACCCAGAACAGGCCAACGAGGGTGAAGAGTGATGCTAAAGCGAAAAGGGAAGCATAGCCTGTTTTGGTCACAATCAGCCCACCCAGTATTGAACAGATGATCGCAATGCTCATATCTGCGGATTGCATCAACGCAAAATCCACACCAGATTGTGTACCTGCCGCCAGAGACATCATTTGGGTATATAAAGCAACAAATTTGGCCGCGGTGATTAATGTGATGAGGACGTATGCAGATGAAAGCAGGGATACAGAGGTTTCTGGTTGTTGGGCAAGCCAGAAAATTCCCGCTAACACCAGGCATTCAAGCAGCATAAGGCACAATAATGTCTGAATGGCCCCTAATTTACGTACAATGATGCCGCCAGACAGGACACCGGATAATCCGGCTAATGCACCACCGCTGGCTGCAATGATGCCTAGTTGGGTTAAATCTACTCCGCGATCGATTAAAAACGGAGAGAGCATACCGAGTGACAGGCGTGTACCCACCATACATAACAGTATTAAAACCAGTGCCTGTTTAACCGGAGTTCGGCGTAATGCACTCTTCAGGGAAGGGGTTGCCACCGCTGTTGAAACATCCGGTTCTTGCTTTCCCTGAGTTTTTCGGATGAACAAAATAGGCAGTGACATTAAGAGAATCACAATGGTTAATACACCTGCGCCAATATGCCAGCCATACAATGAAGTCAGATATAAAAACAGACCGCTGCCGATAATGGCTCCCAGATAACCGCCCCCGACCTGCATGACATTGCTCCAAGGGCGAAGTTGTGGTGGTAACCGGTCGATAGCATGGCCATCTGTGGTGGTGTCTACAATGGTCAGGCAAAGTGTTATCAGAAACAGAGCCGCAATAATCAGTGGCATATGTTCAGCGGGGTTTGCCAATGACATTGCGCAGAAAAGCAGTGTAATTAGCAGATTGCCACAGAGCATGAGGCGGCGGGGGTGAGTATCCCCCGAACCTGATTTGCGATAGCGCTCTACAATCGGCGCCCAAAGGAATTTGCATGCCCAGGGTAACATCAACAGATAAAGTAACCCTATCTTATCCGGCGTTACACCGTGGCTGCGCAAAAATGCGGGCATGCTTTGTAACGTTAACATGCCAATGGTACTTTGGATGGTGTAAACACCAGCCAAAGTCAAAAGCAGTAACGAAACGTGACGGGAATTTGCAATATTGTGCGTTTGCGTCATAATGCAACGCTCACGTCCAGCCCCACATTCAAGCCCTTACTCATCATGCTACCTTGTGTGAAACTAGAAACACGGTACTTTTTGTTGCCCAGATTTTCGCCATAAAGTTTGACGTTAACACCGTGAGCCATTTCTAAACTTAATGAAGCGTCATAGAGAGTATATGCGCCTTGTTCAAGGGTATTCGCTTCATTAAAGTAGCTTTTTGAATAGTGGCGGGCACCAGCATTTACATAGAGATTTCCTGGCAAGAATGTCTGATTAATCAGATAGTCGACATTTGCATTAAGCATGATATCTGGCGCATATGGCAGACGTTTGCCGTTGTAACTTACGCTATTTATTGTATTGGTTGCATGAGTGAAGTTTGATTTACCTACACTGCCGCCAAGAGAAAATCTGAGTCCTTGCATTGGTTTGATCTGGCTACTCAGTTCAATCCCTTTACTTTCTGCTTTTCCGGCATTGCGAATGGATTGCATGCCAATAGGTCCAACATAGATCTGCTTGTCTTTTGAACGAATATAATAAACCGCACTGTTTAATGTCACGGCATTATCAAAGAATGCGGTATTCCAACCGAATTCATAATTGTCTGAAGTTTCGGTATCGTAAGGTTTTCTATCCTCGGCAGAGGAAATAATGTTATTGAACCCGCCGGGTTTATAACCTTTAGTTGCAGAAACATAGAAACGGGTATCAGGCGTGAATTGCCAGCCCAAAGCCGCTTTAGGGGTAAATTCGTTGTTGGAAACTTGATTATCAAATGCGTCAATTTTCATGATGTCAGATCCTGAGTAGTTGATCTGAGATTTTTCATGTGACAAACGACCACCAAGGGTGAGATCCCATTGAGACGCAATGGGTAATTTAACTTCGCCAAACAGAGCTAGCGATTTTCCTTTGATTTTGTTGTGGGCATCATTATAGCTAGTATGATGTTTATTGGTTTCATCTGAGAACCAACCGCCGAGAACACTGGTTATTCCATTTGAGTAGTTGGAATTTAAACGCAGTTCTTGGGTTGTGGCGTGGTGTTTCTCTTTCCATTTACCCCCGACGAAATCACGGAAGATATCGCGATCCTGATAAGAAGTGACACTGGTCAATGCATTCTCACCGAAATCATATTCAGCTTTCAGCGCATAACTGTTGACTCGCCGTTTTAAATCAGGGGTAGAGCCATCGTATTCTTTCCGGCGGAATTGCTCGTCGGTTAAATAAAGTTCTTCGTGTGAGTTGAGATCTTCATGAGCAAAGCTAAGTTCAGCACTGAAGGGAGAATCATCCGGCGCAAATGTCAGTTGTCCTTTACCTAACCAGGTTTTGCTGGAATCAATATTTTTAGCACCCCGATTTGGTGCATCAATTTGCCCCGGCTCTTTTACCCAGCGTAGGCTCGTACTGCCATAAAGAATGCCCTCGATCAAAGGCGTTGATCCGCTGAAGGAACCACCTTGCTTTAATTTAGAATAATTACCAGAAAGGTTAAGCCAAGGGCCTTCCTTGGGAGAACGAGTGATAATATTGATAACACCTGCTTGGGCGTTTCCACCATATAAAGTGCCTTGAGGGCCACGTAATAATTCTACACGTTCTACATTAATTAATTCCTGTGTCAGAAATTGGTGATCCTGAGGAACGCCATCAACATAAATTCGAATGGAAGGTGAATAGTAATCAGGTGAACTAATGCCCCGAATTGTGGTTGCCGCATAAGTTCGGTTACCGCGAGAGCGGATTTGTAAACCGGGGAAAGCACGTTCAAGATCCTGCACCTGAGTGATACCCGCTTGCTCAAGTTCTTCGCCAGTTTTAACCAAAATGCTGCCGTCAACTTTATTTAATGCTTCTTCTCGTTTATTAGCGGTTACGATCAAAACATCTTCTTTAGCTTCAGGTGCATGTTCTGCCCAAGCTACAGGTGAAACCAGACAACATAAGACAGATGCCTTAGCATATTTTCTCTTCATATTAATACTCGTTATGCCTTGTCAAATCATGTTTTACAAAAACTAAGTGTGGTAAAACAAAAAACATCTTTGGGAGACTAACGAGAGTAGAAAATCGGGGCTAACGGGATAGGGACAAAAGTAGCGCAATGCGTACTATTGATAATGATTATCATTAATGATAAATTGCGTGATATTTACATTATGTATATATATATAAAATAAAAGCATAATGCTCTTAACATACACAACATACTGTTTTTTATGTAAATAGCATTTGAAATGGAATCTGATGCTAATTTTACAGGGGATCTCATGAAGACGATCTATAGCGAGAAATTGGGAGTTTTCACTGCTGGCCATTGCAGTTATATGCACTCACAGGTGGAGGAAAATGATATAGCTCCCTCGTTGTTAACGGAGGAACTATCTGACGGAATTCACATAAACCGGATTCGTCTTGAGCTAAATAAAGATTTCACGGAATATTGTGAAGGGCCGCCAACAGTATCAATTGCGTTTGTTCTAAGCGGAAAAGGGAAAATGGCGATTGAGAACGGCGATGATTTAGATATTAATCCGGGAACAATGGTTTTTTTCTATTCGCCTAAAATGACACGCGGCATGAATTTCTTTGGTTGTGGAACATGGCATATCCTTGATATCCGTTTTTCTCTGAACGAAATTGAAGCTCAGGAGTTGCCATCTTTTACCAAACTAACGGCTGGTTTTGAAAAAAATGCGAGTTATAGTGATGTCTTGATGATGGCTCGCCCTATTTATCCACCATTTATGCAGATAGTTAATCAAATAGAAGAATGTCAATTAAATGGTAGTGTCAGGAAGGTTTATTTAAAGGCAAAAGCGTTAGAAATACTCGCTTGTGTGACTGCTCAAATTTATGATTGCCAATATAATGCAATTAATGGTTTGCAGCGTCGTGCGGTTTATAATGCAATAAAAATAATTAACAGCGACTATCATTACCCTTGGACAATAAAATTGCTATCAAGAGCGGTGGGTTTGAATGAGCGGAAATTAAAAGAGGGATTCCGTGCGGTTGTTTTTCGTACCTTCCATCAATATCTGGAAAACGTTCGTATGACTACAGCGGAAGATCTATTGAAAAAAGGAATGAGTGTCATTGAGGTTGCGGCAGCAGTGGGTTATTCCAGCCCAAGCCATTTTTCTAAACGCTTCCGGCAACACTATTTGATCAATCCTAAAGCATGGCAGGCAAAATATGCCGTGAATCATACATTAAGGACTGAACTTATTGCAGCGGAAAGTCAATAGAAATTTTGAACGTGATATCTATTTTCTGATTAGCATTTTTTGATTGAGTCATTAATTTGGTGACTGCATTATATTTTTTATAATTAAATTTAATGAGCTGAGGCTCTGACTTACGATAGAAACATATCAATTTCCCCTGTTACACAGGGGAAATTGATTACTCTGAATATCTATTTCTGAACTCGGAAAAACTGGCTTACCAATACCAAAATGCCCACCAACAAATAAGCGGCAAAAATGCCAATCAGCCATTGAGGCATATCCAGTGTTAAAAATTCCCACTGTTTAATAGAACAATCGCCATTGGCCTGAAATACAGAAGGTAGCCAATCATTCAATGGTAACCAAGATGGGAATTGGACAAAGAACTCACAAGTATTAAACGGAGAAGGATATAGCTGCATCATGGTGTGATTCCATGCCAATTGCAATCCTTGCCATGCGCTGTAAACCCATATTAGGATCGCCAGCCAGCGTAAAGGAGTTTTAGGCGCGATTGCTCCTAACAACGCTGCCCCCAAAACACCAAACAACGCAACACGCTCATAAATGCACATTACGCAGGGTTGTAACTGCATAACATGTTGAAAATAAAGAGCTGTTGCTTCTAGGATAAGAGCGGTCAGTGCCATCAATAACCATGAGACTTGCCTTTGGGAACTCAGTTTTAAAAATTGAAACATGTTCTTTTCCCCCATCTTTTTTTCCTATCTTTTCAAGATAAATAATTGGCTTATTGTGCCGCTTTATCAGCTATAAAAAATGAAATTACAATCACCTAAACTATTTTTTCAGAAAAATGATTAACTAAAAAGCCGGATAGCGTAGATTTGCACACTATACCGGCAGGATACAATGATAAATTCGGTTAATGGTTATAGCGGAACGATCAAACCGAGTTTGACGAGATATTCAGTGGCAGGCACCAACCAAAATTCAACACTTAACAGGCCAACTAGTGTCATTACGATAGTATAAGGTAATGCCATCATTACCATGCGGCCATAAGAGAGACGGATCAGTGGAGACAGAGCAGAAGTCAGCAGGAATAGGAAAGCCGCCTGCCCATTTGGCGTTGCCACGGATGGTAAATTAGTTCCCGTGTTGATGGCGACGGCTAAATACTCATATTGTTGTTGTGAGATAAGACCGTTTTTCAGGGCTGTCATGGCTTCATTAATGTAAACTGTGCCGACGAAGACGTTATCAGAAACTGCAGATAGCAACCCATTGAACAAATAGAACAAGGAAAGCTGCGAAGCAGGTGACGATTGCAAGACAAATTGAATAAATGGCGTAAACAGTTGTTGGTCAACAATCACGGCAACCACGGAGAAAAATACCGTTAACAAAGCAGTAAATGGCAAGGCTTCTTCAAACGCTTTTCCCAATGCGTGTTCTTCAGTAATACCACAGAATGCGGTCGCTAAAATAATGACTGATAGACCAATCAAACCCACTTCGGCTAAATGAAAAGCCAGTGCCACAATCAACCAAATGCCGATCAATGCCTGAACGACAAGCTGGGCTTTTTCTTGGCGGGTGCGTTTTTCACTGGCGTTTTGGTCATAATCTCTTAAGACAGAGCGAACACGCTCAGGTAATTCAGCACCGTAACCAAACAGCTTAAAGTGTTCGACCAGCAAACAGACAGCCAAACCACAAATAAACACAGGAATGGTGACTGGTGACATGCGGATGAAGAAGGTAACAAAATCCCAGCCAGCATATTTGGCAATAATCAGGTTTTGTGGTTCACCGACCATCGTCATTACGCCGCCCAGTGCCGTACCGACCCCTGCATGCATCATCAGACTACGCAGAAACGCCCGAAATTGCTCCAACGTTTGTTTTGTATCTTCACTGTCAATGGAATTATCATCACTCAGTTCAGAGCTGTCATTGTGGGAAAGGAATTGATGATAGATGGTGTAAAACCCGACTGACACACTAATGACGACGGCAATTACAGTCAGGGCATCAAGGAAAGCGGATAAGAAAGCACTGGCCAGAGAGAATGCCAATGCCAGCATTTTTTTTGAGTGGATACTTAACAATAGCTTCGTGAAAACAAACAGCAGTAATTGTTTCATGAAGTAAATACCCGCAACCATGAAAATCAGCAATAAAATGACTTCCAGATTGTTGGCAATTTCATGACCTATTTGTTTTGGTGAAGTCATTCCGATGATGACTGCTTCAATGGCGAGTAATCCACCGGGTTGCAGGGGGTAGCATTTTAATGCCATTGCCAGTGTGAAAATAAACTCAACAACGAGCATCCAGCCAGCAACAAAGGGGCTGACTAAAAAATAGAGCAATGGATTGATGATAAGAAAAACAACAATGGCCAGTTTGTACCAATCTGGCGAACTGCCGAGAAAGTTTTTCACCATTGCATGTCGGATACTGATTTCCATAATTATTAACATTCCTCTTTGTGAATACTTGGAGCAAATCCAAACAGTTATATAGAAATATTCTGGGTATAGTACGCTCAAAATGATAGTAATTTAAGGGTGTTAGCACAGAATTAATCTATGAATTATTGTATATTTTATGAGGCCTTTCACCCTTTCATGGTTTATTCATCAGGTAACTATGTCGAACAAACACATTCTGGTATGATCAACCGCTATTATTAGCCAAGAAAACTGCTTTGGAATAATTAAAATTATGGTAATTAAGGCTCAAAGTCCTGCGAGTTTCGCGGAAGAGTATATCATTGAAAGTATTTGGAATAATCGCTTTCCACCAGGTTCCATACTGCCAGCAGAACGTGAATTATCTGAATTGATCGGTGTCACCCGTACGACTTTGCGTGAAGTGTTGCAGCGCCTTGCCCGTGATGGTTGGTTGACTATTCAGCATGGAAAACCAACCAAGGTTAATAACTTTTGGGAAACATCCGGTCTTAATATTCTGGAAACTTTGGCACGCCTTGATCATGATCGGGTTCCCCAATTGATTGATAACTTGTTAGCAGTACGGACCAATATCGCAGCCATTTTTATCCGTACCGCATTCAGGCTCAATCCCGAAAAATCACTGGAAGTTCTGGCGGAAAAAGAAAATGTGGAAGATACCGCGGAGTCTTTCAGCTCTGTGGATTATGATATTTTCCGTGGCTTGGCTTTTGCATCAGGAAACCCAATTTATGGCTTGATTATTAATGGCCTGAAAGGGTTGTATACCCGTGTTGGCCGTTATTATTTTTCCAGTCCTGAAGCGCGTAATCTCGCACTGAATTTTTACCAGCAATTAAGTTCACTGTGTCGGGAAAAATCCTATGACAAAATCATGGATTGTGTGCGTAATTATGGTAAAGAGAGTGGAATTATCTGGCATAGTATGCAAAGCATTATGCTCAATGAACTGGCAGAAGGATCAGCGAATTAACAGCAGCACGTCTTGGTTAGTTAAACACTTTGTTTTTTGATTGCCTCGCTCTTGATCGTGTTTATTTACCCCAGTTATATGGTTATATAAAAGTTCGTTCATATAATGTTTAATAATATGATGCAGAATTACCTATATTTCTGGGGCATTTCTTTAATCACTAATCACCGCTTGATATATGAGTGCTATTTAGGAGGTATTGTAAGAGATACTTAAAATAGCGCACTCAATTCTTAGTTTTTGCTCACTTTGTGAACTTATTTATGTCATCGTCTTTTTAGCGTATTAATCGACGTTGAAAACTCTCCCAACTGTTTAATTTAATTTTTTGAATTATTATTCTATTTAATCAATATCGGAATGGAATTAAATTCTTTTAATTTGCCTTTTTTAAATAAAATATAAATATTGATTTTGTGAATATAATGTTTCTTTTTTTCATGAAAATCACTTTAATGTGTATGAATCAAAGGAATAAATGGCATTTAATTTCATTTCATTCTTTTGATTTTACTTGATTTTATTTTTATCCCTGACATTTTGCAAAGAAATGAATTATCTATATTTTGTAATGAAAATGTGACTTAAATCCTAAAAATTAATTAATAGCGATGCAGTCTATTATTCTGTATTGGTTTTTTATCTTTAGCATATTATGCTTGCAAATATCACTTACCAGTAGGGGGTAGAATGAAGGTCCTTATTTTAGGTTCTGGTGTTATTGGTGTAACCAGTGCATGGTATCTTGCACAGGCAGGCCATGAAGTTATTGTAATTGATCGTCAGAATAGTGCTGCTGAAGAAACCAGTGCCGGTAATGCTGGTCAAATTTCACCAGGATATGCGACCCCTTGGGGGGCTCCGGGCATTCCACGGAAAGCGATTAAGTGGATGTTTCAACGTCATGCGCCTTTAGCTATCCGCCCTGATGGTTCTCTGTTTCAGTTACGTTGGATGTGGCAAATGCTGCGCAATTGCAATGCAAGCCATTACGCGATGAATAAAAGCAGAATGGTACGCTTGGCAGAATATAGCCGGGATTGTATTAAACAATTAAGGGTAGATACGGGTATCCAATATGAAGAGCGTCAGGGGGGAACCCTGCAATTGTTCAGAACTGCCAAGCAATTTGACAATGCTGCTAATGATATTGAAGTCTTAGAGCAAGAAGGTGTTCCCTATCAATTACTAACCGCTGCGCAATTAGCTACAGTGGAGCCAGCACTGGCCCATACTTCTCATAAATTAACTGGTGGATTGCAATTACCGAATGATGAAACTGGTGACTGTCAGGTTTTTACCAAAGAATTGGCTAAGATGGCAGAAAACGCTGGTGTTAAGTTTATATTCAATAAGCAAGTTAAACAGATTTTGGTAGACGGGAATAAAGTCACGGGTATTCAGTGTAACGATGGCATAATGACAGCCGATCACTATGTAGTGGCGATGGGATCTTATTCCACTGAAATATTGAAAGATTTGGTCAAAATACCGGTTTATCCACTGAAAGGTTATTCATTGACAATGCCGATTATGGATGAATCAAAAGCACCCGCCTCAACCGTATTAGATGAAACTTACAAGATTGCCATTACGCGCTTTGACAATCGTATTCGTGTTGGTGGCATGGCGGAAGTGGTTGGATTTAATTTGAATGTCCCCCAAAATCGTTGTGAAACATTAAAAATGGTAGTACAGGATCTGTATCACAATGGCGGTAATATCACGGAGGCTTCATTTTGGACAGGTTTGCGTCCTATGACTCCGGATGGTACACCTATCGTGGGGCCAACCAAGTATGCGAATCTCTATTTAAATACTGGGCATGGGACATTAGGTTGGACAATGGCCTGTGGTTCAGGGAAGTTACTGGCTGATTTAATTTCTGGCAAAGAGCCTGATATTGCGGCAGATGATCTCTCTGTATTCAGATACATTGATGGTTTCAATATAAAAGTGTTTCCAATGAAGCCTCATTTACATACTGCGTAAACTATTACTATAAAACTACTACTATAAGAAGGGGTCGTCATGCCACGTCCTATTTTGGCAACGATCCATCTCAATGCATTCTGCCATAATCTGTCGATTATTCGCCAAAGAGCGGGTAACAGTAAAATCTGGTCGGTAGTCAAAGCTAATGCGTATGGGCATGGGTTGGATAGAATATGGCAATCACTCATGCAGACAGATGGATTTGCGCTGCTTGACATGAATGAAGCTATTTATTTAAGGGAGCAGGAATGGCAAGGGCCAATCTTATTATTGGAAGGTTTTTTCAAGCCAGCGGATTTGCAGATTATTAATAAGTACCAATTGACGACCGCAGTCCACAGCCATTGGCAGCTCAATGAGATAGAAAAAACTAAATTGGACAATCCTATTGATATCTATTTGAAACTCAATAGTGGCATGAATCGGTTGGGATTCACCTCAGAAGAGTATCCACAGATAGTTTCAATGGTGAAAGGGATTAAAAATATCAATTCAGTAACTTTGATGAGCCATTTTGCTAACTCGGATAATGAAGTTGGTATAGATGAGCAATTTGCGGTTGTTGAACGTCTGAAAATGAACTCACTGCCTCATTGTCTGGCGAATTCTGGTGCTGTTTTATGGCACCCAAAAACACATGGAGATTGGGTACGGCCGGGCATTATTCTTTATGGTGCATCTCCGAGCGGAAAATGGCGTGATATTGCCGATATTGGATTGAAATCAACCATGACGTTACAGAGTGAAATCATTGCTGTGCATGAACTTCCCAAAGGAGAGACAATTGGCTATGGCAGTCGTTATGCGACCCAGAAGCCCATACGTGTAGGTACAGTCGCCTGTGGCTATGCGGATGGATATCCACGACACGCGCCAACGGGGACACCGGTCATGGTCAATGGTGTTCGAACCCAGTTATTGGGCGCTATTTCAATGGATATGATGACGGTTGATTTAACGCCATGTCCTCAGGCTAATATAGGTAGTGCTGTCGAGTTGTGGGGAGAAAATCTACCAGTAGATGAAGTTGCGGAATCAGCAGGAACGATTGGTTATGAGCTTCTGTGTGCTTTAGCGAAGCGCGTTCCAGTCACGGTGGTTTAATCCTTTTTATATCCAGACAGTTTCAGGCATTTCTATCCTCGGTTTGGGAATAAATGCCTGTTATATATCTGTTTGCACAATCATTTCTGAGTTTTTTGCTATTTTTTCTCGTTGCTTCCATCTAACTGACCATTGTCTGAGAATTTACGACAGCGGATAACAATAGAAAGTCTGTCAGGATTGTTATTCTTAGGTTTTAATGGATTATTGATACGCGCAGTTTCAATGCACGCCATATTCTTATAACCACTTTTGCTCATATCTTTCATGCTACTGGAAAGTTCAGCACCAGGGTTCCAACATACGACATCACTGTGGTGATAGTGGTGTATTTCAATTGTTCGTTTCCATAAAGGATCTCTGAGCAAACTAAAATCGCCCGGCTCTGTATAAATGCGGTCGGTTCTGCCGCGGAAGACTAAATCGTCATTGATATATTGCTCTCTATCGGCGAGGGTATCAATAAAATGAGAACCTAGCCCACTGACCTGAATTTGATTGATGTCACTGATATTGAAGTAAGAATGAAGGGCACAAGTGGCTTGATATTCACCGTGGGATTCTAACTCTATTTCGCAAGTTTCCCCTAATTTAAAACGGGCAATCAATGTGAACTCATGTGGCCATAACTTACGGGTATATGCATTATCCTGTAATGTAAATGTCAAAATAACGCCATTTTCATTCTCATTATGGGCTTTGAGCTCCCAAGGCAATATCCGTGCAAACCCATGGCTGGGAGCTGAGGACGAACCAAACCAAGGCCAGCAGATGGGAATACCTCCACGAATAGCAGTGCCTGCACTAAAATTGGCTTTATCACTAACCCATAAAACAGGTTTTTCGTTATTGGGCTGCCATGTAATCAGGTGTGCACCTTGAATACTGATTGCTCCGCGGGCTTTGGGGTGGGAAACAATAATTAACGGAAAACCATCAATGTTTCGCTGACTGATATAAGGGGAGATCTGTTCTACAACTGGTAATGAAAAAATTTTATCAAGCATTTGTCATGACCTTGTGTAAACTTAAATTGGCAGTTGAACCAAGGGACAAGAATAGCTCAATATTTTGAATAGATAAACATAAAAGCCATCTGTAAACAGATGGCTTTTGAACGTGGATAGAAAGCTCGATTATTTGGAGATATGAGCGATCAGATCCAGAACTTTGTTGGAATAGCCAGTTTCGTTGTCATACCAAGAAACCAGTTTTACAAAGTTGTCGTTCAGTGCGATGCCTGCTTTTGCATCGAATACAGAAGTCAGTTTTTCGCCGTTGAAATCAGTAGAAACCACGTCATCTTCAGTGTAGCCCAGAATGCCTTTCAGCTCGCCTTCTGCTGCTTCTTTGATTGCGTCACAGATTTCTGCATAAGTTGCTGGTTTAGCCAGACGCGCAGTCAGGTCAACAACAGATACGTTAGGAGTAGGAACACGGAAAGACATACCAGTCAGTTTGCCGTTCAGTTCTGGAATAACTTTGCCTACTGCTTTTGCTGCGCCAGTGGAAGAAGGGATGATGTTCTGTGCCGCACCGCGGCCACCACGCCAGTCTTTTGCAGAAGGGCCGTCAACAGTCTTCTGGGTTGCAGTTGTTGCGTGAACTGTAGTCATCAAACCTTCAACGATGCCGAATTTGTCATTGATAACTTTAGCCAGTGGAGCCAGGCAGTTAGTGGTGCAAGATGCGTTGGAAACGATATCCTGATCTGCATAGGCATTGTGGTTGACACCCATAACGAACATTGGAGTATTGTCTTTGGATGGGCCAGTCAGAACAACTTTTTTTGCGCCAGCAGCGATATGTTTGCGTGCAGTTTCGTCAGTCAGGAAAATACCCGTTGCTTCTGCAACAACATCAACACCCACTTCGTTCCATTTCAGGTTAGCTGGGTCTCTTTCAGATGTAACGCGGATGGTTTTGCCGTTAACAACCAGCTGACCGTCTTTAACTTCAACAGTACCGTTGAAGCGGCCGTGGGTTGAGTCGTATTTCAGCATGTAAGCCATGTATTCTGCATCCAACAGATCATTGATCGCAACGATTTCAATGTCTGAACGTTCTTGAGCAGCACGGAAAACAATACGGCCGATACGACCAAAACCGTTAATACCTACTTTGATAGTCATAGTATTCCACCAGCTATTTTTTAGTGAATTAAAAGTTGTTTCTAAAGTTACCAAAATCTTGTCAGCCGTCAAGCGGAATCGTGTCAACAATTGAAAAATATCAATTTAATAATCACTGTTTGGACGATTTCTATACAGCTGGGACAAGCCCTACGCACACCATTATCGGGGCATAAGGATATATTTAAAGTTACCATCGGTTAGATATGTGAGATTTATCACAATTAGTAAAGTAAATTGCTATGTTGAATGGGTTAGAATGCGTTTTGATATTTTGTTGTTAATTTTTTGTTGTTTTCGATGATTTTTTATTGAAAATCTTGGCCTTAAAAGGTGGTCATTATGACTAAAAGTCAAAATATTTCCCTTTCTATCGAACAGCTTAGTGAAATGCAGCGTTATATTACGCAAGAAGCAGGTACTGAGCCGCCATTTTCAGGAAAACTACTGCACAACAAAAAAAATGGTATTTATTATTGCTTGTGTTGCCGCCAGCCATTATTTATTTCTGATACGAAATTTGATTCGGGATGTGGATGGCCGAGCTTTTATCAACCATTGAGTGAGGGTTCCATCACATCTGTGGATGATTATTCGCATAATATGCATCGAGTAGAAGTGCGTTGTAGCCGTTGTCAGGCACATTTGGGGCATGTTTTTCCCGATGGCCCTAAGCCTACAGGGGAACGTTTTTGTATTAATTCGGCAGCATTGCGTTTTATTGATAAAGAAACAGGTGAAGAAACAGAAGGTTAATGTTATTCCTGAATATTCTGAATCTAAATAAATATTGGATTGGTAAGTTAAGAAAAAACGATTCAGCTTACTTTGGTTCATATTGATATCAATTGTTGTCGTGCTGGCTTATAGCCGTACGAATAAAACATGTCGTGAATGTAGTACATGTAGTGAGCATGTAAGTTAAAATAGTGCATATAGCTATTAAGGAAATATCAATGAAGTTGGATGATTTACTCTCCGCCATGACACCTGAAATTTATCAGCGATTAGTTCAGGCTGTTGAACTAGGGAAATGGCAGGATGGGGTGCCACTCACGCCAGAACAGAAAGAATACAGCTTACAGGCTGTGATGCTTTGGCAAGCAAGACATAATCATGATCCTGAGCATATGACGATTGGTACAGATGGTCAGATTGCCATACAAAGCAAACAAGAGTTAAAGGCTACATTTCAGTCTGAAATGATTGCAAAATTGAAACCTCAGTCGGAAAATTGAAATAAGGCTGATTGATCAACCTCGTCCTTGCAAAAACCGGACGAGGTTATATTTTATTCATTAGTTAGAGCCAAACATTGGTTTTGCTGATATTACAAAATAATCATGATTTCGTTTTGGGTGATTAATTTAGCGCCTTTTGCTGCCATTTCTCCAAATGCTTGCTGGCTGTCATTTTCCTGAATATTGACTCCACGGCAACCATCAGTAATGACATAGGTTTCATAGCCTAGTGCCAAGGCATCAAGCACAGTAAACTTTACACAATAGTCAGTGGCAATTCCCAGTACAAACAGGCGTTGTATGCTCTGCTCAGTTAGCCATTTATGTAGACGGGTTTCACTTTTATGGTCATTGTCGAAAAACGCACTGTAGCTATCTATTTGAGGGCTTTCACCTTTTCGGAAAATTTCTTGAATAGCAGATTGGTTTAACGAAGGATGTAACTCAGCACCAAATTGTCCTTGTATACAATGGTTCGGCCACCATACTTGGGGGATGCCATTGAGTTCTCCTAATTCACCAATCTTTTGTCCGGAATTTTCTGCAAAGCTCATGTGGTTAGCTGGGTGCCAATCTTGACTTGCGATGACAGTGATATTATTTTTCAGGCACAGTACAATAACGTTATTTGCTACCTCAATCACCGCTTCGCTGTCTTTGACAGCCAATGTGCCCCCAGTACAAAAGTCATTTTGTAGGTCGACAAGCAATAATGCTGTTTTCATCATATTTCTCGATTTACCTATTTATTATTCATCAGAATAACTCAATTCTCCACGCAGATTTTGTTGCATCAGGTGGCGGATTTCTTCAGGTGTATAAGATTGACTCAATAAATAATGCAATTTAGTTAAAGTTGCTTCGAAGGTCATGTCATATCCACTGGTCACCCCCGATGCTGCCAGAGAATGACCAGTAGCATAGCCTTCCATATTGACTCGGCCAGAAATACATTGTGTCAGATTAACCACAATAATGCCGCGCTCAGTGGCTTCCTGTAACGTTTTCAATAAGTCAGCCCGTTGAGGTGCATTGCCAACGCCGTATGATCGCAAAATCAATGCCTTGACCGGTTGCATCAGAATATTTTCTACCACCTGACTGGATAATCCGGGATAGATAGTCACAACGCCGATCGGTTGTGATGTGATCGGATTTACAACGAACTCTCCGTGACTGGCAGGTATGGGGTTTGTTTTAAAAGTGCGGATATTTATCCCGGCTTCCATCAGTGGAGCACAGTTAGGGGATGAGAAGGCATCAAAGCCATCAGCATGGGCTTTAATTGTTCTGTTTCCCCGAAATAACTTATTGTTGAAAAATAAGCTGACTTCGTTGATAGGATAATTTGCTGCAAGATACAGTGCATTAAGGAGATTGGTCTGTCCATCAGAACGTAATGCTTCCAGAGGAATTTGTGACCCTGTCACAATAATTGGCTTATTGAGATTTTCAAAAATGAAAGAAAGTGCTGATGCAGTGAAAGCCATGGTATCCGTACCGTGCAGAATCACAAAGCCATCATAGTCATGATAATTCTGATAAATATCATTTGCTATGATGCCCCAATCGTCAGGAGTCATATCAGAAGAATCAATCAGGGGCTGATGTTCGCGGATCGTGAATGTTGGCATTTCTGGGCGGTGAAATTCGGGCATTTTTGCGAGTTGTTGTTGTAAATGACCGGAAACGGGAATGTATCCATTGGGGGAATGTTGCATTCCAATTGTGCCGCCAGTGTAAACAACATAGATGGACTTCTTCTGCATGGTAACGCCTCAATCAAAACAGTTAGCCGGATTATAGGGAGTATCTGGAATAAAAAAAGCCTGATGGTGAAATCAGGCTTTAAATTTAGAACACTTTGTCAGTTGGTTTTAACGGATATCAACACAATTCAGACAGTATGTATAGATATTCTGTGGATCATTCATTTTGTTATAAAATGCAGCTTGTTTTTCCATATCTAGGGCAACTTCTGCAAATGGAGCTGGCAACATTGACTGAAAGGTATTGGGTAGTAATGTTTGAGCTGACGACATTAGCCCCATCATGATTTGTTCAGAGAATGAAAGTTCAGGTTGCATCCAGTTCAGTGATACTTCTTTGATGCCTGCCAATGTAGCAGCTTTTTTAACGGCATCATCAAAATCACCCAATTGATCGACTAGACCATGTTTTTTAGCATCAGTACCACTCCAAACACGCCCTTGGGCAACATTGTTTACTTCGTCCAGAGATTTATTGCGGGCACTTGCAACCAGTTTTATAAACTTATGGTAACCATGCTCAATAGATAGCTGTAGTATATCCGAGAACTCCTGATTGATACCTTTGGTTGCAGAAATATCAGCCAATGGCGTTGTTGATACACCATCAGTATTGACGCCAATGTAATTAAGGCTCTTTTCAAGGGTCTGAATAACACCAAAAATACCAATAGAGCCTGTTAATGTGCTGGGATCAGCAATAATGTAGTTAGCTGGAGTGGATATCCAGTAACCGCCAGAAGCTGCTAATCCTCCCATTGAAACGACGATAGGTTTCGCTTTTTCTGTTTTGTCATTCCGGATAGCTGCCAACTCATTGCGAATAATTTCAGATGCACTGGCACTACCCCCCGGACTGTTTATTCGTAATACAATCGCTTTTATGTTGGGGTTATAGTGTGCTTGACGCAATTGTTCAACCACAGTATCGCTTCCAACAGTACCCGAAGAATGTTTACCGTCTAAAATTGTTCCTTCAACAACAATAACAGCAATGTTGCCTTCATTACTTATATCGTTTGGTGCTGGTTTTTGATCAATGTAGTCATAGATGCTGATGTGATTGAAATGTTTTTGTTCTTCATTCCAACCGAAATGATCCGTCATTTTCTTTTCAACGATATTGCGCGGTGCAATATAGTCCACTAACTTATTTTGATGTGCATACAGTGCTGCATCTCCGCCAACTTTACGGAATTTCTCAATAAAGTTTGTTGCCCCAGGGAAAACCTGATCGGTAGGAATATGTCTGTTAGTTGCAATAGTACTTAAATAATTGTTCCAAAGCTCGCTGAGCCAGAGGCTATCAGCTTCACGAGATTCTTTTGACATGTTATCACGTAACATGGGTTCAACTGCTGATTTATAGGTTCCCACCCGGAAAACATGGGTCGACACTTTCAACCTATCTAACAATGACTTGTAGTATAAATGGTTAGTTGAGAAGCCATGGATATTAACAGAGCCTGATGGAGATAGAAATATTTCATTGGCATAGCTGGCTAAATAGTACTGTGCTTGGCTGTAATTATCACCAATTGCATAAACAAGTTTACCAGTTGCTTTAAATTCGTTTATGGCTTTGCCAATATATCGCAGTGAAGCTTGATCAGTGCCGATGAAGTTATTCAGCTTTAATACCATGCCGGTAATTTTAGGATCGCTTTTTGCCCTACGAATGCTGTCAACAACGTCGAATACGGAGATATTTCTATAATGTTCATCGGATGAATCAAAAAGACTTTCTCCCAATTGTTTAACTGGGCTGGGGGGCGTTACTCTATCAAGAACGACGCCAGACAGGTTAACGTACAATGCCCCTTGGTGGCTTTTAACAGGTGTCGAGAGTGTTGAATAAACCATAAGTCCAAAAGGAACAACAATAATAATCAGCAGGATAAAAATGAGGTTGAAAATTAATACTCGAATGAAATTTAGAAGTTTCCAACTCCATTTTAAAAATGTTGCTATAAAATGCCATAAAGTACGCATATAGCCTCCGGTTATGGAATCTAAAGAGGGGCTATCCTAATCGGCTTTTTTACAAATGTCAGCTGAAAATACTCAGAGTGACATCAAAAAATGGAAAATATCTTACGTGCACTTTCATTCATAAGTAAATAAACAGAGAATGTTAGTTTGTGACAGATTATCTTATTTAGGAGAACATAATGAATGCTTTGGAACTTTTGTTAAATCGTCGTTCAGTTTCACGTTTAACAATTCCCGCTCCAGAAGGAAATGAGTTGCAGCATATTTTAGCAGCAGGGATGAGGGCACCTGATCATGGCGCTTTACGTCCTTGGCATTTTGTTGTGATGCAGGGAGAAGGTATTAATAAATTCAGTAAACTCCTCGAAAAAGCAGCAATTGAAGGGGAATTAGGGAAAGAGGTTGAAGAGAAAGCGAAAAACGCACCCTACCGAGCACCAATGATTGTTACAGTTATCTCCAAGGTGGTTGAACATGTGAAAGTTCCGGCATGGGAGCAAGTCGTTGCTGCAGGGTGTGCTGTTCACGCCATGCAGATGGCCGCAGTTGCCCAAGGTTTTGGTGGTATATGGCGTTCAGGTTCGTGGACAGAAGATCCAATCGTTAAGGCTGGTTTAGGCTGTGAGGAGAATGACAAAATTGTTGGATTCCTCTACTTGGGAACTCCGGAACTCAAGGCTCCTGCAAAAGTTTCAACACCAGATTTGACAAACTTTGTTAGTTATTTCTAACTGGAGCGACTAATGTCAACTGAAATCCGTCTGACTCAATACAGCCATGGTGCCGGATGTGGTTGCAAAATTTCGCCCAAAGTGCTGGAAACTATCTTGCACAGTGAACAGGCAAAATTTTTCGACCCTAATCTTCTGGTAGGTAATGAAACCCGTGATGACGCTGCTGTGTATGATATTGGTAATAACACAGGTATCATTAGCACTACAGATTTTTTTATGCCTATTGTTGATGATCCATTTGATTTTGGTCGTATTGCCGCCACTAATGCTATCAGCGACATTTATGCTATGGGTGGAAAGCCAATAATGGCAATTGCGATTTTGGGGTGGCCAATTAATAAGCTGGCTCCGGAAATTGCTCAAAAAGTCATTGAAGGAGGCCGATCTGTTTGCAAGGATGCGGGCATTTCTCTGGCGGGAGGGCATTCGATTGATGCACCAGAACCTATATTTGGTTTGGCAGTGACTGGTATCATCGATATTGAACGTGTTAAGCGTAATAATCAGGCAAAAGCGGGAAGCCTCCTGTTCCTGACCAAACCTTTAGGCGTTGGTGTATTGACTACAGCTGAAAAGAAAGGCTTGCTACAGCCTGAACATCAAGGTATTGCGAAAGAAATTATGTGCCAGCTGAATAACGCTGGGGCAGATTTTGCAGGAATTGACGGTGTTACAGCTATGACGGATGTAACAGGCTTTGGTCTGTTAGGGCATTTGAGCGAAATTTGTGAAGGTTCAGGCATTCAAGCTAAAGTTAAGTTTTCACAAATTCCGAGATTGCCGAATGTTGATGTTTATATCGAAAAAGGTTGCGTACCTGGTGGCACAGGACGCAACTTTGACAGTTATGGGCACTTAGTTGGAAAGATGACAACTCTTCAACGTCATCTTCTGTGTGACCCACAAACTTCGGGTGGTTTATTGCTGGCGATTTTGCCGGATGCCGTGGAAGAGGCGAAAGCCGTTGCACGAAGCCACGACATTAATTTTATTGCTATTGGTGAACTGACTGAGCCGTGCTCAAACAGGGCATTAATTGAAGTTCTTGAATAATTCCATGCGTCTTTTTATTGCAGAGAAGCCCAGCCTCGCGAGAGCCATAGCGGATATTTTACCAAAGCCACATCGACGTGGAGATGGGTTTATTGAATGCGGTAATAACCAGTTTGTGACTTGGTGTGTTGGTCACCTATTGGAGCAGGCTGAACCAGATGCCTACGATAGCCGCTATGCTCGTTGGGTATTGGCTGATTTACCGATCATTCCTGAAAAATGGCAGTTGAAACCACGGGCAGCCGTGGCTAAACAGCTCAATACCATTAAATCCCTGTTGGAAAGGGCGAACGAAATAGTCCATGCAGGTGACCCCGATCGCGAAGGGCAATTGCTGGTGGATGAAGTACTGGATTTTTTAGATTTAGACACTGAAAAAAAACAGAATGTCCAGCGCTGTCTGATTAATGACCTGAATCCTCAGGCAGTCACAAAAGCTGTTGAACGGCTGAGGAGCAATCGGGAATTTATCCCCTTGTGTGTTTCTGCTCTCGCCAGAGCTAGGGCAGACTGGCTTTATGGTATCAATATGACCCGTGCTTATACATTATTGGGCAAAAATGCGGGTTATCAGGGTGTATTATCGGTTGGGCGTGTCCAAACACCAATTTTAGGTTTGGTTGTGCGTCGTGATGAAGAGATAGAACATTTTGTGCCGAAAGACTTCTTTGAAGTCAAAGCTCATGTTGTTACCCCAAATGATGAGCGGTTTACAGCTTTATGGCAACCAAGTGAATCTTGCATTGATTTTCAGGACGAAGAAGGAAGAATTATTCACCGGCCATTGGCTGAACATGTTGTGGAGCGTATTACCGGACAACCAGCCTATGTTTCGGCTTATCAGGACAAGCGTGAATCAGAAACGGCACCATTGCCGTTTTCACTCTCATCTTTACAGATTGAAGCGGCCAAGCGTTTTGGTTTGAGTGCTCAGGATATACTTGATATCTGTCAGCGGCTTTACGAAACCCATAAATTGATCACCTATCCACGTTCTGATTGCCGTTACCTGCCAGAAGAACATTTTGTTGGGCATCATGCGGTCTTGAATGCTATTTCGGTCCATGCTGCACATTTGCTCCCACAGGATGCATTGGATGTGAAGAAAAAAAATCGCTGTTGGGATGATAAAAAGGTTGATGCCCATCATGCAATTGTTCCCACTGCGCGCAGTAGCCAAGTCAATTTAACAGAAAATGAAGGCCATATTTATGGCTTGATTGCCCGACAGTACCTGATGCAGTTTTTCCCTGATGCAGTTTTCAGAAAATGTACGATTGAACTTGATATTGCAGGTGGAAAATTTATTGCTAAAGCGCGTTTTCTGGCAGAAGCAGGTTGGAGAACTTTGCTTGGGAACAAGGAACGGGATGAGGAGAATGAAGGTACTCCATTGCCCGTTGTTGCTAAAGGAGATGAGTTGTTGTGTGAGAAGGGAGAAGTAGTGGAAAGGCAGACACAACCACCAAGGCCTTTCACCGATGCGACATTATTGTCTGCAATGACTGGTATAGCTCGATTTGTGCAGGATAAGGCCTTGAAAAAGGTGCTTCGTGCGACTGACGGCTTGGGTACAGAAGCGACTAGAGCAGGGATAATTGAACTACTATTCAAACGGGAATTTTTGTACAGAAAAGGACGCCATATTCATGCTACCCCGGCTGGTAGGGCATTGATCCATGTATTGCCGGATATGGCAGTATTACCGGATATGACCGCACATTGGGAATCTCGGTTGATGCAAATTAGCGAAAAACAATTTCGCTATCAGGATTTTATGTTGCCGCTTCAGGAAACATTGCAGCAATTAATCTGGCAGGCAAAACAGTATCGGAATCTGAAGGCTTTTAGGGACTTACCCCCTGTTCCCGCTAATGCCAAAAAAGGGCAAGGAAAGCAGGTAAAACCCAGTAGGAGTAGGGTAAAGAAAGATCAAACCAATCAGGCATAATCCGAAATAATGATACAGCACCATAATGGATGGTGCTGTGCTTCATAATGACTGGTTATATTTTAAACTCAGTCCAAACAGGGGCATGATCGGATGGCTTTTCCATGCTGCGAATAACGTAATCAATGCCAGAAGATATACATCTTTCTGCCAATGGATGGCTGGCAAGCAATAAATCAATACGCAATCCACGGTTATCATCAAATCCTTTCGAACGATAGTCGAACCAAGAAAATTGATCATTGGTTCCGGGGTGTTTTGCACGGAATGTATCAATGAACCCCCAATTTTTTAGGCGTTCCATCCATTCTCTCTCTTCTGGTAAAAAAGAGCACTTTCCAGTTTTCAGCCAGCGTTTTTGGTTATTTTCTCCGATACCAATATCAAGATCAGTTGGGCTGATATTCATGTCTCCCATAATCAGAATATATGACTTAGGAGAATGGTTAGTTTCTAGGTAGGACTGTAGATCCTGATAAAATTTTTCTTTTGCAGGAAATTTAATCGGGTGATCACGACTTTCTCCTTGAGGAAAATAGCCATTGATTACAGTTAATAAACCAAGAGGTGTCTCTATATCGGCCATAATAATGCGGCGCTGTGCATTTTCGTCGTCAGTAGGAAAACCTTTACGGACCTCTAATGGCTGTTGACGGGTCAACAGGGCGACACCGTAGTGTGATTTTTGACCATGATAAAAGACGTGGTAACCCAGTTTGTTCACTTCTTCCAGAGGAAACATTTCGTCATGAACTTTTATTTCTTGTAATCCGATAACATCAGGCTGGTGCTGTTCAATAATAGCAGCGAGTTGATGAGGGCGTGCTCTTAACCCATTAATATTGAATGATATAAATTTCATATCGTTATAATCACCTATAAAATATGCTTATTTTTAATGTTAACAGATATAAATAAAGATGTAACTATTTATTAAATAATAAATTTTATCAAACTATCTTGATAACTCTCTATTTTACTCCTATATATAATACTATATTGATTATAATACTCTCATTACCCAAAATTTAGAGTGTCGAATCGTTTTTATATATAATAAAAAACACAAAATTAAAAAGTGGCAAATTAATTATTAGATAACAGTCTATTAATTTTAATGTGCAATATTAAATTTCTGATATTATAATTTTCCGTTAGGGTTTTTATCCTTGGAATTTATTTTATGTCATGCGTTATAAAAATTAATTAATGAAAAAGTAGAAGAGTTAATCAATCTCTGATAGAAATTTGAACTTGTAGGTCATGGTTATATTTATTAATGGCTTACAATCACGGTGGAATATTCATCATGATATAGGTAAACAATATAGTTTATCTAAACCGCATTATTGCATCAGGGACTGGCATTTTATATAAATGTCATTTGAAAAATATCTGTTTTTATTGTACAAAATTATACCTTCATAATATCAAGTTTGATTTAGCGGTTACCTGATGAGAAGGCCATTTCAAGGATATTATTTTAGCCACAAGTTACATAGGAACGGTGAATTATGTTTTTTTCTCGTAAATTAGAAGCATTCATGGCGGTGGTGGAAATGGGTTCTTTAAGCAAGGCGGCAAGAGTGATGAACCGTACGACTCCCCCAGTCGCTAAATCAATTAAAGACTTTGAAGCGACGTTAGGAAAGCGCTTATTTAAAAGGGAGAAGTTTGGGATGATTCTGACCAAAGACGGAGTGGAGTTATATAATGACTTAAAAGAGCTCTATTTGAAAGAGAAAGAAATTACAAAGAAACACATCAGTGGGAGTATTTGTAATGTTGTAAATATATACCATGATTGGGGTAAGAAAAAGCATCTTATTTCGCTTTATAAAGCAGCGGACAGAAATAATGCTCAAGTTAATATATTACGCTTCAGTTATGATAACATTGATGAAATAGTTGATTATGAGGGTAATACAATAATTTTAACTTCAGAAAAAATACTTAGCGATAGATTCAGTCTTGTGCGGAAAATTGATGGACCAAATTTGGGGATCTGCTGCCGTAGAGAGTTATTGGATGAAGTAAATGGGGACTTTACTCAATTGCTGAAAAAGAGGACATGGTTGTGTGATCCAGTACTCTATAAAGGAAATTTAATAAAGAATTTGGAAGAGGAAATGATTAAAAATGGAGAAAAAGTTAATATTCGACAGATGGATAATATAGAATGTTGTCTCAACTTTATTCAGTCGACTGATTATATTTTTATTACAGATTCCCACTCCGGGGCATTGGAAGAGGGAGAAAGCCTAGGCTTCATTCCAATATCACGGCCTGATGCGGTTAATCAGTGTTATGTATACAAATCAAAATCTCATTCAAGCGTGTTAAATCGTTTCATCGATTCTGTCAGCGATATGGAATAACCGATTGCATAAGCGGAGCGAACTATTAGATTTCCTGCTCCGCTATTGATACTTGCCCACGAAAACATTGATTTGGTCGTTAATCTAAAATGCTTTGTTGAGCTGTTTTACTTCAAATATGTTTATTTTGAATAGGTTTTTAAACAGATTTTTTCAACAGATAGCGATGAGTTTCGGCGATTGATGTAAGCAATGGAATAATCGTTTATTGATTTTGTAATGCATTGAAAGCTTTGAATAGATTTTTGATAGTGGTGGGGAAGGGAGTTCGTCATTTCATTCCTCACCTTTGGTTTATGCAGGTATTGCAGTTTTAGGTGAGTTTTGCACGTCTTGTCCTTCCATCTATAAGTTGATATACCCTACCTTTTGATACATCTTACAGACTATTTACACCATAACTTTTTGTTTATAAAGGATATTTATTTATAAAGGATAAATGTGTTTTTTTGATTTGGAAATGAGAAAATGCGAATCTTTGATGGTGGTGGGGGAAGGATTCGAACCTTCGAAGTCTGTGACGGCAGATTTACAGTCTGCTCCCTTTGGCCGCTCGGGAACCCCACCAAATTTTTGAATTGCATGCTGTCGTTGTCAGCGGACGGCATAATACCAAATAAGCCGCCGCTGTAAAGTAGATAATTGAAAATAAAGTATCGAATGATTGTTTTTTGATCTTCCTGATTGGGTTGTGACCTATTGAATAATATCATCAATAGAAAGCTCCTATACTGATGGTTATATCTTCCACTATCAGGTATAGGCACAATACTTTATCACTTCATTTCTTATCAAAGAATGACAGTACGGTTACCATAGACAAAAACTCGTTGAGAGAACACCCAGTGTAATGCTTGGCTCAACACATTTTTCTCAACATCTCGTCCTGCACGCATCATCTCTTCAGCTGTATAGGTATGATCCACATTTATTACATCTTGAGTAATGATTGGCCCTTCATCCAAATTGTCATTTACATAATGAGCTGTTGCACCAATAATTTTCACACCACGCTCATAAGCTTGATGATAGGGGCGGGCACCAATAAATGCAGGTAAGAATGAGTGATGAATATTGATTATTTGATTTGGGTAATGTTGAACAAATGCTGGTGTTAAGACTCGCATATATTTTGCAAGCACAACATAGTCGGGCTTATATTGATCAATTTGGGCCATCAATGCTTCATCATGTTGTTCGCGGGTTAAACCTTCATGACTGATGTAATGGAATGGGATATCAAATTGTTCAACCAACTGTTGTAAAGTAGTATGGTTGCCGATGACAGCAGCAATTTCGACATCTAGGCCACCATAGGCACTTTTTACTAAAATATCGCCAATACAATGCGCTTCTTTTGTTATCATGATAACGATACGACGTCGCCCTGCTGTATTTAATTCACGGCTTGATCCCGCAGGTAGAGCATCATCTAAATCGGCTAGAAGGGTTTCATCATTAAAAATTCCTTCCAGTTCTGTACGCATAAAAAATCGTCCAGTACGATGATCAACAAATTCATTATTTTGAACGATGTTTAATTGATGCTTGTAACAAATATTTGTGATTTTTGCGATTAATCCTTTGGAATCAGGACAAATTGTACGCAAGATTTTTTTTTGTATGTTTGTGTTTTGCATAGATTATGAAATCCTCAACTATTCTTCACTGTGTGTGAATTGTTATGTTTGATGTTTAGATGCTGATTTAATCACAGCACTTCTTATATTTTTTGCCTGAACCACATGGACAAGGGCTATTTCGGCCTACTTGAGGACGAACTCCATCTATGTAAAACCAACGTTGGTCAATGCGCAAAAAACGTGAGCGCTCATGAATCAATTGTCTATCTTGCTTTCCTTGTTCAATAAAGCAAGCTGAAAATTCGACATAGGCTTCGTTATTCTGTTTCTCCTGATTAGTTTCCAAGACATTTAATCCCAGCCATTGTACACCAACAAAACTTTGTTCTATTTCTGCACGCCAATTTTCAGCCTGACAATCTGGATGCCAGGTAGCGATAAGATAATCTGAATTTTGTGTGACGTAAGCACTATATCTGGAACGCATCAAGGATTCAGCATTCGGGGCAGAGTGATGGCTTTCGAGATAGGGGCTACAGCAAAGGGCGAAAGATGAGCCACTGCCGCAGGGACACATTTTTGTCAAAATAACTCCAGTTATTTAAAGTGGTTGCTGCTAGTACCAGCGGTATTGCAAAGATATGTAAGAGTATAAATAGTACAGATTTATTAGGCTATCATCGTTTGATAATACTCGAATATAGGTAAGGCTCGCAATGTTTGGAAAAAAGGCCGCTGATGGCTGAGAAATATATAACTATCTCTATCATTATTGTTTTTTCTACAAATGAAGTGATGGAGATAGATTGCGTACTGAATTTTGGTACGGAAGATAATGACATCATTTCCGCGCTATTATTAAACGTGATTTTTAACAGCCTCTTGAAACATTACGATTTTTATAAGGAAGATAACATGCAGGGCACATGATTAGCGGACTGAACAACTATTGAGTAATTAGACGGTTTCTGAATCTCTTCCATTACTATTGGTTTACTATTACACATGTAATAAGACCATTTCATCAATAATTTTATAATTATTAAGCCTCATTTTATGGTGATGTATGACATCTAATCATTGAAATGTGATTAAAAGCCAGCGCACTGTATATCTGGTGGAATTAACTGGTATACTCGTGCGCGTTATTTTTTGGCGAGTGCGATTTTCTTCACACAGACGATTTTTTCCGAGAGTTAATGCTATTGTTTAAGCTGTAAAGGCCTTTTCAGTGAAAACATAGCAGTAGGAGACGATGTAATGTCAGTAATTAATAAAAAGATAAAAAAAGCTGTTATACCCGTTGCTGGTTTGGGAACCCGGATGTTGCCAGCCACCAAAGCCATTCCGAAAGAAATGCTCCCCTTGGTGGATAAGCCGCTTATTCAATATGTCGTCAATGAATGTATCAAGGCTGGAATTAATGAGATCATTCTGGTCACTCATTCATCCAAAAATTCGATAGAAAACCATTTTGATACTAGCTTTGAGTTAGAAGCGATTCTCGAGCAAAGAGTTAAGCGCCAATTATTGGATGAAGTACAGTCTATCTGCCCAAATCATGTAACAATCATGCAAACTCGTCAAGGGATTGCAAAAGGATTGGGACATGCCGTGTTATGTGCTAAGCCACTTATTGGTGATGAGCCTTTTGCTGTTATTCTACCTGACGTTATTTTGGATGAGTACAGCACTGATTTATCAAAATATAATTTGAGCGAAATGCTGTCTCGCTTTAACAGCAGTGGCGTAAGCCAGATCCTAGTTGAACCTGTTCCTGTAGAAAGTGTTTCGGATTATGGCATTGTTGATTGCTTGGGTGAAGAGTTACAGCCAGGTGATAGCAAACCTATTGCCCGTGTTGTTGAAAAACCAAAACCAGAAGAAGCACCATCGAATCTTTCTATTGTTGGTCGTTATGTCTTATCCGAAAAAATTTGGCCATTATTGGCGAAAACTGCACCAGGGGCAGGAGATGAAATACAATTGACAGATGCCATTGCCATGCTGATAAAAAAAGAATCTGTTGAGGCTTATCACTTACAGGGGCGTAGCCATGATTGTGGCAATAAATTGGGCTATATGCAGGCATTTGTCGAATATGGCATGAGACATAAGGAATTGGGCAGATCATTCACGGATTGGATCATGACCTTGCAAAATCAGATTGAAAAATAATCTATTAGTAATTTAAGGTGTGATATGAAAGTTACTGTATTTGGTATTGGCTATGTAGGTTTAGTACAAGCAACCGTATTTGCTGAAGTTGGGCATGATGTACTTTGTGTTGATATTGATGCAAAAAAAGTCGAGAACCTGAAAAATGGTCAAATTCCTATTTTTGAGCCGGGTTTAACGTCTTTAGTAAAGAAAAATCATGCTGAAGGACGGCTGAATTTTACAACGGATGCCAAAGCCGGTATTGCTCATGGCAAATTACAGTTTATTGCAGTAGGAACACCTCCTGATGAAGATGGCTCTGCTGATCTTAAGTATGTCACTGCTGTAGCCCGCACCATTGCAGAAAATATGGATGGTTACAAAGTCATTGTTGATAAATCAACTGTGCCAGTAGGTACAGCTGATAAAGTCCGGGCAGTAATGCAGGCAACTTTAGCGGAGCGCAATATAGAGTTTCCGTTTGATGTTGTCTCCAATCCTGAATTTTTGAAGGAAGGAGCTGCTGTTGCTGATTGTATGCGTCCTGAGCGTATTATTATTGGCTGTGATAATGACAATGTAGTTGATGTAATGCGTGAATTGTATGAGCCGTTTAATCGTAATCATGACCGAATGATAGTCATGGATATCCGCAGTGCCGAATTGACTAAGTATGCCGCTAACTGCATGTTGGCGACAAAAATCAGTTTCATGAATGAAATTGCTAATTTGGCTGAAATTCTGGGAGCGGACATTGAGAATGTACGTCAGGGAATTGGTTCCGACTCACGAATCGGATATCACTTTATTTATCCTGGATGTGGATATGGTGGTTCATGTTTCCCTAAAGATGTTCAGGCACTGATCCGGACTTCTGAGCAAATTGGATATATACCCAAAATTCTTCAGGCAGTTGAGCAGGTTAACGAGAAACAGAAAAGTAAATTACCTACTTTTGTTAAACATCATTTTGGTAATGATTTATCGGGCAAAACATTTGCTATTTGGGGATTGTCATTTAAACCTAATACAGATGATATGCGTGAAGCATCAAGCCGAGTATTGATGGAAACGTTATGGGAATGTGGCGCTAAAGTTCAGGCATATGATCCTGAAGCTATGCAGGAAGCTCAACGTATTTATGGGCAGCGTGATGATCTCTCTTTAATGGGAACAAAAGAAGCAGCACTAAAAGGTGCTGATGCTTTGATTATCTGTACAGAATGGCAAAACTTCAGAGCACCTGATTTTGATGTAATTAAGGATTCATTAAAAACACCTGTGATTTTTGATGGACGCAATCTTTATGATCCAGAACGTCTGCAATCACGTGATATTATATACTATGGTATTGGTCGCGGCGCCTCAATCAAACCAGTCATTTGAGTTAATATATGAAATTTTTAGTTACAGGTTCTGCTGGTTTTATTGGTTTTCATGTTAGTCAACGGTTATTGAATATGGGGCATGAGGTTATCGGTATTGATAACCTCAATGATTATTATGATGTTAATTTGAAACAGGCGAGATTAAATTTATTACTCCCTCATTCAAACTTTAAATTTGAAAAATTAGATCTGGCTGACAGGGTAGCAATACCTGAATTGTTTACTAAACATCAATTTCAGCGGGTGATCCATTTAGGTGCTCAGCCGGGCGTACGTTATTCAATACAAAACCCCATGGCATATATAGATGCCAATATCGTCGGTCATATCAATATTCTTGAAGGTTGCCGCCATCATTGTGTAGAGCATCTATTATATGCCTCTTCCAGTTCAGTATATGGATTAAATAAAAAGCAACCTTTTTCTACCGATGACTCTGTTGATCATCCTGTTTCTTTATATGCAGCAACGAAAAAAGCTGATGAGTTAATGTCTCACAGCTATTCACACCTTTATCAACTCCCTACGACAGGGTTGAGATTTTTTACCGTATATGGGCCGTGGGGACGTCCTGATATGGCTTTATTTAAATTTACTAAAGCTATGTTAGAAGGTAAGTCGATTGATGTTTATAATCATGGCAATATGGTGAGGGATTTCACATATATTGATGACATTGTTGAATCAATAATCAGATTGCAGGATATCATTCCTACTCCCAATAAAGATTGGTTGGTTGAAGATGGACAGGTATCTGCCAGTTCTGCACCATATCGAGTTTACAATATTGGTAATGGGCAGCCGACAAAACTGGGTGATTTTATTGAAGCTATTGAAACCTCATTAGGGATTGAGGCAAAGATAAACTTTATGGAAATTCAAGATGGCGATGTGTTATCAACATGTGCAGATTCAAGCGCACTTTACAATAAGATTGGCTTTTCACCTAACACTCAGGTAAAGGAAGGAGTGCAGCGGTTTGTCGATTGGTATTTGGGCTTTTATCAGAAGTAGATATAGTAAAAATAGAAAAAGGAGCAATTAGCTCCTTTTTTATAAGATTATGTTAATAAAAAACTAGGTTAGTGTTAAATTCTTTTTATCACATCGAGAATATGAAGCCGACATAGTCGTTAATATAACTCTTTGTGTTTTTACATCAGCCCGTAATTAACCTAGCTAGTTATATTAATCATAAAACAAAAATACCCTTGATAGGGTATTTTTGTGAGTAAGCTTACAAAATAACTGATTAGATAAGAAAATCTTCCAGTTTTTTGCCTTCATCAATCGCTTTTTTGATTACTGCTGGTGTACGGCCTTGGCCTGTCCAGGTTTTAGTTTCACCTTCATCAAAGTATGAATATTTAGCTGGACGTGCAGCACGTTTAGATTTACCAGTAGATTTACCACTTAAAGCATCTACTAAATCGCTTAATTCAATACCATCTTTCTCCAACATTTCACGGTATTCTTGAACCTTACGTGTACGCTCTTCTATTTGTGCACGAGCCTGACTGTCTTCATCACGACGTTCTTCAACAACAGTCGTAAGTTTTTCCAGCATTTCTTCTAAAGTACTAAGTTCACATTCTCTTGCTTGCGCGCGCAAAGTACGGATGTTATTTAAGGATTTTAAATTCTCGCTCATTGTCCTGGTCTCAAATTATAATGATGATGGCTGATGTAGGGATAATAATAGAATGCTATTTTATTTTCTGCAATAGTGAATTTACTTTCTCAGGCTAAAACATATCATTTTAAAATGCAATTTTTTTGATAATCGATATATTGTGTTTTAATCCTGCTATTGTGATTACCATTTTTCAATAAGCATAAAGGGAGCTTACTGTAAAGTTTAGTAAGGGATAAACCATAAGGTATAAAACTAATTTCTAGTCAATCAGTAAGGAATGTTAACTGTTTAACTAGAAATAAGCTAAAAATTAAGTGTGATACGAAAGTTTTTTTATGGGTAATCCATTAGTTATGATTATAGTGTGTGAATTGAACAAAAGTAAACCACTATGATTATTAATATTCAAAGGATGGGGAATCAAATAATTATTTCTTTTTCCTGTTGATGTTAATTTTGTTCATTTGGCATGCAATAAATACTTATAGTGTTGATTTTATATGCGCAAGTGTGATGGTTATCATGAAAGTAATTTTTTCTTAATTCATTCTAATTTGTTTCTGCCACTCCACATTTAGCAATAACAAGGATAATTTTAATCAGAGTTTGTGGTAAACTAACACAGTTATATTGCCGGATTAAATTTGACAAGAGGATGGACGGGCCAATGGCTCAGCTTTATTTTTATTATTCTGCTATGAACGCTGGGAAATCAACTTCCTTATTGCAATCTTCCTATAACTATAACGAAAGAGGAATGAGAACGCTGATCTTTACAGCAGAAATTGATACTCGATTCGGTAAAGGAAAGGTTAGTTCCCGTATTGGCTTATCCGCTGAAGCTTTGTTGTTTTCACCAAAAACAAATATTGCTGAGCTTATCAGAAGTGAAAATGAGGCAGAGAAAGTTCATTGCGTTTTGATTGATGAATGCCAATTTTTGACGAAAGAACATGTCGAACAACTTTGTGAAATTGTAGATTATGACGATATCCCTGTTCTCTGTTATGGCTTAAGGACAGATTTTCAGGGAGAGTTATTCAGTGGAAGTGAATATCTTCTCGCGTGGTCAGATAAATTAGTAGAGCTGAAAACAATTTGTCATTGTGGGAGAAAAGCCAGCCGTGTGCTTCGTTTTGGCAGCGATGGTAAAGTTGTTTACGATGGTGCTCAGGTAGATATTGGTGGTAATGAAAAATACGTCTCTGTATGTCGTAGGCACTATACTGACGTTATTCGTGAAGCTAAGGCAAAAAAAGTCTGATGCGTCACCAGTTGTAATCAAGAGGCATAAAACTATTAGGTTAGAGAATAAAATAATAAAAGGCGTTGGGTTGCCCTAACGCCTTTTAAGTTTTATCAATCAGCCTATCATTTATTATTATTTCTTATTATTTTTTCTATTCTATTCTATTTTGCGGCTTCCTGAGATTCGCTCTGTTCTGTGAATTCACGGCCATAAAAAGAATCTAGCAGTAGTTGTTTCAATTCAGAAATTAATGGATAACGTGGATTTGCACCAGTGCATTGGTCGTCAAATGCATCTTCTGCGAGTTTGTCGATTTTTGCCAGAAAGTCAGCTTCTTGCACACCTGTTTCGCGAATTGAAGTCGGAATATCTAATTGAGATTTCATTTCTTCTAGCCAAGCCACTAGCTTTTCAATTTTGATAGCTGTACGGTCACTTGATGCGGTTAACCCTAAATGGTCTGCTATTTCTGCATAGCGACGTCGTGCTTGTGGACGATCATATTGGCTGAATGCAGTCTGTTTTGTTGGATTGTCGTTAGCATTGTAGCGAATTACGTTACAGATTAGCAGCGCATTAGCTAAACCATGTGGAATATGGAACTCAGAGCCAAGTTTATGAGCCATAGAATGGCATACTCCCAAGAACGCATTGGCAAAGGCAATACCTGCGATAGTCGCCGCATTATGGACACGTTCGCGGGCAACAGGATTTTTTGCACCTTCGTGATAACTGGCAGGCAGAAAATCTTTCAATAATTTTAATGCCTGCAAAGCTTGTCCATCAGAATACTCATTGGCTAAAACAGAAACATAAGCTTCCAATGCGTGGGTCACAGCATCCAGACCACCAAAAGCGCATAGAGATTTTGGCATATCCATGACTAGATTTGCGTCGACAATTGCCATATCGGGAGTCAGTGCATAGTCAGCCAAAGGATATTTTTGCCCGGTTACATCATCAGTTACAACCGCAAAAGGCGTTACTTCTGAGCCAGTACCTGAAGTGGTAGTAATGGCAACCATTTTAGCTTTCACACCCATTTTCGGGAACTTATAGATACGTTTGCGGATATCCATGAAGCGCAGAGCCAGTTCTTCAAAATGTGTTTCGGGATGTTCATACATCACCCACATAATTTTGGCTGCATCCATGGGAGAGCCACCACCAAGAGCAATGATGACATCAGGTTTAAACAGATGCATTTGTTCAGCGCCTTTACGGACGATGCTTAATGTTGGGTCTGCTTCAACTTCGAAGAATACTTCGGTTTCAATGCCATAAGATTTCAAGACATTAATAACTTGATCGGTATAGCCGTTATTGAATAAAAAACGGTCAGTTACAATAAAGGCACGTTTAGTACCATCAGTAGCGACTTCTTCCAATGCGATGGGTAAAGAACCGCGTCGGAAATAGATTGATTTTGGAAGTTTGTGCCACAACATATTTTCGGCTCTTTTGGCGACGGTTTTTGTATTTATCAGATGTTTTGGTCCAACGTTTTCAGAAATAGAATTGCCGCCCCAAGAACCACAACCCAGTGTCAGAGAAGGAGCCAGCTTAAAATTGTACAAGTCACCGATACCACCTTGAGATGCAGGCGTGTTGATCAAAATACGCGCGGTCTTCATTTTGTTGCCAAAGTATTTAATGCGTTCCGCCTGATTATCTTGTTCGGTGTAGAGGCATGATGTATGTCCAATACCTCCCATCTCAACCAGTTTCTCGGCTTTTTCGACAGCATCTTCAAAGTTTTTTCCGCGATACATGGCAAGTAGTGGTGATAATTTTTCATGAGCGAAGGGTTCTGCTTCATCCACTAAAGTAACTTCACCGATAAGAATTTTAGTGCTTTCAGGTACATCTATACCGGCCATTTCAGCAATTTTTGTTGCTGGCTGACCAACGATTGCGGCATTTAAGTTGCCATTTTTCAAAATAACATCTTGAACGGCTCTTAGCTCTTTGCCTTGGAGAAGGTACCCTCCGTGAGTTGAAAACCGTTCACGGACTTGTTTATATACAGAATCAACGACGATGACTGACTGTTCTGAAGCGCAAATCACTCCGTTATCAAACGTTTTAGACATCAGGATGGATGCGACGGCACGTTTGATATCTGCTGATTCATCAATCACGACAGGAGTATTACCAGCACCAACCCCAATTGCGGGTTTGCCTGAGCTATAAGCAGCTTTTACCATGCCTGGACCACCTGTTGCCAAAATCAGATTAATATCAGGGTGGTGCATTAAGGCATTTGAAAGTTCAACGGAAGGTTCATCTATCCAACCAATAATATCCTTTGGTGCACCTGCTTCAATTGCTGCATTCAGGACGATTTCTGCTGCTCTGTTAGTTGCTTTTTTGGCACGTGGGTGAGGAGAGAAAATGATACCATTACGGGTTTTCAGGCTGATGAGTGCTTTGAAAATTGCGGTAGATGTTGGGTTGGTTGTCGGGACAATACCGCAGATCAAGCCAATAGGTTCAGCAATAGTAATCGTACCGAACATATTATCTTCAGATAAAATACCGCAAGTTTTATCGTCTTTATAAGCATTATAAATATATTCAGAAGCAAAGTGGTTTTTGATCACTTTATCTTCCACAATTCCCATGCCAGATTCAGACACAGCTAATTTTGCCAACGGAATACGAGCGTCAGCAGCAGCAAGAGCAGCAGCTCGGAAAATTCGGTCAACTTGCTTCTGAGAAAAATTGGCAAATTCATGTTGGGCTTTTTTTACGCGGGCAACTAATTCATTGAGTTCTGAGATCTGAGTTACAGCCATAAAACTTACTCCTGATGAATGTTAAATTTTTTAAGGAAATTAGCTGTGAGATAATTAATGTATCAAATAATGTTATGAGATTAATCGTTTGGATTTTATTGCTAAAATCTCTAATTACCTTAAAAAATTTTTTAACAAAATGATTAATATAGGAATAGTTTGTTTCATTGAAATTTTAGGTTGAATACAGCTTACCATTTGCAGACATTTACATTGTGATTTAGATCATGGAAATATCAAGCTGACTCAATTCAGCCATTGTTTTTTTAATCAATGATGAACATTTGATATTTGAGTGAATTTAAAAGTAAATTTAACTTTAGATACACAATTAATTAACTTTATTCTGCCGTATCTCTTATAGGTAAGTTGCTATTCATTGGCAGGAACTACCAAATTAATTGATTTAACGTAACGAAATAGTCCTGATTTACTGTATTTTTTAAGTGTTGTTACAAATTTTGTTTATTTACATGAAAGGGGCTAATTGTGGGTGAGACATTACTGGGGCTTTCTGGATATATTAAATTTTTTATGGGATTGTTTGCATTAGTAAATCCGATTGGTGTTTTACCTGTTTTCATTAGTATGACGAATTATCAAACAGCACAGGGACGCAATAAAACTAATTTCATAACAAATTTATCTGTTGCCATTATCTTATGCCTTTCATTATTAGTTGGAGATTCGATTCTCTATGTATTTGGGATATCTATTGATTCGTTTCGTATCGCTGGTGGGATGTTGATAGTCACGATTGCAGTAGCAATGATTAACGGTAAATTGGGTGAAGATAAACAGAATAAACTAGAAAAATCGGAAGCTGCGATTAGAACCACAGTTGCTGTTGTGCCATTGGCATTACCCCTAATGGCAGGACCGGGAGCAATCAGTTCTTGCATGGTATGGAGTGCTCGTTATCAAGGGTGGCAAAATTATTTTGGTCTGGCATTAACCTGTGTACTATTTGCTTTTTGTTGCTGGTTGTTATTCCGTTCAGCATCTTTGCTGGTGAAATTTTTAGGGCAGACTGGCATCAATGTGATAACTCGTATTATGGGATTATTATTAATGTCATTGGGTGTTGAGTTTATTGTTACTGGGGTAAAAATTTTGTTTCCTGGGTTACTGTGATATAGCAAAAATACTTTACGTATTTATTTAACCCATTAAAGTGATTAGGTTAAAATTTACACTTAAATGGAGATTTAATTAATCAAAACTTAACTAATAAATGACCAGTTAAAGTGTGATTGGTCAATAACATCATTTCTGCGTAATTTTCTTGAAATTATTGTTCATAATTTATTCTTCTTTCGTCTGTATTATCCCTAAATAATACTGTGATTTTTTACACTATTTTGCTTTCCATAATTTTATTTGGTTGGGTGACTTGTTTCACTGTTTTGTGATGAGGGTGGACTTTTACTCCGCAGTGATTGCATTTTGTTAAAATAATGTTTATTTTCTCTTTTGACGGATTTTCATCAATATCGTCTTGAGATAAAAGAATAAAATACATATTTATCATTGTGTTACATTAATTATATAAATGGATTGTATACAATGGAAATGAAGCGTCTTAATGTTTTAATAAATTTATTATAAGAACTATATAACAATTATTATGTGAATATAGTTTTTTAGTTGGTTAATTACCATTTGTTAACACGATAAGTAAATTGTTGGGGTTAGTAGATTAAAAACGATTCATTTGCTGTTTATAACTTGGAGCGAAAAATGAGGAAAGAACCATTAAAGCTGAGTCAATTGATTTCAAGTATCGTTTTATTATCTTTTCCTGTTGTACAGAGTATTGCTGCGACTGTTCCAGCAGGAGTGACACTAGCCGAAAAACAAGAAGTCACCGTTAACAATGGTGTCGAAGTTACTTCATTGGATCCACATAAAGTTGAAGGTGGTCCAGAAACTGTCATTATCCGCAATTTGTTGGAAGGGTTGGTAACTACTGGGCCAAATGGTGAAACCATACCTGGCGTGGCAGAAAGATGGGAAAATGAAGGTTATAAAGTATGGACATTCTATTTACGTGACGATGCAAAATGGAGTGATGGTAAGCCTGTTACTGCGCAGGATTTTGTCTACAGTTGGCGCCGTCTTTCCGATCCAAGCACAGGGTCACCCTATACCAGTTATTTACAATATGCTTATGTTCAGAATGTTGACAACATTCTGAAAGGTATAAAGTCACCAGAACAATTGGGCGTTAAAGCACTGGATGATCACCGTTTCCAAATCACGCTTAGTCAGCCGGTTCCTTATCTGGTTGATATGTTGAGCCACACGGCAGTAAAACCCGTCAGGCAGGATGTGATTGAAAAATGGGGTAATAAGTGGACATTACCAAAAAATTATATTGGTAATGGGGCTTATGTATTGAAAGATTGGGTGGTTAATGAGCGAATTATTCTAACGCGTAATTCTCAGTACTGGAATAATAAAGAAACCATCATTGAAAAAGGCACTTTCCTGCCTATTGTCTCAGGAGTTGGTGATGTCAACCGTTATCGTAGCGGGGAAATTGATATTACTGATAGTGCCATTCTTCCTGATCTGTACCAAAAAATGAAACGGGATATCCCCGAACAATTGCAAGTTTCACCTTATCTGTGCACGTTCTACTACGAAATTAATAACCAGAAACCGTTGTTTAAAGATAAACGTGTGCGTGAAGCCATAAAATTGAGTCTTGATCGAGATATTATCACGGAAAGAATTATGGGGCAGGGGCAAATCCCTGCATATGGTTTTACCCCAACTTATATTGGGGGTGGTTTGACTCTCAATCCAAAATGGGCAGGTTGGACACAGGAACAACGTAATCAACGGGCAAGGGAATTGTTGAAAGAAGCTGGTTTTGATGCCAGTAATCCTCTTAAATTTTCTTTGTTATACAACACATCAGAGCAAAACAAACAACAAGCCATCGCTGCCGCTTCTATGTGGCAAAAAAATATTGGTGCGAAGATCACTTTGCAAAATCAGGAGTGGAAAACTTCTCTCCAGAACCGACACGAAGGAAATTATGACGTCGCGAGAGCAACATGGTGTGGCGATTATAACGAACCCTCTTCTTTCTTGAATATGTTGTTGTCAAGTAGCAGTAACAATACCACTTTCTATCAAAATACCGCTTTTGATAACTATCTTAACCAAGCCCTTATTGCTAAAGATGATGCGGCACGCAAGGAATTATATCAGCTGGCTGAAGCTCAGCTTGATAAAGATTCAGGATTGATACCTGTTTATTACCGTGTCAGCGTGCGCCTTATTCGTCCGACGGTTGGTGGAATGACAGGAAAAGATCCGCTGGATTATGTCGACTTGAAGAATTTATATATTAAAAAGATGAATAATTAATTACCACTGAAATATGTTGTCTTGCTTTAAGAAAAATAATTGTTTTTGGATGCGGATAATAACCATCCCAATGCGTGGATATGACTTTAATGGGTCAGATGATATCAATTGGAGTAATAATAAGATGATAAACACAACAAAGAAAAAACTTGCTATTGGCATTACGGCAGCGCTAAGCATGATAATGGGGCAGGCTTTTGCAGCGCAAGTGCCCGCTGGCGTGCAACTTGCAGACGCTGCAAAACAGGTGTTGGTTCGTAATAATGGCTCTGAACCTCAATCGTTGGATCCGCATAAAATCGAAGGAGTACCTGAATCCAACGTTGCTCGTGATTTATTTGAAACTCTAGTAATCAATGGCCCTAACGGTGAAATTTTGCCCGGTGTTTCAGAAAGCTGGGAACATAATCAGGATTTTAAAGTTTGGACATTCCACTTACGTAAAGATGCGAAATGGTCCAATGGTGACCCTGTTACTGCACAAGATTTTGTTTACAGCTGGCGCCGAGTAACAGATCCAAATACCGCATCCCCTTATGCAAGTTTTCTTCAATATGCTCATATTCTTAATGTTGACGATATCATCAGAGGTAAACAAAAACCGGAAACATTGGGTATCAAAGCGTTGGATGATCATAAATTACAGTTAACACTCAGTGAAGCAGTTCCTTATTTAGTCAGATTATTCGTTCATCCGACAACATCACCAGTCCATCGTGCAACTATAGAAAAATATGGCGAGAGATGGACACAACCACAAAATTTTGTTGGTAATGGTGCTTATAAATTGAAAAGTTGGGTGATAAATGAACGTATGGTTTTTGAACGCAGCCCAACCTATTGGGATAATAAAAATACAGTGATCAATCAAGTCACTTTCCTGCCAATTTCATCTGAAGTTACGGACGTCAACCGCTATCGTGCTGGTGAAATTGATATGACTCATACCAATTTACCCGTTGAACTATACCAGAAACTGAAAAAAGAAATTCCCGAACAATTGCGTGCGAATCCGTATTTGTGTACTTATTACTACGAAATTAATAACGAGAAACCACCATTTAACGATCCGCGCGTACGTACCGCACTGAAGTTGGGTATGGATCGCGATATTATGACTAATAAAGTCAAAAACCAGGGGGATTCACCAGCTTATGGTTTTACACCACCATTTATCGCTGATTTCAAAGATGAAAAGCCAGATTGGTATAGCAAACTTAATCAGCAACAGCGTAACGAAGAAGCGAAAAAACTATTGGCAGAATCTGGGTTTACCAAAGATAATCCCCTGAAAATTAAGTTACTGTACAACACTTCCGATCTGCATAAAAAATTAGCCATTGCTGCCGCCTCTCTCTGGAAAAAGAATATCGGTGTTGAGGTTTCTCTCGAAAACCAAGAATGGAAAACCTTCCTTGACTCCCGCCATCAAGGCAACTATGACGTTTCCCGCGCCGGATGGTGTGCAGATTATAACGAGGCATCCACCTTCTTGAACTCAATGTTATCCAATAGCAGCAATAATACCGTTCATTACAAGAGCAAAGAATTTGATGCGTTAGTGAAACAGTCACTTCAAGCAAAAACTGATGAAGAACGTGCGGAAATTTACGCCAAAGCGAATGCTCAATTAGATAAAGATTCTGCAATAGTTCCTCTCTTTTATTATGCGAGCAACCGTTTAGTTAAACCTTATGTCGGTGGCTATACCGGCAAAAATCCATTGGAAAACCTCCACACCAAAGATCTATACATAATAAAACACTAGGAACCAGTAGGTGGCTCAACCTATTGGGTCGCCTGCTTTTCAGATAATTAAAAGCCATGGTTTGGCTAAACAATAGGAACGGGCAATGCTAAAATTTATTTTGCGCCGCTGCTTAGAGGCGATCCCGACACTTTTTATACTTATTACTATTTCGTTTTTTATGATGCGACTTGCACCAGGTAGCCCATTTACAGGAGAAAGGAAGCTACCGCCAGAAGTGATGGCAAATATTGAAGCGAAATATCATCTGAATGATCCTATCTATAAACAATATTTCAATTATTTAATCCAGCTTTCCAAAGGGGATTTTGGTCCTTCATTCAAATATAAAGACTACAGTGTAAATGATCTGGTTGCAGAAGCTTTGCCTGTTTCTGCTAAATTGGGATTTGCAGCCTTTGTTATGGCAGTAATATTCGGGGTTAGTGCAGGAGTTATTGCCGCATTGAATCAGAATACAAAATGGGACTACACGGTGATGGGGTTTGCCATGACGGGGGTTGTGATACCCAGTTTTGTGGTCGCCCCCTTATTAGTTCTGATATTTGCCATTACATTAAAATGGCTACCGGGAGGAGGTTGGAATGGCGGGGCGCCTAAATATATGCTTTTGCCGATGGTCGCACTTTCCCTCTCCTATATTGCCAGCATCTCCCGTATTACCCGTGGTTCTATGATTGAAGTCTTACACTCCAACTTTATTCGTACAGCACGAGCAAAGGGCCTGCCATTGCGGAAGATTATTTTCCGTCATGCATTAAAGCCAGCTTTATTGCCGGTTATTTCTTATATGGGACCAGCATTTGTTGGCATCATCACGGGTTCTATGGTTATCGAAACTATTTTCGGTTTACCTGGATTGGGTCAATTGTTTGTTAATGGCGCATTAAACCGTGATTACTCACTAGTGCTTAGTTTGACGATTTTGGTGGGAGGCTTGACCATAATGTTTAATGCCATCGTTGATGTGCTGTATGCCGTCATTGATCCGAAAATTCGTTACTAAGACTGGAGCACGCAATGTTACTGAATAAAAAAAATAGCGAAGCTCTGGATAATTTTTCTGAGCAACTGGAAATTGAAGGCCGTAGTTTGTGGCAGGATGCACGTCGTCGTTTTATGCATAACAAAGCAGCGATTACCAGTTTATGTATTCTATTCCTGATCACATTATTTGTAATTTTAGCCCCGATGTTGTCCCAATTTGCTTACGATGACACTGACTGGAATATGATGACGATGCCGCCGAATTTTGAATCCAAACACTATTTTGGTACAGACTCATCAGGACGCGATCTATTGGTACGTGTTGCCATTGGTGGACGCATTTCATTGATGGTTGGAATTGCCGCAGCTTTGATTGCCGTGTTATTTGGCACCTTGTATGGTGCGATGTCAGGTTATCTTGGCGGCAAAGCTGACATGGTTATGATGCGTTTGTTGGAAATCCTCAACTCTTTCCCATTCATGTTCTTCGTTATTCTTCTGGTTACTTTCTTCGGTCAAAATATCCTGTTAATTTTTGTTGCGATAGGCATGGTGTCGTGGCTGGATATGGCACGTATCGTCCGTGGTCAGACATTGAGTTTAAAACGCAAGGAATTCATTGAAGCAGCATTGGTTGGTGGAGTTTCTACCCGCCATATCGTTTTGCGTCATATCGTGCCAAATGTATTGGGTGTTGTAGTGGTTTATGCCTCATTGCTTGTCCCCAGTATGATCTTGTTTGAATCGTTCTTGAGCTTCCTTGGCTTGGGAACTCAGGAACCACTCAGTAGTTGGGGAGCTTTGTTGAGCGATGGTGCCAACTCAATGGAAGTGGCTCCGTGGTTACTGTTATTTCCGGCAGGCTTTCTGGTAATGACCCTATTTTGTTTTAACTTTATTGGTGACGGCCTGCGAGATGCCTTCGACCCGAAAGACCGTTAAGGAGAGCCTATGAATAGCGTAGAAACTTCGAAAAATGTTGAATCACTCTTATCGGTAAAAGACCTGAATGTAGTATTCAGCACTCCTGACGGCAATGTGACTGCCGTGAATAAATTAAATTTTGACTTACAGGCTGGGGAAACACTGGGGATTGTGGGCGAATCTGGTTCAGGTAAATCACAGACGGCGTTTGCGTTAATGGGGTTATTGGCCAGTAACGGTTCTGTCAGTGGTTCTACCACCTTTAATGGTCGGGAAATCCTCAACCTGAAAGAAAAAGAATTGAACCGGATGCGGGCAGAAGAGATCTCGATGATATTTCAAGATCCCATGACTTCCCTAAATCCTTATATGCGAGTGGGGGAGCAATTAACAGAAGTATTGATGCTGCATAAACATATGGGTAAAAGCGAAGCTTTTGAAGAATCTATCCGCATGTTGGATGCTGTTAAGATGCCAGAAGCGCGTAAGCGCATGAAGATGTACCCGCATGAATTTTCTGGTGGTATGCGTCAACGAGTCATGATTGCAATGGCTCTATTGTGTCAGCCTAAGCTATTGATTGCCGATGAACCAACAACTGCATTAGACGTAACCGTTCAGGCACAGATCATGACTTTGCTCAACGAGCTGAAAAAGGAGTTTAACACCGCCATCATTATGATTACCCATGACCTAGGCGTGGTTGCGGGTATCTGTGACAAAGTATTAGTCATGTATGCAGGAAGAACGATGGAATATGGTACGGCGCGTGATGTATTTTACCATCCTACACATCCATACTCTATCGGGCTATTGAATGCTGTTCCTCGTCTGGATGGCGATGAAGAAGCACTGGAAACAATTCAAGGCAATCCTCCTAACTTATTACGTTTGCCAAAAGGGTGTCCATTCCAGCCACGTTGCCAATTTGCTACTGATCGTTGTGCTTGTGAGGAGCCACAATTGGAAAAATTTGGCATAGGGCGCTTGCGTGCCTGCTTTAAACCCCAGGAGGAATTGGTATGAGCACAATAGCTGAAAAACAAGTCTTATTGGAAGTTGACGATCTCAAGGTTTATTTTGATATTAAAGATGGAACACAGTGGTTCTGGCAGCCGGCAAAAACCTTAAAAGCAGTAGATGGCGTTACCTTAAGGTTATATGAAGGTGAAACACTGGGAGTTGTGGGAGAATCTGGTTGCGGAAAATCAACACTTGCCAGAGCTGTTATTGGGTTGGTGAAAGCGTCTGGTGGTGCAGTTTCATGGCTTGGTCAGAGTTTGCTGGATATGAATGACAAGCAATGGCGGGATATTCGCAATGATATCCAGATGATTTTCCAAGATCCTTTAGCATCGCTGAATCCGCGCATGACTATTGGCGATATTATTGCAGAGCCATTGAGAACTTATTACCCCAAAATGAAAGATGGGGAAGTAAAAGAAAAAGTCAAAAAGATGATGATGCGGGTAGGGTTATTGCCTAACTTGATAAACCGTTATCCCCATGAGTTCTCCGGAGGGCAGTGCCAGCGTATTGGAATTGCTCGCGCCTTGATTCTAGAGCCTAAATTAGTTATCTGTGATGAACCCGTTTCAGCACTGGATGTTTCCATTCAGGCACAAGTTGTCAACTTGTTGCAGGAATTACAGCGGGAAATGGGGCTTTCTCTGATTTTTATTGCCCATGATTTATCGATAGTAAAACATATATCAGACCGCGTATTGGTGATGTATTTAGGGAATGCTGTAGAGTTAGGCACTTACGATGAGGTTTATCATAACCCGTTGCATCCATATACCCGTGCTCTTATGTCGGCAGTGCCAATTCCTGATCCAGATAAAGAGCGAAACAAGCATATTGAATTATTGGAGGGAGAACTCCCTTCACCGATAGATCCACCGTCTGGATGTGTATTTCGTACCCGTTGCCCAATGGCAGATGCTGAATGTGCCAAAACCCGACCATTGCTTGAGGGAAGCTTTAAACATGCTGTGTCTTGCTTAAAGGTTGATCCTCTCTGATCAGTTATATTATATATGAATACGTCAAGGTGACGTTGTCACTAAAATAAATGCCCTCGTAATGAGGGCATTTATTTTTATCAGTCAAGAAAATATACAGAATATATTGAGAAAAGCTGGCTTATTACTTTTTCCACAAAATATGGTAGATAGGGTGAGATTTTTCCCGGCAGATCAAGATACGAGCAAAGATATCATCAATTTCGGCATCATCTGATTCAGCCAATCCAATAATGACTTCTGAAAAAAAGTCTGGATTCAAATCAAAATCAACATGTTCAAGCCAGGTTCTTGATGGCTCCAGTAATTCAGCGCCGCCTCGTTCTTCAAATTGCAAATTAAACAATAGGCTATCAGCCGGATCGAGATTAGAAAGTGCTTGTTCTAAAAAGATATCGTAAGCCTTTTCAAGCGTTTCATCTTCAGTCATTCGGTTATTTAAGTCTAATTGCTTAGAATGTGTCGATTGGTATTCCATGATGGCAATGTCCGAGATTAATAACAAAGTGAAATTAAAACATGTTCTATATTGAATGAATACTTTTATTCGGCTATTCGTACTGAAAGAGTTATTGGTCAATTTGTTTTCTGCCTGCTTTCTACCATGAATTATAAAAGCGGGCTGAAAAAGTAGCAGATACGTTCAAGGATACGATGCCAAACCGGACGTTTTTCCCAATTGCTGTTTGCAAGCAATGTTGAACGGACAATATAGTCTTGTTGAACCAATGTTAAATCATTACCAAAGTGTTTATCATCAATCACAACCGTAATTTCAAAATTCAGCCACAAGCTACGCATATCTAAATTGACTGAACCGACCATACTGAGTTGACCATCGACTAAAACACTCTTGGTATGCAACAAACCATCTTCGAATTGATAAATTTTCACGCCAGCTTCCAGTAATTCTGAAAAAAACGCGCGACTGGCCCAGCGAACAAGAAATGAGTTGTTTTGACTTGGTACAATAATGCTGACATCCACACCACGCATAGCCGCAGTGCAAATCGCATGCATTAAATCATCACTGGGAACAAAATATGGAGTAGTCAGAATAAGCTGTTTTCGGGCAGAAAAAATAGCAGTCATTAAGGATTGTTGGATCAGCTCCTCAGGGAACCCTGGCCCGGAAGCAATAACTTGAGCTGTATGACCACTGTCTTGTTTGAAGGGCATGATAATGTTGTCAGGTGGGGGAGGAAGATGACGCTGACCTGTTTCCATCTCCCAGTCAAAAGCGTAAACGATCCCCAATGTTGTGGTAACAGGGCCTTCCATTCTCACCATGATATCAACCCATTGACCAACGCCGGCACCTTGTTTAAAAAAACGTGGGTCAACCATATTCATACTGCCAGTGTATGAAATATGATTATCGATCAGAATAATTTTTCTGTGTTGACGTAAATCCATACGACGCAAGAATAAACGAAAGATATTGACTTTTAGCGATTCGACAAATTCAATCCCCACCTTCCGCATAATATCAGGATAAGGGCTGCGGAAAAATTGCCAGCTTCCTGCTGAATCCACCATGATTCGGCATTTAATACCACGTTTGGCTGCGCGCATCAGAGCATCAGTGACCTGATCAACCAACCCTCCGGATTGCCATATGTAAAATACCATCTCGATATTGTATTTGGCATTTTCAATATCATGAACAATCGCTTTCAGTGAATTGTCATAGGATGTCATTAATTGCATTTTATTGCCCCTGACACCTTTGAGTTTTTGGCGCCGTTCACACAGTTGAAACAGTGGAGTAGCAACTTCACTGTTTTCATCGGCAAAAATTTGGGAGGATTTTTTTAATTCAGCCAGCCACTTGGTCAAAGATGATCGCATTTGTTTGGCCTGCTCACTTCTGCGTTTGCCAAGGTGCAATTCTCCGAATGATAAATAAGCAACGATACCGACTAAAGGAATAATGTAAATAATGAGCAGCCAAGTCATAGCTGATGTCACAGGACGACGTTTTATCAAAACCCGGATGGTGATACCCGCAATAATTAACCAGTATAAGAAAATCGCCATCCAGCTCAGTACAGAGTAGAAAGTTGTCATATGTAGCAATCAATCCTGTTTATTTAGGTACTGTTTATTTAAGTATTTCATGCAGTCATTACCGTAAGTTTCTAGAAATTTGGACAAACGATCAACTCAATACCATCAATTGAATAGAGAATAATTTTAGTAAAAGATGCACTAAATATGCTAAATATCATTACTACTTAATGAGTTAATGGCTTACTTTGGCTTCATGAATTGTATGAAATTTAACATAAATAAATCATGAATTATTTATAAAGGTTATGAAGCTAATGATTTATGGGCGATACACTATTATGCCTGATTCTCCGACCAAATTGGCAATTGGTTGACATCTCTAATAATGACGATTAAGAATAATGCTATTCACCCAATGAGAGTTAGCCTGGAAAATATCTTATGAAACACAGCAGAAGAGAAGTAGGACGTTGGAGAATGTTCCGTCAAAGTATCCGTCGCCGTCGTCGCTGGTTGGAAGGGCAGACACGCCGTAATTTCCGTATCTATACAGCGCGTAAGCTAGGCGCTTATAAACGTCGTAGATCGATTTTATTCATCCACAATGCGGAATGGGTTTAACACGATGCTTAGCATGACATATTCCTAAGTGTTTGATCCCGATTCTCAAGTTGCAGCATAATCAACAAAGCTGCAATTTGAACGATGATGGATATAGATGTTTTTGAATCTTTATTGAATATGATAGTCATTTGCATTTAAACTAATGGCTATCTGAAAACTGACTATTATGCTGCTAAGCAAGAATTCTCTTATGCGTTGGATACATTGGCCGATAATACTTTCCGTTTGTTTACATATTTCTATTGCTGCGGCGCTTTTTCAAGCGGTTAAACCTGAAAAACAGCCAGAAGCTGCACCTATGTCTGTTGCCATGATCCAGTTGGCTGCTGAAGAGGCTCCTGCCTCTAAACCTGCCTTGCCTGAATCACTTCCTGAACCACCGGAGCCGGAACCTGAACCTATTGCAAAAATTGCTCTAAAACCTAAGCCTGAAAAAAAACCGGAAGTGAAAAAAATTGTTAAAAAAGAAGTTAAGCAATTAGAGAAAAAGACAGAAAAAATATCAGAACAACCACTGAAACCTATTTCTGATCAGGATCCTCTGATGGCAAAGAATCTGAGCGATCAAAAAACGGATCATCATGCTATTAGTGAAAAAAGTGATATACAAAGAGGGCCAAAGGCATTGAACAGGCCAAATCCCAGTTATCCATCCAGAGCACAGCAGTTGGGTACAGAGGGGACGGTAAAGGTAAAATTTGATATTGATGAAAATGGCCGAGTTAAAAATATCGAGATTATTTCTGCAACTCCCAGAAATGTCTTTGACCGTGAAGTGAAAAATGCCATGAGAAAATGGCGTTATGAAAAAACGCCTGCTACTGGATACGTGGCGACTATTGAGTTTAAAATCACGGGTATTTCACAATCCTAATCGACCAAATTTTTTTCCTGTGCCTAATGGATTTCAGGATGTGGCGCGGCAGCAAGGAAACGAATCCCCGGAAGCATAGTTCACTATGTGACCGGGGTGAGTGAGTGGAGCCAAAAAAATTGCAACTTGAAATCCGAAGGGCATACATCTGGTATTTCTATGGAGGTTTATCTTCCTTTAGACGAAAATATATTTATCATTATTGAATGTAATGAAAAAAGTATACTTTTTGGCAACAATATATCCAACTGGCGAGACTAAAATATAACAATTTGAATTGCTGGGAGGATTCTATTTATTAAGTTTAACTTGATTTGTTCTTTTTCATTAATAAAAAGGGTGCAAGCAAAAGATACACCCTTTTATTTACGAGTTACTTTTTTATTTAATTGTTACTCTGAATCACTGCTTTCCAATTTGAAGTGTCTTTTATCTTCAGGTAAAGACCGAGAAGCATTATTTTCATTAACGGCAACATACGTAAAAACAGCTTCTGTTGCACGATAACGCTGACCCACCGGCTCGGAAGCCACTTTTTTCACCCAAACCTCAATATGAATAGTAATGGATGAATTCCCTGTTTTAAGACAACGGGCATAACAGCATACGACGTCACCTACCGCAACTGGTTTCAGAAAACTGATGCCATTCACGCTAACAGTTACTACGCGTCCCAGAGCAATTTCTTTTGCCAGAATTGCACCGCCAATATCCATTTGAGACATCAGCCAGCCACCGAAAATATCCCCATTGGCATTGGTATCAGCAGGCATGGCCAGTGTACGGAGAACCAATTCTCCGTTTGGTAAGCATTGTTGTTGTGTCATTAGAAAACTTGCTTTATTTGGTGAATACAACAATACCTGCCGCTGCATCGGCAGGTATCCATATGAGGGTCATTACATTATTTTTATTCGCGAGGCAGATGACGGTAGATATATACCACACTCACTACAGTAAAGACTAGTGTCAATGCCGTTAACCCGAACACTTTAAAGTTAACCCAAATATCCTGAGGCAGCCAGAAAGCGACATAAATATTTGCGAGTGCACAGGCAACAAAGAAGACAGCCCAAGCCATATTCAGCTTGTTCCAGACAAAATCGGGTAATTTTAACTCCTTACTCAACATCCGTTGAATTAGCGGCTTCTTCATAACCCATTGGCTGATAAGAAGAACAAGAGCAAAAATGCCATAAATTACAGTTACTTTCCATTTAATGAATAGATCACTGTGGAAAGCTAGTGTCAGTGTGCCGAAGACAGCAACCATAATAAATGTAATTAAGGAGGATTTTTCAACTTTACGATAAATTAGGTAACTAATGACAAGGGCTAATCCTGTTGCGGCAATCAAGGCGCCAGATGCATAAAAAATATCATACATTTTGTAGACGATGAAAAAAACGACCAGTGGCAAAAAGTCTAAAAGTTGTTTCATAAGTTGAATCCATTGTGAAGTCAATAATGGCATGTTTTTGAATTTGTGCCAGAGTGTATCAGATCTCAATGAAATGGTTTATTTATCAGGGTAAAAAAACATTTTTTCATCTATTTGTGTAATTTTATCATAATGAGCGAAAAATTGAGTGTGGGCGAGGGAACTTGTGAGTTTTCATTTAACAACGCATTATCGCATTATAATGTGCTCCATTTTCACGAAGGGACATAAAGGCCATGTTGTGGAAAAGATTGCATCGCTGGATGCCAGGTTTGGGAAGTATTTGTCATTATCGTAGAGAATATCTTAGTTATGATATGCGAGCGGGACTCTCTGTGGCTGCGGTCGCACTGCCTGTTGCAATTGCTTATGCTGAATTAATGGGGGTTAGCGCGATTATTGGTTTATATGCCTGTATTTTACCAATGTTCGCCTATGCTTTGTTCGGTACATCTCGACAGTTGATTGTTGGGCCTGATGCAGCGACCTGCGCTGTTATTGCCGCAACTGTTGTACCATTAGCACATGGAAATGAGCATGTCCGTTGGCAGCTAGCCATAATTATGACGTTAATGACGGGATTTTGGTGTATTTTGGCCAGCCATTTCCGACTTGGTGCTTTTGCTGACTTTCTATCTCGCCCTATTTTGAAAGGCTTTATTAATGGGGTAGCGATTACCATCATCGCTGATCAACTTGCTAAAGTTTTTGGCTTGTCTGGTTTGCCAGAGGAGTTGATCGAACGATTGATTGCACTTCCTCATGAGTTATTAGAATCTCATTGGCCGACAGTGGGGATGTCAATAATTACGTTGTTAGTGTTGCTCAGTGTGCGTTTCCTTCGTTCAAGCTGGCCTGCGCCACTGGTGGCAATGATTGTATCGACTTATATCAGTTGGCAATTTGAACTCAGTGAATATGGTATTCAGGTTGTTGGTAATATGGGGAATGGTTTGCCCATTGTACCAATGCCTGAGTTTAAACTTAGTGAAATACGTGATTTGGTCGTTCCTTCTATTAACTTAGCAGTAATCAGCTTTGTCAGTTTTATGATGACTGCTCGTAGTTTTGCCAGTAAAAATGGCTATCAAGTTGATGCGGATTCAGAACTCAGAGCATTGGGAATTGCCAATATCGCTGCATCATTATCACAAGGTTTTGCTGTCAGCGCTGCTGGTAGCCGTACTGCTGTCAATGATGCACTAGGTGGTAAAACGCAAATGGTGTCTGTGATTGCCGCTTGTACTATCTTGCTGGTATTGCTGTTTATGACAAATTTTCTGGTGTATATCCCTTTGTCATCACTGGGAATAGTCTTAATATTTTCCTCATGGTCCTTATTGAGTTTTAAGAATATTTGGGCTTATCGAAAACGTAATCGTCAGGCATTTACACTGTCAATTTTCACGTTGATTGCCGTTTTATTGGTAGGTGTGATCGGTGGTGTCGGCTTCGCTGTTTTGTTGGGGTTATTTCAGTTTTTGCGGATAGTTTTTCGGCCTTCGGATCAATTGTTAGGAGTAAATGATCAGGGGATGGTTCGCTCCATCCATCAAAATAATGATGTCAAACCTGTAGATGACATTATGATGTACCGTTTTAACTCTCCTCTCACTTATTTTAACGTTGGATATTTTAAAAAACGGGTGTTACAACATGTGAATAGTGCTGTAAACAGCCCCGTATGGTTAGTAGTCGATGCGACGGTTAGTTTTACTTACGATGATGTCAGTGTTTTTGCTGTTCTGGACGAATTAATTACAGAATTGAAAGGGAAAGGGGTGACACTGGTTTTGGCGGGACGTAGAACAGAACTGAATCGTTGGATCAAACAAAATAAATTAAGTCGTAGTGATGAAGATTTGATAGTCGTTCCTGATCTCTACTTTGCCATTCGTTTGATTCAAAGTAAGCGGCAAGCTGAGGGAAAACAAGAAAAGTAATTGTGGTTCACTCAATGGCAGTTCACCCCGCAGTACTGGAGCAAGGTGAACTATTTGGCGTTTATTGCACGCCGTTTGTCATTTTAGTTTGTGGTTTGATCAACATATACAAACGGAACAGATAAATCAGTAGCAGGGATGATAATAAATTGTCCAGCACTGACAGTAAAATATTGGGCATTTTAGCCGCCACAAGAGCCAGTATTAGCTTGGTGGCAAGCCATAACAGCACAGCAGGGATCAACAGTCTCAGATTGCCGAATGCCAATCTCCAACTATTTTGCATGGAAGAAAAAACATTTTTACCCTTTTCAAACAAGAAAATAGGAGCAAGTGCGAAAGCAATAGAAAATAGTATTCCTGGCAGGAGCATCAAAGCGTAACCAATTTGAACCAACAGGTTACAAATTAATATTAGCAAAAACATCTTGGGTAGCAGTGTCATTGATAATATGCTGGCGTGAATGGCATTGGTTTTCTGGCCGTTGGAGACGGCATTGATGAGTACCAACATACTGGCAGTAAGTAAGGTATTGCCGAATATACCAGTAAATAAAATCCCGAACATTGTGCGTATTAATATGAGTTGTTCATCTGGCGTTAATTTCGCCACAAAATGTTGGATTCCTGTATTGCCGGACTCTCTGACGATATTTTGTATTTCTTCCAATAACTTGAGTTGTTCACCATTCGGCATTAGTAAATGCCCCAGCAATGTTGTCACCAACGCGGCCAAGGCAGAGAGGGTGACAATGCTCAACAACTGATTCTTTAAAAAGTTGATGCTGTCACGATACAGGGTATTTGCCGTGATGGGCATGAAAGTGGCTCCTATCAAATAAAACAACAATATTACCCAATTGTACCTTGTTCGAGGGATTATTGGATACCTAAGATTTGGCTTTTGTCTCTATTCTGTAACTTGAAGCTATAAGGAGAATGAGTGTTCTTTTTTTGCTCATGCTCTAATCTGGGGCTTTATAGAAATGATAAATTTATTAACACATGTTTAATAAATTTATTATGAATTGGAATATTGGATAGATATTTTTTAATATGAAATTTCTATTATTATTTATTGTTGGTAATTCAAAAGTTGATGTTAAAACATAAATCATGGATGGCAATAAAAATTATACTAAGAAAATTTTGATTTGGATCAATTTAAAATATCCTGCAAATGAAATAATAAAAATGTAAATACCTTATTTTGCCAAAAATATTTAAAATATGTGATCGGTCTTGGATCGTAACAGTAAACAAACAGGTATATTTTTGATTGTTTTAAAACCACATGAATGGGATGGATAATGAAAAAGATTTCTGCGCTTGTATTGGCTGCGGCTACGTTAGCCCCGTCATTGGCTTTTGCCCATGAAGCGGGTGACTTCTTGTTCCGTACAGGTACAGCAACGGTAAGGCCACATGCCGGTTCTGATAATGTATTAGGGTTGGGATCTTTTGATGTCAATAATAATACTCAGTTAGGTTTAACTTTTGGTTATATGATAACCGACAATATCGGTGTTGAGTTATTGGCAGCGACACCATTTCAACATAAAGTCAGTTTACCTGGAGTAGGGGAAATAGCTGAAGTTAAACATTTACCACCAACTCTAATGGCACAATATTATTTTGGTAACACAGAAAATAAATTACGTCCTTATGTTGGGATTGGTATTAACTACACAACATTCTTTAGCGAAAAATTTAATAATAATGCAACTGTAAAGGCTGCTAATTTAAATAGTCTGGATTTGAAAGATTCTTGGGGTGTAGCGGGTCAGGTTGGTCTGGATTATAAACTAGATAAAAACTGGGTGCTGAACACTTCACTTTGGTGGATGAATATTGAAACTGATGTGAAATTCAAAGTCGGTAATACAAATACAGAATATAAAACCCGCCTTGATCCATGGGTCTTTATGTTCGGGGTTGGCTACAGTTTCTAACTGTTTGAATATTCGAAAAAAAATAATGTTGAAAATAGTGTTGAAAAGAAGTAATTAAGCTACGTGTGTGTTTGACATAAGAGATAACCAATGGGGCGTGGTTGCCCCATTTTTATACAATTTCTATTTTTAACGTTAGCTGTCAGTAAGATTATAATTGTGTAGCATTCTTCATGGTGCGAACAAAAAACATTAATTTTTCCAGCATGATTTTAGGTTGATGCAAGTTATCTTCAATGATTTTTACGATGGCAGAACCTGAAATCGTACCCGCTGTACCACTGTTGAGAGCGGCTGTGATCTGTTCGGGTTCTGAAATGCCAAAACCTTGTAAAGCAGGGGGCGCGTGATGTTCTTTAAGTTTATTAATAATATGGTTGAGTGGCTGCTTCGCGCGATTTTCACTACCGGTCACTCCCGCCCTTGACAGCAAATAAGTATATCCTCGACCAAATGAAGCGATTTCACGTAATAAATCATCATCTGCATTAGGTGGACAAATAAATATCGGCGCAATACTGTGCTTTATGGCCGCTGAACGGAAAGGAGATGATTCGGATAATGGCACATCAGCAACAAGTACGGAGTCAACCCCCGCATCTTTGCAATAACGGTAAAACTCATCAATTCCATTGTGAAAGACAAGATTGGCATAAACTAATAAGCCAATCGGCGTGTCAGGATGTTTAGCCCGGATTTTAGCCAGCAGGTTAAAGCATAATGTGGGAGTGACCTTGGATGATAGCGCACGTAGATTGGCATTTTGGATAGTTGGGCCGTCAGCAAGGGGATCAGAGAATGGAATGCCTAATTCAAGTGCATCAGCACCACCTGAAATTAATGCATCAATAATTTCTAACGACAATTCGGGATTGGGATCGCCGAGGGTGACGAAAGGAACAAAAGCACCTTGATTTTGGCTTTGTAGCTTCTTAAAAAGTTGTTCGTAACGTTCCATCAGATTTCCCCCCTGGATTTTAAAATATCGTGAACGGTAAAAATATCTTTGTCACCACGGCCAGATAAATTGACAATTAATACTTGTTTTTTGTCTGGAGCCTGATGGATCATTTTCAAGGCATAGGCCAATGCATGAGATGATTCCAATGCAGGAATAATGCCTTCATTGCGTGAGAGGTTCTGGAAGGCTTCTAAAGCTTCATCATCAGTAATTGAAACGTAATCGGCCCTACCGATGCTATTTAAATAGGCGTGCTGGGGACCAACGGAAGGAAAATCCAAACCAGCCGAAATAGAATAAGATTCTTCAATCTGTCCGTCTTCTGTCTGCATAATTGGCGCTTTCATGCCAAAGTAAATCCCTAATTTTCCGTGTTTCAATGGGGCACCATGTTCTCCGGTTTCGATACCGTGTCCTGCTGGTTCAACACCGATGAGACGAACATCATTTTCTGGAATAAATTCAGCAAACAAACCTATGGCATTTGAGCCACCACCAATACAGGCAATTACTGCATCGGGTAGACGGCCTTCTTTTTCCATAATTTGATTTTTGGCTTCTTCACCAATCATCCGCTGGAATTCTCGTACCATTGTTGGATAAGGATGAGGGCCAGCAGCGGTTCCCAATAAGTAATGTGCCTTTTCATAGCTACCAGACCAGTCACGCATTGCTTCGTTACAAGCATCTTTTAAAGTTGCTGAGCCGCTGTGGACAGGGATCACTTCCGCCCCCATCAAACGCATACGAAAGACATTGGGTGATTGACGTTCAATATCTTTTGCTCCCATATAAATACGGCATTTTAGCCCCAACAGGGCACAGGCCAGAGCGGTTGCTACGCCGTGTTGACCCGCACCTGTTTCAGCGATGATTTCGTTCTTTCCCATTCGTTTTGCCAACAATGCTTGTCCTAAAACCTGATTGGTTTTATGAGCACCGCCGTGGAGCAAATCTTCACGTTTCAGGTACAAACGTGTTTTTGTTCCTTTAGTCAGGTTTTGGCACAGAGTTAAGGCAGTCGGTCTACCTGCATAATTTTTCAATAGATCCTGAAATGTATGCTGAAATTCAGAATCTCTTTGAGCATCAATAAAGGCTTCTTCTAACTGATTAAGTGCAGGGATTAAAATTTGAGGAACAAATTGTCCACCAAAGTCGCCAAAATAAGGATTCAATTTACTCATTATTCTACTCATCCATTTCTTGTCTGAAAAATTAGTGATAGCAGCGTATTTGTTGAAAAACCTGCTTGATTTTTTGACTACTTTTGATACCCGGGGAAACTTCGACCCCTGAGTTAAAATCCAGCCCATAACAGCCAAATGCTGCTGCCTGATGACAATTGTCAGCATTCAGACCTCCGGCCAGGAAACTGTTATGTTGAAGTCGTGGATTGATTAACTGCCAGTCAAACGGTTTTCCTGTTCCTCCTGATCCATTATCCAGCAATAAGTGATCAACATTGGGTATTTCGGAAAACTCCGCAGCTTTAGACATATCAATGGCTTTCCAAATCTCACAATGTTCAGGTAGCACAGCGCGCAGTGTGTTGATGTAGTTTTCATCTTCATGCCCATGAAGTTGAACCGCAGTAAGTGAAAGTGTTTGGGCTATATTACTGACAAAATCAATGGATTGATTTTGAAACACCCCAACATATTGCAGAGAGGCTTCATTGATGATTTGCTGGGCTTTTTGCAGGTTAATTTTGCGCGGTGATTGTTCGGCAAAAATTAAACCGCCGTAGACTGCTCCCATATGCAACGCAACTTTGGCATCTTGCGGGCGAGTCAGACCGCAAACTTTGTTGTCACCGAAGATCAGACGCCGTAAAGCGAGATCTAAATTTTGTTGTACCATTAAGGAGCTGCCAATAAGAAAACCATCGGCAAATTGGCTTAATTCCCGTACTTGGCGATGCTGGTGGATACCGGATTCACTGATGACTATAGTACCTTCGGGTAAGCCAGCAGCCAGTTTGCGCGTACGATCTAAGTCAATGGATAAATCACGGAGATCACGATTATTGATACCAATAACTTTTGCGCCTAATGCCAATGCCCGTTGCTGTTCATCTTCATTACTGATTTCGGTCAGTACTCCCATGCCAAGACTGTGTGCCAGTGATGACAGTTCGCAATACGTGGCATCATCAAGAACGGAGAGCATAAGTAAAATAGCGTCGGCTTGATAATAACGAGCGAGATAAACTTGATAAGCATCAATAATAAAGTCTTTGCACAAAACAGGTTGATGTACGGCAGAACTGACCATTGTTAGAAAATCATAGCTGCCCTGAAAATATTTTTCATCGGTCAAGACAGATATTGCGGCGGCATAAGGCTGATAAGTTTTAGCAATGCGAACAGGATCGAAATTTTCACGAATTAACCCTTTTGAAGGGGATGCTTTTTTGCATTCCAAAATAAAAACAGTTTGTTTATGGGTTAATGCCTGATAAAACCGACGGTGACTTGGCACAATAGCATCAATAAAGCTTTCCAACGGTTGTTCTGCCTTACGAGTAATCAGATATTCCGCTTTATCATCAACAATTTTCTGTAATACGCTGGTTTTCATGATTTAGTCCTTTCCGCCAATGCTGTTACTTTTTCATAAGCCTGGCCGCTGTAAATAGTATTGAGTACTAATTGAGTATTTTCTCGTAGATCTTCATGCCCGTGAATCTTCATTAAAAGGGCCACATTTGCCGCTACGGCATCGGCATGGGCTTTATTACCGCGACCTTGTAATAACATTGCCAGCATGTTGCGATTTTCTTCAGGTGTTCCGCCTTTCAATGAAGATATTGGATGGTTTGGTAGACCAAAATCAGTTGCTGTTAACTGATATTGGTTGATTTCACCGTGATTGAGTTCTGCAACATGGGTGGGCGCATGTAAGGCAACTTCATCCATACCTCCGCTGTGTACAACGGCGGCACGCTGATAGCCCAAGGTTTGTAAGGTACGTGCTATAGGCCCAACTAATTCAGGGCTGTAGACCCCAATGAGTGATACGGGAGGACGAGCCGGATTAATTAGCGGGCCAAGAACATTAAATATTGTTCGCGTTTTTAACTGTTGTCGAACTTGCACCGCATGACGAAATCCACTGTGATATTGAGGAGCAAACAGGAAACAGACACCAATGTTATCCAGAGCACTGCGTGACTTCTCGGCACAGGTATCTAATGCAATGCCGAATGCGGCTAATAAATCAGATGATCCGGATCGACTGGAAATACTGCGGTTTCCATGTTTTGCTACTTTGAGGCCACAGGCCGCAGCAATAAAGGCGCTGGCTGTAGAAATATTGATGCTATTTGTGCCATCTCCACCTGTGCCGACGATATCACAAAATGTGTAATCAGGGCGAGGAAAGGGAGCTGCGTTTGCCAAGAATGCTTGAGCTGCGCCTGCAATTTCTTGTGGCTGCTCACCACGCAGTTTCAGGCTAATCAATACAGCAGTCAGCTGCACATCGCTTAGCTCACCATGAATAATCGCGGTGAATAACTGCTGGCTTTCTTGCTGTGTCAGTGTTTTTTCACTGAATAATTTGTCAAAAATCAACTGCATTTTCCCACCCCGTCAAGTTTATGTCTTTAATTCGATGCCCTTAAACCCGATATCTTTAAATTCAATGTCTTTAACTCAAGATTTTTAATTAAGTGCCCATGCCAGAGTCTGCTCAAGCAGCTTGGCTCCTCGCGTGGTCAAAATAGATTCGGGGTGGAACTGGAATCCACAAACTTTATGTTCATCATGACGTACAGCCATCACTGTATCGCCACATGAGGCAGAGACAATGAGAGTTGTTGGTACGTGTACAGCCGTGAGGGAGTGGTAACGAGCGACAGGCAACGGATTTGGCAGACCGGAAAACATGCCTTTTCCATCATGTGTGGCTGGTGTTGCCTTACCATGCAAAATTTTCTGGGCTGCGGAGACTTTTCCTCCATAGGCTTCAATAATCGCCTGATGTCCAAGACAAATTCCGATAACCGGAATCTGGCTTATCACGTGTTTGAGCAACTCCGGCATACAGCCTGCCTCTGATGGTTTTCCCGGACCGGGAGATAACAGCAAAAGAGGTGATTTCATTTCATTGAGTCTGGTAATAATGGTGTTTGTTGAAACCGTATTGCGGTAAATAACGACATGGTGACCATGAGTACGTAGCTGATCCACAAGGTTATATGTGAAGGAATCAACATTATCGAGTAGGAGAATATTAGCCATTAGAATGATACCTCCGCATGATGGGCTTGCGTAATTGCGCGAATAACGGCTCTGGCTTTACTGTGAGTTTCATCTACTTCTGACTGGGGAACTGAATCCAATACCACACCGGCTCCCACTTGAACAGTAGCTTGGCTGTTTTCCACATAAGCAGAGCGAATCACGATACAGGTATCAAAATCTCCCTTGCCAGTGAAATAGCCGACAGCCCCGCCATAGCTTCCACGTCGTTCTCCCTCATGTGCTGCGATGAGTTGCATGGCCCGGACTTTAGGCGCTCCTGTCAACGTGCCCATATTCATACAGGCTTGGTAGGCATGGAAGATATCCAAATCATGGCGGAGTGTACCGACGACACGGGAAACAAGATGCATAACAAACGAATAGCGATCGACTTTGGTTAAATCGGCAACATATCGACTGCTTGGCTCACATATACGCGCCAAATCGTTGCGGGCCAGATCAACCAGCATCACATGCTCTGAGATTTCTTTAGCATCAGTGCGCATTTCCAGTTCAATTCGGCTATCGAGATCGGCATCCAATTCCCCATTGTCATCACGTCCGCGTGGACGAGTACCAGCTATCGGATAGATTTCAATCTGACGATTGCTGGCATCATATTTAAGAGCGCTTTCTGGTGAAGCACCAAACAGGCAAAAGTCCTGATCTTGCATGAAAAACATATAGGGGCTTGGATTTTGTTTTTTCAATGCATGGTAAGCGTTCAGCGGAGAAGGGCACGGCAAAGTGAAACGACGTGATGGAACCACCTGAAAGACGTCTCCCTGACGGACTGATTGCTGTAGTTTCCGCACGATATTTGCGTATTGCTCATCACTTTGATTGCAGTCAATAGTGACGTTGGGCAATGTGGCAGGCGGAAGAGGTGGAAGTGGTTCTGAAATGGCAGAGGCTAATGTTGTTAAACGTTCTTGAAGGCGTTCTTTCTCTGAATCGGATTCGCCAAACAATGAAATTTGCAGACGTGAATGCCCATGCCGGTGATCGATCACCAATAGCGTTTCTGCGAGATAAAAACAGAAATCAGGGCAGTGTTGGTGTTTTTTTACCGTGGGTAATGGTTCAAATCCAGCGACTAAATCATATGCAAACAGCCCACCAACGAAAATGGCATCGGGTGATTCTGAAAAGGATGCCAAAGCTGACAGGGCACGAAGTGCGTCAAAAACTGAATCGGATTTTAGCCGACTGTCTTCGTCCAGATTGTGTTCAGTAGAAGGAAATTGCGCTCGCATAACCTGCGATTCCATATTCAATTGGGCTTTTTCTGCAAGTAAAGCAGCGAGTATGGGAAGCAGGTTTTGGCCATTTTGAGTGAGAGCTTCAAAAGTAACCTGACGCTCGTTGGCTGTAATGCGCATGGCACTGTCAATGATCAAAATGCTTTTGATATTATTTTTGCTCTGAATTTCAGCAGACTCCAGCAATAACGTCGCTGGACGATTGCTGCAAAGTTGGTGAAAAAGCAGAGTTGGATCTGTCTGATAGAGAGTATCCATTTGATTTATAGAAATATTAAATTCTTTACCAATCATCTTCATCCCTCGTTGCTAACTTCTATCCACAAAAAAATTACGTTATGAGATATCAATAAGAAAATAGTTATAAAAAAACCCGCCTTTTTGGGCGGGTTTCGGCACTTGCGTATCTGTACTTATGTGCGTGAGCCAACCGCCCTGAATGGGAAGTTGTGCCACCAATGACTGATTTGCATAAATACGATCATTTTAGAGTGCCTCATTTGTTCAATGATTTTTATAGAAAATCTTTCAATCAACCTGTGTACTAGTAGACTGGAACATGTTTAACTTGTCAATGGTTTTTTTTTTGATGTCTGTAGCAGTGAAGTCACCTGAGAATGTAGATAAAATACTAATACTTTCTTTTATTTTGGTTTTACTAGTACTACAGCCGTAATTGCGCTGTAAGCCGATGATCTCCCCGGCGGCGATAGTGACATAGTTGCGCCCGGTATTGATGCCGCCGTCTCCAGTCTGACCAATGTAAAATCTGTTCTATTGTCTTTCCCGCTTTTTCCATCAGTTTTGACAGCAGCTTACGCAGTTCCGCTACACTGAGCGGAACCCGGCCTACCGGTGTTTTTTTTCTCCTGTACCCGCAGAACCGCCAGGACTGCATGGGCCAGTAACGACAAGGTAATATGTCGGTGCCAACTCTGCCATCGCCGCACTTCGTAGTGATCCAGCCCACATTCCCCTTTGGTTTCCTCAAAGCCACTTTCGATTTCCCAGCGACAACCCGCAACCTGAACCAGCGTATTAAGATCCGCCTGTTCTCTCAGGGCATACACCACATAGTAAGCCCGTTCCTGTCTGCTATCCCGGCTGCGCCGAACTAACAAATAATGACCATAACGTCGATCCTCTTCACTGAGCTGTAAACGCCATAACGGCACGACAGCCCAGTCATACTCACGCTCACCTTTTGTCCCCGTTCCCGCTGACCGTGTTTTCCAGTCAGCGGCGGTCAGGGTATCGGCAATCCGGTCAGCACGCATATACTCTGGCCCTCGCCACCATAAGGGGGTATTGCAGGGAATGGCTAACACGAAGGGCTGGTATCGGGACTCCAGCCAGACTCTTAGACGACGGTCACGGCCATAAACTTCATCCGCGGTCACCCAGCG
>NZ_MUBJ01000002.1:0-25530 GCF_002127535.1 Xenorhabdus vietnamensis
TACTATCGAACTGCCAGAAGGCGTAGAGATGGTCATGCCAGGTGACAACATCAACATGAAAGTTACCCTGATTGCTCCAATCGCAATGGACGACGGTCTGCGTTTCGCAATCCGTGAAGGTGGCCGTACTGTAGGCGCTGGTGTTGTTGCTAAAGTTATTGCTTAATCTTTAATTATCAAAAGATTATGCGGAAAGAGGAGCCTTGGCTCCTCTTTTCTATTTTGAGTCACTATAATTGGTGGCTAATGAGCAACTGTCTTTCACTTAAAAACCGTATGGCATTGACTCGAACCAAATTCTTTTAGTTTTTGCCGATTACATTATCTTCTATTGTCGTCATGGAGGCTTGTGCTGGCGCACATTTCATAGCCCGCAAAATAGTTGCTTTAGGTATGAATCTAAACTAATTTCCCCAGTTCGTCTGTCCTTTCGTTAAAAGTAATAAAAATGGCTTCATTGATGTTGAAGTTATCGGTGAAGCAGCATCCCAACCCTCCATGCATTTTTCCAGACTCAGAACTGGGAGCCAGCAGGAGATGCGAGCATTACACTGTATTATCCAGGAATGGTTAGTCAGGGATAAGATTAAATTAACAAGAAAGCATTCTTGTGTTGTGTATTGCGGATTGGCAAACAAATTGGCTCGAATAGCTTGGCCCATAACAACACAACAAACTGTGTTTGAAAGGTAATAATGAAACCGTTTTCAACAGCAGTTCAATCTCTTATTTAATAAATTACCCATCTGGTTTTGTGAAGACTGATTATTGATGACATAAATGGCCTATCAATCTGATGGAAAGCCGTTCATAAAAAACGGCTCGCTGAAGGTGGGTGGCTTTTAAGGTTTATCAGGTGCGGGAACTCATTGTGGCGTAGGCACCTTTGCCCATATTGACGGCGGATACCAATAATAGGGCAAAATCAGTGCCTCAAAAATGAGGGGGACTATAGATTTTGTTACTCAACAAAATAAAAACAATAATTGAAATGAGATTCATTTCTATTTACTATTCTGAGGTGTCGCTTGTTTTGTGAGCGTGAACAATTTTAGGTGTAGATGTATCCAACCTAAATAGCCATCAAGAGCGTAAATAGTTAGAAGAGTGTTTTCATGTATGTCTGTCTCTGTAATGCAGTAAGTGATAAAACCATACGTAAGGCTGTTCATCAGCAACATGTCCGTTCTATCAGAGAGTTGAGGAACTTTGTTCCTGTAGGAAGTGACTGCGGAAAATGCATACGTCAAGCACGTGAAATACTGAATGAGGAGATAGCTCTACTACCTCCAATAAATAATGTTGCTTAAAATAAACACAATTTTCTTGCAATTACTCTGCTAAATTAGTACTACACTTAGTAACTGGAAGCGGAGGAACTTGCTATGAAAGGTGATAAAAAAATAATTACACATTTGAATAAACTTCTTGGTAATGAACTTGTAGCCATCAACCAATATTTTTTGCATGCCCGAATGTTTAAAAATTGGGGATTGATGCGTTTAAATGAAGCCGAGTATCGTGAGTCCATTGATGAGATGAAGCACGCAGATAAGTTTATCGAGCGTATTCTTTTTCTGGAAGGAGTGCCGAATCTACAAGATTTAGGCAAACTTAATATCGGAGAAGATGTAGAAGAAATGCTGCAATCTGATCTGGAATTGGAATTACGTGGTGCCAAGGATCTCAGAGAAGCGATCGCATATGCCGATTCAGTTTATGATTATGTCAGCCGAGATTTGATGATAGAGGTACTTGCTGATGAAGAAAATCATATAGATTGGCTGGAAACCCAACTTGAACTGATAACTAGAATTGGAATACAAAATTACATTCAATCTCAACTTAGTGAAGAAGAATAGTTATAATTTAGCCGCCCTATAATTTGATGTATATAGGGCGCTTTTCTTCTGTTTTTCCCCCTGATTTTCCTTCTTGCATGTACTTTTTTGAATAGATTTCATCCTTAATCTTGCTTTGTGAGTAAATTCACGTATAATGCGCGAGCTTACCTACTCAGAGTAGGGCTGGTTTATTATCAGCAATGAGCGGTAAATGGCCGCCATTTAAAATATTCCCGATATGGGGATTATACATAGAACGATTACACTCCCCCATCAATCGAAATGGGTGTGAGGAGTAATTATTTACGTTTATAAAATAGTTGGAGCTCTGGTCTCATGCAGAACCAAAGAATCCGTATACGCCTGAAAGCATTTGATCATCGTTTGATCGATCAATCAACTGCGGAAATCGTAGAGACCGCGAAGCGCACTGGTGCGCAAGTTCGTGGTCCGATCCCGCTGCCGACTCGTAAAGAGCGTTTTACCGTTCTGATTTCTCCGCACGTTAACAAAGACGCGCGTGATCAGTACGAAATTCGCACTCACAAACGTCTGGTTGACATCGTTGAGCCAACCGAGAAAACCGTTGATGCTCTGATGCGTCTGGATCTGGCTGCCGGTGTAGACGTGCAGATCAGCCTGGGTTAATCAGGTCATTGAACGATTGAGAGGTTGAAACAATGATTGGTTTAGTCGGTAAAAAAGTGGGTATGACTCGTATCTTCACGGAAGATGGCGTTTCAATTCCTGTAACTGTTATCGAAATCGAAAATAACCGTGTAACTCAAGTTAAAAACGACGAGACTGACGGTTATCGTGCAATTCAGGTAACGACTGGTAGCAAAAAAGCTAACCGCGTTAATAAATCTGAAGCAGGTCATTTCGCTAAAGCTGGCGTTGAAGCCGGCCGCATCCTGCGTGAATTCCGTCTGTCAAAAGACGATGCAGAGTTCACTGTAGGTCAAAGTATTAGCGTTGAAATTTTCGCTGACGTTAAAAAAGTCGACGTTACTGGTACATCTAAAGGTAAAGGTTTCGCGGGTACTGTTAAACGCTGGAACTTCCGTACTCAAGATGCTACCCATGGTAACTCCTTGTCTCACCGTGTTCCGGGTTCTATTGGTCAGAACCAGACTCCGGGCAAGGTATTCAAAGGCAAGAAAATGGCAGGCCAACTGGGTAATGAGCGTGTAACCGTTCAGAGCCTAGATGTAGTACGTGTTGACGCTGAGCGTAACCTGCTGCTGGTCAAAGGTGCTGTTCCAGGTGCAACGAACAGTAACCTGATCGTAAAACCGGCTGTCAAGGCGTAACGTCGAGGAGATAGGAATGGAATTGGTAATGAAAGACGCGCAAAGCGCGCTGACTGTTTCCGAAACTACCTTCGGGCGTGATTTCAATGAAGCGCTTGTGCATCAAGTAGTTGTTGCGTATGCAGCTGGTGCTCGTCAAGGTACTCGTGCTCAGAAAACTCGTGCTGAAGTTTCTGGTTCAGGTAAAAAACCATGGCGTCAGAAAGGCACTGGCCGTGCACGTTCTGGTTCTATTAAGAGCCCAATTTGGCGCTCTGGTGGTGTAACTTTCGCAGCGAAACCACAGGACCACAGTCAAAAAGTTAATAAAAAGATGTACCGTGGTGCTCTGAAAAGCATCCTGTCTGAACTGGTACGTCAAGATCGTCTGATCGTTGTCGAGCAGTTCTCTGTCGAAGCACCTAAAACTAAGTTGCTGGTACAGAAACTGAAAGAAATGGCTCTGGAAGACGTGCTGATCGTCACTGGCGAAGTTGATGAGAATCTGTTCTTAGCAGCTCGTAACCTGTACAAGGTTGACGTTCGTGATGCAGCTGGTATCGATCCTGTAAGCCTGATCGCCTTCGACAAAGTGGTTATGACTGCTGAAGCTGTGAAGCAAGTTGAGGAGATGCTGGCATGATCCGTGAAGAACGTCTGCTGAAAGTACTGCGCGCGCCGCACGTATCTGAAAAAGCTTCTACAGCGATGGAAAAAAATAATACCATCGTTCTCAAAGTTGCGAAAGACGCGACTAAAGCAGAGATCAAAGCTGCCGTACAGAAACTGTTTGAAGTTGAAGTTGAAGGTGTAAACACTTTGCTGGTTAAAGGTAAAGTTAAACGCCACGGTCAGCGTGTTGGTCGTCGTAGCGACTGGAAAAAAGCTTACGTCACCTTGAAAGAAGGCCAGAATCTGGACTTCGTTGGCGGCGCTGAGTAAGTCGGAGGAGTAAAGAACAATGGCAGTTGTTAAATGTAAACCTACGTCTCCGGGCCGTCGCCACGTTGTTAAAGTGGTTAACCCTGAGCTGCATAAGGGTAAACCTTATGCTCCGTTGTTGGAAAAAAACAACAAAACTGGTGGTCGTAACAACAATGGTCGTATTACCACTCGTCACATTGGTGGTGGCCATAAACAGCATTATCGTCTGATTGACTTCAAACGTAACAAAGACGGTATTCCTGCTGTTGTTGAGCGTCTGGAATATGATCCAAACCGTTCAGCAAACATCGCACTGGTTCTGTACAAAGACGGTGAACGTCGTTACATCCTTGCCCCTAAAGGCTTAAAAGCAGGCGATCAAATTCAGTCTGGTGCTGATTCAGCAATCAAGGCTGGTAACGCCCTGCCAATGCGTAATATCCCGGTTGGTTCTACTGTCCACAACATAGAAATGAAACCAGGTAAAGGCGGCCAGCTGGCTCGTTCAGCAGGTGCTTATGCACAGATCGTTGCTCGTGATGGTTCTTATGTAACCCTGCGTCTGCGCTCTGGAGAAATGCGTAAAGTACTGTCTGACTGCCGTGCTACTTTAGGTGAAGTTGGCAACGCTGAACATATGCTGCGCGTTCTGGGTAAAGCTGGTGCAAGCCGCTGGCGTGGTATTCGTCCTACCGTTCGCGGTACGGCGATGAACCCAGTAGACCATCCACATGGTGGTGGTGAAGGTCGTAACTTTGGTAAACACCCTGTAACTCCATGGGGCATCCAGACCAAAGGTAAGAAGACCCGTAGCAACAAACGTACTGATCAATACATCGTACGTCGCCGTTCTAAAAAATAATTAGAGGATAAGCCATGCCACGTTCTCTCAAGAAAGGTCCATTTATTGACCTGCACTTGCTGAAGAAGGTAGAGAAAGCGGTGGAAAGCGGAGACAAAAAGCCTATTAAGACTTGGTCCCGTCGTTCAACGATCTTTCCTAACATGATCGGTTTGACCATCGCTGTCCATAATGGTCGTCAGCATGTTCCAGTTTTTGTTTCCGACGAAATGGTTGGTCACAAACTGGGTGAATTCGCGCCGACCCGTACTTATCGCGGCCATGCGGCCGATAAAAAGGCTAAAAAGCGCTAAGGTAGGAGGAAGAGATGGAAACTATCGCTAAACATCGCCACGCTCGTTCTTCTGCTCAGAAGGTCCGCCTTGTGGCTGACCTGATCCGCGGTAAGAAAGTGTCGCAAGCTCTGGAAACTCTGACCTATACCAACAAGAAAGCTGCTGGTTTAGTGAAGAAAGTACTTGAGTCTGCTATTGCTAACGCAGAACACAACGATGGCGCTGACATCGATGATCTGAAAGTCACGAAAATTTTCGTAGACGAAGGCCCGACTATGAAGCGTATTATGCCTCGTGCCAAAGGCCGCGCAGATCGTATTCTGAAGCGCACCAGCCACATTACTGTGGTTGTGTCCGATCGCTGAGACTCTGGAGACTAGCAATGGGTCAGAAAGTACATCCTAATGGTATTCGTCTGGGGATTGTCAAACCTTGGAACTCTACCTGGTATGCGAATACCAAAGAATTCGCTGACAACCTGGACAGCGACTTTAAAGTTCGCCAGTACTTGAGTAAAGAACTGGCTAAAGCATCTATTTCACGTATCGTTATCGAACGTCCTGCGAAAAGCATCCGTGTGACCATTCACACTGCTCGTCCAGGCATTGTAATCGGTAAAAAAGGTGAAGACGTTGAAAAACTGCGTAAGACTGTAGCAAATATCGCTGGCGTTCCTGCGCAGATTAATATTGCCGAAGTGCGTAAACCTGAACTGGACGCAAAATTGGTTGCTGACAGTATCAGCTCACAGCTGGAACGTCGTGTTATGTTCCGCCGTGCTATGAAACGTGCTGTACAGAACGCTATGCGTCTGGGCGCTAAAGGTATCAAAGTGGAAGTTAGCGGCCGTCTGGGCGGTGCTGAAATCGCACGTACTGAGTGGTATCGTGAAGGTCGTGTACCTCTGCATACTCTGCGTGCGGACATCGACTACAATACTTCTGAAGCGCACACCACTTATGGTGTAATCGGCGTTAAGGTATGGATCTTCAAAGGTGAGATTCTGGGTGGTATGGCTGCAGTTGAACAGGCGGAAAAACCGGCTGCGCAACCTAAAAAGCAGCAGCGTAAAGGCCGCAAGTAAGGAGAGTCGCTGATGTTACAACCAAAGCGTACGAAATTCCGTAAAGTGCACAAAGGCCGCAACCGTGGTCTGGCTGCAGGTGCGGATGTTAGCTTCGGCACTTTCGGTCTGAAAGCTGTGGGCCGTGGTCGTCTGACTGCTCGTCAGATCGAAGCGGCACGTCGTGCTATGACCCGTGCAATTAAGCGTCAAGGTAAAATCTGGATCCGTGTTTTCCCAGACAAACCTATCACCGAAAAGCCACTCGAAGTGCGTATGGGTAAAGGTAAAGGTAACGTAGAATATTGGGTTGCCTTGATCCAGCCCGGTAAAGTCCTGTATGAAATGGACGGTGTGCCTGAAGAGCTGGCTCGTGAAGCATTCAAGCTGGCAGCAGCGAAACTGCCTATCAAAACCACCTTTGTAACTAAGACGGTGATGTAATGAAAGCACAAGAGCTGCGCGAAAAAAGCGTTGAAGAGCTGAACACTGAGCTGCTGAACCTGTTGCGTGAACAATTTAATTTACGTATGCAGGCGGCAAGTGGCCAGCTGCAACAGTCTCATCTGTTGAAACAAGTGCGTCGTAATATTGCACGCGTTAAGACTTTACTGACTGAGAAGGCGGGTGCGTAATGACCGATAAAATCCGTACTCTGCAAGGTCGTGTTATTAGCGACAAAATGGAAAAATCCATTGTTGTTGCTATCGAGCGTAAGGTGAAACACCCACTGTATGGTAAGTTCATCAAACGTACGACTAAACTGCACGTACATGACGAGAACAATGAATGTGGAATTGGTGATGTCGTGGAAATCCGCGAAACCCGCCCACTTTCTAAGACTAAATCTTGGACTTTAGTTCGCGTTATAGAGAAAGCGGTTCTATAATAGATCGTTATCTCGTACGAAATAAACGGCTCAAAAAATAACGAGCCGTTTATTTTTCTGTCCATCACGAAGATGCGGTGTTATAATGCCGCGCCCTCGTAGTATGGGATATTGAAACGGCCTCTTTAAAAATAAAGTGGCTCAGTAGTAGTTGACATTTAGCGGAGCACTAAAATGATCCAAGAACAGACTATGCTGAACGTGGCCGACAACTCCGGTGCACGTCGCGTAATGTGTATCAAGGTTCTAGGTGGCTCGCACCGTCGCTACGCAGACGTCGGTGACATCATTAAAATCACTATCAAGGAAGCAATTCCTCGCGGTAAAGTGAAAAAAGGTGATGTCCTGAAAGCGGTAGTGGTGCGCACCAAGAAGGGTGTTCGTCGCCCGGACGGTTCTGTCATTCGCTTCGATAGCAACGCTTGTGTATTGTTGAACAACAATAGTGAGCAGGTTATCGGTACGCGTATTTTTGGGCCGGTAACTCGTGAACTTCGTAATGAAAAGTTCATGAAAATTATCTCTCTGGCACCTGAAGTACTCTAAGGAGCAGGAAATGGCAGCGAAAATCCGTCGTGATGACGAAATTATCGTGCTAACCGGTAAAGACAAAGGTAAGCGCGGTAAAGTAAAACAAGTTCTTTCTTCTGGTAAAGTCATTGTTGAAGGTATCAACCTGGTTAAAAAACATCAGAAGCCTGTTCAGGCACTGAATCAACCAGGTGGCATCGTTGAAAAAGAAGCAGCTATTAATGTTTCTAACGTTGCTATCTTTAATACAGCAACCGGCAAGGCTGACCGTGTAGGTTTTAGATTCGAAGACGGCAAAAAAGTTCGTTTCTTCAAATCTAACAACGAAACTATCAAGTAATTTGGAGTATACGATGGCGAAACTGCATGATTACTACAAAGACGAGGTAGTCCAGAAACTGATGACTCAGTTTGGTTACCATTCTGTCATGCAAGTCCCTCGGGTCGAGAAGATCACCCTGAACATGGGTGTTGGTGAAGCGATCGCTGACAAAAAACTGCTGGATAACGCAGCAGCTAACTTGACGGCAATCTCTGGTCAGAAACCATTGATCACCAAAGCACGCAAATCAGTTGCAGGCTTCAAAATCCGTCAGGGCTATCCAATCGGCTGTAAAGTAACCCTGCGTGGAAAACGCATGTGGGAGTTCTTTGAGCGCCTGATTTCTATTGCTGTACCACGTATTCGTGACTTCCGCGGTTTATCCGCTAAATCATTCGATGGTCGTGGTAACTACAGCATGGGTGTTCGTGAGCAAATCATCTTCCCTGAAATCGATTACGATAAAGTGGATCGTGTACGTGGTTTGGATATTACTATCACCACTACTGCGAAATCTGATGATGAAGGCCGCGCACTGTTGGCTGCGTTTAACTTCCCGTTCCGCAAGTAAGGCAGGGTACTCATGGCTAAGCAATCAATGAAAGCACGTGATGTAAAACGTGCGAAATTAGCTGAGAAATTCTTCGCAAAACGCGTTGAACTGAAAGCGATCATCTCTGATGTAAACGCATCTGATGAAGACCGTTGGAATGCTGTTCTCAGGCTGCAAACACTGCCACGTGATTCCAGCCCTTGCCGTCAGCGTAATCGCTGCCGTCAAACTGGGCGTCCGCATGCGTTTTTGCGGAAGTTTGGGTTGAGCCGTATTAAAGTCCGTGAAGCCGCTATGCGCGGTGAAATTCCGGGCCTTAAAAAGGCTAGCTGGTAATTGTCACCAATTGAATCACGGGAGTAAAGACAGATGAGCATGCAAGATCCGATCGCGGATATGCTGACCCGTATCCGTAACGGTCAAGCCGCGAATAAAGTTGCGGTCACCATGCCTTCCTCCAAGCTGAAAGTGGCAATTGCCAAAGTGCTGAAGGAAGAAGGTTATATTGAAGATTTTAAAATCGAAGGCGACACCAAGCCAGAATTGGAAATTACTTTGAAATATTTCCAAGGTAAGGCTGTTGTAGAAAGCATTCAGCGTGTAAGCCGCCCAAGTCTGCGCATCTATAAGAGAAAAGATGAGCTGCCACAAGTTATGGCTGGTTTGGGTATCGCTGTTGTTTCTACCTCTAAAGGTGTAATGACTGATCGTGCAGCTCGCCAGGCTGGTCTGGGTGGCGAGATTCTCTGCTACGTAGCTTAATTCGGGAGGAAAGAATGTCTCGTGTTGCAAAAGCACCCGTCGTCATTCCTGCCGGCGTAGAGGTTAAACTCAACGGTCAGGTTATTTCGATTAAGGGTAAAAACGGCGAACTAAGTCGTACAATCCACAACGCAGTTGAAGTTAAACATGCGGATAACCAATTGACTTTCGTTCCACGCGAAGGTTTTGCTGATGCTTGGGCACAGGCAGGTACAACTCGTTCTCTGCTGAATGCAATGGTTATTGGTGTTAACGAAGGTTTCACTAAGAAACTTCAACTGGTGGGTGTTGGTTACCGTGCAGCAGTTAAAGGCAATGCAGTTAGCTTGTCTTTAGGCTTCTCGCATCCGGTTGAGCATCAACTGCCAGCAGGCATAACTGCGGAATGCCCATCACAAACTGAAATCGTACTGAAAGGTGCTGATAAGCAGGTGATTGGTCAGGTTGCGGCAGATCTGCGTGCCTATCGTCGTCCTGAGCCATATAAAGGCAAGGGTGTTCGTTACGCCGATGAAGTCGTGCGTACCAAAGAGGCTAAGAAGAAGTAAGGTAACACTATGGATAAGAAAGCAGCTCGTATCCGTCGTGCGACCCGCGCACGCCGCAAGCTCCAGGAACTGGGTGCAACTCGCCTGGTGGTACACCGTACCCCTCGCCATATTTATGCGCAGGTTATCGCACCAAATGGTTCTGAAACTCTGGTGGCAGCTTCTACAACAGAAAAAGCTATCAGTGAACAACTAAAATTTACTGGAAACAAAGAAGCCGCAGCACTAGTTGGTAAGATTGTTGCTGAACGTGCTCTGGAAAAAGGCATCAAAGATGTATCCTTTGACCGTTCTGGTTTCCAATATCATGGTAGAGTCCAGGCACTGGCAGATGCTGCCCGTGAAGCTGGCCTTCAGTTCTAAGGTAGAGGTGTAAGATGGCTCACATCGAAAAACAAGCTGGCGAACTGCAGGAAAAGCTGATCGCGGTAAACCGCGTATCTAAAACCGTTAAAGGTGGCCGTATTTTCAGCTTTACAGCATTGACTGTAGTTGGTGATGGTAACGGTCGCGTTGGTTTTGGTTACGGCAAAGCACGCGAAGTTCCGGCAGCGATCCAGAAAGCGATGGAAAAAGCACGTCGCAATATGAAAAACGTCGCACTGAATAGCGGCACTTTGTACCATCCAGTGAAAGGCTCACACACCGGTTCTCGTGTGTTCATGCAGCCTGCTCACGAAGGTACAGGTATCATCGCCGGTGGTGCGATGCGCGCTGTTCTAGAAGTGGCTGGAGTTCGTAACGTACTGGCTAAAACCTACGGTTCCACTAACCCGATCAACGTGGTTCGTGCAACTCTGGATGCTTTAGACAGCATGAAGTCTCCAGAAATGGTCGCAGCTAAGCGTGGCAAATCCGTCGAAGAAATTCAGGGGTAATGACCATGGCTAAGACTATTAAAATCACTCAGGTTCGCAGTTCAATTGGTCGTTTGCCTAAACATAAGGCAACTTTGACTGGTTTAGGTCTGCGTCGTATTGGGCATACTGTTGAGCGTGAAGATACACCAGCTGTTCGCGGTATGGTCAACTTGGTTTCCTATATGCTTAAAGTTGAGGAGTAACAGATGCGCTTGAATACTCTGTCTCCGGCTGAAGGTGCCAAACACGCACCTAAACGTGTAGGTCGTGGTATCGGTTCTGGTCTGGGTAAAACCGGCGGTCGTGGTCATAAAGGTCAGAAGTCTCGTTCTGGCGGTGGCGTTCGCCGTGGTTTTGAAGGTGGCCAGATGCCTTTATATCGTCGTCTGCCAAAATTTGGCTTTACTTCACGTAAGGCAATGATCACTGCAGAAATTCGTCTGTCTGATTTTGCTCGAGTTGAAGGCGATGTTATCGATCTGAATGCACTGAAAGCTGCTAACATTATTGGCCCTCAAATTGAATTCGCTAAAGTAATGCTTTCTGGCGAAGTCAATCGCGCAGTAACTGTGCGTGGCTTGCGTGTTACTAAAGGCGCCCGTGCTGCAATTGAAGCTGCTGGCGGCAAAATTGAGGAATAAGTAACAGATGGCTAAACAACCAGGATTAGATTTTCAAAGTGCCAAAGGCGGATTAGGCGAGTTAAAACGCAGACTTTTGTTTGTCATTGGAGCTCTAATTGTTTTCCGTATTGGCTCTTTTATTCCAATCCCTGGTATTGATGCCGCTGTGCTTGCCAAATTGCTCGAGCAGCAAAGAGGCACCATCATTGAAATGTTTAATATGTTCTCTGGTGGTGCTTTAAGCCGTGCTTCTATCTTTGCACTGGGTATAATGCCGTATATTTCTGCATCTATTATTATCCAGTTGCTAACTGTGGTTAATCCTCGTTTAGCAGAGATCAAGAAGGAAGGGGAAGCTGGTCGTCGTAAGATCAGTCAGTACACCCGCTATGGCACACTAGTGCTGGCAATATTCCAGTCAATCGGTATTGCTACTGGGTTGCCGAATATGCCTGGAATGCAAGGGCTAGTGATTAACCCTGGTTTTGCATTCTATTTCACGGCTGTTGTAAGTCTGGTCACGGGAACCATGTTCCTGATGTGGCTGGGTGAGCAGATTACTGAACGAGGTATCGGCAACGGTATTTCAATCATAATCTTTGCTGGTATCGTTGCAGGCTTACCGCCTGCAATTGGTCACACCATCGAGCAAGCTCGGCAAGGCGATCTGCACTTCCTCCTGTTGCTGTTGGTTGCAGTCTTAGTGTTTGCCGTGACTTTCTTCGTTGTTTTCATTGAGCGTGGTCAACGTCGTATTGTTGTTAACTATGCGAAACGTCAGCAAGGTCGTAAAGTTTTCGCGGCACAAAGCACACATTTACCGTTGAAAGTGAATATGGCTGGGGTTATCCCCGCAATTTTTGCTTCCAGTATTATTTTGTTCCCTGGTACCATAGCTTCTTGGTTCGGTGGTGGAACAGGCTGGAATTGGTTGACAACTATTTCTATGTATTTGCAACCAGGTCAACCGCTTTATGTGTTATTGTACGCATCTGCAATCATCTTCTTCTGTTTCTTCTATACGGCTTTAGTTTTTAATCCAAGAGAAACAGCAGATAACCTGAAGAAGTCCGGTGCATTCGTACCAGGAATTCGTCCGGGAGAGCAAACGGCTAAGTACATTGATAAAGTAATGACTCGCTTAACCTTAGTTGGTGCGTTATATATTACTTTTATCTGCTTAATCCCGGAGTTCATGCGTGATGCAATGAAAGTTCCATTCTATTTTGGTGGTACTTCCCTACTGATTGTAGTCGTCGTCATCATGGACTTTATGGCTCAAGTGCAAACTCTGATGATGTCGAGTCAATATGAGTCTGCATTGAAGAAGGCAAACCTGAAAGGATATAACCGCTAATCGGTTTGCTTGAGAAGTTACGGAGAGTAAAAATGAAAGTTCGTGCTTCCGTCAAGAAATTATGCCGCAACTGCAAAATCGTTAAACGTAACGGTATCGTTCGTGTGATTTGTAGTGCAGAGCCTAAGCACAAACAGCGCCAAGGCTAATTAATCGCATATTTTTCTTGCAAAGTTGGGTTGAGCTGGCTAAATTAGCCAGCCAATCTTTTTTATCTGACAGCAACATTGTTTGAGTATCCTGAAAACGGGCTTTTCGGAATAGTGTTGCAGTGAATAAATATTGTAGGAGTGCATAGTGGCCCGTATAGCAGGCATTAACATTCCTGATCAAAAACATACTGTGATCGCATTAACTTCGATCTACGGTATCGGTAAAACCCGCTCGCAAGCAATTTGTGCAGCAGCGGGCATTGCTGAAAATGTTAAGATCAGTGAGCTGTCTGAAGAGCAAATTGACAAGCTGCGTGACGAAGTTGCCAAATACGTTGTAGAAGGTGATCTGCGTCGTGAAGTAACCCTGAGTATCAAACGTCTGATGGACCTTGGTTGCTATCGTGGTTTGCGTCACCGTCGTGGTCTGCCAGTTCGCGGTCAGCGTACTAAGACCAATGCACGTACCCGTAAGGGTCCGCGTAAGCCGATCAAGAAATAATCGGGGTATTGAATAATGGCAAAAGCACCTATTCGTGCACGTAAGCGTGTAAGAAAACAAGTCTCTGACGGTGTGGCTCATATCCATGCTTCTTTCAACAACACCATCGTTACTATTACTGATCGTCAGGGTAACGCATTGGGTTGGGCAACTGCCGGTGGTTCCGGTTTCCGTGGTTCTCGTAAATCTACTCCGTTTGCAGCTCAGGTTGCAGCAGAGCGCTGCGCTGAAGCAGTAAAAGAGTACGGAATTAAGAACCTGGAAGTTATGGTTAAAGGACCTGGTCCTGGTCGTGAGTCAACTATCCGCGCATTAAACGCGGCTGGTTTCCGCATCACTAATATTACTGATGTGACTCCGATCCCTCATAACGGTTGTCGTCCACCGAAAAAGCGTCGGGTTTAATACGCCTTCGTTTTTTAGGATTGTTGGAGAAAGAAAATGGCAAGATATTTGGGTCCTAAGCTCAAGCTGAGCCGTCGCGAGGGTACAGACCTTTTCCTGAAGTCTGGCGTTCGCGCGATTGACACCAAGTGTAAGTTAGAACAGGCACCAGGCCAGCACGGCGCACGTAAACCGCGTCTGTCTGACTATGGTGTACAGTTACGTGAAAAACAAAAAGTTCGTCGTATTTACGGTGTTCTGGAGCGTCAGTTCCGTAACTACTATAAAGAAGCGACTCGTCTGAAAGGCAACACAGGTGAAAACCTGCTGAACTTGCTGGAAAGTCGCTTGGATAACGTCGTTTATCGTATGGGCTTCGGCGCGACTCGTGCTGAATCACGTCAGATGGTAAGCCACAAGGCTATCATGGTAAATGGTCGCGTTGTTAACATCGCTTCTTATCAGGTATCCCCGAATGACGTAGTCAGCGTTCGTGAAAAAGCGAAGAAGCAGGCTCGCATTAAAGCAGCCTTAGAGCTGGCTGAGCAGCGTGAGAAACCAACTTGGTTGGAAGTTGATGCTGCGAAGATGGAAGGTGTGCTCAAGCGTATTCCTGAGCGTACTGATCTATCCGCTGACATTAACGAACACCTGATCGTCGAGCTTTACTCTAAGTAAAGCTTAGCACCAAAGAGAGGACACAATGCAGGGTTCTGTGACAGAGTTTCTAAAACCGCGCCTGGTAGATATCGAGCAAGTCAGTTCGACGCACGCCAAGGTGACCCTTGAGCCATTAGAGCGCGGCTTTGGCCATACTCTTGGCAACGCACTGCGCCGTATTCTGCTTTCGTCTATGCCGGGTTGTGCGGTGACTGAGGTTGAGATTGATGGTGTACTGCATGAGTACAGCACCAAAGAAGGTGTACAGGAAGATATCCTGGAGATTCTCCTCAATCTGAAAGGGCTGGCGGTGAAAGTTCAGGGTAAAGATGAAGTTATCCTTACTTTGAATAAATCTGGCATTGGCCCTGTGACTGCAGCCGACATCATCCATGATGGTGATGTCGAAATCGTCAAGCCGCAGCACGTAATCTGCCATCTGACTGACGAAAGCGCTTCCATTAGCATGCGTATTAAAGTTCAGCGCGGTCGTGGATATGTGCCGGCTTCTGCCCGAATTCATTCGGAAGAAGATGAGCGCCCTATCGGTCGTTTGTTAGTAGATGCTTGCTATAGCCCAGTAGAGCGTATCGCCTACAATGTTGAAGCAGCTCGTGTAGAACAGCGTACTGACTTGGATAAGCTGGTTATCGAGATGGAAACTAACGGCACAATCGATCCTGAAGAGGCGATTCGCCGTGCAGCTACCATTCTGGCTGAACAACTAGAAGCTTTCGTTGATTTACGTGATGTACGTCAACCAGAAGTTAAAGAAGAGAAGCCAGAATTTGATCCGATACTGCTGCGCCCTGTTGACGATCTGGAATTGACTGTCCGCTCTGCTAACTGCCTTAAAGCAGAAGCTATCCACTACATCGGTGATCTGGTACAGCGTACTGAAGTTGAGTTACTTAAGACTCCTAACTTGGGTAAAAAATCTCTTACAGAGATTAAAGACGTACTGGCTTCACGTGGACTTTCTCTGGGCATGCGTCTGGAAAACTGGCCACCAGCAAGTATTGCTGATGAATAACTAGATCACAGGTTAAGGTTTTACTGAGAAGGATAAGGTCATGCGCCATCGTAAGAGTGGTCGTCAATTGAACCGCAACAGCAGCCATCGCCAAGCTATGTTCCGTAACATGGCAGGTTCTTTGGTTCGTCATGAAATCATCAAGACGACTCTGCCTAAAGCGAAAGAACTGCGTCGCGTCGTTGAGCCGCTGATTACTCTTGCCAAGACCGACAGCGTAGCTAATCGTCGTCTGGCATTCGCCCGTACTCGTGATAACGAGATCGTGGCAAAACTGTTTAATGAACTGGGCCCGCGTTTTGCGAGTCGCGCAGGTGGTTACACTCGTATTCTGAAGTGTGGCTTCCGTACTGGTGACAATGCACCGATGGCATACATCGAGCTTGTTGACCGCGCAGCAGAGTCTCAGACAGAAGCAGCATCTGCAGAGTAATCTGTGGAGGCGTAAAAAACCGGGTTAATACCCGGTTTTTTATTGCCTTTTAATTAATTCTCTTCTTCTTATCAGCATACAATACTTATTAATTGGCCTGCAAATTTTCCATACGGATGATCTTTTAACCTATCCTGTTAGTATTGTGTTTATTTATTACTTAATAGGAAAACTCCTTATGTATCGTATCGGCCAGTTGGCTAAATTAGCAAGCGTAACACCTGATACTATCCGCTTTTATGAAAAACAAGGACTGATGCTCCATGGAGAAAGAACGGGAGGCGGTTATAGACTTTATACCGAACAGGATTTACAGCGATTGCGTTTTATCCGCTATGCAAAGCAATTAGGTTTTACACTGGACGCAATTGTTGAACTACTATCTATTCGGGTTGATCCTGAGAGTCATACATGTCAAGAGTCAAAACATATTGTTGATTCTAGATTGCGGGAAGTTGAAGATAAGCTATTAGAAATGCAAAAGATGCGTAATTCTTTGAAAATGTTGAGTGATGCCTGTTGTGGTAGTACACATATCAGTACATATTGCTCTATATTGGAAATTTTGGAAGAAGGGGCAACAAATAGATAATTTTTCTTTATTATTCTGAGTGCTAAGAGTAAAATCGCACTGTTTTTAATCAAAAAAACTGTTTTATTCATTAATTATAGTCAGAGGCCATTATGACAACATATCACCATAAAAAAGGCGTTATTAAAGATAATGCTATAGAAGCTTTATTACACGATCCTTTATTTAGACAAAGAGTAGAAAAAAACAAAAAAGGCAAAGGAAGTTATAATCGTAAAGAAAAACATAGTACAAAGAGCGGTTGGGAGGCCAATAATAATAATTTTTTCAAGTTGTTATTATTGGCTTTCTGACTCCTTAATCGGACAATATTAATCTATAGCGTTCTAATTGATGTTTTTACAGGAAGAAAGGGCTAGGTTGGAAAAGTTTTTCTACTTCAGGAACAAATTTTTTGTCAGTAATAAACATAATTACATGATCGCCTTGTTGAATCATATTGTAATCATTAACAATGATGACTTCTTCACTACGGACAATGGCGCCTATTGTTGTTCCTGGTGGTAATTTGATATCTCCTATCTTACGCCCAACAACTTTTGAAGTATGCTCATCGCCATGAGCTATGGCTTCAATAGCTTCAGCAACTCCCCTTCTTAATGAGAACACATTGACAATATCTGCTTTACGGACATGACCAAGTAGCGCTGATATTGTTGCTTGTTGAGGAGAAATTGCAATATCAATGACTCCACCTTGTACTAAATCAACATATGCACTGCGTTGAATAAGAACCATTGCTTTTTTGGCTCCCATTCGTTTTGCAAGCATGGCTGACATAATATTAGCTTCATCATCATTTGTTAGCGCTATAAAAACGTCAACCTGTTCTATATGTTCTTCAGCCAGAAGTTCTTGATCTGAAGCATCACCATAGAACACGATGGTATCGTGCAATAGCTCGGCTAATTCGGTTGCTCTTTTTGGGTTATGTTCAATTAATTTGACGCTGTAGTCTTTCTCAAGTCGCAAGGCTAAGCCTGCACCAACATTACCACCACCAACAATCATGATGCGTTTATACGGCTTTTCAAGACGTTGTAATTCACTCATTACTGCTCTGATATGCTGTGATGCAGCAACAAAGAAAACTTCATCTCCGGCTTCAATAATTGTTGAACCTTGAGGTCTAATGGGGCGATCTTGACGAAATATTGCAGCAACTTTGCTATTGATATGTGGCATATGCTCTCGAAGTGAGGATAAGGCATTACCGACTAATGAACCACCATAATAGGCCTTAACTGCTACAATGCTGACACGCCCCTCAGCAAAGTTAACAACTTGTAAGGCTCCCGGGTATTGAATCAACTTGTAGATGTAATCAATAACTAGTTGCTCAGGAGATATTAGATAATCAATAGGAATATCATCAGGATGGAATAATTTATCTGATTCTCGAATATATTCTGATGAACGTATTCTGGCGATTCTATTAGGTGTATTGAATAGAGAATAAGCAATTTGGCATGCAAGCATATTGGTTTCATCTGAATTTGTGATTGCTACCAACATATCAGCATCTTCAGCTCCAGCTTCTTTCAATACTTTTGGGTGAGAGCAATGACCATTTACAACTCGGAGATCGAGTTTATCCTGTAACTGACGTAAACGATCTGCATCGGTATCAATAACAGTAATATCATTGTTTTCATCAACCAAAATTTCGGCTAGTGTTCCACCAACCTGACCTGCACCCAGAATGATTATCTTCATAGCATTTTCTTCTTGATTGAAAGCCGTCGTCTATTCTTGATATTTTAGCAAAATCATAAAATCCTCTCGTTCCGGCTGAACGAGAGAGCATTATCATTGCTTAATGAGTCGGGCATAAAAGAAACCGTCGCCACCCGCAGTTTCTGGAATAATTTGTGTTCCAAAAGTATCCGAATTACCTATTTCTGATAATACAGCATTTGCATGACGGGCCAAAAATGCTTTTATTTGCTCACCATTTTCCTGAGGTAAAATTGAGCAGGTAGCATAAACCAGCGTGCCATTTTGTTTTAAGTATGGCCAGATAGCATCAAGTATTTCAGATTGTAACGTAACTAGTTGATCAATATCTTCATTTCTGCGTAGCCATTTTATGTCTGGGTGACGGCGAATCACGCCTGTAGCAGAACATGGAGCATCAAGAAGAATACGATCAAATTGTTCATCAGTAGCCCACTCGTGTGGAAGGCGACCATCACCTGTTTTGATCACTGCATGTAAATTAAGCCGTTGCAAATTTTCTTTCACTCGTTTAATGCGTTGTTCATCAATATCGATAGCGAGAACCTTAGATTTTGATGCTATTTCAAGTATATGAGTGGTTTTTCCACCAGGTGCAGCGCAAAGATCCAGTATAGACTCTCCATCGCATGGATTTAATAGTTCAGCACATCCTTGCGCGGAACGATCTTGAACCGTTACCCACCCTTGATTGAATCCAGGTAATGCATTGACAGGACAGGGATTCAGAAGACGAATAGCACTGGAATGGTTGATGTCCAAATCTGCTTTTATATTAGCTTCTTCTAATAATGCAAGATATTCGTTAGCCGTATGATGGATTTGGTTAACTCGCAACCACATAGGCGGTTTTTGGTTGTTGGCATCCACTATAGTTTGCCAATTTTTTGGATATGCTTTTTGAATTCGTTCTAGTAGCCACTTAGGATGTAGGTGCTGACTAATGTGATTATTTGCTTGTTCGATTAATACTTGTTGTTGTCGCTGAAACTGGCGAAGGACGCCATTAATTACCCCTTTCAGTTGTGGCCGTTTTAAGTTAGTTGCACCATTGACGGTTTCGGCAAGTGTAGCATGTGCAGGTATACGGGTATATATAAGCTGATACATACCCACCATGATTAAATAGTGGAAAATACGTTGTTTTCCTTTCAAAGGCTTTGCCATTAATTGGCTGATAAACCACTCAAGTTGAGGTAATACCCTCATCACACCAAAGCAGATCTCTTGTAGTAACGCTTTATCTTTATCGGAAACTTTTTGGTGGAGTTCGGGGATAACTGTGCTAAGGGATTGCCCTTGCTCAAGCACTTGAGTAATTGCTTTTGCAGCGATGCTTCTCAGGTTATATGTATTTTTCATGATATGGTCAAAAAAGCTGACTTTCGTCAGCATGATAAATAAAAAGAAGCCAAGATGCTAAAAGCATTCAGGCAAAGTTAGTATCAGTTGATTTTGCTGCCAGATGTAAACCACTTACGTTTGGAGTTTAAGAGATCGGCAGCTGGCATTGCTTTTTTGCCAGGTGGTTGCAACTGAGTAATATTTAATACTCCATTTGCAGTTGCAATTTGAATGCCTTTTTTATCTGCACTGATAACTGTTCCAGGAGCTTGGGTTGTTTGCTCTATGATGGCTTCTGTTTGCCAGATTTTAATTGGTTGATCATCAATTAAGAAGAAGCTCATAGGCCAAGGATTGAAAGCACGAACACAACGCTCAATTTGGATTGCAGGCAAATTCCAATCTATTTTTGCTTCATCTTTACTTAGTTTTTCAGCATAGGTCGCAAGAGCATCATCTTGGATTTCTGGCTGGCATTTTCCCGATTTAATTAAACTTAAAGTGTTGAGTAAGGCTTCAGGGCCAATACCTGAGAGCTTTTCGTATAAGCTGGCGCTAGTGTCTTCATTTGTAATTGGGCAAATAGCTTTCAGCAGCATATTACCAGTATCGAGCCCTGCATCCATTTGCATGATCGTTACGCCAGTTTCCTGATCGCCAGCCCAAATTGAGCGCTGAATAGGTGCTGCTCCACGCCAGCGAGGTAGCAAGGAACCGTGAACATTCAGGCATCCCAGACGAGGGATATCTAAAACAGCTTGAGGAAGAATTAATCCATATGCAACGACGATCATAATATCAGGTTGCTGGGCCATGACCCATTGCTGGCTTTCTTCTGTACGTAAGGTTTTTGGCTGGAAAACAGGAATATCATGTTCTTCAGCCAATACCTTTACAGGACTTGGTGTTAGTTTTTTACCTCTTCCTGCCGGTTTGTCTGGTCGAGTGAGAACTCCAACAATTTGGTGTTGAGAGTTTAATAAAGCAGCCAAATGGCGAGCCGCGAAATCAGGGGTTCCGGCAAAAATAATACGTAAAGAATCAGACACTGTTATTTCCTGCAATAATAAAAATTATTTGTTTTTGGCTCTCAGTCGGTCAATTTTTTCGACTTTCTGACGGATGCGTTGACGTTTCAATGGAGACAGATAATCAACAAAGAGCTTACCGATCAAATGGTCCATTTCATGTTGAATACAGATTGCCAGTAATCCGTCGGCTCCCAATTCAAATGGCTGACCGTGATAATCTAAAGCCTTAATTTTTACTTGTTCAAAACGGGGCACAAATCCACGCTGCTCAGGAACAGATAAGCAACCTTCTTCTATTCCTGTTTCGCCAGTTTCATCAACTAATTCAGGATTAATAAGAACAAGACGCTGATCACGATTCTCAGAAACATCGATGACAATAATTCTCTGATGTATATCGACTTGCGTTGCTGCTAAGCCAATACCTTCCTCTGCATACATTGTTTCAAACATATCATCAATGATTCGCTGGATTTCTGCATTGACTTTTTCTACTGGTTTGGCAACTGTGCGAAGTCGCTCGTCTGGGTAATGTAATACTTGTAAAACTGGCATAGGTATTTAGAACTGAATCCAAAAAGTGAGTGATAATGAGTGCCTATTCTAGACATTTCCCATTTAGATTGACAGTATTGAACATAAATTAATCATGAGAGTGCTTCTCTCAACTTCAAGTCAGGATGACGATATGGAAGCAGTGGAAATATGGTTAAGAATGAAAATGGTTTCTCATCTTTCGGCAGAGAAAGCCATGTTTATTATGGAGCGCCTGTTACAAACGAAGAATTGTAGCATACCCTCCCTTAGAGCGTGTGGGCTGTCATCTGCACAATGTTTGCAATTTACGAAAGCTAATTCTTCCACGCTGATTTCGGTTCTCAATTGGTTAGAGCAACCAGATCATCATTTGCTGACTTTCTCTCATCCAGAATACCCACTTTTACTAAAGCAAATACACTCTCCACCTCTTGTGCTTTTTGTCGCAGGCGATATATCGGTCTTGTCTCAACGGCAAATTTCAATAGTTGGTAGTAGAACTGCTACTTTCTATGGCGAGAAATGGGGAAAGATATTCGCGAGTGACTTAGCCAAAAATAATCTGGTAGTGACTAGTGGACTGGCTATTGGTATTGATGGTATCTGCCATCAGGCAGCATTGGATGCGGGAGGGAAAACAATTGCAGTACTTGGTAGTGGGCTTGAGAATATCTATCCCAGCAGGCATAAGTATTTGGCTAGACATATTAAAGAACATGGTGCATTAGTTTCTGAGTTTTTTCCTGATGCTCCACCTAAAGCCAAGCATTTTCCAAGGCGAAACCGGATCATTAGCGGGTTAAGTTTGGCTCTTCTTATTGTAGAGGCCCATAAAAATAGTGGATCACTGATTACAGCTCGCTGTGCCCTTGAGCAAGGTCGAGACATCTTTGCGTTACCCGGGCCATTGGGGAGTCCCGCAAACGAAGGTAATCATTGGTTAATCAAACAAGGGGCTTATTTGGCAACGAATGTAATAGATATTATGGAACATATTAGTACTTCATTTCAATGGGTTAGCATCGAAGATAAAGGTCGAGTGAAGGAAAGTAAACAATTTGAACAAACAGAGTTGCCATTTGTGGATGTGCTGGTTAACGTAAGTAGTGAAGTTACATCTATTGATGTGATCGCTCAGCGTTCTTCCCTGCCTGTTACGGAAGTCATGACAAAATTATTGGAATTGGAACTTATGGGAAAAGTTGCTGTTGCTGCTGGTGGATACGTCAGAACTAATTAAACTATTTAATTTGTGTTTTTTCCAATAGTAAGGCGGTTGTCGATATTCAGTGAGTAAGATATGTCTAAGAAAGTTCCTTTTGATATAAAAGAAGAAATAGAACATTGCCCTGAGTGTGGTGCTGAAATAGTGATCCGCAATGGGGTTCATGGTCCATTTTATGCGTGTTCCGGCTATCCGTCTTGCCATTATCTCCGTCCATTGAAAGCACAGGTAGATGGGCATATTGTTAAAGAGTTGGATGGACAGAACTGTCCGAAATGTAGCTTCACTCTAGTCTTACGTCAAGGGCGTTATGGCATGTTTATTGGTTGTAGTCGTTATCCTGAATGTGAACATACAGAATTAATTGATAAACCAGACAATACGTCAATTAATTGCCCTCAATGCCAGCAAGGGAAACTACTCCAGCGTAAATCTCGTTTTGGTAAAACATTTCATTCCTGTAGTCGCTATCCAGAGTGCCAGTTTACACTTAACAATAAGCCTATCTCAGGAGAATGTATGTTTTGCCACTATCCATTGTTAGTAGAAAAGCGTACTTCCCAAGGTGTAAAATTGTTTTGTGCTAGTAAGTTATGTCGCAAGCCGCAATTTAATGAAATTGAGAAATAAAATGAGTCACAAAATCTCACCGATATTTGATGCAGTTATCAATGCCTTAAAAGAAGAAAAAGTTATTGCCTATCCAACTGAAGCTGTTTTTGGTTTAGGGTGTGACCCTGATAGTGAAAATGCAGTGCAAGAGCTACTAGCGCTGAAAAATAGGCCTTGGGAAAAAGGGTTAATTCTTATTGCTGATAATTATGAGAGGCTATGCCCATATATCGATGATGGACAGCTAAATGATATACAGAAAGAAACTATATTCTCATTTTGGCCTGGCCCTGTTACATGGGTAATACCCGCAAGAGCAACCACACCAAAATGGTTGACTGGCAAGTTTTCAACATTGGCCGTCCGAGTTACAGATCATCCTTTGGTTAAGCAATTATGCTCTATGTATGAAAAACCACTTGTTTCGACCAGCGCAAATCTAAGTGGATTAGAGCCATGTCGTAGTGCGGAAGAAGTGCGACAGCAATTTGGAACTCGTTTCCCAGTTTTAGAGGGAGAAGTTGGAGGGTGTAAGAATCCATCAGAAATCAGGGATGCTTTAACTGGCAAATTATATCGGCAGGGCTAAATAATAATGGATAAATTCGCAGTTTTTGGTAATCCAATCGCACATAGTAAATCTCCTTATATTCATCGATTGTTTTCTGAACAGACAAGTGTCGAGCATCAGTATGGGAAAGTACTTGCTCCGATAGAAGGCTTTGAACAAATCTTAGATCATTTTTTTGAACAGGGTGGTTTAGGAGCAAATATTACTGTTCCTTTTAAAGAGAGAGCCTATACGTATTCAGATGAATTGACTGAACGGGCAAGTATTTGTGGTGCTGTTAACACATTAAAACGGATAGAGGGAGACCGACTATTAGGTGATAATACGGATGGGATGGGATTACTGGTGGATTTGCAGCGACTCAAATTCATTTCCCAAGGGCAAAAGATTTTGATCATAGGCTCTGGTGGAGCTGCGAAAGGTGTATTATCTCCTTTGTTATCACTGGGTTGTTCCGTCACTATTACTAATCGTACATTTGAACGTGCCCAAATAATCGCAAATACATTTTCTCTATTAGGTGATATACAGGCCGTTGAAATGAGAGCTCTTGGCCTTACTACTCCAGACTTTGATATTCTCATTAATGCAACTGCTTCTGGCCTTGATGGGCAAATTCCGTCTATATCACCATTGATTTTCCAAAATAATAGCATGTGTTACGACATGTATTACCAACGTGGATTAACCCCTTTCCTCAAGTTTGCCCATCAAAATGGTGTTTCACGTTTGGCTGATGGTTTAGGAATGTTGGTAGGACAAGCTGCGTATTCTTTTGAGTTATGGCACGGTGTATTTCCTGAAATAGAGCCTGTTTTAACTGCCTTAAGACAGGAATTACATGCATGAACCAATCAATTCAATTTCCTGATCGTGAAGAGTGGGATGAGATAGAAAATAAGGTAATATTCCCAGCAATGGTAAATGGTTTGTTGGCGGAGTGCATGATTAGTTCTGATGCAATAATAGAGCGTTATGGTAAAGATCATCATCCACTCGATCTGTTTCGCCAGTACCGCTGGGATTTAGAAGAAGAGTTCGAAACGGTCATTTTGAGTGGGGATGATGATCAATTTGGACGTTACTCTTTGCCTTCAGATTGTGCTGATAAATAGTTATCTTTCCAGCGAGCGTAATTATTAGCGGAATAAAGTAGTCCTTCTAGTTCTTCAGGTTTGAGTTTTCTAACTTGTTTGGCAGGGCTACCGACATAAAGATAACCGCTTTCTAATTTTTTTCCTGGAGGAACTAGGCTACCGGCCCCTATCACAACATTGTCTTCAACAGTTACTCCATCAAGCAAGATGGAACCCATACCAATTAAGACTCGATTTCCAATTTTACATCCATGTAACATTGCCTTATGCCCTACAGTGACATCTTCGCCAATTATCAGTGGAAAGCCATTAGGATTATCTGTGGATTTATGGGTCACATGTAAGACCGAACCGTCTTGAATATTTGTACGTGAGCCAATTGATACATAATTTACATCTCCCCTGATAACTACAAGGGGCCAGATGCTGGTGTCATCTGCCAATCTGACATCCCCAATTACAACAGAAGAAGGATCTAAAAGAACTTTTTGACCAACTTTAGGATAGAAGTTTAGGTATTGGCGCAAAACAGTGGGCATAATAACCTCAATAGTAAAAGCAGATAATAATTATATATAAATATTATTGGGGAAAAAAACGCCATGCAATGGAAATGTTTGCATTTATTTCAACCTATTTGAGTGTTTTTTATATTGATTGGGATGAAATATGTACAATTGAAAATAAAATTCAAAAAAACTATTGCCCCCGCCGTAAAACTCCCTATAATGCGCCACCACTGACCGACGCTGAGCTGAGACACGCCGCGGCGGGCGGCGAAGAAAAGCGAAAATAAGCGCTTGACTTCGGAGGCGAAAAGCGTAAGATACGCAGCCTCGCAACCGGGAAACGAATCATCGGTTGCAACGCTCTTTAACAATTGAATCAGACAATCTGTGTGGGCACTCGCAAGAC
>NZ_MUBJ01000002.1:25630-29133 GCF_002127535.1 Xenorhabdus vietnamensis
TCGTAACAAGGTAACCGTAGGGGAACCTGCGGTTGGATCACCTCCTTACCTAGAGATAGTAGTTTTTGTTGCAGTGCTCACACAGATTGTCTGATGAAATGTAATATGAGCAGCGCGTCTGCGAAGAAGACTCGATGTCCCCTTCGTCTAGAGGCCTAGGACACCGCCCTTTCACGGCGGTAACAGGGGTTCGAATCCCCTAGGGGACGCCACACTGCTCAGGCCCTGTGTGAAAGGCGGTGCCCCCTGATATTATTGTTAAGCGGGCTGTAAAGTCGGTTTACCAATAATAGCTCTTTAACAATCCGGAACAAGCTGAAAATTTGAAACACCCAGTCCCAGTCGTGAAGACGGGATTGGGGAGTCTCTCAAAACTCCAGTCCGAAGACACCTTCGGGTTGTGAGGTTAAGCGACTAAGCGTACACGGTGGATGCCTAGGCAGTCAGAGGCGATGAAGGACGTGCTAATCTGCGAAAAGCGCCGGTGAGCTGATATGAAGCGCCATCAGCCGGCGATGTCCGAATGGGGAAACCCAGTGCAATCCGTTGCACTATCATTAACTGAATTCATAGGTTAATGAGGCGAACCGGGGGAACTGAAACATCTCAGTACCCCGAGGAAAAGAAATCAACCGAGATTCCCCCAGTAGCGGCGAGCGAACGGGGAGCAGCCCAGAACCAGCATCAGTGTCAGCGTCAGGAGAACGGTCTGGAAAGGCCGGCAGTAAAGGGTGATAGCCCCGTATCTGAAGACGCTGGCAGTGGGAGTTCGATGAGTAGGGCGGGACACGTGGTATCCTGTCTGAACATGGGGGGACCATCCTCCAAGGCTAAATACTCCTGACTGACCGATAGTGAACCAGTACCGTGAGGGAAAGGCGAAAAGAACCCCGGCGAGGGGAGTGAAAGAGAACCTGAAACCGTGTACGTACAAGCAGTGGGAGCACCCTTTGGGGTGTGACTGCGTACCTTTTGTATAATGGGTCAGCGACTTATATTCTGTAGCAAGGTTAACCGTATAGGGGAGCCGCAGGGAAACCGAGTCTTAACTGGGCGTTAAGTTGCAGGGTATAGACCCGAAACCCGGTGATCTAGCCATGGGCAGGTTGAAGGTTGGGTAACACTAACTGGAGGACCGAACCGACTAATGTTGAAAAATTAGCGGATGACTTGTGGCTGGGGGTGAAAGGCCAATCAAACCGGGAGATAGCTGGTTCTCCCCGAAAGCTATTTAGGTAGCGCCTCGTGAAGTCATCTTCGGGGGTAGAGCACTGTTTCGGCTAGGGGGTCATCCCGACTTACCAACCCGATGCAAACTGCGAATACCGAAGAATGTTATCACGGGAGACACACGGCGGGTGCTAACGTCCGTCGTGAAGAGGGAAACAACCCAGACCGCCAGCTAAGGTCCCCAAGTCATGGTTAAGTGGGAAACGAAGTGGGAAGGCTCAGACAGCCAGGATGTTGGCTTAGAAGCAGCCATCATTTAAAGAAAGCGTAATAGCTCACTGGTCGAGTCGGCCTGCGCGGAAGATGTAACGGGGCTAAACCATGCACCGAAGCTGCGGCAGCGACACGCAAGTGTTGTTGGGTAGGGGAGCGTTCTGTAAGCCGTTGAAGGTGTGCTGTGAGGCATGCTGGAGGTATCAGAAGTGCGAATGCTGACATAAGTAACGATAAAGCGGGTGAAAAACCCGCTCGCCGGAAGACCAAGGGTTCCTGTCCAACGTTAATCGGGGCAGGGTGAGTCGACCCCTAAGGCGAGGCCGAAAGGCGTAGTCGATGGGCAACGGGTTAATATTCCCGTACCCGGTGTTACTGCGAAGGGGGGACGGAGAAGGCTAGGCTGGCCGGGCGACGGTTTGTCCCGGTTTAAGCGTGTAGGTGGGGTGACCTGGCAAATCCGGTCACCTGTTAACACTGAGGCGTGATGACGAGGCACCACGGTGCTGAAGTAGCTGATGCCCTGCTTCCAGGAAAAGCCTCTAAGCTCTAGGTAACATTGGATCGTACCCCAAACCGACACAGGTGGTCAGGTAGAGAATACTCAGGCGCTTGAGAGAACTCGGGTGAAGGAACTAGGCAAAATGGTGCCGTAACTTCGGGAGAAGGCACGCTGGCACTAGGTGAAGGGCCCCGCGCCCGGAGCCGAAGCCAGTCGCAGATACCAGCTGGCTGCAACTGTTTAATAAAAACACAGCACTGTGCAAACACGAAAGTGGACGTATACGGTGTGACGCCTGCCCGGTGCTGGAAGGTTAATTGATGGGGTTAGCCGCAAGGCGAAGCTCTTGATCGAAGCCCCAGTAAACGGCGGCCGTAACTATAACGGTCCTAAGGTAGCGAAATTCCTTGTCGGGTAAGTTCCGACCTGCACGAATGGCGTAATGATGGCCAGGCTGTCTCCACCCGAGACTCAGTGAAATTGAACTCGCTGTGAAGATGCAGTGTACCCGCGGCAAGACGGAAAGACCCCGTGAACCTTTACTATAGCTTGACACTGAACCTGGAGCCTTGATGTGTAGGATAGGTGGGAGGCTTGGAAGTGTGGACGCCAGTCTGCATGGAGCCAACCTTGAAATACCACCCTTGAATGTTTGAGGTTCTAACGTAGGCCCGTCATCCGGGTTGCGGACAGTGTCTGGTGGGTAGTTTGACTGGGGCGGTCTCCTCCCAAAGCGTAACGGAGGAGCACGAAGGTTAGCTAATCACGGTCGGACATCGTGAGGTTAGTGCAAAGGCATAAGCTAGCTTGACTGCGAGAGTGACAGCTCGAGCAGGTACGAAAGTAGGTCTTAGTGATCCGGTGGTTCTGCATGGAAGGGCCATCGCTCAACGGATAAAAGGTACTCCGGGGATAACAGGCTGATACCGCCCAAGAGTTCATATCGACGGCGGTGTTTGGCACCTCGATGTCGGCTCATCACATCCTGGGGCTGAAGTAGGTCCCAAGGGTATGGCTGTTCGCCATTTAAAGTGGTACGCGAGCTGGGTTTAGAACGTCGTGAGACAGTTCGGTCCCTATCTGCCGTGGGCGTTGGAAGATTGAAAGGGGCTGCTCCTAGTACGAGAGGACCGGAGTGGACGCACCACTGGTGTTCGGGTTGTCATGCCAATGGCACTGCCCGGTAGCTAAGTGCGGAAGAGATAACCGCTGAAAGCATCTAAGCGGGAAACTTGCCTTGAGATGAGTCTTCCCTTGTCCCTTGAGGACACTGAAGGAACGTTCGAGACGAGGACGTGGATAGGCTGGGTGTGTAAGCGTTGCGAGACGTTGAGCTAACCAGTACTAATGAACCGTGCGGCTTAACCTGACAACACCGAAGGTGTTTTGGGCTGAGAGAGCAGATGACAAAGTTTCAAAGCAGATGACAGCTTGTTCGGGGTTGAAACCAGGATTTGTCTGGCGGCAATAGCGCGGTGGTCCCACCTGACCCCATGCCGAACTCAGCAGTGAAACGCCGTAGCGCCGATGGTAGTGTGGGGTCTCCCCATGTGAGAGT
>NZ_MUBJ01000002.1:29233-231829 GCF_002127535.1 Xenorhabdus vietnamensis
CGAAGATAAAGAAATTCGGTGGTGCGGTAGTTCAGTTGGTTAGAATACCGGCCTGTCACGCCGGGGGTCGCGGGTTCGAGTCCCGTCCGCACCGCCACCGTATTTAGGGGCGTAGTTCAATTGGTAGAGCACCGGTCTCCAAAACCGGGTGTTGGGAGTTCGAGCCTCTCCGCCCCTGCCAGTTAACAACTAAGTAATAATTGATATAGCTTTCAGATTAATAGCCCAGCTAAATTTAGCTGGGTTTTTTCTTATTTGTCATTCTCTATGTGGTTCTAACGTATAGTTTTAATCCCGAGCCTCTTTTAATCCTAATCCCTTTATGGCGCTATTCCTTTGCGCGCTGTTTTATATATCCCTTTCTTTTTACTATAAAACTACTCTTAGGCAGTTACAGGCGCTTTTTCGACAGGAATCTTTAATAAGTGTTGGATTAGTGTTTGTTGGTCACTGTTTTGCAGCCATACAGCATACAATGGCCGTTCTATTAACTTATTATTAGGTGTGGCAACGAGTTCAGGATATTTTTCTTGCCAGTGTACAGGGAGAAAGGTTGTAGCGTTAACGCTATCCAATAATTCTCTGGCAATATGTGCTGATGTGGTTGTTATGATAGGTGGATGATCGCTCTTTAATATTTGTTGTTCTTGTTGATGAAAATCAGCTCCCCACTCTAATTTAATATAATTCTCCACTCCTTTATCAAGATTATGCTGGGTTGTTAATAAAATAAGCTGGATATTACCTATCAATTGGCTTTGAAACTCATCCATTTTGGGCAGTTCAGTGGTAATTAGCAGATCTAATTCACGAGAATGTAATTGCTTGACTAGTGACTGACGTGTAGAAACCAGAGACTCGATTCTTGTTTCTTGGTGGTGTTGATAAAATGTATTTAGCCAAGATGCGAGATAACTTTCCCATAGAGATGCAGTAGCACCGATAGAAAGTTTTATGTGCTGGGCAACATAATTGATTTCTTTCTTCGCTAGTTGCCAAGTATTCATTAGTGATTCTGCATAGGGCACTAGGCGTTCTCCGGCTGCTGTTAGGCGGATATTATTGCGATGCCGTGTGAATAAATTGGTTCCCAATTGATTTTCTAGTTGGCGGATCCGAAAGCTAACAGCGGATTGTGTTAAATAGAGCGATTCAGCTGCCCGACCGAAGTGACGAGTCTTACTGACTTCCAAAAAGGTTTTCAGTAATTCAGTATCCACATGTAATCTCCAATAATTTTTGTCGTTAAGATTTAAATATTTTGTTTTACAGAATGTCAAGCCTCACTAATACTCCGCGCCATAATTAGTATGACATCAGAGTTAGGAGTGTGTCAGATGGCTGAAAGCTTCATCACGACTAATCGTTTTTTTGATAATAAAAATTATCCACGTGGATTTTCCCGTCATGGTGATTTCACCATCAAAGAGGCTCAATTGCTAGAACGTTATGGTCATGCGTTCAATGAATTGGACCTTGGTAAACGTGAGGCTCAAACAGAAGAAGAGAAACTGTTTGTTTCAGTTTGCCGTGGTGAGCGTGCACCTGCAACGCTTGAGGAAAAGGTATGGGCTAAGTATTTGGCAAAAATCAGCCGCCCAAAACGTTTTCATACTCTTTCCGGTGGAAAACCGCAGGTTGATTCTGCAGAGGACTATACCGATACTGATGATTAATACCATCATTGATATTAATCATCTATACAAGAGGGGCAAAATTGCCCCTCTTCTTAATCTACAACTTATCCGGCTTGTTTTTGCAATTGAATAAGTAGCCTATCCATACTTCGGTAGCTGAGTGCTTCCATAATATCTGGTTTTTCTATTCTTGTTTGTTCTTTTAAGTCTGCGATTGTGCGGGAAACTTTGAGTATTCTGTGCCAAGCACGTATAGATAGCCCTAATTTCAATAAAGTATTTTCCAGAAAAATGGCATCTTCCATGCTAATTTTGCAAATATTTTCGGTTTGCTTGCTACTGAGATGGGCATTGATATTCCCACACCGCTCTATCTGTATTTCTCTTGCTCTTGCTACTCGTTTTTTGACTTCAAGACTACTTTCTCCATACTTTGTCGAGGATTGACTTAAAGTGCCTGGAGGAAGCAGGGGAACGTCAATTGAAAGATCAAAGCGATCTAAAAAAGGGCCTGAAAGTTTGGAAAGATAGCGCAATACTTGTTGTGGGCTACTCCGGTTATGCATCCCCTGATGATAACCAGTTGGACTGGGGTTCATGGCTGCAATCAGTTGAACCTGAGCAGGGAAACAAACTTTTGCTCTTGCGCGAGATATCACTATTTCGCCTGATTCCAACGGTTCACGCAGGGCATCAAGAACACTGCGATTAAATTCGGGTAATTCGTCTAGAAATAACACGCCGTTATGGGCAAGGGAAACTTCTCCCGGCTTAGGTATTGAGCCCCCTCCAACAAGAGCCGCCATTGAAGAACTGTGATGAGGGGCTCTAAATGGGCGCGTGTGCCACTTTTGAAAATAAACCGGGCCTCCGGATAAGCTATTGATTGCAGCGACGTCTAGAGCTTCCTGATGCGTCAATGGAGGTAACAAACTACATAATCGGCTGGCAAGCATGGTTTTTCCTGTGCCTGGGGGGCCGAGTAGCAGAAGATTATGACCACCAGCGGCAGTGATCTCCAATGCTCGTTTGGCTTGTTCTTGCCCAATAATATCCTGTATATCTAAAACAGAGGGTTCTGCCTGTGGTTTAACAGAAGAAGGGGAGATTAAAGTCGTTTCTTCTCCCTGTAAGAAATGACAGACTTGAAGTAAATGATTTGCCATCAATGTTTCGTTCTGAGACAAAATTGCTAGTTCAGCTTGGTTCTCTGATGAGAGGATAAGTTGTCTTCCTGCTTTTTTGGCGCTCAATGCGGCCGGAATGGCTCCCATGACTCGCCGTATTTCGCCAGAGAGTGCTAGTTCACCTAAAAATTCATAATTATGTAGCTTATCTGCTGCGATTTGCTCTGATGCAGCCAAAATCGCGATAGCGATGGGTAAGTCATATCTTCCCCCTTCTTTGGGGAGATCCGCAGGTGCTAAATTGACGGTAATTCTTTTAGGGGGATAGGTAAAACCACTATTGATAAGAGCACTTCGGACACGATCTCTGGCTTCCTTAACGGTAGTTTCAGGTAAACCAACAAGAGTGAGGCCGGGTAAGCCATTACTGATATGTGCCTCTATCGTGACGATGGGGGAATCAATACCAATTGTTGCCCGTGTATAAATAACGGAAAGTGCCATGATGCTCTCCTTAGCAAGAAAGCTGCTATCATGAATCTATAAAAAATAATAAAAAGTCGCCTTGCGTTATTTTGTGAAAAGGTTCGTAAATATATTTCTTGCTATGACTATGCTGAAAATTATTTAGTCGTTTTAACATTAATAATAACATGATGTTATATATGAATAATCTAACAGATAGGAATTCTTATAATAAAGAAACTGCATGGCAATAAATGATGTCATATAAAATTATAACAAAGAAAAATATATTAATTTAATTTCAATAATTTTTAATTTTGTTAATGATGACAAACATTAATCAACAAAGTGGATTGGAGAGTATTTTGACCATCTCATAGAAATGAGATGATTAACTCATTTTTTATGAATTAATTTATTAATTATGTTTTTAAACAGAAGGATAATGATTTTTTCTGAGCTAAAAATGAGTAAATTCCAGTGGATTTATCTGTTTATTAAGTTATCTAAATGAAAAATATAAATAAAATAATTTTGTTATGGAAAAATAAAAAATAATCGTTGTAAACAGTCATAGAAAGTGATAACTCTTAAATATACGTCAAGCATACGAATTGAAAACGAATAAAATTATGAACGCATTTGTCCTAGTGATTAGCCTAATTATTGTGAGCGTGGTGGTGATTATCCCACCGTGCGGGGCTGCACTAGGACGTAAAATGGCTTAGACAGAAGAATAGCCAGAATCCTAAAAACCCCCGCACCGAAAGGCGCGGGGGTTTTTTTTAGGCTCGACACGTAGAAGCGGGCATAACAAAACATCACAACAGCCAACGATAAGATAAATATAACAGGGGTAAAGGCAATGAACGGGGCACAATCGGTTGTAGAGGCATTACGAACACAGGGCGTTGAAAAAGTTTTTGGTTACCCAGGTGGAGCCATCATGCCAGTTTATGATGCGCTGTATGACGGAGGTGTTGAACACATTTTATGCCGCCATGAACAAGGGGCCGTTATGGCGGCAATCGGCTACGCGAGGGCAAGTCGCAAGCCTGGCGTGTGTATTGCGACATCAGGGCCTGGAGCGACAAACTTAATCACGGGATTGGCTGACGCATTATTGGATTCTGTTCCTGTCGTGGCCATTACCGGTCAGGTCAGCTCTGAATTTATAGGGACGGATGCCTTTCAGGAAATCGATATGCTGGGAATGTCTCTTTCTTGTACAAAACACAGCTTTCTTGTTGATTCACTGGAAAAATTACCTCAAATCATCGCCGATGCCTTTACCATTGCCATGAGTGATCGTCCTGGCCCTGTTCTGGTTGATTTACCAAAAGATATTCAATTGGAGCAGGGTGATTTTGTTCCATATTTGATACCAACATCCCCTAAATCTTCTCTTCCAACAAAAGAACTGGAATTGGCTCGTCAATTGTTAGCTTCATCTCAGAAACCGATTTTGTACGTGGGGGGAGGGGTTGGCATGTCTGGTGCTGTTCCTGAATTACGTAATTTTGTATCTGAAACAGGTATTCCTGTTGTTTCTACATTGAAAGGTTTGGGAGCGGCAGATTTTGAACATGAATGTTATTTAGGAATGTTAGGGATGCATGGCGCTAAAGCAGCTAATCTTGCCGTTCAATCCTGTGATTTGTTAATTGCTGCTGGTGCGCGTTTTGATGACCGTGTTACAGGGAAGCTGAATACCTTTGCACCTAATGCCAAAGTTATTCATTTGGATATTGACCCCGTTGAATTCAATAAATTACGCCAAACTCACGTTTCATTATTGGGTGATTTAAAAACTCTGTTGCCTCATTTACAACAATCCTTATCGATCCAAGCCTGGCAGCAAGAAATCAAACAATTAAAAAATGAACATGTATGTCGTTATGACTATCAAGGTGAAAGTATTTATGCTCCGCTGCTGTTGAAGCAGGTTTCTGACCGTACCTTGTCTAGTACAGTTATCACAACTGATGTTGGGCAGCATCAGATGTGGGCTGCCCAACACATGACGTTTAGTCAGCCAGAGAATTTCATCACATCAAGTGGATTAGGCACGATGGGATTCGGCATTCCAGCAGCGATTGGTGCTCAGATGGCGCGTCCGGAAGATATGGTTATCTGCATATCTGGCGATGGCTCTTTCATGATGAATGTTCAGGAGTTAGGCACCATTAAACGTAAGCAATTGCCAGTCAAACTGATCTTATTGGATAACCAAAGATTGGGTATGGTTCGTCAGTGGCAAGAGCTGTTTTTTGACAAACGTTATAGCGAAACGATCTTAACTGATAATCCTGATTTCCTTACGTTGGCGCAGGCCTTTGGTATTCCGGGGCAGAGAATTACTGATAAAGCACAAGTGAATGAAGCTTTGGATGCTTTGTTCAACAGCGAGGGCGCGTATTTATTACACGTGTCTATTGATGAATTAGAGAATGTCTGGCCACTGGTTCCACCGGGTGCAAGTAACGAAACTATGTTGGAGAAATCATCATGATACAGCATCAACTTGCTATTAAGGCGCGGTCTTGTCCTGAGATTTTGGAACGGATTCTGAGGGTTACCCGCCATCGCGGGTTTCAGATATGTGCATTGAATATGGATCATACAACAGATAGTGATAATGTAAGTATTGAGCTCACCGTGACTAGCCAGCGTCCAGTTAATTTACTTTTTTCCCAATTGATGAAATTGGTGGATGTTGCTGGTGTTGAGATCAAGCACAAAGAATCACAATTGATAAGCGCATAACGCGCCACTGAAGGAAAACTGAGAATGACAAAGCAAGCTGATTATATTTGGTTCAACGGGGAAATGGTGCCTTGGGCGGATGCTAAAGTTCATGTTATGTCCCATGCCTTACATTATGGGACTTCGGTATTTGAAGGGATTCGTTGCTATAACTCCCACAAAGGGCCGGTTGTTTTTCGTCATCGTGAACATATGCAGCGCTTGCATGACTCAGCCAAAATTTACCGTTTTCCAGTGAGCCAAAGTGTTGATGAATTGATGGAGGCTTGCCGCGAAACGCTCCGTAAAAATAAATTAGTCAGTGCTTACATTCGTCCACTGGTATTTGTGGGTGATGTTGGAATGGGCGTAAATCCACCTGATGGTTATAAAACAGACGTTATTATTGCCGCTTTCCCGTGGGGGGCTTATCTCGGTGAGGAAGCCTTGGAGCAGGGCATTGATGCGATGGTTTCTTCATGGAATCGCGTGGCAGCAAATACGATCCCTACAGGCGCAAAAGCGGGTGGAAATTACCTCTCTTCTTTGCTGGTAGGAAGCGAAGCGCGGCGTCATGGTTATCAGGAAGGTATTGCACTGGATGTTCATGGCTATATTTCAGAAGGTGCGGGTGAAAACTTATTTGAAGTGAAAGATGGAGTTCTATTCACTCCTCCATTTACTTCATCTGCCCTGCCGGGGATCACGCGTGATGCCATCATCAAGTTGGCACAGGATCTTGGTATGGAAGTCCGTGAACAGGCGCTTTCTCGTGAGTCGCTTTATTTAGCGGATGAAGTCTTTATGACAGGAACAGCCGCGGAGATTACTCCGGTTCGTAGTGTAGACGGCATTCAGGTTGGTATCGGCAAATGTGGTCCTGTCACTAAAAAAATCCAAAGTGCGTTCTTTGGCTTATTTGATGGCACGACAGAAGATAAGTGGGGCTGGTTGGATCCGGTTAATCCTTAATTAAAAAATATAAAATCCAACAGGCGATCGTTCCTCGCCTGTTTTGATTGTTGAAGCTAATTATTTTTGAAGCCAATTGATAAGACAGACTTGGGAGTAGAAACAATGCCTAAATATCGTTCTGCCACGACGACGCATGGCCGTAATATGGCGGGAGCCCGTGCTTTATGGCGAGCCACGGGGATGACTGATGCAGATTTTGGAAAGCCGATTATTGCGGTTGTTAACTCATTCACGCAGTTCGTGCCAGGACATGTGCACTTACGTGATCTCGGCAAGCTGGTGGCAGAACAGATTGAGGCATCAGGTGGTGTTGCGAAAGAGTTTAATACTATCGCTGTTGATGATGGTATCGCTATGGGGCATGGTGGAATGCTCTATTCATTGCCTTCGCGTGAGCTAATAGCTGATTCGGTGGAATACATGGTCAATGCCCACTGTGCTGATGCCATGGTGTGCATTTCCAACTGTGACAAAATCACTCCGGGAATGTTGATGGCATCGCTACGCTTGAATATCCCGGTTATTTTTGTTTCTGGTGGCCCAATGGAAGCGGGTAAAACGCGATTATCCGAGCAACTTATCAAACTGGATTTGGTCGATGCCATGATTCAGGGGGCCAATCCAAATGTCAGTGATGAACAGAGCGAGCAAATTGAGCGCTCTGCGTGCCCGACATGTGGTTCTTGCTCTGGTATGTTTACGGCGAATTCGATGAATTGTCTGACGGAAGCACTTGGTCTTTCTCAGCCGGGTAATGGTTCCCTGCTCGCTACACATGCGGATCGTAAGACCCTGTTTATTAACGCTGGTAAGCGCATTGTTGAGCTGACTAAACGCTATTATGAACAAAATGATGATAGTGCTCTCCCACGTAATATTGCGACCAAAGCTGCCTTCGAAAATGCCATGACATTGGATATTGCGATGGGCGGTTCGACTAACACTGTTCTGCATCTGCTGGCCGCTGCGCAGGAAGGTGAAATTGACTTCACTATGGCGGATATTGATCGTTTATCTCGTCAGGTGCCTCATTTGTGTAAAGTTGCCCCAAGCACCCAGAAATATCATATGGAAGATGTACACCGTGCTGGTGGTGTGATGGGGATTCTTGGTGAGCTTGATCGCGCAGGGCTTTTGCATCGCGATGTGAAAAACGTTTTGGGTTTGGATTTGCCACAAACGTTGGCTCAGTACGACATTATGCTGACAGAAGACGAAAGTGTTAAGAGCATGTATTCAGCAGGGCCAGCAGGGATTCGTACCACACAAGCCTTCTCACAGAATTGTCGTTGGCCATCACTGGATACTGATCGCGAAGCAGGATGTATTCGTGAGCGCACTCATGCTTACAGTCAGGATGGTGGGCTGGCAGTTTTATTTGGCAACATTGCAAGAGATGGCTGCATAGTGAAAACAGCAGGCGTTGATGCAGAAATTCTGATTTTCCGAGGCATAGCTAAAGTTTACGAGAGTCAGGAAGATGCGGTGGAAGCCATTCTTGGTGGAAAAGTTGTGGCTGGTGACGTGGTTGTCATTCGCTATGAGGGGCCGAAAGGTGGCCCAGGTATGCAGGAAATGCTCTATCCCACTACGTATTTAAAATCCATGGGGCTGGGGAAAAGTTGCGCATTGATTACGGATGGGCGTTTCTCAGGAGGAACATCGGGGTTATCCATTGGTCACGTATCTCCAGAAGCGGCAAATGGAGGCTTGATTGGGCTGATTCATGACGGCGATATCATTGAGATTGATATTCCAAACCGTAAAATTCAGTTGAATGTTGCTGAAACCAAGCTTGCTGAACGCACACAGGCCGAATTATCTCTCGGAGATAAGGCGTGGACACCTAAATCCCGTGAGCGTCAGGTTTCTTTTGCATTACGAGCTTACGCTTCATTGGCGACCAGCGCTGATAAAGGCGCAGTGCGCGATAAAACTAAACTGGGGAGCTGATTGTGGCGGTTTATCCTCTTAATACTGAACCCAAAGGAGCGGAATATCTCAAGGCTGCACTGAGTGCACCGGTTTATGATGTTGCTCAAGTCACTCCTTTACAGGAAATGAAAAAAATCTCGTCTCGTTTAGGCAATACTATTTTGGTTAAACGGGAAGATCGCCAGTTGGTGCACAGTTTCAAATTGCGCGGCGCGTACGCGATGATTGCTGGTTTGACGGAAGAGCAAAAAAACAAAGGCGTGATTACGGCTTCCGCAGGCAACCATGCACAAGGTGTTGCATTATCGGCCAATAAAGTTGGCATAAAAGCGACTATTGTGATGCCGATAGCGACAGCGGATATTAAAGTCGATGCAGTGCGCAATTTTGGTGGAGAGGTACTGTTGCATGGTGCGAATTTCGATGAAGCGAAGGCAAAAGCAATCGAGATGGCAAAAAAGCACGGTTACACTTTTGTGCCACCATTTGACCATCCTGTCGTCATTGCAGGTCAGGCTACATTGGCGATGGAGCTGCTACAACAGGATGTTCATCTTGATCGTATCTTTGTTCCCGTTGGTGGTGGTGGCTTGATAGCGGGAGTAGCCGTTCTCATCAAACAGCTTGTACCCGAAATGAAAGTCATTGGTGTAGAAGCTGAAGATTCTGCTTGTTTGAAAGCAGCACTGGAAGCCGGGCATCCGGTCGATTTGCCAAGAGTTGGATTATTTGCCGAAGGCGTGGCAGTCAAACGCATTGGCGATGAAACGTTTCGTTTGTGCCAGCAATATGTCGATGATGTCATTACAGTGGACAGTGATGCTATCTGCGCCGCCATGAAAGATATCTTTGAAGATGTCAGGGCGATTGCAGAACCCTCTGGTGCGCTGGCACTGGCAGGGCTGAAGAAATATGTCCAGCAACATCAGATTCAGGGAGAGCGATTGGCACATATTCTTTCTGGGGCCAATGTGAATTTTCATGGGTTGCGTTACGTTTCAGAACGCTGTGAGCTTGGAGAACAACGCGAAGCTTTGCTGTCGGTGACTATTCCTGAACAAAAGGGGAGTTTTTTGCAGTTCTGTCAGATACTGGGTACTCGTGTCGTGACTGAATTCAGTTATCGTTATTCGGATGCAACAGATCCAAACCAAGCCTGTATTTTTGTTGGTATTAGACTGAGCAGGGGAAATACTGAGCGTCGTGAAATTATTGAAGAGTTAAAATCATCGGGATATCAAGTCTCTGATTTTACTGATAATGAAATGGCAAAGCTGCATGTGCGTTACATGATCGGAGGCAGGCCATCCAAGCCATTGCAGGAGCGGTTATTTAGCTTTGCCTTTCCTGAATCTCCGGGGGCTTTGCTGAAATTTTTGCAGACACTGGGGACTCATTGGAATATTACTCTGTTTCATTACCGTAGCCACGGCACGGATTATGGGCGTGTATTGGCTGCTTTTGAACTTTCAGGGCCAGAAGTGCGTTTTGACCGCCATTTGGATGCGCTAGGCTATGAATATCATGATGAAACCGATAATCCCTCATTTAAATTATTTTTGACTTAAGCAATAAAGAATAAAGCAATAAACAGCAAAATAGTTTCGTTTTTGGGGTATTTTGCTGATTTTACTCTATTCTTTTTTCTGTAATAAGTGACGAGGTTGGCATTATCTCTTCCACTACTTTTCCTATTCTATCTTATGGATTTCAAGATGCAGCCAACAAAGCTGCAACTTGAAAAACGATGGATATATAAGATTTCCAAACTACAATAGCTCCCAGAATGCTTTAACTAATGGTTCATTCAAGCGCTTACTCAACGTACAGACACCCAATTCAAATGGCTCGACCAGTGAAATATTTTCCAGTAATGAGATACGGTTGCGTACAGGTTCAGGGCTATTTTCGACAACAACCGCAGGTATTAACGCAATTCCACAGCCTAATGCCACCATAGAAACAATCGCTTCATGACCGGAAACTGTCGCGTAAATTACGGGGTGCAGGATCTTATTCCGCCGGAACCAAAGCTCAATGCGTTTGCGGGAGGGGCCGTGCTCGGGCAGAATAAACGGGATGCTATTCCAGTCGGGGGATTCCTGTGTAGCGAGAATTCTCACGGCGCAAGGCAGTGAGGGGGCAATCAGTACCAACGGCACTTCACCTATTTTGGTAAAACGGACACTATCAGGTAATTTTTCCGGTTTGCCTGCAATACCCAAATCTGCTGCATCAGATTGGACTTTATCAACAGCATCAGCGGCATCTCCTGTTGTCAGCTTGATTTCCACCAAGGGATGCTCCGCCCGAAATTTATCTAAGACTTGTGGCAGATGGCTATATGCAGCCGTGACTGAACAAAATAGACGTAACTCTCCCGTCAATGATGGACTTTGATGATTTAATGAATGCTGTAGCTGCTTATATTGCAGGAGAGTTTGCTGAGCAAATTGTTTGAGTTGCTCGCCGGCAGAGGTCAATTTTACTGTTCGGTTATCCCGCAGAAAAAGCGGGTGCCCTAATGATTCCTCAAGGCGCTGGATTTGGCGTGAAAGTGTGGATGGGCTGACATGCGTGGCCTTGGCTGAGCGCCCAAAGTGACAACTTTCCGCAAGGTGTAAAAACAGTTTTAAATCACGTAAATCCATCGTTTGTGACCCTTTACCTAGAGGTTTTTTGCGGTGAAAAAGCTTGTTGCATAATCTGCAATGTAATCTTGTCAATATATCAATTTAAGCAATGCCTTTCATGTCATATATTGTTTGTGTGCAAACAACCTCACATCTAATTATATCGGAGTCACCATGGCTAATTATTTTGATACGTTGAATTTGCGCCAGCAATTGGCGCAGTTAGGCAAATGCCGTTTTATGGCGCGGGAAGAATTTGCTGACGAAGCAGGGTATTTGAAAGGCAAAAAAGTGGTGATCGTTGGCTGTGGCGCGCAAGGGCTGAACCAAGGTCTTAATATGCGTGACTCCGGTTTAGATATTGCCTATGCGCTACGCAAAGAAGCGATTGATGAAAAACGACCATCATGGCGTAAGGCAACAGAAAATGGTTTCGCAGTTGGCACTTATGAAGAGTTAATTCCACAGGCCGATTTGGTTATCAACCTGACGCCAGACAAGCAACATTCGGTGGTGGTTCAGGCGGTTCAACCTCTGATGAAAGAAGATGCCGCATTAGGTTATTCCCATGGTTTCAATATCGTCGAAGTGGGTGAGCAGGTACGTAAAGATATTACCGTTGTGATGGTTGCACCGAAATGCCCGGGTACGGAAGTTCGTGAAGAGTATAAGCGTGGATTCGGTGTACCTACCCTGATTGCTGTACATCCAGAAAATGATGTAAAAGGTGAAGGGATGGCGATCGCGAAAGCGTGGGCCGCTGCAACAGGGGGACATCGGGCAGGCGTGCTGGAATCTTCTTTCGTGGCAGAAGTTAAATCTGACCTGATGGGAGAACAGACCATTTTGTGTGGCATGTTACAGGCCGGTTCTCTGTTGTGCTACGACCAACTGGTTGCTGATGGCACTGAACCGGGTTATGCCGGAAAATTAATCCAGTTTGGTTGGGAAACTATCACCGAAGCCTTGAAGCAGGGCGGCATTACGTTAATGATGGATCGCCTTTCCAATCCGGCAAAACTGCGAGCTTATGCTCTTTCTGAGCAATTGAAAGTGATTTTAGCTCCTTTGTTCCAGAAACATATGGATGACATCATTTCTGGTGAATTCTCTTCTACTATGATGGCTGACTGGGCTAATGATGATAAAAACCTGCTGACCTGGCGTGAAGAGACGGGTAGAACACCATTTGAGAATTACCCAGACTATGACGGTAACATCAGCGAGCAGGAATACTTTGACCATGGTGTGTTGATGATTGCAATGGTCAAGGCTGGGGTTGAGCTGGCATTCGAAACGATGGTAGATACTGGCATCATTGAAGAGTCTGCTTATTACGAATCTCTGCATGAATTGCCGTTGATTGCGAATACCATTGCTCGCAAGCGCCTGTATGAGATGAACGTGGTGATTTCTGATACGGCAGAATATGGTAACTACCTGTTCTCTTACGTTGCGGTTCCACTGTTGAAAGAGAAATTCATGGCGACTCTGCAAGCAGGGGATTTAGGAAAAGCAGTTGCAGATCGCGGCATTGATAATGCTCAGTTACGTGATGTGAATGAAGCGATCCGTAACCATCCGATTGAAATTATCGGCCGTACTTTGCGTGGTTATATGACGGATATGAAACGCATTGCTGTTGGTGACTAATATGCCGTTTATCCTGCCCGAAGTTATTTTATCGGGCAGGATATCTTTAATCCTTACAGATTAAATTTCAGTTTCAGTTCATCAAGAGCTTGACGCTGAAATGCTTCAAATCGTTCTTTCGGTTGCTGCAATTGGATCAAGTTCAGCACGGGATCGTTGACTTCAGTACGAATGCCACTTAATTCCTCCATGACGGCTAATCCACAGAAAGGAACATAGGCTTCGGAATAACCCCCTTCGTGAACGATGACTAATTTGCCATGGCACAGTTCATCGGCAGCCTGTTGTACCTTGCGGGTCATTTCACGGAAACTGTCACTGTGCAACTGCATCCGTGCCAGAGGATCAAATGCATTGGCATCATAACCGCAAGCAACGATGATCAGTTCTGGTTGGTAACGCCGTAGTGCAGGGAGCACAATCTGATCCATGGCATAGAGATAATTATTGTGCCCAGCACCCGCCATCAATGGGATATTGATATTAAAACCTTCCCCTTTGCCAGCTCCGATATCTTCCTCACCACTGTAGCCTTCGGGATAACAGCCATCTTGATGCAGTGAAATTGTCAAAACATCGTCACGTTCCCAGAATATATGCTGTGTCCCATTACCGTGGTGAACATCCCAGTCAATGACGGCAACTCGGCCAACGCCAAGCTGCTCTTTGGCGTACTCAACGGCGAGGGCAATGTTGGCAAGGAAACAGAATCCCATCGCTTGATCTGGCAGACAGTGGTGTCCGGGAGGACGTGAAAGGCTGTAAGCGTTATCTAATTCACCTTGTAACACGGCTTTTACCGCAGCGTAGGTGAGTCCGGCGGACAATTTGGCGATTTCATAACTACCTTGTCCCATTGGTGCTTCAGATCCCAATACTCCTCCGCCATTATCACTCACGGACTTAAAATGTTGTAAATACTCTTCGGTATGCACCAGTCTTAACGTTGTATCATCAAGAGGTTCAGCACTACGCAGTTGCAGTGAACGACTTAAACCTGATACATCCATTAAGTTTTTCATTCTGCGTTTAGTTTCTGGGGATTCTGCATGTCCTGCACTGTTCGGTGGTTGTATCCATCCACCAACGGGAAATATGACTACATGTGGTAATCCAGAGTTATGCCAGAAACAGAGTTCATCAAAGAAAAAGCCTGTCTTACGTAGCATGTTATATCCTCTTTGAGTTCTTTTATCTTTCAAGCTGCAATTTAAAACCTATTAGGTATATTGATTGTGTGTCAATAAACGTAATGATTGTTATAACCTTAATTTTATTAAATAGGTTCTATATATTTCAATTGAAGTGGATTCAATATTAATATATTTGTCCTAACTAATTTAAATTAATTTAAAAAATTATCTTTGTTATTTATCACATAGTTTAATAATAAAATGGTCAGCCTTTACATAATCATCTTATCTTTATGATGTGAAAGGCCTACAGGTGATATTACTGGCTGCTGCTATTGGTTGATGTTTGTTTATGTGAAGGATAACAAAGAAAATGAATGCAGACAGGATACCGTAAAGAGGTATTTTTTCGGTTTCTTATTCATCCGTTAAAAATGAAATGAACTACAATCATTATGAGCCCTATCATAAGACGTTATCTATATTGACGCACTTTTTCATTCTATTGTGAAATAATTCGCTGATATAAAGAAAACCACATAATTAGCCTTTCTTTCTGTTACAATTCCGTTCCCCGATCTTTCAATCTGATATATTTTTTGAAACAGTATGCGATTAAATCCAAGCCAACAACAAGCGGTTGAATTTGTAACAGGGCCTTGTCTGGTTCTGGCGGGTGCGGGCTCTGGCAAGACCCGAGTGATCACCAATAAAATTGCTCATCTGATCCGCACCTGTGGTTATCAGGCCCGCCATATTGCGGCAGTCACCTTTACTAATAAGGCAGCACGTGAGATGAAAGAACGTGTTGCACAAACCTTGGGTCGTAAGGAAACAAGAGGGTTAATGATCTCGACTTTCCATACCTTGGGTTTGGAGATTGTCAAGCGTGAATACAAAGCGCTGGGAATGAAAAGCAATTTTTCACTGTTTGATGATCAAGATCAGATGGCTTTGTTGAAAGATCTCACCTCGGATTTGTTGGAAGAAGACAAAGATCTACTACAAAAACTGGTTTCAAGCATTTCTAACTGGAAGAATGATTTAATGTCACCAGAGCAGGTGATGAGGGTGGCGCGTTCAGAGCAGGAGCACCAGTTTGCAGAGTGTTATCGCCGCTATGACCTGCATCTGAATAGTTGTAATGTTCTCGATTTTGATGATCTAATTACCAAACCAACGTTACTGTTAATGCGCGATGGGGAAGTCAGGGAACGTTGGCAGAATAAAATTCGTTACTTGCTGGTAGATGAATATCAAGATACGAACACTAGCCAATACCAATTGGTAAAACTGTTGGTTGGCAGTCGGGCTCGTTTTACGGTAGTTGGTGATGATGATCAATCCATTTATTCTTGGCGTGGTGCTCGTCCACAGAACTTGATCCTATTGAAAGAAAATTTCCCGCAGTTGAACGTGATTAAGCTGGAGCAGAATTACCGTTCATCAGGGCGGATATTGAAAGCGGCGAATATTCTGATAGCTAATAATCCCCATGTTTTTGAGAAAAAACTCTTTTCAGAGTTGCCTTATGGTGATCAGCTCAGAGTGATCGAAGCAAATAATGAAGATCATGAAGCGGAGCGTGTAGTGGGGGAGTTGATCGCTCATCATTTTATCAACAAAACGGAATATAAAGATTACGCCATTTTATATCGTGGTAATCATCAATCTCGTATCCTCGAAAAAATGTTGATGCAGAACCGTATTCCTTACCGGATTTCGGGAGGAACATCATTTTTTTCTCGCCCTGAAATTAAAGATTTGCTCTCTTACCTGCGTGTTTTGACTAATCCAGAGGATGACAGTGCATTTTTGCGTATCATCAATACACCACGACGAGAAATCGGTGCTGTAACCATCCAAAAATTAGGTGAGTGGACGAATCAGCGTAACAAAAGTTTATATCAAGCCAGTTTTGATCTTGGGTTGGAGCAACATTTGGCCGGGCGTGGTCTGGCTGCATTGCAGCGCTTTACTCACTGGATGGATGAAATATCCCGTCAGGCGGAGCGGGAACCATTACTGGCAGTGAGAGACTTATTACGTGGCATGGATTACGAAAGCTGGTTATATGAAACCTCCCCCAGTCCAAAAGCGGCTGAAATGAGAATGAAGAACGTTAATCAACTTTTCACTTGGATGAGTGAAATGCTTGAGGGAGATGACTTGAATGAACCAATGACCCTTTCCCAAGTCGTAGCGCGTTTTACGTTGCGGGATATGTTGGAGAGAGGCGAGGAAAATGAAGAATTAGATCAGGTTCAGTTGATGACACTGCACGCCTCCAAGGGGCTGGAGTTTCCCTATGTTTTCTTGGTTGGCATGGAAGAGGGGTTGTTGCCACATCAGAGTAGCATTGATGAAGACAACATTGAGGAAGAGCGTCGTTTGGCTTATGTGGGTATCACCCGCGCGCAGAGAGAACTTTTTTTAACTCTTAGCAAAGAACGTCGCCAGTTTGGTGAACTTATCCGTCCGGAACCGAGCCGATTCTTGCTTGAATTGCCACAGGATGATTTGTACTGGCCGCAGGGCAAGCGGGTGATCAGTGCAGAAGAAAGGATGAAACAGGGACAATCGCGCCTTGCTGACATTAGATCACGTTTGGGACTCGGTCAGAAAAACGGCAATAAATAAATCGCACGATTGACACGGGATAACCCTGCATTTGTGGATGAATGCAGGGAATGAGGGGAATAAAGTAAACTTCAGCCTAAATGAGAGTTATTTTGTTCCTCAAAGAACAACAACCATTGGACATAACTCTGCCACTTCATTTCTTGCTGTAATGCTTCAGTTCTGAGTGGGTGTTTTATCTGCCATTGATGAGGCAAGGTGATAATGAGAGTTTCATTTTCCACCTGTAACCGCAAAGCTGGCAATGTGTCATCCCGTCGGCGGCTGGCAAAAATAATTGCCAGACGTAATAAGCGGCATAGCCGCTGCGCCTGTAGTGGTCGCACAGCATTTTGCTGGCTGAGTGATGCTAAGTCCACTGGCCCGCTTTGATTTTTCAATAAAGTAGCCAGCAGTCGTTTTTGGGCCGGAGTATAACCGGGTAAATCCAAGTGACTGATTAAATAAGCAGAATGTGCGGGCCCCTGACGAAAATCAATAAACAGGCCTATTTCATGGAGCAAACATGCACTGCTCAATAATTCACGACAGCGTTCGTCCAATTTCCAGGGCTTAGCAATTTGTTGGCAAAAATTTTCTGCCAACTGTTTGACTCGTTGTGCTTGCTCACTATCCAGTTGAAAGCGATGCTGGATATTGCGCAGGGTTCTTGCACGAATATCCTGCTCAATCGGCAAGTCCAACATCCCGTAAACCAGACCTTCACGCAGTGCGCCACCTGCCAATATCATGCTTTCGATATTCAATGCTTGAAAAATGGCGATTAAGATTGCTAATCCACTTGGAAAAACCAATGCTCGTTCCAGTGTCAGCCCATCAATTTCCAACTCTTCCAATTTGCCGCACTCAATCGCCTGATGCTTGAGTTGCTGAAGCTTGGGGAGGGTGATCAGTTCATCCATACCTTGAGCAATCATAATTTCCTGCAAGGCCTGTACTGTGCCAGAAGCACCCACGCAAATTTTCCAGCCTTGCTCAAGCAGTTTAGTAGTGACTGAGCTGAGAAGATCATGTGCAGCAGCTTCCGCATTGGCAAAGTTTTTTTCTGTCAGGCTGCGATCATTGAAATAACGTTCCAGCCAGGTAACACAACCCATTTCAAGGCTGAAGAGCTGATTAGCTTTGGCTCCGGCCCCTGTTACTAATTCGGTACTGGCGCCGCCAATATCTACGACAAGTCGCTTTTCAGGCCCGCCAGTAGTGTGAGCAACACCTTGATAAATGAGTTGAGCTTCTTCTTCACCACGGATCACATTGACGGAGGTGCTCAATATCTCTGAGGCCTTCCTGACAAATTCATCTGAATTTTCTGCAAGTCTCAAGGTTGCTGTAGCAACAACGCGAATATGCGTAGCAGGAATATCTTGCAAATATTCGGAAAAGAGGCGCAAACACTGCCATCCCCGTTCCATTGCCTGTTGTGATAAATAGTTATTTTTATCCAATCCGGCAGCCAGCCTGACTTTTCGCTTGATACGGGTAACGACTTGAATGTTGCCGGATACTTCACGGACAACCAACATATGAAAACTGTTTGAGCCTAAATCAATAGCCGCATAAAGCGAAGAAGCACTCAGCATAGTATTTATTCCGGCTTGTGTTGTTTCAACATCGTGTTATTTCAATATCGCATCATTTTAGCTTGGGCGCTTACGGTTGCGCGTTGCGTTACCACCGCGGCGCGGCATGCTGGTACGCCGAGGGTGTCCCCCTGAGCGGGCGCGATTACGGCGCTTAGGTACCGGAAGATCGTTTAGCAACGCATCACTGTTATATTTGCTGACAGGTATCTGATGCTGGATATATTCTTCAATGCCCGGTAAGTTCAGCACATATTCTTCACATGCTAGACTGATGGAATGACCACTTTCTCCAGCACGGCCTGTCCGGCCAATCCGATGGACATAATCTTCACAGTCATCCGGTAGATCATAGTTAAATACATGTGTCACTAACGGGATATGCAGCCCACGGGCGGCAACATCTGTGGCAACCAGAATGTCCAGATTGCCCAGGCTGAATTCCTCAAGAATACGCAGGCGCTTTTTCTGTGCAACATCACCGGTCAGCAGACCAACACGATGACCATCGGCAGCCAGATGAGTCCAGATATCTTCACAGCGGTACTTGGTATTGGCAAAAATGATGCAGCGATCAGGCCACTCTTCTTCCAGTAAAGTTTGTAGCAGACGCATTTTTTCTTCATTGGAAGGATAAAATAGTTCTTCCTGAATGCGGTGCCCCGTTTTTTGCAGAGGTTCTACTTCCACATATTCAGGACTATTCATCTGTTCAAAAGCCAGTTCACGCACTCGATAAGACAGCGTTGCGGAAAACAGCAAATTCATTCTTTCTGTGGCAGCAGGTAGCCGGCGGAACAACCAGCGAATATCTTTGATAAAACCCAGGTCATACATGCGATCAGCTTCATCAAGCACAACAACCTGAACGGCACCAAGATGGATATGTCCCTGTTTTACGTAATCGATTAGGCGTCCTGTTGTGCCAATCACGATATCGACACCGGCTTCCAGCACCTTAAGCTGTTTATCATAGCCATCGCCGCCATAGGCAAGACCCATTTTCAATCCGGTGACTTCCGCCAATTCTTCTGCGTCAGAGTAGATCTGAACTGCCAATTCACGGGTAGGTGCCATAATCAGCGCTCTTGGCTGATTGGTTTTATGTTCTTTTGACGCAGGATGGGTCAATAAATAATTAAAAGTAGACGCCAAAAATGCCAGCGTTTTGCCCGTTCCGGTTTGTGCTTGCCCCGCAACATCTCGGCCTTCGACAGTAAAAGGCAATGTCAGCGCCTGTATCGGCGTGCAGTTGGAAAACCCCTTTTTATCAAGGGCTTCTAATACTTTGGGGTGCAATGTGAAGTCGGAAAACTTCTTTTCTGTCAAATGTGTTTTGCTCATAGTATGGTAGAATATCAGTTAACTATTGCTTTAAGAAAGTGTATCCGCTGAAATAAAGACACCCTTATGTTGGTTAACGTACACTGACACTATAAAAGATTTTACTTTTGGAGCAAAAAATGAGTGCAAATATTATCCACCTGACGGATGTTGGCTTTAAAAATGACGTCCTGAAGGCAGAAGGCCCAGTTCTTGTTGATTTCTGGGCGGAATGGTGCGGTCCTTGCAAAATGATTGCCCCTATTCTGGATGAAATTGCCGCCGAATACGAAGGAAAACTGATAATCGGCAAGCTGAACGTGGATGATAACCCAGAAACAGCACCAGAATATGGTATTCGTGGTATCCCAACACTGATTCTGTTTAAAGGTGGTGAGAAGGTTGCGGTAAAAGTGGGGGCTTTGTCAAAAACTCAACTGAAAGAGTTTTTGGAACCGCACCTCTAATTTAGAGTGAGTTCACAGTAATTACGGGCGCTTAGCGTATAAGGGGATTTATCCCATTGACCGCTAGACGTCCGCCACGAAGCATGGTAAGTTAGCGTCTATGTGCTTGTATGAAGTTTCGCTTGAGTGAATTCTTTATTTGGTATAAAGGTTTATTGATATATTAGTATTTATTGATCTTTATTAGTATAAAGAGTTGACATTAAACATATTGCATACTAAACAATCTGTAGTGTCTGATAAATCTGTTATCTCTGGGTCACCTGAAGTATCTGATGGCATATCGCATTTGGTAAAATTTCTGAGTCTATATATGGGAAACCCAGTATATAGCTTAGTATACTCATAGCGTCCTAATGCTGAACATCTTTAAGCAGGGTGCTTTTATCCTAGGCATTTTTTTTGTGCTGAGTCTTCTTATGTAGGTGTTCGGTATAAAACCCGTTAACAGTTTTTGTTTTAAAAAATGCTTGTGTTAAAAGCACTTATGCTGGATATGTATACTGAAATAGTGCCCATGTTAGAATACTTATAATAGTGTTTGCTTTGCATTATAAAATTGTATTTACATTATAGATAGTTATAGCATATGGCACATAGACATAGTTAGAAGACGAAGACAGTCATAAAGAGTTATAAACAGTGCTCATAACGAGATAATGTTTACGCTGAGGTAGTTCTTAATATTGAAATTAACCATATTTTGCTTACTCTCAGTCGTGTTTTGACAGTTTGTCAGCCTTATTTTGAAATCAATCTGAGTACTTCAGACTATTGCCTTGTAATATAATTTAGTATGTTAGAAGGTTTTATTCGTTTCTGGTACAAATAAACAGGCATCGATAACGCTGCCATACCATTCACGTTCATAGTTCGAGATATACCCCGAGTTAAAGAACCCACCATTATGAATCTTACCGAATTAAAGAATACGCCGGTATCTGAGTTGATTACTCTCGGCGAAAATATGGGGCTGGAAAACCTGGCTCGTATGCGTAAGCAGGACATCATTTTCTCTATTCTCAAACAGCATGCGAAAAGCGGAGAGGATATTTTCGGAGATGGTGTGCTGGAGATATTGCAGGATGGATTTGGTTTCCTCCGCTCCGCAGACAGTTCTTACCTTGCTGGTCCCGATGATATCTACGTTTCTCCTAGTCAAATCCGCCGCTTTAACCTCCGTACCGGTGATACCATTTCAGGGAAAATCCGCCCACCAAAAGAAGGCGAACGCTATTTTGCCCTGTTGAAAGTTAATGAAGTTAACTTTGACAAACCTGAAAACGCCCGCAGTAAAATCCTGTTTGAAAACTTGACCCCACTTCATGCCAACAACCGCTTGCGCATGGAACGCGGTAATGGATCGACTGAAGATTTGACAGCTCGTGTTCTGGATCTGGCAGCGCCGATTGGTCGTGGTCAGCGTGGCTTGATTGTTGCTCCACCAAAAGCGGGTAAAACCATGCTGCTGCAAAATATTGCAGCTAACATTGCCCACAACTACCCAGATTGCGTTCTGATGGTTTTGCTGATTGATGAGCGTCCAGAAGAAGTAACCGAAATGCAGCGTCTGGTAAAAGGTGAAGTCATTGCCTCAACCTTTGATGAACCAGCTTCCCGTCACGTTCAAGTGGCTGAAATGGTTATTGAGAAAGCGAAACGTCTGGTTGAACATAAGAAAGACGTTATTATCCTGCTGGATTCCATTACCCGTCTGGCTCGTGCATATAACACTGTTGTTCCTGCTTCCGGCAAGGTTTTGACTGGTGGTGTGGATGCGAATGCCCTGCATCGTCCAAAACGTTTCTTTGGTGCTGCACGTAACGTTGAAGAAGGCGGTAGTCTGACTATCATCGCGACGGCGTTGGTTGATACTGGCTCTAAGATGGATGAGGTTATTTACGAGGAATTTAAAGGTACAGGTAACATGGAATTACACCTGTCCCGTAAAATTGCTGAAAAGCGTGTTTTCCCAGCCATTGATTACAATCGCTCCGGGACACGTAAAGAAGAGCTGCTCACTGCACAGGATGAGCTACAGAAAATGTGGATTTTACGTAAGATCATTCATCCGATGGGTGAAATTGATGCGATGGAATTCCTTATCAATAAACTGGCTATGACAAAAACAAACGAAGAATTCTTCGACTTTATGAAACGCTCATAGTTTTTTAAGATTGGTAATCTCATCATAGTCAGTGCTCATTTCGCTAAAACGCCACATTTTTGTGGCGTTTTTTTACGTCTTACTTACTCTATTTGCCTAAAATGGTACATTTTTTGCATTGTATTCGAATGAATAGATGCATTTTTCCTAACCGAGAACTTTATAATTATGGATCACGTTTTACAGATGCATGATCCATTTGATTGATTTTATGAGTCAGGATGCCTTGTTTTATTAACAGGGAACTTATGGATTCAATGTCGCGTGGGACATCCATAAGTATATGAATAATAGATGCCCCATTATTATTTTTATAGAGAGTTGTTATTGTGAACATTCCCAGTATGAGTGCCGAAATTTTTTACGTATTTATATTCTCATTTGTGTTTTTGTTTGTGGCTCGCAAAGCAGCAAAAAAAATTGGTTTGGTTGACAAACCTAATTACCGTAAGCGTCATCATGGCTTAGTCCCTTTGGTGGGGGGGATATCTGTTTTTTTTAGTATTTGTTTCGCATTTTTTATTACGAAAGAGTTTATGCCTGATAAATGGCTTTATTTGGCTTGTGCAGGAATATTAGTTCTTATCGGTGCCTTAGATGACCGTTTTGATATCAGCGTGAAGATTCGGGCAACCATTCAGGCTTTGGTTGGTATCAGCATGATGTATTTTGCTGGCCTGAAGCTTGATAGCTTGGGATACGCCTTCGGGTCATGGGAAATGTCACTGGGGCCATTCAGCTACGTTGTGACTCTATTCGCAGTCTGGGCTGCTATCAATGCTTTCAATATGGTAGATGGTATTGATGGACTGTTGGGCGGGCTATCTTGTGTCTCTTTCGGTGCATTAGGTATTTTGTTGTACACAAGTGGCAATACAGCATTGGCGTTTTGGTGTTTTGCATTTATAACCGGGATTTTGCCTTATATCTTCCTTAATCTTGGAATATTAGGAAAACGTTTTAAGGTATTTATGGGTGATGCGGGAAGTACCCTAATAGGCTTTACTATTATTTGGTTATTGACTGAATCGACGCAAGGAAATAATCCGTCTATTCGTCCTGTGACAGCACTATGGATTATTGCGATTCCACTGATGGACATGATTGCTATTATGTACCGTCGATTGCGTAAGGGAATGAGTCCGTTTTCTCCGGATCGCCAACATATTCATCATTTGATTATGCGTGCTGGATTTACCTCCCGTCAGGCATTTATCTTGATCACTTTGGCTGCGGCTTTATTGTCATCAGTTGGAATCATTACTGAACGGTTAATTTCCGTCCCTGAATGGGTGATGTTGGCATTATTCTTGCTTGCATTTATGTTGTATGGCTATTGCATCAACCGAGCATGGCGGGTAGCCCGTTTTATCAAACGGTGTAAGCGCCGTATGCGTCGGGCAGCAAACCATCATTAAAAACATCGACTACCAAAGGGGTTTTGTGCAGTGATAAACTCAGAAACGAAATCTAAACAGGATCAACCTGCTATAGAGCATGAGCTGGATATTCGGGCACTGTTTTATGCTTTGTGGCGTGGAAAGATATGGATTATCGCACTGGCAATGATTTTCGCTGCTGTCGCTCTGGGTGCATCTTACTTGATGCAGCAAAAATGGAGCGCAACCGCTATTGTGAATTTACCGATAACCAATAACTTGGGTAGCTATTACTCGCAACAACAATTTTTGCGTAATTTAGATACTCACATCAATGCTTCTCCAGAGGCACAATTACCGACTATTCCGGATGGTGCATATAAAGAATTCATGACGCAAGTTTCTGCATATGATACTCGTCGTGAGTTCTGGCTTCATTCTGATTACTACAAACAGCGTAAGGAAGGGCGTGTCAAAGCGGATACCGTATTGTTGGAAGAATTGATCAACGATATTAAAATTACGCGCAGTGATGATAAGACATCGCTAAATGACAGTATCAAGTTGACGGCAGCAACCGCAGCTGATGCTAATCGGCTGCTACGTCAATATATTGCATTTGCCAATCAACGAGCGAGCAATCACCTGAACAACGAAATTAAAGGCGCATGGGCGACACGTGCCCAGTCAATGAAAGCGTTGGTTAAACGTCAGGAGATAGTGGCACAGGCTATGTACAATCGTGAATTGAATGTCTTGCAGCAGTCGCTGAAAGTGGCTGAGAAACAGGGTATTCATCGTAATCAGACGGATATCCCCATCAAAGAACTACCTGAATCCAAAATGTTTATGCTGGGTACGCCATTGTTGCAAGCCCAAATTGAAACATTGAAAGCCATAGGCCCTAATTACAGTATCGATTATGATCAAAATATTGCGATGCTGGCGACACTGAATTTCGGTCCGACTTTGCAAGATTCTTTCCTGACTTACCGTTATCTCAGAACACCGGAGGAACCAGTCAACCGAGACAGCCCTCGCCGTACTTTCATGATGATTTTATGGGGAGCTGTTGGCTTGTTGGTTGGTGCAGGTGTCGCTTTGGTAAGGTGCCAGCGCTCCGGAAATTCATATAAATAATGATATATGAATAATCTATAGTTTTTTAGGGGAATTCCCTTTCTTGGAAGTAGCTGCAATGATTGACAAAATAAGAGAGTCACTGTGAAAGTGTTGACTGTGTTTGGTACCCGGCCTGAAGCCATTAAAATGGCCCCGCTGGTACATGCGTTAGCTATGGATACTGCCTTTGAAGCAAAAGTGTGTGTCACAGCTCAGCATAGGGAAATGCTGGATCAGGTATTGCATTTGTTTGGGATAACTCCGGATTTTGATCTTAATATCATGCAGAAAGGGCAGGATCTGACGGATATTACATGCCGTATCCTGCAAGGTATAAAGCCGGTATTGGAAGAATTCAAACCAGATGTGGTGTTGGTGCACGGAGACACCACAACGACCATGGCAACTAGTCTGGCCGCCTTCTACCAGCATATTCCGGTGGGCCATGTTGAAGCGGGTTTAAGAACCGGAGATCTTTATTCTCCATGGCCAGAAGAGGCCAACCGCAAGATTGCCGGGCACTTGGCCATGTACCATTTTGCACCGACAGAAAATTCCCGGAACAACCTCTTAAAAGAATCTATTGCGGAAAACCGTATTTTTGTTACAGGGAATACGGTTATTGATGCTCTGCTATCGGTACGTGATCGCATTATAAATGATGAAGTCATGTATGAGCAGCTTGCTGAATTTTACCCTTTCCTTAATCCGAATAAAAAAATGATTTTGGTGACAGGTCATCGTCGTGAAAGTTTTGGTAAAGGATTTGAGCGTATTTGTGAAGCATTGGCTCAGATTGCCAGAGCACATCCTGACGTTCAGGTGGTTTATCCTGTTCATTTGAACCCGAATGTCAGTGAACCAGTTAAGCGTATTTTGCATGACATTGATAACGTTATTCTTATCAAGCCTCAGGATTATTTGCCATTTGTCTATTTGATGAATCATGCCTATTTGATCTTGACCGATTCAGGGGGAATTCAGGAAGAAGCGCCCTCACTGGGAAAACCGGTTCTGGTCATGCGCAATGCCACTGAACGACCTGAAGCTGTTGATGCGGGGACAGTGCGATTAGTGGGAACAGAAACACAAACTATTGTTGCGGAAGTTATGCGTCTATTGACGGACGTTAACGCTTATCAGCAGATGAGTCACGCCCATAACCCTTATGGTGATGGGTTGGCTTGCCAGCGAATTCTGGAAGCATTGAAAAAAAATCGGGTGACATTATGAGTTTTGAAACAATTTCTGTTATCGGCTTAGGTTATATCGGTTTGCCCACCGCAGCGGCATTCGCCTCCCGCAAAAAGATGGTTATTGGTGTGGATGTTAACCAACATGCGGTAGAAACGATTAATCGTGGCTCGATTCATATCGTTGAACCTGATTTAGATGAAGTAGTCAAAGTCGCGGTAGAAGATGGTTTTCTGCACGCTGTGACTGTTCCCCAAACCGCGGATGCCTTCTTGATTGCTGTTCCTACGCCTTTCAAAGGAGCACATGAACCAGACATGGTTTATGTGCGTTCTGCGGCGGAATCAATGGCGCCGGTCTTGAAAAAAGGCGATTTGATTATTTTGGAATCCACCTCACCCGTTGGTGCGACAGAGCAAATGGCTGAATGGTTAGCCGCAGCACGCCCCGACCTCTCATTCCCTCAACAGTCGGGTGAAAACTCAGACATTGATATCGCTTATTGCCCTGAGCGCGTTTTGCCGGGTCAAGTGATGGTGGAACTGATCAAAAATGATCGCGTAGTAGGAGGGATGACAGACAAATCTTCCCGCAGGGCAAGTGAGCTGTATAAGATTTTCCTTGAAGGTGAATGCGTTATCACCAATGCCAGAACAGCGGAAATGTGCAAACTGACAGAAAACAGTTTCCGTGATGTCAATATCGCTTTTGCCAACGAACTTTCCTTGATCTGTGCTGAGCAGGGAATCAATGTGTGGGAACTGATTAGTCTGGCAAACCGTCATCCACGTGTAAACATCCTACAACCTGGACCTGGTGTAGGGGGACACTGCATCGCAGTCGATCCATGGTTTATTGTATCCCAGAATCCTGAACAATCCCGTTTAATCCATACTGCGCGCTTGGTGAATGATGGCAAGCCGCTGTGGGTAGTGGAGCAAGTGAAAGCCGCGGTAGCTGATTGTTTGGCTGAGAGTGGCAAACGCGCGAATGAGGTTAAAATTGCCTGTTTTGGCTTGGCCTTCAAACCGAATATTGATGATTTGCGTGAAAGCCCAGCGGTTCATATTACAAAAATGGTTGCCCAGTGGCATGCGGGGCAGACTATCGCGGTTGAACCCAATGTGTGTGAGCTACCTAATTCACTGAAAGGTTTGGTGGAATTGATGGATGTGAATCAGGCATTAGAAGAAGCTGACGTTGCATTGATGCTGGTGGATCATAGCCAGTTTAAAGCCATTGATGGTTCTGCAATAAAACAAAAATGGGTTGTTGATACAAAAGGAGTTTGGCGTTGAAACGTATTCTTATTACAGGTGGTGCAGGTTTTATTGGCTCTGCGGTTGTCCGTCACATTATTAACCAGACTGAAGATAGCGTGGTTGTCGTTGATAGCCTGACTTATGCCGGCAACCTTGAATCACTGGCTTCGGTTGCCAACCATCCCCGCTATGCGTTTGAACAGGTTGATATCTGCCAACGTGATGCCTTGGATCATGTGTTCCAGAAATATCAACCGGATGCAGTCATGCATCTGGCTGCCGAAAGCCATGTTGACCGTTCTATTGACGGGCCTGCGGCTTTTATCGAAACCAATATTATTGGTACCTATACTTTATTGGAAGCAGCGCGTGCATTTTGGCTACAGCTGGATCAGGAAAAACAAGCTAAATTCCGCTTCCATCATATTTCAACAGACGAAGTGTATGGCGATCTGCATGGTGAAGAGGGGTTCTTTACTGAAACCACATCTTACGCGCCGAGCAGTCCCTATTCAGCATCGAAAGCCTCCAGTGATCATCTAGTCAGGGCATGGCAGCGCACCTATGGTTTGCCGACCGTGATCACTAATTGCTCGAATAACTATGGGCCTTATCATTTCCCGGAAAAACTGATCCCATTGGTGATCCTGAATGCGCTGGCAGGCAAACCTTTGCCGGTCTATGGCAAAGGTGAGCAAATTCGTGATTGGTTGTATGTGGAAGATCATGCGCGGGCGTTGTATTTAGTGGTTACCACGGCGGAACCCGGTAAAACCTATAATATCGGTGGCCATAATGAGCGCCGAAATATTGAGGTTGTGGAAACGATTTGTGAATTGCTGGAAGAATTTTGTACTCAAAAAATGTGCCTTGCAAAGCCAGCAGGTATCTCACATTACCGTGATTTGATTACTTATGTGACAGATCGGCCAGGGCACGATATGCGTTATGCGATTGATGCGGCGAAAATTGAGCGTGAATTGGGTTGGACACCGCAGGAGACATTCGAATCCGGCATTCGCAAAACCGTACAATGGTATCTGGAAAATGAGAATTGGTGGCGCAGAGTCCAAGATGGCTCTTATGCAGGGGAACGACTTGGACTCGGCAATGAATAAGCCCGTCAGGGGGGACAGATGAAAGGAATTATACTGGCCGGGGGTTCTGGAACCCGTTTGTATCCAATAACGCGTGGTGTATCGAAGCAATTATTGCCGATTTATGACAAGCCGATGATTTACTATCCGCTGTCAGTTTTAATGTTATCGGGAATACGCGATATTCTGATTATCTCAACACCGGAAGATTTACCTGCTTTTAAGCGATTGCTGGGGAGTGGTGAACAATTTGGTATCCATCTTAGTTATGCAGAACAGCCCTCACCCGATGGTCTGGCACAGGCATTTTTGATTGGAGAAGAATTTATCGGCAATGATTCCTGTTGTCTGGTCTTGGGTGACAATATCTTTTTTGGTCAGGCGTTTAGCCCGAAACTGAAAAATGTATCTGCCCGAGAAACAGGAGCGACAGTCTTTGGTTACCAAGTGATGGATCCGGAACGATTTGGTGTCGTGGAATTTGACGAGCAATACCGGGTACTGTCCATTGAAGAAAAACCTGAACAGCCTAAATCCAATTGGGCGGTAACGGGTCTCTATTTTTACGACAGCAAAGTCGTGGATTTTGCCAAACAAGTGAAACCTTCTGCCCGTGGAGAACTGGAAATTACCAGTATCAACCAGATGTATCTGGAATGTGGTGAATTGAACGTTGAGTTATTGGGGCGTGGTTTTGCTTGGTTAGATACGGGGACTCATGACAGCCTGATTGAAGCCAGTACTTTTGTTCAGACCGTCGAAAAACGACAAGGTTTCAAGATTGCCTGTCTGGAAGAGATCGCATGGCGCAATGATTGGCTCAGTGTTGAGCAGTTAAAAGTGGCAGCAGCGGACTTGGCGAAAACAGGTTACGGCAAATATCTAATGGATTTGCTCAATGTCTATTCACGCCAACCTTGAACCATTGGCTTGGGATAGCCATTTTTTTGGCTTGTCCACTGCCCGCCTGAATTTTTCGCCAGAATCGGCAGTATTGACGGTTACCGATTTGGACCAATATGCATTGGTGCAAGCCAAGGTGTCAGCTCAACAAATGACCACTATTGATGGGCTGTCTGCCTTGGGGTTTTCTTTAGTTGAAGGTGAGGTCGATTTACTGTTATCGATTGAGGCGGGAAATATTTTAGGCATTCATACGGGTAAAGAACTCATACAATTACTTTCTGCGAAAAAAGCAGATATCCCCGTATTGAAGGCCGTGGCTGCTCGTGTATTTACGGCGAGCCGCTTCCGCGCACCTTGGTATCAACCGGATGACAGTGGTCGATTTTATGCTGCTTGGGTTGAAAAAGCCGTTTTGGGGACGTTTGATCATGAATGCCTGCTTATTAATAATGAACATGATCAAATGGCGGGTTTTGTCACCTTAAGAGACATGGGTAATGGAGAGGCGCGCATTGGCTTATTGGCTGCTGTACCAGACAATCATCATCAAGGGATTGGGAAAAAATTAATGTCGGCGGCGCAACAGTGGTGTCAGAACCATCAGATACAACGGCTGAGAGTGGCTACACAAATCAGCAATATCACTGCCTTGCGTCTTTATACACGTCGTGGTGCCCTTATTGAGAGCACCGCATATTGGTTATACAGAGGACGAAATGATTCCATTTAACAAACCACCGGTAGTCGGCACTGAACTTGAATACATGCAACAGGCGATGGCTAGCGGCAAATTGTGTGGTGATGGTGAATTTACCAAACGTTGTGAAGCATGGATGGAGCAACGCTTTAACTGTCCGAAGGTATTGCTGACACCGTCTTGTACGGCTTCACTGGAAATGGCGGCCATGCTGCTGAATATCCAGCCGGGTGACGAAGTCATCATGCCAAGCTATACCTTTGTTTCGACCTCTAATGCTTTTGTCCTGCGTGGTGCAACCATTGTGTTCGTGGATATTCGTCCCGATACCATGAACATTGATGAGAACAAAATTGAAGCCGCCATTACGGAGAAAACCCGTGCTATCGTGCCCGTGCATTATGCGGGTGTGGCCTGTGAGATGGATACCATCATGGCACTGGCGAAAAAATATAACCTGTATGTAGTGGAAGATGCAGCGCAGGGTGTCATGTCCACCTATAAAGGCCGTGCATTAGGTACGATTGGGCATATTGGTTGTTTCAGTTTTCATGAAACGAAAAACTACTCGGCTGGTGGTGAAGGTGGAGCGACATTAATCAATGATAAGTCCATGATTGCCCGTGCTGAAGTCATTCGGGAGAAAGGCACTAACCGAAGCCAATTTTTCCGTGGGCAAGTGGATAAATACACTTGGCGCGATATTGGTTCCAGCTATCTGCTGTCTGACCTGCAGGCGGCTTACCTGTGGGGGCAACTGGAAATTGCTGGAGAAATCAACCAGCGTCGCCTGACCTTGTGGAATAACTATTATCAAGCCCTGAAACCGTTGGCAGACGCTGGACATCTGGCTTTGCCGATTGTCCCAGAAGGTTTGGAACACAATGCTCACATGTTCTATATCAAGCTCAAAGATGTGGAAGAACGCAGCACATTCAACCGTTACATGAAAGAGAATGATATCCTCAGCGTATTCCATTACGTGGCATTGCATACCAGCCCGGCGGGTGAGAAATGCGGCCGTTTCCACGGCGAAGATCGTTTTACGACCAGCGAAAGTGACCGATTAGTCCGCTTACCGATGTTCTACAATATCACTGATGCAGAGCAGCAAGTCGTTATCGATCGAATTAAAGAGTTTTTCGCCTGATATGTCACTTGCCAAAGCTTCTGTTTGGACAGCAGGCTCCACGCTGATCAAAATCGGTGTGGGGTTGCTGGTCATTAAACTTCTGGCGGTGTCTTTTGGTCCAACTGGTGTTGGGCAAGCAGGTAATTTTCGCCAACTCATTACCGTACTGGGTGTGCTCTCTGGTGCAGGTATTTTTAATGGTGTCACCAAGTACGTGGCGGAACACCATCAGCAACCGGAAAAGCTCAGGGCGATATTGGGTACATCGTCCTCAATGATTCTTGGTTTCTCGACCTTACTGGCGGTGGTTTTCCTCTTGTTCAGTGAAACTATCTGCATTGGCTTGTTTGGTCACAATCATTACAAAACTGTTGTGCAGGCGCTCGCATTTATTCAAATGGGCATTGCTTATGCCAACTATTTTCTAGCTATCTTGAAAGGGTTCAGGGATGCTAAGGGAAATGCGTTGGCAATTATTTTGGGGAGCCTGACGGGCGTGATTGCCTATGGTTTCTGCTATTGGTTGGGAGGCTATGAAGGCGCATTAGCAGGCTTGGCGCTGGTACCTGCATTAGTGGTTTTACCTGCGGGATTGATGATACTGCGTCACAAGGTCATTACATTTTCTGCTCTGAAACCCATGTGGGATCGTGCGATTGCCAGCGATCTGGGTAAGTTTACCCTCATGGCGTTGTTGACCTCCATTACATTGCCAGTCGCTTATATCATGATGCGAAATCTGCTGGCAGCGCGTTATAGCTGGGAAGACGTTGGGATCTGGCTGGGGGTGAGCAGTATTTCGGATGCTTATTTGCAATTTATCACCGCGTCCTTCACTGTTTATCTATTGCCGACTCTTTCTCGTTTGGATGATAAACAGGAAATTACCAGCGAAATTTTAAAGGCATTGAAATTTGTCTTGCCTGCTGTGGCTGCTGCTAGCTTTTCTGTCTGGTTGTTGCGTGATTTCGTTATCTGGTTGTTGTTTTCAGATAAATTCACCGCTATGCGGGATCTGTTTGCGTGGCAGTTAGTGGGCGACGTGTTGAAAGTTGGCGCTTATGTTTTTGGTTATCTGGTGATAGCAAAAGCGGCACTGCGTTTTTATGTATTGACTGAAGTGAGCCAATTTCTTTTACTGACGGGCTTTTCTCATTGGCTGATACCGGCAAATGGGGCCTTGGGAGCGGCTCAGTCATATATGGCAACTTATATTGTTTATTTCATTCTTTGTTGTAGCGTATTTATTATTTATCGCAGGCGAGCATGACAACCCTAATTCACGTTTTGGGATCGGATATCCCACATCACAATCAAACTCTACTGAGTTTCTTTAATGACGTCTTGGCACAGGAAATACATTTTCCCGCCAAACCGTGTTTTATGGTGGTGTCCAAAGACCACACATGGCTATCTAATTACCCTAACTTGGTTATTTCTCTTTATAACAACAAATCTGCCTTATCACAGGCGGTGATAGAGAAAGCGAAGGCGAATAGAACAGCTCGTTTCTTCTTTCACGGGCAGTTTAATGCTGCTTTATGGTTGGCTTTATTAGTAGGAAAAATCAAGCGGCACCAATTTTTGTGGCATGTTTGGGGAGCTGATTTATATGAAGAATCCCGCCAACTTAAATTCCGTTTGTTCTATCTGCTTCGGCGCTTGGCACAGAAGCGGGTGGGACAGATTTTTGCCACGCGTGGCGATCTCCGGTATTTCTTTCAGAATTGTTCCCAATATTGCGTCCCGCGTTCGGATCAGGGCAAACCTGATATACCATCATCATTACTCTATTTTCCGACCAGAATGGATCCTGCGTTGACGGTAACGGAGAAAACATTGTCGCCAGAAGGGGTTACCATTTTATTGGGGAATTCAGGGGATCAATCCAATCGCCATATTGAAGCTTTGCATAAGATCCAGCGCCAGTTTGGCGATGAAGCGAGAGTGATTATTCCAATGGGCTATCCTGATAATAATCAAGCCTATACTCAGAGTGTGGAGCAAACGGCATTATCGTTGTTTCCAGCGCAAAACATCCGAATTTTGAAAGGAAAATTAGCGTTTGATGAATATTTATCACTGTTGCGCCAATGTGATTTGGGGTATTTCCTTTTCAAGCGTCAGCAGGGGATTGGAACACTCTGTTTGTTAATTCAATTTGGTATTCCGTTTGTTCTGAGCCGCCAAAATCCATTCTGGCATGATTTAACAGAACAGCAGATCCCAGTCCTGTTTGATGGTGATGAACTTAATAAACGCTGGGTGCAGGAAGCACAGCGCCAGATGCTGTCCCTCAATAAAAAAGCGATTGCTTTTTTTGATCCCAATTTCATTGAGGGGTGGAAAGCTGCCCTATCGGATACATCTGGAGAGTATCAATGACCTTGACACAATTCGGTGGGCTTTTCGTTGTTTACGTGATATCTCTCGTCTTTATCCTGACCTTGACGTATCAAGAGTTTCGGCGTGTCCGCTTTAACTTTAATGTTTTTTTCTCATTGTTGTACTTGCTGACATTCTATTTTGGCTTTCCATTGACCAGCCTGTTGGTGTTTCAGTTTGATGTGCAGGTAGTGCCTGTCGATTCATTGCTACATGCGATGTTGGCATCCGGCTGTTTTTACGCCATTTACTATGTGGCTTATAAAACACGCCTCACTTATAAAACGCGGTCTGGCGGTAATATAAAACCCGAAACTTTAATAATCACTTCTCCGCGGAAGCCTTTATTTACCATGAATCGGGTGGAAACGAATCTGACGTGGCTGCTGCTCGCGGGTATTGCCATCGTTACGGTAGGTTCGTTTTTTATGCAGAACGGCTTCTTGTTGTTTAAGTTACAGTCCTATAGCCAGATATTTTCCAGTAAAGTTTCCGGTGTGGCACTCAAGCGATTCTTTTATTTCTTTATCCCTGCCATGTTGGTGGTATTTTTCCTGAAGCCGACCAAAGTACGATGGCTGTGCTTTTTGGTGGGAACAGTAGGATTTGGAATCCTGACTTATGTGATAGTTGGGGGAACACGGGCTAACATTATTATCGCGTTTGCATTATTCCTGTTTATCGGGATTGTTCGTGGTTGGATCACGCTGTGGATGCTGTTTACCGCGGGTGTTATGGGAATTGTCGGCATGTTCTGGCTGGCGTTGAAGCGTTATAGCTTGGATGTGAGCGGAGCCGAAGCATTTTATACGTTCCTGTACCTCACGCGGGATACCTTCTCACCGTGGGAAAATTTGGCTCTGTTGCTGGATAATTACAGCAAAATCGATTTTCAGGGGCTGGCCCCGATTATCCGTGATTTTTATGTTTTTATCCCCAATTGGGTATGGCCGGACAGACCTAATCTGGTCTGGAATACAGCTAACTATTTCACATGGGATGTATTGAATAATCACTCTGGCCTTGCGATTTCACCAACGCTGATTGGTTCTCTTGTCGTTATGGGGGGCGTATTCTCTATCCCTCTGGGCGCGATAGCCGTCGGTTTTATTATCAAATGGTTTGATTGGATCTATGAAACAGGAAAACAGGAAACCAATCGCCATAAGGCAGCAATTTTGCAGGCTTTCTGTTTTGGAGCAATCTTTAACATGATTGTGCTTGCCCGTGAAGGTGTAGATTCTTTTGTTTCTAGGGTTGTGTTCTTTTGTATTGTTTTTGGTTTGTGTCTGATTGCGGCGAAATTGCTGTATTGGCTATTTGAGAGTGCAGGGCTGATTCGAAAGATAGTGGTCAGTAATTTGGCTACTGCGCGAAAAACATCTGTTATTTTGGATGTAAGGAAAAAAAATAGTGTTGAATAACATTCCCAAATACCGCATTCGTGGCCTCAGTATCTGGGGGTTCCGTGGCATGTCACATTTCCTCGACCACCTTTTCCAGGATGGACAGATAAAAACGGGGACATTGGTTGCGATTAATGCAGAAAAAGTTCTCACGGCAGAGAAAGACAATGAGCTAAATGAATTGTTGGATGAAGCTGAATACTTATACGCAGATGGTATTAGTATCGTACGTGCCATTCGCCGTAAATACCCTGATACGGATGTATCGCGTATTGCGGGTGCTGATTTGTGGGAAGCCCTGATGGAACGGGCAGGACAAGAAGGCACACCGGTCTTTCTGATAGGCGGGAAACCTGATGTCTTGGCACAAACCGAGAATAAATTGTGTACCCAATGGAACGTCAATATCGTGGGCAGTCAGGATGGGTATTTTACGTCTGAAACGCGTGATGAAGTATTTGAGCGGATTCATGCCAGTGGCGCGGGAATTATTACGGTAGCAATGGGCTCTCCTAAACAGGAAATCTTTATGCGCGATTGCCGCAAAGTTCATCCAGATGCATTGTATATGGGAGTTGGAGGAACTTACGATGTCTTCACTGGCCAAGTCAAGCGTGCTCCGAAAATCTGGCAGAATCTAGGTTTGGAGTGGTTGTATCGCTTGCTTTCCCAGCCAAGCCGCATTCGCAGGCAACTAAAACTGTTGAGGTTTCTTGGTTATTATTACGGCGGCAAGCTGTAATCTCGACAACGTATCTATCTTATGCCTGCTGCACCGAGCATGTGTTATTTATATGCAGCAGGCTTATGCTTCTTTCTTGTTCATGTTTAATGGATTGCTGGCAATTTTTATTGTGGGCTTTTTGTTCTCCAATGACTTGTTGTTTGGTTATCTGTTCTTAAATCTAATTTTGCGAAAACGTGAAATAACCATCTTGTTGGATGATCAAAAAGTAGTCATTATGAGGCTATTCTCTTCAGCTGCGGTGTCAAATAAAACAGACATCAACTCAATTTTATAATTTTCTATTTCACTGATTGGCAAAACGTGTTTTGATCCCAGCCTTTTTTACAACGATTGATTATCAATTCCTGTATTTTTTCTGTTTGCAAATATAGACATCATAAAAGTGGATAGGGAGTTTTATGAGTGATTCAAAACAGAGCCTGCAAAGGGGACTTGAGGCACGTCATATTGAGCTGATTGCGCTGGGTGGCACAATCGGCGTAGGGTTGTTCATGGGTTCAGCCAGTACTTTGAAATGGGCCGGTCCTTCTGTTTTGCTGGCTTACATTATTGCTGGACTTTTTGTCTTTTTCATCATGCGTTCCATGGGAGAAATGTTGTTCCTTGAACCTGTAACGGGTTCATTTGCTGCTTTTGGGCATAAGTACCTCAGCCCGTACTGGGGATACCTGACAGCATGGGGATACTGGTTCATGTGGGTTTCTGTGGGGATCTCAGAGATCACGGCCGTGGGCGTCTATGCTGCATTCTGGTTCCCTGAATTGCCTCAATGGGTTTCAGCATTAGTCGCGGTTGGATTGGTTGCCTTGGCGAATCTGGCGGCGGTAAGACTGTATGGTGAGTTGGAGTTTTGGTTTGCCATGATTAAAGTCACAACGATTATTGTGATGATTCTGATTGGTATCGGCCTGATTTTCTTCGGTTTGGGTAACGATTGGCAACCTATTGGTTTGGATAACCTGACCTCACATGGCGGCTTTTTTTCTGGTGGATGGAAAGGCTTTTTATTTGCCCTCTGCATTGTTGTTGCTTCTTATCAAGGAGTAGAGCTGGTTGGCATTACCGCTGGTGAAGCGAAAAACCCACAAGTTACCCTCAAAAAAGCGATCAACAATATTTTGTGGCGTATCCTGATTTTTTATGTTGGTGCTATTTTTATTGTTGTGACGTTATTCCCGTGGACAGAAGTAGGAACACATGGCAGCCCCTTTGTGATGACTTTTTCTAAAGTTGGCATTATTTCTGCGGCCGCGGTGATTAACTTTGTTGTACTGACTGCTGCGCTTTCAGGGTGTAACAGCGGCATGTACAGCGGCGGCAGAATGTTGTATGCCTTGGCGCAGAACCGTCAATTACCTGCTTCATTGCTGAAATTGTCGAAAAATGGCGTGCCGGTAAGATGTATTGCAATTACCATTGGTTGCTTGATTGCGGGTTCCAGCCTGAATTATCTGATACCAAATCCGAAATCAGTATTTGTTTACGTCTATAGTGCCAGTGTATTACCCGGCATGGTGCCGTGGTTTGTGATTCTGGTTAGTCAGCTGAGTTTCCGGAAGCATCATGATGAAGCCCTAAAGCAACATGGGTTTAAGTCGATCTTGTTCCCTTATGTCAATTACCTGACATTGATTTTCCTCTGCTGTGTCTTGGTGGGGATGGCAATTAACCCTGACACACGCCTTTCTCTAATAGTAGGGGGAGCATTTCTGCTGATCGTGTCATCAATTTATTGGTTGAATAAATTGTTTTCGCAAAAAAAATCAATATAGTTTTATTGGCTAATATTTGATCGGTTAAACTGTTTGTAGCAGTATTGCGGTGGAAATGTGCTGTCTTTATCAACTAAGTGAGCAAAGCGTAATCAAACGCATCATTTCTTTTAAAAAAGCACTGGACAGTACGACATTAAATCCGTACTATCCTCCACCGCAACGGCGTTAAGCGCCCGTAGCTCAGCTGGATAGAGCGCTGCCCTCCGGAGGCAGAGGTCTCAGGTTCGAATCCTGTCGGGCGCGCCATTTAAAGCGTGCAAGAGCAGTGGTAAAGAGTTATCGTGGTCGATGGCGTTGTTGTGAAATATAGCAGTATGTAAAAAATAGTAGTATGTAAAAAGATAATTGTTCGTAAAAAGACAATTGTTATGGTGGCTATAGCTCAGTTGGTAGAGCCCTGGATTGTGATTCCAGTCGTCGCGAGTTCGAGTCTCGTTAGCCACCCCATCTTTTTTATGAAACGCGAGGGTGGCGGAATTGGTAGACGCGCTAGCTTCAGGTGTTAGTGTCCTTACGGACGTGGGGGTTCAAGTCCCCCCCTTCGCACCATAAAAGAGATATAAAAGATATATTTCGGCGAGTAGCGCAGCTTGGTAGCGCAACTGGTTTGGGACCAGTGGGTCGGAGGTTCGAATCCTCTCTCGCCGACCAGATTCTGAGGAAACCCCGCAATAGCGGGGTTTTTTCTTTTTTCCACTTTTCCTACCAATAAAAAATTTCCTTTTTATTTCTTCTTAGTTTCTTTCTGGTTTTTTAACATAAAATCTAATGTTATCACTTTCATCAATATGTTAATTTTTTGTATTTTAAAAAAATAATTATATTGGTGTTGTATTTCAACGACAAATTATACCTCATAGTGTCTCAAATTGGAGACTCTTAACTATATGATTAATAGTATCTATATGTGAATGCCCTCGAAAGGCGTCTCAAATGAGAGACGGTGTTTTTAACGATATTTGGCGAAAGTAAGACTATCTATTATGGAAAGTCAGTTAAACCTTGGGTAAGAGGTATTTATCTTAATTGAAAAAGTTGGCATGCAAAATGCATTATTAGAACTGTAGATACTCATCCCACTCGTTATGACAGCATATGGCTTCATAAACCCAGGGATGATGTAGAGCTGATTGTCAGTGCCTATGGTCCAAGTTATAGATGAGTAAGCATCACTGTCTTTTCATCGCAAACCGGACACAACGTTGAGTGAGGCACTATCCGTCTGTAGACCTGATTGTATTTATACACCTGTCTTTTTGATAGGTGTTTTTTTTGTCTGTAGAAAAGCGAGGATGAGCTGCAATAAGTCTGCTATTGGCTCTAATTGAAAGGTTTATATTTTTATGGCGCATCTCTCATATGAAAGCACCTCGGCTAACGATTCAACTGCACCCATACACATATCATCGTTAACTGAGGCGTGAAGTCATATGCTCTCTTATGCTTCGGAGGTATTATTGCGCTTCAAGGTCAGCATAAAGCCTTTATTGCGGGTTTGGGTGGCTTCTTCACGTTTTTGCAATCGGTCCAATGCATCGGCAAGCCATGCATAATCATGGGCATCCGGGCGTTGTGCAAGAGCGGCTTTAAATGCTGACTCAGCATTCGCCCACTCACTATGACGCAAGGCAACCTGCCCCAGTGTACTGTTGAGCAATGGAGTTGCACCATGTTGCGTTAATAGATGAGAAAGCAGTTTTTGTATAGCGTCATAATCACTTGTCTTTAGATGTGGAATTAATAGCAGGAAACGTTCGTCGTACTGCTGTTTTAATCCATTTAAAATGATTTGCTGAGTAATTTCGTGATCATCGCATTCAATCAAATGCTCGGCCATTGCGACTTGCAGCACAGTATCATTACGAATCTTGCGGCTTTGATCTTTCCACCATACTTTCAGCCCAGTGCTGCCTTTCTCTGCTATAACTTGATTCATTAATCCGATATAAGCTTGCTGATGCAATTTAAGGCTCTCTTCTTCATCAAGCAGATTAACTTTCAGCATAGAAGGCAAGATATCAATCAGAGATTGATAATCACCTGAAAGAGAATAAGCCTGTTTAGCCAATCGCAATACTTCAGGGTGACGAGGAGCACGCTCCAGTAATTTATCCACACCATTGCGCGCGGCATGAATTTCGCCTTGTGCCAGTTGGATACGGACACGGGTAATATCAACAGGTAGCTGATCTTTATCAGCAACTTCTGCTGCTTGTTCTATATATTGGTTGGTATGGAAATAATCGCCGCGTCGTTGAGCGGCTTCGGCCGCCAGCAAATAGTTCACGACAGGATATTCTGCATGGTCAGCGTTGCGGGTCATCAGGCGCTCAACTTGCTTGAAGTCTCCTTCGGCGAGTTTCAATAATGCTTGTTTAGTCTGTGAACGAGCACGATTACGTTTATATCCTCCAAAGATCCAGCTATGGGTGGACGTACTGGTTCGTTTTAACCGACGATAACACCAACCGATGAAAATCAGCAGGAATTGCAGCAGAAGGAAGATAATCACCAGCCCGGTGATGCTGGTAGTGATATTGTTTTTATCCGTCTGGATCAATACGTATCCTTGATGGCCCGCTATCAAGGGGCCGAGTACGATCCCTGCAATAAGGATAACGAACAGCAATAATACTTTTAGCATGTTCAGATCTCCTCAGTGGATGTTTTTACCTGATTGGCGGGGTCAATTGTTTTCGACAGTGATTGCGCTTCAGGCTGAGTTTCTGGTTGGGTGCTGGTTTGTGATTGCTTGGAATTAGGCAATTGTTTGGAATCAGGTGATTGTACGGAATGCGGTAAATTGTAGATACGCTTGCGTACCAGTTCTACCAATATTGGTTGGCTGCTCAGTTGTTCAGGCACATCAATAGAGAGTGGCCTCTTTTGCAGTGAATTAACATTTTTTAAAAAGTTTTCTGCATCCGGGTTAGAGGTATCAAAATAATCCTTCACCCAAGTTTGAATATCTGCTAATGCGCTCTGATAAATTTTAACCTGATGGCGGGGAACCGCCTGCGCAGCAATCAGCAGCTTGGAACGAATGTTTTCGCGAAGATAAACGCCCTGGTTGGGTGCCAACAGTGGCGCTTTGCTGTTATCACGCGGAGTAATGGTAATGAAGTTGTCCATAAAACTGTGCCAGCTATTGCGCAGGTTTTGACTCCAATCAGAAAGTGAAGCCGTAATTTCATGTTTGTCTGTGTTCTGTAATGCGGCTTGTTCTACTTTATTGGCAAGGTGCAAGCTATCGACTTGGTTTGATAGTTGATTCAACATCAAGATAATGCCATCTAAATCAATTTGTTTGATTTTGGATAGAGAATCAATATCTACTGTGATAGCTTCACGGGCATAGAGCAGGCTGGGATCATCCATTTCAGCAAGATTCTGGTCAGCATCTTTCAATAAGGCGATAGCTGTGGTGATATCCTGTTCGCTCCATATTTTTCGGCCAGCCATTTTGACGAGTGAACTTGCCTGTGCCAGCCGCCAGTTTTCGATATCAGTATTTGAAAATGCAGCAACACGGTTTTGAAGCTCATCCATGCGGCTATCTAACTGTTGGCCTTGTGAGCTGGCTTGTTGTAAGGAAGCCTCCATATTTTGGAGTTTGGTATCAAGACTTTGTTGATTGGCAGATTGCTGTTGTGTCAGAGAGGCAACTTCTTGTTGAAGAGCGAGATTTTCAGCCTTTAATGCTGCATTCTGCTGTTGACCATGATAGTAAATATAAAGACCACCAACACCTATCGCCAGAGAAATGGCAATTGAAAGCGTATTGCCTACCCATCCATAACTCTTGGGTTTATGGGGAGGCGTTGCAGGCTGCTGAGGTTGTTTTGTCTCAACCGCATCGGTGGATTGCTTTTGTTCCGTCATAATGGGCATCCCGTATTAATTTATTCCAGCGCCTGGATTAAGGCGTCATTATCTGCACTCTTAGCTACTTTTATTGTTTGCCAGCCCAATGTCTGGGCGATATTAGCAAGGCGTTCGCTGACCACAATCAGGTCGCAGCCCAATAACCACGCTTTTCCATCGCTATCAGTGACTAAGTTATATAGCAGTTGCAACATTTCGCCACTTGTTACAACGATGGTTTTTATATCACATTGTTGCCAGTGGTGGCTGAAATCGGCTGTATTGTATTTGACTGGCTGGCGTGAATAACATTCACAGTAATCTACTTCACTTCCACGTATTCTCAATGTTGAGGCAATTACTTCGCGGCCACCGTTGCCTCGGAGCAATAAAATTTTTTTATTGTCCATTTTCTGTAACGTGGGGAGTTGCAGTAGATCTTCACTGGTCTCACCTTGCTCAGAGTAGAGGATTTTCAGTCCTGTGTATTGGTGAAACATCAAGGAAGTTGACTTACCGATACCATAATAAGATAGCTGATCAGGCCATGACTGGCCTTCTTGAGTAAGCTGCTTATTCGCATAATGGACGGCATTTTTTGATAATAGAAAAACTAGATCACCCGCAGATAGCCATTGTAGTTTTTGTGACAGTAATGGCAAATCTGCCCCCGGGTGAATTTCGATGAGTGGGGCGCTGAAAGCTGATTTTCCAATAGCTCGCAGCCGCTTGACCAATTCTTCTCCTGCGGGGGCTGGGCGGGTGATCAAAATGCTCATTCCGGTGAATTCCTCTGGTATACGCTAGCCAAAATCTGGCGTGCGCCTTTCCTCAATAATTCTTCCGCCAATGCAATACCAGCTTGATAGGCCTCTTCTGGTGATACCACTCTTTCACCACGCACGATTACCGTACCATCAGGGGCACCAACCAGCGCACGCAACCAAATGTTATCTTCCTGCCAGATAGCATAACTGCCAATCGGTACCTGACAACCTCCTTCAAGACGAGTATTCATGGCTCGTTCAGCAAAAACGCAAACTTCTGTTCTTGCATGATTCAAGGGTGACAGCAGCTCACGGGTTTGATGATCATCAAGCCGGCACTCAATACCTACAGCCCCTTGACCGACGGCTGGTAGTAATAACTCTGGTTCTAATGACATACGAATGCGTTTTTCCAACCCGAGCCGTTTCAGGCCAGCCGTTGCAAGAATGATGGCATCATAATCGCCATTATCAAGCTTGCTCAGACGGGTACCGACATTACCGCGCAAGTCGCTAACCATAAGATCAGGACGTAGCTGACGGATTTGGCACTGGCGGCGTAAACTGGATGTGCCAACTACACTGCCAGCGGGTAGGTCATCAAGCGAGGCGTATTCTACTGAAACAAAAGCATCCCGTGGATCATCGCGTTCGCAGATTGTGACCAACCCCAAACCATCAGGAAATTCGACGGGGACATCTTTCATGGAATGGACGGCAATATCAGCTCGTTTTTCAAGCAGTGCCAGCTCCAATTCCTTCACAAACAGTCCCTTGCCTCCCACCTTTGCCAATGGTGTATCAAGGATAATATCGCCGCGTGTAACCATTGGAACCAGCTCTATTTGCAGATCCGGATGAAAGTGTTTCAGTTGTTTTTGAACATATTGAGCTTGCCACATAGCCAGCGGGCTTTGGCGGGTAGCGATGCGAATGATTTTCATTGTCATAAATAAGTGTATTAAATAATCGTATTAACTAATGGTTTCTAATCCTGCTTCTTTTCAATTTGTTGCTTTACTGATTGCTACGCAACTTGACGTTGATTGGAAGTAGTGTTTTTTTAGCCACCAGTTAGTCACCAATTAATGAAAAATAGTGTCAGTTTTAACACTTCGGTGATTTTTTTTCCAGTTACGAAAAAGCCAGAAAAATCGGAATAGTATATGGATATACAGACAATAAAATAAAAATAATTTTAAATATTAAAATAATATTTCATTAAACGGAGGCGATGAACAAAGATATTGATTTAAAAGAAAATTGATATTTATGTTTAGCTTTATGATAAAAAAGTTTAGAAGTGTTTCAATAATAGGTCATTAAATTATTATTTGATTTCATATTTATGAAAGATTGATTTATTTACAATGCATTACATCAAGATATATAAAAAATAACCAGCTATAATAGTTATTCTTAAAACATATTATTGTTCTTATTTTGTGATTAACTTAATGTTTTTAAAGCATTTAATTGTAATTGCACGGTTGCGGGATAAGAGAAAAAGTGTTAATGCGTACTTTACGCTTTGACTGCAAGGTGTTAGATTGATCACGTTTCCGACAAATAAGTTTATAAAAATAATTTTAAATAATCTTGTATTACCACGCATGAGCGGAAACAGGGGACTACTTTAGGCACTGGAACTGATATCAGGCGAAACTCTTGTATCTCTATATTGAAACGCTGAAGCAGCGACTGGATGCAATTAACCAACTTAGATTAGAACGCGCCACCAGCTTAATGGGGAGCGCTTTCAAGCAAGTTTATAGTTTAATTCCAGTATTATTGCATTATCACCATCCAATGATGCCGGGCCATATCAAAAGCGACGTTCCTCATGGTGTTTGCTTTTTTATGCCTGATGAATCACAACAGTTTTGGATTAATGATTTGGACAGTCATCTTATTGGTGGCTTATCAGATGTATCGTCACATACGCCCAATGGTGAATTGCCGATTACGGGGATTTATTCCATGGGCAGTACCTCTTCTATAGGGCAAAGTTGCTCCTCTGACGTAGATATTTGGGTTTGCCATCAATCTTGGCTGGATAGCGATGAAAAAACCTTGCTGGAGCAAAAATGTGCCTTGATAGAACAGTGGGCAGCTTCACTGGGAATTGAAGTTACCTTTTTTCTGATTGATGAGAACCGCTTCCGGCATAATGCCAGCGGTAGTTTGAACGGTGAAGACTGCGGTTCAACCCAACATATTCTTCTACTTGATGAATTCTATCGCACTGCGGTCTGCATGGCGGGTAAACGCTTGCTATGGACAATGGTTCCAGTGGAAGAAGAAGCACATTATGATGAATATGTCCTTTCTCTCTATGCCCAAGGCGTGTTAACGCCAAATGAGTGGTTGGATCTGGGCGGCTTGGGCGAATTGTCCGCAGAAGAGTATTTTGGTGCGAGTCTCTGGCAACTTTACAAGAGTGTGGACTCTCCTTATAAGGCAGTATTGAAAAGCCTGCTGTTGGAAGCTTATTCATGGGAATACCCCAATGGAAAACTTCTGGCGATGGAAATGAAGCAATATTTTCATGATGGCGCGATTGTTTCCTTTGGTCTCGATGCCTATAGCATGATGCTGGAGCGTGTAACTCGCTATCTTACTGCCACGAACGATCTTACGCGCCTTGATTTGGCGCGCCGTTGTTTTTACCTCAAAGTATGTGAGAAATTACTGGAAAGCCAAGATGACAAAGGTTGTATAGGATGGCGTCGTCAGGTTATATCCCAATTGGTGTGTGAATGGGGCTGGGATGACAGTAAATTGGCCATGCTGGATAATCGTAACTCATGGAAAATTGAGCAGGTGCGTGATGCCCATAATGAATTGCTTGATACCATGATGCAGAGTTATCGCAACCTAATCCGTTTTGCCCGCCGCAATAATTTAAGTGTGAGTGCCAGTCCGCAAGATATTGGTGTATTGACACGTAAATTGTATGCGGCTTTTGAAGCATTGCCCGGTAAAGTGACTTTGGTGAATCCTCAGATATCCCCTGATCTGTCAGAAAAGGATTTGACCTTCATTTATGTTCCTCCGGGGAGAGCAAACCGCAGTGGTTGGTATCTTTACAATTATGCTCCGACGATCGAATCCATCGTTGGTCATCAACCACTGGAATACAACCGTTACCTGAATAAATTAGTTTCCTGGACCTATTTTAATGGTTTGCTGACCAAAGAAACCCGGCTTCATATGCATCATGGGAAGTCTCAGTGTGACGGGCCGAAACTGTGTGATTTGGTGGATGACATTGCCACTCATTTCTCGATCCGTTTACCTGCACCCACACCAAAAGCGTTATACAGTCCTTGTGAAATCCGCCACTTGGCTCTCATTGTCAATTTAGAGCAAGATCCAACAGCTGCATTTTCCGAGCAAGCTGTGCGCTTTGATTTAAGAAACCTGAATGTTTTCAGTTTTGGTGAGTCGCAAAAATGTCTGGTAGGTAGCATCGATTTGCTTTACCGCAATTCATGGAACGAAGTGAGAACATTACATTTCAGTGGCGAACAATCGGTACTGGAAGCATTGAAGACCATATTGGGCAAAATGCATCAAGATGCAGCGCCACCATCTGCCGTTGAAGTATTCTGTTATAGCGAACATTTGTGTGGATTGATCCGTACACGTATCCAGCAATTAGTTTCGGAATGTATAGAGTTACGCCTGTCCAGTAATCGGCAAGATCCAAATCGTTTCAAGGCGCTACGGATTTCAGGGCAAACTTGGGGATTATTTTTCGAACGGTTAAACGTTTCGGTACAAAAATTGGAAAACGCAGTGGAATTTTATGGTGCTATTTCCAATACCAAATTGCATGGTTTGCCTGTCAAAATTGATACCAAAGAAAAACACTTACCACCTGTAATAGATGGCTTTGCTTGTGAGGGAATTATTCAGTTTTTTTTCGAGGATATCGAAGAGAAACAAGGTTTCAATATTTATATTCTTGATGAATCAAACCGGGTGGAAATTTATTCTCATTGCGAAGGTAGCAAAGAAGAGTTAGTACAAGATATCAGCCGTTTTTATTCATCATCGCATGATCGTTTTACTTATGGCTCCAGTTTTATCAACTTCAACCTGCCACAATTCTATCAAATCGTTAAGAAAGGTGAACGCACCCATGTTGCTCCATTTGTAGATGGTATTTTCCCATTGGATGATATAGAAGTTAATGGCTCAAGGCACCATTCTGATAAGCAACCTGATGAAACTTGTGGGGCGCATGACCCTTATCGTTCGCTATATCATTATTGATATACCCTGCGTCTTTCAAGTTGCCTCTTTGTTGGCTGCGCTCGCTCAGCACGGTCACATAGTTATCTATGCTCTCAGGGATTCGCTCCCTTGCCGCCGCGACGCACCTTGAAATCCATTGGGTACAGTTAAAATACCAAGCACAGCTTAGAACAATATATTAAATGCCCAACCGTCAAGTAGAACGCTTGCTATTCTTTAAATTTTTAGCCTGATTTTATTATCATATATATTTTTTAGGCAGACTAAACTCTACATATTCTGCTCATATTGCTCATTTTCTGGATAATACATTGGTGATTTCGTGTTTTTCCCAGTACTTTCAGCGCCTATTTTATTAGGCGCTTATTTCCACTGGGTAATTGTTTTTATAAGGTGTGTAAAAGATAGTCACGAAAACTGGAATGATTCACCGCTCTGCTCAGTAATGGCTTGTGCCAGCATGGAGATAAAATCATTACCGCTGCGGTCACAAATCCACTGACTATCCCGATAATCAAAATGGTAACCACCACTTTTGGTTGCCAGCCATATCTGATGGAAAGGCTCTTGGCGGTTGATAATGATTTTGCTGCCGTTTTCAAAACTCAGTGTCATCACACCACCGTTTGTTTCATAGTCAATATCCGAATCCCCATCGTAATTATCCAGTTGCTCTTCAAGATGAAGCATCAATTGATCGGCCAATTGATGAAATTCGCTATCGTTCATGTTTATTTCCTATTTGCTTTTCAGGGCCTAGCTGCGATTATAGAGAGTATTGGCGCATGAATCACAGGCATTAATATAATGAAAAAACAACTCCGTTGGTCACTGGCTATCATAACATTACTTTCTCTGGCTGGTTGTGGCTTGAAAGGACCTCTCTATTTTCCCCCCGTGGAAACATCTGCGACACAGGCACCTATGCAAAAAGCGGATAAGGCGCAGCCAGAAAAATTGTCAAAAAACAGCTTATTAAAAGACAATATATCAATGGATGCTTAATGATAGTGATTCGGTAATATGATTTCTCTCGGAGTCGTATATGCAGTTCTCCAAAATGCATGGTCTTGGCAATGATTTTATGGTCGTTGATGCAGTGACCCAAAATGTTTATTTTTCTCCAGAGTTAATTTGCCGTCTGGCTAACCGTAATACTGGGGTGGGTTTTGATCAGCTTTTGATCGTTGAAGCGCCTTATGATCCTGACTTAGACTTTCACTACCGCATTTTTAATGCTGATGGCAGTGAAGTTTCTCAGTGTGGTAATGGAGCGCGTTGCTTTGCCCGTTTTGTCCGCCTCAAGGGGCTGACTAATAAACGTGATATCAAGGTCAGTACGCAGTCAGGCCGGATAGTATTGAGCATCACAAATGATGATCAAGTCTGTGTGAACATGGGAGAGCCGGACTTTGAGCCGCAGCATGTTCCCTTTCGTGCCAATAAGGCTGAAAAAACCTACATTATCCGTGCCATTGAACGCACGGTGCTTTGTGGTGTTGTGTCGATGGGAAACCCTCACTGTGTCATACAAGTTGAGGATGTAGGCACCGCCGAAGTGGAAGTATTGGGACCAGTGCTGGAAAGTCATGAACGTTTTCCTGAACGGGTCAATGTTGGTTTCATGCAGGTAATGAATCGGGGACATATTCGGTTGCGTGTCTTTGAGCGTGGCGCAGGTGAGACACAAGCCTGTGGCAGTGGTGCATGTGCTGCGGTCGCAGTCGGTATTCAGCAGAATCTGTTGGATAATCAGGTTCGGGTCGATCTTCCAGGTGGTACTTTGCAAATTCGCTGGGATGGGCCGGATAAACCACTTTTTATGACTGGGCCTGCAACCCACGTTTATGATGGTACGATTCATTTGTGATTGATTCTGTGTTTACTGAGTCACTCTTGAAAATATGGGGCATTGGAAAATGGATGAAAAAAACGATCCATTGCACATCGAAAACAGATTTAATGACCAAGCGGTAGTGGATTATTTGTTGAATAATCCAGATTTTTTTATCCGTAATGCCAATATGGTCGACAAGATCAGGGTCCCCCATCCGGTACGGGAATGCGTCTCTCTGATGGAATGGCATATGAACCGCCAGAGGAACCGCATCTGTTATTTGGAAGACGATCTGAACCATTTGGTCGAACAGGCGAAACAGAATGAAGTGCTGTTCAGCAGCTTATTGCAATTGCTGTCAGATCTCTCTGGTGCCAATAGTTTGCAGGACTTTCTTTCCTGCCTGAGTTCATGGTCAAAAACACTTGGATTGAGTAACAGTTATATTCGGTTGTTCAGTGACAAATGGCATCTCGGCGCACCACTGAATTCGCCGGAGCTGGCTATTTCCCGTTATGCTTTTGAATCTGTCCGCATTAAACGATTTGGTGAAAAGAATCACTATCTTGGCCGATTGCACGGCCCAGAGATTTTATTGTTAATGCCACAGGCACGCCATGTTGGCTCAGTGGCAATTTCCCTTTTAGGATCGCAGGGAGATTTGGGTATGGTGATTTTCAATAGCCATGATAAACAGCATTATCATGAAGATATGGGAACTGACATTCTCGATCAATTGGCGAAGTTGTTACCGGGTTTATTGTCCCGTTGGATTGAACGCGCATGACTCATCCGATTGATTTACTGTTAGCGCCCGTAGAAAATTTTTTGCACTATTTGCGGGTTGAGCGACGTTTAAGCCCTGTCACGATCACTAACTATCGACGCCATTTGGCAGTATTGGCGAAAATGTCACTGGAAATGGGGATACGTGAATGGCAGGAACTGGAGCCAGCGAAAGTCAGAATGTTTGCCTCCCACAGTCGTCGGGCAGGGTTGCAATCCGCCAGCCTTGCCCTGCGTCTTTCTTCTTTACGTAGTTTTCTTGACTGGATGGTGATGCAAAATAAACTGGATGCCAATCCTGCTAAAACAGTCAGTGCCCCTCGTAAAAAACGCCACTTACCTAAAAATATGGATGTGGATGAAATCAGCCAACTGCTCAATATTAATTTGAATGATCCTCTGTCAGTGCGTGACAGAACTATGCTGGAAGTTATGTACGGCGCGGGTTTGCGTTTGTCTGAGCTAGTGGGTCTTGATTGTCGCCACTTAGATTTGGAAAGTGGGGATGTCTGGGTATATGGCAAGGGCAGCAAAGAGCGCAAGGTGCCGTTCGGTCGCATGGCTCAGGAATGGCTCCAGCGTTGGCTGGAAATGCGGGAATTGTTTGAGCCGGAAAGTGATGCGCTTTTTATTTCCACCAAGAGTGGAAAACGTATCTCTGCCCGCAATGTACAGAAACGATTTGAACAGTGGGGGATTCGGCAAGGCGTTAGCAGTCACATCAATCCCCATAAATTGCGTCACTCTTTTGCCACTCATATTCTGGAGTCCAGCGGTGATCTGCGTGCAGTGCAGGAATTGCTTGGTCATGCGAACTTGTCAACAACCCAGATCTACACCCATTTGGATTTCCAACACTTGACCAAAGTTTATGATGTGGCCCACCCCAGAGCCAAACGAGGGAAATCATAATGCGTTTTTATCGGCCTCTCGCGCCATTCGCTGCGATGACATTCGATCTGGATGATACGCTTTATGATAATCATCCTGTAATCGATAAAACCGAAAAAGAAGTGTTGTGTTTTATCAGGCAGTACGATGTCAGGTTCGGTCATTTTGGGCATGAAGATCTGTATTTATACCGTCAGGCCGTCCTTGAACGGGAGCCGGATATTTACCATGATGTTACATCATGGCGCCGACAATCCGCAGAACTCATGTTTACCCATCATGGTTTCAGTCATGAAGAGACAGCACGTGGCATGGATGAAATTATGTCTTGCTTTGCGTATTGGCGTAATCAAATTGCTGTTCCAGAATCTACCCACAATACCTTGGCCATATTGGCAAAAAAAATGCCGTTGGTGGCAATTACCAATGGGAACGCTGAACCTGCCGCATGTGGGCTTGCCCCTTATTTTGATTTTGTCTTGAAAGCGGGCATAGATGGGCGTTCCAAGCCTTGCCCTGATATGTACCATCTGGCGGCTGAGCGTTTGAACCTACCCACCAATCAGATCCTGCATGTAGGGGATAACCTGAATACGGATGTAGAAGGGGCACTTTGCAGCGGTATGCAGGCTTGTTGGCTCAATATCGAAAATAAAGACCTGATGCGGGAACCTGAAGGGCGTTTGGTTCCACATGTTGAGATTTCTGATTTGGCTTCTTTGATAGCACTGATATAATTTCAGTTAGTTATCTGTATAAAAAAACAGCTTGGTTTATTTATCCGAGCTAACAACTGATGGTAATTATGGACGTTTCTTATCTGCTCGAAAGCCTCAATGATAAACAGCGCGAAGCGGTCGCAGCATCCCGCAGTAATATGCTGGTGCTGGCGGGTGCCGGCAGTGGTAAAACGCGCGTGCTGGTTCACCGGATCGCTTGGTTACTGTCAGTTGAAAATGCCTCGCCGTTTTCCATCATGGCGGTTACGTTTACTAATAAAGCTGCGGCAGAGATGCGGCACCGCATTGAAAACCTGATTGGCACCAGTCAGGGGGGAATGTGGATCGGTACATTCCATAGCCTTGCTCACCGTTTGTTGCGCGCCCATCACCTTGATGCCAATTTACCGCAGGATTTTCAGATCCTTGATAGCGACGATCAGCACCGTCTCATCAAACGCATCGTCAAGGCAATGAATCTGGATGACAAGCAGTGGCCAGCCCGTCAGGGGATGTGGTACATCAATGGCAAAAAAGATGAAGGTTTGCGCCCACAGCACATTGAAAGTTATGGCAATCCGGTAGAAGCAACTTGGTTGAAAATCTATCAGGCCTATCAGGAAGCATGTGACCGGGCAGGATTGGTGGATTTTGCCGAATTGCTGTTACGCGCCCATGAACTTTGGCTGAATAAGCCACAGATCCTGCAACATTATCGTGAACGTTTCACGAATATACTGGTAGATGAATTTCAGGATACTAACAGTATTCAATACGCCTGGATTCGCCTGCTGGCTGGCGAGAGGGGCAAGGTCATGATTGTCGGGGATGATGATCAGTCCATTTATGGCTGGCGTGGTGCGCAGGTAGAAAATATCCAGCGCTTCCTCAAGGATTTTCCGGGGGCGGAGACTATCCGTCTGGAACAGAATTATCGCTCGACCAGCAATATCCTTAAGGCTGCAAATGCCCTGATTGCCCATAACAGTGATCGTTTGGGCAAAAATTTATGGACAGAAGGGAGTGATGGAGAGCCGATTTCACTTTATTGCGCCTTCAATGAGCTGGATGAATCCCGTTATGTTGTCGGTCGTATCAAGCATTGGCTGGATAATGGCGGTGCACTGAAAGAGTGTGCGATCTTGTATCGAAGCAATGCCCAATCTAGGGTCTTGGAAGAAGCCTTGTTGCAGGTTTCCATGCCTTACCGCATTTATGGTGGCCAGCGTTTCTTCGAACGTCAGGAAATCAAAGATGCCTTGTCCTATCTGCGATTGGTGGTAAACCGTCAAGATGATACTGCCTTTGAACGCGTGGTGAATACACCAACGCGCGGTATTGGTGACAGAACACTTGATGTTGTACGCCAAGTAGCGCGTGATCAGCAAAAAACCTTGTGGGAAAGTAGCCTATTATTGATACAAGAAAAAGTGTTGGCTGGTCGTGCGGCATCCGCATTGCAGCGCTTCATTGAATTGATTGAAGCGTTGGAAACTGAAACGCAGGAAATGCCATTGCATGTGCAGACCGATCGCATTATCCGTGATTCTGGTCTGTGGGCGATGTATCAACAAGAAAAAGGTGAAAAGGCGCAGGCGCGTATCGAAAACCTTGAAGAATTGGTCACCGCAACCCGCCAATTCAGCTATCAGGATGAAGATGAAAACCTGCTGCCATTGCAGGCCTTCCTCTCCCATGCAGCGCTTGAATCCGGGGAAGGGCAGGCGGATGCCTATCAGGATGCCGTGCAATTGATGACACTGCATTCAGCGAAAGGTCTGGAATTCCCGCAAGTCTTTATTGTAGGCATGGAAGAAGGCATGTTTCCGAGTCAGATGTCCATTGACGAAAGCGGCCGGTTGGAAGAAGAGCGGCGTTTGGCCTATGTTGGGGTTACCAGGGCGATGGAAAAACTGACGCTGACTTATGCCGAAAGCCGTCGCTTATATGGCAAGGAAGTGAATCATCGCCCATCTCGTTTTATTGGGGAACTACCGACGGAATGCGTGGCAGAAGTTCGTCTGAGAGCAACCGTATCCCGTCCGGTCAGTCACAAACGGCTGGGTACGCCCATCAGCGCCAGCGATAGTGGTTACGTACTTGGACAGCGTGTACGTCACCCCAAATTTGGTGAAGGGACGATTATCAATATAGAAGGCAGTGGGGAGCATTGCCGTTTGCAAATTGCGTTTCAAGGTGAAGGCATCAAGTGGCTGGTGGCCGCTTATGCCAGACTCGAAACGGGCCAATAATCCGGTCGAATGTTGACAGGCTTTTTCTTCTAAGCGTAACATTCGCGCCTTACGATAAACGTAGGGAGTATAAGGAGACTTATGGTACATGCTGAACGCATTTAAATTAGAGAATAATCGCCTGCTCCGTCTTGAACTTGAAGAAGGTGATAAGTTATCTGACTCTATGTGGGTAGATTTAGTTGGGCTGGGGGATAATGATCGCCTCCGGGTCCAGAATGAGCTGGGACAAGTTCTGGCGACCCGCACTGAATTAGATGACATTGAGGCATCGGCCCGTTTTTTTGAAGATGAAGATGGTATGCACGTCCACTCATTCTTCTACTTTGAAGATGCCGAAGACCATGCTGGCAACTCGACAGTCGCATTTACCATCCGTGACGGTCGTCTCTACACATTGCGAGAGCGTGAACTCCCTGCATTTCGATTATATCGAATGCGCGCCCGTAACCAGACGATGGTTGACGGGAATGCCTATGAACTGCTGCTGGACTTGTTCGAAACTAAAATCGAACAATTGGCTGATGTCATTGAAAACATTTATAGTGTGCTGGAATCCCTGAGCCGGGTCATTATGAAAGGCAAGCAGGGTGATGAGTTTGATTCTGCTTTGTCTAACCTTGCTGAGCAGGAAGATATTGGCTGGAAAGTCCGCTTGTGTTTGATGGATAGCCAACGTGCCCTGAACTTCCTTGTGCGTCGTGCCCGCTTGCCTGCCAATCAATTGGAACAGGCCCGCGAAATTCTGCGGGATATTGAATCCTTGCTGCCACACAATGAATCTCTGTTCCAGAAAGTGAATTTCTTAATGCAGGCGGCGATGGGCTTTATCAACATTGAACAGAGCCGCATTATCAAGATCTTCTCTGTTGTTTCTGTGGTATTCCTGCCACCGACGTTGGTAGCGTCCAGTTATGGTATGAACTTCAAATTTATGCCGGAATTGGACTGGACATTCGGCTATCCTGCCGCTATTGGATTGATGATAGCAGCAGGTTTGGCCCCTTATCTCTACTTCAAGCGGAAAAACTGGCTGTAGTCATTTCATCAGTTGTCAATAAAAACCACGTCCGATTTAATGGATAAACTGACCCGATTTATTAATAATGTTTTGGGTCAGTTCAAACAGATGAGAGCGATTTATCTCGTTTCGGGGTGTTTAGCTGCTTTACGCAAGCGGCGTTGAGTATAAAGCGCATCCAGCGTAAACAAAATCAATGCAGCCCAGATAAAGCCAAAAGTGATCAAACGCTCGGGTCCTATTTTCTCACCAAAAGCCAGTGTTGCCAGCAAAAACATCAGTGTTGGGCCAAGATACTGGAAGAAGCCCAGGGTGGACAAACGTAGATGTGCGGCTGCTGCGGTAAAGAGCAACAATGGCACAGTTGTAATAATACCGGCAGCAATCAGCATAAGATTCAAAGAATACGCATTGTCCAGCATATTGCTTGTCGGACTATGGGTAAAAAATAGTAGGTAAGTCAGAGCAACAGGGAACACCCAGATTGTCTCAATCAACATACCTGTTTGTGCATCCACTCCCAGTTTTTTGCGGATCAACCCATAGACGGCAAATGTCGTCGCTAAATACAAACCAACTACCGGTACAGAGCCAAAGTGCCATAGTTGGATCAGTACGCCAGTAAAGGCTAATCCTACGGCAATCCACTGCATACGACGGAAACGTTCACCAAGAAAAATCATGCCAAACAGCACACTTACCAGAGGGTTAATAAAATACCCCAGACTCGCTTCAAGCAGATGGTTATTATTAACCGCCCAAATATAAGTCAGCCAGTTACTGGTAATAGTGAAAGCAGTGATACCTAACAGCAGCAGAATTTTAGGTTGACGGACGACAGTCCAAACTTGACGCCAGTGACGAGTCACTATCAGCATCAGTACCATAAAAAAAACCGACCATATAACGCGGTGTGACACGATTTCATCGGGGGGCACATATTGTATGGCCTTGAAGTAGATAGGAGCCAATCCCCAAATGAGATAAGCCCCCAAGGCATACAGGATACCTTGGGTCGTATTTTGGTTAGTCATAATATCCTTGGATGTTTAGAGAGTGTTCAGAAAAAATCAGAGGAGCTTGTTAAGAAAATGATAGCTCATAAACCTATACAATGTGTCATTGGGATGAATGATTTACAAGTAGTTAATGGCATGAGTAATAAATTAAATTTTTTCACCCATTTAAATGGCGTTTTATGCTAAATTTTTATGATTAGGTGAATTAGTTGTCTGTATTTATACAGTCTGGTTCCTGTTTTATCTCAAATTTTGTATACACTGTGGAAGATTAAAAAATGAACATTTTGTGGGCGTTTTTGCCGATATTGTACTATAGGGAAGGCGAAGAGGGCTTCAATAAATTATAAACTCATGGTGGGGGTTAGAAATGGGGGGTTTGGCAGTTATCAGTATCAAATGAAAAGGGAATGTGTTTTGTTGGCACATTCCTTTATTTATTTTAAATTTGTATTTTGGGTATTGGTATTTGATGGATATTGTTGTTTGAAATTAATAAAGAATATTAACCAACCAAATAAGTCCCCATTGCACTGGCAATATGCACTTGTTTCTCATTATGCAATTCAATTCTGGCGACAGAAACTTTATTACCAGAGCGGATAATGTTGCAACTGGCGGTAAATACTTCACCACGTCCGGGCCTCAGGTAATCCACACGCAAATCAATAGTGCCCAATGTCGTGAGGCGTTTTTGGATCTCTGGGATTGTGAGCGTTTCAATTGCCGCCAGTGCGTTGCCTGCACAAACCAGCCCTCCTGCAACATCTAATATGGAAGCGATCGCACCACCGTGCAGAATTTTATGCACCATATTACCGACTAATTTTTCCTGATAGCGAAATTGCAGTTCTACATAGTCTTGTTCGAAGCGGAGCAATTCAAGACCCAACAGTTGGTTGAATGGCATATGATAAACAAAAACTTCACCAATAAATTTTCGGGCTTCTTCTGGCGTTAAGGTTGTGTCTGCTCGCTGTATATTTTCCATGGTGGATTTCCTGATAATGAAAAGTAAAGCCGACTGATATTAAATGGATATTTATAGTTAATAACTTGTTAAGTTTATGCTTTCGTTATCAACTTTGCCAGTCTGTGAAGTGCTTCGAAAAACAATTCATCGAAAAAAACAGACTACAAAAAATAATCATATAGTGTGTAGAATAAGCAGTAATTTTTTAGTTTGAAATTACCACCATAGGAAAACCAGAAATGCGCTTGTTATGGAATATACTGGTTATTATCGGTTTATTATCGCCATTGGCTCATGCAGCAAACAATCAGGTTGGTGAAGTGAGAGGGAGTGTGCTCTCGATGATGTTGGGCGAGCAAGATTCTGCGTTAATGCTCTATCCCTATGATACGAATTACATTATTTACACTTATGGCAACAAAGTTAATAAACCGGCGATTCATAGCTATGATTGGGCAGATCATGTCCGCAAAGATGAAGTCATTTTTCAGATAAGTTTCGGCTTTCCATTGTGGCGAGGAATTGCTGGAGAGAATTCGTTGCTTGGCGCCTCTTATACACAGCGTTCATGGTGGCAATTCAGTAATAAAACGGAATCGTCTCCGTTTCGTGAAACGAATTATGAACCGCAACTTTTTTTGGCATGGTTAACTGACTATGAATTTGCCGGCTGGCACTTGCGGGAAATTGAGGCAGGGTTGAACCATCAATCCAACGGGCGGCCAGAAGCGACTTCCCGTAGCTGGAACCGACTTTATGCGCGCATTATGGCTCAGAATGGCAATTGGCAGGTGGATTTTAAACCGTGGTATCGACTCCCCGAAAGCTCCCGTCATGATGATAACCCAGAGATGATCCGCTATATGGGGCATTACCGACTGAAAATTGGTTATATCTGGGGCGATAGTGTGTTTACCGCTCAAGGGCACTATAACTGGAACAATGGTTATGGTAGTGGAGAATTGGGGTGGAGTTATCCGATATCGAAACATGTTCGTGTATATACGCAACTTTTCTGCGGTTATGGCGAATCAATGATTGACTACAATTTCAAGCAGACCCGTTTTGGTATAGGTGTCATGCTGAATGATATGCTGTAACAATTCTTACAGTGAGATAGCATAATATGCAGGCGCTTGGATCGCGGCTGTATTCTTTACAGCCTATTTTTAGGTTTTTTCAGGGATTAGCTTCTAACGATCGAGGAAAGGCGTGTCTACCGCAGAACTCATCAGCACGGCATCGCTGGCTGAACAAGCATTACGAAAAACATTCGGATACCAACAATTTCGTCCGGGACAGCAGCAGGTTATTGACGCCGTTCTTGATGGGCGAGATTGTCTGGTCATTATGCCAACGGGAGGCGGTAAATCGCTGTGTTACCAGATTCCTGCACTGGTAAAAAGCGGGCTGACTCTGGTTGTATCTCCATTAATCTCATTGATGAAAGATCAGGTTGATCAGCTACGTGCGAATGGAGTTGAAGCAGAATGCCTGAACTCAACCCAAAGTCGTGAACAGCAATTTGATATCATTCAACGTTGCCGTCAAGGGGGTATTAAACTGCTCTATGTCGCCCCTGAACGGTTGGTAACAGATAACTTTCTTGATCAGCTTCACGATTGGCAGCCTGCTTTACTGGCCGTCGATGAAGCCCACTGTATTTCTCAATGGGGACATGATTTTCGTCCGGAGTACCGCGCATTAGGGCAACTTCGCCGCCGTTTCCCCGAGCTTCCTGTGATTGCACTAACGGCAACAGCAGATAAAACAACCCGTCAGGATATCGTGCGTTTATTGGAGTTGCATGAGCCGATTATCCATATCAGTAGCTTCGATCGTCCCAACATTCGCTACACCTTAGTGGAGAAATATAAACCGCTTGATCAACTCTGGTCATTTGTTCGTGGTCAGCAAGGAAAAAGTGGGATTATCTACTGTAATAGTCGCACTAAAGTGGAAGAAACTGTGGAGCGTTTGCAAAAGCGGGGGTTAAGTGTTGCCCCTTATCACGCAGGGCTGGAAAACAATCAACGTGCATGGGTACAGGATGCTTTCCAGCGCGATGATTTGCAGGTCGTTGTAGCAACGGTAGCATTTGGTATGGGGATTAATAAACCTAATGTGCGCTTTGTTGTGCACTTTGATATTCCCCGCAATATCGAATCTTATTATCAAGAAACGGGCCGGGCCGGGCGAGATGGCTTACCAGCAGAAGCTGTATTATTTTACGATCCTGCGGATATGGCGTGGCTGCGTCGTTGCTTGGAAGAAAAACCCGCGGGTGAACAACAGGACATTGAACGACACAAACTCAATGCCATGGGCGCGTTTGCAGAGGCGCAGACTTGCCGGCGTTTGGTGTTGCTGAATTATTTCGGGGAAAGCAGGCAAACAGCCTGCGGCAATTGTGATATTTGCCTTGATCCCCCCAAGCGTTACGACGGTCTGGTGGAGGCACAGAAAGCGCTATCCTGTATCTATCGTGTTGGACAACGTTTTGGGATTGGCTATATTGTAGAAGTGCTACGTGGTGCGAATAATCAACGCATTAGAGATTTTGGGCACGATAAACTGCCTGTTTATGGCATTGGTAAAGAACAGAGTCAGGAGCATTGGATGAGCGTCTTGCGTCAGCTCATTCATTTGGGACTGATTAGCCAAAACATCGCCAACTATTCTGCGCTGCAACTGACTGAGGCTTCACGGCCTGTATTGCGTGGTGAAATATCTCTGCAACTTGCTGTGCCACGTATCCAGAATTTGAAAAGCCGAAATCAGCAAAACAAATCGTACAGTGGAAACTATGACCGAAAATTATTTGCTAAGTTACGTAAATTGCGTAAGTCCATTGCTGATGAAAACAATATTCCACCCTTTGTTGTTTTCAATGACGTTACATTAATTGAGATGGCAGAACAGTATCCAATAACACCAGATGAACTTTTGTTGATTAATGGTATTGGGCAACGGAAATTGGAACGTTTTGGAGACGCATTTATGACGTTGATCCGTGAGCATTTTGAAGGGTTTGAGTAAATAAAGAATATGACAGAGGATGATGAATGGTGCCTGAGATATTGAAAGCAAGCTGGTTAAACCGTGAACCTCAGTTCTCTGCCTTTACAAATGGACTGTTACTGAATTTTTGGCAAACGAGGGAAGAAAGGCAATTTATGGGAGTTGATGATGTTCCCATCCATTATGTCTCCTTTTGTTCTCCCCACCATGACAAAACACTCGTGATTTTGCCCGGCCGAAGTGAAAGCTATATGAAATATCCAGAAGTGGCTTACGATTTTTACCACTTGGGCTACGATATTTTCATTATTGACCATCGTGGGCAAGGTCGTTCTGGGCGAATGTTGGATGATCGACAAAAAGGCCATGTCGAAGAGTTCGATCATTATGTGGATGATTTCACTAAGCTTATTGAGCTTGAAGTGTTTACCCGTCAGTCTCATCGCTGTTATGCACTGGCCCATTCAATGGGCGGTGCGATCTTGAGTCGTTTTCTGATCCGTTACCAAGAGCCGATTTTTCGTGCTGCGGCATTATGTGCACCGATGTTTGGCATTTATTTACCGATGCCCCGTTGGTTGGCCAATATTCTGGTCAACCAGGCGGAACCTTATTTCAAAAGGCGTACCGCTTATGCTTTATCAACGGGACAATGGCAACCATTGCCCTATTTTATCAATTTATTAACGCACAGTTATGCACGTTACCAACGTTATGTGCGTTACTATGCTGATTATCCTGAATTGCGCCTTGGAGGGCCGACTTACCATTGGATGCGTGAAAGTATGCTGATGGGCGATCATCTGATTGAAAATGCGGGTAAAATTCAGACTCCACTCATGGTATTACAAGCGAGTGAAGATAAGGTAGTAAATAATCGGGAGTTACTGGCTTTTTGCGAATCTCGCCAAAAAGCGGGAACAGGAAAAGAAGAACAAAGTCCTCTGATTATCTACGGGGCTCATCATGAAATCCTGTTCGAAGAAGATGTATTGCGGGCACAGGCTCTCAATGCAATTTGTGATTTTTTTGACCAGCACTGATCTAGTTTAGGAACCATAACCATGTACCATGTTGTTGCTTCAGATTTAGATGGCACTTTATTGTCTCCCGACCATAAATTAACCCCGTATACCAAGGAAACTCTGAACTTGCTGACGGAGAAAGGAATTCATTTTATTTTCGCAACAGGGCGCCATCATATTGATGTGGGACAGATCCGTGATGGGCTGGGCATTGATGCTTATATGATCACTTCCAACGGTGCAAGAGTTCACAATACTCAGGATGAATTAGTATTCAGCCACAACTTAGATCCTCAGATTGCTCATGATTTGTGTTTATTGGAGTTTGATAATCCCAATATCCTGACTAATTACTTCAATAATGATGATTGGTTAATGAATAAGGACGCTCCTGAGCAAGAGGAATTTTTTCAGGAGTCAGTTTTCCATTACCAGCTTTTTCAACGCGATAGTTTTCCCACTGATGGTGTGTGCAAGGTTTATTACACCAGTGAAGATCATGATTATTTGGTGGATTTGGAAGAGAGGATTAAAGCGCGTTGGGGGGCAAGGGTCAATGTCAGCTTTTCACTGAGAAATTGTTTAGAAGTGATGTCGGGTGGTGTTTCTAAGGGTCATGCGTTGGAGCAAGTTTGTCAAGCGATCGGATACCAATTGAGTGACTGCATTGCTTTTGGCGATGGCATGAATGATCAGGAAATGTTGAGTGTGGCAGGTAAGGGCTGCATTATGCAAGGAGCGCACCAGCGCTTGAAAGACATCCTGCCTGATATGGAAGTTATTGGTTCCAATGCTGATGATGCCGTTTCTTGTTATTTGCGGAAAATGTATCAAGTTGAAAGCTATTTGAAGCTAATAATCTGAATAATTGTTTGAAAACAGCATCCGATATGGTGCTGTTTTTTATGCCATGATAGGCGTTTTCTCAGTCATACTCCCAGTCACATTTGATAAACCCCCTGCCGTGTAATATAGAAAATCGCAAAATAGATTTGGATAAATGCATAGGCACAAATCATTGCATATAGGCGATTAAAAAAGCCGTTATTAGAGAGGGAAAAAACAGAAAAAGTCCCAGTGTGATGATTGTGATAAATATTAGGATTGATTTTCGATTAAAAAAGTCAATAAGCTTGCCAATAAAAGGGGTTAAGAAAAGAATAAAGATAGCGAAAAACATGGCAGTTGTGGCAAGGAATTCAGGCTCACCTGAGGTATTGCTGATATACCACAGAATAAGTACATTCCGATAGAAACGGCAACTGACAAAAAGAAAGTTGGATATCAAAAAAAATGCTATCAAAAACCAAGTCCGCCCGGAAAAAAATAGATATTTTCATATCTATACTAATGATTTTGCATAAATAACATAATTAATTACTTTTATAAAATGAATCATAATCTAACCTAGGTTAATAATAGAATAATTAGTTTTGTTTTTCTGATCAAATTATACATAACTTTGATATGTGCTAGAGATATTTATGTTGTTTATTTTTATAATTTTGCATTTGGAAGCGTTTTTTAACTTACTATCTAATAATAGCATGAATAAGAAGGTGTTAATCAGGTCATAATTTATTATAGACTTTAAAATATAAATAAGTATAAAATTTACCATAATTTATAGTTTGCCTGATTTTCTTTTATATAAATTCAATAAAGAGACATTATGAATTGGTATCTTAGTGTTTTAAAAAATTATGCTGAGTTTTCAGGGCGTGCGCATCGTAAAGAATATTGGATGTTCCGTTTATTTGATATTATTATATCTGTGGCCTTATTTATACTTGGAACAGCAATTAATGAAAGTGCTGGTTTTGGATTATTGGTTGTTTATGGAATTTTAACTCTTATTCCAAGTCTGGCTGTAGCAGTGCGCCGCCTTCATGATACTAATCATTCTGGGTGGTGGTTATTGATGACCCTGATTCCATTTGCCAATATTGTTTTATTAATATTTTTCTTCCTGGAAGGAACGACTGGCGATAATGATTTCGGAGAAGATCCGAAAAAATTACCCTAATGTCTCAGGGTATATATAGTATGAATTAAAAGTTTAGTTTGCCATATAATATAAAACGCCACTTCATCCTTTAGTGGCGTTTTTTTATTTTTGCTAATTGTATAATTTATTTCATTGATTTCTTTTTGAGAGAATAAATTTTTTATAAAAATAATTATGTTCTTTGCATAAATAATTTATTTGGAATATAGTGCTTGCGATATTAAAATAAGGAATATTATTTATGAATGGCTTACGCCTTGCTTACTACAAATTATCTCCAGAACTATTGCAGGGGTTCCGTGCGGTAAAAGAAGGGTTGGAAAAAAGCTCGCTAGATTTACTGTTGATTGAATTGATCTATTTGCGTGTATCTCAAATCAACGGTTGTTCTTTCTGTTTAAACAAACACTCTCAAACTTTGAGAGAACACCAAGAAACAGAACGTCGGTTAGCTGAATTAGCCGGATGGCGGGTCAGCAGTCAGTTTAGTCCACGTGAAAAGGCGGCGTTGGAGTGGGCTGAAGCTCTTACTCATGTAGTGACGACACACGCAGACGATTATGCCTATTTACCTTTGAAAGACTATTTCAAAGATCAGGAAATTTCTGATTTGACTTTTGCGATTGCGCTGATGAATGGGATGAATCGTCTTGCAATTGGTATGCGTCAGTAACGTGGTATTATTTATTCTTCAATATATCCTTCGTCTTTCAAGTTGCAGTGCGTCAATAAAGCTGCAACTTGAAGGAAAAAGGGGATATGTTTTATTTGGCTCTTTTACATATCAACCAATAATTTATTAATCCTACCAGTATTATGGCAGACATTATCAATGGCGTTTGCTCGGCAAGGCTGGATTCCAGCAACGCACCAAAACCAAGATATCCAACCGGCACCGAAAGAAATCGCGTAGAGGAAAATAGAGTCATTATTCTGCCAAACAAATTTTCTGGTACTTGACGTTGCATCAGAGTGACTTCGACTGGCCCGGTAAAACCAATACAAATGCCAATAGCAAAAAGCTGGGTAAATAAGGCATATTGCTCATTAAATTGGCTCATAGATATCAGGCACAGGGTAAATAAGCTATAACCAGTAATGATAATGCGATTGCTGGAAAAATATTTGCCATAAACTCCATATAGTAATGAAGAGAGTGTTGTTCCCACGCCAAAGCAAGCCATTGAGACACCGAGGCTTAAAACAGAATTAAACTCTTGCTTATTCACATAGGGTAAATAAACAATCAGAAATGGAGTGATCACAAAATTCACTATTGCACTAATGAGAAGTACGGCAAAAATCTCTTTCTCAGAAGTAATGTATTTGAATGCTTCAAGAAAATAATGATGTGGCAGGGTGGGAGTTTTAATCACTTGATGGATATTAGCGACAAAATGTTTTTTCAGGATGATCAGTCCCAATGCAACGACTAAAAAACTCACTGCATCGAAATACAGGGCGTTGATCGTACCGAACATAGCAATAATCAGTGAGCCAATGATGGGACCGATCAGATCACAAATATTTTCAATAGTACTGTTTATCCCATTGATTAACTCATTCTCGCTTTTATTCTGTTTGATCCCTTTTGCTAGCATGACGTCTTTCGCCAAGCGCCCTGGAGAATCTAAAACAGTGGAAAATATCAGTAAGACAGCCAGCAGGTAAAAATGCAGGATATCCATAGTGTAAAACACAGGGATCAGCAGCACACTGAGAAAATTTACCAAATCAGATAACAGGGAAATGCGGTATGCTCCGTATTTATCCACCAATTGGGCATTAAAGAAAACAGAAAAGAGCAGGGGAAGGATTTTTGCAGACATCACAGAGGCAACTAATAGTGGGCTGCCGGATATTTCCAAGATCAACCATGGAATGGCAATTTCGGTAATGGCGTTTCCCAAAATAGAAACGCCATTTAATGCCAATAATCCACTAACCTGAAAAGGTATGCGTCTGGTCATGTTGGTGTAAGGTCACAGCTCTCCCGGTTTACGTGGGGGATTACGACCCGTGAAATTAGTTGTCGCACTGCGGATTTCTTGCCCAAAAACATCAACACGAGCCTGGAACGGTGGGAATGGCAAAGTGATATCATTTTTGCGGAATTCCTGCAAAATGTGTTGATGTACTTCATGACGGGCAGGCATACGATGCCCCATCTCTGCGGCGTAGGCACGCAGTTCATAAATCTGAATGCCTTGCTGCAAATCCACTAAGTACACTTCCGGCATCGGGTTATCAAGAATTAATGGTGAGCTTTTGGCTGCAGACGTTAATATGTCGGTGGCATGGGCGGAGTTAATATCAGCCGGAACTGGGATCGTCAGGACGATACGGGTAATTGTGTCAGACAGTGACCAGTTGATGAATTGCTCTGTAATAAATGCTTTATTGGGAACGATAATCTCTTTCCTGTCCCAGTCAGACAGCGTTGTTGCCCGTGTGTTGATCTTCGTGATACTGCCGGTCAAACCACGGATAGTTACGGTATCACCAATGCGGATCGGTTTTTCAAATAAGATGATCAGTCCGGAAATGATATTGGTGAAAATTTCCTGCAAGCCAAAACCAAGCCCAACCCCCATTGCAGCAACCAACCATTGTAGCTTCGACCACTCAATCCCTACCAGAGAGAAACCAATCAAGCCGCCAATGAGCGTAATGCTGTATTTGGTCAGTGTCGTAATGGCATAACCTGTTCCTGGTGTCAGCACCAGATGTTGTAACAGGGCGAGTTCCAATAAGGCTGGTAAATTACGGACAAGTTGTGTCGTAATGACAATAACTAAGATTGCAATTAATACTGAGCCCACGGTAATTGGCTGAATACTATCAACTCCGTTGGTATTTGTACTAACGTCCCAGAGCCGAATATTTTCAAGGAAAGAAAAAGCTGAATGTAACTCAGACCACAATAGGAGCATAGAGACTAGCGCAGTCATTGTTAGGATTGAGCGCACTAATCCTAACGACTGGGCACTGATGGCATCTAAATCAATGACAGGCTCCTCAACCTCGATTGAACCCTCTACGCTACTATTGATGTTGGTTGAATCCTCTTCACTTTTAGCACGCTGGGCCAATATCTCCGCACGGCGTTGTTTTGCCCGTTCAAAAGCGATTTTTCGGCGTTGTATTAGCATCCATCGACGCACAATGTGGTAAATGATCAATAGTGAAAACCAGATAACGACAGACGTTTCTAAGCGTCCCAGTAGTGCCTGCGAGAGTTGCAGATAACCAAGGCTCGAAGCTAGTGCTGCCAGTATTGGGGCAGCAAGCAGTATCCACCATAGAACAGAATTAACGATATTTTCGCCTGAACCATGTTTGGCCATATAGAGTGGAATGCCGGCTCGTTTTAAGCTGCTGGTGACCAAGCTCAGTGAAATACACAGCATGATGAAACACAGCCTGCCGAGGGTTGAGATAATTTTCTGGTCGTTGTAATGATTAAAGGTGACCAATGCCATCATAAGAGGCACGATCAGAAAAATGGAAAGGCGATAGAAACGCATAGCCCGTTGTATGCGTTCTTCCGGCCAGTGAAAATGAGCAATAAATAAACCATTGGGATGGGCAAATGCAGCACTGAGCATGAAAACCCACAGAATCGGGGTTGTTGCTTTTATACCGCTGCCTATTGCTTCAGCTATCGGATACGGCCATGCATTTTCCAGGCCGTAGCCAATGGCTGACCAAAGCATTGGTAGTGGTAATGCAGCGACGATAGACCAAAAAACTGTTCGCACAGTCAGAGAAAAATGATCTTGTGTCACCTTGCCAATACGATTGCTGGAGCGCTCAAGAAAAGCATGGTACTGGCGGCGTGAGCTAATACTGAAAATGACCAGTAACAAAGACCCCACCAAATAGAGTAATGTACCTTGCGTGGTCAACATATAGTGGATTGCGGCACCCAACTGAGTGAACGTTCCCGAGGACAGCAGGTTTGCCAGATTTTGCACTACTAGCAGCGGATAATTCAACGATATGGGATTGACATCTATTACCCAGAATAGATAGCGGTGCGTAGCATCATGTACTTCTTTTAAAGCATCATTTAATTGGCTATTGGCTACCTTGAGTTTTGTCAATTCCGCTATTTTATTGTCACATGCTATGATCAATTTGTTTAATATATCTTTTCTCGTGCGAATAAATGAGTCATAGATAGCCTTTTGCGCTGGTGTCAGTGAATCATATGTAGGCAGTTTTTGCTCGGAAGAGAGTGGTGTACGTTCCAGCATTTCCTCATATTTCAGTCTATTGACTTGTAATTCGACAATTTGTTTGTCAAATTGCTGGGATTTTGTTATTTCTGGAAGGCGGGCGACCTGAGCCCTTAAAGTTTCGCCTAGTGTTGTGGATGAGCTTAGCCATTGTTCTTGTTCACGGATTGTGTTGAGTACTTGTTTAGCTCGCTTTATACCATTGGCTGCCTGGTGTTGTTGTGCGCTAATGGAGTCCATGCTCTCCATTTGCTTATTGTATGTTTGTGACAATTGGCTGTTTTGCTGGAGTTCCTTCTGCAAGAATTTTGTATGTTTTCCTCCATTCTGTTCCACTAGCTCTTCCAGCTTTTCTGTATTCTTTAATGCAACTTCCTCTTTCTGCTGGCGTTGGATATGTAACTGACTGCGCAATTGCTGGAGTTTACTACCCAGTCGATAAGAGCGTTTTTTGAATAAGTCTGTGCGTATGCGCGCAATTTCTTGACGATTATTGGCAGAAAGTTGAGCTACTTCCAGTTCATTGATTGTAGCGTTACGAGCCTCGACTTCTGCTTGAACTTGTGTCAATTGCGCATTGGCCAGTGGTGTGGAAGGTGAGTTCATAGACTTAAGCCGAGAAATTGCTTCAGAGTGCAAGTGCTTTGCTTCAGCTTGTTTTTGAGGAAATTGACTTATGAACTCATTGATTTTTTGGATTTCATCTTGTTCTTGCTGTAATTGGTTTTCTTGCTCCTGTAATTCGCTTTTTGTCTGGATAATTTGTTGTTCTAACTGACTGATATCCTGATTGGCAGGAATGGACGTGGTGATCTTGCTTTCAGTAAGAATTTCATCACGTAATTTTTTGGTAATATTGGAAAATTCATCAATTGCTTGTTTATACTTCTGGGCATTCGCATTGCTAGATTTGGCTTTGTTAGCCCAATCTATAGCCCCTTGATGTGCTTTATCGATTTCAGAATCTTGTGAGCTTTTGCTATCTTTAATTTGCTTCAGTTGGTTTTCATCCAACGATGTTACAGAGGCAAAAGCCGAATTCACAATTAATAGACTGAAAAGTAAACTGATAATCAGGCGCACAATAAGGGGCTCCTTGGATCTAAAATTAGCTAACGATATCTTTATTTATTGATTCGTCAGTGTTCACTGAAGGTTCTTCTAGTGTGATGGCTTGCGCCATCATGGTTCCCATGCGGGTTTGCGAACCACTGTATAAGTTATTGGCAAAACTAATCTGGTTTGCAGCAAACAGGTTGATAACTGTTGAACCCAGCTTGAAGCGCCCCATTTCCTCTCCTTTTTTGAGGGAAATTTCACCCTCTTGGCCTTCTGTCGGGTAGGTCCAGCGTTTGATGACCCCTTCACGCGGAGGTGTGACACAACCGCTCCAGACAGTTTCAATACTACCCACAATGGTAGCGCCAACAAGAATTTGTGCCATTGGTCCGAATGCTGTCTCAAATAAACAGATAATACGTTCATTACGTGCAAACAGGTTTGGTACATTGGCTGCTGTCAATGGGTTAACTGAAAACAGATCACCAGGAACATAAATCATCTCTTTAAGAACGCCGTCACATGGCATATGAACACGATGATAATCCTTTGGCGATAAGTAAGTCGTGATAAATTGACCATTGAGGAACTGTTCGGCCAGTTGGTGCTGCCCTGCCAACAGTGCTTCTATCGTGTAATAGTGGCCTTTGGCTTGGATGATCTGATCTTCGCGGATCGCTCCAAGCTGGCTTATCGTGCCGTCTGCTGGCAGAGCCAATTGATGGGCTTCATTGACGATAGGGCGAATGTCCTCTTTAAGGGGGCGGACAAAAAATTCATTGAATGTCGAGTAAGCAGTGAATGAAGGGTCTTTTGCTTCATTCATATCCACTTTATAGGCTTTGGCGAAAGCCTTGATTACAAACTGTGTCAGCCAGCCAGCCTTTTTATTGGCAAACCAGCCTGCTAAGTTTGTAATGCATTGTTTTGGAAGTAAATATTGTAGCCTGATTTTAAAATTATCCAGCACGTGAACCTCTTGGATCTTTTCTTGGCAAATTGGACAAAAGGTGACTATTGTACCTGCCATTATTTTGAATGTCAGGGTATCGTTAATTATTGTCTTATTTTTGACCGTCTGTGAAATTTCGGCGGGGTTTAACCTGTGCCATGCTTTCCAGAATCCGGTGATAATTTTCGAAACGTTCTTCAGCAATGACACCTTGTTCTAACGCTTCCCTTAAGGCACATCCAGGATCGTCCAGATGTTTGCAATCACGGAATTTGCATCCTCCCAGATATTCACGGAATTCGACAAAGCCTTGTGTAACTTGTTCTGGCGTTAGATGCCACAATCCAAACTCACGGACTCCTGGAGAGTCGATTACATCTCCCCCCAGTGGGAAATGGTAAAGGCGAGCGGTGGTGGTGGTATGCTGGCCGAGACCAGAGTTATCTGAGACATTATTGACCAAGATATCTTTTTCATTGTCAGGCAGCAGGGTATTGAGCAAGCTGGATTTCCCGACGCCGGATTGTCCCGCGAATACACTGATTTTGTCAGCCAGCAAAGAGGTTAATTCAGGGATACCTTCACCAGTATAGCTGGAAACTTCCAGTACGCGATAGCCGATATGGCGGTAGATATCCATGACGTCATTGACCCATTCACGGCTTTCGGCATCCAACAGATCGATTTTATTGAGTACGATCAAAGGCTCGATGTTGAGTGTTTCACATGCGACTAAATAGCGATCGATAATATTCAATGAAAGTTCAGGCAAAATAGCGGAAACAATCACGATCTGGTCGATATTTGATGCAATTGGTTTGATGCCATCATAGTAGTCGGGACGTGTAAGTACGGAAGTGCGTTCATGAACCGCTTCTACGATACCATTAACTTTGACATCAGACTGGAGTTGCAGAACAGGGCGCCATACAACGCGATCTCCAGTGACCAATGAACGTATTGTCCTGCGGATATTGCAACGCTGTATGGATGAATCTGCCGCTTCAATATCGGCATGTTGCCCGAATCGGCTGATCACCAGCCCTTCCTGTGGTTCACCAAATTGGCTATCATCCATTTCTGGTTTATTGGTATCAACCTTATTCAACCTGCGTTGATGATTGGCCTGTACACGGCGTTGCTGCCCTTTGGAAAGTTTACTTTTAGCCACCGAACCTCACTTATTTCACTTATCTTGCTGATTATCGCTGTGAATGATCAAAAACGTTATGATACACCACAGAGACAGACTACCTCTTTTGAAGGAAACTAGGATATATCATGTCAAAAAGTGAGAACAATCTTATCTGGATAGATTTAGAGATGACCGGGTTAGATCCCGAGCGCGATCGCATAATTGAAATTGCGACCATTGTCACCGATTCGGAACTGAATATCCTTGCAGAAGGGCCTGTGATTGCGGTTCATCAGCCGGACGAGCAGTTGGCATTGATGGATGATTGGAATGTACGGACGCATACCGCCAGTGGGTTGGTGGAACGCGTAAAGCAGAGCCAGTTTGATGATGCACAAGCTGAAAAAGCAACCATTGCTTTTCTGGAGCAATGGATCCCAGCTGGAAAATCACCAATTTGTGGTAATAGTGTGGGGCAGGATCGGCGCTTCCTATTCCGTTATATGCCTGAATTGGAAAAATATTTTCACTACCGTTATTTGGATGTCAGTACGCTTAAAGAACTGGCTCGTCGTTGGAAGCCAGAGATGTTGTCAGGGTTCAGCAAGAAAAATACTCATCAGGCTCTGGATGACATTCGGGAATCCATTGCTGAATTAGTGCATTACCGTGAACATTTTATCCAAAAATAAATAGCGGTATTTGATACAAGATTTGTACGTAAATTAATCTCTGTATTGATGGTTAAGCGGATGATTTGTTGGTTTAATCATCAATCAGAGAAAAAATGCAATTTTTTGTGTTGTGGGGCTTGTCAGAGGAATAATTTCTCGTATAATGCGCTCCCCGTACCGATGAAGAATTTCAAAGTACAGTACACCAAAATATATGCGGGAATAGCTCAGTTGGTAGAGCACAACCTTGCCAAGGTTGGGGTCGCGAGTTCGAGTCTCGTTTCCCGCTCCAAATTCAAAGTTATTTAGGTGTAAAAAAGTCGGCTGACAGCAGCCATGACAAATGCGGGAATAGCTCAGTTGGTAGAGCACAACCTTGCCAAGGTTGGGGTCGCGAGTTCGAGTCTCGTTTCCCGCTCCAGATTCAGGACGGTAGATTTTTATTAAAGTCTGCAAGTCAAAAAAAGCGCCTTTGGGCGCTTTTTTTATTCTCAAAATATCTAACCAAGATCAACGTCCATGTGAATACTTAGTGGTGCCGCGGTTTAGCCTGTTACAATCTGACCCATTACAATGGGCATGATGGCAGAGTTCATGGGGCAGCCAGTCGCTTTTATCTGGCACGGGTTCATTGATATATATAGCTGTCCGAAAAGTGTTGGGCATTACTATTAATAATGTCCAACACGTATTATCACATCACTTTTTGCAATTCTTTCAGCAATGTTTCCTTACGTTCCATCATGTTTTTTATCGCTTTTTGTTTCACATGGCCAAAACCACGTACTTGATTAGGAAGCTCTGCGAGTTTCTGACAGGTTACCAAATTATAGCGATCCATTTTTTCGATCAAAACGTCAATTAATTTCTCATACTCAAGCAGCAAATTTCTTTCCTGCTTACGCTCTTCCTGATAGCCAAAGATATCGAAAGCAGTACCACGCAGTGGCTTGCATGCAGCGAGGAAACGCAATACAGGAATGATCCACGAACCATATTCCTTTTTTCCCCGTTGGCCTGTACGAGGATCTTTGCGATTGAAGAGCGGAAGGCTGAGGTGAAAGCGAATGGTATCTGTATTGTCAAATTGTGAGCGGAGTTTATCGAAAAAACCCGTTTTGACATAGAGACGGGCAACTTCATACTCATCTTTATATGCCATCAATTTGAATAAGTTTTCAGCAACGGATCTAGTGATTTCTTCTGCATCGATCTGCTGAGCCACCATTTGGACTTGGGCAACACGACTGAGATAATGCATTGCATATCTTTCATTTTGATAATCCACCAGAAATTGATACCGATGCATAATGAGATCATCCAGACTTTTTATATTTTCTTGTGGAGTGATATTGAGGTATTTTTGCAGAATATCTGGTTGTGCTGCCGCGATGCGGCCTATGCAGAAAGCCCGCTGAGCATTATCTGCTGAGGTTCCCAGTTCTTGAATAACATTGTTGATGGAAGATAATGTGATTGGGATTTTGCCGAGTTGCCAAGCATAACCAATTAATATGATATTTGTTTGGTCTCTGTCACCGACTAGATGAGCAGCCAACGTTTCTGCATCAATGGAGCGTAATGTTTGTATATGTTGGCTAAGGGTGTCTAGCATTTTGCGGTGATCCAAATCCAGCATAGGGGAGAGAAGCATAGTACCGATTTGTGTTTCGTGGGTGTTCAGTATGCACTTTGTTGATCCCCTCGACATCACTTCCAGCGCGTTTTGTCCTGTTGCTGCCACCAAATCAGCGGCGATGATCAGATTGGCTCGTCCGCGATCAATTCTGACTTGGTGCAGTTTGTCCTGATCACGGCATAACCGAACATGAGCTATGGCTTCCCCTCCCTTTTGGGCAAAACCGGTAAAATTCAGCAAACTGGCGAAGCAATTATCTAATTGTGCAGAATTTGCAAGTAGATGCCCCGCGGTGATGATTCCTGTACCGCCGATGCCGACTAACAGGATTTCATAAGGCGTTGCGACAGAAGTCAGCGTTGGCAGTGGTAATTTGTGAATAATTTTGTCTAACTCAGTATGTGGGATGATTTTGCTGAGATCTGAACGTAGATTGGCATTTTCGACGGTGATAAAGCTGGGACAAAATCCTTTCAGACAAGAAAGGTCTGAATTGCAAACGTGTTGGTCTATCTTGCGTTTCGTGCCTAAAAGCGTTTTAACCGGCGTTACGGCAAGACAATTCGATTGTATTTGACAGTCACCACATCCCTCACAAACCAATTCATTGATGACGGCATGGCTCCTTACTTTTGGTGCTAAGCCCCGCTTTCTTTTACGGCGTAGTTCGGTGGCACAGGTTTGCTCGTAGATGATAACTGTTACGCCAACAATATCTCGAAGGCGTTTTTGCACATCTTCGAGATAATCCCGTTCATAGAGTTTCACATTGGCAGGAAGGCTGTTTTTACCTTTGTATTTATCAAGATCATCCGTCACGACAACGACTTCTTTCACACCTTCTGCCTGCATCAAAGAAACAATTTGCGATATGGAAATATTTCCATCCAGCGGTTGCCCACCTGTCATTGCCACGGCATCATTGAACAGCAATTTGTAAGTAATGTGGCTCCCTGCGGCGACCGATTGACGAATGGCTAAGTGACCAGAATGGAAATAAGTACCATCTCCCAGATTTTGAAAAACGTGGGAACGATTCACAAACGGAGCATGTCCTATCCAGTCGATACCTTCTCCCCCCATTGGCAAGAGACCGCTTCCGGTGTTGCGATCCATCCACGCAGCCATGATATGGCATCCTATGCCAATCTGGGCGTGGCTACCGTCCGGTAAGCGCGTTGAAGTGCTATGAGGACATCCGGCGCAGAAATAAGGTGTGCGTTTTGGCAAAGTGTCATCGTGCTGAATGGTATCTATGGACCATTCTGGAGGCACGGCAAGAAATAGATTGAATTGCTGTAACCATCCAGAAAGTGGGACGGCAACCCGTGAAGGACGTAATTCAACATCAGTGGGCAACAATTTCTCACCAAGATGGTTATGTTTGCCTATCAGGTTGGTATTTTTTTGTAATTTAACCAATTGATGTGCCAGTAACATTTCAACGATGGCGGCTTTTTCTTCAATGACAAAAATATTACTGGCTTGGGTGGCAAGTTCGCTGAGAAGTGGTGATAAAGGATAAACCAAACGGACATGGAGAAGGGCAACGCCTTGTTGGGCCAGATCTGAAGGCGTTAAGCCTCCGGCACGCAGGGATTCCATAACATCCTTATGGGCTTTGCCTACAGTGACCAATAAAGCGTGTGGATGTTCACAAGGGGTGAGCAGGTAATCAATGGGATTAAGTTTAGCGAAATCTTCAACGGCTTTCAGTTTATAAGCCAGACGCTTTTCAATTTGTGGGCCGGGAAGATCAGGCCAGCGCCAGTGCAGCCCATCGGGGCCAGGATCAACTTGCGGAATTTTATAATCAGGGAATGGTTTACTTTCTATGACGGCTCCGCTTTCTACAACTTCACTGATTGCTTTAAAGCCAAACCATGCACCACTTACACGTGATGCCGCCCAGCCCCATAAGCCGACATCACGATAATCAGCAATTGATGCTGGATGTAAAATGGGCATATTCCATGCCATCATCGCGAGATCAGATTGATGGGACATGGAAGAAGAGACACAGCCATGATCGTCTCCGGTGATAACAAGCACACCTCCATGCGGAGAGGAACCGTAGGCATTACCATGTTTGAGTGCATCACCAGAACGATCTACGCCAGGTCCTTTGCCATACCACATACCAAAAACACCGTTAACTTGCCGATCCGGATCTGTTTCGACTTTTTGTGTTCCTATCAGGGCATTGGCTGCAAGATCTTCATTGACAGCAGGTTGAAAACGAATATTGGCTTGGATAAGTTCTTTACTGTGTTGCCATAATGCTTGATCTAAACGAGCTAAAGGTGAACCACGATAGCCCGAAACAAACCCTGCTGTGTTGAGATTGTGGATTTCATCCAGCTCAGCTTGAGCGAGTAGAAGGTCAACCAGCGCTTCAATGCCCGTGACAAATTTAGATTGATAATATCGAGCCATATTTTTGACCCTCTCTCAGGAGAATAATCATCTAAGTAACGACCAAAATCGATGCTAATCTATTTCCACAAAATAATTACGACAACCATAAATCTTATTAGATGTTAGTTAATTGTTTATTTAATGTTAATTGCTGGCCGTGGGGTATTTAAGGTAATGACTGGGATATTACTGGGATTATGGTATGGGTTTTTGTATCAAATTTGGGCGAATGTCTTTTGAGCGTTTAGCTCAGGAGTGGGTGCAAAGGGCTTGCCATCTCATCTGAACACGTTCATAATGACGCCCGTTCCTGATATGCAGGTTTTTCGGATCATATCGTTAACCGAATTTGAAATCAGCATTCAGGTGTCTCAGGTTAATAATATTAACCATCAGTGACGCGGGAATAGCTCAGTTGGTAGAGCACAACCTTGCCAAGGTTGGGGTCGCGAGTTCGAGTCTCGTTTCCCGCTCCAATTTTCTCCATCTTATTTTTATCTGTCTATCTATCTGTTTTTCTGATCTATTCATTTCTTCATTCTGTTGTTGAGATTGATAAAAAGAATCTATTCATCAAAAAAAGAATCATTAATACATTAAATTACCCCTAACAATTAAAGCCCCCACTCTCACGTACAGATCCTTTCTGTTAATATTCTTCCTGCTAAACATCATTCCAGTTCTTCTATTTTCTGCCAACATAACATCATCCAATCCATTAATATCGATATCCGGTTGGGCATATAGTGGCTTTTCATTCTTAGTAGATGAACAGGTAATGCAGGTAGCTGCCAATCAGGTAGTAATCTGATTAAATTCCCACTGTGAATGGCTTCATTGAACAACCAGACTGGGCCGGCATGAATCCCTGCTCCGTGGCAGACAGCTTGGTAAATTGCACCAACGTTATTCAGATAAAAATCGCCAGATAGCTCTACTTGTTCTACTTCATGATCGCGGGATAGTTGCAGGCGAGTGGGGGAGATATGCTGGTGAAGCGAATAAATGATCGATTTATGGTAACTCAGATCTTTTGGATGCTTTGGCGTGCCATGTTTCTGCAAATATTCAGGACTGGCACATAATACTCCGGGCATATTGCCCAATTTTTTGGCGACTAAACTGGAAGAAGGTAATTCCCCGATACGTATGGCAAGATCAATACCTTCTTGTCTGAGATCTAAGCAACTGTCAGAAAGCACTAAATCGAAAGTAATATCAGGGTATTGATGCTGGAAAAGCGTTAACCATTGCGTGACATAACGCTCCCCAAAGTTTACAGGAGCGGTTATTTTGATTTTACCAGCCAATGATTTATTGCTGATATCACCTAATACTCCCTCTACTTCATGCAGTAAGGGGCGCATTTGCTCGTATGCCAAAGTGCCAGCGGCTGTCAGGCTAAGTTTTCGGGTCGAACGATTAATCAATTGCACCTTGAGCTGATGCTCAAGAGAGGCCAGGCGACGGCTGGCAACAGAAGGATCTAATCGTAAGTCTTTTGCTGCTTTTGTCAGGCTTCCTCTTTCGACAATACGGAAAAAAAGGTGCCAGAGCGTCAGATCATAATTCATGCTATTCCCGCAATTTATATTTGAGCATATAGCAATATTATTGCTGATTTTACATAAGTAGAATCAAACGATCGAGAGATTATGTCTTGAAAAACATTGTGGAGAACATGACATGCAGATGGTGGAGAAAAAGTCATGGAGCCGCTATTGGGTTTTAGCGGCTGTTTGCATGGCAGGGTTGATTTTACCGTTGGAATATACTGGCCCAGCTGTAGCATTGCCCGCGATCCAAGCTGAATTGGGAGGTAGTGGAATTGCTTTGTCTTGGGTCATTAATGCTTTTGCCTTAAGTTTTGGCAGTGCCGTGATGGCTGCTGGTGCGCTGGCTGATCAATATGGGCGCAAGAAGATGTTTGTGATCGGCATAGCGGGGTTTACGCTATTTTCTGTTATCGTCAGTGTTGCCAATAATGTGGTTTTTCTTGATTTAGTCCGTGGTGTTCAAGGTTTTTTTGCCGCCTTAACTATGGCGGGAGGGAATGCTTCCTTGGCGCAAGAATTTGAAGGGAGAGCCAGAACAAAGGCTTTCGGGCTACTGGGAACGGCTTTTGGTGTTGGATTGGCATTTGGGCCTGTAATCTCGGGTGTTTTGGTCGAAACGCTAGGCTGGCGTTCTGTTTTTCTATTGGGGGCCTTGTTTGGTGGTATTGCATTAATCGTCGGTGGACTTCATATGCGGGATTCCCGGGATCCGGATGCGGCTAAACTCGATATCAAAGGTTTATTCAGCTTTACGTCATTTCTTGTACTGCTGACATTTGGCATTATGCAAATTCCGCAGAGTGGCATAAGCAGCGTCCCTGTTATTTTCTTGCTTAGTGCAGCAGTGATCATGCTGGCTGTTTTTATTGCCTGTGAACTAACTCATGCCCGTCCAATGCTGGACATATCACTTTTCCGATTTAAAAAGTTTATTGGAGTGCAATTCTTGCCTCTGGCGACTGCCGTTTGCTTTATTGTTTTACTGGTATTATTCCCGATTCGTTTGATTGGAATTGAAGGTTACAGCGCGATTGAAGCAGGAAAAATGATGATTGCACTATCAGCTCCAATGCTTGTTGTGCCTTTTCTCGCGGCGTTGCTGACCCGCTGGATATCATCACCAATACTTTCTTGCATGGGCTTACTGTGCGCCGCCGTTGGGCTGGCATGGTTGGCAAATATGCCTGTGGGGACCGAGCCGATAATGTTAATGTTTCCGCTATTGTTGATTGGCATTGGTACGGGTTTCCCTTGGGGATTGATGGATGATCTTTCAATCAGAGTAGTTCCTATCGAGCGGGCAGGAATGGCAACGGGTATTTTCACGACCATGAGGGCTTGTGGTGAGGCGGTATGTGTGGCTGGCGCTTTGGCTATGCTAAATTTCCTTTTGCATATGGATTTGCGGCAGGCTTCCCAACAATCTTCAAATGTGATTTCGACAGCAGCGAATAACCTGACAACAGGGAATTTTGAGAGTGCCAAAGGATTGTTTGTTAATTTATCGCCACAAGATCTAATGACCATTTATAGCGGTGCTTTCAGTATCCTGACATATACCTTAATGGGAATAACATTGTTAGCTGTTGTCATTTGTTTTGTGACTTTAAGAAATGATCGAATAGCTGTACGTTCTCATTAATACAGGTATAACAAAATGTTTGATAAGAATTTAGCTTGGAGGCGTTACAATGAAAACGAATTTGGCTCCAACACTTATTCCGATATCAGACGTGTTATTGTCTGATGAATGCAATTTAAGTGCCTTGAAGATGACTGCCCAGTGGTGTGTTGAATATTTATGTAACCCACACCCTGAATTGGGAAGATCGGGTGTTGTTTGTCCCTATACTCCTATTTCTATGAAAAAAGAAACATTTTGGCTTACTGAGATAAAAACCAAAGATCGAACAGCAGAGGAAATCAGGCAGGATATCATCAGTCTTTCTTATCTATTTCATGAGCAAGAACCCCGTACTGGTGAAGCAACTCAATTTAAGACTATTGTTAGTGTATGGGATGATATTCATTCAGAAGAAAATATTGCTCGTTTGCATTATGAAATGAAACCCATATTTTTACATGCTGGATTAATGTTGGGAGAGTTTTTTAGTTCTTGTGAAAAAAAAGGATTACGTAACTCAGACTTTTACCCTTTGCGCTCACCTGTACCGTTATTAGTTGTCAGGGAAATGTTAGAGTTTGATATAGCATTTCTTTCCGACTCAGTAGAATATGTTAAAGAATATATACATAAATATGGTGATCGTGGTTTGAATGCTATAAAGCATATTCTGAATCAGAATAAAAAGATCGGACTTAGTGATAAACAAATTACAGTTCTAAAAGAATATTTAATGTAGCAATAATATTTTAATAACAACAATAGTTATTATTTGAGGGCAACATTTATGTCGAAATCTGTGCCAGAGCCTTGGCGTATTAAAATGATTGAGCCAATAAGAATGACAACCAAAGCTCAACGTAAAAAAGCACTGATAGAAGCAGGGTTGAATCCATTTATTTTAAAATCAGAAGATGTATTTATTGATCTGCTTACTGATAGCGGTACAGGAGCCATGAGTGATCGACAATGGGCTAATATACTTTTAGGTGATGAATCTTATGCAGGAAGTAAGAGTTATTACCAATTATCACAGGCTGTTAATGAGATATTTGATTTTCAATACACTATTCCGGTGCATCAAGGGCGAGGGGCAGAGCAAATACTATTTCCAGTACTTGTGGAATTAGCAAAGGAAAAAGGTGCTTCTGATCCTGTATTTTTGTCTAATCACCATTTTGATACAACAAAAGCTCACGTAGAATTGGCTGGAGCTAGGGCTAATAACTTTATTTGTTCTTCTTCTTTACAAACAGAAATTGCGGATGACTGGAAAGGTAATTTTGACTTAAATGAATTATCCAATGAAATTAAAAATAACCTAAAGAATATTGTTGCCATTATTATTACAGTTACATGTAATAGTGTAGGAGGGCAACCAGTTTCTATGGATAATATCCGATCGGCAGCAAGAATGGCTCGTGATGCCGGTATTCCTGTTATTATCGATGCAGCACGATTCGCAGAAAATGCCTATTTTATAAAACAAAGAGATCATGCCTTTTTTCACGAAACTATACCCAACATAGTTAAAGAAATGTTTAGTGAGGCAGACATATTTACTATGTCTGCAAAGAAAGATGGTATGGTAAACATTGGCGGTTTATGCTGCTTCCGTAATAACGAATCCCTGTTTAAGCAAGTTCAGCTAAGATGTGTTCCGATGGAAGGATTTGTAACATATGGAGGGCTGGCTGGGCGGGATATGGCAGCAATGGCTGTTGGATTGCAGGAAGCGCTGGAGGAAGATCATCTACATAGTCGAATTACTCAAGTTGAATATTTAGGGCATAAATTACAACAAGCAGGTATTCCTATTCAAACTCCTGTTGGGGGGCATGCTGTATTTGTTGATGCACGTAAAATATTCCCTGATATTAAACCAGAAAATTTCCCGGCTCAGGTTCTTTGTAACGCCCTATATTTAGAAAGCGGTGTCAGAGCAACTGAAATAGGTTCATTAATGATGGGACGAAATCCTATTACTGGACAACAGGAGCCCGCATTATTTGAATTAATGAGATTAACTATTCCGCGCCGAACTTATACTGACAATCATATGAATTATGTCGCTGATTCTCTGATTGAGGTTGTTAAAAAAGCTGACACATTGAAACCTCTTGAATTTGAATATGAATCTAAGATCTTAAGACAATTTACCGCTCGTTTCAGGGAAATTGAACGTTAATGAGGAGCTAAAAATGCAAAATACCATGTATGTTGCATTGAGGGAAAACTGCGATGTAATACCGACATCAGCTCTCCACTTTCATCAGATGGCTTTAGATATGCGGTATTTACTTAGGGAAAAACAAGACGAACATAATAAGCTAGGGACATATTCTCGAGAGTTGCATGAATTTTTTTTAAAACAGGGAGTTTACCGTTTATTGCAACCTAAAAAATATGGTGGTTTTGAATTTTCTTTTGCTGAATATTATCGAATCATGCTGGCAATATCAGAAGGACATCCATCCCTTGGTTGGAATTTAACTCTTGGTGCTTCACACACTTTCGTAGTTGCGTCACATTGGCCTGAGTCTGTTCAGGATGAGCTTTTTAATAATGATGAGCAGTTTATTGCGGCACACAAGGCTCTTCCGGCAGGAACGTGTAAAAGAGTAAATCAAGGATATATTATTGATGGGGTGTTTTCCTACTGTAGTGGCATTACTTATTCAACACATGCAATTGTCACTGTTATTTGTGATTCACTACAATCTAGCCAATATTCGATGAGTTGCATTATTCCTAGGCGAGATTTTGAAATATTGGATGATTGGGGAGAATACAAGACATTAGGTATGTGGGCAAGTGGCTCTAATAGTATTCGGCTGAATTCAGTGTTTGTACCAGAGAGAATGACTGTTCCTTCTCATGCATTTTATGCAGATCAAAATGTTGATAATGGCACTGAAGGAACAAGAATACATCAGAACCCCATGTATCTAGGTTATTTGATGGCACCTTATCACGCTAGCCTGCTTGTTCCTATTATTGGAGCGAGTAAAGCAGCACTTGAAGAATTCAAAAAATATGAAAAGCCCGGTGATATAAATGAAATGGTATTTGTTCGTACACTGGGTTTAGCAACTTTACTTTCTGATTCAGCAGAGGCTGTTTTATTTAATGCGCTCGATAAATACGCTTCATTTTGCCAGCGTTGGGAACAGCATCGATTGCCTATGACAGTAGATGAGAATTTACGTTTATGGGGGCAGTTGCAACAAGCTGGTCGTTTAGCAAGTGAAGGTATTGATATGCTTTTTCGAAATGCGGGTTCATCAGCATCATTAAAAGGCTCTCGTCTGCTTCAATATTTTAATGATGCACAAATGTATCGTGGTCATGTGGGGTCTCAATGGGAACACTTTTCTTTGTATGTTGGGCGCTCAGTACTAAATAGAAAAATTTCTTTTCTTGATCTTTAAAACGAGTTGTATGGACTGAAGGAGTGTAGAAAAGATGATAAGAACTGGGGAGCAATATATTGAGGATCTTCGTGATGGACGCACTATTTTTATAAACGGAGAAAAGATTACTCATCATGTGGATCACTCCGCATTTAAAAATGCGGTTAGAACAGTTGCTGGTTTATATGATTGGCAGAAAGAAAATTTTGAAAAAATGACTTTCGTAACGGCCTTGGGTAATCGAATCGGGCGATATTGGGAATTTCCGACAACAGCCCAGAAGCTAATAGAACGAGGCCAAGCTGCTTATGATTGGGCTATGCAAGGTGCTGGTTGGATAGGCCGAAGCCCTGATCATGTTTCGTCTGCATTGGTTGGAATGATGACTCACATTGATGTATTTGAATCTTATTCACAAGAACGAGCAGATGCCTTGAAACATTATTTTGCCTATGTGAGTGAGAAAGACCTTTATCTGACTTATGCACTGGTAAATCCGCAGGGAGATCGCTCAAAGACACCCGGTGAACACGCTAAAAATATTTATCACACATTAGGACTAGTTGAAAAGAATGCACAGGGGATAATTGTCAGAGGTTCTAAAATGCTTGCAACAGGAGCTCCATTGGCTGATGAGGTTCTGGTTGGTGTACATAATCCTCTTAAACCAGGCATTGATGAACGTTATGCTCTGTCTTTTGCTATACCTTTGAATACAAAAGGTATTAAGATTATTTCACGGCGATCTTATGGGTTGGGTGTAAACCCCAAAGATTATCCGTTATCATGCCAATTCGATGAGAATGATGCAGTACTCTATTTTGATGATGTATTTGTGCCTTGGGAGCGTGTATTTCTTTTTGAAGATATTGAGATGTGTCGCAGGCAATTTCACGCCACAGGGGCTGAAATGCTGATGGATACCCAAAGTATGGCCCGGTACGCTGTGAAGTTGCATTTTCTTGCAGGATTAGCTCAAGCGATGACTGAAGCCAATGGGATTGATAAATACCCTGCTGTGAGAGAATCTCTTGCAGAACTTGCTTGCTATGCAATGAATATTGAAGGACTTTTTAGGAGTCTGATCAATAACCCCAATATACATAATGGATTTTATCTTCCGGATCAAACCCAGCTTTATGCTTGTCAGGTTATTGCTCAATCTATTTACCCGAAGGTAATGGACACGATACGAAATTTGGCAGGCGGTGGCGTCATTATGTTGCCATCCAGTGAAGATGATTTGCTGAATGATGAAATCTTAAGTGTGGTCGAGAAAACACAGTATTCATCTATTCTTTCCCCAGTAGAAAAAGTCCGGCTAATGAAAATGGTTTGGGATTCGATTGGTTCGGAGTTTGCATCAAGGCATCTGCAATATGAAATGTTTTATTCCGGTTCACATTTTGTCACGCTTAATCGCCTCTATGATCGTTATGATTGGAAATTTTCGAAAGAATTAGTTGAGAAGATTAAAATATCCTAGTCTTACTTTTTATCTTGTCGTTTTATTGATGAGGGGAAAAAGTGCTAATGGGGAGATGTTGGCACTTTTTCCAAGTATCATTTTATTTTTGTTAATAATCATTGAACTTGTTTAATTGATAACTTAAATAAAATAATGCTGAATAATATGAAAATAAGAGCATGAAAATAGTTCCTATGTAACCTCCTGTACGATTTATTTTTTGTATTTTAAATTTATGTCATTTTAATCAGTCTCATTTAAAACCATAACTTCCATTGATTAAGTAAACCCATCTGTTATTCATTATCACGATGATGCTGGAATTTGATATCGCTTTTCTGATTAAGCCAAATGAATATATCCCAGTTTATTGAAGAGTAAGTTATTTTTTTTGGCACTAATCGATCCTTATTTTCAGCAATATTCTGATGATACGCATATGCATTGTGGTTATGTTATTCCCTGAATAGGGAGAATTGTCTTTGTATATTCATCGCTGGTGCTGATTAAAAACTTCTTTTCTTGGCCTTTAAATAAATTGTCGTTAAGAGATCGGAGTGTAGAAAAGATGATAAGAACTGGAGAAAGATATCTTGATGATCTGCGTGATGGGAGAACCATTTTTATTAATGGGGAAAAGATCACAAATCATGTGGATCATCCCGCATTCAGAAGTGCTATTAGATCGGTTGCGAATTTGTATGATTATAAAGTTAAGCATGCCGACAGCATGACTTTTAAGACAGAAACAGGTGAGCAGATTGGCCTGTACTGGCAATTGCCATCTACACCGGAAAAATTAATTGTTCGTGGTCATGCTGCATATGAGTGGGCTAAGCAGACAGTTGGTTGGTTTGGAAGAAGCCCTGATTATGTCGCTGCGGCTCTTACAGGAATGATAACGCATATTGAGTTATTTGAATCTTATTCACAGGAACGGGCCGATGCTTTGCGGAATTATTTTGCCTATGTGAGTGAGAAAGATCTTTATTTGACTTATGCGTTGATTAATCCACAAGGCGATCGCTCAAAAACACCCGGTGAGCATACTAAGAATATTTATCACACTCTTGGAGTGGTGGAAAAGAATGCTAAGGGAATTATTGTCAGAGGGGCAAAAATGCTGGCAACGGGGGCAGCCCTGGCAGATGAGGTTCTGGTTGGTACGCATTATCCTTTTAAACAGGGAGTGGATGAACGGTATGCACTCTCTTTTGCCATGCCACTTAATACGCAAGGCATCAAAATCATTTCAAGGAAATCTTACGAATTAGGCGTAAATCCCAAAGATTACCCACTATCGTCTCGGTTTGATGAAAATGATTCAATGCTCTATTTTGACGATGTGCTGGTGCCTTGGGAAAGGGTATTTATCTTTGAAAACCTTGAGATGTGTCTCAAGCAGATCGATACAACTGCTACAGAAGCTATGATGGATATCCAAAGTCTGGCTCGTTATGCTGTGAAATTACATTTTTTGGCTGGTTTGGCTCAGACTATGGTTGAGATAAACGGTGTTGACCAGATCCCTGCGGTGAAGGAATCACTTGCACAGTTAGCCTGTTATGCAATGAATATTGAGGGGTTGCTCAATAGCGTCCTCCATTGCCCTAAAATTTATAATGGGTTTTATCTGCCGGATAAAACTTTGCTTTATACATATCGGGTTATCTCGCAGTCAATATATCCCAATGTATTGGAAATAATAAGAAAATTGGCTGGTGGTGGCATTTTGATGTTGCCATCGAGCGAAGCAGATTTAGAAAATAACGAAATTTTGGAAATAATTGAGAAATCTCAGTATTCTTCAATTGCTTCCCCGGTCGAAAGGGTCAGGTTGATGAAGCTGGTGTGGGATGTGGTTGGATCTGAGTTTGCCTCAAGGCATCACCAATATGAGTTGTTTTATGCGGGTGCTCCTTATCAGACGTTAGGACGTCTTTATAAACAATATGATTGGGAAGCATCAAGGGCATTAGTTGAGCAGATAAGAATGCTTTAGCTTTAATCTGGTTTTTATCTACAATCTGGTTTTTATCTACTAAATCGGCTGATCTTAACTATAGAGTTATGGAATCATCGCTGGTAGGAATAATCGTTGGAAGAAAATAATCAGTAAGGAAAAGTGTCAGCATCGGCGTGTTGGCACTTCTTACAAGTAATATCTTGTAAGTGATGCCTTGTATTTCAACTGGCTCATATGCGAACCGCTACCTTACTCCATCAAAAATATAACTCCTATGAAAAATACAATTTCATTGGAAAATAAATTGTCGATAAAGCGCTTGCTATCCTGCTTCAACAAGTACATAATGCCGCCTCATTTTTGAAGAAGCAGAAGAAAATTTCCCCGCTAGCGTCTAGAATTGACGGATAGACTATTACTTCACTGATGATTTCTGGTGTCTTCTACTAGAATTGAATTCTTGTTTTTTTATCCACAATATTTAACATTATTGTCCTATTAAGGCACCTAATGATGCTCTACTTGTTACACAGAGTTATCCACAAGGTGTGTCTTCGTATTTGTTTTCTTTAACTTATCATTCATAACAATGATTCGAACTTAACTTATTGATTAACTGAGAAAATTAATCTAATTAAAAAATGTCATGATCAGTATTTATTCTCTATTTGTTAGTTGATTAGAAAAGAATTTTTATTTTATTCACAAGGAAATCAAAGATTTTTTTACAATAAATTTGTCTGATTGATTATTAAGCATCTCTAGGTAATCCTTTGGTGATTGCTCGTATCAATCGTTTTTGTTGTGAGGTGTGAACTTCAATTATATTAGCATTCCGGCGAGCCATTTGTTGAGCGATAGCCCAGCGGATATGTTCATCCAAAACTTCACTTAAACCGAATCTTTTTTCCAGTGCCAAAACGATGTCATCTTGATACGGGGCATTGCCCAAGGCTACGGAAATGTTGCGTAGCCAGCGCAAATATCCAATACGGCGAATTGCCGAGCCTTCTGTGATACGCAAGAATTTTTCCTCACTCCAATTGAATAGATCCAGTAGGTCTGGAGTATGTAGTGTTGCACGCGGGCTGAAGTCGGCTTCATCTGTTAATTGAGAAAAACGGTTCCAGGGGCAAATAAGCTGGCAATCATCGCAGCCGTAAATCCGGTTACCCATCAGTGGACGGAATTCTTCCGGAATAACGCCTTCCAATTCAATAGTCAGATAAGAAATACAACGTCGGGCATCAATGGTGTAAGGTTCGACGATGGCATTCGTTGGGCAAGTTGTCATGCAGGCTACACAGCGTCCGCACTGTTCTTCTTGCGGAGCATCAATGGGTAAGGGAAGGTTAATCAGCAACTCACCAAGAAAAAACCAGGAACCTGATTCACGATTTAATATAAGTGAGTGTTTACCAACCCATCCCAGTCCTGCTTTTTCTGCGAGTGGGCGTTCCATAATAGGAGCGGAATCGACAAATGGACGAAAATTCAGAGTTTCCTGATATTCATGGGCGGTACAATATTCTTGGATCTTGTCGCCCAGCTTTTTGAGACGTTGACGTAGTATTTTATGATAATCTCTGCCCAGCGAATAACGGCTAACATAGCCCATTTGTGGATTGTTAAGTGTACTGGCAAAAGCAGCCTTAGCGGGCAGATAATTCATGCGTACGCTGATAACTCGCAAAGTTCCTGACAGAAGTTCATGAGGGCGTGCGCGCATCATGCCGTGACGGGCCATCCAGTCCATTTCGCCATGATATTGCTTATCAAGCCATTCTTGTAGTCTCGGTTCTTCTGCCGATAAATCGGTGTCACAAATGCCGACTTGCTGAAAACCAAGGGAAAGCCCCCATTGCTTGATGTTTGTTGCTAGAAGATTCAGATCGAGGCGGGTTGTCATGAAATATTAAATTACTGCTGTAAAGAGGGGATTAAGCTTAACACAGTAGGGATTGAATACAAAAAATGCGGTATGTGGCCGTTACGGTGCTGTAGAAGATGTTAAATGATAATGTCTGAATTATGTTATGGTGATTGGTTAAGTTACTTAACTGATATGTCTACCTGTTTAGTCTCTAATTCAATAAATCAAAATAGATATTTTTCGATGAAAGAACTCATTTTATCACTTCCAAATGAAGATGCCACAGTCGCATTGGGTAATGCAGTGGCAGCAGTTGGCGATCGCGGCTATGTTATTTATTTATACGGTGATCTTGGCGCGGGAAAAACGACGTTCAGCCGTGGTTTTTTACAAGCCCTCGGTCATCAGGGGCATGTGAAAAGCCCAACTTATACGTTAGTCGAACCTTATACCTTACAACCCCGGCCTGTTTATCATTTCGATCTTTACCGTCTGGCGGATCCTGAAGAGCTGGAATTTATGGGGATCCGTGATTATTTTCATCAGGATTCCATTTGCTTGGTGGAGTGGCCTCAGCAGGGTGCGGGTGTTTTACCTGATGCTGATATTGAGTTGCACTTGAATTATGACAGTGAAGGGCGACAGGCTCGTTTTGTTGCGTTATCTGAATATGGTGAAAGTCTGCTGGATAATTTGAAGTCCTTATGAAGGAATACCCGACCATGATGAATGCCTTTTTCGTGAATATTTTCGTGAATGTGATAAAAAATTGGCGTACCCGTTGGGGGATGGCCCGTGTTTTGTTTTTCATGTTGAGCCAGTTGGTCGCGACGACAGCAGCGGCGGCTACGTTGTCGAATATTCATGTGAATAATAGCCCATCTGAGGCCGTAGTGACGTTGGAATTTACTGGCGGGCATCCTGAGTATCGATTCTTTCCTTTGCATTCTCCTGAACGATTGGTAGTGGATATTCGCCAAGCCGGTAAAGTTGTTGGGTTGCCAATGAATTTACCAGGCCAGAATCTGGTAAAACTTGTACGTTCCAGTAAATCACCTGATGTGCGCCATCAGCGGGTGGTACTGGAATTGGCACATAAGGCCACGGCTATTTCTACGGTGAAGCATGCCGGTAATAAATCGCAAATAGTGATGACACTGAAAGCCAATGGGGCAAGGGTAAGTTCATCTTTACCCAATAAACATGCCTCGCAAAATGAAAGTAAGCAGTTACTTACAAATGATGCATTACTGGCAGGAAAAGAAACTAAGCCTGTATCTAATCACCGTGAACAAGGTGCGAAAAAACAGATTACTCAAGCTGCAAAAGAAAGAAAAACCCGTACGATTGTTATCGCCATTGATGCAGGACATGGTGGACAAGATCCTGGGGCGGTTGGGCAACGGGGGCTGAGAGAGAAAAACGTCACTATTGGCGTTGCCCGTAAATTGGACGCCTTTTTGCACAATGATCCCATGTTTACGTCCGTATTGACACGAAACGGTGATTATTTTATCTCTGTGGCCGGGCGTTCTGAAGTTGCCCGTAAGTACAAAGCCAATATGCTGGTCTCGATTCATGCGGATGCGGCTCCTAATCGCAGTGCCAGAGGTGCTTCTGTCTGGGTGCTTTCCAATCGTCGTGCAAACAATGAATTGGGGAATTGGTTGGAGAAGCATGAGAAACAATCAGAATTATTGGGAGGTGCGGGAAATGCTCTTGCCAATGGTACTGATCCTTATCTGAGTCAGGCGGTGCTGGATTTGCAATTTGGGCATTCTCAGCGGGTTGGCTATGACGTTGCCGTGCAAGTGTTGAGTAAATTATCCAAAATTGGTTCCCTGCATAAGCACACGCCAGAGCACGCAAGCCTTGGTGTTTTGCGTTCGCCGGATATCCCCTCCATTTTAGTAGAGACAGGTTTTATCAGTAACTTGTCTGAAGAAGAATTGTTGGGTTCTAATCAGTATCAGGAAAAATTGGCACAAGCTATTTATTTGGGATTGCGCCACTATTTTCTGGCTAACCCATTGCAGGCTGAACCGAGATAAATAGGGTGTACCAAAAGGTATAGGGTATACCAAAATAAATAGAATATACCAAAATAAATAGTAGGCTGCGCTAAAGTAACCAATATACGTCTATCAGAGTAGCTTCGATAAGCTCTGAGTTGTGATTAAGCTCTAAATTGATTAAGTAAGGTCAAATATGGCTATCAAGATATTACCCCCACAATTGGCAAACCAGATCGCTGCTGGTGAAGTAGTTGAACGCCCAGCTTCTGTAGTGAAAGAATTAGTGGAAAATAGCCTTGATGCCGGTGCAACCCGCATTGATATTGATATTGAACGAGGGGGAGCGAAGCTGATTCGGATTCGCGATAATGGCTGTGGAATCACTCAGCAGGATCTGACTTTAGCACTGGCACGACATGCAACCAGTAAAATAGCTTCATTGGATGATTTGGAAGCGATTGTCAGTATGGGATTTCGTGGGGAGGCTCTGGCTAGTATCAGCTCGGTTTCAAGGCTGACATTAACTTCCCGCCCTGAAAGCCAGACAGAAGCATGGCAATCTTATGCTGAAGGCCGTGATATGGAAGTCACGGTGAAACCTGCCGCTCATCCTGTAGGAACAACAGTCGAAGTGTTGGATTTGTTTTATAACACCCCCGCCCGCCGAAAATTTCTGAGAACGGAAAAAACGGAATTTGGTCATATTGATGAAGTGGTGCGCCGAATAGCTCTGGCGCGGTTAGATATCGCCATTAACCTGAATCACAATGGAAAATTGGTTCGCCAGTATCGTCCTGCTAAAGATGAGTCCCAGCATGAGAAACGCTTATCAGCCATTTGTGGGGCAGCTTTTGTACAGCAGGCATTGGCGCTGTCATGGCAGCATGATTCGTTGTCCATTAAAGGTTGGGTTGCTGATCCTGTGAAAGCCACGGCAGTAAGCGATATTCAATATTGCTATGTCAATGGGCGTATGATGCGGGATCGCCTGATTAATCATGCAATTCGTCAAGCTTATCAAGACTTGCTTCAGGGTGAGCAACAGCCTGCTTATGTTTTGTATCTCGAAATCGATCCGCACCAAGTGGATGTCAATGTCCATCCAGCCAAACATGAAGTACGTTTCCATCAGGCTCGCTTGGTTCATGATTTTATTTACCAAGGGGTGGTTGCGGTACTCAAACAGCGCGGCACGGGAGATGAGTTGGAGACTGGTTGTCAGGAAACAGCGGCGAGCTGGGTTCCGGAAAACCGTCCTTCTGCGGGAGAAAACCATTTTCTCCGCAATCGTGTGGTTCAGGCGGATTCAGTATCTTCACGACATCATGATGGCAGTAAAAACCATAATAAAGGAAAGCTGATATCCGAAGAACATCAATATTCAGGAAGTAGCATACCGCAAAGGCATCATGGGGAAAGTTACCAAAAAAATCAGGGTGAATTGTACCAAAATCTGATGCAATTTTCACCGGAAAAAAAACGCCCGTTATTTCCAGAGAAAAATGAGCAGGAAAATGCGTCGATTTCCAACCCAGTACCTGTTCCCGCTACAGCGGTGCAAGCGGGGCAGGGAAAATACAGTTTTGGAAAAGTATTGTGCATTTACTCAGGCTGCTATACCTTGATCGAATCCTCATTGGGAATTGGGTTGCTTTCTCTATCAGTGGCTGAACGCTGGCTGAAACAGGCACAATTGACCCCAGGGGAACAGGGGTTAAAATCCCAGCCATTATTGATCCCGTTAAAACTTGCTCTCAATCAGTCAGAAATGAGTGTTTTGAAGCAGAATAGTGACCTATTAAAGACTTTTGGCATTGAATCAACAGTCGCACATGGAAAAGTAACTATTCATGCGGTATCGTTGCCTTTGCGTCAACAGAACCTGCCGAAGCTCTTGCCAGAGCTGTTGGACTATCTTGGGGAACAGTCAGATATTTCCGTTGAACAGGTTGCCATTTGGCTTTCTCGTCACGTGAGTGGTGAGCATGAAACGTGGAACATCGCACAAGCCGTCCAGCTTTTGGCTGATGTTGAACGCCTTTGCCCTCAGCTGGTGGGATCGCCACCGGGTGGGTTATTACAGTTAATTGATTTACAAGCAGTGGTGGCTCTTCTTAATCATGAGTGATTTAAAAACTCAACATTTGCCGACAGCCATTTTTATCATAGGGCCGACGGCCTCCGGGAAAACGGCATTATCGATCGCTTTGCGTCAGCACCTTCCGGTTGAATTAATCAGCGTTGATTCTGCGTTGATTTATCGTGGAATGGATATTGGGACAGCAAAACCCTCCGCAGAAGAGCAGACACTGGCACCTCATCGTTTGATTGATATTCTTGATCCAGCGGAAGTTTATTCTGCTGCTGATTTTCGCCGTGATGCGTTGCAAGAAATGGCAGAAATTACGGCGGCTGGGAGAATTCCACTCTTAGTTGGTGGAACCATGCTATATTTCAAAGCATTGTTGGACGGATTATCTCCTTTGCCTTCTGCGAATCAAGCAGTTAGAACTCAGATTGAGCAGCAGGCTGCGGAACTTGGGTGGGATGCATTGCATCGGCAATTACAGGAAATTGATCCGGTTTCTGCTGCAAGAATCCACCCTAATGATCCACAACGTCTTACTCGTGCACTGGAAGTTTTCCAGATTTCGGGTAAAACTCTAACTGAATTGACTGAAACGTCTGGGGAAGGGCTGCCTTATCGGGTTCATCAATTTGCGATCGCGCCAGCAAAACGTGAAATTTTACATCAGCGCATCGCGGATCGCTTTGAGCAAATGATTAAATCAGGGTTTGAAGATGAAGTGAAAGCACTTTATGCTCGTAAGGATTTACATACAGATTTACCCTCCATTCGTTGTGTTGGTTATCGTCAAATGTGGTCTTATCTTGCGGGCGAAATATCTCATGATGAGATGGTTTATCGTGGTATCTGTGCGACACGTCAATTGGCGAAGCGTCAGATCACGTGGCTCAGAAGTTGGGGCAATGTGACCTGGTTGGATAGCGATCAACCTAAACAATCCCTAAATACAGTCATGAAGGTTATTAGTACATAAATTCATTGATTGTGTACAATTGATTAGTACAAAGTATCATTTTTGAGTAGTTACTTTTTCGAACCAATCGGTTCTTAGTTAAAAACAAACAAAATGAAGGAAAATATAGAATGGCTAAGGGGCAATCTTTGCAAGATCCATTCCTGAATGCTTTACGGCGTGAAAGGGTTCCGGTTTCTATTTATTTGGTCAATGGCATCAAATTACAGGGTCAGATTGAATCTTTTGACCAATTTGTCATTTTACTGAAAAACACAGTCAGCCAGATGGTTTATAAACATGCCATCTCGACAGTTGTGCCTTCCCGTCCGGTTTCTCATCATGGTAATAACCAGAATGCGCCGACTGGAGTTGGAAATTACCATGCTGGCACTAACCCAGCAGCACAACAGGAAAGTGATGGCGCTGAGTAAATCAGTGACCGTGCCTGACGTAAACAAAAACATAGGTAGGGAGACTTTACCTATGTTTTTTCTTATTGGGTTTTAGTTGGCCTGAGGGGTTGCACCGTTGTTTGATCGTTATGAAGGCGGAGAGTTAGCTGTTCTGGTGCATGTTTTCTTCTCACAGGAAAAAGATACGGAAAATCTCAGTGAATTTGAGTCATTGGTGACTTCCGCAGGTGTTTCTCCTGTGCAGATTGTAACGGGAAGCCGGAAGGCGCCTCATCCGAAATATTTTGTCGGAGAAGGCAAGGCAGAGGAAATTGCTGAAGCTGTCAAAAACAGCGGCGCAGATGTGGTGTTGTTTAACCATGCCCTCAGCCCTGCTCAGGAACGTAATCTTGAACGCTTGTGCCAATGCCGTGTCGTTGATCGTACGGGAGTGATTCTGGATATTTTTGCCCAGCGAGCAAGAACGCACGAAGGTAAGTTACAAGTTGAATTGGCACAATTACGTCACCTGTCCACCCGCTTGATTCGGGGCTGGACTCACCTTGAACGCCAAAAAGGGGGAATCGGGTTACGTGGGCCTGGAGAAACCCAGTTAGAAAGCGATCGCCGTATGCTGCGTGACAAAATCAAACAGATTTTGGGGCGTCTCAACAAAGTTGAAAAACAGCGCGAACAGGGGCGCCAAGCACGCAATAAAGCTGATATCCCGACGGTCTCTCTTGTCGGTTACACCAATGCGGGGAAATCCAGTTTATTTAATACAATAACTTCAGCTGAAGTTTATGCGGCCGATCAGCTTTTTGCTACTCTAGACCCGACATTGCGCCGAATAGACGTGGATGATGTAGGCACTGTTGTTTTGGCTGATACAGTAGGTTTTATCCGCCATTTGCCCCATGATCTGGTGGCTGCGTTCAAGGCAACTTTGCAGGAAACCCGACAGGCAAAGTTGTTGCTGCATGTTGTTGATGCGGCAGATAATCGTCTGGATGAAAATATCATTGCTGTTGACAGTGTCCTTGAAGAGATTGAATCTCATGAGATCCCTTCGTTACTGGTGATGAATAAAATCGATATGTTGGATGATTTTATTCCCCGCATTGACCGTGATGAAGAAAATCGTCCGGTCAGAGTGTGGTTATCTGCACAAACCGGTGAAGGTATTTCCCTGTTGTTGCAAGCGTTAACCGAGCGCCTTTCAGGTGAAATAGCACATTATAAATTGCATCTTCCACCTGAAGCAGGGCGTCTGCGCAGCCGTTTTTATCAGCTTCAAGCCATTGAACGTGAATGGATGGAAGAAAATGGTCTGGTTGGCGTTGAAGTTAGAATGCCGATGGTCGATTGGCGTCGCTTGTGCAAACAAGAACCTAATTTACCAGACTATGTTGTCTGATTTATTGGCGCAAGACGACAAACAAGGTATCATTTTATCCGCCGTTTCAGAGTGACATATAGTCATGAAGTAGCAGAGATGAAATGGCGGTGGTGAAATGACTGTGCCAGAATTGCAGTGACAGGATTAGCACTGTCAGAGATATCACCCAATTATATTGGTTGCTTACAAAAACGATGAAGTTCGTCGTTTCTGCCCACTGAGGCCGCTGTCAGACCTGGCAGGGCTAGGCAACGGCCTGTGACGTGGGAAGCCTCACCCATCCGGGTGGAGAGCAGTCACCTCTGAAAAACCAGTAAAAACTAAAAAGTGGAGCTAAAACATGGCGTGGAATCAGCCCGGTAATAACGGACAGGACCGCGACCCGTGGGGAAGCAGCGATAATAATGGCGGCAACTCCGGCGGCAACAATAAAGGTGGTCGAAAGCGTGGGGCAACTGATCTCGACGATTTGTTCCGAAAACTGAGTGAAAAACTCGGTGGTTTCGGTGGAAACAAAGGTGGAAATGGTTCTGCACAGAACCCAAAATTTGGCGGGCGTCTTATTGGCCTTGCCGTCGCTGCTGCGGTTGTTGTCTGGGTTGTTAGTGGTTTCTATACGATTAAAGAAACAGAACGCGGCGTGGTTACTCGATTGGGTAAATTCAGTCACCTTGTTCAGCCTGGCTTGAACTGGAAAATGACGTTTATCGATCAAGTGCAAGCCGTTAACGTTGAGTCTGTTCGCGATCTGGCAACATCTGGTGCCATGCTGACTTCGGATGAAAACGTTGTAGTAGCTGAAATGAACGTTCAATACCGTGTTACTGATCCGGTAGCTTATCTCTTCAATGTTACCAGCCCCGATAATAGTCTTCGTCAAGCTACAGACAGTGCTGTCCGCGGTGTTGTTGGCAAACACTCAATGGAAACAAATCTGACGGAAGGGCGTACTGTTGTTCGTAACGATACTCAGAAGGTACTGGAAGAAACTATCCGTCCATACAATATGGGTATTACGGTGGTCGATGTAAACTTCCAGACTGCTCGTCCGCCAGAAGCAGTTAAGGTTGCGTTCGATGATGTAATTGCCGCACGCGAACAAAAGCAGCAAACCATTCGTGAAGCCCGTGCTTACGAAAACGAAGTACTACCTAAAGCGAGCGGTGAAGCACAGCGTATTATTGAAGATTCCAGAGCTTATAAAGTTAGCTCAGTATTGAATGCTAAGGGTGAAGTGGCGAGTTTTGCCAAAATCTTGCCTGAATATAAGGCAGCCCCAGAGATTACTCGCGAACGTCTGTATATTGAGACGATGGAGCGTGTGTTGAGCAATACACGTAAAATCATTGCAAACGAGAAGAGTAACAACGTGCTGTTGTTGCCATTAGATCAAGCAGTGAATGATCAGGTGCAAATGCAGCAAAAAGCATCCACTAACGCGGCGGTCAAGAAGGTGATTCATCAAAGTCAATCAACACAACGACCGGAATCGAATACTTATAACAGTAGCGATAACTCGAGTGGTGATACGATTAGAGTAGGGAGACCATAATTATGCGTAATTCATTAATTGTTGCGATTATCGCGGTATTGGTTGTTCTCTATTCATCAATCTTTATTGTGAAAGAAGGCGAGCGTGGCATTGTACTGCGTTTTAGTAAAGTTGTACGTGACGCAGAGAATAAACCGGTCATTTATGATCCGGGCCTACATTTTAAAATTCCGTTTGTGGAAACAGTCAAAACACTTGATGCCCGTATTCAAACTATGGATATCAAGGCTGACCGTTTCTTGACACGTGAAAATAAAGACCTAATCGTTGACTCCTACTTGAAGTGGCGCATTAATGATTTCAGTCGTTACTATCTGGCAACAGGTAACGGTGATATTTCTCGAGCAGAAATGTTGCTGAGACGTAAATTCAGTGACCGTTTGCGTTCTGAAATTGGTCGTCTTAATGTAAAAGGCATTGTGACTGATTCTCGCGGTACTTTAACTACAGATGTGCGCAATGCCCTGAATCAGGGAACTTATGAAGAAGGTGGGACAACGGATGCCGATAGTGAGATCGCATCTGCTGCTGCTTTGGTTGAAAAAGAGACGAAAAGCAAGCAACCAGACATTAACCCAAGCAGCATGGCTGCGTTAGGTATTGAGGTTGTTGACGTTCGTATCAAACAGATCAACCTGCCACAGGAAATTTCAGAATCCATTTACCAGCGTATGAGTGCTGACCGTGAAGCAGAGGCTCGTCTTCTGCGTTCAGAAGGCTTGGAAGAAGCTGAGAAGATCAAAGCTACTGCAGATAAAAAAGCAACTGAAATTAGGGCAGAAGCACAAAGTCAGGCATTGGCTTTACGTGGTGAAGGTGATGCAGAAGCCACTAAACTATTTGCTGATGCGTTCAATCAGGATCCTGAGTTCTACTCATTTATCCGTAGCTTGCGTGCTTACGAGAAGAGCTTCAAAAATAATGATGTGATGGTACTCAGTCCAGATAACGATTTCTTCCGTTATATGAAAGAGCCATCTAAGCAGCTCCGTCATGCGAATGACTAAGTCGATTAGCAGATAAACTGCAATTACTGTCATTGACAAAAAATCATTAATGCGGCTGTTATATCTGGCTGTTTATCAGGCCACTGTAAAAAACATACAGTGGCTTTTTGTTTCCGTCATCATTACCAATGCTTACTTAGCAGACCATTTATATAACGAAACGAAATAACAGAAGTGACAAAAAATACTGAAAGGTGCTAAATGAGATGGTAGAATCCATTTTTAAGCAACCGAGTGAACTTTTGAAATGGGTAAGAACGTTGTCGTATTGGGCACCCAATGGGGTGACGAGGGCAAGGGTAAAATCGTCGACTTGCTGACTGAACGAGCTAAGTACGTAGTTCGTTATCAAGGGGGCCACAACGCGGGCCATACACTAGTCATCAACGGTGAAAAAACCGTTCTCCACTTAATCCCATCTGGGATCTTACGTGAAAATGTCATTAGCATTATCGCAAATGGGGTCGTTTTAGCACCAGATGCTTTGATGAAAGAAATGAAAGAGCTTGAATCACGTGGGGTTCCTGTACGTGAGCGCTTGCTTATTTCTGAAGCTTGTCCGCTGATCCTGCCTTACCATGTTGCATTGGATAACGCCCGCGAAAAAGCGCGTGGTGCCAAGGCGATTGGTACAACAGGCCGTGGTATCGGCCCTGCATATGAAGACAAAGTCGCACGTCGTGGTCTGCGTGTCGGCGATCTGTTTGATAAAGAAGATTTTGCTATCAAACTGAAAGAAATCATCGATTACCACAATTTCCAGTTGGTTAACTACTATAAAGAACCCGCCGTTGATTACCAGAAAACATTGGATGACATTTTGGCTGTTGCCGATATTCTGACTGGCATGGTAGTTGACGTTTCTGACCTGCTTTACAAAGCAACTCAGAAAGGTGAGCTTGTGATGTTCGAAGGTGCTCAGGGTACTTTGCTGGATATTGACCACGGTACTTATCCTTATGTGACTTCTTCCAATACCACCGCGGGCGGTGTTGCAACGGGTTCCGGTCTGGGTCCACGTTATGTTGATTATGTACTGGGGATCATCAAAGCTTACTCTACCCGTGTAGGTGCAGGTCCATTCCCAACTGAGTTATTTGATGAAACAGGTGAATACCTGCGTCAGAAAGGTCAGGAATTTGGGGCGACTACAGGCCGTAGCCGTCGTACTGGCTGGTTGGATATCATTGCTATCCGCCGCGCAATCCAAATCAACTCTCTGTCTGGCTTCTGCATGACCAAACTGGATGTACTGGATGGCCTGAAAGAAGTGAAGATCTGCATTGGCTACCGTCAGGCTGATGGCTCTGTCATTGACACAACTCCATTGGCAGCAGAAAACTGGGAAGGTCTTGAAGCAGTCTATGAAACCCTGCCAGGTTGGGATGAAAGCACTTTTGGCGTGAAAGATCACAGCCAATTGCCACAAGCAGCATTGAACTACATCAAACGTGTAGAAGAGCTGACGGGCGTTCCTGTTGATATTATTTCTACAGGCCCAGATCGTGCAGAAACCATGATCCTGCGTGATCCATTTGATGCTTAATAGATAGTTAATCTTTTAAGTATACATAACCGGGCTTAATGCCCGGTTTTTGTTTTTAGGGAGTTTCTTCGGTTTGTCTGAGGTATTTTTATTTTTTTAGTTATTAGAACAAAGTAATAAGAGATAAATAAGCGAGTCTCCTGTTTTGCTTAATTCTTAAAATACCCACATAATGATGAACAACTAACGAAAACCAATAAACATACATTTTTTGGTTCCAAATAAATTCCGTTATATTCAATCTCCCAGAGGTGAGTGTGCAGTTAACCAGTTTTACCGATTATGGATTACGTGCTTTGATTTATATGGCTTCTTTACCTGAAGGCCAAATGACGAGCATTACAGAGGTCACTGAAGTTTATGGTGTCTCACGTAATCATATGGTAAAGATCATCAATCAACTTAGTCATTTAGGATTGGTGAATGCTGTCAGAGGAAAAAATGGCGGCATCAGTTTAGGTAAACCTGCCAACGAGATCAGAATTGGTGATGTAGTTCGCTCCTTGGAGCCACTTTCATTGGTCAACTGTAGTGCCTGTCAAATCACGCCTGCATGTCGCTTAAAATCAGTCTTGAATCAAGCGGTAGAAAATTTTTTGGAAGAGTTGGATAAACATACTTTGGCCGATATGGTCAAAGATAATCGTCCCCTTTATCAATTGCTTTTGGCTAAGTGAAGCAAGGGGATAAACAGCTTGCTGATGACAACAGAGGAATGACGATGTCAAAAGATCCTTTTCAGGAACGAGAGGCTGAAAAATACGAATCTCCTATCCCAAGCCGTGAATACATCTTGGATATCATTTCTAAACACACCATTCCGGTAAGCCGTCAGGAATTAGCACAAGAACTTCAGTTAACCACTCCAGATGCACAAGAAGCATTGCGCCGCCGTTTGCGGGCAATGGAACGTGATGGACAGTTGGTTTTTACCCGCCGCCAATGTTATGCATTGCCAGATCGGTTGGATTTATTGAAAGGCACGGTGATTGGACATCGTGATGGCTATGGTTTCCTGCGTGCGGAAGGCCACAAAGAAGATTTTTACCTGTCCGCCGAACAGATGAAAATGGCGATCCATGGGGATGTTATACTGGCGCAGCCTTTGCGACCAGACAGAAAAGGCCGCATTGAAGTACGCATCGTGCGGGTTTTGGAACCCAAATGCAGCCAGATTGTTGGCCGGTACTTTATAGACGCTGGCATGGGTTTTGTCGTTCCTGATGATAGCCGTCTGTGTTTTGATATCCTTATCCCAAAAGAAGCAATCTGCGGGGCGAGAATGGGTAATGTCGTGGTGGTTGAATTAACCAACCGCCCGACCCGTCGCACGAAAGCCATCGGTAAAATTGTTGAAGTGTTGGGTGAAAACATGGGAACGAACATGGCGGTCGAGATCGCGCTGCGCACCCATGAAATTCCACATAGCTGGCCGCCAATGGTAGAAAAGCAGGTCGCTGATTTGGATGAAAATGTGCCGGAATCTGCCAAACAGGGCCGTGTAGATTTACGTGATTTGCCGTTGGTGACGATTGATGGTGAAGATGCCCGTGATTTTGATGATGCGGTTTTTTGCGAAAGAAAACATGGCGGTGGTTGGCGGTTGTGGGTAGCGATTGCAGATGTCAGTTACTATGTTCGCCCGCAAACGGCTTTGGATGCAGAAGCACGCAGCCGTGGTAACTCTGTCTACTTTCCGTCCCAAGTCGTACCTATGCTGCCGGAAGTGCTGTCCAATGGATTGTGCTCCCTCAATCCGGAAGTTGATCGCCTATGTATGGTCTGCGAAATGACCATTTCTGCTCAGGGCAAATTGTCTTCCTACAAGTTTTACGAGGCGGTGATGAATTCACATGCCCGTTTGACTTATACAAAAGTTTGGAAGATTTTGCAGGGCGATCAAGAGTTGCGTGATCACTACAAGCCGCTGGTGAAGCATATTGAGCATCTGCATGAGCTTTATCAGGCACTGGAGCAGGCACGTGAACAGCGCGGGGCCATTTCGTTTGAATCTGAAGAAGCCAAGTTCATCTTTAATGCTGAGCGTCGTATCGAGCGCATTGAGCCTGTTGTACGTAACGATGCGCATAAACTTATCGAAGAGTGTATGATTTTGGCGAATATTGCGGCCGCTCGCTTTGTTGAAAAACATCACGAACCTGCGTTATATCGTATCCATGATCGACCAAAAGAAGAAAGTATTCTGAACCTGCGTTCGGTTTTCAACGAGTTAGGGTTGAGCTTGTTGGGGGGCATGACGCCAGATCCGAAAGATTATGCGCAATTGATGAAAGAAGTTGCCGACAGGCCGGATCGCGAATTACTGCAAACCATGTTGTTGCGTTCCATGAAGCAGGCGATTTACGAACCGGAAAACCGGGGACACTTTGGTTTGGCATTGCGCTCTTACTCTCACTTTACTTCGCCAATCCGCCGTTATCCTGATTTGGCTCTGCATCGGGCTATCAAGTATTTGTTGGCACAAGAAGAGCTGGTACAAAAAGAGCCAGTACAAAAAGATAGTGCTGCGGAGCATCGCTGGACGCCAACTGGGGGTTGGCACAACGACATGGAACACATGTTGCAATTGGGTGACCATTGCTCCATGACCGAGCGTCGTGCTGATGAAGCGACAAGGGATGTGGCAGACTGGCTGAAATGTGATTTTATGCAAGATCAGGTAGGTAATGTCTTCACCGGATTGATTACCAGCGTAACAGGCTTTGGTTTTTTTGTTCGCTTAAATGATTTGTTCATTGATGGCTTAGTGCATGTTTCGACGTTGGATAACGATTATTACCGATATGATAATGTTGGTCAGCGTTTGATTGGTGAATCTTCCGGGCAAACTTATCGTCTTGGTGATGAGGTAGAGATCCGTGTGGAAGCGGTTCACATGGATGAGCGCAATATCGATTTTGCCTTGCTTTCAACGACCCGTAAAGCACGCAATCAGGGTAAAACTGTTCGTGATAAGGCAAAAAAAGGTACGCCAGAGCGTAAAAATGGTAAAAAAGGCCGTGATCATAAAAAATCAGCCAATTTTGAGCCAGATAACACCTTTCGTAAAAAGAAAAGTGCGGAAAAGCCTAAGCCGGGTAATTCTAAGCAAGGCAAAAAGAAAAAACTGTCAAGCAAGACTAAGAAAATTACGGAAAAATTGAAGACAAAGCGTGCGAAAAAAAGCACAGAATAATGGTCGGTAAAAATTAGCCCGTAAAAGTTAGTCCATACTATCGTAAATCAGGGCGGATTCTACCGCCCGCTATTTTTCGGTATCTTATAAGATATCAGTAAGTTAGGTATCAGTCAGTCATGAGTGAAATTATCTACGGTATCCATGCCGTTAAAGCCTTGCTGGAGCGCGATCCACAACGTTTCATGGAAGTTTATGTGTTGAAAGGGCGTGAAGATCGCCGTTTAACACCACTGTTGCAGGAATTGGAAAGTATCGGCATTGCAGTACAAATTGCCAATCGCCAATGGCTGGATGCCCAAACGGAAGGTGCGGTCCATCAAGGAATCATTGCACGAGTCAAACCGGGGCGTCAGTATCAGGAAAATGACTTGCCGGATCTGTTATCCCGGTTGGATCGCCCATTCCTGCTGGTACTGGATGGTGTTACCGATCCACATAATCTAGGGGCTTGCTTGCGTACAGCGGATGCTGCAGGGGTGAATGCGGTTATTGTTCCCCGCGATCGTTCCGCACAATTGAATGCGACAGCCAAAAAAGTGGCCTGTGGCGCAGCAGAAAGTGTTCCGTTGATCCGTGTTACTAACCTTGCCCGGACATTGCGTTTACTGCAAGAACATAATATCTGGATTGTCGGAACTGCCGGTGAAGCTACACATGCTTTATACGAGAGTAAGCTGACTGGCCCGATGGCCTTGGTAATGGGAGCGGAAGGTGAAGGAATGCGCCGATTAACTCGCGAGCATTGTGATGAATTGATTAGTATTCCGATGGCCGGTTCTGTTTCTTCTTTGAACGTATCGGTTGCAACAGGGATATGCTTGTTTGAAATTGTGCGCCAGAGAAGTGCTCAGTAATTCTTTATCTGCATTGAATGACTTAATTTGAATAACTTAAAATCAACAGAAGAATAAAGGCGTTTTTCGCTATCTGTACCTTGAATTTTTTATATTGTATGGGTATAGTGACGCGTCAATTTTTCAGCCGTAACTAAACACGTTCCTTGCCTCCATGGGCCACGGCTGACCCTGACAGGAGGCTGAATAATCCGTAAGGAGCAATGCTAATGCGTCATTACGAAATCGTTTTTATGGTCCATCCTGACCAAAGCGAACAGGTTCCGGGCATGATCGAGCGTTACAGTGCGACTATCACTAACGCGCAAGGTCAGATTCATCGTCTGGAAGACTGGGGTCGTCGTCAACTGGCTTACCCAATCAACAAACTGCATAAGGCTCACTACGTTCTGTTGAACGTTGAAGCGCCACAAGAAGCGATTGATGAGCTGGAAACTAACTTCCGCTTCAACGACGCCGTTATCCGCAGCATGGTTATGCGCGTTAAGCACGCAGTAACTGAAGCATCACCAATGGTTAAGGCTAAAGACGAACGTCGCAGCCGTGATCTGGTCTTGGAAGAAGACTTGGTTGATGATGCTGATGAAGCTGGGGATTCTGAAGAGTAATTACCGTGACAACCAATCGTTTGGTGCTCTCTGGCACAGTGTGCAAGGCACCGATACGAAGAGTCAGTCCATCTGGTATTCCACATTGTCAGTTTGTGCTTGAACATCGTTCACAGCAACAGGAAGCCGGATTCAGCAGGCAGTCATGGTGCAGAATGCCCGTCATTGCCAGCGGACAGTTGTTACAGGAACATACTCACAGTATAACGGTCGGCAGCCGAATAGCCGTTTCAGGGTTCATTAATTCCCATTATGGGCGTAATGGTCTTAGCAAACTGGTTCTTCATGCCGAGCAGATTGAATTGATAGATTCTGGAGACTAGCCAAATGGCACGTTATTTCCGTCGTCGCAAGTTCTGCCGCTTCACCGCGGAAGGCGTACAAGAGATCGATTATAAAGATATTGCTACGCTGAAAAACTACATTACCGAAAGCGGTAAAATTGTACCAAGCCGTATTACTGGCACTCGTGCAAAATACCAGCGTCAGCTCGCTCGTGCTATCAAGCGTGCACGCTACCTGTCCCTGTTGCCTTACACTGATCGCCATCAGTAATAGGCTCAGTCCATTAACGACTTTGAGAGGATAAGGTAATGCAAGTTATTCTGCTTGATAAAGTAGCGAACCTGGGTAGCCTGGGTGACCAAGTTAACGTTAAAGCGGGTTATGCCCGTAACTTCTTAGTACCACAGGGCAAAGCTGTTCCTGCAACTAAGAAAAACATCGAATTCTTCGAAGCTCGCCGTGCTGAGCTGGAAGCTAAACTGTCTGACGTTCTGGCAGCAGCGCAAGCTCGTGCAGAGAAAATCAATGCACTGGGCGCTATCACCATCGCTTCTAAAGCGGGTGACGAAGGTAAACTGTTCGGTTCTATCGGTACTCGTGATATCGCTGATGCAGTTACTGCTGCTGGCGTTGAAGTATCTAAGAGCGAAGTTCGCCTGTCTAACGGTGTTCTGCGTACTGTTGGTGAGCACGAAGTTCACTTCCAAGTACACAGCGATGTATTCGCACAGTTGAACGTTAACATCGTTCCAGAAGCTTAATCTCTGATTAGCTGAAGAATATGTGACGATAAAAAACGCTGGCAATGCCAGCGTTTTTTTATGCCTCCGAAACACGCCTTAAATATCAGGACGTGGCAGTAGTTATACATCAATAATTGGTGTTTTACATTATTATTGATCCCCTTCACGCGTTTACCCATCTAGGCAGTGCTGTTATGCTTGAGCCTTCATTTATTTAATAACAGGTATTTTCATGACAAAACCTTCTTTTGAGTCTATTGAAGCACGTGCGAGTTACGGTATTGGCTTGCAGGTTGGGCAACAATTACAGGAATCTGGCTTACAAGGGTTGGAACCAGAAGCTCTGTTGGCAGGGTTATGTGATGCATTAGAAAGCCGGGCTCCTGCTATTCCTGTAGAAGAATTGCATCGTGCGCTACGTGAGATACATGAACGTGCTGATAGCGTTCGTCGTGAACGTCAGCAGGTGATGGCAGAAGAAGGCAAAAAATTCTTGGCGGAAAATGTTCAGCGTGAAGGCGTGAGCAGCACTGAATCTGGTCTGCAATTTTCTGTCCTGACACAAGGTGATGGAGCTATCCCTGCCCGTACCGACCGTGTTAGTGTTCACTATACTGGTCGCCTGATTGATGGCACTGTATTTGATAGTTCAGTACAGCGCGGTACACCAGCAGAATTTCCTGTCAGCGGAGTGATTCCTGGTTGGATTGAAGCGTTGACTTTGATGCCAGTAGGTTCTAAATGGGAACTCTATATCCCTCACAATCTGGCTTATGGTGAGCGTGGTGCAGGTGCGTCCATTCCTCCTTACAGCACATTGATCTTCGAAGTAGAATTACTGGAAATCTTGTAATTCTATTGCTCTGCAATTGTATTGATAATTAAGCAAATAGCCGGTTAGCCGGCTATTTTTTTACGCGTATTTGGGAATCATAGAGGAATAAAGTATTCGCTATTCCAGTAAAAAATGCGCTAAAAATGTATCTTAAAATGGTATACCCAAAATAGATTTCAATTTGCAGTACAGCCAAAAAATTGCAATTTGAAAGTATGAAGGGGTAGCTGAACAATGAACGCAGAGGTGTATGATGCTACAACAGATCTGCCAATTGGCACGGGAAGCAGGCGCGGCGATCATGGAGGTTTATCAGGCTGAACAACCATTGCAAGTAGAGCATAAAATGGATGATTCGCCTGTTACTGTCGCGGATATTGCCGCTCATAAGATCATCCAAGCGGGATTGTTACGTATTACGCCTGATATCCCGTTGTTATCAGAAGAAGATCCTCCTACATGGGAGGAACGGAAAAACTGGCAGCGCTATTGGCTGGTTGATCCGTTAGATGGTACGAAAGAATTTATTCGCCGAAATGGTGAGTTTACCGTCAATATCGCACTGGTAGAAAATGGTGTGCCTGTGATGGGCGTTGTCTATGTTCCTGTGCAGAATGTTTTGTATTCAGGGCAGGGGCGTCAGGCATGGAAAGAGATCAATGGTCAGACACTTCCTATCAAAGTGATGTCGGCGAAGCCTCCAATCGTGGTAGTCAGTCGTTCTCACAGGGATGATGAGGAGTTAAAAGATTATCTTTCCCAGTTGGGTGTGCACGATATACTTTCGGCCGGATCTTCACTCAAGTTCTGCATGGTTGCAGAGGGAAAGGCTCAACTTTACCCGCGCTTTGGGCCGACCAACATCTGGGATACTGGTGCCGGCCATGCCATTGCTATTGCTGCGGGGGCGCACGTAACGGATTGGGAAGGGAAAACACTAAATTATACACCACGTGAATCTTTTCTGAATCCAGGATTCAGAGTCAGCATTTTTTGATATTAAAGTGATAATGGTTCACAGTGGGAGAACCATTATCACTGTACGATTATTAGAATTACCGCGATTAAAAATCAGAGGTATTTTTAGGTTATTTTTTCAATTCGCCTTTGATCAGGCTGATGACATGCGTGATTTCTTCTTTACTTAACTTGCCATCTTTGACAAATTTCACGTTGCCGTTTTTATCCAGCACAATGATTGCAGAACTTTTAGGTTCCAGTCCCCAAGCCTTTTTAGCCAGTCCGTTACTGTCTACAATAAATTGTGACCATGGAAACTGTTTTTTGCTGTCCTCAAGACTATTGCGAACAAAAATGCTGGTGCCAAAAATAGCATCATCGGTATTCACGATGGTGGTTGTTTGATATTTATCCTTGGGTAAATCAGCATTTTTCAATGCTTGAATCAAGGGATCGTTCATCTCTTTTGCGGCGCTACGACCGGCAATGTGCTGGATCGTTCTTACCTTACCCGGCAGTTCAGTGTTGCTCCAATTTTGGTAGCTGAATTTACCGTTTTTTAGTAACAGCTCACCTTTGTCTGTCACACTGACCGCGGGAACTTGTTGTTCTAATGTGATGTTATGGGCGAATGCAAATATTGACGTTAAACTCAATATTGCAGATAACACAATGTTTTTTATCATCTTTATACCTCATTTATCATGGTGTGGCATGTTATCAAGGAACACCTTATTCAGCATAGCGCTTGTTAGCTGGTCTGTCCTCAATAAAATAAACAATTTGATAACATTCAGGATAAGATATAAGTAAACAAGATGAAGTATATAACTTAATGCTCACTAATATCATTAAGTTACATAAAATTAGTGATTGAATCTTGATCTTCAGGGGAACAAATTTCTATATATGTAGTCTATACATTTTGCATCACAGTGATGTGTCTTCTGACTCAGTGATTATGTGATGCAATAGAAGAATAGAACAGTACCGTAAGAAGCATGGGAGGAAAAAAAACAGAGATGAAAATCTTTCGACATTATAACCCACTGAAAATTGCTCTCTACGTAAAAACTCTATTTCGTGGGCGTTTATATATTAAGGACATGGGCGCTTTTGAATTTAATTATGGAAAGATTTTACTTCCGAGGATAAAAGATAAACGTCATTTCCATGTAATGAGTGAAGTTAATCAGCAAGTATTACGCTTACAGACCGAAATGGGATGAGGTTTTTCAACTATCCATTACTGATGACTATCCATTACTGATGAGGGTGTAATAAGAACAATAGCATACATACCATTAGTGTAATAAACGGCCTGACGGCCGTTTTTTGATCTTGTCCTCGTTATGTTTATGCTTCATTCGGTTGCTCATTGTTGGAAGGATTGGATTGCGCGTGAGTATCGACAACTTTTGTCACCAACAATTGATCGATTTTATAATTATCGATATCGACCACTTCAAATTTATAGCCACTGAATTTCACATAATCCGTGCGTTTTGGAATTTTTCTCAGGCGGAACATCATAAAGCCCGCGATAGTTTCATAATTACTGGAGTCTGGGAAATCATCAATGTCCAGAACCCGCATGACGTCTTCAATTGGTGTGCCGCCTTCAACCAGCCACGAATTTTCATCCCGTATAACGATTTGTTCTTCTTGGCCCTGCCCGACTAAGTCTCCCATTAAGGTAGTCATGACGTCATTAAGAGTGATGACACCCATTACCAAGGCATATTCATTGAGAATAATAGCGAAGTCTTCTCCAGCGGCTTTGAAACTTTCCAGTGTATCAGAGAGTGAAAGCGTGTCAGGGATCATCAAGGCGTTGCGGATTTGGACACCATCTTTCAGGTTGAGGTTTTGTCCATTCAAGACATTGTTGAGCAAATCTTTTGAGTCCACATAACCGATAACATGGTCAATGTCACCATCACAAACAAGGAATTTTGAGTGAGGATGAGTGGAGATTTTTTCTTTGATGCTGTTTTCATCTTCATTCTTGTCAAAATACACAATACTTTCACGGGAAGTCATGGCTGAAGGGACTGTGCGAGACTCCAGTTCGAAAACATTTTCAATTAACTCATGTTCTTGTTTGCGGAGTACACCAGCAATGGCTCCCGCTTCAACGACAGCGTAAATATCGTCAGATGTGATATCTTCATTGCGTTCCATCGGGATCTTAAAGATTTTGAGGATACAGTCGGCCAGACCATTGAACAACCAAACCAGAGGACGGCAAATTGCCAGACAGAAACGCATTGGATTGACAATTCTCACGGCAACGGCTTCGGGCTTAATCATGCCAATGCGTTTAGGGGTTAAATCAGCAAGCAGGATAAAGGTACTGGTAACGATAGTAAAAGAGCAGATGAATCCCAGTTGATCTGCCCATTCTGGTCGCATGAATTTTATAAACAGCACCTTCAATGCGGGTGAAAAGGCGGATTCTCCCATTACCCCCGCAAGGATTGCTACGGCATTTAGGCCGATTTGAACCACAGTAAAGAACATACCGGGAGTTTCTTGCAGCTTAAGGACATGGGCAGCATTGAGGTTCCCTTCATCGGCCATCATTTTTAATTTTATTCTTCTTGAAGCAGCCAGAGAAATTTCTGATAACGAAAAAAATGCGCTAATAGCACAAAGTAAAAGTATTACTAATAAACTGTTTAACATAAAGTATCCGTGTTTTATCTCCAGTAATAGGGTAGGTTTTATTTGAATAGCACTGGAGGCGAGATGAAAAATTATACAAATAAAAAGTATTACGGCTAGGTGCTGCAAGATCAATAAGTTTAGCCCAATGATTATAACATTGGGCTCACTAAATCGGCTAGTTTTTGTTCGTTGGTGGGAAGCAAATCCCAATACCACCTAATCCACAATATCCTTCAGGATTTTTATGGAGATATTGCTGATGATAATCTTCCGCAAAATAGAATGGCCCAGTTTCGCTAATCTCCGTTGTGATAGTGCGTTGATCGCTATTTTTTTCCATTGTTTGCTGGTATTGATTGCGGCTGGCAATTGCCTGTTCATACTGTTGTGGTGAAACCGTGTAAAGAGCAGAACGGTACTGGGTACCGATATCACCATGCTGGCGCATGCCTTGGGCTGGATCGTGATTTTCCCAGAACAGAGTGAGTAATTGTGAATAAGTAATTTTGGTTGGATCAAATACGATCCTGACTATTTCTGCATGACCAGTTAAGCCAGTGCAGACTTCTTCATAAGTTGGATTTGGCGTAGTGCCACCACTGTACCCCACTGAGGTGGTGTAAATGCCTTCCTGTTGCCAGAAAAGGCGTTCAACGCCCCAGAAACATCCCATTCCTACATAGGCTATTTCCATGTTTTCTGGGATATTATTTATCGCATGCTTTGTGATGACATGGTAGGGTGATACGGTCAATGGGATGGCCCTACCAGATAGGACATCCTGTGAAGAAACATGTTGGCTTTCATTGACTGAATTTGGCAAGATTCTCTCCTGTTATTCACGAATTTTATGATTATGTGTTGCTTGTATATCTTTAAAACTTTACCAGAATTAATTTATTGCAGCATTTTTATATTGTTGGGTTTTACCCTACAGATAGATAAATATTAGGAGTCCGAGTGTCACGATATCCCCTCATATGTGCGCTTTTTGTATCTATCATCACTCCGTCGGCTTATAGTGCAAATTTACGGTTAAAAATAGAAGGGCTTTCTGGCGAATTAGAAAAAAATGCCAGAGTACAACTTTCAAATATCAGCACTGATGAAGTTGCTCCTGATGGACGTTTTCGAGCTAGGGTGGAGAAAGCGATACAAAAAGGGCTTCGTCCATTGGGATATTATGCTCCCTCCGTTACATTTACCTATCAAGAGAATACACCTCCCGCCCGTCCTGTTTTAACAGCAAAAGTAACGCTTGGCGAACCTGTGAAAGTCGCTGAAGTCAATGTTGGTTTGGAAGGTGGTGCTAAAACAGATAAAGATTATGCCGTCCTTATCAAAAAAAATATGCCCAAAAAAGGGACGATACTTAATCACGCTGAATATGAAGATTTTAAAAGCGCATTGACTAATTTAGCTGTTAAGAAAGGCTATTTTGATGCGGTGATGAAGAAAAGTGAGTTGGGAGTATCAAAAGAGCTGCACGAATCTATCTGGGGTTTTGATTTTGATAGCGGGCAACGTTATCGCTTTGGCCCTGTGGCATTCCACAGATCGCAAATTAGTGAAACTTATTTGGATAACCTGATTCCTTTCAAACAAGGTGAATACTATACCTCAGAACAATTAGCTGAATTTAACCGCCGCCTGGTAAACACTGGATGGTTTAACTCTGTGGTTGTTGTGCCTGATTTTAAAGTGGGGCGTGAGAGCAAGGATAAGATATTGCCATTGGATGCATCTTTGGTCCCTCGCTCTGCCAATTATGTCGAATTGGGTGGCGGTTATGCGACAGATGTTGGGCCTCATGTTCAGGTTAAATGGAAAAAACCGTGGCTTAATTCCAGTGGGCATAGTCTGAGTACTAACCTTAACCTTTCTGCACGAGAACAATTAATTGATGGCTCATATAAAATGCCGCTTAAGGTCAACCCTCTTGAAGAATATTATCAACTACAAACGGGTTATAAACGTAAAGATATTAACGATACCATTGCGGATACGGCAACTTTGAACCTTTCCCGTAACTGGGATCGTTTTACGGGCTGGCAGTATGGCGTTAATCTCCGCTGGAGTCTTAGCCACTTTACGCAGGCCAACGTAACAAACACTACTATGTTGCTTTATCCGGGAGTAAGTGTCAGCCGTATTCGCCAACGTGGCGGTACTATGCCTTATTGGGGAGACAGCCAGCGTTACTCGATTGATATTTCTGATACAGCCTGGCAGTCCAATGTTGATTTTTTTGTGTTACAGGCTCATCACGTCTGGGTTAGAACTTATCAGGAGAATCATCGCTTTGTAGTGCGGGCAGATTTGGGCTGGATAGAAACTAATGAATTCGACAAAGTGCCACCAGATCTTCGCTTCTTTGCCGGAGGAGATCGCAGTATCCGAGGGTATAAATACCAGAAAATTTCACCGACAGATAGTGAAGGTAAATTAATAGGGGCATCAAAGTTGGCGGTTGGTTCGTTGGAGTATCAATACAATATTTATGGTAATTGGTGGAGTGCCTTATTTGTAGATTCGGGTGAAGCTGTGGATGATATTAAGAGGAGTAATTTCAAAACAGGTGCGGGAATTGGTGTGCGCTGGGCTTCACCTGTTGGGCCGATAAAATTTGATTTGGCGACTCCGATCGGAGATCCAAATAGTCATAATGTTGAATTTTACATCGGCTTAGGGGCTGAGCTATGAAGTGGGCAAAAAGGGTTAGCATTGCTTTCCTGCTGATTGTTGGCCTGTTATTGATAACCGTTGTGGGGCTGGTCGGTACACAAACTGGCTTGCATTTTGTGATTAAAAGCGCGGTACGTTGGGTGCCCGGATTGGATATTGCCAATGTTAGTGGTGGCTGGCGCAATTTGACGCTAAAGGGCGTGAAATATGAGATGCCGGGAGTTAACGTTAATGCTGATAATTTATATCTCTCTATGCGGCTTTCCTGCCTGAAACACAGTCAGGTGTGTGTCAACGCATTGACGACTGAAGGTGTGGCCATTTCGGTGAATACTGCTGAACTTCCACCGTCGGCACCCCCTTCTAAATCGGAACCATTGACTGAATTGCAAACACCGTATCCTATCTCACTGGACTTGCTTTCCTTGAAGAACGTTCATGTGAAGGTAGATGGTATCGCCATTACATTGGATGAGTTTAAAACTGGGGCGCAGTGGCAGGAAAAGCAGCTGATATTAAAACCCACAGCAATTAATAAATTGTTGGTGGCATTACCAAAGAGTTCATCTGAAAAAATCGGGACAGTCCAAAAAACAAAATCAAAGGATAAGCAGCAGTCTGAAACTGAGAAATCATTGGGTGAAACATTGAAGGCGCTGTTTGCCAAACCTCTATTAACGGAGCTACCCAATATTCCCATTCCTCTTGATATCACCGTGGAAGGTATCCATGGCCGGCATCTTCATTTAACGGGTGATACCGACATCAAGATTAATGATTTGCAACTACAGGCCAGAAATCAGGGGCAGGTGGTCAATATAAAAACGTTGAATCTACAGGCACCTGAAGGCTCACTGGCGATACAGGGGATAGTAAAACTCTCTGAACAATGGCCAGTCAACTTAGTGGCTACGGGAAATGTAGATAATTTAAATGATGTAAATCTGGACGACTTGAAAGGGCAAAAAATTGATTTAACGCTAAAAGGTGCGTTATTGCAGCAGCTTGATCTTGTATTGAATCTTTCTGGCCCTGTCGCCGCCAGTCTGGATGCTCAGACTGAATTGGCAAAAGCAGATTTGCCTGTGCGTCTGACATTAGAAAGCCGCCAATTACAATGGCCATTGAAAGGTAAGCCAGAATATCAGCTTGATGGTGTCAAATTGCGTTTGAATGGTCAGGCTAGTAGTTACGACCTTTCTTTTCGTTCTGATATTAAGGGCAATGATCTTCCCCCTGCATTGCTGACGTTGGATGCGAAAGGCAATGAAGAATTGCTTAAATTAACACGTTTGCGTTTGGCTGCATTGCAGGGTAAAGCAGATATTTCAGGCGTAATTGATTGGAGTAAGGCCATTAGTTGGAATACCAATCTCGTTTTGGATGGCATTAATACAGCCAAACAATGGCCAGAATGGCCTGCCAAGATGGATGGTAAAATAGCAGTTCGTGGCAGCCTGTATGGCGGAAGCTGGCAGCTACAGATCCCCAAGATTGCTCTTGATGGTCATGTGAAACAAAATGTAGTTAAAGCATATGGCAAGGCATCAGGTAATGCGGCGGGTCAGTGGGATATTCCTCAACTCGATCTTGTAGTTGGACGTAATACCTTAAGTGTACAAGGCCGGCTTACGGATGAAGCGTGGAAACTCGATGGTGAAATTAATGCGCCGCAATTAGACGGTTTACTTCCGGGCTTAGCTGGCTTTATTGCTGGTAATATCAAACTGCGTGGCAACATGAAAGCCCCACAGATTGTGGCTGATTTGAACGCGCATAGGGTACGCTGGCAGGATGATTTAAGAGTGGATAGCGCCACTATTAAGGGGGATGTGCGCTCGGCTGAACAGATTCAAGGCCAGTTATCGATTGTTGTACATCAATTGAAACAGGCAGATTTAACTATCAAGAATTTGATACTCAACGCTAAGGGCACAGAAAGGAAACATGATTTACAACTGAAAATCGAGGGTGCTCCGGTATCAGGCCAGTTGGCACTCAATGGCAGCTTTGATCGCCAAAAAGAGCGCTGGAAAGGCAGCATCAATAATACTTATTTCGATACACCTGTCGGTGAGTGGCGTTTAAGCAAAGCGATATCCATAGATTATTTCAATTTACAGAAAAAAGTCTTGGTTGGAACTCATTGCTGGCTTAATCCCAATGCACATCTTTGTATTTCAAAACCTATTGAAGCGGGAACCAGCGGCCATGCACAAGTGGCGCTTGAACGCTTTGATTTAGCCATGATCCAGCCATTCCTTGATAAAAGCACTCAGCTTAAGGGGGTATTCAGTGGTAATGCTGATATCAGATGGGTAGAAGCACAGGGGTTGCCGCAAGCAAAAGTTGTTCTTCAAGGGGATGGTGTGCAAGTTCGTCAGATTGTGGAAGGTAATACATTCCCGGTTGATTTTGAAACATTCACCTTGAATGCAGGGTTAACAAATGGCAGGGCTAATTTGTCATGGTTATTCAAATTGGCTGGCAATGGACAGTTGAAAGGTAATATGCAGGTAGCTGATTTAGAAGGCAGCCGAAAATTATCGGGGAATGTAGATATTCAAGCACTGTCCTTAAAGCTGATTAAGCCTATTTTGGGTAAAGGTGAAAAAGCAGAGGGGGGATTAAATGCGAATTTACGTATTGGTGGAAATGCTAAGAACCCTCTGTTATTTGGCCTATTTAAAGCTGATGACTTGAAAATGAGTAGCCATTGGCTTCCATTCGATATCACCCAGGGCCAGTTAGCCGTTCAGTTTGCAGGCACCAATTCTAATTTAAATGGCATGATTAATACACCTAAGGGACAACTAAACCTGAATGGTTATGCCGATTGGCGCAATTTAGATGCATGGTACGCCAGAATTGCTGCCAATGCTGACAAGCTACGCATCATTGTTCCTCCGATGGTAAAGGTGGATATCAGCCCGGATTTAGTGTTGGAGGCGAAACCAAATCTATTGAAACTCGATGGTAATGTGAATATCCCATGGGCACGTATTAAGGTTCAAGAGTTACCGGAATCAGCGGTAGGTGTTTCTTCTGATGAAGTCATGTTGGATAAAAACCTCCAGCCAATAGAGAAGAAAAAACCATCTATTTTGATTCAAAGTAACTTAAATGTTCATATTGGCAATGATGTGCACTTGGATGCCTTTGGTTTAAAGGCACAGCTCAAAGGGGTGTTGAAAGTCCTTCAGGATAAACAGGGATTGGGGCTGAATGGTCAGATTGATATCCCGGAAGGGCGCTTCCATGCTTATGGACAAGATTTGCAAGTTCGTAAGGGAACCATTCTGTTCTCTGGCCCACCAGAGCAGCCATTGTTGAACATTGAAGCTATCCGTAACCCTGAATCGACAGCAAACAAAGTTATAGCTGGTGTACGTGTCACGGGCTTGGCAGATAAACCTAAAGTAGAAGTCTTTTCTGATCCAGTAAAATCACAACAGGAAGCCTTATCTTACTTATTACGCGGTGAAGGTTTGGAAAAAGGGGACTCTGACAACTCGCAAATAACGGCAATGCTGATTGGATTGGGGGTTGCCCAGAGTGGTCAATTAATCGGTAAGATTGGGAAAACTTTTGGTGTTTCTGATTTGGCCCTGGATACTCAGGGTGTAGGTAATAAATCTCAGGTTGTTGTCAGTGGGAGAATTACCAACGACTTACAAGTGAAGTATGGCGTTGGCATTTTTGACTCTTTGGCGACACTGACGTTACGTTATCGTGTTATGCCAAGATTGTATCTGGAAGCAGTATCTGGTATTGATCAAGCTTTAGATTTGCTCTATGAGTTTGAGTTTTAAAGATGCGAATTATTGTTTATGGTAGCCTGAGGCGAAAACAAGGCAATCATCACTGGATGACTGACGCCCAATTGTTAGGAGAACATAGATTAGAAGGCTATGAAATTTATGATCTGGGGCACTATCCGGCGGTTATCCGTGGTGAAGGCACAATCGAGTGTGAAGTATATCGTATTACGCCATCGATCCTGACAGAATTGGATGAATTGAAAAAGAACTTTCAGGAGTACCAAAGGGAGCTGATTGAAACACCTTATGGTAAGGCATGGATCTATCTCTATAACTTGTCTGTTGAAGGGTTGCATAGGATAACAAGTGGTGATTGGCTGAAACGCCACGGAGAAGAGTAAAAATTAGTGGTTTGTTGTGTGATTTTGTTTTTATGTAGTTATAAATGAATTGTGCCAGCAAAGATTACTCTGACAAAATCGAGAGACAAACAAAAACCTCTGTCCTTGTCGAGGCAGAGGTTTTTTTGCATCAGAATCCGCAATTATCTGTTCGGATTATTTTTTTGCAGCGCGTTCGAAAGAAGACAGAATTTCAGCTTTAGCAGCCTCAATGTTATCCCAGCCATCAACTTTCACCCACTTGCCTTTTTCCAGATCTTTGTAGTGCTCAAAGAAGTGAGTGATTTGGGCACGCAGTAATTCTGGAAGATCGTTCACATCTTTGATGTGATCATATTCTTTGCTCAGTTTGGTGTGAGGAACTGCGACCAATTTTGCATCTTCACCTGATTCGTCAGTCATTTTCAGAACACCGACTGGACGGCAGCGGATAACAGAACCTGGCTGTAATGGGTATGGTGTTGGAACCAATACGTCAACTGGGTCGCCGTCAAGGGACAGAGTATTATTGATGTAACCATAGTTACATGGATAGAACATTGCGGTTGACATGAAACGGTCTACAAACAGAGCACCAGATTCTTTGTCTACTTCATATTTGATTGGATCTGCGTTTGCTGGGATCTCAATGATGACGTAGATATCTTCAGGCAGTTCTTTTCCCGCCGGTACGTTGTTCAGGCTCATAAAAAGTTTCCTTCAATTTCAAACCAAAATGGAGTGCGGGGTATTATAGCCAAAACAGGCTTAAAGTAATTCCATTTTTCTGTGTTATGCCCGTATCCTTGTGGGTTATGAAAATCACAGCCCAGAAATCATCTATGATTTATTCTATGACTTCTGGTAGCAGTATTTTTTCAACCATTGTTCACAAAACTAAGGCAGGTTAGATAAATTGTAGGGAGGCATATTTTTTGTAATTGGAGAGGAAAGAAATAGAGCCAGTTTTAGAGTGAGGGTGTGGTTAAACTGGCTGATTTGAATGATTTTATCCGCCAAACTTATTGACTGGTAAATAAGATTCTCCTGTTTGTGATGCATGTCTTCGTAATCTTGAAATAATTTCTTTGAAGCACATGTTTCCTGTAAGAAACATGTATAGGTGACTAGCATCCATAATAATAAGAGTAGTTTTACTGCCAGAAGCTTCAGATACCGCAATACGACTGTATCCTGCAATCGATACCATAATTCCCATAGTATTATCAGCCATTTTATTTACTTTAGCTTTGAGGCTATCAATGTCTGTTGCATCTGATTGTTCTTTGGTGAATTTTAATTCAATAATATAAGTTGTCCCCTCGTGTGTCAGTGAACCATCGATTTGTCTGCCACCAGTTTTATATGGTCTACGATTTGTTATTTCACAATAGTCTAAGAGTTCATAAAACCACTTTTCAAACTCATACCCTCCAACTTGTGTTCCCACTTTTGAATGTAAATCATTTAGGTTATCTTGGAGCTTAGATTTGTCTGTGGCCGCCCTTTGAATTTTTAAGCGTTCTTCATGAGCTCTTTTTTGGTTGGCTTTTTTTTCTTCCTCGCTTCTGGCCTCTTCATTTTTTTGTTTAAGGTATTTTTTTAATTCATTAACAGCATGCGTAGCTTCTTGAATTTTCTGTTTTGAATCTTCCCAATTACATAAATCAGGAAAAGTTGTCTGTTCTGATAAGTTATGTGCCATTTGAAGGGTAACAGCGTGGCCTTTGGGATTCTTCTGTAGCTCAGGAAAAAGTCTATCCAAAAATTCACGTTTTGATTCGTTGTATGACCAAGAATCAACAAATTTTTCGGCAATATATGAAGCTAAGAGAAATTTACGCAGAGCATTTTTACGCCAAAAAGATTTCAATACAGCTTCATATACGAGTTCAATCAGGCGAGGTGTGATTTTTGTAGTCAACTCTAACAGTCCCTTTAACGATGGATAAGATAAGAGTTAGTTTATTTCATTAGATATTTAAAACAAAATGATAGAGTACTTTTATCCCCAATACGCTACAAGTTAAAGAGGCGAAACTGCGCCTCTTTAACTAAAACTAACTCATGAATAAATTGGCTTACTCGTCTGGAAATTCAGCCATAAAACTCTCGGCTTTTTCCACCATTGATTTGGTTCCCACGAAGAAAGGAACGCGCTGATGCAATTTAGTTGGTGTTATGTCCAGAATGCGGCTGGTACCATCACTGGCTTTGCCGCCAGCCTGTTCAGCAAGGAGCGCAATCGGGTTGCACTCGTACAACAGGCGTAGCTTTCCGGTCGGATGGCTTGCGGTGCTTGGGTAAATATAGATTCCACCTTTCAGCAAATTGCGGTGGAAATCTGCAACCAGAGAGCCGATATAACGGGTAGTGTAAGGACGTTGGGTCGCTTCGTCCTGCTCCTGACAATATTTGATGTATTTTTTCACACCCATCGGGAATTTGATGTAGTTCCCTTCGTTGATCGAGTACATATTACCCTTTTCTGGGAATTGGACTTTTTCATGGGTTAGGCAGAACACACCAAGGGAAGGATCATAAGTAAAAGTATGGACACCACAGCCTGTAGTGTAAACCAGCATTGTGGATGAACCATAAACCACATAACCTGCTGCAACCTGACGATTTCCCGGTTGCAGAAAATCCTCTTCAGTGACAGGCTGACCAATCGGGGTAATTCGATGGTAAATCGAGAAAATAGTCCCGACGGAAACGTTTACATCAATATTCGAAGAACCATCCAGTGGATCCATCAAAACAACATACTTTGCATTTTCTGCTCGATCGCCATCAAAAATAACGATCTCGTCTTCTTCCTCAGAAGCAATGCCTGCAACTTCGCCGCGTGCTTTCAGGGCTGCCTTGAGTTTTTCATTGGCATATAAGTCCAGTTTCATCTGAACTTCACCCTGAACATTAGATACGCCACTAGCGCCTAAAATATCTACCAGCCCGGCTTTATTGATATCCCTATGAATGATTTTGGCACCTAACTTGATGGCAGACAGCAAAGCAGTCAGTTCACCTGTAGCATGAGGAAAATCTTGCTGCTTTTCGACGATGAATTCGCCTAATGTTTTCATGACAAAGGCCTTGAATTTGATTGTGGTTTTAGGAAGCGTGCTTCACTTTTGTGTCGCACTCATGCGCGGGCAGTTTAGCTAAAGAATCAGATGATTCATAGGTTATTGCATTTCTAATCTCTTCTAATCTCTGATTTGATGGTTAGAATAGTGATACAGTTCATGATATCAGGTAGAAATAAATGCGTATTCATATTCTCGGCATTTGCGGTACTTTTATGGGAGGATTGGCGATCCTCGCTCGTGCACGGGGCCATGAAGTGACTGGCTCTGATGCCAATGTATATCCACCAATGAGCACCCTGCTGGAAAAACAGGGTATTGAGCTGATTCAAGGATACGATCCGGCGCAACTTGATCCCGCTCCAGATCTGGTGATCATTGGCAACGCCATGACGCGCGGCAATCCTTGTGTGGAAGCTGTGCTGGATCGTGGCATTCCTTATACTTCCGGCCCACAATGGCTGCATGATCATGTATTGCCGGAACGTTGGGTATTGGCTGTCGCGGGGACCCATGGCAAAACAACAACGGCAGGTATGCTGGCTTGGATTTTGGAAGACTGTGGCTATAAACCAGGATTTTTGATCGGTGGTGTGCCGGGGAATTTCGAGGTTTCAGCGCAAATCGGTGAAAGCCCATTTTTTGTAATTGAAGCTGATGAATACGATTGTGCTTTTTTCGATAAGCGTTCAAAATTTGTCCATTACAGTCCCCGTACACTGATCATGAACAATCTCGAATTTGATCATGCTGACATTTTTGAAAATTTGGGTGCTATTCAAAAACAATTCCACCACCTCATCAGGGTTGTACCGAGTACAGGGAAAATCATTGTTCCTGATAATGATGTTAATTTGAAGCATGTGCTCTCTATGGGATATTGGAGTGAGCTGGAGCAGATTGGAGAAAGCGGTAATTGGCAGGCGAAGAAAGTCAGTCAGGACAGCAGTAGCTACCAAGTATTCCATCACGGTGAATTGATTGGGGAAGTGAAGTGGTCATTAGTTGGTGAACACAATATGCATAATGGTTTGATCGCGATTGCTGCAGCCCATCATGTGGGAGTTCAACCTGCCGATGCTTGTCGGACACTAAGCAAATTTATTAATGCCCGCCGTCGCCTTGAATTATGCGGCGAAGTCAATGGTATCACTGTGTATGACGATTTTGCCCATCATCCAACAGCGATCTTAGCCACAATGGAAGCACTGAGAAGTAAAGTGGGCGGCATGGCTCGCATTCTTGCTGTTCTGGAGCCTCGGTCGAATACTATGAAAATGGGGATGAGCAAAAATGAGATTGCGCCTTCCATGGGACGCGCTGATGAAGTTTTTCTCTATCAACCCACCAATATTCCGTGGCAAGTTATTGAAATTGCTGAGCAGTGTGTTCAGCCCGCCCGTTGGAGTGCTGATATTGATGCCTTGGTTAGAATGATTGTAGAAACGGCACAGCCGGGCGACCATATTCTGATTATGAGTAACGGCGGGTTTGGTGGAATTCATGAGAAGCTATTGGCTGAATTGACGAAGAAAGCGAGCACGGGCTAACCGTTATGCTCTCTGTAATAAGGGATCGCGCCTATTGGACGATCCTTTTCTCATCACATATTCCTTTATCTTCCAATGCAATATTTCTCAGATCAATATCTTCTAAGATAAACCATCATGTGAAATTGATTGGGGAAGTGCCTAATATAATCTTATATTTTGGCCTGCCGTGCGCATATCTTGATTAGATTGGCATACGGCAGACCTACAGATTAAAGTTCCTGTTCAAACAGGTTGAGGATTGCTTCGTAGAGTTGCTTAGTCGTAAAGTTTTGTGCTGGCGTGGAAAAAATGGTGTCATCTCCTGCAATACTGCCAAGAATCCCTTCTGCTTTCCCTAATGAATCTAATAGGCGTGCAATTAACTGCGCTGCGCCAGGGCTAGTTCGTATGACTACAACGCTATGATTATAATCGAGATCTAATACCAGATTTTTTAATGGGCTGGCGGCAGTGGGAACACCTAGTTCTGCTGGTAGGCAGTAGACCATTTCCATCTTTGCATTACGGGTTCGGACAGCACCAAATTTCGTCAGCATTCTGGAAACTTTAGATTGGTTGATATTTTCAAACCCTTCATCCTGGAGTGCTGAAACAATTTCACCTTGAGAGCTGAATTTTTCTTCTTTCAATAATGTCTTGAAAGCTTTTACCAAATCTTCCTGTTTCGAAGGAACACGCATATTTCACCATCGTTGAATCCGTTATCAGGCTGACATTATGCGAAAGAGTGAATTGTTATTCAAGAAAGAGAAGAAAAAACCAACATATAGAGCATAATTGTATATTTTTCGATATTGCCTTATTAATAATCTGGATATTAATATCATTTTCTTTACGCCAGATTAAGCATAGTAAATGTATTGTTAATTAAATGGTATTGTTTGGGGTGTAAGGGAAGAGTAAGGTAATCAGCTAATTGATGAGTAATGCAACTGAAATAATTCTCAAAAAAGTGTCCGTTATCTCATTAACAGATAAGACTTTTGTCTAAAATAAAGCAACTTTAGTGTTCCATCATCAGTCCATTAAGTGGATAATCTGGCTGTTAACAGATTGTTTTTAAGACGTAGTGATAAGTAGGATGAGAGCCTTCTCGATCATTATATTGATGATGGAAAAATGAAAGCATTCTCTTAACCGTACAGGTTTAAACTTTTTATAGTACTTATTTGAGGAGTATCAGGATGAAAGTTGCAGTTCTCGGTGCAGCCGGTGGTATTGGTCAGGCACTTGCCCTTCTACTCAAGACCCAGCTTCCTTCAGGTTCAGAACTTTCCTTGTATGACATTGCTCCGGTGACCCCAGGTGTGGCAGCCGATCTGAGCCATATTCCAACGGAAGTCAAAATCACGGGTTTTGCTGGTGAAGATGCAACCCCTGCACTGGTAGGTGCAGATGTCGTATTGATTTCTGCAGGTGTGGCACGTAAACCTGGTATGGATCGTTCTGATTTGTTCAACATTAATGCGGGAATTATTCGTAATCTGGTTCAGCAGGTTGCTAAAACTTGTCCAAAAGCATTAATTGGAATTATTACCAATCCAGTCAATACCACTGTGGCGATCGCTGCCGAGGTACTGAAAAAAGAAGGAGTGTACGATAAGAACCGCCTGTTCGGTGTAACAACTCTGGATATCATCCGTTCCAACACGTTTGTTGCTGAGCTGAAAGGCAAAAAACCAGAAGAGTTGGAAGTTCCTGTGATTGGTGGACATTCAGGCGTAACTATTTTGCCATTATTGTCTCAAATTCCAGGTGTTAGCTTTACTGATGAAGAAGTTGAAGCATTGACCAAACGTATCCAGAATGCAGGTACTGAAGTCGTTGAAGCGAAGGCTGGTGGCGGTTCTGCAACATTGTCTATGGGTCAAGCAGCGGCACGTTTGGGCCTGTCTCTGATTCGTGGCCTGCAAGGTGAAAGCAATGTTGTTGAGTGCAGCTATGTTGAAGGTGATGGTAAATATGCCCGTTTCTTTGCTCAGCCTGTTCGCTTAGGTAAAAATGGTATTGAAGAACGTTTCGATATTGGCACGTTGAGTGACTTTGAACAGAAGTCATTGGATAACATGCTGGATATTTTGAAGAAAGATATTGAGTTAGGCGAAAAATTTATTAACGATTAATTTATTTATTATTATTTTATTAATATAGTAATTAAGTTAAATATATTAGATAACTAAAACCGCTAGTTCGAAATAACTAGCGGTTTTTCTTTCAATAATTATATTGATAGCTAATTATTCTTTTTACCTCGAACTTTTCTTTCTAATAATTCTCCTGTATGGGGATCGAAATAACGACTTGGCCATATTTCAGACGGATGTAATTCTAAGTAATTCGCTATTATCCATTCTCCCTTGGGCCATGGGCGAGAAAGTGTATTCGCCAAAGTTGATGAACTCAGACCCGCTTCACGAGAAACGGCGGCTAACGTAGTTCCACGTTTACGTAAAGCAGCAATAATATCAGCAGGATGCCAATCCGATTTCATAGAAATCATTTTTTTAATCCTTTCCTATTAAATTTGAAGCCACATTAGTGGTATAACTAAAGCGTTAATGTGAAATTAATAACGAACACGAAACTGTTATTAAGAAAATAAAATAACATTATTTTTTCTAAAAATATTTCTAATTTTTTCTTAATAACTTCTTTTTTGAACTTGGTTACAAAAATAGAGAAACATTATGAAAAAAGAGTGGTATACGGCAATGGAGTTGACCGGTGTAGGTGAGTTACCTAGATCACCACAAGGAGTTAATGCCAGAGCAAAACGTGAGGAATGGTTAAGGAAAAAACGAGCTGGTGTACAAGGAAGGGCGATTGAATACCATTACTCTTGTTTTCCTGAATCAACCTTGGCGGCTTTGGAACTTGATGAAACATCAGCGGAATATCAGGTTCAGAAACAAGATCCCCTATCTATTTGGGTAAGTGCATTTAATTTGCTTACTGAGGAAGAAAAGGAGGTTATCACGGAAGTGATATTACGAGACGGCATAAGAAGTTTTTTGGAAAAGATTATAGCTACTTGAGGCAGCTTTTGAAAAGTCAAATGTCCAAAATTTGGCTTTCTCTTCGCTGCCCTAGCACAAAGCGAGGAAAACAAGATGAAAAAGGAATGGTATTCTGCAAAAGAACTCATCGGCCTCGCAGGGCTGCCATCGTCTCCTCAAGGAGTTAACCTGATGGCAAGACGCGAGGGCTGGGAACAACGTCGTAAGCGTGGAGTGCAGGGCAAGGCGCTTGAATATCATGTCAACAGCTTACCTGAAGAGGTATTGAACGTCCTGACTGTTAGTGAAAACTCGGTCGAATACTACCGGAATAAGCGGCAGGATCCATTTATGATCTGGGTCGAGGCTTATTACCAATTGAGTAAATCTGAAAGAGAAAGAATGGTTAAGTTCATTTTGAGAAAAGGGCTGTCTAGCCTTGTCCAATACGTTAGTATTCAAGATGTTGATAACAAAGGAAATGTCCCAGATTGAAAAATCTGGGACATTGATTGATTCAGCTCAGGAAAGCCGCTGTACAGCGACATGAGCTAATCCTTCAAGGGCCGCCTTGTATGGAGAGTCTTCCAGTATTTGCAATGCTGAAATTGCCTTATCAGCTTCTTCTTCCGCCCGTTGGCGGGTATATATTAGTGAATCACATTGGTTCATTGTTGCGAGTACAGTATCCAGCAAATGGCGGCCATTGCCTTGCTCAATCGCATTTCTGATCAAAGCGGATTGTTCCGGTGTTCCATGATTCATGGCGTGTAAAAGGGGCAATGTTGGCTTGCCTTCGTTAAGGTCATCCCCTGTATTCTTGCCGAGAGTACTGTTGTCTGAGTCGTAATCCAGCAGATCATCAATTAGTTGAAATGCTGTTCCTAGATAACGACCATAATCACGCAATGCCACTTCTTGCTCAGGAGTAGCGTTAGCAAGAATGGCCGGTGAGTGGGCGGCGACTTCAAATAGGCGAGCAGTTTTACTATAAATAACCCTCATATAGTCATCTTCTGAAATATCAGGATTATTGCAGTTCATCAACTGCATTACTTCGCCTTCAGCAATGACATTGGTGGCGTCAGACATTAATTTCAATACGCGCATGGAATCAAGATCGGTCATCATTTGAAATGAACGCGTATAAATGAAATCACCCACAAGGACACTGGCAGCGTTACCGTAAATGGAATTGGCTGTTGCCTTTCCACGACGCATGTCAGATTCATCAACGACATCATCATGCAGTAATGTTGCCGTGTGGATAAATTCAATTAACGCGGCAACTTTTATGTGCTTTTCGCCTTTGCAGTGAAGAGCTTTACCTGCCAGTACCGCAATCATTGGGCGAATGCGCTTGCCGCCCCCGCTGATAATGTAGTAACCAAGCTGGTTGATCAGTGCAACATCAGAATTTAATTGGTTAAGAATTGTTTCATTAACCGCTGTCATATCATCAGCAGTGAGTTTAATTATCGATTCTAAATTCATGTTTTGGCTTTGGACTCTGATTCAGAGCTGTGCTCATTATAATTAGCATATCAATAGATATCACGATATATGGATTGTACTTGAAAAAGCGTTCAAATAAATGACAATTGAAAAACTCTGTTTTTTTCTCATCTGTTCTAATTCTGCACTTGTCTTCCAAGCGGTTTTTGCGTAGAATTCGCGCCCTATTGTGAATATTTTATAGCGCGCTCTGGAAAGAATTTTAGGGAGTGTGCGGAAAGCGGAGTTTATATGTACGCAGTTTTCCAAAGTGGTGGTAAACAACACCGAGTAAGCGAAGGTCAAACAATTCGCTTGGAAAAGCTGGACATCGCAACAGGTGAAACTGTCGAGTTTGACCAGGTGCTGATGGTCGCTAATGGTGAAGACATCAAAATCGGCGCTCCAGTAGTTGAAGGCGTTAAAATTAAAGCTGAAGTTGTTGCTCACGGTCGTGGCGAGAAAATTAAAATTGTTAAGTTTCGTCGTCGTAAACATAGCCGTAAGCAGCAGGGCCACCGTCAGTGGTTCACTGATGTTAAAATCACTGGCATCGCTTAAGATTTTAGGAGAGCAGATTAATGGCACACAAAAAGGCTGGCGGCTCGACTCGTAACGGTCGCGATTCTGAAAGCAAACGTCTGGGTGTAAAACGTTTTGGTGGTGAGTCTGTTTTGGCAGGCAGCATCATCGTTCGTCAACGTGGTACTAAATTCCACGCAGGTAACAACGTAGGTTGTGGCCGTGACCACACCCTGTTCGCATTAGCTGACGGGAAAATTAAATTCGAAGTTAAAGGTCCAAAAAACCGTAAATTCATCAGCATCGAAGCTGAATAAGTTTTTTGAATTTTAATCGAATCGGAAGCCCTGCAATGTGTGTTGCGGGGCTTTTTATATTCTGGATTATGCCATCTCTGGGTACATCAGCCATCCAGCTTTACAGTGGCTATCCTACGGAGAAAAGTGATGAAATTTGTAGATGAAGCCAGGATTCTGGTTGTAGCGGGAGATGGTGGCAATGGTTGTGTCAGCTTCCGTCGTGAGAAATATATTCCAAAAGGTGGACCGGATGGCGGTGATGGTGGTGATGGTGGTGACGTCTACCTGCTGGCAGATGAAAACCTCAATACACTGATTGATTACCGTTTTGAAAAATCCTTCCGCGCTGAGCGTGGTCAAAATGGACAGAGCCGCGATTGTACTGGTAGACGCGGCCAGGATATTACCATTAAGGTTCCGGTCGGAACTCGTGTGCGTGATATTGCCACGGGAGAAGTGCTTGGGGATATGGTGCGCCATGAACAGCGCTTGATGGTTGCAAAAGGAGGCTTCCACGGCCTTGGTAATACCCGTTTTAAATCTTCAGTGAATCGTGCTCCTCGCCAAAGAACGATGGGGACACCTGGAGAAAGCCGTGAGCTGATGTTGGAATTGATGTTGTTGGCCGATGTAGGGATGCTGGGTATGCCAAATGCAGGCAAATCCACCTTTATTCGCGCTGTGTCGGCAGCAAAACCAAAAGTGGCTGATTATCCATTTACAACTCTGGTGCCAAGTCTTGGCGTCGTGCGTATGGATAACGAGCAAAGCTTTGTAGTAGCGGATATCCCTGGTTTGATTGAAGGGGCATCAGAAGGCGCTGGACTGGGTATTCAGTTCTTGAAACATTTGGAACGTTGCCGTGTATTGCTGCATCTGATTGATCTCTATCCAATTGATGAATCCGATCCGGTTGAAAATGCCCGTATCATCATCAAAGAGTTGCACAAATACAGTGAAAAACTGGCAGAAAAACCTCGCTGGTTGGTGTTTAACAAGGTAGATCTCACAGATCCAGAGGAAGCTAAGCAACGGGCAAAAACCATTGCTGATGAGCTTGGCTGGCAAGGTGATTATTATATGATTTCAGCTATGAACCGTCAGGGCGTGAAAGAGCTTTGTTGGGACATTATGGAATTCATGAAGACGCAACCTCGTAGTATGGAAACGTCGGAAGAGTCTCAGCCTGAAAAAGTTGAATTCATGTGGGATGACTACCATAAAGAACAGTTACAGCAATCATCTGAATCATCTGATGAAGATTGGGATGATGACTGGGACGAGGAAGATGACGAAGGCGTTGAGTTTATTTATAAACGCTAACTTTCACGTAGATATTCGAATATAAAAAAGGGCGCTAAATACAGCGCCCTTTTTCGATCAATCTTTTTTGCTCTGCTGAGGCTGCTCAGTGATTTTGGTATAACGATTTATATAAATCATGTTCAAAATGCGATAATGGAACACGGCGGGTACGTTGGTTTTCAGGAGGAACAGAGTATGCAGAGATAAATTGGACAAAAGCAATTTGTTGTCCGCTGGCAGCAGTCATAAACCCTGCGAGATTATAAACTCCTTGTAATGATCCCGTTTTGGCAAAGACTTTACCATCAAGACCCGCCCCATGCAGGCTAGGACGATAAGCCAGCGTGCCATCATATCCCGCTCGCGGTAGCATGGAAATGAAATCCAGTTCATCATCGTGTTGACTAATAAATTGTAATATATCCATCATGGTTGTAGCGGTGATTAAATTGTGACGTGAAAGACCTGAACCATCCACCATAACGGTATTTCTTAAATCAATTTGGGCTTTTTGTTTCAGGATCAGACGAACTGCATCAGAACCTGCCCGCCATGTGCCTGGAACGTCGAAATAGTGATGGCCGAGGGTACGAAAGATTGTATCTGCAATCATGTTATCTGATTTTTTCAGCATGATTTTGAGCATATTATTTAATGGTATAGATTGATTTAGGGCGAGAGTTTTTTCTGGTTGCTGGGAAACCGATTGACGTCGTATATGTCCTTTTAACTCAATGCCTGCAATATTCAGCTCATTTTTCAGTATTTTGCCAGCATAACTGGGCCCATTTTGGATAGCGAATGCCAGTGGGAGCGCTTCATCACGCTGTGTCAGGCAACCTGTAAGAATATATTGATTCAAGTCACCTGTCGTAACATCAAATTCACAATACTTTGCTTCTGATGAACCCTTAGCCAACGTTTTGACTTCGCTGAATACAGTGACAGGATAAAAAGAGGGTACACGGACAAATGCCAGTTCACCAGGCTGCTTTGAGCTGTGAAGTGAAACAGAAAAACAGTTCTTATCCACGATTGCTGCTGATGGAGGGGCACTAAAGCACTGGGTCATATCGTTCCATATCCAACCAGACGCTTTATCGTGGCTGGCAAAAATTGAAACATCTATGATGAGATTGCCATTAATCTGCTTGATGCCAGATTGTTTTAAGGTCTCGACCATATTGCGCAGTTGCGAGCGTGTTAGCATCGGGTCACCCACAAAACGGGCTGTTAGATTACCTTCTAATGCACCATTGGAAATATTAGCATCACTTTCCAGTGTCGTTTTAAAACGGTAATCCTTACCAAGCTGCAATAGCGCTGCTAATGCCGTCACAAGTTTCTGCGTACTTGCAGGCAAAGCCATTTGTTGCCCGTGGTAATCCATTAAAGGCTCTTTTGAGCCAACTACTTGGGCAATAAATGAAAAATTAGTTCCCGCAGGTAAATATTGAGCACTTTTCTCAATAGAAGAGGCATTTGCACTGAAAATACTCAGGCTAAAACTGAGTATACAGGCTATTCTGCTGGTAATTTTTAAAAGAGCCATAGATCTCGCATATGAAGTTGGATGTATTCCAAGAATATTTATACTAATAATACTAAGGTGCAATTTAAAGGAAAAGTAAACGATGATCCATCATCAACTCTACGTTAGAATGATAGATTAGCAGGTAAATATGTATGTGAACTTCAGATTATGCTGGGTTTACACTCCTTTTATTTTTATGTCTGGAGACCCGCCTGATAGGGTGTGCTCATTGTGCTGTTATTATAAAAATCAGGAAGATGTGTTTGGGCTCAGGATTATTTAGAGGTTTGATAAATGAAACAAATTCCGATGACGGTACGTGGCGCGGATAAATTGCGCGAAGAATTAGAACATTTGAAAAATGTACGTCGCCCTCAAATTATTGCCGCAATCGCTGAGGCGCGTGAGCACGGTGATTTGAAAGAAAACGCGGAATATCATGCCGCTCGTGAGCAACAGGGTTTCTGCGAAGGCCGTATTCAGGAAATTGAGGCTAAACTTTCTAATGCACAGGTGATTGACGTCACGAAAATGACCAACAGTGGACGGGTGATTTTTGGGGCAACAGTAACGGTACTGAACGTGGATTCTGATGAAGAGCAGTCCTATCGTATCGTAGGTGATGATGAAGCAAATATTAAAGAAAATCTGCTTTCAGTAAATTCACCGATTGCCCGTGGCTTGATTGGTAAAGAAGTGGATGATGTTGTTGTTATCACCACACCTGGCGGTCAAGTAGAATATGAAGTTCTGAATGTAAATTATCTCTAAAAACCATGATATTTGGCTATTGCGCTGACATGGAAGGAAAAAGGCCAGTTTTTGGCCTTTTTTATCAGGGTAAATACGATCAATATGGCACTTTTGTATAAATATGCCGTGATTATTTAGGTAGACTAATCTTGCGTTCTTTCGATGGACGATAGAGAACTAGTATTTTTCCAATAATTTGCACATTATGTGCACCAGTTTCACGAACAATCGCTTCAGCGATCAAAGTTTTTATTTCGCGGTCTTCGCCTGCAACTTTGACTTTGATAAGCTCGTGATGCGAAAGAGTTTGTTCGATTTCAGCCAATACGCCTTCGGTTAACCCATTGTTGCCGATCATAACGACAGGCTTTAATGGGTGAGCGAGGCTTTTCAGGTGTTGGACTTGTTTCTTATTAAGAGTCATCGTTTTTTTGCTTAGTTAGGATTGAAAACGACACATTCTACCGCCATCTCATGTCTATCACCATAAAAGTGTGGTGTGGTTTGATAAGAGAGCGTAAAAAATAGGGTTCTCTATTAGTATAGTTGGAAAGAACAATGGCCAATAAAAAACGCTCAGCAAGCTCAAGTCGCTGGTTACAGGAACATTTTAGTGATAGATATGTTCTTCAGGCGCAGAAAAAAGGGCTTCGCTCTCGTGCTTGGTTTAAACTTGATGAGATACAGCAAAGCGACAAAATCTTTAAACCGGGCATGACCGTTGTTGATTTAGGCGCTGCTCCGGGTGGGTGGTCTCAATACGTAGTTAGTCAGATTGGTAATAACGGGCGAGTTATTGCTTGTGATCTTTTGCCGATGGATCCGATAGTTGGAGTTGATTTCCTTCAAGGTGACTTTCGTGATGAAATCGTATTGAAAACATTACTTGAGAGAGTTGGTGATAATAAAGTCCAGGTCGTCATGTCGGATATGGCTCCCAATATGAGTGGAACCCCCGCGGTCGATATTCCCCGATCCATGTATCTGATTGAGTTAGCGTTGGATATGTGTCGTGATGTGCTGGCCCCTGGGGGGAGTTTTATTGTCAAAGTGTTTCAGGGAGAAGGCTTTGATGAATACCTAAGGGAAATACGCTCCCTTTTTGCGAAGGTAAAAATTCGTAAACCAGAAGCTTCGCGGGCACGATCACGTGAAGTATACATTGTAGCGACAGGGCGGAAAGTATAGTACCCTGACTACTATTTGTTAACACAGTTGTAATATGAGGTTAATCCCTTGAGTGACATGGCGAAAAACCTGATTCTCTGGTTAGTCATCGCAGTTGTCTTGATGTTATTGTTCCAGAGTTTTGGTCCTAGCGATTCTAGCGGTCGTAGGGTAGAGTACTCTAATTTCATCAATGAAATATCGCAGAATCAAGTAAGCGAAGTACGTATTTCGGGTCGTGACATTAATTTCACTAAGAAAGGCAACAGTGAAAAATTCAGCACTTATATGCCGATTCAGGATGAAAAGTTGCTGGATACCTTACTCAATAAGCAGGTTAAAGTTGTTGGTGAACCACCAGAACAACAAAGCTTGTTAGCGACCCTCTTTATCTCATGGTTCCCAATGCTACTGCTAATTGGCGTCTGGATCTTCTTTATGCGCCAAATGCAAGGTGGTGGTGGTAAAGGGGCGATGTCTTTCGGTAAAAGCAAAGCCCGCATGTTGACGGAAGACCAGATCAAAACCACTTTTGCTGATGTTGCTGGTTGTGATGAAGCAAAAGAAGAAGTGGGTGAATTGGTTGAATATCTGCGTGAGCCTGGCCGTTTCCAAAAATTGGGCGGCAAGATCCCGAAAGGTATCCTGATGGTGGGTCCTCCGGGTACTGGTAAGACGTTGCTGGCGAAAGCTATTGCTGGCGAAGCGAAAGTACCTTTCTTCACTATCTCTGGTTCTGATTTTGTTGAAATGTTTGTTGGTGTAGGTGCTTCCCGTGTTCGTGATATGTTTGAACAGGCGAAAAAAGCAGCGCCGTGCATCATCTTTATTGACGAAATTGATGCAGTAGGTCGTCAGCGTGGTGCTGGCCTGGGGGGGGGGCACGATGAACGTGAACAGACACTGAACCAGATGCTGGTTGAGATGGATGGCTTTGAAGGTAACGAAGGTATCATTGTTATCGCAGCAACTAACCGCCCTGATGTTCTGGATCCTGCTTTGTTGCGTCCTGGTCGTTTTGACCGTCAGGTAGTTGTCGGTCTACCGGATGTTCGTGGCCGTGAGCAAATCTTGAAGGTTCATATGCGCCGTATTCCGCTGGATACTGATATTGATGCATCGATCATTGCTCGTGGTACACCGGGTTTTTCGGGCGCAGATTTGGCCAATCTGGTGAATGAAGCTGCCTTGTTTGCTGCTCGTGGTAATAAGCGCGTTGTTTCTATGGTTGAGTTTGAAAAAGCCAAAGATAAGATCATGATGGGGGCAGAGCGCCGTTCAATGGTGATGACGGAGGAGCAAAAAGAATCCACGGCATACCATGAAGCAGGGCATGCCATTATCGGTCGCTTAGTACCAGAACACGATCCTGTGCACAAAGTAACGATTATTCCGCGTGGTCGCGCATTAGGTGTGACGTTCTTCTTGCCAGAGGGTGATCAGATCAGTGCAAGTCGTCAAAAATTGGAAAGCCAAATTTCAACTTTATACGGTGGCCGATTAGCGGAAGAAATTATCTACGGTGTAGATAATGTTTCTACTGGTGCGTCTAATGATATTAAAGTGGCGACTTCTATTGCGCGTAACATGGTGACACAGTGGGGCTTCTCAGAAAAACTGGGGCCATTGCTATATGCGGAAGAAGAAGGTGAAGTTTTCCTCGGTCGCTCGGTTGCGAAGGCAAAACATATGTCTGAAGACACTGCGCGTTTAATTGATCAGGAAGTGAAGGTTATCATTGACCGTAACTATTTACGTGCTCGTCAGATTCTGATGGGTAATCTTGATATTCTTCATTCAATGAAAGATGCGTTGATGAAGTATGAAACTATTGATGCCCCTCAGATTGATGATCTGATGAATCGTACAACAGTACGCCCACCAGCTGGTTGGGAAGGTAACAATAATAATGGCGGTAATAACGGTAGTAATAGCAATAACCGTCATAACACATCATCTCCGCGGCAAACTTCAAAGCCTGTGGATGATAATCCAACCGCATAATCTGGTTAATAATCTTACCAAACTAAGGGCAATAACATGTTGTTGCCCTTTTGGATTTGAAGACTGCAATTCTTAAATTAAACCCCAGGCTTGTCCTGGGGTTTTGATATTAAGGCACCTCACGATGAAACTGACAGCCAGAGGTTGTACCCTCGATCTTTCCCATCCACAAGTGATGGGAATTTTGAACGTTACTCCCGATTCTTTCTCTGATGGCGGAACTTATAATACCTTTGATACAGCATTGAAACATGCCTCTAAGATGATTGAAGAGGGAGCAACCATTATTGATGTGGGGGGAGAATCAACGCGCCCTGGAGCAGGTGAGGTGAATGAGCAGGAAGAATTAGATCGAGTAGTTCCGGTGATTGAGGCTCTGGCACAGCGCTTTGATACTTGGATCTCTGTGGATACCTCAAAAGCTGCTGTCATGAGGGAAGCAGCCAAAGCTGGGGCTCATATTATCAATGATATTCGCGCATTGCAGGAACCCGGAGCACTTGATGTGGCAGCACAAAGTGGCTTGCCGATCTGCTTGATGCATATGCAGGGGCAACCCCATACGATGCAAACTGCACCTCATTATGAAGATGTCTTATCGGAAGTAAAAACATTTTTTATACAGCAAATTGAACGCTGCGTTGCTGCGGGTATCGCAAAAAACAATCTGATTCTTGATCCTGGGTTCGGTTTTGGTAAGAACTTATCGCATAATTATCAATTATTAGCTCGCTTACAAGAATTCCATCATTTAGGTTTACCGATTCTGGCGGGAATGTCTCGTAAGTCTATGATTGGTCAACTGCTTGATGTACCACCGCAAGAGCGCACGACAGGAAGTGTTGCTTGTGCTGTAATTGCAGCTATGAAAGGTGCCCAGATTATCCGTGTACATGATGTGAAAGAAACTGTTCAGGCAATGCAAGTCGTTCATGCAACACGGTCTGCCAACATGGCTTGCAAGGATTATGGGGCATCATGAAAAGAATATGGTGTTTGTAAAATACAACACGTGTAAAGAACATAATGTCAGCAAAAATTCGCTGTGAGCAGAGAGATAATTTCAGGAAAGGAAACAGAAATTTATGAGTAACCGTAAATATTTTGGTACTGACGGTATCCGTGGCAAAGTGGGTAATGCCCCAATTACGCCTGACTTTGTTTTGAAACTTGGCTGGGCTGCTGGAAAAGTTTTGGCGCGTCATGGTTCTCGCAAAATCATCATTGGCAAAGATACCCGAGTCTCAGGTTATATGTTGGAATCTGCACTGGAAGCGGGGTTAGCCGCCGCGGGATTATCAGCATCTTTCACCGGCCCTATGCCAACACCTGCCGTGGCATATCTGACACGTACTTTTCGTGCAGAAGCTGGTATTGTCATTTCCGCTTCCCATAATCCTTACTATGATAACGGTATTAAATTTTTCTCCATTGATGGAACTAAATTACCTGATGATGTTGAAGAAGCAATTGAAGCAGAAATGGAAAAACCTCTGACTTGTGTGGAATCTGCTGAGTTAGGGCGTGCAAATCGGATCGTTGATGCGGCGGGTCGTTACATTGAATTTTGTAAAGGGACATTTCCCAGTGAGCAAAGTTTAAATGGGTTGAAAATTGTTTTAGATTGCGCCAATGGTGCTACCTATCATATTGCTCCGAATGTTCTTAGAGAACTGGGTGCAGATGTTATTATGATTGGTTGTGAGCCTAATGGTATCAATATCAATGAAGAATGTGGTGCAACAGATGTTCGTCTATTGCAAAAGCGTGTACTGGAAGAGCAGGCTCACGTTGGTCTGGCATTTGATGGTGATGGTGACCGTATCATCATGGTTGACCATCTGGGCCAAAAAGTTGATGGCGATCAGATCCTTTATATCATCGCACGTGAAGCCTTGAGACAAGGTCAGTTACGTGGCGGAGCAGTAGGTACGTTGATGAGCAACATGGGGCTTGAGTTAGCACTGAAACAGCTTGGTATTCCATTTGAACGTGCGAAGGTCGGCGATCGCTATGTATTGGAGAAATTGCAGGAAAAAGGCTGGCGTTTGGGCGCAGAAAACTCAGGCCATGTGATTTTGCTGGACAAAACTACAACAGGTGACGGAGTTGTTGCTGGATTGCAAGTCTTGAGCGCAATGGTGCGTAATAATATGAGTCTGCATGACCTGTGCAGTGGCATGAAACTTCTGCCTCAAATTTTGGTAAACGTTCGCTTTGCGGGTAAGACTGATCCCCTACAATCAGAATCAGTGCGGGAAGCCGTAAAATCAGTTGAGGCTGAATTGAATGGCCGCGGTCGTGTTCTGTTACGTAAATCAGGTACAGAGCCATTGATTCGCGTAATGGTAGAAGGTGAAGATGAAGAACAAGTCACAGCATTGGCACATCGTATCGCTGATACAGTGAGAAAAAACGGGTGATTTGTTGATTTTTCATTCGAACAGATCCAGTATTTGAAATTAGTCTTGCGTGTCTGATACGCTTTGGTTAGTATTCAAACCCGCTCAATAAGTTAATTTTTCTAATTTTGTGAGCGGGTGATGCAATACAACGTCGCTACGAAATTGTGGTAAACCCCACGAGGAAACGGGTACAACATATGTATGAAGCTCTTTTAGGTATATTCTTGCTGGTTAGTATCGGGCTAATTGCTCTGGTTCTGCTACAGCAGGGTAAAGGTGCTGATATGGGTGCTTCTTTCGGCGCGGGTGCCTCTAATACACTGTTTGGTTCATCGGGTTCCAGTAACTTCATGACCCGTATGACGGCTGTTTTTGCAACGCTATTTATTGTTATCAGTCTGATTCTGGGTAACATGACCAGCAACAAGACTGGTTCCAGTAGTAAATGGGATAACCTTGTCGAATCTGTAAAAGTTGAAAAACATACAGAAGTTCCGGCAACGCCATCAAAACCAAATAGTGATATCCCACAGTAACTTTCAGTAACAGAATTGAAATAGGGTTGTTGGTTTTAACAGTATTGTTTTTAATTGTTATATAAATAATCATTAAAATAACAATCCTATGAATCAGTGCCGAGGTGGTGAAATTGGTATACACGCTACCTTGAGGTGGTAGTGCCTAAACAACGGGCGTACGGGTTCAAGTCCCGTCCTCGGCACCATTAATCTAGAAACTTGCGTTTTTAGTATTATAAGCGTAAGATTCGCCACGTTTTCGAACGCGGGATGGAGCAGCATGGTAGCTCGTCGGGCTCATAACCCGAAGGTCGTCGGTTCAAATCCGGCTCCCGCAACCACTTCTTAATAACATATATCTTTTCGATAGTAATAATTCAGCAGCCATTGAGACATCGATCCTGATTTGTTAGGTTGCTTTGAAAAGTATAGTAAAGAAGCTGGTTGAGACCACTGGCAGTAAACAGGGTCCAGTTGCATAAAGCCCCGAGTATCGGGGTTTTTTGTTATTTGACAGCAGAACTACTGGGCTAATATAGCCCTTTTTTTATGTCTTGGGGGTGGGCTTGTCCACATTAGAGCAAAAATTAACAGAGATGATTTCAGCACCAGTTGAAGCTTTAGGTTTTGAATTAGTTGGCCTGGAGTTTATTCGCGCTCGTGTATCAACTTTGCGGGTCTATATTGATAGTGAAGAGGGTATCACTGTTGATAATTGTGCTGATGTTAGCCACCAGGTCAGTGCAGTGCTTGATGTTGAAGATCCTATTTCAGTGCTTTATAACCTGGAAATATCTTCACCAGGGCTTGAGCGTCCACTGTTTAAGGCTGAACATTACCAGCGTTTTATGGGTGAAGAAGTCAGCTTGGTTTTACGCATGGCAATGCAGAACCGTCGCAAATGGCAAGGTATCATCAAGGTTGTTGATGGTGAAATGATTACGGTTACGGTGGATGGAAAAGACGAAGTGTTCGCACTGAGCAACATCCAGAAAGCGAACCTGGTACCCCACTTTTAAAGTTCGGATGAGGCAACTAGGATGAATAAAGAAATTCTGGCTGTTGTGGAGGCGGTTTCTAATGAAAAATCTCTCCCTCGCGAAAAAATCTTCGAAGCATTAGAGATTGCACTGGCGACAGCCACCAAGAAAAAGTATGAGCAGGAGATCGACGTTCGCGTTTGCATCGATCGTAAATCAGGTGATTTTGATACCTTCCGTCGCTGGTTAGCCGTAAACGAAGTAACTCAGCCAACGCGCGAAATCACACTGGAAGCTGCAAAATATGACGACCCAGAGATTGAACTGGGTGGTTATATTGAAGATCAAATTGAATCAGTGACTTTTGACCGCATCACGACACAAACGGCAAAACAGGTTATCGTACAGAAAGTACGTGAAGCTGAGCGTGCGATGGTTGTTGATCAATTTCGTGAACAGCAAGGCGAAATTGTTACCGGTCAGGTCAAAAAAGTGAACCGCGAAAACATTACCTTAGATTTAGGTAATAATGCTGAAGCGGTCATTTTGCGTGAAGATATGCTGCCACGGGAAAACTTTCGTCCGGGTGACCGCGTGCGCGGTGTACTGTATGATGTTCGCCCTGAAGCGCGTGGCGCACAGCTTTTCATCACTCGCTCTCGCCCAGAGATGTTGGTTGAGCTGTTCCGCATTGAAGTGCCTGAGATTGGCGAAGAGATCATTGAGATTAAAGCTGCTGCCCGTGATCCAGGTTCCCGTGCAAAGATTGCAGTGAAAACCAACGACAAGCGTATTGATCCTGTTGGCGCTTGTGTCGGTATGCGTGGTGCAAGGGTACAGGCCGTTTCCAGCGAGCTGGGCGGTGAAAGAATTGACATCGTGCTATGGGACGATAACCCTGCGCAGTTTGTCATTAATGCAATGGCTCCGGCGGATGTTGCATCTATTGTGGTTGACGAAGATAACTGCACAATGGATGTTGCCGTAGAAAACAGTAATCTTGCTCAGGCGATTGGGCGTAATGGTCAAAACGTTCGTCTGGCGGCACAGCTGTTGAAAAAGCATCGTGGTGATGACAAGTGGGAGCTGAATGTCATGACTGCGGAAGAGCTACAAGCAAAACATCAGGCAGAAGCACATGCTTCTATTGATACATTTACTAAGCATCTCGACATTGATGAAGATTTCGCCACCGTATTGGTCGAGGAAGGCTTCTCTACACTGGAAGAATTGGCTTATGTGCCAATCAATGAACTTCTGGCAGTAGAAGGTCTTGATGAAGATACTGTTGAAGTTCTTCGTGAACGCGCTAAAGCGGCCTTGACGACGCTGGAACTGGCTCAGAAAGAGAGTCTTGGTGATCAGCAACCTGCCGAAGATTTATTGAATTTACCTGGCATGGAGCGTACTTTGGCGTTTGACCTGGCTGCCCGTGGCATCTGCACTCTGGAAGATCTTGCCGAGCAGGGTATCGACGACTTATCTGATATCGAAGGACTGAATGATGAGAAAGCAGGAGAACTCATTATGGCAGCCCGTAATATCTGTTGGTTTGGCGATGATGCATAAATAAACTGTAGCAGGAAGGAACAGAATGACAGAGGTAACCGTAAAATTACTGGCAGAAGAGATCCAGACATCGGAAGAACGTCTAATCCAGCAATTCGCTGATGCTGGCATTCATAAAACCGCAACTGACTCTGTTTCCCAGAAAGAAAAAGAAGCTTTGCTGGCCTATCTTAACCGCGAACAAGGCGGTTCTGGCGGCCAGCCAGGTAAATTGACACTACAGCGTAAAACGCGCAGTACACTGAATGTTCCTAGCACCGGTGGCAAAAGTAAATCGGTAGCGATTGAAGTCCGCAAAAAACGCACATATGTAAACCGCGATGCCGTTGAACAGGCCAAAGCGGAAGAACAGGCGAAGCGTGAAGTGGAAGAGCAGGCTCGGCGCGAGGTAGAAGAGAAGGCGCGGCTTGAAGCTGAAGCGAAAAAATCCGCGGAAGAGCAAGCTAAACGTGTAGCTGAAGAAAAGGCGAAACGTGAAGCAGAAGAGAGCGCTCAACGTGAAGCAGAAGAAAAAGCCAAACGTGAAGAGGCTAAACTGTCTCAGCGTGAGGCGGTGGAAAAAGAAAAAGTGACTAAGCAACATACCGAAAACAAACCAAAATCAGTTCAGACTGACTCTGCCGCGCAAAATGAAAAAGCGCGTCGTGAAGCGGAAGCTGCAAATTTAAAACGTAAAGCTGAAGAAGAAATGAGCCGTAAGGTGGAAGCAGAAGCTAAGCGTGTTGCAGAAGAAGCGCGTAAAATGGCAGAAGAGAATCAAGACAAATGGTCTGATTCCTCTGATAACAATGAGAATAGTGACTACCACGTAACCACTTCCCGCTATGCTCGTGATGCGGAAGATGAAAATGACGCCAAAGTAGAAGGCGAGCGTCGTTCCCGCTCCCGTGGTGGCAAAGCAGCCCGCCAGAAGAAGAATAACAAACATTCTGAATCGAAAGCAGATCGCGAAGAAGCGCGTGCAGTGGGTCGTAATAAAGGTAAACAACGTAAGCCTAGTTCTTTACAGCAGAGCTTCACTAAACCTGTTGTCGCGGTTAACCGTGATGTCGTGATTGGTGAAACAATTACTGTTGCTGAATTAGCTAACAAAATGGCTGTTAAAGGTGCTCAGGTTATCAAGACCATGATGAACATGGGAGCAATGGTAACCATCAACCAAGTTATTGATCAAGAAACTGCGCAAGTAGTTGCCGAAGAAATGGGCCACAAAGTTATCCTGCGTCGTGAAAACGAGCTGGAAGAAGCGCTGATGAGCGATCGTGATACAGGTGAAACCCTGGCAGAATATCGTGCTCCAGTTGTAACTATCATGGGCCACGTTGACCACGGTAAAACCTCTTTGCTGGACTATATCCGTTCCACTAAAGTGGCTTCTGGAGAGGCTGGCGGTATTACCCAGCACATTGGTGCGTATCATGTGAAAACTGAAAAAGGCATGATCACTTTCTTGGATACTCCAGGCCATGCTGCATTTACTTCCATGCGCGCACGTGGTGCGAAGGCAACAGATATCGTTGTTCTGGTTGTAGCGGCGGATGATGGGGTGATGCCTCAGACCATAGAAGCTATCCAGCATGCTAAAGCGGCCAACGTACCAGTTGTTGTTGCTGTGAACAAGATCGATAAGCCAGAAGCTGATCCGGATCGCGTGAAGAACGAACTGTCACAATACGGCATCATTCCAGAAGATTGGGGCGGTGAAAACCAGTTCATCAATGTGTCTGCTAAAGCAGGTCTTGGTATTGATGAATTGCTGGAATCAATCTTGCTTCAGGCTGAAGTTCTTGAGCTGAAATCTGTGCGTACTGGCATGGCGAATGGTGTGGTCATTGAATCCTTCTTGGATAAAGGCCGCGGCCCAGTTGCAACTATTCTGGTTCAGTCTGGTACTCTGAACAAGGGCGATATCGTTCTGTGTGGCTTCGAATATGGCCGTATCCGTGCGATGCGTAACGAGTTAGGTCGTGAAGTGACCTCAGCTGGCCCATCTATCCCAGTGGAAATTTTGGGTTTGTCCAATGTTCCATCTGCGGGTGATGAAGCGACTGTTGTTCGTGATGAGAAAAAAGCACGTGAAGTGGCTCTGTATCGTCAGGGTAAATTCCGCGAAGTGAAATTGGCTCGTCAGCATAAGTCCAAGCTGGAAAACATCTTCGCCAATATGGAAGAAGGTAAGGTATCTGAACTGAACATCGTTCTGAAAACTGATGTTCAGGGTACATGTGAAGCAATTTGTGACTCACTGCTGAAATTGTCTACTGATGAAGTGAAAGTGAAAATCATCGGTTCTGGCGTGGGTGGTATCACTGAAACTGACGCGACACTGGCAGCGGCGTCTAACGCAATTGTCTTGGGCTTCAACGTTCGTGCTGATGCTTCTGCACGTCGTATCATCGAAAATGAAAGTCTGGATCTGCGTTACTACTCCGTTATCTATAACCTGATTGATGAAATCAAACAGGCAATGAGCGGTATGCTGGCACCAGAATACAAGCAACAGATCATGGGCCTTGCTGAAGTGCGTGACGTATTCAAGTCACCGAAGTTTGGTGCAGTTGCTGGTTGTATGGTGACAGAAGGTTCTATCAAGCGTAATAATCCGATCCGCGTACTGCGCGATAACGTCGTGATTTACGAAGGTGAATTGGAATCTTTGCGTCGCTTTAAGGATGATGTTAACGAAGTCCGTAATGGTATGGAATGTGGTATCGGTGTGAAGAACTACAATGATGTTCGCGTTGGCGATATGATTGAAGTCTTTGAAGTAATTGAAATTAAACGCTCCATCGATTAATACCATTATCTATCCAATAGATTTATTCCATTCTTTGGGGGGCTTAATGCCCCCCAAAATGTCAGGAGATATAGCAATGGCAAGAGAATTCAGTCGTACTCAACGCGTTGCACAGGAAATGCAAAAAGAGATTGCCATCATCTTACAGCGTGAAGTCAAAGATCCGCGCATTGGAATGGCAACGGTCTCTGGTGTTGAGGTTTCCCGCGATCTGGCTTATGCCAAAGTATTTGTAACCTTTCTGAATGTACTGGTGGAAGAGCATGATTCAGATATGGTTAAAGAAGGTATTAAGGCATTGAACGAAGCCTCTGGTTTTATTCGTTCCCTGCTGGGTAAAGCGATGCGTTTACGAGTTATTCCTGAACTGACATTTTCTTATGACAGTTCTTTGGTGGAAGGGATGCGTATGTCGAATTTGGTCAGTAACGTCGTTAAAAACGATGAGAAGCGTCGCGCATCTGCGGATCATAACGAGGAAAAATGATGGGACGCCGTCGTAGAGGCCGTGCTATACACGGTGTACTGCTGCTGGATAAGCCGCAGGATATTTCCTCCAATGATGCGTTACAGAAAGTAAGGCAGGTTTTCAATGCCAGCAAAGCGGGTCATACTGGCGCACTAGATCCATTGGCAACAGGTATGTTGCCGATTTGTCTTGGTGAAGCCACTAAATTTTCCCAATTCTTGTTGGATTCTGACAAACGCTATCGTGTGATTGCCTGTTTGGGACAGCGTACGGATACTTCGGATTCACATGGGACAATTATTAGTGAACGTGAAGTAAAAATCACCGAATCTCAGCTTGATGCTGCATTGGATACATTCCGTGGTGATACCATGCAGGTTCCTTCCATGTACTCTGCATTGAAACATCAGGGAAAACCACTATACGAATATGCCCGTAAGGGGATTGAAGTTGAGCGGGAAGCGCGTTCTATCACTGTTTATGAATTACAATTCATTCGCTGGGAAGGGAATGAGCTGGAATTAGAGATACACTGTTCCAAGGGAACTTATATTCGAACCATCATTGATGACTTAGGGGAACTTTTGGGCTGCGGCGCCCATGTTATTTACTTGCGTCGTTTGCAGGTTGCCAATTATCCCAATCAAAGAATGGTAACATTGGAGCAGTTATATGAATTAAAACAACAGGCTGAAGATCAAGGAATTGAAGCGTGGGAATTGCTTGATCCATTGTTGCTACCAATGGATACCGCTGTCGCTCATTTTCCTGTCATCCACTTAACATCTGTGGTTGCGTCTTACTTTAAACAAGGCCAGCCAGTTCGAAGCAAACATAATTTGACTTCAAATGAATGGGTGAGGGTCACCGAAGGAGATGAAAATAAATTCATCGGCATTGCGGTGATTGATGATGATGGCTTAGTGGCTCCGCGCCGTCTGGTTGTTGAAGAAACTGAAATCGAATAATGATATCAACCGACAAGGAATTTAAAGCAGGCAAATTTAGTAGGGGCTAGTAGGGGCACAGAATGACGATGATTGTGCTGTCTTGCGCTTCACTTATTTGCAGCGTAGAATACCGCGTCTATATATGAGTTGCTGAATTAGAGATCGGCACTTGTCATTTTAAATTACATATTTGGAGTTATACTATGTCTCTAAGTACTGCTGCAAAAGCACAGATTATTACTGAATTTGGTCGCGGCGCTAACGACAGTGGTTCTAGCGAAGTTCAGATCGCACTGCTGACTGCTGACATCAACCAATTGCAAGGTCACTTTTCAGAGCACAAAAAAGATCACCACAGCCGTCGTGGTCTGCTGAGAAAGGTTGCACAGCGTCGTAAGCTGCTGAACTACCTGAAGAGTAAAGATTTGGCACGCTATACTGCTCTGATTGAGCGTCTGGGACTGCGTCGCTAATCGATGTGTTTCAGTGGAAAGGGGCCTAATTGGGCCCCTTTTCTTCTAGGAAACGGAATCAATAGAAACTAGAATTGAGAGATTTAAACACTATTTTTACCGTTTTTTGCCGTTTCTGAAATTTAAACCTCTTCCGCTACAGTGACTCGCGCGGCTAATGAGAGTCCTTAAGGGAGTGAGCACTGTCATTAGTCGTGAGGGTGTAGCAAGAAGAGAAAATCTATTGTTGTCCTTTTTTATAAAACGACAACACTAACAAAGGAACATTATTTTGCTAAATCCGATTGTTCGTAAATTCCAGTATGGTCAACACACTGTGACCATCGAAACCGGCATGATGGCTCGTCAGGCGACAGCAGCCGTTATGGTAAGTATGGATGACACTGCGGTATTTGTAACCGTCGTAGGTCAAAAGAAAGTCAAAGCAGGTCAGGATTTTTTCCCTCTGACTGTTAACTATCAGGAGCGTACTTACGCTGCTGGTCGTATTCCGGGAAGTTTCTTTCGTCGTGAAGGCCGTCCGGGAGAAGGTGAAACGTTGGTTGCCCGCCTTATCGACCGCCCTCTGCGCCCTCTGTTCCCAGAAGGTTTCCTGAATGAAGTTCAAATCATCGCGACAGTCGTTTCTGTTAACCCACAAGTAAACCCTGATATTGTTGCCATGATTGGCTCTTCTGCGGTATTGGCATTGTCTGGTATCCCATTCAATGGCCCAATTGGCGCTGCGCGTGTTGGCTACGTCAATGATCAGTACGTACTGAACCCAACCAGTGATGAACTGAAAAACAGCCGTCTGGATCTGGTCGTTGCAGGTACTGAAGGTGCGGTACTGATGGTGGAATCCGAAGCGGATCTGCTGACTGAAGAACAAATGTTGGGTGCGGTTGTATTTGGTCACGAGCAACAACAGATTGTGATTGATAACATCAATGCATTGGTCGCTGAAGCGGGCAAAGAGAAGTGGGATTGGTCACCAGAATCTATCAATCAGTCTCTGCACGATCGCGTTGCAGAACTGGCTGAAAGTCGTCTGGGTGATGCTTATCGCATTACTGAGAAGCAGGAACGTTACGCTCAGGTTGATATCATCAAAGAAGAGGTCTCTGCGATTATCCTGGCAGAATCTGCGGAAAAAGGCATTGAACTGGAAGAAACAGAAATTCTTGAAGTTCTGTCTGTTCTGGAGAAAAATGTTGTTCGTGGCCGTGTTCTGCGTGGTGAGCCTCGTATTGATGGTCGTGAAAAAGACATGGTTCGTGCTCTGGACGTTCGCACTGGCGTACTGCCGCGTACTCATGGTTCATCTCTGTTCACCCGTGGTGAAACTCAGGCATTGGTTGCTGCGACACTGGGTACAGAGCGTGATGCTCAAGTTATTGATGAACTGATGGGTGAGCGTACAGATCGCTTCCTGTTCCATTATAACTTCCCTCCATACTCTGTAGGTGAAACAGGCATGGTCGGCTCACCAAAACGTCGTGAAATTGGTCACGGTCGTCTGGCGAAACGTGGCGTATTGGCTGTAATGCCAAGCATCAATGAATTTCCATATACCGTTCGTGTAGTTTCTGAAATTACTGAATCCAACGGTTCTTCTTCTATGGCTTCTGTCTGTGGTGCTTCATTGGCACTGATGGATGCTGGCGTGCCAATCAAGGCTGCCGTTGCAGGTATCGCAATGGGTCTGGTGAAAGAAGGGGATAACTTTGTTGTTCTGTCTGACATTCTGGGTGATGAAGATCATCTGGGCGACATGGACTTTAAAGTTGCAGGTAGCCGTGATGGTGTCAGCGCATTGCAAATGGACATCAAAATCGAAGGCATTACCCGTGAAATCATGCAGATTGCTCTGAATCAGGCTAAAGGTGCCCGTCTGCATATCCTTAATGTCATGGAGCAGGCAATTCAGAGCCCACGCAATGATATTTCTGAATTTGCACCACGTATCCACACTATCAAGATCAATCCAGACAAGATCAAAGACGTGATTGGTAAAGGTGGTTCCGTGATCCGCGCATTGACAGAAGAAACAGGCACCACCATTGAAATCGAAGATGATGGTACAGTGAAGATTGCGGCGACTGACAGTGATAAAGCACGTCATGCCATTAGTCGTATTGAAGAAATCACTGCTGAAGTTGAAGTTGGTCGTATTTATACTGGTAAAGTTACCCGTATTGTTGATTTTGGTGCATTTGTTGCCATCGGTGGCGGCAAAGAAGGGCTGGTACACATTTCTCAGATTGCGGACAAACGTGTAGAAAAAGTCACTGATCATCTGAAAATTGGGCAAGAAGTTCCTGTGAAAGTGTTGGAAATTGACCGTCAGGGTCGTATTCGCCTGAGCATGAAAGAAGCTCAGATCGTGACTGATGAAATACAACAGTCACCGGAATCATCAGTAGAATAAATTTGACGTAAAGAGCGGCGTCCTGTAAAAAGGGCGCCGTTTATCTCAATAAATTTCGAGTTGTTGTTCACAGTAGCTGGAAATGAGAGAAAGTTAATTTTGGGCAGGAAGCCTGAAATATACAATGTGGGTGGAGTAACAGGGCATTCTGATTAATGTCTGACTTCGGGAGTGGGAAATGAATTCTTTTCTGCGCTGGTGTTATGTTGCGGCTATTTTTCTTATTGTGGGATGTAGCAGCAATGGGTGGCGTAAAAATGAAGTTCTTGCTATTCCATTACAGTCGGTATTGCAACAAGAAGTTATCCTGGCTCGCATGGAGCAAATACTTGCGAGTCGCTCACTTACAGAAGATGAATATGCACAGCTTTTATATGAACGAGGTGTGCTGTATGATAGCTTTGGGCTGAGGGCGCTGGCGCAGAATGATTTTTCTGTGGCTTTGTCTATCCGTCCTGATATTCCTGATATTTTTAATTATCTAGGAATTTATTTTACGCAGGCAGGCAATTTTGATTCTGCCTATGAAGCGTTTGATTCTGTTTTAGAACTTGATCCAACTTACAAGTACGTGCGAATGAATCGCGGCATTTCACTGTATTACGGTGGCCGTTATCGATTGGCGCAGGATGATCTGCAGGCGTTTTATCAAGACAATCCAAATGATCCCATCCGTTCGTTGTGGTTGTACCTGGTGGAAGAGAAAATTGATCCTAAGGTTGCAATGACTAATTTGTCGTACCATTTTGACAAAGCGAGCCGGGAAGTATGGGGCTGGAATATCGTTGAATTCTATTTGGGCAAAATCAGTGAAAAAACACTGATGGAGCGTTTACAACAGGACTCAACGGATAACACTTCGCTCGCTGAGCATCTCAGTGAAACTGACTTCTATTTAGGTAAACATTACCTAAGTCTGGGGGATGAGGATAGCGCAGCTGCGTTATTCAAGCTGACGGTAGCTAACAATGTTCATCACTTTGTTGAGCACCGCTATGCATTGTTGGAATTGGCATTATTAAGCCAGAAACAAGATGATTTATCGGAATCGAACCAACAATAGCTGACGAACATATTCACGACAGATTTTAAAGTCCACATCTTTAGAGGTGGGGGCTTATTTGTTCGTTTAATAACATAATTTGAGCCAGTTCACATTTTAAATGAAAATGACAGAAATTCTTTTCACTGTGTTATGTAGACTGGCCGCCATGATCAATGAGGCACCATTACATGACCACTGAGACTGAAATCTCTTTTGCTGATTTAGGTTTATCAGCCCCTATTCTTTCTGCACTGGAAGGCTTGGGCTATGAAAAGCCTTCTCCTATTCAACAACAATGTATTCCTCACCTGCTGAACGGCTGTGACGTGCTGGGCATGGCACAGACGGGTAGTGGTAAAACTGCAGCATTCAGCTTGCCTTTACTGAATAACATTGATGCTGAACTTAAAGCTCCACAGATCCTTGTGTTAGCACCAACCCGTGAACTGGCGGTACAGGTCGCTGAAGCGTGTTCAGAGTTCTCCAAGCATATGCGCAATGTGAATGTTGTTGCACTTTACGGTGGACAGCGTTACGACGTCCAATTACGTGCCTTGCGTCAGGGGCCACAAGTTGTGGTGGGAACACCCGGTCGTCTGTTAGATCACTTAAAACGTGGAACATTAGACCTGTCCAATCTGAAAGGTCTGGTACTGGATGAAGCCGACGAAATGTTGCGTATGGGCTTTATCGAAGATGTTGAAAACATCATGAGCCAGATCCCTGCTGAACATCAGACAGCTCTGTTCTCAGCAACTATGCCTGAAGCGATTCGCCGCATTACCCGTCGTTTCATGAATAACCCACAAGAAGTTCGTATCCAGAGCAGTGTTACCAACCGTCCTGACATCAGCCAGAGTTACTGGTCTGTTTACGGCATGCGTAAAAACGAAGCACTGGTACGTTTCCTTGAAGCAGAAGATTTTGATGCTGCGATTATTTTCGTGCGCACCAAAAATGCAACGTTGGAAGTGGCAGAAACTCTGGAGCGCAACGGTTACAACTCTGCGGCACTGAATGGTGACATGAACCAAGCTTTGCGCGAACAGACTCTTGAGCGCCTGAAAGATGGTCGTTTGGACATTCTGATTGCGACTGATGTTGCTGCTCGTGGTCTGGATGTTGAACGCATTAGTTTGGTTGTTAACTACGACATCCCAATGGATGCTGAATCTTACGTACACCGTATCGGTCGTACCGGTCGTGCAGGCCGTGCAGGCCGTGCCCTGTTGTTTGTCGAAAACCGTGAGCGTCGTTTGCTGCGTAACATTGAACGCACCATGAAGCTGACGATTCCAGAAGTTGAACTGCCAAATGCAGAACTTCTGAGCCAGCGTCGTCTGGAGAAATTTGCGGCTAATGTTCAGCAACAATTGGAAAGCAGCGATTTGGATCAATACCGCGCATTGCTGTCTAAGTTGGGTACCGGTGATGAACTGGATATGGAAACATTGGCAGCGGCTCTGTTGAAAATGGCACAGGGTGAGCGCGTACTTATTCTGCCACCAGATCCTGTGCGTCGTCCTCGTCGTGAATTCAATGATCGTGATGACCGTCGTCGCAATGGCAATGGTTTTGGTGATCGTGACAGAAATGATAGAAACGACAGAAGTGATAGAAGTGATAGAAGTGACCGAGGTGATCGCCCTCGTCGTGAACGTCGTGATGTAGGTGACATGGAACTGTATCGCATTGAAGTTGGCCGTGATGATGGTGTTGAAGTTCGCCATATCGTAGGGGCAATTGCAAACGAAGGTGATATCAGCAGCCGTTACATCGGTAATATCAAACTGTTTGCAACTCATTCCACAATTGAGCTACCAAAAGGGATGCCAGGTGAATTACTGTCTCACTTCACCCGTACCCGTATTTTGAACAAACCACTGAACATGCAGCTGATGGGTGATGCACAACCATTTGAACGCCGTGAGCGTCGTGGTGGCCGCAATGGTAACGGTGGCAATGGTGGTAATGGCCCACGTCGTGACCGTGAGAGTTTCGGCAATAATGGCAATAATAATGGTGGCCGCCGTTTTAACAACGAACGTCGTGGCGGTGGTGAGCGTGGTTCTTTCCGCGGTCGCAGCAACGATGATTTTAATGGTGGCGCGCCACGTCGTCGTCAAAGCCAAACCCAAAGCAATGGTAACGTATAAAAACGCGCCAACATTCTATTAAGTTGTTTGATTGGCATTCTATTGCGTTGAAAATATCGTAATCATGATGCGTTAAATAAGGCCCTTTCTCTTAACGGAGAAAGGGCCTTATATTCTTTGTTCAATTGGATTCTAACCGGCTCTGGGAGGATTTTTGGGGATAGGCTTGTTCAACTCGGCTTTGGCTTCTCCATCTGAAAGTAAGCGCTTACCTTGATGGATAACCATTTTTTTAATGAAGCCACCGAAACCACCGTGAGCTACCTCATGCAAAATTCTTTCTTCTACAGAACATAGCCCACCTTCGCTTTGATTTAATGGATGGATCAATACTCGATGTTTTCGCTCAAAAAGCCGTTTAATGCCTTTCAAAAAGCCATGCTGATGAAGCAGTGTGCGTAACTGAAATTCTGCATTGTAAAACTCACCAATAAGCAAGCGGGTTGTACTGAAATCGCCTTCAATCTCCAGCTCTTTCTGATTATTGAGGTTTTTCAGGGTCATTCTGTTTGTTTTAATTTTGAGATAAAAATCTGCCATAAGCATTTCCTTGATTTATTTTTCCTGTAGGGTCAAGGAATTATGCCGTGGCGATTAATTTAAGCCCAGCTCTTCTTTAAGTGGCTTTAGATAACGACGACTCACTGGAATGCGTTTATCATTGCTCAGAACCAGCTCTGCCTGTCCACTTTCTACAAAAACAATCTCCCGCAAATGGGGCATATTGACGAGATACTGACGATGGCAACGAGTCAGAGAAGTACGGGTTTCCAGAGTACGCAGAGTCAACTCGGTAAAGCCTTCCTGCCCGTTGGCACTCATGACATATATACCACTTAGCCGGGAAGTGACATACAGTACATCATTCAATGGCATTAACCAGATCCGGCTATGTCCAGTACAGGGAATGTATTTCAATTGCTCATCTTCGCGTTGCAGATCTGTCAGATTCTGCTTTTGATAACCAGAATGTAGCCGTTGTAAAGTCTTACTCAAACGCTCTTTTTCCAGTGGCTTTAACAAATAATCGAAAGCGTGCTCTTCAAAGGCTTGCACCGCATATTCATCAAAAGCGGTCAAAAATACAATATAAGGGCGATGCTCAGGATCGAGCATACTTACCATTTCAAGCCCGGTAATGCGGGGCATTTGAATATCAAGGAAAACAACATCGGGTTTCAGACGATGGATAGCGCCGATGGCTTCCACTGCATTGGCACATTCACCGATGATTTGAATATCCTTTTTCTCTTCCAGCAGGCAACGCAGGTTCTCACGCGCCAGAGGTTCATCATCAACAATCAATACATTCATATTTACACCGCTTTGTCAGCCCCTTTTTCCAACGGTAAACATAAGATGATACGGGTAAATGTTTCTGGTTGGCATTCAACATGCACACCGTAGCACTCACCATAGCGAAGACGAAGACGTTTATCTACCAGACTTATCCCAAGTCCATCCCCCATTTGTTCGGGACAATAAAGCCCTGCATTATCTTCAATTTCTACCCGTAGCAGATTGATATCCTGATACGCACGGATCGTAATTTGTCCTGTATCTAATAACTGTGACGTACCATGCTTGATGGCATTTTCTACCATGGGTTGCAGAGAAAATGCGGGTAATTTTGCGTGGCGCAGTGCTTCGGGTATTTCTATGGCAATCTGAAGACGTTCACGGAAGCGTGCTTTCTCAATTTGTAAGTAAGCATTCACATGTTCTATTTCATTCTCCAAAGTGGCGATATCTTCAGAACGCTTCAAATTCTTACGGAAAAATGTTGAAAGATACTGCACAAGCTGGCCTGCTTGCTGGCTATCCCGACGAATTACCGCTTGTAACGTATTTAAGGCATTAAATAAAAAGTGAGGATTCACTTGCGCGTGAAGGAGTTTTATTTCTGATTGCAGCAACGATTGCTTATTTCGTTCATACTGTCCGGCAAGAATTTGGGCAGAGAGCAGACTGGCAATTCCCTCTCCCAATGTGCGATTGATGGAACTGAATAAACGATTCTTGGCTTCGTAAAGTTTGATAGTACCAATGACCTGTTGATTTTCTCCACGTAAAGGGATAACCAGTGCTGAGCCAAGTTTGCAGGTTGGGCTAAGGGAACAGCAATAAGGTGTTTTATTGCCATCGGCATAGACAACCTCATTATTCTTAATAGCACGATGAGACTGTTCGGCAGCAATGGGAGTACCGGGTAAATGGTGATCTGAGCCGATGCCAATAAACGCCAGTAGTTTTTCTCTGTCTGTAATCGCGACAGCACTGATCTCCAGCTCCTGATAGATAACTTTTGCTACACGCATACTATTATCTTCATTGAACCCTTTATGCAAAATTCCTTCTGTACAGACGGCAATTTTTAAAGCTTGGGCAGAGAAAGCGTTATTGTATTTTTCGAAAATGGCACGTCTGTCCAATAAAATACGGATAAACATGGCCGCTCCTACACTGTTGGAGATGATCATTGGAGCCGCGATATTTTTCACTAAATTCAGTGCTTCACTGAAAGGATTGGTCAGAAGCAAGATAATCCCCATCTGGATGCATTCAGCGAAGAAAGTGACAATAGCCGCCGTCCATGGATTCAGCAACTTATTAATCTGACCTCGTTTCATCAGATAAATATGCACAAGGCCACCAAGCACGCCTTCTACAATGGTGGATACCATACAGCTGAATGCAGTCATTCCTCCGAGAGAATAGCGATGCAGTCCTCCCGTGAAGCCCACCATTGCCCCTACCATGGGGCCACCGAAAAGACCACCCAATACCGCACCGATAGCACGAGTATTGGCAATGGAATCGTTAACATTCAGCCCAAAATACGTCCCCATAATGCAAAAAATGGAAAAAATAACGTAACACATTAGTTTATGTGGTAAGCGAACCGTGACTTGCAATAGGGGAATAAACAAAGGTGTTTTACTCAGCAGCCAGGCGGTCACCAAATAGACACACATCTGCTGAAGCAATAACAACACGAGGTTAAATTCGTACATATATTTTTTATTGTGCGATTAATGACGATACATAAATTTAAAGTGGCATTATCAAAGGTTGAATTTCATATCGTCAATAGAGTATTGGCAGAAAGGGGTATTTATCCCTGATGGATTACTAGCTTTACTTAGCTTACAACCAACTGAATATAAAAGGATATAACTGACCATAGCTATGCGGGTGTAGGGATAGGGAATGCCAGCGCAAAGGAAACCAGAAAGGGAAGGTGGTTGGAAGGTGAAGAGTATTAACAAGAAGAACATTATCCGCCTCTATCTCGACAAAGAGGCGGATTTTTAGCTGATTAATAAAAGAACGATTATCCTTTACAGATAACGTAATCGACGTCTACATCACTGATAAAATGTGGATCTCCATAATCTATATTCACTGTATAGTGTGAATGTTTACCTTCCTTATCTATTCCTGGAGTCGAAGAACGATAGGAACGGTGTTCTGGCCAGCCATATGTGTCATACATTGTATTTTTGGGATGGGCTTGATAAAGCGCCATCAAATCCTCTCTTGTTGGCAGGTGCGCATTTATTTTGCCGCAGTACCATACAGCTCCTTTATAGACACGGCGTGGCCACATTTCACCATTCTCCGCAAAGGGAGAAACACTTCCTCCGTTATGGCCTAACTTTTCCAGTTCTGCTGACAATCGTGGCCGTGCAAAGACCACTCCGTTTGCAGCGACTACGGTTTCAGCCATGTGTCCCCAAAAGTTTGCTACGGAGACGTCCGGGCTGGTAGCGACAGTAAAGATGGCATCTTTAGTTTCGAGAGCTGCTGTACCGTCTGCCTTGATGGAGAGAGTCGTCTTCACGCCAAGACCATGTGGATCAGTCACAGTGATGGGCAGAATACCTTGGTTATCACTGAAATCCTGATACGGACCTAATTTTCCATTGAGCAATACCGAGATCTTCTGAGATACATTCTGGCGATTCAGCGCTTTGATGGCTTTAAGATTTACAGCTACATTTCGGACTAATTTCCCATGATTTAGAGTTTGGATCTTCAGGGTGACAGGATCATCTTTTTTAACTTTACTGGCACTCATCGTAATAGTTATCTTGTCGGCGAGTCCTCTGACTGTACCGCCTCTGCCACCATCATGTGTATAGTTGCCTTGTTGGTTATCCATACTGCTATCAACGACTTGGGTATTCCCAATAAGACCAAGCCCGTTTTGTGCTTGTACAGAGATTACTTTCACTGTACCTGCATCTGACTGTGTCAATATATAGTCAGGGATCTTGCCAGACTCGATGATCGTATTACCTTTGGTAATGTCAATATTGCCTTTTTCACCCCATACATAGCGGGATTTATCAGTTGTATCGCCGTGATTAGCGTAAAAAGTGTAGGTTGCACTCAGTTTTTGCCCCATCTCCAATTTACCAGTTAAGGTTAAATTTTTGACGATTGGTGCATCAGGATGAACGAATGTGATTTCTACGGGATTGATTGTTATTCCATATACTTCCGGTGTAATTTTCAGGACTCCCGTCTTTTTACCGGCAGTAAGCAGAGAGTGATAAACACCCGGTTGTATTTCTTCCATTTTTGCGATCTTAGGATCGTTGCCTTCCCCACTTAATTTACTGGTGACTAATTTGATATCTGATGCAATACCCTTGACTGGCTTATTATCTTTGTCCTTTAAGATCAAAGTCAGGATAGTGGTGGAATGATCATCAGCCAACAGTTCTGTATCTTTTGTGGTAAAGGTGGATTTACCATTACTGATTTCCTCAGGGAGTACTTGTACCTGAATTTCCTCTCGTTTGGAGGCATTGCCGTGATTATCATAAGCAGTGGCACCCACAGTATAAATATTACTGCCTTGAGATTGGTATCTTGGTAGAGTCAGCAGATAGCTGAGACCTCCTTTGTGTTTGATCTCCCCGCCATTGGCAAGCAGTCTCGCAGCATCCCATGTAATATCTTTAAGTCCATACTTGCTGCTGACATTGATATGGAGGGGCTTAATCTCACCCGCATGACCGATAATCTGATTATCTATCGCCAGAGAGATCACTTCACGTTTACGGTATTCAAGAACGATTTGATTATTGCGTTCAACCAAATCATAGCGGCTGCCTTGTAGGGTACGTTTGGACGCTACAGCATCCGGATCAATCTGTTTTGACCACGATGTGCCTATTTCATAATTCAGTTCTATGTTGAGCTGTGTATCTCCACTGCCGGACATGTTTTGTTTACGATCAATACCAAAAGTCAGTAATGGGATAGGGGTATAATTAATCCCGACAGTGAAGGCGGAAGGATCTTTTTTGCGATGCTCTGTATTGATTAAGCTAACTTCATCGCCGAAGTATTGCTCATACATCAACTTACCACCGAGCTGTGGTAAAGAAGGCCAATAGCCTTGAACTTTAAAGTCGAACCCATTAGCGGGACGCTCATCATAATCGGTCAGAAGGTGCGACTCTTTCCAATTACTTAAACGAAAATAGCCATTTGTAGTCAATTTAAGGTAATTGCGGGCATATTCTGCACCCAGACCGAATCGGCTATTATCACCGGTGATATCGTGGTCGAAGAAAGCATTGTAGCCCAGCATCCAATCGCCAAAAAAATGACGTTGTCCAAATCCAACATTGACGGTATTACGTTTATCTATATGACGTAGGCCGAATTGTGTAAAAGCCATCTGTTGATGGGTATCATACAGAGGCAATAACATATCAAACTGACTGTTATCCAAACGGCCATGGCTATTCATATTTACCTGAACACGAGCAGTACCATAGCGTCCCAACCAGTTTTGGATTTGCTGGCTGGCTTCTCTCATTGCCAGATTGTTTAATTGACTTGTCGCATTATTTTTAATGTTGTCACTACTCAATAATTGAGCTGTTCGCAAGGAAACCTCAGCCAGACGTTTAGAGTTATTGTCTGTAGTAGCAGTTTTTTCTTCTGCAATAAGGCCCTTGCTAAATGAAGAACGCTCTAATAAAGAATGGTGAAATGAATAATAGTTAAAGGGAAGGAATTTATTGTTTCGAGGTTTAGGTACATCAATTTCACTACCGACGCCGAGTGCGGTAAAAGGTTTCTCAAAAGTACGCAGTCGATTGATCTTTTCTAAGTCAGAGGTGCTTAAACCATAACGTCTGGCAACGGAACTGACCGTTTCTCCTGATTTCAGGACATAAGACTCTGTAGGTAAGTCCCATTTTTCATTTTGAAAAGTTGGGGGTGTTCTGGCAGTAGCGATAACGGGAGTGAATGCACCAGCAATAGGAAATACAAATTGAGCGATAATGTTCACCCAGGCTACACGTTTTAACAACTCTTGCTGACTCTGTAGCCACGGATTATCAAATTTTTTGTTCATAGCTATAAACCTGTAACAATAAAAAAATATCAGGCGATAGCCAGCAGTAAACCTATCCATTTCAGGACATTACTTTCTATTTACTACTTATCATGAGTCGTGTAATCAGGAGAAAAACGCCTGATAATAACAAAATAAAAGGGTGACAACACGGCATTACCTGATTTAATTCATCACAAAACAGTTAACAAACTCTAATTGATGGTCAACTTCTAGATTATTGATCTAGTATTTTGTCTTTGTGAGGGTTTTTATTCCAACATAAAATCATTTATTGATCAATATAACTTTCGTTATCAATCATTATCAATAAAATATTGAATAGGAGAAAAACAGCTAATTTAGCGTATTCAGGCAGTATTATGATATTCAAAACACATTTAATGTGATTAATTAAGTAAAAACAAATAGTTATCATTTAGTTTTATATTATCTTAATGCTAATTTCCAGATTAAAATAAAATCAGTATAAAACATAAGAAAATATGATTGGTTAACTACTTCCTATTATCTATTGTCTATTTTCGTTTTAATTTTCATATTAAAGCGATTCGAGAATGTATATTTTTTATTTAAATAACAATATAAAGAATTATTTTTATCCATTAATACTCAAATATAATTAAAGTGTCATTTATATAAGATCAAAAAACACACAAATAATTATATTGTAATTTTTTATTTAAAAACGGCAACACTGTTCATTATGCTTTACAATTATTCATGGTGTTTTCTGTGATTTAGATATTATTTATATTCTGCAAAATCGCATATAGGTCATATAATTAATAAAGTTAAAATCCTTTATGCGATAGATTAAAAAGTGATCGCAGAGCCATTATTAACTGATATTTATTTATCATGGGGAATCTGATTACCTTAAAAATGATGAGTATAACGATATTTTTATTATCATCGGTATTCTGTTCAGACAGAAAGTGTGAAATTGGAGCAGTGTGGGATTCGTTTTATTGGAGATTGTCATGAGAAAATACATCACACAAGACGAATGGAATCGTGTTTTTGCTGTATTAACTAATTCTGTAAATAAGGAACGTGATCAGTGTCTGCTGTACTTAACTTATATTCATGGCCTACGTGTGAGCGAGTTGATTTCATTAAAAGTCTCCGATATTGATATTGCAGGGAAAACCATTTATATAAAGCGATTAAAAAACGGTTTTTCGACAACACACCCTATATCAGCAACGGAAAAAGAACTTATCTTAAAGTGGTTGCAAGTCAGGAGTAACAACACAATATACCGAGCTTCTACATGGCTATTTCCTTCGCGTAAAGGAGGAAAATTATCACGTCAGTGGGTTCATGTCTTAATGGGAAGGTATGGAGAGCAGGCAGGGTTATCCATTAAGTTACATCCACATAAGTTGCGGCATTCTTGTGGTTTTGAATTAGCCAATCAGGGATTGGATACTCGATTGATTCAGGATTATTTAGGACACCGGAATATACGACATACCATGCATTATACCGCCAGTAATCCAGAGCGGTTCCAGAAAGCATGGCAGTGCCAGCAAAAGCTGAAAATTAATAGTGTTAAATATTTTTTCCCTCGGTAACGGATTATTTTTAGTGGATTAAACTTAACGCCGTATCATGGCTAAATTTGCACTATCACTCTAAAATGGAACTCTAACTCTACAAAGTAACTATCAAATTTTATTCGTGAATCGATCATATTATCTGGATAGGGTAAGTCTTCTATCGATTCTACCAAAATCGATTTCATAAACAATAGACCGGAAAGATCACTGTGGTCTTTCCGGTTTTTTATTTGTTGCTGAGTGAAACTATAGAAATAAAATAAGAGTAGCAATTCTGGTGTAAGAATAATTTGTTTGCTTTTGTTAACTATCTCATTGTCATTATTATATGTGGTGATGGTTTTTACTTGTTATACTAACATAATAATAGATTCGTATTATTCTTTCACTTATAAAATTATATCCATAGAAAAGAATACAAAGATATTTGTTGATTGCGGGAAATATGGCTTTCTAATGTTGACTATTTTCTCTTATATTTCCCGTCATCTTTCCACCAATCTTCTTACAATACCGTGATAATCCTGCAATATGCCGCCAGTAACCATTACAATCCGCATTGTTTGCCTGTGGGAGCGGTAGATTGCCATGTTCATTAGCATTAAATTTTATTAAAATTTACAACATTTTTCGAACGGTTATCAGAACGGGAAGTAAAACAGTGGGCGGCTTAATCTTCAAGATCCAGTATATGATGATTAACAATTTTATTGAAATTGTTTTTGATAGTTAAAGTAACTAATATCATAATGTTATTACGGTTTTTTTATTTTTATATCTAGTCTGATTAATTACATTTATGACGAAATCGCATAATAGAAATTCTTTTTTTGCAATCCTAAGAATTCATGTATTAAGGTAATATCATAAATATGTCAAATAGCATTATTATATTACTGATATAGTTGATTAGTTTAATATCTGAACAGTAATAGCTTGATGTCTGGTAGTCTGTACTAATTCATGGCACTGCTATTTATAGCTTGATTTTTTATGTAAAGAATAAGACGAAGTAATATATTATTTTAGAAATTTATTTAAATCATAGATGGTAAATAATAATTATATTGTTTCATTTTATTTCTATGCTATGGTTTTGAGATGAGCAATATAATGAAATGTAAAATTATAAATTATTATTGCGATAAATTTTTCCTAGGTATTTACTTATAAAAATAAGAAATATATTTTTGATTTAGAAAATATAAAGGGGAATTATAATGTTAAAAATTGGATTTGTCATAGGAACAAGACCTGAGGCGATTAAATGTGCTATTCCAATTATAAAAATGCGTCAAGATGAACGCTTTGACCCAATTATTATATCCACTGGACAACATGATGAGATGTTGCACTCTACTCTTTCGGTCTTTGGAATAACAGCAGATATAGATTTGAAAGTTATGCGCGAAAGACAAACAATTTCGGGTGTAACACATAGAATATTAGATGAGTTATCTAAAGTCCCGGTGATACAAGAAATTGATGCAATTGTTGTACACGGAGATACTGCTTCCACTGTTGCGGGAGCTTTGTTTGGTTTTCAAAATAGAATCCCTGTAATTCATATTGAAGCTGGATTACGTAGTGGAAACCTTTATTCTCCTTTTCCTGAAGAGGGTAATCGGCGTCTGGTAGCACAAATAAGTTCATTGCATCTTGCTCCTACTGTAGGTAATTATTTAAATCTTTTGCAAGAGGGAATTCCTGCCAGTTCTATTGCGATCACTGGAAATACAGTGGTAGATGCATTGCATTGGAGTCTCCCTAAGGTAAGAGAATTTAATAATATTGTTCTTGACGATATTGAACGTGATAAGTCGCGTATTATTTTGGCTTCTACACATCGACGTGAAAGCTGGCCTAAGTTGACTCAAATAGCCGAAGCTTTGGCTGATGTCGCATCGTTACCCAATGTACGTGTGGTGGTTCCGCTGCACAAGAACCCCATTATTAGAGATACTTTGCTCCCCTTATTACAGAAACACCCTAATGTAACATTATTGGAACCTTTGCCCTATCTGGGTTTTGTTCGGTTGATGTTGCGTGCAGATGTGATTCTTTCCGACAGTAGCGGTGCAGAAGAAGAAGGCCCTGCTTTAGGTAAGCCTACGCTGATACTTCGTGAAATTACAGAGCGTCCGGAAGCGATTTTCTCAAATTCTGCAAAATTAGTTGGTAATGAGCGAATTGAAATCGTTAATGCTGTGCAAGAAGTGCTTTCGAATAAAGAGGTGTATGATCGTTTTGTTGCTGGTGGCTGTCCATATGGTGATGGAGAATCGACACATAGAATTCTTGATGCTATTGACCAATTTTTTAATAAAAAATGGTTATGCAATAAGGAAAAAAATATGTTGAAACAACCTTCTTTGACAAAGATATCTCCTTTATTATCAAATATTAAATGATGGATAAGTAAAATGAAAATAACAGGTGCTCACCATCAAAGATTATTAACATTTTCAAATGATTTATTACCATCCATAGTTGTTTTTGATGAAGGTAATTTATCTCTTGATGGTTCTGCTATTGTTGTTAATTTAGGAACTAAGACTGCTTTAATTGATGGGTTCGAAAAAGATAATATCCAACCAATGACATCAACAAAATTACGTAATGTTAATCTATTTGGTAGCGATTTATTATTATTTTTTGATACGGATAAATTAGTTTCAGCAGAAGAGCTATGTAAAAAATCACAGTGGTCTAAATTTTTTAAAAAGATGGAAAAAAATAATGATGGAAGTAATTGCGATATAAATTTATGGCGTTCTCCACAAGATCTTACATCTGAAATAAATATTGATTTTTTACCTTCCTATCTTTCAAATAAATCGAAATTAGATAAAGTCGAACATAAATCACGATTTTTTGTTAAGACCAATCTTTGGTTCGCATCCGCTGGAACACATTGCCAAATACATCGTGAACATCCTTTTATTGAAATTCATACACAAATCTTTGGTCTTGGACATATGCAGAAATTCAGAGGCAAAGACTTTAATACACTGTATGAAGATATTGGAATGTATCCTGGATTTACAACAACTCGCCCGTTTTGCTCTGCTTTGAGCTTAACAGAATTCGAATATCCGTGGCATCAATATTATGCAGAAACTGATTGTATTTGGCTGGCAGTAGAATATCACCCAATTATTGGAGAATAATATGACTAATGCCGATTCTAAATTACCAATTCCTATTTTTGAACAAATCCTTGTAGCTGATCAATTACGAGATGGATATTGGCTTGAAGCACCAGATATAAATAAAGATGGTTTATATGATCTTTTTGGATATGGCCTCTCTCTGGGGGAAATATATTGGTATCGTAACCCTGATTGGAAGAAGCACCTTGTCGTCGATAATATCAGAATGCCTGTCGGTGGGGATTATGCTGATGTATCTGGCAATGGTTATCCGGACATCATAGTCTGTTATGACTTGTATGGTCCTAAAGGTACGCTTTACGATGCCAATCCCACTGGGGGCAAAATAGATTGGATTGAAAATCCTGGGCCTGAATTTACCGAATCTGGACGTTGGGAACGTCACTATGTTGGCCGTACAACAGGAATGCATCGCTTACGGGCAGGTTTTTTTACTCAAACTGATCGTCTTGAGATTTTAGGGCTTCCTATCGTTCCTCATGGGAACATCCATTCATTACTTCCCGTGGTTTTATTCACAAAACCTGATGATGTCAAAACAGCTGATGAATGGCCAATGGAGGTGATTGATAACACATTTTTCCGTTTGATTCATGGTGCAGAGAAAAAACGTGGGCTGATTCCTGGATCAGATCGTGATTCATTATTACTGGCGTCGGATGAAGGTGTTACATGGCTCTATTACGATGACCAAAAAGCTCAATGGATCAAAGTCTTGATTGGTGTAGGAGAACTGACTCAATTTGAGAGTACAGGGTTTCGTGGTAGCGGTGATCTTGATGTAGGTCAGGTAGGTGGAGATTCTTTCGCTTATGTAGCGGCAGTTGAGCCATTCCACGGTAATACTGTGGCTGTCTATGTGAAAGATAAACTTGGCTCTCCTGTTGAAGTGGCGACTTGGAATCGTTTCATATTGGATGTTTTTGGTGATCCCAATGAAAATGGAGAAGGCCCTGGACATCAAGTTCTTTGTGCAGATTTTGATGGTGATGGCGATGATGAGTTTCTTGTTGCCTTAAGAGGCCCATGGCCTTGGCAAGGTGTTTTTTACTACAAAGCTATTGACCTATCGAGAGGTATTTTCACTCGTTGGCGTGTTTCCAATGAATCAGTTGCCCGCATAGCGGTGGCGGATTTCAACCAAAATGGAAAACTCGACTTTGCAACTATTGCTTATTCAGTGCCGAATTACTTTGTCGCAAAACAAGCACGAATTGTTGTACATCTTAATCAAATCAAACGGGATGTTACTGCTGGGGATGCTCATGAAGCGTAGTTTAGTTGGTGAAATAGTCATAATCACTGGGGCAGGCTCAGGTATTGGGCTTGCTGCTACCACTGAATTTTTAAAAGAGGGGGCATATGTTATAGGAGGAGATATTAACCCGGAGCAACTTTATGAGTTGCAGGGAGGGGAATATCTATTTCCTTATCAGCTTGATGTCAGAAACCCTTCAGATATTGATGGGTTTATCAATACAGTCATCAGTAAATTTGGAAGGATAGATATCCTGATTAATAATGCTGCATTAGTAAAACCAAGGAAGAGTTTTCTTGATGTGACCGATGATGATTGGCATTCTACATTCGAAATCAACCTACTTGGTTACATTCGGATGGCTCGGAGTGTACTACCTTATATGCGTAACCAGAAAAAGGGTATTTTACTCCACATAGCTTCTGAAGCAGCATTAATGCCAAATCTGAATCTTCCTGATTACAGTATTTTGAAATCTTCAATTCTAACGCTATCTAAAGTGATATCACGGGAGTTTGGCAAATATGGAATTCGTTCCAATGTTATCTCTCCTGCTTTTATTCATACTTCTATTTACGATAAACCTGAAGGGTTGATAACTCAGCTTGAACAAAAATATGAGACTGGGCGTGAAGAGGCATTACAACGTTATATCGAAGAAGTTGATATTGCTGTTGGTCGGTTAGGACAGCCTGAAGAAGTGGCAGTTTTACTCTCATTTCTGGCCTCAGAATCCGCTGCATTTATCACTGGCGCAAATTATTTAGTAGATGGCGGAGTGACTCCTTTTATCTAATTAAAGAAATAGCTTAAGACTCAGCATATCTAGTGAAGATGAACAGAGGTTTATATGAATATAAATTTAGAAGGGAAAATTGCATTAGTCACGGGGTCGACAGCAGGAATTGGGTTGGCTATTGCGCACAGCTTACATGAGGCTGGTGCCTCCGTCATTTTGAATGGAAGAAGTGAAGAGCGGTTAATACAAGCCATTAATAAATTTAAGGATACTGGCCGCGTTTTTACTGTAGCTGCTGATGTTGGAACCAGAGAAGGATGCGAATTAATTAATAAGAAATTTCCGGCCATTGATATCCTTATTAATAATGCTGGAATTTTTTCTCCTAAGTCAATTTTTGAAATTAGCGATGATGAATGGCTTAACTATTTTAATATTAATGTCCTAAGTGGGATTCGGTTGGCACGTTCATATATCCCACTAATGATAGGGAAAAGATGGGGGCGTGTGGTATTTATTTCCAGTGAGTCAGCCTTACAGATCCCGGTAGAAATGCCACATTATGGCCTGACTAAGACAGCCCAAGTCGCAGCAGCAAGAGGGTTTGCGCAAGCGGCTACTGGAACGGGAGTCACCGTCAATAGTGTTCTACCTGGGCCAACAGAGAGTGAAGGAGTTGAACGATTTGTCAGAGAGCTTATCACGGATCCTACACTCTCAATTGAGGAAGCGGGAAAACGCTTTATTGAGACAGCACGCCCCGCATCGTTGCTGGGACGGTTGGCAACGGCTGAAGAAGTTGCTAATGCTGTTCTCTTTTTAACCTCGCCATTCGCTTCTGCAATAACTGGCACTGCGTTACGTGTTGATGGTGGAGTCATTCAAAGTATTTTGTAAGACGACAGGAACAGGTCGGGATGATGATAATTTTACTGACTTGTTCGGTTACTTATCCCAGGGGGGAATTCTCCACTCTTCGGTGAGGAACTCAATAAAACTTTTGATACGTTGTGGAGTCGGCCGTTTCCCAGCCCTCACTATATTAATTGGAGAGGTCTCTTCTTGCCATTCCGGCAAGATCTGGATGAGTTTGTTTGAGCGAATTAAACCTGCTACATCCCAGGTTTCTCGAAGTGCTATACCTAGACCTGCTACACACCATGTTCGCAAGACATCACCATTATTGGCGATTAAATCACTTGAGAGTGAAATGGCTTTAATGTTTTTTTTGTTGTGAAGTGACCATATCGTACTTTTATTTCCAGAGGCGGAAAAAATCAGGCAATTATGGTTAACTAGCTCTTCTGGATACTGAGGTTCACCATGTAGTTTGAGGTAATTAGGTGACGCCACTAAAATTCGTTTGTTCTCTGCTAATCGTCTGGCAATTAAACGTGAATCAGTTAAATTTGCCACTCTGATAGCTAAATCCATCTCTGCCTTATAAAGATCAACAACTTTGTCTGTCAAATGTAAGATGAATCCTACCGATGGGTATTTTTTTCTGAACTCTGCAATTGCTTCTGTGACATAGGTCCGCCCAAGCGGTACTGGCGCAGTAAGTCTGATCAAACCCGTGAGAGATTCATTTCCATCCTTGGCAATTTCAGCCGCTTCTTCCACCAGTGTTAATGCAGCCCTCACTTTTTCAGCGATTAGTTTGCCTTCGGGTGTAATGCGTAATGAGCGAGTGCTTCGTACAAATAGAACTATCCCAAGATTTTTCTCTAGGCGTGCAATTTGCTTACTGACAGTTGTAGGAGATAAACCTAAAGCCCGAGCAGCCGCGGTGAAACTGCCTGTATCGATGATTCTGATAAATACACTTAAGTCTTCAAGGTTACGCAGTACCATTGATGACACCCTATCATAAGTTTTTATCCATTATGGATATTTATTGCACTAAATGGAAGCATGATACTTATTACTCATTTCGAATTCAGATTGATGCATTTTTAGCGTATAAGGAGAGCCTTCAATGCCATTCGTGATATATATATTCTCGCTTTGTGCATTTGCGATAGGGTTTACAGAGTTCATCACTATTGGACTGATATCTGTGATGTCAGTAGATCTTGGTGTAGATGTAACCAGTATTGGGTTAACAGTGACAGCCTATGCGTTAGGTGTTGTGATTGGGGCACCCATTTTGACGGCACTGGCATCTAATTGGTCGAGAAAACGATTACTTCTTACTGCAATGTTGGCATTTACTCTTGGAAATCTAATAGCAGCCGCATCAGCAAACTTGGTGATTCTTTTAGGGGCTCGTTTATTATCTGGTCTGGCACATGGCGTTTTTTTTGCTGTGGCTTCTGGTGTTGCGACTCGACTTGTTCCATCTGAACGTGCCGGAACTGCCCTTGCTTGGGTATTCGGTGGTGTCACTATTGCCATGTCCTTAGGCGTTCCTGCGGGAACTTGGCTGGGTAGTATACTAAATTGGCATGTCATATTTTTAATTATCGCTGTTTGTGGATTGGTTGGAACGATTGGTATTGGATTCAAAATGCCAAAAGATGCCGGAGAGCAGGCTATAAAGGTATCTGCTAGCTGGCGCCATCTTATTATCCTTTTTGATCGACGTTTGCTGGCAGGTGCAAGCGTTCCGATGTTCTCCTATACCGCTTCATTTGCTCTGTACACATTTATTACCCCTATATTATTGACGATTACAGGAGTAAGTGTTGAAACGGCCAGTGGAGTATTGCTTGCTTATGGTATTGGAGCCGCTGTTGGTACGGTTTGGGGTGGTCGATTGACAGATCGACAAGGAATGGATCTTGCCTCACTTGTTCTTCTTGTCGGCATTGCAGTTGTGCTTGCCGCGATGAGTTTCAGTCTTACCAATTCTACACTGATGATTGGTTTGACGGCTTTACTAGGGTTGGCAACTTATGGGGCAATTCCACCGTTGCAATCAAGGATACTCATGCTAGCGGAGCGGCACACACCATATGCAATGGATATAGCTTCTGGCATGAATATCGCGGCTTTTAATGCTGGGGTTGTTCTGGGTTCAGTGATTGGTGGTACTACAGTACGAGGATGGGGATTAGAAACACTGGCATGGGTAGGTGCGGGGATTGGTGTACTGGCTATTGTATCCCTTGTGTGGCAAATGGTTATTCCGTCCATGCGTGAGCAACGTTCAACCTCTAACTCACCATAGTTATCCTGTTGATCACTGTACTACAGGATTGGTTTCAATTGAGGTGCAGAAAAAACGCCTACTTTATGAAATTATAAGATTTTCTGTTACAGGAAAAAGCTGCCGCTTTGGAAGTTATCGTTGCTTCCAAAGCGGCAGCTTGCGTGGTTTGGCGGCCTTAGAAAACATGTTCGGAAGTTTCCATCTATGCCTTATCAATAACGAATTAGTCTGGAGTAGTTTTCGTACAAATGCCACAAGGAGATTTTACGGTCATATATAGCTTCCGCTACGATGGTTGTGGATAAGCTCCGCAAAAATGGCTCCTGCCGATTTTGTCCTGTAGACGTTTTATGATAAGGGATTTATTATCGAACCTTGATGTAGGATCGGGAAATGCAGCGGGCTTTTGGCAGAATATGCGTCACTTTGCACGAGAAGGAGTCTGAGTTGTGCTAGATAAAATCCACTCCCATTTGATCAATCGAGGGTCTGCGTTACTACGTTTTCCATTGCAAGCAACTCCTTTTGTCTTACAGTGTCAGGTACTGGAACAGTTTCTTGGTTGGCAATTTCGAGAGGCATTCAACGATTTCATCCTTATTGCTGCTTGCAAGGAAGATCCTGACACATTGCTTTTTCAGCGTCGTTTGTGGATTGAAAGGAATACAGAATTAGGACTACATGTAAAAAATCTTATGGATTCCATTGAACTGGAATCTATGCCATCCATTCTTCGCTTTGGTTTATTGCGTCTGGCTGAATTTATCAAAGCGGGACAGAAAGAGGGCGCAGATCAGAACGATCGCGCGTTATCGTCATGTTAATCAGGGTCGAAATTCCTGTCGATGCTATGGGGATTGATCGTTTGCTGCGCCAATCTTTTGAAACATCGGCAGAAGCTGAGTTAATTCATCAACTAAGAGAAGATGGTCTGTTGACACTGGGTATTGTTGCAACCGACGATGAAGGCCATGTGATTGGCTATGCCGGTTTTGCGCCTGTTGATATTAATGGTGAAGATCACCAATGGGTTGGCTTGGCGCCATTAGCAGTGGCAGAACAACACCATTGTCATGGGCTTGGTGAAAAATTGATTTATGAAGGGCTGGATAGTCTGAATGAGTTTGGCTATGGAGCGGTTGTGGTGCTTGGGGATTCTGAATACTACCAACGTTTGGGCTTTAAACTTGCCAGTGAATATCAATTGTATTGCCAGTGGCCTGATTGCGAAGATTACTTCCTGATCCACACTTTGGCTGATATTTCACAGGGGGATTGCCATGGGCTGGTCACTTATCCTGCCCATTTTGATAACCTATGGTCGTGACTGCTTCTTTTGAAGGATTCGCTGGTTAAGTGAAAAACTTCTCAAATGAACCAATATGTATTAAATAAGTCGTTATACAGAGAGGCTGGTCAATAACTAGCCTTTCTTTTTGTTGTTTACTCAGTCTTTTCACGCGATATTCCACTTTTAATGCCATTCCCTGATTCCTGACCGGACTTTGGTAAACCAACGTCAGGGGGCCTTTTCCTCTCAGGAATTTTGCTCCTTTTCCAGCCGCATGTTGCATAAATCGACGGGATATATTTGTGGTAATGCCGGTATATAGAAGCCCGCCCCGTGTTCTGATCAGGTAGATATACCAGTTAGATATTTTAATATTCATTATTTATTTTTAATAATTTCGACAATTTAATTTCTATAGAAAATTAATTCGTGCTTCAATTATAAGCGTAATTATAAGTGTACTTCTAAGCTGAAGTCTTGATATTTTTTATGTAACCGAATGAATTAATTTAAATTGTATGCCGTTTGTCAAATAGTGGTAGTGATTTTTGTTCAAAAAAATTGAAAAATCATAGCAATAATTGCTAATTCTCTTATCCTGAACAGGAGTATAACATGTTCGCAAATACGAGGTATTCATCTTATCTTTAAAATAAGCAGAGCAGAAAAATATGAAAAATGTAAAAAATATTGTCGCTGTTTTAGCATTATGTGCGGTTTCATTTGGTTCTTTTGCGGCTACTGAAGTTCAAGTCGCTAAGGGCGATAAAATTGGTGTTGTTTCAGTAACCGGTGCAGCTACACTAGATAACTTGACCGAAGAGTTATCCAAAAAAGCTGACAAAGCTGGTGCAGTGTATTTCCGTGTTATCTCTGCTTCTGGTCAGAATCAACTCAACGGAGTTGCCGAACTTTATAAATAACCTATAGTATTTCTATACAAACCTCTTGGTTTATTTAGTCGAATACAGAACATGTATCTGGATAGGGTGCCAGTCATGTTCTGTTATGATTTGGATAAGATAACGGCATGGAAATATATGGTTTTAAATAAAGAAATTTTAATAATTCGTCAATATCTTGCTAAACAACATGTCTTCACTCTTTGTACTTCTTCTACCCAAGATCTATGGTGTGCCAGTTGTTTTTATGTCTTTGACGCAGATAGCATGGCACTCTGGTTTATGACCGAATCAGATACCGGCCACGGTCAGATGATGCAAAACAATCCTATCGTTGCAGGTACTATTGCCGGCCAAACACGCAACATTGCCCAAATCAAAGGTATTCAATTCAGTGGGGAAGTTATTCCATTGACAGGTGAAGCCGAAACCATTGCCAGAACGCGTTATTGCCGTCGTTTTCCTATCGCCCTTAAAGCCAAGTCTCCAATCTGGCAGCTCAATATAAATAAAATCAAAATGGTGAATAACACCCTCGGTTTTGGCAAGAAACTGTATTGGCAGCGTTAATGCCGCTGCCTGCTCACTAAGTGCATTTTCTAACTTAAATTATTCTCTATCTTAAATAATGGATGATCTGATTATGACTGCCTCGCCAGTTTAATGAGGGATCATACAGCGCTTGTTCAAATCTCCCATCAACTGCAACATGAACATAACTGATAACTTCTTGTTGAATTTCACTTAATTCATTGAGGATATAGCCTGTCCATAGCCAGATATCCTTATCTGGACATTCTTCTCGTACACGTTTAACCAGCTGCAACACGCTGGGAACATTATAGGGATGTAGAGGATCGCCGCCAGATAATGACAAACCTTGTCGTTTGATACGGCTATCTTTCAGGTCAGTGATGATCTGATCTTCAATTTCTTGCGTAAAAAGCTGGCCCGAATTGACTCGCCACGTGCTTTGGTTGTAGCAGCCATGGCATTGGTGCAAGCAACCTGACACGAACAGCGTGCAACGGGTTCCGGGGCCATTCACCACATCAACCGGATAGTATTGATGATAATTCATAGCATTAACCGACTTGCCCATTGTCGAGATGTTTTACACGGCGTTTTACTTCTTCCTGCTTACCTGCGTTGAATGGGCGGGCATCCGGGCTACCGAGGTAACCACAAACACGGCGAATAACTGAGACATAGGCTGGATTATGATTGCCGCATCGGGGGCAAATGAAACCTTTACTGGTACAGGCAAACTCTCCGGTAAAACCGCATTGGTAGCACTCATCAATCGGGGTATTGGTGCCATAGTAAGGCACACGTGAGTAGCTGTAATCCCAGACATCTTCCAGTGCTTTCAAATTATGTTGCAGATTGGGATACTCGCCGTAGCAAATAAAGCCGCCGTTTGCCAGAGGCGGATAAGGGGCTTCAAAGTCCAGCTTATCGTAGGGATTGACCTTTTTCTCCACATCTAGATGGAAGCTGTTGGTGTAATAGTCTTTATCGGTAACACCTAGAATCATCCCAAATTCAGCAGTATCCAAACGGCAGAAGCGATCGCATAAATTCTCGCTTGGCGTGCTGTACAGACTAAACCCATAGCCCGTCTCCAGCTTCCATTGATCGACGGCCTTACGTAAGTGTTTAACAATGGAAATGGCTTTTTGTTGGCGCTGCTGATCATCAAAGAGATGAATGTGATTACCATATAACGCGTTTATCGTTTCATGGAGACCAATATAGCCCAACGAGATAGAAGCCCGGCCATGTTTGAAAATATCGGCAATATTGTCATCGGCTTTCAGACGTACACCACAAGCACCTTCCATATAGAGGATCGGAGCAACGCGAGCTTTAGTATTTTCGAGGCGAGAAATTCGGGTCATCAGCGCTTTTTTTGCGAGCAACAAGCGCTGATCCAAAAGTTGCCAAAAATCCGCTTCATTGCCTTTGGTTTCAAGCACAATGCGGGGAAGGTTGAGGCTGATAACGCCCAAATTATTGCGCCCTTCGTGAATTTGCTGACCGTCTTCCTCATAAACGCCGAGAAAACTACGGCAGCCCATTGGCGTTTTGAATGATCCTGTCACCTTGATCACTTGATCATAATTGAGAATATCGGGATACATGCGTTTGCTGGCGCACTCCAGTGCCAATAATTTAATGTCATAATGAGGATCGCCAAACCGATGATTCAATCCATCGCGAATGGCAAAAACCAGTTTAGGGAAAACGGCAGTTTTGCGATTTTTTCCCAAACCAGCAATGCGATTGCGCAGAATCGAGATTTGAATCAGACGGGATTCTTTAGTTGTTCCTAGCCCGAAACCGAAAGTGACAAACGGCGTTTGCCCGTTGGCGGTATGCAGCGTATTGACTTCATATTCCAGAGACTGGAAGGCGTCATAACACTCTTTTTCTGTACGAGCTTCTGCATAGGCTACCTGATCTGCAATATTCCACTCTTTGGCAATGGCCAGATGCTTGTCATAACTGGCTTTAACAAAAGGAGCGAGGACTTCATCAATGCGATTAATGGTTGTGCCACCATAAATGTGGCTGGCAACTTGCGCGATTATCTGAGCGGTGACCGCAGTGGCAGTGGAAATGGATTTGGGTGGTTCAATTTCCGCATTGCCCATTTTAAAGCCGTTGGTCAGCATACCCTGTAAATCGATCAGCATACAATTGAACATAGGAAAAAACGGAGCGTAATCCAGATCATGATAGTGAATTTCGCCTTTGTCATGTGCCTGCACTACATCATGCGGTAGCATATACCGCTTGGCATATCGTCGGGCGACAATCCCCGCCAATAAATCCCGCTGAGTTGGGATGACCTTACTGTCTTTATTGGCGTTTTCATTGAGCAAAGATAAATTACGTTGCTCGATCAGGTCACGGATTTCTTGATCCAATTGATCATGCCATTCATGGAAAGCCTGTTCACAGGTATTGTCTCTACTAGCATCAACTTGGCGGTCATCCGGCAGCGTCACAACCATTTTCACAACATGGCTCCTCAATATGGTATCCACAGGCAAAAATGACATGAATGCTCGCTTTTTTGGGATGTGGATAACTTTGTGTATTAATACTATATGTAGTGCATTGCTTTAATTAAAGCACAAGATATAGATTATTTAAGCCAATATACAACCTGAAAAGTTGATCTGAGACAAAGAAAGAGAAGGTTATCGGGAAATAAAATAGGCAAATAAAGCGGGGATAACAACCCTGATACTGGAGTTATCAGGGCTGAGAGAACGACAAATCAGCTACGAACGGCGATTGCTTCGATTTCGATTTTCACGTCTTTTGGCAGACGGGCAACTTCAACACATGAACGGGCAGGGAATGGCGCATTGTGTTCAGCGAAGAATGCTTCATAAGTTGCGTTCACGGCAGCAAAGTCATTCAGATCTTTAACGAATACCGTGGTTTTTACGATATCAGCCACTTTCAAGCCAGATTGTTCAATGATAGCTTTAACGTTTTCCAAAGATTGGCGGGCTTGGGCAGTCACCTCTTCAGGGATAGCTCCGGTTTTTGGATCAACAGGGATCTGACCGGAAGTGATAACCATGCTGCCCAGATCAACACCCTGAACATAAGGCCCGATTGCTGCTGGTGCATTTTCGGTATGGATAGAACGTGACATTAGAAACTCCTGTTTGACGTCTAAATGGAAAAATTTCCTGGATCGCCATTATAGTGATCCTCTGTCCCGCATCAATTGATACAGGACATTCTTATAAATTGTTTGGGCTTATAAATTGTTTGGAATTATAGATTGTTTGAATAGGGGATTAATCGTTATCAATGACGGCCTGACGATCAAACTCTTTCTCACAGTACTTACAACGCAACACCACATCATCTTTTACTGACATGATATGAAAGCTGCTGTTGACGGGTTCATTATGACTGATGCAATTACTGTTAGGGCAGACAAGGATACTGTCGATCTGGTCTGGCAGATTGATTGGCATCTTTTTGACTACAATGTAATTTTCGATGTTATTGATTGTAGCGTGTGGCGCATACATGGCGAGCTGGTTTGCCTGTTGCTCTGTCAGAAAGGTGTTTTCAATCTTAATCAGATCTTTTTTACCCAGATGATTGGAAGGCAGATTCAGGCCAATGGTAACGCGCTGGTCTGTTTCGGTGAGTTTGAACAGCGACAATAGCTTAAAGCCGACATGAGCCGGAATGTGATCGATAACTGTGCCACATTTGATGGCTTCTACTTGTAGTTGATGGTCTTGTGTCATGTTGTGTCATGAATACCCTTTCGGTATTCCTCCTCCAGATATTAGGGGATCAAGGAAATCGGTTTATTTTGTCACAGACGATTTGGCATTTCACCTGATTAACTTTTTAATTTTAAAGACGATTTAATTTAAAAAACGATTTAATTCAGTAATAAAAAATAAATAAAATTTGATGCTTTCCACTTGTGTTGCTAACCTGTAAATACATTGTTATTTAAATAATTCAGTTCCAATATTACAGCGTAAGGTCTAACATGTTGCTTTCTATTTCTTCTGAAAATATAGATCTGAAAAAAAATTCTGCGGAAAAGATCCCAGTAACAACAGGTTTTGATTGAAAAATAATTAATAGAATTCCCATTTATGAATGTGGTGAGTCTTTAGAAAAAATTACTTATTCAGATAAATTAAAACAGACATCAGTTTATTATATTGCGGGAATAAAAGGTGCCATTGAATATTGCATGGTGAGGAAAAGTGTGGCTGAGAAATTAGTGATGGCATCGCAATTACTTCCTTCCCATTTAGGGATTTTAGTATTGGATGGTTGGCGCTCACGGGAAACCCAACAGGCATTGCAAGATAAAACACAGGCAAAAATAGCGGCTCAATATACTGAATTATCCACTGAAGAACAGCAGAGACTATTGCAGCAATTTGTAGCTCCAGCGTCTGTAGAGAAAAATCAAGTCAGCCCCCATCTAACGGGAGGATCCGTGGATGTTACTCTCTTCAATATGGAATCTGGTCATGTACTGTTTTTGGGAACAGAGTTTGACGAGGTGAGTGAACTTTCTTACACCGCAGCATTAGAAAAAGCGCCAGAAAACAATATGCCTGCCACGTTATATCGCCGATTACTGTATCAAGCCATGACACAAGTGGGGTTCACCAACTTACCGACTGAATGGTGGCATTATGATTACGGTAACTCCATGTGGGCATTTTATAAAAACCGTCCTGCTATTTATGGTGCAATAAATGAAATTTAATTTTTAATAAATAAATAATTTAATGGGGCAGTGTGTAAACATTTTATTTTTTATTTGGATAAATATCAGGATAAATAATGAAAAACACATTAATTAGTGATGATAACTCATTAATGCTCTGGGCTTTTATTATGATTGCTGTTGCTGCTGCCATAATGTCTGAGCAGCGTTTCAAATGGGCATCTAAAATACCGGGAGCTGTGATTGCATTGGTAATTGCTGTCTTTGCTTCCAATGTAAATATTATTCCTACCGAAGCGTCGGTTTACGATGCTGTTTGGGAGTATATCTTGCCATTGGCAATCCCCCTATTATTATTCAAAACGAACTTGCACAGCATTCTTAAAGAAAGTGGACGGTTACTAATTATTTTCCTGATTTCTTCCGTTGCTACCATGATTGGTGCAATCGTTTCTTTCTGGCTTTTCAGAGCTTACATACCCGAATTAGATAAGATCAGTGGCATGATATCCGCTTCTTACACAGGAGGAGGTGTTAACTTTGCGGCAATGGCTGCCAAGCTGGAGACTTCCCAAAGCATGGTGGCATCGACCATTGTTGCTGATCATTTTATGATGGCAGCCTATTTTATTATCCTGATGGTCTTATCCGGTTGGGGAGTAGCGAGAAAATTCTGGGGCAGTCCCTATACTGACATGGTTGAAAATATACCTGATTTGGATAAATCCCAGACGTTAGCAGCCACTTATTGGAAACCGAAAAATATAGCCTTGAAAGACATTGCCTTATCGCTGGCATGGTCGATTTTTATCGTCGCGCTGTCATTTCATCTTTCATCGTGGTTAAAAAGTCTGCTTGGACAACCAAATAATATTTACCAAGAGCTGATTTTCAGCCTGATTTCCGACAAATATCTGCTGCTTACTACTGTCACTTTTATTATCGTCTCGATATTTAGAAAGACATTCAGCAAACTGAACAGTACTCAGGAATTGGGTACTTATGCCATCTATATGTTCTTTGTGGTGATTGGCATACCCGCTTCCATTCAAGCCATCATCAATCATGCGCCACTACTATTTGCGTTCGTTTTTGTGATTGCCATGATCAACTTGATCCTGACTTTTGCTGTGGGCAAAGTGTTTAAATTCAGCCTTGAAGAAAGCATTCTGGCGTGCAATGCCAATATCGGCGGGCCAACTACTGCCGCTGCAATGGCAATCAGCCGTGGTTGGATCAATCTGGTCGGCCCGATAATGGTGATTGGTACGGTCGGTTACGTGATTGGCAACTATGTGGGGACGTTTGTTTATTTCGTCGTGGGATGAAATAGAAGAATGAAATAGCGGAATGAAAATGAACAAGTGCAGCTAATAGCGCTGCAACTTGAAAAATAGTGGGAATAAACCTTAATAAATACACGACGCTATAGATACATCAGATGAAAAATCTATTATGTTGAAACCAAAGCCTTTTGATATTTTGACGGTATCTATACCTGGTAGCCACTGGAATACAACAGCGGGAGCAACACAGGTTGTCATTGTATTATGATACCAAACACGTGCAGTATGAGCATGCCCGCTGCCGATGAACTTGACTTCATATTTCTCACAAAGAGCCAATAATTCTTTACCATTATTTAACATGCAGATATCTACAAGTGGTATACCCACAGGAATAGCATGGTGATGCATGAATATGGCGATATTAGCATTGCTATTTTTAATAATTTTTCTTTCTAATTCAGCTAAGTTAGTTTCGGATATAAAACCGAAATCTTCACCTTCAACAACAGTATCGACTGAAATAAAATGCCAGGATTTATTTTTATATTCGTGGGAATTGATAATATACTGGTTTTGTTCTTCTGAGAGAGCGATATCAAAGTTATTCTTGAGGTCATGATTACCCAATATCGCTATATAAGGTGTCTTTAGTGACTCCATTTTTTGCAAAAAGTATCTGTAGGCATCGACATCTCCATCATTTGCAATATCACCGGATACAATAATTAGCTCTATTTCAGTAAGTGTTTTTATTCTGCATATTTCATCACAAACAAAATCAAAATTTTCATAAGGATTTACATCAAACATTTTTTGATCGCGATTTCGGGTTAAATGTATGTCTGTTAAGTGAATAACTTTCATTTTTTATTACCTCTGAAAAGAAACGGATTGTATGATATGTTCCAATCGTAAGTATCAGTTGATTCTAATTTTTTTATTTTATCTGCTAAGAAAATGCCTATCGGTAGAAGAATGATGGACATGATAACTTTATAAAACCATGTTGTTGCGATTATGGTCACTAATTCATTAAAGCTGTATTTTGACGAGAGGCTTATAGGATATGCTGATAGTAGAAGAGCGGCTTGAGTAATCATTGAAGCAATGATATACCGGATGAAAAAAAATCGACCAAGAAAGACTTTTTTCAAGGTAGAGATCACAAACCCATTGATAAAATAAGCAATAGGTACAGAAGTCCACGTTCCTACCATCACTCGCCAGAACTCACCAAACAATGCTCTGAAATTCATTGATATTTGGTTGTTTTCTGGCTGTGCGTGCGATGCGGCGAAGATAATCATGACAAAAATTGATTGGCACAGCACTATTATCCAGACAGTGTTGACTCCTTGCCTATATCCATAAACTTCTGTCTGAATTGTTGATATTAGGAAATAAAAAGAGAATAAAATCCCACTGAATGTGATTTTAAAACCACCAAAGTCTAGAGTTTTATAGACGAGAACATCACAAGTCACCATTATTGTGACAGATAAAGCAACAAATAGGGAATCATATTTGAATTTTGTTTTATTGGAATAAGAGGAGGTCACTTTATTACCTTTAACTTCGTAGGGTTAGATGATTTTATTTTTTCTGCTCTTGAAATTTCATCAGAAATTTTTCTTCCGTCTTTTAAGCCAGACATATAGGCTATTCTTACAAGGCTTGTCGGATCTAATTTATCTACTATATCCTGATCTATAAGTAATTCTTTTCCACTTATTTCACGGCGATAATAAGCATTTTGTATTGTGAATGAAAGGTCTCGTCTCTCCTCTATTATTTCAAATTTCTGTTTTTCTCTCATATCATACTCTTCAAACTGGGTTATAAATATGATGTCAGCAGGGTTTATATTATATAATAATTCACTATCAAAAATATCTTCTACAGTGGCTTTTATACATGTATGAGTACCTAATTCTTTCAAAATATAAAATCCATTATCTTTTATTGGTTCGAATCTTTGTAAACTATATATATATCGAGGTTTAAATGTTTTTTTGAAAAAATCAATTATTTTACTCATGATAAACATCCTATTTTAATTTTTTAATTGATTTAATCACAACTCCAATTATTGTGTAATTATGAGTTAATATAGTTTTAGGTTCGCTTTCAATTCCTAATATCGAAAAATAAATTCCACTTTCACCTACAAAAACTTGTCTAAAACAAATAGGGGCATCTTTAATTTTGACGAGAACGACATCACTGTCACAAAAACTTTCGGTTTTAGAGACAATTGCAATCGTGTTGCTGTCGAAGTACGGGGATAATAGATTGTTTGAAAATTCTACTGCGAAAAGAGAGTGTTCATTATGACTATTAGTACTTATTTTGTATAAATTTAAATTAACTATTTTTCCGGCTATATAGCTATCCAAATCACCATAACGGACTAGCGATATTGTTGAAATAATTTCTTCATTTTCATTTGATTTATACAATTTATTGTCGGTAATTTCGCCAATATTTACACCGAATACATCAGCAATGGATAAAATAGTCGCGATAGTAGGATTTCCAACACCGCGTCTGAGGCTGTTGATAGTCGCAATTCCCAGACCTGTCAATTTGCTTAGAGTTTGCGGATCTATATTGTTTTTTTTCATCAAAAAATCAATATTTTGTGCAATATTGGATAACAGTGTATCAGATTCTGTTGTTTTTTTATTGTTCGATTCTTGCATTATATCATCTCTTTGATAATATATTATCGTGCGTTGATATTCATAACCTAATCTTATCTATTGGGGTTTGGTAATACAAGTGCTTAGCATCAGGGGAATTTAGCGTTAATGTTGGACACTAAGGAAGGGATATGAAAGAAAGGAATCATATCTGTATAGTGGAAAGTGTGATTTTTGTGTCGAAAAACAGTATCTTTACTCGTTATGTTCAAAATTTATCTACGGAACATAACGAGTAACTCATGTTAAAACTCAAAATATGAGGGGTTATTATGATGATTCCAGATAAAAATAATAGTCAGAGGTTTTATCAGATTGATTGATTAATGCTTATATTAATATTTAGTTATGTTATGATTTTTTATGAATATTAAGACATTAATAGCTACAAAGTTTTATTATTTAGATTCATTTTATTTTTTTGCAAATCTTTAATTATAATATTGGAATTATTTAGAAAATTCGCAAAAAAATCTGACCTAATTATTAAGAAATAACATGAATATCAATATATTAATTGAAGACCTTAATGAAAATAACCTGTCTGTATGGATAACATTGCGGGAGCAACTGTGGCCTCACCATACAAAGGAAGCCCATCAGGCCGATGGGGAAAGCATTATTTCTTCCCGTAACTTAGTGTCATTTATTGCACTAGATGAAGAGGGGAACGGGCTTGGCTTTGCGGATGCATCAATCAGACATGACTATGTAAATGGTTGTAACAGTAGCCCTGTAGTTTTTTTGGAAGGGATTTTTGTTTCTCCAACATATAGAAAATGCGGGATAGCTAAGATATTAGTGGATGAAGTGCAATCTTGGGGAATTAAAAAAGGGTGTAAGGAACTGGCATCTGATACCGGATTGGATAATGTTGTGTCGCAAAAGGCACACATTGGACTGGGATTTCAGATGACTGAAAAGGTCGTTTTCTTTAAAAAAGAATTAAATTAGTATGTTTAGCTAATTACTCTGTTGGTGTGACGTTTCTTTTATTTGAACTTCATACCACCATAAGAAAAACCTTTATCCCCGAATTAAAATAGAAGCCTTACTAACCGCCTGACCTCTGATATCGTATATTTGATCTCCATCATTCATTGTTGTTCTTCATTACCGTTATTCATGACCGTTACTAAACATCGTGAACAACGCTATCCACATGTATCATCCACGCAATAGTTCGGTTTTTTCGTTATATAACCACGGAATAATTACCATAATGGGTGGATAGGAGTATGATCATAAAGAAGTGGTCATTGCTTATTTTTGGGTTATATCGTGAAGCATGACTACTTAGTTCGCCCCTACGATTGCATCGGTGGTAAGCCGCCAATGGATGAAATCGGCGTTATTGGTTCACCTGCAAATCTGTGGTCAGCTCGTGTTGACCATGACATAAAAAATAGAGATTTTTATGAAATTCAAATCAAAAATAAAACCTTATCACGCGGCTGCTGGTGGTTGGGGTTCACTGGAGGCAACCACCCGCTTTGTCTTTGATAGTAAACAAGCACTGAAAAATATGGTTAACCTGATGCGCATGAACAAGCCCAAAGGCTTTGATTGCCCCGGATGCGCATGGGGAGATGACAACAAAAGCCTTTTTAGTTTTTGTGAAAATGGTGCCAAAGCAGTCACTTGGGAAGCGACTCGTCGGTACGTTGAACGAGAATTCTTCGCAACTCACAGCGTTAGTAAACTTTACCAACAAAGTGATTATTTCCTTGAATATCAAGGTCGTGTGGTTGAACCGATGAGTTATAACCCGCAAACGGATCATTATGAGCCGATTAGCTGGGACGATGCTTTTGCCCTGATTGCCCATCATATCAAGGCGATGGATAACCCCAATCAGCTTGAATTGTATACTTCAGGACGTGCCAGTAATGAGGCGTCATGGCTGTATCAATTGCTTGGCCGTGTGCTGGGAACAAATAATTTCCCTGATTGTTCCAATATGTGTCATGAAGCTAGCGGCTACGGTATGTTGCAAAGTTTGGGGGTTGGGAAAGGCACCATTCGGCTGCAAGATTTTGATCATGCTGATGCCATCTTTATTTTCGGTCAAAACCCCGGTACAAACCACCCACGAATGCTACATAGCTTACGGCATGCCGCTGAACATGGCGCTCGTATTGTCACATTTAATACTCTGCGTGAGCGCGGTTTGGAACGTTTCGCTGATCCACAAAAACCACTCGAAGTGATCACCCCAATGGCAGGGAAAATTAGCCATCGTTACTATCAGCCTAAACTTGGCGGAGATATGGCAGCGGTACGCGGGATTGTAAAGGCGCTTTTGGAAACTCATAACACTCTTCTGGCCGAAGGTAAGTCAGGTATTTTTGATCTGGAATTCATTTCAATTTACACCGAAGGATTGAGTGCTTACTTGCAGGAGGTCGCTGCAACCGAGTGGTCATTTATCGAAGATCAATCGGGATTGACTGAAACACAATTGCGCGAGGCAGCCAGTATTTATCAAAATGCTGAGCGCGTTATTTGCACTTGGGCAATGGGGATAACTCAGCATAAACACTCTTTGGTTACCGTGCGTGAAATCGTTAACCTTCAATTGCTTTTTGGTCAGTTGGGTAAACCCGGTGCGGGGCTTTGTCCGGTGCGTGGTCACAGTAATGTGCAGGGCAACCGGACAATGGGAATTAATGAGAAACCTGCCAAATCTTTTCTGGATAGCATGGCAGCCCATTTTGGTTTCGAGCCACCTCGTGCTCATGGTCATAATGTTGTGAAAGCGCTGAGTGCTATGCTGCGTGATGAAGTTAAGGTGTTGATCGCACTGGGTGGGAACCTTGCGGCAGCAGCTCCGGATAGCTTACGAACAGAAGAAGCTCTTAAGCACTGTGATTTGACCGTACACATCAGCACAAAATTAAATCGGAGTCATCTTGTTACCGGTAAAAAAGGCGCTCTTATCCTGCCGACATTAGGTCGTACCGAACGGGATATTCAGGCTACAGGATCACAATTTGTTACGGTAGAAGACTCTTTCAGTATGGTTCATGCCTCAGAAGGGGTGAACAAACCACTATTTGATACCCAACGTTCTGAGACCGCGATTGTTGCAGGCATTGCTAATGCGACAATAGGTAATACCGCGACAATTAACTGGCTGGAATTAGCAGGGGATTACAATAAAATTCGCGATCATATTGCAGCGACCATTCCAGGATTTGATGGCTTTAATACAAAATGCGAACACCCCGGTGGTTTCTATCTTGGCAATGCTGCGGCTGAATTACGTTTTGCTACACCAAGCAAAAAAGCTGAATTCAGCCATGCTCCGTTACCAAAAACACTATTCCCGCAAATTGAAGGTACTGAAGTTCCTTTCACGCTGCAGACTCTGCGTTCGCACGACCAATACAACACCACGATTTATGGATTGGATGATCGTTATCGCGGAGTTTATGGTCAACGGGAAGTGCTGTTTATGAATCCGGAAGATATTGCCCAATCGGGATATCAGGCTGGTGATCTGGTTGATATCGAAACAGTATGGAATGATGGTATCAAGCGTAAAGTATCGGGCTTCAAATTGGTTCCTTACACCATTCCACGCGGAAACCTTGCCGCTTACTATCCGGAAACCAACCCATTAGTACCAATGGAAAGTGTTGGTGATGGTACAGGCACTCCAACCTCAAAATCTGTACCAGTGAAATTATCCCTCATTGAACAAAAAGCGTCTGAACCTCAGCGTCTTGTATAAGGTATTTATGGTTTTAATTTCTGGTTAATAGTCAGAATTACGTCGATTTAGGCTCGGTTTTTGAAGATAATGATAAGATTTTCATCATTAAAAACCGAGCTAGTTAGCATACAGCCATAATCAATATTGTGGCATGATTATTATCTATTTTTCCTTCCTCAAAACAGGTGTCTAATTCAATAATTTGAAAAAATTTTGGAGTGGCAATTATATTTCATTAACAATGATAAAGAACTTATTTATTAAATTGTACCTCGTAATAAGTGCATACATAAAATTAATATGGGTTTAGTTTTTTTAAACAAAATATCAACGAAATTAAGGATTGGGTTGTGGAGTGTTCCGAATAAAATCATACTCAAGGTATTTAAAAGCTAATAAAACCTATAATTGATTGAACTTAATCTAATGAATTAAAATGCGAAGATATTTCCACGATGTTAGTATTTAATTATTCTAACAAATTTCAAAATTTGTGCTGAAAAACATCTTTGGCGAAGTATTCTTTGGAAATTTACTGAATTAAATAAATTTAATATAGCAAATGTATAATATTATAGATCCAGGAAATCATGTGAAGGATAAATATTATTTTGATGGTATGTATGTTGATAAGACTGAACTAATTTTTTGGCTTATTTTAGACGAATTTAGAAAACAGTTTACTGTTGTTGATGTAGTCGCTATTGCTTCTATGCTGGCGAGTCTACCAGTGTTAGACGCGCCTGGTAAGGCAGGAGGTGGTGCTACCAAAGGTACAAGCCCTCTTTCCGTTGCGAGCCGCAAACTCATTCGCCATAAGTTCAAAACAAGACGCAAAACCATTACATGGGGGCAACTGTTGAAAGGCAAGTGGGCTTATACGACCAGTCTTGCTACATTTGTTGGTCGTTGGCTTCCGTGGGTGGGAGCCGTGCTGACCGCTTATACTCTTGCTATTATAACCCGAAATGTTATACACCGTTATAAACTGATTGTTGGCTCAGGGGGGAATCATTAGTATGAACAAAGCTGATGGTGTTCGGACGCTTATAAAACAACATTTCTGGGATATGTCAGATGAGGATTCTTTAAGCACAGGCGACTATTGCGTTGTACCTGAAGATGCTTATGATTTTTTGGAGGAATACGCTGAGAAACTGAACGTGGATATGACCGGTTTTAATTTTCGCCGGTACTTTCCGAACACAGGGATTCTTTTTCTTCCTAATGCCATTCTCCCTCGTTATCTGCAAACGGATCATCACGATCCAGCACCTTTGACGGTTCAGATGCTGATAACATCCGCAGAAGCGGGTCATTGGCTTTATCCCGATAATTAATGTGTCAGTTTTGGGGCTTAATATCAAAAAATCTGTTCTGGTAGTGAAATATGCTTAAAATCACTATAATTCTTGTGCGAAATTCACTTCGAGTTAAAATAAGAAAAGCGCTTCAAATGCACATATATTTGAAATTAATTATTGAGATTTTAATTATTTCTCTTTGTTATATTTATTAACGTGATAGGAAACTTAGATAAGTAATAATAGGTTGAATAAATAAAATTCTTCTTGAATAAAATAATATTATGACTAAGGCGTAATTTCCTCAATCATAATATTAATGGCTGTTTATTCTTTTTAGTGAGCTATGACAACATCTTCATTCAACACCAGCGACAACAATGCCTGACGGGCAAAAATGCCATTCCCTGCTTGCTGGAAATAGTAAGCATATGGCGTCTTATCTACATCTACCGTGATTTCATCGATACGTGGCAGCGGATGCAGCACTTTCAGGTTCTCTTTGACATTGACCAGATCCGCTGCGTGCAGAACGAATTGAGCCTTGATATTGGCATATTCTGAAGGATCAAGACGTTCTTTCTGGACACGGGTCATGTACAGAATGTCCAGTTCAGGCAGGACATCTTCAAAATTATTGTGGAGGCTGTAACTTACCTGTTTTTCTTCCAGCATATGCAGAATATAGCTTGGCATCGCCAGTGCATCTGGGGCGATAAAACAGAAATGGTTGCCATTAAATTTTGCCAATGCTTGTGTCAGTGAGTGAACGGTACGGCCATATTTCAAATCACCGACCATGGCGATTTTCAGGTTTTCCAGTCTGCCCTGAGTTTCCTGAATAGTGAATAGATCGAGCAAAGTTTGGGTCGGATGTTGGTTTGCACCATCGCCGGCATTAATAATGGGGATATGACCGGAGAACTCAGAAGCCAGTCGTGCCGCACCTTCCTGTGGATGACGCATGACGATAGCATCGGCATATTGGCTGATGATAGAAATAGTGTCAGCCAGAGTTTCTCCCTTTTTACCCAATGAGGTGTTGCTACTGTCAGCAAAGCCAACTACGGAAGCACCAAGTCGCTGAATAGCGGTTTCAAAAGAGAGGCGGGTGCGGGTGGAGGCTTCAAAGAAGCAACTTGCAATCACCTTGTGTTTCAGTAATTCAGTCTGTGGATTGGCTTTCAATGCAGCGGCCGTTTGCAATACCAGTTCCAGATCTGCGCGGCTCAGATCATTAATTGAAATGATATGCTTGCGATATAACGGGTTAGCCATGTTTATGTTCCTCTTTTATGACTTCTAGCCTTGAACTGGGTAGGCAAAAAAAAGCCCCTCAATTGAGGGGCTTTTTAAATGTTCGGTTAAGTAATGGGAAAAACAATGCGCTTACGCTGCCAGCAGACAGTGTTTTGTTAGTTTGATGTTTTTTAACAACCTTTACGGCGTAATCTTTCATGTTTTCTCCCAGCAAATCGTCGCGCATTATACTCACGATAGCATTCACCGCAAGGCTTACGGGAAGAAATTTCTGTTTTCATTAACTGTCAGATTTAATGGCCGGAATAATGATATGATTATTCGTCTCTATCACCCAAACTGACAGCCATTCTATTGAAAGCATTTATGAGGGAAATAGCAGCGGTTAGATCAACAATCTCTTTTTCTGTAAAAACAGCATCAAGACGCTCTTTTATTTTATCCAGCGTGTTTTGCTTAAGATCTGTTGTTAAAGCTTCACACCATTCTAATGCTAGTTTCTCTTTTGGGCTGTAGATATTGGAATTGAACCACGCGGGCAATTTATCCAGTTTTACTTGTTCTATGCCATGATCTTTGCGGATTGCTTCAGCATGAAGATGACAACAATAAGCACAACCATTTATTTGGGATACCCGTGTTTCTACCAGTAAAATAAGTTCTTGATCCAGTTCAGAAGTGTGGATTTCTTCGTAGCTTTTATATAACGGATTAATAATCCTAGGTGAAACTTTTGCGTAATTCATTATTATCTCTCTGGAGTTTTTATTTTTGTTGCAGGGTGTTAACTATATAAACAACTAATATAAAAATAGTTCTGCCGGAATGCTTTTGAGAGGTACTTCTCGGAAAATATTATATATCAGAATTGATACTGATATTTATACAGATATCACGTTTATCCTCTTTATTTTCCAAGTTGCCGCTTTGTTAGCTATGCTGCAACTTGAAATCTATTACTTGAATCCTACTGGTTCATCTCCTTCTTCTTTATTTTCTTGTGAGAAGTTATTTAACTTTAAATACCGCAAAATCTTCGGCCAGATCGGTATTCGGGAATATTTCCTGGCATTCCTCCAATAATCGTGGACAATCTTCTATACTATAGCGTCCGCTGATATGTGTGGCGATAAAGTGTTTTACCTTGGCATCACGCGCGAGTGTTGCGGCTTGTTTGGTGGTGGAGTGCCCGCGCTCATTGGCTTTCGCTGCAAATGCATCTTCCAGCGTGATTTCATGCACCATCACATCAACATTGGCAGCCAGTTTTAGTGCTTCGGGAGTCGGCTCCGTATCCCCGAAAATGGCCAACGATTTTCCACGGATCGGGGTGCCTAAATAGTCTTTACCGCAAATTGTACGGCCATCTTCCAGTGTCACCGTTCCGCCTTGTTTTAAGGCCTGCATCCACGGGCCACGGGGAATACTATCCTGATTCAATTTTTGCGCATCAAGTGCGCCGGGTTTATCGTGTTCTTCAATGCGATAACCATAACATTCCACGCGATGATTCAGGGAATAAGCCGTGACTTTGAATTCACCATCATCAAACAATTGTCCGGGCTGGACTTCGATGATTTCCAGCGGATAGGTCAGGAAAGAACTACTCAGTTGCAATGTGGTTTCCACAAACTGACGTATGCCGGTCGGCCCATATAAAGTGAGGGGATCAGTGGAACCGCCCATTGAACGGCTGCACAATAAACCGGGCAAGCCGAAAATATGATCACCATGCAGATGAGTAATAAAAATTTTCTCCAGTTTGGGTATCTTGACGGGGGAATGGAGAATTTGGTGTTGGGTTCCCTCTCCGCAATCAAACATCCACAGTGCGTTGCGGATGCCTTGTAAATCGAGGATCAGGCTGGTGACATTGCGTTCTTTTGTGGGAATGCCTGCGCTGGTACCTAAAAATTTCAGTTCCATGTTGTTGTTCTCCTAACTGTTGTTCTAATGTTTGATGTCGTTCTAATAATGTTGAGTGTTCTCCCAATCCAGACCGAATCGGGCTAGGTACTTGCGTAATCTGTCAGCATCATTGGGCTGTTTTTTCTGTTGACGGGAAACGGCAAATAGCTTGCGACCTGCTTCTGATAAGCTGCTGGATTCACGACATATTTTAATCACCGTTTCTAATTGTTGGCGGTCAAACAGATCAATTTCCGGCAGAGTATTTGGCAGCAGGAAAACGTGATCCTCGACGCGCCAGTTTTGTTTAAGTCGCGTGATTTCCTCTTCAACCAAAAGTTGGTTGATACGCCCATTTTCGGCGAACGTCGCCATCCGTGCGACGGAAGCACTGAGTTCGCGAAAATTCCCTCGCCACTGAGCTTGTTCTGAACAGGCAAAATGCAGGTAAATCTGCCGTGCTTCTTTATCAAAGCGAACTTGTGTTTGCTGCATTTGTGCATAACGAGCAAGTTCATAATCTATGTTCGGCTCGATATCTTCACGACGTTGTGCCAGACCGGGCAGTTGATAAGTCCACATATTGATACGGGCATAGAGATCTTCGCGGAGTTTCCCCTGAGCGACCCAATCTCGTAAATCACGGTGTGTACCGGCAATCAATTGAAAATCACTGCGTATTTCCTTATCAGATCCATAAGGCAGAAAACTCTTTTCTTCAATCGCTTTCAGCAGCATTGCTTGCTCATCCAACCCCAGTTCAGCCACTTCGTCAAGAAACAAAATGCCGCCATCGGCTTCACAAAGAAGCCCGTTTCGTGGCTGAATGGCTCCTGTAAATGCCCCTTTGACATGTCCGAACAGGGTAGACATCGCGTTATCACCGCGCAGAGTGGCACAGTTCACCTCTACAAATCGTCCTGCGATTAAATGACGCGATTGCCGTAATTGATAGATTCGGCGGGCGAGAAAGGATTTACCTGCACCAGTCGGCCCCGTTGCAAAATTGGCGCAGTAGAGCGTAAAGCGACACGTTCCACTTGATCGATCAGGCGGTTGAAATTGGTATTGCGTGTGGCAATACCTGATTTCAAGAATGCGACCTGCTCCTGTTGTTCGCGCTGAAAGCGGCTAGTCAGGGTGGTATAGCGGCTGAGGTCTAAATCGATAATCGTATAAACGCCGGCGGAATGGCTCTCATCTCCTTCATTTTTGGGTGATGTCTGGAGCAATTGGGCAGGCAGGTAACGGGCTTCAGTCAACAGGAACCAACAAATTTGCGCAACGTGGGTGCCGGTTGTGATATGTACCAGATATTCTTCGTTTTCAGTGTCGAATGGATAACGAACGGCAAAATCCAGTAGAGCAGTATAAACTTCTTCAAAATCCCATGGGTCTTCAATTTGTATCTCGTTCAATACCACTTTGGTCTGTGGTGAAACTTGAGCAATATCCTCTTTAACTCTCTCCGCCAAAACGTAGTCATTGGTTTGATAGAGCAATTCCAGCTTATCAATCGGCAACTCTGGCTGTTGACACATCCCAACCGTAGGACGCCATTTTGTCCAGCGATTGGCCTTTTTACCCCGTCTATCTAACTTTGTACCCAATACACCAATGGCGATTCTGCGTTTCATTATCTTCTCTGTGTTCTTATTTAAATTTATAAATAGCGATACAAAAAGATAAGAAATTTGAACTGCAAAAACAATCACCAAAAACAGTAGAAAATAAAAACAGTTGTTTTTCAGATAGATAAAAAATATTTCTGCTTTTTACCAAAGTTGGCACGCAATTGGCAATAACTAGAGTGTCAACACATTGAAATAGTACGGATTCGAAGTCCGGCCGGTGCATGGGTGATGGCATAAGGTCATTACGCTACATGTATTCCGTCAATGAAAGACAATTGACGAACAACATTAGGGTTACTTTGGGTTCGAGTCCCAAGTTCGAAACTTAAATGAGTCTTTTACTTTCCCAGTAAAACACACTGTAACAACAGAAAAATAAAAAAGTGGTTGTCTGTTGAAAGCCACCATTTTGAAGACTCGGCAGATGCAGCTGGGCCAAGGGCAGGATACTGAGCTACTGCAGTTTAAGTACCGATGTATTCATCCCTTAGTTTCGCTCTGATGCCCAGTTTTCAGAATGAAAGAATAATGAAAAAGGAAAATAACAATGATGAAAAAAATCAAAATATTGCAGGGACAAATTGGTTTATTGGCTAAAGAAGGCGAATACCAACAACTTTTGACCGTCGGTGATTATCGTTTCTATAACTGGTTTAACAAACTGAAATTGACGGTTTTTGAACTGGGAGGCTGCGAAATTGAAACCAAGTTGGCAGAACACTTGCGCCAGTATCATACCAATTGGGTTGAGCAATATTGCGACAATATCCAGCTTTCTGAAGATGAAATGGGATTGCTGTATGAACATGATTTATTGGTAGAAATTATACCTCCTGCAACACGCCGTTTGTATTGGAAAAACGGTGGCCAGCGCCGAATTGAAATTCTCAAAACGAGAGAACAGGCGATAGCTCCTGAGTTATTGGCTTTATTTCAGCCGTCAAAGGCACGCAAACGCAATATAAAAGGATTGGACAGTGTGCTGCTTGTCCAAATTCCGGCATGGCATATCGGCATTTTGAGCATTGATAGTATGGCCCAGCAGTTATTGCAACCAGGGCTACAAGGTTACTGGCGTTTTGGACACGATGTTGGCGTTGAAATCATTGATACCCGCTCACAAGAGAAAGTTGAAGAAGATTTGGCTGAGCATATACGTCAACACCATAGTGATTGGGTAGAGCGGTATTGCGATGGTATTCAGATTGCAGATGATGAGATGGGGTTGCTGTATGAACATGATGTTTTAGTTGAAATTTTATCCCCTGCAACCCGTTGCTTATATTGGAAAAATGGTAAACCGCGTCGTATTGAGGTGCTTAAAGCCTCAGAACTGGAAGTTTCACCTGAATTGGTTGCACTGTTGACTACTTCCGTGTCGCGTAAACGTAGCGTGAAAGGGTTGGAGAGCGTTTTGATAGCCCAAATTCCGGCTTGGCATGTTGGAATTTTAAAAGTAGATGGTGTGGCGCAGGAATTATTACAGTCAAGTTTAAAAGGTTACTGGCGGATTGGACATGACGTTACCGTTGAGATCGTTGATACCCGTTTACAGGCGTTGGAAGTTGGCGGACAAGAAATATTGACACGGGATAAAGTCAATTTACGTATTAATTTATCGGCTAATTGGCGTTATCACGATGTGATGATGGCTTATGAGCAACTTAGTGAGCCAGTGGCATACCTGTATCGCGAACTGCAATTTGTTCTTAGAGAAGTGGTGGGAACCCGTTCTTTGGATGAGCTTTTGGAAAATAAACAAATTATCGATGAACTGGTCAGCAAGAAAATCCAGCAAGTGACAGAAGATTTTGGTCTGGAAGTGGCATCCTTGGGGGTAAAAGACATTATTTTACCCGGTGATATGAAGGCCATTCTGTCCCAGGTCGTTGAAGCAGAAAAATCTGCTCAAGCCAATGTGATCCGACGTCGGGAAGAAACAGCGGCGACTCGCTCACTGTTGAATACAGCAAAAGTGATGGAAAACAACCCAATTGCTTTACGTTTGAAAGAATTAGAAACATTGGAAAGCATTGCGGAACGTATTAATCAAATTTCAGTATATGGCGGTTTAGATCAGGTGTTAAACGGGCTGGTAAAAATCAAAGGAGAACAATTGTGACAACAACTATGGCAACAAAAATGACAACCAACACTTATAACTTATTGACGCAAGAGAATGGTGCGCCGATAAAAATGTGGACGAATGGAGTACCTGTTGATCCCAAAGCCATTACCCAATTGCAGAATACGGCCAAGATGCCTTTTATTTTCAAACATCTGGCGGTAATGCCGGATGTTCATGTCGGTAAAGGTTCCACCATCGGTAGCGTGATCCCGACACACGGCGCCATTATTCCAGCTGCGGTTGGAGTGGATATCGGTTGTGGAATGATTGCAGTGCGTACTTCGCTGATGGCATCTGATTTACCGGATAGCCTGTTGAATATCCGTCATGCCATCGAAGCGGCTGTGCCGCATGGGCGTACCGTAAACCGCGGAGGCCGTGATAAAGGTTCTTGGTATAAAGCGCCAGAGATTGTGGATCAACACTGGGCGACATTGGCGGATGGGTTTAAGTGTATAACTGATAAATACCCGAAACTATTGAACACCAATAACCATCAGCATTTAGGAACACTGGGAACGGGGAACCATTTTATCGAGTTGTGCCTTGATGAAGCCGATCGCATTTGGGTGATGCTGCATAGTGGTTCCCGTGGTGTGGGTAATGCTATTGGTAATTTATTTATCACACTGGCGCAGAAAGATATGCAACAGCATATCACTAACCTGCCAGATCGCGATTTGGCGTATTTTGAGGAAGGCAGTCGTTATTTTGACGATTACATGGAAGCGGTAGGTTGGGCACAGGATTACGCCCGTCAGAATCGAGAAGTGATGATGCACCGAGTGCTTGAAGCATTGTCACGTGAGATCCCAAAACCTTTTGCGACACAGCAGGAAGCCGTGAATTGCCATCATAACTATGTACAGCGTGAGCAGCATTACGGTGAAGAAGTTTTGGTAACACGTAAAGGTGCGGTATCTGCCCGTAAAGGTCAGATGGGGATCATTCCTGGTTCAATGGGAGCGAAAAGCTATATCGTTCGCGGTCTTGGAAACGAAGAAAGTTTTTGTTCGTGTAGTCATGGCGCTGGCCGAGTAATGAGCCGTACCGAGGCGAAAAAACGCTTCACCGTGAGCGACCAAAAACGTGCAACTGCCCATGTGGAATGCCGTAAAGACAGCGATGTGATCGATGAAATCCCGATGGCATACAAAGATATTGATGCTGTGATGGAAGCGCAGTCATCGCTGGTGGAAATTGTGCATACCTTGCGTCAGGTGGTGTGCGTAAAAGGATAAGAGTCAAAATAGCATTACCCGTTAGGGCTTGGATAGGCAGTCGGTTAAGTGGGACTGTGGTCCCACTTGTCAATATTTGTTCCAGTCTTCAATATTTAGACTATTAACCATCCCAAATGCAGAATCACTGGTAACAATCGTCAGTTTTTTACTCAGGGCGTGAGCAGCAATCATCTGATCCATCGTGCCCATAACACGACCAGTTTGTTCCATACTGGCACGGAGTTCGCCATAAGTTTTTGCCGCGTCTTTGTCCCAATCGTAAACAGTGATCGAATCAATAAACATGTTAACAATATTTTCCAGTTCCTTGTTTTGTCGTTTGGCAACACCGTAGCGCAATTCAGCCTCAGTAATACTAGATATGCATATTCTTGATGGTGACACAATGCGTAATTTGGCGGTTACCGCTGGATTCTTCCGAAAAATATAACTGACCGTGTTTGTATCCAACATGTACATTAAAGCATTCCTTCAAATGGATCGCGTTCTGTTATGTCCTGATTGCGTTCATTGGTATCTAAAAAATCATTTGGAACAGAGAAATTATTTAACATATTGAAGAATAAATCCCAGTCATCACGCTTAGATTTGTTTTTTGACAATATGACATCCCCATTTGTATCTTGGCGGATATAAACTCTATCAGTATCAAATTCAAACATGACAGGTAATCTAATGGCTTGATTACGTCCATTCTTGAAAATTTTCACGACCTTTTCCATCACTCCCTCCTAAATAAAAATATTTAGCATATGTCAAAGCATATGCTTAAGTCTGGCATATGTCAAAGCATAGGTAAGATGTAGTTTTAACCACACAATTAAAAATTGAACATGATGATCTGCTGCGAATTAAACAGTCAGTAAATGAGGCAGAATACGGCCTGTGTAAAGAGAGGATTCACGCTTTTATCGAATCAGAGTTGGATGCAGTGTTGAATCTAATATAAGGAATTCAAATCAGCAGGTAAAAACATGGATCAAATCGATATTAAAATCAGTAAGTTTTTAAGTTATGTATTGCGCCACCAGCCGGAATCTATTGGCTTGGCCTTGGATAATGAAAGATGGGCAGATAACGGAGTTTGGTTGACAAAAACCGTGCCAGTTGGATATATGTGTGTCATTTAGCATTCTCGGCAAGCTTATTTTAGCTTTGGAGATAAACATGACAGTCATGGATTCCCTGCTTGCATTTACTGTAGCGGCTACATTGCTTACCTTGACTCCAGGTCTGGATACCGCGTTGATTTTGCGAACTGCCACGGCGGAAGGCGGCAAAAAAGCCTTTCAAGCCGCCCTTGGTATTAATGCGGGGTGTTTTATCTGGGGGGCAATGGTGGCATTCGGCCTTGGTACATTGATTGCGGTATCAGAACTGGCGTTCAATATCTTAAAATGGTGTGGTGCAGTGTATTTATGCTGGCTGGGAATTCAAATGATCTGGAATCCTAAAAAGGATCTTGGAGGAGAGAACTCCTCCTCTGTAAAAAGCCAGAATTGGTTTATCAGAGGTATGTTGGGGAATGTTCTTAATCCGAAAATGGGTGTGTTTTATGTTTCATTCCTGCCTCAATTTATTCCCCAAGGGCATTCCCCCATTTTATGGACATTCAGCTTAGTGGCGATCCATGTATTGCTTGGCACATTGTGGTCATTGTCACTGATTTATGCCACACGCCCCCTTTCCCATATATTACGCCGTGAAAATGTCATTAAATGGATGAATCGCGCGACAGGCGGATTATTTTTGTTTTTTGCGTTTAAATTAGTGATGAGTAGTAGGCGATGATTTTTTGCACGTTATGGCAGGTATGACACATAGTAGATATTATACGATCTGGTCGGCTAGGCTTTTTCTTTTGGGTCATGACTCCGAAGCGTTAATTTTATATTCTTGTGTTTTTTAGTGGAGCCATCCTATGACTGTGACGATAGAGGTTGTTTGCCGATATTGTGGTCAAACCGAACCTGTACGGGCATAATCTCAATCTGCGTATTAATATTAAACGATTGGCAAGAAAAACAATTTGTTACTCACGTTGATAGAAATTCATGAAAAACTGATTGGCGCCTATATTGAAAAACATCATTATAACGCTTTGGAGTCATGATCAGATTTTTTAAACAAGATTTGAGATATATAGGGCGGGTCGATAATAGAATTCGTGTCAGAAATATGGATGGCATGTCAACGCCAAGTTTTAATCGGTATATATCAGACCCTAATAGGCATGTTATTCTCGGATATTGTTTTGGGCGTAATGATGAAGCACTGAGATATTATCGGAATTTAAAACCTGTAACGAGTTATGTGTAGTAGTTTAGTCCTAACCTTTATTTGGTAATGGATCATGGTTTAACACTGGGCATTTACGGTATTGTAAATGTCCAGTGAGAATATTAACGAAGATATTAAGTTCAGATTTGAACTACTACAATGAATTACAAATCCAGGTTTTCCACCAACGTTGCCACCATCACCGCCTTAATGGTATGCATTCGGTTTTCAGCCTGATCAAACACAATGCTGTGTTTTGACTCAAACACTTCATTGGTGACTTCCAGACCACCATATAAATTAAATTCCTCTGCCAGTTGCTGACCAAGCGTCGTTTTTTCGTCGTGAAAAGCAGGCAGGCAATGTAAGAATTTTACTTCTGGATTTCCGGTCAGCTTCACAACATCCATATTGACTTGATAGGGTTTCAGCAAAGCAATCCTCTCTTGCCAGACCGATTTTGGTTCTCCCATAGATACCCAAACATCGGTATATAGAAAATCAGCCTCTTTTACACCTTGTGCAATATCTTCTGTCAAAGTGATCTGACCGCCAGTTTTCTCTGCGTGTTTTTGGCATTCTGCAACTAGGTTTTCGTCAGGCCAGCACACTTTTGGCGCGATCAAACGGAGATCCATGCCCGTCAATGCAGTAGCTTCCAGCATAGTGTTGCCCATGTTATTGCGAGCATCGCCCAAATAGGCAAATTTAATTTCAGACAGAGGTTTTTGGCTGTGTTCCTGCATCGTCAGTAAATCAGCCAAAAGTTGGGTTGGGTGGAATTCATCAGTCAGGCCATTCCACACCGGAACGCCCGCGTATTGCGCCAACGTTTCGACAATTTGCTGACCATACCCACGGTATTGGATGCCATCATATAAACGCCCCAGTACCCGTGCGGTATCTTTGATGGATTCTTTGTGTCCGATCTGGCTGCCACTTGAGCCTAAATAGGTCACATTGGCACCTTGATCATGGGCTGCGACTTCAAATGCACAACGTGTACGGGTGGAGTCTTTTTCAAAGATCAGGGCAATATTTTTCCCTGTGAGTAAGGGAGACTCTGAACCTGATTTTTTATTCGCTTTTAATTCATGAGACAGAGTTAAAAGAGTATTAATTTCTGTCGGGGTAATATCAAGTAATCTTAGTAACGGGCGCTTGAAAAATGGGTTCATTATGCATTGTCTCCATCAGTGCTATATTGAATTTATATTCACTATATATCGATAAAAAATCTAATTACAAGCCCCCGTGCTCAATGTTTATAAGAGTAAAAGTATTAAGACTGGTTATAGATCAGTCGCTTACGGTTTGCATTTCTTCTTAAACAAAATTGGATAGATATATCCTTTGTACATAAAAGATGGGAGAATGCAAAACAGGATAGCCAACTGACGGAGGGGATTGGCATGGCAGACCCGCATGCTTTAGAAGAACGGCGTGAAGAAACTCGCTTGATCATCGAAGAACTATTGGAAGATGGCAGCGATCCTGAAGCGCTTTATATTATTGAACACCACTTTTCAGCGGAAGACTTCGATCAATTGGAAAAAGCTGCACTTGAAGCGTTCAAGTTAGGTTATGAAGTCACGGATGCAGAAGAACTGGAAACAGAAGATCGTGTTGTCTTGATGTGTTGCGATGTGATCAGCGAAAGCCGTTTGGAGGCAGAACTGATCGACGCACAGGTTGAGCAATTGATGGATCTGGCTGAAAAGATCGGTATAAATTACGACGGCTGGGGAACGTACTTTGAAGATCCGGATGCGCCAGATGATGAAGACGACGAAGGTGATCTCTTTCCCCCAGAGGAAGATGAACCCAAACTTCATTAAGGCCTTTTGAAAATAGCATCAAAGCCAAATGCCCCACTGGATCCGTGGGGCAGGTTTATTGATGACCATTGCCATTATAGTAGTTTGATGGCGTTATAGTGTCTTGATCATCCTGACTTCACAGTCGCTGTGGCCTGTATTGCCAAGTGGCTCATCAAGATAGCTGAACCCCAGCTTTTCATACAGAGCAATGGCCGCTTTCAAGTTCTCCGTCGTTTCCAGATAACAGCGTTTAAAACCTTGTACTGTACCGAATTCGAGAGATTGCTGTACGATTTGCTTGGCTACACCTTTTCCCCGCAGTGCTGATGAAAGGTACATTTTTTGTAATTCGCAGATATCAATATCACCACCAGCCAGCGGAGCAACACCGCCACCGCCAACGATTTCGCCATTCATTTCAACAACCCAGTAAGCACTGCGTGGCTGGCTGTAAACTTCGTACAGGGTATCCAGAATCGGATCAGCAACGGCAAAACCTTTGTCTGCGGTTAAACCATGCTCGGCAGATACTTCACGGATCACCGCAGCAATGCCTGAGTTATCTTGTTGGGTAATGGGGCGAATAACGTAGTTGTGTGTTGTTTTTGCTGTCATTATTTCCTCTTTATACTTTTACTGATATAGAGAAGAGGAATAATACAGCATGAAATATATTGAGTTAATCAACAATTAATCAGATAACTATAAGAGCGCGATCCTACAGCAGATTACCGACAAGGTGTTATTTTTTTATACGGCATTTTAATCGCTATTAGCCTGATTGGTCATGAGTCCAAACGTTAGTCTAGGCAATATCATCTCAATATCAGTAAGAGACGCAGCCTGTTCCGTGAACAATGCGGTATGACCTTTTCAATCGGTGCGATTTCCGAAGCGCAGGTGTGGCTCAGCACGATGCTGACACCGTTACATCAGGCTATCAGCACACACCTGAAACAATCGGCGGTCATCCATATTGATGTAATACCTCCAATAGTTAGATTCCCCTATCGTGTATTTTAAGCTTTTCATGGAAAATGCATTAATTCATCAAATTGGTTTATTAATTTTAAATAATAATACTTAGTAACATTAATGTTTATGCGATGAATAAATGGGAATAAAGGAACAATATGTTCGCTATTTTTTGTTTTGACATACACCCGACAGCGTATATATTAAGCGGTTTTTTTAATTCATAAAAATTGATAAATATTTTCTACTTACCTGAAATTGATAAATTAAACATATACCGTATGTATTTCAGGATGCCAACAACGCTGCAACTTGAAGGACAGGTATAAATGCAAAGTGGTCATTCTCACAACATGCCACTTTCTTTAAGTAAAAGGAGTTAGTTGTGAAATCGTTTGAATATTATTATCAATGGGAACTTGATTACTTAAGGCAACTTGCGAAATCTGCGCGTGAAGATAAATCACATCTTGAGGATGTACTCAGTGGCAGGGATCCTGATGCTGAAAGGGTTAATGAGGGCTTTGCTGCTTTAATGGCCCGTTTGAGTCAGAAAGTCGATGATGCCTTCCCTGAATTGACTCAGCCGTTACTGCAAAAATTACGGGCACAGTCGATCAAAGGTATTCCTGCGACCAGCATTATTCAGTTTGGCAGTGGCGTGCAGGGGGATTTTGCTTTTTCCATACCGGCAGGAACAGAAGTTCATACTCATCATCGACAGCCATTTGTTACTTGCCGAGAATGTCCTATTGAACCTTTGATATTAGTGTCACGTGATATCACTCATCAGGTACAGACAACGAAAATCACCTTAAAATTCCGCTATATTGGTAAGGAAGAAGAGTGGCTGACCCAACCGATTAATTTGTTCCTGAGCAGTGATGAGCAGGTTGCTGATGCCTTGATGCTGGGGCTGACTCAATATTATGATGGTGCTGAACTGTATCACGATGGGCAGGTGTATAAAGCACACGGAGATCGGTTTGAACCGCGCTCAGGTGCTTCCCGATTGGTTTTGTCATCTGCGGTAGGGGATAACTGGGCACCACAATTGTTAGTTGAGTCTCTTTATCTGCCACATGTTAACCAATTTTTGAATTTACCTCTGCCGACAATGGCAAAGCGATTGAAACTGACAAAACAGCGTGAATTCAGTGTCGTTCTAACTTTGAATACAGTATTGCCGTTGTCAGCAGCTCAAATAAAGTCTGCATTCCAGCTTCATTGTACGCCTGTGGTTAATATGGCGCGTAACAGTCAGGTGACACTTCCTTTTATACCAGAAACAGCGCGCTATCGCTTACCCCTCATGCCGACTCAGGGTGTTTTGCATATTGTAGGTATTGAACTGAAAAATGAGCCAAACACAGAAGAGGAAAGACGCGGGGATGAATACCTGTTTTATCCGGTTAGTCTCCTGACAGGTATGGAACGTTATCATCCAGAGTACGACAAGGCTTGGTTCTATGCGCTTGAAGTCAGTAAAGATGCGCTGGGCAGAATACAGTACGAGCTGATTTTCTATGACAGCAAAGCGGAGTTAATGTGTAAACCACCTGAGCGTGAATTCATTTGCCATTTTTATGGCTTTGAACAATATCAGGCACCTCTTGTACTGGGCGAGATCTGCCAGACAGGAGAAAATGTTCCCGAAGTTTTTCAATTAAAAAATATCACTCTCACTTCACAAACTTATCCTCCGATTGTTGATAGCCATCGTCATTGGGATTTGTTGTCACATTATTCTGTCGGCAGCCATTTATTGGAAATGAGCGCGTCAGTCAAACAGCTACTACAGGATTTTGACCTGTATGCAGATATCGATCGCGCCTCCAGTCGAAATATCCGGTGCATGATCGGGGGGATCGCCAATATAGAGGCAAAATGGGGTGACAGAATAATCCGGGACAGGCCTGTTCGCTGCCTGCTGGTTACCCTGATACTGGATGAAACTGCTTATACCGATGCCGGCGAAATGTATCGATTCGCCAATTCACTGTACCAATTCTTCCCGTTCTGCCTTGCCCAAGGGACATGGCTGCGAATGCGTGTGCTCAGCCAACCTTCAGAGACGGAATGGTATCTGTCACCTTCAATGATTCAAGGTTATCGCTCAATTATGTAAGGAGTTTCTGCAATGGATGGATTAGTTTTCACTTGCCAGATAGGTGCACTGCCGCAGTCCACGTTTCAGGTAGTGGATTTCAGCTTACAGGAGGGGCTATCACAACTCTTTCACCTGTCGATGACAGTTGTCAGTGCTTTTAATAATGTGGCACTCAATGAACAATTGGGTTCCAGTGCTTCTCTGACGGTGATTCGGGATGGTGTCACTGAGCGAACCGTCAATGGTGTTGTGGCCGGAGCCGAGCAGGGTAATACGGATGGTCGGCAAACTTATTACACTTTTATTATCCGTCCGGAAATGTGGTTGATGACACTCAATCAGGATAGCCGGATTTTCCATCATCAATCCGTGCCGGATATCCTTGGTCAATTGCTGAAAGAACATCGCATCAAGGCAGACAACAAGTTTTATAAAGATCACCAGCAGCATTCGATACGGGAATATACCACCCAGAAACGCGAATCTGCCTATGAATTTTGGTGCCGGCTGGCTGCGGAAGAAGGCATTATGTTCTGGTTCGAAGAGGACAGATTGTTTTACAGCAATTCTCATCTCGGCATGTTGGCGGCATTGACATTGACCTACAATGTACAAGCAAACACAGATAACAGTGATTTGACAGCATGGCAGTGGAATTACGGCGAATATCTGTGCCCAGATGAAACGATCCATAAAGATAATAATTTCCTTCGGCCTTCCTATCCTCTGCAACATTTGACTGCACTGGAAAATGGCAATGGCGGGAACCATTCTGTATTTGAAAGTTATGGACGTTTTCAGAGGGATGCAGAAGGTCGCCCTTTCACCCAATTGCGGTTGGAACAGTTGCAGAACCAGAGCAAAGTCGGTAAAGCGAGTACCAACTGCATCAAATTACGACCGGGTCGGATATTTGTTCTGCAATCCCACCCGATTGCGACAATGAATGATCGCTGGCAGGTTGTTACTGTCACACATCATGGGCATCAGCCACAAGCTTCCAGAAACGCGGGGGAAGGGACAACGTTAACCAATCACGTCACCTTTATTCCGGGCAGGCAGGATTGGCGCGCGCCTTTCCAATATAAGCCGCTGGCGGATGGAGATGAAGTCGCAACCGTCGTGGGGCCGGAAGGTGAGGAGATCTACGTTGATAAATATGGCGCTATCAAAGTTCATTTCCATTGGAACCGTTACGATGAAGCGGATGACCGTGCTTCCTGCTGGGTGCGTGTAGCGCAAGGCTGGAATGGTGATGGCTATGGTTTTATGGCCATTCCGCGCATTGGTCAGGAAGTGATTATTTCCTACCTGAACGGGGATATTGATCGCCCGATAGTGACGGGCTGTACCTACAATGGGCGTAACCGTCCTCCATTGGATCTGCCCGCAGAAAAAACCCGCACCACCTTTAAAACGCATACTCATAAAGGCGAAGGATTTAACGAACTGCGTTTTGAAGATGCGAAAGGTAGCGAGGAAATTTATATCCATGCCCAGAAAGATCAGCTTATCCAGATAAACCACGATAAGACCCAACGTGTTGGTCACGATGAAAGCCACCATGTCCTGAACAATCGCAAACATGAAATCGGCAACGATGAATTCATCAGGATCATGCATGAACAGCACATCCAGATTGACCTGAACCAGTTTGAAACCATCACCAAAGATCGCAAAACCTGCATCAACAACAACTGGCAGGAAAATATCTTTGCGGATCACCTGCAAGAAGTGGGGCGGGACAAAACCGCCAGAATCAACAACAACTATACCCTGAATGTGGTCAACAATATCCAGAGCCTGACGAAAGTCCATACCCTACAGGCCAGCGAATCCGTGCTGATCAAAGGCAAGGCGGGGTCGATTAAGCTGGATGGTTCAGGGGTGACGATCACCGGCAAAATCACCCTGCAAGGGGATGTTTCGGTTACGGGGGGCAGCCCGGGCACGGTGCCGTCACTTAGCGGATCAGCCAATGAAGGGTTGGTAATGGCAGAGGATTGCCGGGAAAAAGCCCGTAAGCAGCAGGAGTCATCGGAATAATGTCCTGGATACCTGATTATGTCGAACATTGGGTGGTGGATTATTCCTATGCCACGCAACAAGGTGAGGACTACTCTGCCCAATCGATTGTCCGTGCAACGAGCAAGCCGCAGGCTTTGTCGGCGCTGGTGGAATATGTCCTACAGGTGGGACATTCACCGGGGCAATATCAAAGTATTCAGCCGTTGCCTGAATACCTTGCCGCCAGCCCTTGTGTCGAATTGCCGCTATTGCGGCAGTTTCGGCAGGGGATGGAACGGGGGGCTCAGGTGATACCGCTGAATGCACGCAGTATCAATTCCCCTCTGCCTGCCGAACGTGGCGTATTGCAGTTCACTGTAATGGAAACCATGCCCGCCAGAGAGCACCGACAGTACTGTTATATGGTGATTGACGCCACGGTTTACCGTCGGGTGATGGGCAGTTTTATCGTGCCTGACCTGATGGTTTCCAACTTGCGATGGGAAAGCCTGTTTCAGGGGGAAACCCAAATCACGCTCGAAGACAGCGCCCCTTATCTGGTGGAATTAACCGATGACATAACGGTGTGCTCTGCCTTTCAGCAAAAGATCACACAACCGAGCACGCCAGAGCTGGGTATTTTTATCGACAGTGACCAGCCATTTCCCGTGATCCGTAATCACCTGCGTAAATTCACCTACCTGAGGAATGAACAACAGCAATCATGGGTGTTTTACCGCTTCTATGTACCGCAAGGCTTGCTCCCGTTACTAAAAAGCCTGCCGGATGAACAGCTGATGCACTTTATGCGCCCGATAACACGCATCGGTTATTTCGATAGCCAGACGGCACAGTACTACGCCCTTTCTCTGGCTGAAAACGTACTGGATCAGGAGAAAACGGCACCCGTGGCAATCAACCCCTATCTGATGAACCTATTGGCGGGGCAGACCCAAGAGCGGGCGGTGGCTCAGATAGTCAAATTTATTGCAGAAACCCAACGGGAACTGTCACCAGACCAGAAAAAACAACTGCCAGCCTTTGTGGTGCAACAGATCAATTTTGCTTGTCTGGCGGGTTTTTCCCATCAGCGTTCCATTCTGCATTTGGTGGCGGGCAGAAGTCTGGCGCGGGATAACGAAGAGCTCTGGCAACGGGCATGGCAGCATGCCTGTGCAGAAGCACAACTGCAAGAGGCGCGGGCACTGATTTGTTATGAATATTGTTTTAAAAACCGGATATTAAGTTAACACAAGGAAATAAGATAAATGGAAAAATCGATATTAACGAACACAAATGACGCTCTTGAGACCGCCGCGAAAAAAGTGGAAAAAACATTTGAAGAACTTGTCGATATGGCGAGGGAATACATACCCCATGAATTGGATATGGATACTGTTGTCAGACCCTGTGACGTCAATATCCGGCCTGTTTATCCAGCCAGATATGCATATATGAACTTTTTTGGTTCAGCAAAAAACGCAAAAGCCGAGTTACCATCCCCAATATATGATTATATTGACCCAGAAATTCTGTCACTATTTCCGGCAGACGGATATTGCATTCGAATGCCCAGAGCTGGTTGGATATATGTAAAGGAAGAAGAACCGTTAAAAACACGGGGATCTCAATATAAAGGGAGATTATTGATTTTTAAGTATGGTCCTCAAGTTGTAGAGGTCAAAGATGGTGTAAGAGGATTAATGGTAAAATATACCCAATATGAGAGAAAAGTGGATAATGCATCCTGGGGAAAAATACAACCTGCTAATGGTTCAGCGGGATTAGGCTATCCTTTTCTGGCTCTTAATAAAGACGTATCCAAAATTAGTATTGTTTATAGTGAGGTTTCTTTTTCCGAGCGAATCCTAGACAAGATAGATAACGATGAATCTTTTCGCAGAAATGCAATGCAGTTTGTTGATCTGGATGATGAAAAATCTTCATATGCTATTGATGCCACAGAGGAGCATTTAAAAACCCTGATAGAAGAATTTAAAGAGGTTGGAGAACAATTTGAACGCTATCATGAACATTTACAAGATCCAAACGCGCCTCCCGTCAATCTTGGTGATTTAACTACAGAAGATACTTATAAAATGGATGTCGATCTGGTGATGCGTCAGATGGATAGTGTGCTATGTCCGTATTATAAAGACAAAGCGAAAATTGTTGTTTTACATGACCCAGTCGGATATCAGCGTGATCTTTTGAATGTTCATACTTTGCTTTCTATTTGGCAGAGAAGTTACATGGCTACCAATATATATCCTCTCACAATAGGCCAATTTATTGAACAACTGGAATATGCTGTAGTAGATAATTTTACACTGAGTGAACAATTTAAAGATAATATCCATTTAGATAATTGGAAAACGTGGTGGCCTAAACTTATAGATCCGATTAAAGACGTAAATGAAACTCAGGAAGCGACTGTTGCTTTATATAGGGGGTTCTTTGAAGACCCTGGTGTTTCTGATAAATTAGGTGGCCTGACTCATTATTTCAGTAATTTCTTCTCTGTGAATGAGCGAAAAGATGACCTCAGTGAAGAAGATGCCAAAGAATTTAAGATATTTAGTACTCTTATTTCAGAGTTACTTGAACCACTAAAAAGCTCAGATGCAGGAATGTCTATATCACTGCGTGTATTAGCGGGGGATCTTGCCTCAGAATCTAGTAGCACTTGGGATGTTGTTCGCAACGGTGTTGTCAACACCTTAGGGCATGATGGAGCAAACAAAGATGTAATGGCAAAATATGTTACTATCGGGGTAGATAAATTATTAAATGCCACGGCTGAAGTTATTGCACATTTATTTGTGGTTGGAGCGGAAAAGGCAAGTCAGATATCAATGTATGCCTATGCAGGAAATGTTGAAAAGCTAAACCAATATTTCACTATCAAGTGTTTGTCTTTTTTAGGCGTTGAAATACAGAAAGGAAAACATGTTGTATTAGATGAAAAAGAGTGGAATAAATTATTAAAAAAATTAGGAGAATATAAAAATCAAGGGATTCCAGGTAAAATTAAAGGAGGTATGTCTAAAATTAATGCTGAGCTGAAAAAATGGGGAGGAAGGAAAGTATTCAATTGGTCCAAAAGAATTGACAACTATATTTATAGATTATACGTAAAAATACCTATAATTAAATTTAATCAACCAAAATTCAATGTTGTGGCTATGCGCCATTTACAACATCAAACCAGTGTATTATTTGATTGTAGTTTGAGTGGGTTAGATTTATACATGAAAATGTATACATTTTACTCATTAGCGTCACAATCTAATTTTGACCAAAATGACCCGCTGAAAGCGAGTAGCAAAACTCTTTATATTCGTCTTACATATTTAAATACAATCATTGGTGGAATGGTTGCAGCAAGAAATTTTTCTGAGTACTTAGGAAAGGCAGCAGCAAGGGCGGAATTACTGGCACAGAAAATAAATCGTCCTGCAATTGGCGCTTTGCTGGGCACAGTATCACGTAATCTTATGTTAAATAGCGATTATGTGAAAATAATAGCAAAGAGAGCTGTGGTGGCAACGGGACTTTTGAGTGGAGGGCTTTCATATTATGACGCTTATCATGCTTATTCTATAGGTAATCAGATGGAAAGTTATTCGCACGCCGCTATTGGTACAGGTACATTAATAATGACTGGTACATTTTTGCTAGCCACTCCGGCAACTGGAGGCGCAATTGGAGCAGCCGCGGCAGGAGGAACCGGATTAGCATCATTAGGAGGTCCTATATTTTGGGCGGGCGTGACATTAGCAGCAATGGGATATATTGGTGTGATTTTATTTAGTAAAGATGAATTTGAAAACTTATTGAATAATTGTTTTTGGGGAAAGGGAAATAAGTATGCTTTTTGGGATACCAGAAGGCCGAATGATATAACTGAACAGTTTTCTAAGACCAACGAAATGGATGATGATACAAAAAAAGCATTTTTAGTTGAACGTCAAGAGTTTTTAAATATTTTTATTAAACCAGTTTTGAAAAAAGAAAATAATAAAAAAGGAAAGGTAATTTATAGCTTTTTATTACCTGGTTTTAGATTAGGTGAATCAGAGCTGGTTTATAAAATCTCGAAATCTTCTCATGGTGAGGAAGGAAGAAACCACCCTAGTTATTATTTTACGTTGATGGGTTATGAGAGGGCTAAGGAGAGATTTGAAAGTTTAATGGAATATGCACTATCAAATATATTTGATAAAAACAAAAAATCAGGTAATGAAAATTCAATTGATGAAAATGGTACTCTTACTTTGTCATTAGAAATTGAAGAGGAACATGCTAAGTATTTAAATCTTTCTTGGTACTATATGCCTACTGAAGATACCATTTCTCCTTTACGTTATAAGTGGGGGGAGGAGCCAATATGGGAAAATGCAATTTATGGATATAATGATACAAAATTACTCTACCTGTAATTTTAATAACAAAAATGGTCAGTAACAGAAGTGTTAATAATAAAAGAGTTTAAAAAATGAACGCAAGAGAAAGTAATGATATCAAAATAAGCCGACTATCAACAGTGTGTGATCCTCTCTTGAAGGAAGATATTGAAATATTAGATAAGGAACAATTAGAAAATGAAGGGGCTGTTGAAATAATTAATGATAAAAATTGTGTAATAATTAACGAGATTAATAGTCACCGGACAAATATTATTATTCCTGCTCTTATAGGATTTTTATTAGGATTCTGTTTTTTTATTAATGATTATGTTAAGGATTGGAGAGGTGATGAGAAGTTTTACCTTGGGATGGTTACTATTGCTAAGAAAAGATATGGAGATGAATTTTATTTGAATCCTAAACTTCCTGAGCACTTTAATAAATATGAATATATTAGAAATTCCAAAAATATATCTTTACTACAATATTTTCATATTCGTTATACGGATAGTGGATTTTATGAAAAATCTAAAGCACGCAATGATTTATTGCTAGATGGAGGTTTCTTCCTACTATTCCTTACTACGAATACATTTTTTTTGTATTTGCTATTTTTCTCTCGTAAATTAGCTCCATTCGTTATTGATAGAGAAAAGCAAATTTTTTACACGTGGGCAAAAGGAAAAATGTATGTTGCACGCTATACACAATTAGAAGCTGTACATTATAAAAATATATTGCTTTTAAGAACTTATGGCTTTGATGAAAATAATAATTTGTTTATTCATACTTTTAGGCCTCGGATTCCTAATATCCATAGTTCATGGATAGGAAAGGCCTATTTATTGACCTTTATGGCGAAATATTTAATTCAAGGAAAAGAGGTTGTCAGTTCAGTCGATTTTCAACGTCAAAGAACGTTATTTGCATCGTTATTTATTTTGCGTCAAGAACCCAAACCAACTGATTGGGAATCTCAAATCGAAGATATTTTGGCTGAGTTGGATAAAATCATGCCTCCAGATACATTGCAAAATGAGGAAATATCTAAGGATAGTGTTTGATGAAAAAATGGATTTGAGTGCCCAAAGTTTATAATTTATCAGCAGAGCGTTTATTAATGCTCTGCGACCATTTTAAAAAATTAGAGTAATATTACATTATGGATTCAATCGTAAAATGGTTAACAAAAAAATCTGAATATAAAAATAAAAATGGTATTAGGGTTAGCCGGCTATCAACAGTGAGTGCTCCTTTCCTGGATGAAGACATTGGCATGCTGGATAAAGAACAAATAAAAATAAAGGGTTTTATTGACTTAATTGATGATAAAAAATGTTAAATACGATATGGCAGGAGTAATTATTGTGAAAATATTTTACTTACTTCTTTAGTTGGTTTTTTATTAACGATGTTATTAATACATGGAAAGCAAATGAAAAATTTAATTTAACAATCATCAATAATATTAAAGATACATATGGAAATGATTTCTATCTAAATCCTAAAGTTCCAGATTATGATAAGATTTATAGCTAAATCATATTAATATGACATAATATCTAAATCTAAGATGACAAGGCATAAAATGAGATGGGCTACAGCTTAGATTTTCGAAAGCGAGTACTG
>NZ_MUBJ01000002.1:231929-346780 GCF_002127535.1 Xenorhabdus vietnamensis
GTCTTGCGAGTGCCCACACAGATTGTCTGATTCAATTGTTAAAGAGCATTGCAACCGATGATTCGTTTCCCGGTTGCGAGGCTGCGTATCTTACGCTTTCCTCTTTCAGTGTCAAGCCTTATTTTTCAAGGTCTTTCACTTTGTCACCCCGACAGATTTGTGTGTTTGTCGTGACAACGGAAGCGCATTATAGGGACTTTCGTGATACTGGCAACAATTATTTTAAAAAAAAGCCCCAATCGCGCATTTATTACACAAAACACCTTAATTTGTTTTTTTTCCAACCTACTATAAAGAAAAAAGAGGTGTTTTTTACACCTCTTTTGATGATCTCAACGCAAATTTATCTTCTATATAATTTTATAGTTAAAGATTTCCTCTGCAAACAATGTCATTGCTTTGCAATAATACGATCGCCTTCTAGCTCCAAAGTCACTAATTTACCCGGAAGCAACTTGCCAGAAAGAATTTGCTGAGCCAGCGGGTTTTCAATCTCTTGCTGAATAGCTCGTTTCAATGGGCGAGCGCCATATACAGGATCAAAGCCCGCTTCACTTAGTTTTACCAGTGCTGAAGGTGTCATCTCTACCTGATAGCCACGCTCTTCCAGACGCTGGTATAAACGTTGCAATTGAATATTCGCAATAGATGTCAGATGTTCTTTTCCTAACGGATGGAACACAACAACTTCATCAACACGGTTGATAAACTCAGGTCTGAAATGATGGCTCACCACTTCCATTACTATATTTTTCATACCCGCATAATCCAGTGCCCCAAAACGCTCCTGAATCATATCGGACCCCAAGTTAGAGGTCATAATCACAACTGTGTTACGAAAATCAACAGTCCTCCCCTGACCATCAGTCAGACGACCATCATCCAATACCTGCAGCAAGATATTGAAAACATCCGGGTGTGCTTTCTCTACTTCATCCAGCAAAATGACAGAATAAGGACGGCGGCGCACTGCTTCTGTCAAATATCCACCTTCTTCATATCCAATATATCCGGGAGGAGCTCCCACCAACCTTGAAACTGCGTGTTTTTCCATAAATTCCGACATATCAATGCGCACCATAGCGTCATCACTGTCAAACAAGAAATTAGCCAATGCCTTACATAATTCAGTTTTACCCACCCCAGTCGGCCCCAAAAACATGAAAGAACCGATTGGACGATAGGGATCAGATAGCCCCGCTCTGCTACGACGAATTGCATTCGATACGGCATCAACAGCTTCGTTCTGCCCAATCACACGTTTATGCAATTCTTGCTCCATGCGCAGTAACTTGTCTTTTTCGCTTTCCAACATTCTCGATACAGGAATTCCAGTCCAACGAGCAAGTATTTCAGCGATCTCAGCATCCGTAACTTTGTTACGCAGCAGCTTCATGTGACGATTTTCCGTTGCTGTTGCTGTTGCCAGACGTTTTTCCAGTTCTGGAATTTTTCCGTACTGAATTTCAGACATTTTGGCCAAGTCACCGTTACGCCGTGCCTTTTCTAATTCAATACGAGTATTCTCTAATTCGGCTTTGATATTCTGAGTGCCACTAAGTTCAGCTTTCTCTGCTTTCCACTCTTCTTCCAATTCAGAGTATTCACGTTCTTTTTCTGCTAATTCCTCGTTCAGCATTTCTAAACGTTTTTTACTGGCATCATCAGACTCTTTTTTCAGTGCCTGCTGTTCAAGCTTCAATTGAATAACGCGACGCTCAAGGCGATCCAGTGCTTCTGGTTTAGAATCCATCTGCATACGAAGACTCGCCCCGGCTTCATCAATCAGGTCAATCGCTTTGTCAGGCAACATACGATCAGAAATATAGCGATGAGACAACGTTGCCGCTGCAACGATTGCCGGATCTGTAATCTGAACATGATGATGCAATTCATATCGCTCTTTTAGCCCACGTAAGATAGCAATCGTATCCTCAACAGTGGGTTCTGCCACATAAACTTTCTGGAAACGACGCTCCAAAGCTGCATCTTTTTCTATATATTGCCGATATTCATCAAGTGTTGTTGCCCCGACACAATGCAGTTCACCACGAGCCAATGCGGGTTTCAGCATGTTACCGGCATCCATTGCGCCTTCGGCTTTGCCTGCTCCGACCATGGTATGCAATTCATCAATAAACAGAATGACTGAACCTTCCTGTTTGGCAAGATCGTTCAAAACACCTTTCAAGCGCTCTTCAAATTCACCACGGTATTTAGCACCAGCTAATAACGCCCCCATATCTAGAGATAGGACACGTTTATTTTTCAGTCCTTCTGGAACTTCACCATTAACAATACGCTGTGCCAAGCCTTCGACAATTGCGGTCTTCCCAACTCCGGGTTCACCAATAAGAACAGGATTATTTTTGGTTCTACGTTGCAATACTTGAATGGTTCGACGGATTTCTTCATCACGTCCAATAACAGGATCCAACTTGCCTTGTTCAGCACGTTCAGTCAGATCAATTGTATATTTCTTTAACGCTTGACGCTGATCCTCTGCACCTTGATCATACACTTTTTCACCACCACGCATCTGTTCTATTGCCTTAGTGATTTTATCTTTAGCTGTTCCTGCAGCTTTCAGCATGTCACTTAACGTTCCACGTTCTTCTATCACTGCCAGAACAAAGAGTTCAGAAGAAATAAAATTATCACCTGTTTTTTGTGCAAGTTTGTCACACAGGTTTAGATAACGTCCCAGTTCGTTGGATACCTGCACATCTCCACCATTGCCCTCTACTTTTGGCAATCGGTCCAGAGCCTGATTCAGTTGATTATTGAAGCTTCCCGTATCCACCCCTGCCGAGGCTAATAAAGGACGAACTGAGCCGCCTTCTTGATTGAGTAATGCACTCATCAAATGGATAGGTTCGATGAATTGATTATCACGCCCTAATGCGAGGGATTGGGCGTCAGCGAGAGCAAGCTGGAATTTATTAGTAAGACGATCCAGACGCATAACACCTCCAATACTGGTCAGAATTAGTTACTGAAAACTAGATAAGGTCATTCCTTAAATATTCAAGGTCTTCTGAAAAGTTAATTGGAAACTTACTTCTATGTATGCGCCAAAGATCGTCCTATGAAGTAGGCTATTGCAACCAAATTAAAGTTGCCATTCGCCCTGTATTACCATCTCGACGATAGGAGAAAAAGTTTTTTTCCTCCGAGACAGTACATTCGGTTCCACCAAAAATTTCTGTTATTCCTACTGACTGCAACTTTAATTTAGCCAGTAAGTAAATATTTGCCAGAAACTTGTCACCATACGGTGTGAAAGCTTGCTCTAGATCAGAATTGGCCGTAATGAAGGTTTCTCTAACATCACTCCCCACCTCAAATTTTTCAGGGCCAATAGCGGGCCCCAACCATGCACGGATCATGTCAGGCTTTGCACTAAATCGAGACACAGTATTCTCCAGCACTCCTGAACATAATCCACGCCAGCCTGCATGGGCTGCTGCAACTTCATCACCAGAAATACTGCAAAAGAGAACTGGCAAGCAATCTGCGGTCATCACAGCACAAACCTGCCCGGGTATATTTGTGTAAACGGCATCGGCCCGATTGTTTACCAATGACTGACCATCAAGTGTGATAACACGTGTTCCATGTACTTGTTCCAACCATATAGGTTGCTGCGGCAATTGGGCGTATTCAACCAATAAGGTTCTATTTCGCTCCACATATTCTGGAACGTCCCCGACATGATTCCCCAGATTTAAACTGTCATATGGAGGTAAACTTACTCCACCCAAGCGGGTAGTACTGCAAGCACCAACATTATCAGGCTGTGGCCAATCAGGAAAAATCAGTGGTGTCATTTAATTACCAATCCATCTCATCTTTAAAAGATTCAGCATCCGCTTTCATCACTTCAATTAATTTAATCATGTCATCCGGTAATGGGGCATGCCATTCCATCTCAATTCCAGTAATCGGATGGTAAAGACGTAACATAGTTGCATGCAATGCCTGACGATCAAAACTGCGCATCACTTCGCGAAATTCATCAGAAGCTCCTTTTAATGGACGAGGCCGACCACCGTACAGAGGATCTCCCACCAACGGGTGTTTTATATGTGCCATGTGCACACGAATTTGGTGTGTTCTGCCTGTTTCCAAACGCAAACGCAAACGAGTATATGCTCGGAAATGTTCCATTACTCGATAATGGGTAACAGCAGGTTTTCCCATAGGGTGTACTGCCATATGTGTCCGCTTTGTTGGATGGCGAGAAATGGGTTCTTCTACCGTTCCTCCGGCTGTCATGCATCCCAAAGCAATCGCTTCATATTCACGGGTTATTTCACGTAATTGCAAAGATTCCACCAAACGAGTTTGTGCTGGAACCGTTTTTGCCACAACCATTAGCCCGGTTGTATCTTTGTCAAGACGGTGAACAATGCCTGCACGGGGAACATCTGCAATTTCAGGATAACGGTATAACAAGGCATTCAATACTGTGCCGTCAGGATTACCTGCTCCCGGATGAACGACTAAATCACGTGGTTTATTGATTACCAAAATATCGTCGTCTTCATAGACAATATTTAGTTCAATATCCTGAGGCTCCCAACGTGCATCCTCTTCAATGATAGCATCAATGAAAATTTCTTCACTGCCCAGAACTTTTTCTTTCGGTTTGTTAATTAATTTGCCATTAACTTGAACTTTATTATCTAAGATCCACTCTTTTATACGTGACCTTGAATAATCAGGGAACAATTCAGCCAAAGCTTGATCTAAACGTTGACCAAGCTGAGATTCAGCGACTATTGCATTAAGTCGGATTTGTTGTGCCATATATAATTTCTATATTTTACGTTGAGTTTTGACGGCGAGGCCGTTTCATTTAAAATAGTGTGCTATTGTAACCCTATATTTTGCCGGGAGCTTCACGGACAGTCTCCCAGAAAATACTCAGAGGATAATCAACACGTGATGATTCGCATGAAATATCTGGTGGCAGCGACCACATTGAGCCTGGTTTTATCTGGATGTTCCAGCAATAAGGATGCTGTTCCTGATATCCCGCCATCTCAAATTTATTCAATTGGGCAGGAAAAGCTGCAAGAAGGTAACTATAAAACGGCTATTAAGCAATTGGAATCCCTTGATAACCGATATCCTTTTGGGCCGTATTCCCAACAGGTTCAGCTTGATTTGATCTATGCCTACTACAAATCAGCAGAATACCCACTGGCTCTCGCATCTATCGACCGTTTCATGCGCCTGAACCCAACCCACCCTAATATTGACTATGTGCTGTATATGCGTGGTTTGGTTTCACAGGCTCTGGATGATAATCTATTGCAAGGCTTTCTCGGCATTGATCGATCAAATCGTGATCCTGAACATGCCCGTGCCGCACTCCGTGATTTCAACCAATTGGCACGTTACTATCCAAACAGCCAGTATTCAGCTGATGCTATCAAGCGGCTAGTATTCCTTAAAGAACGTTTAGCCAAATATGAACTTGCAGTTGTGAAATACTACACTACACGCAGCGCTTATGTAGCTGTCGTCAATCGTGTAGAACAAATGCTACGAGACTATCCTAATACAAGCGCAACTCGGGAAGCGCTTCCTTATATGGAGTCAGCTTATAAGGAATTAGGCCTGACAGCCGAAGCAAATAAAGTGGCACAGCTGATAACTGCCAACCCCGCATAAAATTCAATATCGTTAGATTTGAACAGCCGATCAAAAATGGCAGCTAAACAGCTGCTGTTTTTGATTTATTACAGTATGTGTAGTGTCGTTGTTAAGGAGATAAACTGCCGGGAATGTAGTTTTTGCTAGGCTTATCTTTTTGTTCTGTTTAGGCAACAAATCGAATACGTTTTGGTTATATTTCTATTGTTTTTAGCCTAAAAATAACTTACTCAATAAAATTATTTCACTAGATTATAATTCCGTAACTGATCGATAATGACGCACAATGTCTTTCTTAGCAACAAATATTCTCCATATCTTCCTTGATTATCACAATTCTGCCACTTACTTCCAAAACCGCACAGCAAAAGTGATTTAGATCATTCTTTTTACGCGAAAGAGCGCTATGCTGGGTACATTAAAGACGGAGCAACATTAAAGAGGTAACTATATGTCAATAAACATTACCAGCAAACAAATGGAAATTACCCCCGCAATTCGTAGCCACGTAGAAGACCGTCTAAATAAGTTGAGTAAGTGGCAAGTCATTCTAATTAACCCACATATTGTACTATCAAAAGAACCGCAAGGATTCTTGGTTGATGCCACAATTGGTACACCGAATGGCACATTAGTGGCCAGTGCCAAACATGAAGATATGTACGCTGCTATCAATGAGCTGTTGACAAAATTAGAACGACAACTCAATAAAGTACAGCATAAAGCAGAAGCTCGACGTGCAGATAATAGTGTTAAAGAGTCCAACTTCAACCTAGAAGTATAATCATCCCTTATTCTTGCTCTAACGCGCTCAATGAGCGCGTTTTTACCGTTGTTTCACCTATTGGACTTATCTTCTATTTTATTCGCTGTTTGCTTAGCCAATCTAACTGTATGCCAATAATTATTAAAAACTAGTTTGAAAGATGGAAATCCTTCTGTTGACACCCCATTCTAAATAGGTTAATTAAAATACATCATTGAAACAACCAAACAGTGTGCTAACAGGCCAAATGATCATCAAACCGTCTTTTTTATTCTTTTTCTTTTTTTTCACCTTCTCATGAGGAGGTTATTTCGTTTCAAAAAAGAATTGTAAGAAGACGAATAAAAACCTCCCACCAGCAGGGAGGTTTTTTGTTTTACTGATCGTAAAAATATCCACAATACACAAACTATGCTCATAATAAGAATGTCAGGAACATGCTATGGAACGAGATTTAGTTAACTTACGAGAAGAAATTAGTAATATTGATGCAGATTTACTGGATCTACTCGCCAAACGCCGGGAGTTAGCTGGTAACATCGCTCAGACAAAATTGCTCGATAATCATCCTATCCGAGATAAAAATCGTGAACGAGAATTATTGAATACATTGATTAATAAAGGAAAAGCATGTGGATTAGACGGTTTTTATATAACTCGGCTATTTCAGATGATCATTGAGGATTCAGTTCTTACTCAACAAGCTTTATTACAGCAACATCTGAATCAAACACCTTACGATTCTGCCCGCATTACTTTTCTAGGACCAAAAGGTTCATATTCTCATATTGCAGCTCGGCAATTTGCTGCCCGTCACTTTAACCAGCTGATTGAATGCAGTTGCCATAAATTCTCAGATATTTTTTCATTGGTTGAGATTGGTCAGGCTGATTACGGCATTCTGCCACTGGAAAATACCAGCTCAGGGGCAATCAATGAGGTTTATGATTTATTGCAGCATACCCCTTTATCGCTTGTTGGAGAAATCACCCTCCCCATAAACCACTGTCTATTGATTTCCGGGCAAACTGATATCTCAAAAATAAAAACCGTTTATAGCCATTCCCAACCTTTCCAACAATGTAGCCAATATCTCAATAAATATCCCGAATGGAACATTATCTACTGTGAAAGCACTGCTGCTGCTATGCAAAAAGTGGCTGAACTCAATTCACCAGAATCCGTTGCGTTAGGAAGTGAGGCTGGCGGTGCGCTCTATGGATTACATGTTTTAGAAAACAACTTGGCAAATCAGCAAGAGAATAGCACTCGCTTTATTGTTGTTGCCCGTAAACCTATTGAAGTATCCGATCAAGTTCCTGCCAAAACCACCTTTATTATGTCAACTGGACAGCAAGCAGGGGCTTTGGTTGATACACTGATTATCTTAAAGAAACATGATATTCCCATGAGTAAATTAGAATCTCGTCCAATAAATGGTAAACCGTGGGAAGAGATGTTTTATATTGATGTGCAAATCAATCTGCGCTCTATAAAAATGCAACAAGCATTGAAAGAATTGACAAAAATTACTCGTTTTCTGAAAGTATTGGGATCTTATCCATCAGAAAATGTAATCCCTATTGATCCCACCTAAAATAAAAAACCGGATGTCTCCATCCGGTTTTAATATTCTTATATATTTCAATGCACTATATCCAGTCAATATCTATACTCGATTATCATTAGCCTGCTGTAAAAGCACTCGGCTTTCCTCCATAAATCGAGCTGCTTCATCGCCAAACCAATCACTCACTTGGTTAAAGCTCTCAATAAAAGCTGACTTATCTTGATGTTCCAATATTTCCAAAGCCTGCCCAAAACTCTGGTAATATTGACGAATAAGTTCAATGTTTTCAGGGCTAGACATAATAATATCAGCATACAACTGAGGATTCTGCGCAAATAATCGTCCCACCATCACCAGCTCCAATCGATATATTGGTGAAGATAGTGACAGTAATTGTTGCAAGTCGATATTTTCTTTTGCAAGATGTCGTCCATAAGAAAAGGTAGTGAAATGACGCAACGCCTGAATGAAGCCCATATTTTTATCATGCTTATCTGCGTTTATTTGATGTAATTTCGCTCCCCATACCGATATTTGCTCCAAAAACCATTGATATGCTTCTGGATAACGCCCATCACAATACACAACCACTTGCTTAGCAAAGCTGCCTACATCTGGCCCAAACATAGGGTGCAACCCTAAAACAGGCCCCTGATGTACATCAAGCATCGCATTTAACGGCCTTTGTTTTATGGAAGCCAAATCAACTAAAATGCATTGTTCTGGCAAAGGAGGTAATCGACGAATAATCTTGTCAGTCAAATGTATGGGAACGCTGACTATGACCATCCCTGCTCCTGCCAATATATGTTCAACATTATCCCAATCATCAGTTTCGAGCACTCTAACCTCATAGCCAGATAGCGCCAAAAATCGACTGAATAATTTCCCCATTTTGCCTGAGCCGCCTACAATGACCACTGGTCCCAAATGAGTGCCCAGTTTTTTAAAGCCTTTGTTATTTTCGCTTACATAAGACTCACGCATAATTCGGCGTAATATATCTTCAATCAAATCAGGCGGAATTCCCATATTTTCCGCCTCTTGACGACGGGAAGCTAACATTGCTGCCTCCCTCTCAGGTGCGTAAATCGGGAAACCAAGCTGGCTCTTAACTTCGCCAACCTGAGCTACTAAATTCATTCTTTTTGCCAACAAAGATAATAAGGTTTTATCCACCTCATCAATTTGAGCTCTCAGCTGTGATAATTCTGCTGCCATATTGATTATCCTGCTTTTTCCATCATCATATTTCGATTGGTCAAATGTGGAGCAATTTGTTGATGCAGTTTTCTCAATATCTGCTCCGTAACCTGCCAGCTAATACAGGCGTCAGTTACCGAAACACCATATTTCATCTCATCACGAGGTTGTTCGGAAGATTGGTTGCCTTCATTAATATGGCTTTCTAACATAATACCAATAATGGATTGATTTCCAGACATAATTTGTTCAGCAACAGAATCCACAACAACGTTTTGACGACGAAAATCTTTATTGGAATTACCGTGACTACAATCAATCATCAGTGATGGTATCAGCCCTGCTTTAATCATTTGGCCTTCACAGTCAGCAACATGTTCTGCACTGTAATTCGGCACTGCACCACCACGCAATATTACATGTCCATTCGGATTACCCTGAGTTTGTAACAAACAAATTTGGCCAGACTGATTTATTCCCATAAAACGATGAGGCATTGCTGCTGCCTTCATAGCATTAATTGCAGTATTCAAATTACCATCTGTGCCATTTTTAAACCCAACTGATACAGATAAGCCTGATGCCATTTCACGGTGAGTTTGAGATTCAGTCGTTCTAGCGCCAATTGCTGACCAGCTAAATAGATCTCCCAAATATTGTGGATTATTGGGATCAAGAGCTTCATTAGCCAAAGGTAATCCCATTTCTACCAAGTTCAACAATAGGCGGCGAGCAATATGCAACCCAGAGTCCATATCAAAGGAGCCATCCATATAGGGATCACTAATGAGACCTTTCCAACCAACTGTTGTACGGGGCTTTTCAAAATAGACACGCATAACAATATACAGGCAATCACTTAATTCGGCAGAAAGCGCTTTCAAACGGTGAGCATACTCTAGGGCAGCGTCCACATCATGAATTGAACATGGACCACATACCACTAATAAACGAGGATCACGATGCTGAATAATATCAGCAATAGTATTACGTGCGTTTGTAATGGCATGTAGATCATTGCTATTCAACTGATATTTCTGTTTCAACTCTTCTGGAGTGATAAGAACCTGTTCATCAAGGATATGAACGTTATTAAGAGCGTCTTTTTGCATGATCATTTCTCTACCTGCCTTGCTTTAGTTTTATCTGTTTAATGTTTTCCTGAGTGTCTGGTGGATAACATACCACGCATTGTAAAGAATACAATCCAAAAATGTAAATACCACCAACTTAATGTAAATAATTATTTACATTAAGTAATACTGATACTATCAATGTATCAATAAGTCATCGAGCCTTAGTTACAAATAGAAATATATAAACAATTTTTAAAATTAGTTCATTGTAAATCATATTTATCATCTTTATCCAAATAAGAAATATTTTATTAATTACTTGAAATTTAATCACAAATACAATAAATATTATTTAAGATCAACTGATAAAGATAAGAACCAATCCCCTTTTTATATTAATATCATTAGTGGATTGATATATTATTATAAAAATATAAAGACATAATTATTAACTTTACCTAATGGGTTTTAAGCTACAATCATCAGCTTGGGGGGATGAAGGCATCAGCCATCTAGATGCAAAAACCTGTATTACTAACTTTTATCTATTTTTTATATTCTTTATTAAGGATAGATATGATAACGCTGTAATTTACCATAATAATCATATGATTATTGCTCGGTACACGTTATGTAAGGTTGGGGTTAATTTGTGATTGGGCTTTTTATACTAACATTTGTATTTGGTTTGAAATCAGGTAAACCCTCTGATCATATAATCTATAGTATGTTTCCGATCGCTTCTCCTGTATCTGTTGCCGTAGTCTCGTTGGTGTTAATTGCTGCTGGTCATACCCCTTAACCAGTTTAAAACTAAAGCAAATAAATAATCTGATTTAGAATGTAAAAAGGCCAGCGAATATACTGGCCTTTAACGATAACTTTCGGATGTAGCAAAAGCGTATTATTTTGCGTTCAGACGCTCTTTAATACGAGCAGCTTTACCAGAACGCTCACGCAGGTAGTACAGTTTAGCTCTACGAACAGCACCACGACGTTTAACGTTGATGCTGTCTACGACTGGGGAGTGAGTCTGGAATACACGCTCAACGCCTTCGCCGTTAGAAATTTTACGAACAGTGAATGCAGAGTGCAGACCGCGGTTACGAATCGCAATAACCACGCCCTCGAATGTCTGCAGACGCTTTTTAGAACCTTCAACGACCCATACCTTAACTTCCACGGTGTCACCCGGACGGAATGAAGGTACGTCTTGCTTCATCTGCTCTTGTTCAAGTTGTTTAATAATGTTGCTCATAATAACTCTCTTACCCTAGGTAAACTGATATATCAAAGACATTCCTTCACGGGACATGTCTGGATTAATTCGTTGCCTGATCTTGATATTCCCGTTGGAATTCAGATAGCAACATCCTTTGCTCGTCAGTCAGAGCTAGGCTTTCTAGAAGTTCGGGCCTTCTTAACCAAGTTCGGCCAAGCGATTGTTTCATTCGCCAGCGATTAATTTCAGCATGGTTTCCCGACAGCAAAACCGGAGGGACTTCCATACCATCTAACACTTCAGGGCGAGTATAATGAGGACAATCCAATAATCCATCAGCGAATGAGTCTTCTTCTGCTGATGCTTGACGCCCTAATACTCCCGGAATAAACCGTGATATAGAGTCAATCATCGTCATTGCAGGAAGCTCTCCTCCACTAAGAACGTAATCACCGATAGACCATTCTTCGTCAATCTCGGTTTGGATTACACGCTCATCAATACCTTCGTAACGACCGCAAACCAGAATTAATTTCTCATTTGTCGCTAGTTCACAAACTCCTTGTTGATCGAGTTTGCGCCCCTGAGGTGAAAGATAAATCACCTTTGCACCATCACCCACCGAAGCTTTGGCTGCATGAATGGCTTCCCGTAATGGTTGCACCATCATCAGCATGCCTGGACCACCGCCATATGGACGGTCATCAACAGTACGATGCCGGTCATAGGTAAAATCCCGTGGACTCCAGCATTCGATACTCAGCAGGCCATTCTTTACTGCCCGACCAGTTACCCCGTAATCGGTTATTGCGCGGAACATTTCAGGAAACAGGCTAATAACCCCAATCCACATACTGCGTCCCACTCATTTAAACCGTATTTACCGGAGATTAAAAACCAGGATCCCAATCTACCTCAATTGTTTTGGTAGCAAGATCGACTTTCTTGATAACCTGCCCATCAAGAAACGGAACCAACCGTTCCTTGATACCGAATGCATCTTTCAGGTTTGCTTTTATTACCATTACATCGTTAGAACCCGTTTCCATCATGTCATGAATGGTTCCAAGGTTATAACCAGCAATGTTTATTACTTGACACCCCATAAGGTCTTTCCAGTAATAGTCACCCTCTCCCAGCTCTGGTAATTGGCTAGAATCGACTATAATTTCACCGTTAGTCAGTAAATTCGCAGCATCCCGATCGTCAATATCTTTAATTTTGACGATAATATCCTGATTGTGGTATTTCCACGCTTCCAGTTCAACATGTTGACACTGGCCTGAACGTTGAATAAACCACGGCTGATATTCAAAAATGTCTTCGGCATGTTCGGTGGAAGAAAAAACTCTGAGCCAACCACGAATGCCATACGCAGAACCCAATTTCCCCAATACGATTGGCTCAACAGGGGGCTTTAGGCCAGATTGTTTGCTCATTGTTACCACCGCGACAGATTAAGCTGTTTTCTTAGCGTCTTTGATCAGTGCAGCAACACGATCAGACACAGATGCACCCAGACCAACCCAGTGTTCGATACGGTCCAGATCTAAACGCAGAGCCTCTGCATTTCCTGAAGCGATTGGGTTGAAGAAACCAACACGCTCAATAAAACGACCGTCACGCGCATTGCGGCTATCGGTCACGACTACTTGATAGAACGGACGCTTTTTTGCGCCGCCACGAGCTAAACGAATTGTTACCATAACATCCTCATTAGTTAGCAAAACAACCAGACTCCATCGAGGAATGGAGTCCGGCTGTCCATTAAAAAGCCCGAAAATTTTACTCACTTTGGCGCAAAAAGCAATCCAAAGAACATTTTCTTTCGCAACTTTATTGATTATCGCCCCATAAATCCAGGTGGAAGCATACCTTTCATGCCTCGCATCATTTTTGCCAGACCACCTTTCTTCATCTTTTTCATCATGCGCTGCATTTCATCAAACTGTTTCAGCAAACGATTGACATCTTGCACCTGTGTGCCCGATCCCACTGCAATACGGCGTTTACGAGAACCTTTGATTATTTCTGGTTTTTCACGTTCTTTACGAGTCATGGAATTAATTATGGCTTCCATTTTGACCAGAATTTTGTCATCCATTTGGGATTTAACAGCATCAGGGATCTGCGTCATTCCCGGCATTTTGCTCAACATGCTGGTCATTCCGCCCATGTTACGCATCTGTTTAAGTTGTTCGAGAAAATCGCTTAAATCAAAACCGTCACCTTTTTTCAGTTTAGATGCCAGTTTTTCCGCTTGGGTGCGATCAACTTTGCTTTCAATTTCTTCGATTAATGAAAGCATATCTCCCATACCTAGAATACGGGATGCAATGCGATCTGGATGGAAAGGTTCCAACGCATCCGTCTTTTCACCAACACCGAGGAATTTAATAGGCTTACCCGTGATGTGGCGAATGGAGAGTGCGGCACCGCCACGGGCATCACCATCTACTTTAGTCAGTACAACCCCGGTTAGTGGCAATGCTTCATTGAATGCTTTAGCGGTATTTGCCGCATCTTGACCTGTCATCGCATCAACAACAAACAGGGTTTCAACAGGATTGATAGCCGCATGAATCGCTTTGATTTCATCCATCATAGCTTCATCAACATGCAGACGGCCTGCTGTATCGACTAACAAGACATCATAAAATTTCAGCTTAGCATGTTGGATCGCTTTATTGACTATATCAACGGGCTTTTCCTGTGGTTCTGAAGGGAAAAAGTCAATTCCAACCGTTTCAGACAAGGTTTCAAGCTGCTTGATCGCTGCAGGTCGGTATACGTCGGCAGACACAACCAAAACTTTTTTCTTGTTTTTTTCTTTCAGCAGCTTACCTAATTTAGCAACGCTGGTAGTTTTACCTGCACCTTGCAAACCAGCCATAAGAACCACAGCAGGAGGCTGTGTGGAAAGATTCAGTTCACTATTAACCTCTCCCATCGCCTTAACCAATTCATTTTGAACGATTTTGACGAACTCCTGACCTGGGGTAAGGCTTTTGTTAACCTCATGCCCCACCGCACTTTCTTTGACACGTGCAATAAAATCACGCACAACAGGCAATGCAACATCCGCTTCGAGCAAAGCCATACGGACTTCGCGCAGCGTATCTTTAATATTATCTTCTGTCAGCCGTCCGCGACCGCTGATATTGCGCAATGTGCGCGATAGTCTGTCAGTTAAATTATCAAACATTGTCTCAGCTCTGATATCTACAAGTGGATCTACTTGTAAGGCAAATTTCACGAATTATAACACGATGATTATGTGATCTCTGCAAAGAGATTCCCAAGTATGATTAACAACGGTTGGAGGCTACTCCTGCTAACGGTATACTAAAATTTTGTACTCAATCCATATCCAATGGATTTCAAGTTACACTATAAAATGGCAGAGTATTTATCCATAATCACATAACTAACTGTATAAGCAAAGAATATGTAATCAAAAGAATATGTGACCAGAAGGATTAAATACAGCCAACAAAACGGTCGCTTGAAAGGTAAAGAGTTAACATTCAACACTATTGCGAAAACGATAAACGTTATGCTGATATTTTCAATTATTGCTTTACTTGCTTATCTCATTAGCCTGATGCTCATCGTGCCAGGCTTAATTCGCCAACAAAACAGTTATCAAAGGCTGGCACTTTCTTTCGCAATTATAGCGTTAACAACCCACGCCGTTGCATTGAAATATCAAGTGTTTCATGTCAGCAGCGGGCAAAATCTGACACTCTTGAATCTAGGCTCAATTGTCAGCTTGCTTGTGTGCCTTATCATGACAATCGTCGCTTTCCGTGGGCGTGCATGGTTTTTACTGCCAGTTGTTTATAGTTTCGCTATGATCAATTTGGTATTGGCCAGTATGATGCCGGGAGAATTCATTACTCATCTTGAAGATAGTGTTGAATTATTCATTCATATTGGGTTGGCATTACTCGGCTATGCCACCTTACTCATTGCAGCGCTTTATGCATTGCAACTTGGTTGGCTAGATTATCAGCTTAAAAAGAAAAAGCTCACCTTTACCTCTGGTATCCCTCCATTGATGACAATTGAGCGGAAAATGTTTCACATTACCCAGGTCGGTGTAATTTTACTAACATTAACGCTATGCACTGGCATCATGTATATGGATGATGTTTTTAGTAAAGAAAATATTCATAAGTCTGTTTTATCTATCATTGCTTGGTTCGTCTACGTTATTTTGCTTTGGGGACATTATCATGAAGGGTGGCGTGGCAAGCGCGTTATTTGGTTCAATCTGATTGGCGCATTTATTCTGACATTTGCTTTTTTCGGTAGCAGGTTATTACAGGAAATGATGGTTTATCAATAGTTCAAATTATCACCATAATAGATTTATATAAATATTAGGAAGGAATTCTGTTTTGAGTCAAATATCAACAAGCACACTGATTATAATTCTTGTTGTCATGGTTATTGCTTCAGCCTATTTTTCTGCTTCAGAAACTAGCATGATGACAATCAACCGATATCGCTTGCGACATTTAGCTAAACAGGGGAGCAGTCCCGCACGCAGAGTTGAATCTCTATTGCGCCATCCAGATAGACTTATCAGTCTGATCCTTATCGGTAATAATCTCGTTAACATTCTGGCGTCCTCTCTTGCTACTGTCGTTGGCATAAGGTTCTATGGCGATGCAGGTGTTGCCATTGCAACAGGTGTACTCACATTCGTTATTCTCATGTTTTCTGAAGTGATGCCAAAAACCATCGCAGCACTTTATCCTGAAAAAATTGCATTCCCAAGTAGCTTTCTGCTACGCCCGCTAGAAAAAATTATGCTGCCTCTTGTTTGGTCATTTAATAAGATCAGTTTATTGTTTATGCGTTGTATGGGAATCAAAACCTCTAATATCCACAACAGTGATGCTGTCAGCAAAGATGAGCTACGCACTATCGTAAATGAATCAAACACTAACCTATCACGCCGCAATCAGGACATGCTGATCTCAATATTAGATCTTGAGAAAGTCACTGTTGGTGACATTATGATCCCGCGTAATGAAATTGTCGGTATTGACATTAACAATGACTGGAAATCTGTTATCAGACAACTGACACACTCCCCACATGGACGCATTGTGCTATATCGAAACTCCCTTGATGATGCTATCGGTATGCTCCGAGTACGTGAAGCGTATCGGCTGATGATGGAGAAAAAAGAATTCACAAAAATAAATTTGATCAAAGCCGCAGATAAAATCTACTTTATTCCTGTTAGTATTCCATTAAATATCCAACTTATTAACTTTCAACGCAATAAACAAAAAGCGGGCTTAATCGTTGACGAATATGGAGATATCCAAGGGCTAATCACTGTCGAAGATATTTTGGAAGAAATTGTCGGCGATTTTACCACTTCCATGTCTCCGACCTTGGCAGAAGAAGTCCTTCCGCAAAATGATGGCACCATTCTGGTTGATGGTACAGTCAATATCCGTGAATTGAATAAAGCTTTCAATTGGGAGCTACCAGAAGATGGGCCAAGAACAATGAATGGAATGATTTTGGAAGAACTGGGCGAAATTCCCGAATTGAATGCTCAAGTGCAAATTAATGGATACCATTTTGAGATTCTTGCAGTACACGATAATGTTATCAAACAGGTTCGTGTAACACCACTGAATAAAGATACAGGATAAAACATAAAATCTAGTGAATAATTTAACAATTATTCAGCGACAATAGAAAAATCATCAAATATCAGAGTGTTTGAATATCAATATTCATGAAAAAAATTTATTTATTCCATAAAAACAAACGAATAGCCCCAAACAGTTCCTTATGAAGATTCTTAAAAAATGATATTAATCCAGTAATCCATAGAGGGCCAGCAAAACAAACCAGCCCTCGAAAATATAAACTAACTCTAGTCGACTAACAAAAAATTTACAACCAGAATAGACAGCGAGAATTCAGCATATTATTAATACATAATCCGGTTCCTCACTTACAAGCAATCTATACCTGTAGCTCTACGAGTTTTTCTTCTGGCAATGCTAGCTCATCGTTCTGATTGACACGAACATCAGCATCAAGAATACTCTGAGCAATATCTTGAGCTTCTTTCAATGAATGCATCTCATACGTACCACACTGATAAATATTTAATTCTGGGATCTGGCTCTGATCTTGAACTTTTAGCACATCAGCCATAGCAGCTTTCCAAGCTTCAGCCACTCTCAATTCTTCTGGAGCACCGATCAAGCTCATATAAAAGCCAGTACGACACCCCATTGGAGAAATATCAATAATTTCAACACCATAACCATTCAAATGATTGCGCATAAAACCCGCAAACAAATGTTCAAGTGTGTGGATACCTCTTTCTGGCATCACTGCTTTATTGGGAACACAAAAGCGTAAATCAAATACCGTGATGGTATCACCATGAGGCGTTGTCATTGTTTTAGCCACCCTAACAGCAGGTGCAGCCATACGAGTATGGTCAACTGTAAAACTATCTAATAAAGGCATTACTCTACCTCCTAAGGAATCAGATTTTTTACGAAAAATTTTTCAGATAAATGAAACCTTTTCATTTGCGGCCGGTCATAAGGTATGAAGACGCGCAAAATTGTTATCATCCCTATTCTCTAAGATATTTTATTCGGCCACCACTTGTGGCCATTTTCTTTTTTTAACGCCCTGCATGAAGTTTTAAGTACTCTTCAAAACTCATTTTATCTTGTTGCTCAAGGTCATGTTGGCGAGCTATAGAAGCCTCACGTTCAATCGAAAAATTTTCATCATTCAGAATTGAATAAGGTTCTTCAGCCAATTCATGGTGATACTGGTTTGCCAGCTCCAATCCAAAACCCACTATCCCCTGAGATTTCATCTTATCCAAGACACGAGCAGAAAACGTTAGTGATGGATTTTCAAACATATTAACCAATTCTTTACAGACTGATTGGTATTGGGTTCCTGAACAGATATCCAAGACTTCTGCTACTCGCTCTAAATCCCTGAATAGCTCCTGTCCCACAACCTTAAGCGGCTGTTGTTCAATTCCATAACCAAGACCAATAGACAATCCAGGCTTACGCCCTTCTAAAATAACTTTATTCCAGTTTCCACGGCAACATTTAAGCTCCTCACTTCCCATTTCAGGAGCTTCAGCCAAAACACACCATATCAAGAATAAGTCAAGAAAACGAATTTGGGTTTCATCAACCCCAATAGGAGAAAAAGGGTTAATATCCAAAGAACGTACTTCAATGTACTCTACACCACCTCTCAATAAAGCATCTGAAGGTGACTCCCCTTCTTTTGTGACCCGTTTGGGACGTATCGGTGCATATAACTCATTTTCAATTTGAAGGACATTAGTGTTGAGCTGTAGGTATTTATCCCCTTTTTTAATACCTATTGCCGCAAAGTCTGCCGATGGCTTATGAATTGCTTTCTTAAGCCCCTCTACATATGTATGAAGATGATTAAAAGTAATATTCAGATCACTTTGCGATTTGTTGGTATATCCTAAGTCACTCATCCTCAAAGAAGTCGCGTAAGGCAGGTAACAAGTCCCTTTTTCTGTTTCCTCAAAAGATAGTGCTGAATTTCGTCCACGTAAGAACGAAGGACAAATTGCAGGTGATGCACCAAATAAATAAGGGATTACCCATCCAAAGCGGTAATAATTACGGATCAAACGAAAGTAGCTATCTGAAATCTGCTCTTTTCCTGTTTCGGCGTCTTTAATTCCTAACCATGCTTGCCAGAAACTCATTGGCAGAGAAAAGTTATAATGCACACCTGAGATCGTTTGCATCAGTGCGCCATAACGGTTTTTTAATCCTTCACGATACAGAGTCTTAAAACGGCCTACATTAGACGTGCCATATTGAGCCAGAGTGATATTTTCTTCTTCGTCAATAAAACATGGCATACTTAAAGGCCACATTTTTTCATTGCCCAGATGCCGAGCTGTATAGGTGTGTAAATCTTTAAGGAAAGCAATGGTTCTATTTATATTACTATCAACAGGGGTAATAAACTCCAATAGAGATTCAGCAAAATCAGTTGTAATCCATTTATGCGTTAAAGAAGCACCAAGTGATTTTAGATGCCCCGTCTTAGCTAAATGACCGTCTGGAGTAACACGCAATGTTTCACGTTCAATGCCACGACAAATACCATTTAATACGGTAGGGTTTGCCTCTAACCATGACAATGCTTTTGATACGTCCGGGATCAATTTGTCCTCCCGTGGAGTTTAAAAAGATTATTACTAAAGGTTTACTTTATATGAAAGAAGCCAAGTTGTCGCTGATTACATAGAGGTGGCAATATATTAATGATTAATTTGCAAACAAAAAATAATAAGACAAATATTATGATTGAGCAGAAATAAAAAAGAAAAACCCCTACCTTGATTAAGGTAAGGGTTTAAGCTGGTGCATCCAGGAGGATTCGAACCTCCGACCGCTCGGTTCGTAGCCGAGTACTCTATCCAGCTGAGCTATGGATGCATTGTCGGTTCTCTATTTCAGTTCAGGTGCTAATAATTTTCTGACCAAACAGAATTGAGATACTTAAAAATCACAGTGTTAAATATGGTGCATCCAGGAGGATTCGAACCTCCGACCGCTCGGTTCGTAGCCGAGTACTCTATCCAGCTGAGCTATGGATGCATTGTCGGTTCTCTATTTCAGTTCAGGTGCTAATAATTTTCTGACCAAACAGAATTGAGATACTTAAAAATCGCGGTGTTTAAAATGGTGCATCCAGGAGGATTCGAACCTCCGACCGCTCGGTTCGTAGCCGAGTACTCTATCCAGCTGAGCTATGGATGCATTTTTTAAATGGCGGTGAGGGAGGGATTCGAACCCTCGATGCAGCTCTTAACCACATACTCCCTTAGCAGGGGAGCGCCTTCAGCCTCTCGGCCACCTCACCTTTTGTCTTAAAATCGTAAACTATATACTCACGCTTTAAAACTTGCGACTCATAAGTTTTCACTTTGTAGCTTTTAGAAATTTTACTTCTGATACTTATTTAGAAGTTTTTCTTCAAGCACTTCGTCGCTGCGATGGCGCACATATTACTTTCCCTGCCTGATAAGTCAAACAATTTTTCGCAACTTTTTTTCGTTTGCGCACTTAACACCCAAAGCGCTTGGTTTAGCATCTAAAGGGCTGTTTTATCAACAGTGAAATCATCTAAAAGTCATAAAGTTTACGAAAATTATTATTCAACACTATGGCCTCATGAACGATGTCTTTTCAACAGATAGAAAATAAAAAGACATGAGAGAATAGAATCAAGGTATCAAAAAGAGATAAATGCGATAGGTGTATAAGACAGTGAAGTAAAAAAGAAAGTGGGAAGTAATAAAAATAGAAAGCGAAAAAAAGTAGAGTAGCGCCCAAGTCTTAAAAAAGCATGGACGCCATTCTTGAATTAAAAAGTTGTAGGCTGAGATTTCTCTGCCTGAATCCGTTGATAAATTTCTTCACGGTGAACAGAAACTTCCTTGGGTGCATTTACACCAATGCGAACTTGGTTGCCTTTAACTCCCAGTACTGTGACTGTTACCTCATCGCCTATCATGAGTGTTTCACCAACTCGACGAGTCAGAATAAGCATTCTTTGCTCCTTGAAAATTTAAAAGAGTCGGGTCTCTAGGTTTCCCCGCTATTATCCATCAAACACCGTGAAAACGTAAAGCAATGATATCTACTTAAAGTATAAGCAGTTTTGAACACATTTCCTATATCTATAGAATAGCTAAAATATAAGTATGTGCCCAACATTTCAACAATTTCACAACAAAAAACATTCGGCACCATAAAAAAACTTTCATGATGCCGCAGCTTCACGGCAATACCAAAACTATAACCGCAATGTCACCCACTCTTCTACACTATTTAATGCGGAAGGAAGAGCTTCTACATCAGTCCCACCAGCCTGAGCCAAATCAGGACGTCCTCCTCCCTTACCTCCGACTTGTTGGGCAACAAATGAGATTAAATCGCCTGCTTTTATTCTAGCAGTCAAATCCTTTGTTATACCAACAATTAGGCTGACTTTATCACCAGTAACTGTAGAAAGCACAATAATTGCTGATCCCAATTGATTTTTTAGATCATCAATCATCGTTCTGAGCATTTTCGGTTCTATATCACCTAATTGTGTCACCAGTAAACGAACACCTAGAATTTCCTTGGCTTGATTTGCCAAAGAGGAACTTTCCTGAGCTGCTTGCTGAGATTTTAACTGCTGCAACTCTTTTTCCAATTGCTTCGTTTTATCCAGTGTTGTTTTCACTTTCTCATTCAAGCTACTGATATCACTTTTCACCAGATGAGCAATATCTTGCAGTAAATCAGCCTGCTGATAGATAGAGCTTAGCGCAGTTTGCCCCGTAATGGCTTCAATACGGCGAATTCCTGCAGCTGTACCTGATTCACTGGATATACGGAACAACCCAATATCACCTGTGCGGCTCGCATGAGTACCACCACATAGTTCGGTAGAAAACCCGCCCATGCTAAGTACACGCACCTTTTCGTCATACTTCTCGCCAAACAGTGCCATGGCACCTTTGGCTTTTGCTTCTTCCAGCTCCATTAATTCTGTAACAACTGGTGAATTTTTGCGAATTTCTTCATTCACCAAGTTTTCGACTTGACGGATCTGTTCTGGCTTCATGGCCTCAAAGTGAGAGAAATCAAAGCGCAGATACTTATCATTTACCAAAGAACCCTTTTGGGCAACGTGTTCTCCCAAAATCTGACGTAATGCCGAATGTAATAGATGAGTCGCCGAATGATTCAAACGGATCGCATCTCTGCGTATCACATCAATCTCAGCATTAACTGTATGATTAACGCTCAATCTACCACTTGTCAATTTACCAATGTGACCAATTGCCTGAGCATATTTTTGTGTATCGAGAACATCAAATACACCATTGTCATTCGACAATTTCCCCGTATCACCAACTTGTCCGCCTGATTCAGCATAGAAAGCGGTTTTATCAAGGATAATGATAGCTTCTTCACCCTCATGAATTTGCTCAACAGCTTGGCCATTACGGAAAATAGCGATAACAGCAGCTTGTTGTGAATTATGCTCATAACCACAGAAATCACTGCGACCATCAACTTTTATTAATTCATTATAATCTGTACCAAAGCCACTGGATTCACGAGCACGACGACGCTGGTTTTCCATCGCCACATCAAAACCTGCTTCATCAACTTTGATATTACGTTCGCGACAAACATCCGCAGTCAAATCAACAGGAAAGCCATAAGTATCATACAAACGGAAAGCGGTTTCGCCGCCGAGAGTATCACCCGATAGTTTGGCTAGCTCTTCATCCAAAAGCTGCAAACCACGTTCCAAAGTACGAGCAAACTGTTCTTCTTCTGTTTTCAATACCTGCTCAACCAAGGCCTGTTGCTGTTTCAGATCTTCACCAGCCACCCCCATGATTTTGATCAATGGAGCAGCCAATTTGTAGAAGAAAACATCTTTCGCCCCCAACATATTACCATGACGAACAGCACGGCGAATGATACGGCGAAGTACGTACCCGCGGTTTTCATTAGATGGAATAACACCATCACAAATCAAGAATGCACATGCACGGATATGATCTGCAATAACACGCAAAGATTTATTGGTAAGATCCGTTGCTCCTGTGACTTCTGCAACTGCAGCAATTAAGTTTTGGAATAGGTCAATCTCGTAGTTAGAGTTAACATGCTGCAAGACTGCAGTGATGCGTTCAAGGCCCATGCCAGTATCAACAGAGGGTTTTGGCAATGGCTCCATTGTACCATCAGCATGGCGATTGAACTGCATGAAAACAATGTTCCAAATTTCAATATATCTGTCACCATCTTCTTCTGGGCTGCCTGGAGGACCTCCCCAAATATGTTCACCGTGGTCGTAAAAAATTTCCGTACAAGGACCACATGGGCCAGTATCTCCCATTTGCCAGAAATTATCTGACGCATATGGAGCACCTTTATTGTCGCCTATACGAATGACTCTTTCTGTCGGAACACCAACTTCTTTATGCCAAATGTCATAAGCTTCATCGTCTGTTTCATAGACAGTAACCCACAGTTTTTCCTTCGGCAGGTTGAACCACTCTTCGCTGGTCAGCAGTTCCCATGCGTATTTAATTGCATCTTGTTTAAAATAATCGCCAAAACTGAAGTTACCCAACATTTCAAAGAAAGTGTGGTGACGGGCCGTGTAACCCACATTTTCTAAATCGTTATGCTTGCCGCCAGCACGAACACAGCGCTGAGCCGTTGTTGCTCTAGAATAAGATCTATTATCCAATCCTAGAAAGACATCTTTAAACTGGTTCATTCCTGCGTTAGTGAACAACAATGTTGGATCATTGGTTGGCACCAACGAGCTGCTTGGTACTATCTGGTGCCCTTTAGTATGAAAAAAGTCAAGAAACGCTTGACGGATCTCAGCGGTGCTTTTGCTCATAATTGTCCTGAAATCAAGCTGAAAATACAGATTTATGAATGGTTGAAGTGGTATCTTGCATTACCATTTCAACTCACGAACAAATTAAAGTAGGGTTAAGATAGAATGTCTTCCGTAAGAAGTAAAATCCCATATAAATCCATTCGCTTTTCAACATTGTAATTCGTCTAGGGATTTTCTGAAAGTCTGTTCGTTATACCTGTTTTAATACAATTACTTCAAGGATGTTTATTTCTCTCATAAAAACAAAAACCACACCCGATATAGATGTGGTTTTTAAAAGCCAGTTTGATCCTGTATTGCAACTGAATATAGAAAGTGAATGAAAAGTATTAAAACTCTTCGTTATTCACCTCTTCACTATTACCGTTGTCTTCATAGTCTGTCACATAATCCGTAGCAGCACTATTGAAACCGCCTGCATTATTCAACAGTAAATCACGTAATTTCTTATCCAACTCAGAAGCGATTTCTGTGTGTTCTTTCAGATAGATAGTGGCATTGGCTTTACCTTGCCCAATTTTGTCGCCATTGTAGCTATACCATGCACCAGCTTTTTCCACCATTTTGTGTTTAACACCCAGATCGATCAACTCACCAAAAGTGTTAATGCCTTCACCATAAAGAATTTGGAATTCTGCCTGCTTAAATGGTGCAGCAACCTTGTTCTTGACCACTTTCACACGTGTTTCGCTACCAACAACTTCATCGCCATTTTTCACCGAGCCAGTACGACGAATATCCAAACGGACGGATGCGTAGAACTTCAGTGCATTACCACCAGTGGTAGTCTCAGGGTTACCAAACATCACACCAATTTTCATACGAATCTGGTTGATGAAGATCAACAGAGTATTCGAGTTTTTCAAATTCCCCGCCAACTTACGCATAGCTTGGCTCATCATACGTGCAGCCAGACCCATGTGAGAGTCGCCGATTTCACCTTCAATTTCTGCTTTCGGCGTTAATGCTGCAACAGAGTCAACAATAATGACATCAACAGCACCAGAACGTGATAAAGCATCACAGATTTCCAATGCCTGTTCACCAGTATCAGGCTGAGAACACAACAGATTATCAATATCTACACCCAGTTTTTTCGCATAAACCGGATCAAGAGCATGTTCGGCATCAATAAAAGCACAAGTTCTGCCTTCGCGCTGGGCAGCAGCAATTACTTGCAATGTCAGCGTTGTCTTACCGGAAGATTCTGGCCCATATATTTCAACAATACGGCCCATTGGCAAACCACCTGCACCCAATGCAATATCCAGTGACAGGGAACCGGTAGAGATTGTTTCAACATCCATTGAGCGGTTTTCACCCAAACGCATGATGGAACCTTTACCAAATTGTTTCTCAATTTGACCCAGCGCTGCTGCTAGTGCTTTTTGTTTGTTTTCATCGTTAGCCATGTTTACTCCTTCGCAAGCAATGAAGGGGCTGCCCCACTGCTGATAAACTGTTTCTGATACCAAAGTGCCACATGATTATACTGTATAATCATACAGCATCAAGCTAATTTTTTATGATTTCTTCCAACAAGGTTTTTAAAGAAAAAATGACGGCTTGTAGACGCACTGCATTGCGATCACCCGAAAAATGCTGATGATATGCCACCGTCTGTATGCCCTCATCAACATGAAAGGCAAACCCAAACCAAACTGTGCCAGTCGGTTTTTCCTCACTTCCACCATCCGGCCCAGCAATACCACTGACAGCAACAGCAACATCAGCCTTAGCGGCTATTAATGCCCCTGCTGCCATTTCTTTTACAACCTGTTCACTGACTGCACCAAATCGTGCCAATGATTCTGGTGAAACGCCCAGCATTTCATGTTTAGTATCATTACCGTAAGTCACGAAACCACGATTAAAATAGGCTGAACTTCCCGCAATATCTGTGATAACTTTGGCTATCCAACCTCCTGTACACGATTCTGCACAGGTCACGGATAATTTTCGCTGTTTTAATCTCTTTCCAAGCTCAATACTAAGCTGATTCAGGATTTTTTCATCCATAACAGGCCTTCAATTCTATAATAAATTAATTTTTCCGAAGCAGATCCCAAATCCATAAGCCCCCAATTGCCAAAGAAAGCAAGACACCAAAACCAATACCGACAGCAACAACCGGCGCTCCGAACATGATGGAAATGGAATACAGCCCCAGCATTACCAACATGGCACTATTTTCGCCAAGATTCTGCACAGCAACGGCTTTACCTGCTCCCATCGCATGCTTTCCATGTTCTTGCAGTAATGCGTTTAATGGAACGACAAAAAGTCCACCAAATACCCCGAGGACAATCAGAATTAAGTAGGAAAATATTATTGATTGCTGAGTAGCAAAAAAAATGACCATGAATCCAATTAAGATCCCCGCAGGCATACAGCGACGAACAGTTTTCAATGTAATAAACCGCGCGGCCAAACCTGCTCCAACAATGATACCGATAGCAACTACTGCATTCATTAATGTCGGCGTCGTATTACCATCAATTCCCAGAACAATCGGAACCCATGCAACCAACAGGAAGCGTAGTGTGATGCCAGCCCCCCAAAATAAGCTGGTGCCCACCAGTGAGAATCGTGTTTCCTGATTACGCCAAAGTGAAGCACAAACCGCCATGAAATCCACTAACATTTTTTTGGGATTCCAACCTTTGCCTTCACGGGCCACAGCCAGATGAGGGATATAGAAATTAGACACAACCGCGACACTATACAATAAGGCGCAAAGCCCCAATGCCAATACTAGATTAACATCAGAAAGGAAGCCACCAGCAACCGAACCAACCAGAATAGCTGCAATAGTCGAGGCTTCCATCATGCCATTAGCTTTTACCAAACGCCCACCATCTGTCAGTTCACCCAAAATTCCGTATTTAGCGGGAGAATAGGCTGCTGCCCCAATTCCCACCAGGGTATAACCCAGAAAAGGGTTTATATCGATACAGATGCTGATGGCTCCAAGTAATTTGATGCCATTAGAAAAGAGCATGACACGTCCTTTTGAAAACCGATCAGCAATTTGCCCCACAAAGGGGGCAAGTACAATATAAGTCAGGACAAAAACAATTTGCAGAGCCGGCCAGCTCCACTCTGGATAAGACTCTGCTTTCAATTGGGCTAATACGGCGAAAAACAGCGCATTATCGGCAAAAGCAGAGAGAAATTGCGACAGCAATACTGCTTTCATTCCGCGATTTAACAACGGTTGTGTTTCCACAGTAACATTCATTTCCTTACTCCTGTTCTGCCATTTTTCTCAGTGCGACAAAATCCGGTTTGCCACTGCCAAGCAAAGGAAGTTGCTTCACATAACGAATGTCTCGTGGAACCGATAATTCCGGCATTCCCATTTCACGGGCTATTCCCAGCATTGTATTTCTATTCAGATTTATATCTGTTGTGAACAATACTAATGCTTCACCCTTGCTTTGATCTTTTCTGGCTGTAGCCGCATGTAGCGCATCACTAGAAACACGAGTGGCTATTTGTTCCACCACTTCGAGAGAAACCATTTCCCCCGCAAGTTTGGCAAATCGTTTCACACGCCCTTTGATCGTACAAAAACCCTCGTCATCAATAGAAACAATATCCCCGGTATCGTACCAGCCAATTTGATTGTTTCCTTCTGCATCTTCTGCAGATGGTGGCTCAAGATGCTCAGGCGCTTCAACTCGCAGATAGCCCTTCATGATATTCGGCCCACGTAGCTGTAAACGCCCACCTTCTTCAATACCCTGTACAGGCAATAAACGGGCTTTCATTCCTGGTAAGATTCGACCCACTGTTCCCGGTTTCGCTGCCATAGGCACATTGATCGCCACTACCGGAGCACACTCAGTCACCCCATAACCTTCTAAAATCCGAATACCAAATTTATCCTGCCAAACACGCTTGGTATTTTCTGACAGTTTTTCTGCCCCAGCCACCACATAGCGCAAACGGGCAAAATCATAAGGATGAGCAAAACGAGCATAATTACCCAAGAAAGTCGAAGTTCCGAACAACACAGTACAGTTACGGTCATAAACCAGTTCAGGTACAACACGATAATGCAGCGGGCTTGGATAAAGAAACACGCGACTGCCCGTCATTAACGGAGTAAATAAACCTACCGTCAGGCCAAAAGCATGAAACAGTGGTAAAGAAGACATAAAACAGTCTAGCGGGGTAAAATCAGCAATCGTTTTTATCTGCTCAACGTTCGCCAGCAAGCTGGCATGACTGTGGACAACGCCTTTTGGTGCACCTTCTGAGCCTGACGTAAACAGGATCAAAGCATCATCATCCGGTTTTTGCGAAGCCAAAATGGCTTTGGAAGGGAAAATCAAATGCCACAATATCCAAAGTTTATCTTCCCGAGTGATCGTATCTTTTAAATCTTCGAGATATACCCAATTGGCCTCTGTCACCTGTTCTGGCAAATGGGTTAATTGCCCTTTTTCCAGAAATTGGCGGGATGTTACGATGGTTTTTATGGTTGCCGCCTGCATGGCATTATTAATACCGTTGCTTCCTGCCGTATAGTTAAGAAGAGCCGGTACTCGCCCTTTTAATGAAGCTCCATAAACGGCAGCTGCCATCACAGTAGCATTCGGCAATAACAAACCAATTCGTTCCCCCTCTTGTGTAAAGCGTTCTAAAATTCGGCTGACACCCAATATTTTTTTCAGTAATGAGTGATAGCTATCTTCTTTAAAGTTCACATCCTCAATGCAGGGCTTAAAGCGACCGAAACGTTTTTGCGCAGTAAGGTAAGCGCTGAACAATGTCTCCTTTGGACGCGTCTGCATCCTCACTGTCATCATAATGGCATGGAGGTGCTCTCCTGCTAAACGGCGACGTGTTGTTGAATCATGTGCATCCGGCATTGGCAAATCAACGGCGGATAAAATCTTGATGGTGATTTTCGGGAACCAATGTAACTTCATAATTCCTTTTAACCGACCAAAAAATGTTTGTTCTGCCCCATCAATTCGAATTGGAACTACTTTTGCTCCTGATTTCGCGGCAATAAAAGCGGCACCATCATAAATTTTCATGAGGGAACCGGTCACAGTGATCCTTCCTTCGGGAAAAATTACAATTGGGCGTCCTTTATCCACTTCTTTAACCAATGTTCTGACTGCCATTGGATTAGTAGGATCCAGAGGTACAACATCAGCATAAGGCTTAATAAATTTGAGGAAGCTGCGGCTCGCAATATTAGAATAGATAGCGAATACAGGCTTTACTGGCAAGAATAGCCCAATTAACAGGCCATCCAGAAACGAAATATGATTGGGAGTAATAATGCATTTGGGATGTTTTAACTGCTTATCATCCCCTTCAACTGTAACTCTAAAGAAAACACGAATAAGTAACCGAATAAAATTTAAGAGCATATCCATATCTCAAATATAATTAAATAAAATTAAAGTGAGCAAATAGAATGATACTATAATTTGTATAAGCAATCTGATATATAAGATTTCCCTGCTAAATAAAAAATAAACTTAAAAATTCTTAATATATTAAATTAGTTTACTTTGCTGGTTTAAAATATAAGATTTAACACAAGATACAATATCTTCTGTTGCAAGATTAGCATCGACAGTGAAATCGGCACACTCTTGGTATAATGGTTCTCTTTCAACCAAGATTTCTTTGATTTCTTCTATGATGGACTTTCCTGTTAGACTGGGACGCTGTGAATTTTCTGGATTGAGTGATAACCGTTTACTCAAAACTTCTGCCGACGTCTGCAAATAAATCACAATACCATTTTGGTGCATATATCGACGATTCTCAGACGACAACACAATTCCTCCACCCGTTGAAATGATACATTCACCCTGGCTAACTGTTTTCAACGTTTGGCTCTCCAACTTTCTAAAATATTCCCAGCCATGTTGTTGAACAAGGTCAGCAATCGTCATTTCACTAATAGCCTGAATACTCTCATCAGTGTCAATAAATTTATACGATAATGCTTCAGACAACAACTTACCTATTGTCGTCTTCCCTGCACCTCGCGCACCTACGATGAATAGAGTCTGTTTCATTTCGTTGTTTTCCCGAAGAATCTGTAAAATTAAGCCTAAATATAAAGTATAGTAACCAAATATTTACACTAGTGTAAAAAGATATTATTGATTGAACAAAAAGTCACACTTAAAATTAAGTGTGACTCAACATAGTTAAGTAAATTCTAATTAAAGTAGAATACAGTTAACTGCGAGGCAAATAATCACCATAACCAACCCACTTATACGTTGTCAGTGCATCAAGCCCCATTGGGCCTCTGGAGTGTAACTTCTGAGTACTAACAGCCACTTCAGCTCCCAAACCAAATTGCCCACCATCAGTAAAACGAGTACTTGCATTTACATATACCGCGGCTGAATCTACATGGCGTACAAAGTAATCAGCTTGCTGTAAAGAGTCTGTCAGGATCGCATCAGAATGGGCTGTGCCATAAGTACGAATGTGCTCAATAGCTTGCTCGATATCACTGACAATTTCCACATTCATATCCAAAGATAACCATTCATCGCAGTAATCTTCTTCTACAACTTCAACAACAGTTGCAGGGCCATCTTTCAACAATACCATTGCTGATTTGCTTGCGTGTAATGTCACGCCCTGTTCTTTCATTTTGGTACTCAAAATGGGTAGGAAATCAGCCGCTATTTTTTCATGTACCAACAATGTCTCTAATGAATTACAAGCACTTGGACGCTGAACTTTTGCATTAATAATTATTTTTAATGCTTTTTCAACATTGATGGTTTCATCCACAAACGTGTGACAAACACCAATGCCGCCAGTAATCACAGGAATAGTTGATTGTTCCCGGCACAATTTATGCAATCCAGCACCGCCACGAGGGATCAACATATCAACATAGCGATCCATTTTCAGTAATTCAGCCACTAATTCACGATCTGGCTTATTAATTGCTTGAACCGCAGCAGCCGGTAAACCACTTTGTTCCAAAGCCTGCTGTATGACTTTAACCATCGCCTGATTAGTATGATGAGTCTCTTTGCCACCACGCAGTATCACTGCATTACCTGTTTTCAGGCATAAAGATGCCACATCAATAGTAACATTGGGGCGAGCTTCATAAATCACGCCAATCACCCCCAAGGGAACCCGGCGACGGCTCAATTGCAATCCACTATCCAATAATTGCCCATCAATGACTTGCCCTACAGGATCAGCCAAACGACAGACCTGGCGCACATCATTGGCAATAGCATTCATCCGTTCAGGCGTCAGTAATAACCGATCGAGCAGCGCTTCACTCATTTCCTGCTCACGGGCTTGCTTCATATCTTGCTGATTGGCAGCAAGAATCACGTCAATCTCTGTTTCCAGCAAATCCGCAATATGATTCAACGCTTGATTTTTCCGGCTGGTACTTAATTGCGCCAATTGCCATGATGCTGCTTTGGCTGCTTTTCCCATCTGCTCTAGCATGGTGAAATCCTCAACTCACGATCAATTCATTAAATTACAATCAAATCGTCACGGTGAACCGCAACAGCGCCATATTCATAACCCAATATCTGGCTAATTTGTTGTGAATGATGGCCTGCAATCAAACGTAAAGCATCACTGTTGTAACGGCACACACCATGAGCCAAATCTTTGCCTGATAAACTGCGGATGCAAATGACTTCACCACGGGAAAAATCACCTTTAACGTTTTTGATTCCTTTTGGCAGCAACGAACTGCCTTTTCCCGTAATCGCTGCCTCTGCACCATGATCGACGATGATTTCCCCCGCCGGAGGCGCACCAAAGATCCAACGTTTGCGGGTTTCCATCGGACTGGTCAGTCCATGAAAACGTGTTCCAACCGATTTTTCTTCAATAACATCAGCAATAACATCCGGCCTGTTACCCGCAGCGATAATAACATCAATTCCAGCACGTCCAGCCACACCTGCGGCCTGAAGTTTTGTCGCCATTCCTCCCGTGCCTAAACCGGATACACTGTCCCCTGCCATCATTTTCAGCTCATCACTGATGTCATGCACTTCAGAGATCAATTTTGCATCAGGGTTACTGCGGGGATCTGCGGTATAAAGTCCTTCGATATCGGTCAGGAGCAATAATTTATCTGCACTGCCCAAAATCGCTGCCAGCGCAGAAAGGTTATCATTGTCACCCACTTTAATCTCTGCTGTCGCAACGGCATCATTTTCATTAATAATTGGAACAATATGATTATCGAGCAATGCCTGAAGAGTATCCCGTGCATTCAGAAAGCGCTCACGGTCTTCCAAATCCGCTCGGGTCAAGAGCATTTGCCCGACATGAATACCATAAATAGAGAAAAGCTGCTCCCACAATTGAATCAGGCGACTTTGTCCAACGGCTGCCAGCAATTGCTTTGACGCAATAGTTGCCGGAAGATCGGGATAACCTAAATGCTCACGCCCAGCAGCAATCGCACCAGAAGTCACAATAATAATACGGTGGCCTTTTTCATGTTGTTGAGCACATTGACGAACCAGCTCCACAATGTGGGCACGATTCAAACGACGAGAGCCACCAGTCAATACACTCGTCCCCAGTTTCACAACCAATGTTTGGCTGCCATTCATCATATTTCTGCCATTACAGTTAATTTGAAAAAACGATGCTCAGTTTTAACAGGAGAGAAGCGTTATGCCAACTGACATAACGCAAAATTTAAAAAAAGCAGGTTAAAAGCAAAGTCATGCCATAACTTGCGTTCGGAAGGTGGCAGTGTTTTCTGATGGGATCAACGTAAGTTTAAGAATATCAAAAGAATCGATCAGACGTTCGTGGAATGCCTGCAAAGTTGATTCAATGTGCTCAAGATCAGCCTTTTTTTTGATCCCCATGGCATGCCATTCACTATTTTTGTCAAATAAACCTATCTGATAGTTGAAAACAAAAACCTGATCCTGCTCTTCTAACTCTAACCACCATCCCCAAAACTCACGTTTTTCCGGAGCCACTTTTGCACTGACACAAACCGCTAAACAGTCAAAGAAAAAATAACCATCTTTGCACTTTAATTCACGTACATACGGTCCTAATGCAGAAAAACGCTTCAACAACCTATTTTTAGAATAACTTGCAGGTAAAGTCATACAAAGGTCTCCTTATACACAGAACACCTTTGTATCAAATGATTAAAAAATATCAAGTAATAAATTTAGCTTTATAAAACTTTATCTTTCATCCATACACTTATTTCGTGTAATGCCTTATTGAAACCACTATAAACTGATGTAGCAGAAATAGCCCGCAGTGAACCATCCATTGATGACATCGCAATTAATCTAGAGTCTTTCCTTGGGCTGAAAATATCATCTTCCCAATACACCGAAAGCATGGGCACACTACAACGACGTCCCAACAGCCCTTGTTTTTTCAATGAATAGCAACTCAGTTCTGAACGTAATCTCTCTTCATCAACGTGATAAATACCCAAGCGACTGGCCAATACGTCAATATACATTGACGGAATTTTCTGCTGTAATTTTTCATCATGCAGTAATTCATGAACAATCGGGCCAATTACCGATACTCCTTTAATAAGTTTCGGTTCTAGATAAGCAAGACGAACAGCGACATTTGCACCAAAACGAAAACCAAATACACCGACACGGGTATGATCAACCCAAAGCACACTATGCAGTTGTTGTAGAATTTGTTGATGAAGTGCACAAGTATCTTGCGTCAGTGTAAATTTAGAGGAGTAACCAACAGAAGGCATATCCACCGTTAACATTGCAAAACCAAGAGGTGAAAAATGTTCACGGAATAACCGCCAGCAATCATTCTGTACATTATCAAGGCTGGCACAAACTAATATCGTTGGACAAGGCCCCTGTACATGGGAAGGAAGGTGCAATAACCCAGTGACAATTTTGCCCCCTTCTAGCTGGAATTCCAATTTTTTCAATTCATAGTCAGAAAAACGCGCTGCGTTTTCATAAGCTTTATTGGCCAGAGCCATGGCCTGATCTGCCAGTTCATCACCGCGCAAATGAGGATAAGCCGCAATGCTGTATAGCGTCGCAGCTTTTAACCAACATGCACTGGCTTTTTCTGTATCCTCTGTATGCAAGGCCTCCTGTTGCCAGTGCATTGCCTGCTGAGACCACTCAAATGCCCAGTTTCCTTTACGATAGCCGATCACAGTATCCAACAAATGTTCAGTACTGCGCTCGGCATCTGTCACCGCAATCCGGCTGAGGACATCTTGAATTTCCAGCGGATTTATTCCCCTCCAGATCCAAGCGAGCCAATTAATCATTCGATACCAACGCTCGCGGCGTTTCCCACCAAGCATACTATCACTGGCAGTTATAAACTGTGGGCGAATATATTTTACCAGCGTAGAGGTCTCACGATGTTTAAACTGAGGCTTAAACAACGATTCTGAAAGGTTTTTTTTAGTCATGACAAAAGAAAACTTTATTGCTTATTACAAATAGGCGGAACAAACATTACTCCCATATCCCATGGCTGCTCAATCCATGTGTTTTGAGGGATATCGACAACATAATCATCAACAAGAGGGCGACCAGCCGGTTTTGCAAAAATCGTTACAAAATGGGCTTTCGGATACATTTCACGGATTGCCTGAGCAGTGCCACCAGTATCAACCAGATCATCAACAACGATGAAGCCCTCGCCGTCACCTTCCGCTTTTTTCAATATGTTCAACTCACGCTGATTATCGTGGTCATAGCTGGAAATGCAGACAGTATCGACATGGCGAATGCCTAATTCACGAGCCAGCAACGCCCCCGGCACAAGACCACCACGGCTAACAGCGATAATACCTTTCCATTGCTCTACAGGAAGTAAACGTTGTGCCAATTGACGGGCATGTATCTGCAACATATCCCACGTTACAACATATTTTTCACTCATAAAATTTGATCCTGGAAACTAAAGAATATTTCAGAAAAGTGTTTTTTTGCGGAAAAAAGGTTGCGCGAGAGTATAGTGACTTGAACAGACAAAAACCAGTAAAAACAAGGTAAGCGCTCATTCTGACTGCACATCGCAAGCAATAAAATGATATTCTCAGGCATAACATGAACATTAGGACAACGCCGATGACAGTAATCACCCTAATGTATCAAACATTACCATTTTCATCTTACCAAAATGTAGTTACAGGAGATTCGCCGTGTCCGAATTATCAACATTATCCCCTCAACCATTATGGGATATTTTCTCCAAAATCTGCTCCATTCCTCACCCTTCCTATCATGAAGAAGCACTGGCATCCCATATCATTGAATGGGCAAAAAGCAAAGATTTCCATGTAGAACAAGATGAAGTCGGCAATATTTTGATCAGAAAGCCCGCTTCAAAAGGCATGGAAAACCGCAAGGCTGTCGTACTTCAAGCACACTTAGATATGGTTCCGCAGAAAAATAACGATACCGTACACGATTTTGCAACAGATCCTATCCGTCCTTATATTGATGGTGACTGGGTTACGGCTGATGGTACAACTCTGGGTTCTGATAACGGTATCGGCATGGCTTCCGCTCTGGCAGTACTGGCTGACGAGTCCGTCAAACATGGCCCATTGGAAGTTTTACTGACCATGACCGAAGAAGCAGGGATGGATGGCGCATTCGGTCTGAAATCTGGCTGGTTGCAAGCTGATATTCTGATCAACACCGACTCAGAAGAAGAAGGCGAAATCTACATGGGTTGTGCTGGTGGCATTGATTTTGTCACAACCTTGCAATTGTCCCGTGAAAATTTGCCTGCTAACTACAAAACCCTGCAACTGACCATTAAGGGCTTAAAAGGTGGCCACTCTGGTGGTGATATTCATCTGGGATTAGGCAATGCCAATAAATTGCTGGCTCGTTTTCTGGCTGCATATGCCGATGAGTTGGAATTGAAATTAATTCACCTGCAAGGTGGAACCCTGCGCAATGCCATTCCTCGTGAAGGTTCTACTATGATTGCTGTTCCTGCCGATAAAATAGAAAAACTGTATCAATTGAAAGATAACTATTTGGAAACATTGAAAAATGAATATGCTGCCATTGAAAACTATCTCACTCTTTTGTTGGATGAAACCGAAGTATCATCACAAGCATTAACAACGGATTGTCAGACTCGTTTCGTATCCATGCTCAATAGCATGCCTAATGGTGTTATTCGTATGAGCGATGTCGCCAAAGGCGTTGTAGAAACTTCGCTGAATGTAGGCGTTGTGACAATGAATGAAGAAAAAGTCGAGGTTATTTGCCTGATCCGTTCACTGATAGAAAGTGGCAAGACTTATGTGGTTGAAATACTGCGTTCTCTGGCAAAACTGTCTGGAGCAGAAACAGTCGCAAGCGGCAGCTATCCGGGCTGGCAGCCTGATGCCAATTCTCCAATCATGCATTTAGTGAGTGACACTTATCAACAACTGTTCGGGAAGGTTCCAAATATCATGGTGATCCACGCAGGTTTGGAGTGTGGTCTATTTAAAAAACCGTATCCTGATATGGACATGGTTTCTATCGGCCCAACCATTCGAGGCGCTCACTCCCCTGATGAGAAAGTTCACATTAAAAGTGTTGGCCAATATTGGCAACTACTCACTGCAATCTTAAAAGCTATTCCGGCTAAAGAATAAATATATATTGTCTCTCCCCTGCCATCTGCTTGTGGGAGAGATTCCATATCCGCATTTCATTTACGCTTTACTTTATCATTCCAACTTTACCACTCCAATAAAAGCTGACGTTCCAGTTGTGGATTTTGTAATGTCACATGCAACCCAACCAACCTGACCCCTCGCCCTTCCCGACGTGTTTCCCAGGCTTGTTTTGCTATTTGAATTAGATCGGATTTATCCAACACAGGATGGACATGTTCCTGTGTCGTCAATTGAAAATCATCAAACTTTAATTTGATACCTTGACGGGCAATACGAAGATCGGATTTTACCTTTTCCAACCGCTTTTCCAGCTCAGGATAAAGTTTTTCAATCAGTTCAACACATTCATGCCACTCATGAATATCCTGAGCCAACGTTTTTTCCACCCCAACAGATTTACGCAAGCGTTCTGGCGTAATCTGTCGTTCATCAATGCCATGGCAGCGCTCCCAAAGTGATAAACCAAACTTACCCAAACTTTTGAGTAATGCCAGCTTATCGTAATGTTGAACATCAGAGCAGGTTTCCAACCCCATGTCTGACAAACGCTTAGCTGTAACTTTTCCAACACCGGGAATTTTGCGTAAAGGCAGCGACTTAACAAAAGACTCTACCTGCTCAGGAGAGATAATATATTGCCCATTGGGTTTATTGATATCAGAGGCTATTTTGGCTAGAAATCTGACTGGTGCTACACCAGCAGAGGCCGTTAACTGCAATTCATCAAAAATTACCTGACGGATTTCTTGAGCAATCAAAGTGGCAGAACCATAACAATGGTGGCAATCCGTTACATCCAGATAGGCCTCATCCAAGGAGAGGGGTTCAATCAGCTCAGTATAACGGGAAAAAATTTCCCGGATATGTTGAGAAACTTCTTTATAGACCACCATTCTACCGGGAATAACTTTCAATTGAGGGCAGAGTTTTAATGCCATGGCCGTAGACATCGCACTATGCACCCCAAAACGGCGTGCGGGATAATTTGCCGTACTAATTACCCCTCTTCGATCAGCTCTTCCCCCTACAGCAATAGGGATATTACGGAGTGATGGATTATCCCGCATTTCAATAGCAGCAAAAAAGCAGTCCATATCGATATGAATAATTTTTCGCATCTGATCTCTCCACACAAAATACTGTATAAAAACACAGAAAAAGATCATGAAACTCTAGTGAATTTCTCAGCCAAAATTCAACGGGTTAATTTCTTGTCGAATATTTAATAAAAATAGATCACAGCAAAAAATATCGAAATAAACAGCACATTTAAGAAGAAAATTATAAAATATCTTTTTATTGATAATTTACTAGCCATATATTCCATAAAATTCACAGATAACCAATTTAATCTATCGCTTAAATCCAATATATCAGTGACATAAATACATTTCATATATATCATTAGCTAAATTTATCAATAATATGGTTATTAATAAAAATAAGGGTAGTAATGAAAAATAATATTTCATTTTTTTTATATCAAATATCTGATATTTTGTTCACATCCTCTACAAGAGCATTCGGTATGTTATTTTCATGGTGGATGATTGAAGTACTAAATCTAGATTTTCAACTTGGATGGTTTATTTTTTCATCATGGTTTTTACAAGTATTCTTTCTTGTCTTCATGAGTAATCTTGGTGACAGGTTCAATAAAAAAAATATCGTATTATTTTGCATAATACCAACTTCATTACTTTTTATTCTCGCCAATATTATAGATAAAAACCTGTATATCCCATTAGGAATTATATATATTTTCGCTTCTATTTCAGCCATACTAATTCAACCCATTGGCACAAGCATCCTACCAGAAATTAGTGATAAAAACAGATTGGAGTCTTCATTTAAATATAGAGGGATTGTTAATTCAGTTAACATTATCCTTGGCCCTGCAATATCGGGGATTGTTATCCACTATTTAAAAATAGATGGAGCTCTAATATTTATTTCTTTAATGTCAATTTTATCAATAATTGGCTTTTACTTTATAAAAAACCAGCAAAAAGAAAAGCCATCGCAACAAAATAAAAATAATATAGGAAGCATTAAAATTATTACTAGAAATCCCACAGAAGCAAGCTTAGTTATTGTTTCTTCCTTTTTTAATTTTACTATAGTTCCATTAGTAACCTATATTACACCACTTATTATTATAAACGAGTTTAAGCTAAGTGCTTTACAAGTGGGAATTGCCGAAGCAACGTTTGGTGTAGGTATGATGATTGGCAGCATCATCATTATTAAATATATGAATAAATTCTTCTGTAAAGCCCATGGTGCTTTTATTTCAGCCTTCACAATCGCTGCTTGTATAGCTGGCATATCCACAGCAACCTCATTAATTGGGTTATGTAGTTATATGCTAATCAGTGGAATCGGTTTGGTTATTTACAATATAAATACCACTTCAATCCGATGTCTGGCAACACCTGAGTCTCATCGTAATACAATGGAATCTAAATTTCTTGCTATCTGTATAATTTCAATACCATTGGGAATGGTATCTGCAACCTACATGGTAGAAAGTTATGATATAAGATCTTTATTACTCATCTTTTCTGTCTTAATGGGATTAATGTCATTCTTCGTTTTGTTCTCACCAAAATATATAGAAATATCAAAAATGTCAGAATCTCAATTGGATGGTTATTATGGTAAAATCTATCCTGAAGCCTATCATTCAAAAAATGGATAAAAATCTCAATAATGAAGATTGAATTATACAATTAGATCGATTTTAGTAAAAAAGCCGCCTGTAACTTCGTATAATACAGGCGATTTTTTATTAATTTTCTTTATATTCCACTATATCTCACTCGTCTTCTATTTACCCTCAACTGGGAAAAATCAAAGTCTGCCCCGGTGCTTCTCGGTTCAGGTGAATAAAATTCAAATGCTTTTCATAGTGATCAAGAATATCACTAATGATTTGCTCTTTCGTATAGTCCATCAAATCATTACCTTGTGTCCCTTCCATCAGAAAAGTTTCCAGTCGGTAATAGTGAGACTTGCCCGATCTCGCCCGATAGGTAAATCCGGGGACAGAATAACTCTGCGGCCAGATTTGATAGATAAAATTCTGTTCATCACCTAAATCAACAATAAGCTCTAGTGGATTCAGCCGACTATCATCTTTTGCCAGCAGGACATTAAACTGAACTTTCGCACCACGCACCACCAACTCTTTAGCGACCTCCAACATAGCTGGACGACATACCATATCCAGCATCCGTTGAGTATTTTTCGTACCAGGAAAATGCATCATACGGCTTAGACGCTGCTTCCAGTTCAATGAACCATTGTCATGTACAAGCGTAGGTGAAGTACTATGCAACGAGCTGGCCTTGCGGAAATCTTCCACTCGCAAGGATTTATACAACCCTGCCATGATAAAGAAAATCACAAAACTGAAAGGTAACCCCATTATGACTGTAGTATTTTGCAAAGCTGAAATACCATCAGTCATGAGTATACCTAATGTTAATACACCGATTGTTACAGACCAGAAAACGCGCAACCAATTCGGTGCATCATTATTGATATCACTGAGATTAGAGGTGAAATTCCCTAACACCAATGAACCAGAATCAGCCGATGTGACATAAAACAGCAATCCCGTAATTGTGGCAACAGAGGCACTGAACGTGAATGCCGGATAAAGCGCCAGCAATCTATAAAAACCTTGTTCTGGGTGTTGCAACACTGTTTCAGCCAATTGACGATTACCATGAATAATTTCATACAGCACACTGTTACCAAATATTGATAGCCACAGCAGGGTAAAAACAAATGGAATGACTAATGTTCCCATAACAAACTGGCGAATGGTTCTGCCACGAGAAATACGCGCCAAGAACAATCCCACAAACGGCGACCAAGCCACCCACCATGCCCAGAAAAACAGTGTCCAGCTATTCATCCATTCAGTTGGGCGTTCAAATGCAAAACTGTTCAACGTCATACCCATGAAACGGCTGATATAATCCCCGACATTCTGCACTAATCCATTGAGCAGGAATTCAGTATCGCCAACAAATAAAAGAAACAAAACCAGACCAAGAGCCAGCAGTACATTTAATTCCGACAAAAATCGAATTCCTTTGTTAACGCCGGAAGTCACAGAGACAATTGCCATCACCACAGACAGTAGTATCAATCCCCCCTGAACCCCTAACCCTTGCGGTAATCCGAAAAGTACTTTCAGGCCATAATTTAACTGCACAACTCCAATTCCCAGAGTCGTTGCAATACCAAAAATTGTCCCTATGACTGCCGCAATATCCACCGTATGACCGATCCAGCCTTTAATACGGTTACCAAAAATAGGATAAAGTGCCGAACGAATAGTCAAAGGCAAGTTATAACGATAGCTAAAATACCCTAGGGCAATTCCCATCAAGGCGTACATAGACCAGCCCGTCAGGCCATAGTGGAACAACGTCCACACCATCGCCTGACGGGCTGCTTCAATTGTTTCTCCTTGACCTGTTGGTGGCAGCATATATTGCGTAACAGGTTCAGCCACCGAGAAAAACATTAAGTCAATGCCTATCCCGGCGGCAAACAACATCGCCGCCCAACTAAGCAAACTAAATTCTGGCTTGGATTGCTCTGGCCCCAATTTGATTGAACCAAAACGGGAAGTGGCAACAAAAATAACAAACACGATATAAAGCGTCGCAGCCAGTAAATAGTACCAACCGAAAGTTTTAGACACCCAATTCAGTGTGTTTTTTATCCAATTACTTGTTGCATCAGTGAAAAAAATAGTGAATAGAGAAAATACGATAATCAGTCCAGCAGAGGTGAAAAAAACGACAGAGTTCAAAGTATCCTTCTGAGTGTTTTTTGGACTGTCTTGGGTGTTCATAGGCAGTTCCTGAAATTAATGCAATTAAAATGGATGAAAAGAATAATTCATATAACCAATTGAATTAAAAATAAAATTTAAGCCACGTTAAATAAATCCAATTACCTCTTGTAAAATTATTGTAATAAAACATATTTAATTTTGATTGAACATTCAATTAAAAAAAAGTTTAATACTGCCGAATGATTGATTTTCTGAGCATAAAACCATGCCAAAAATTGGAATGCAGTCGATAAGAAAACAGCAACTCATTGATGCAACATTAATCGTTGTTAATGAAGTTGGAATGCAGGAAGCAACCATTGCGCAAATAGCGCGAAAAGCAGGGGTTTCTAACGGAATTATCAGCCACTATTTCAAGGATAAAAACGGGCTATTGGAAGCGACCATGCGCTATCTCTTACATCAACTGAGAATGGCAGTAGCACGCCGAATACGCCTGCTTGAAAATGCAACCCCGACTCAAAGGCTGAAGGCCATTGTCGAAGGGAATTTCGATCCCAGTCAGATCAGCGGTGCAGCAATGAAAACCTGGCTGGCATTCTGGGCCAGCAGTATGCACCAACCAAAATTGTATCGGTTACAACAAGTCAATGAACGCCGTTTGTATTCCAATATCTGTGTTGAATTTAAACGTGCCATGCCAAAAGCAGAAGCACGGCTGGCTGCACAAGGTCTTGCAGCATTGATTGACGGCATTTGGCTGAGAAGTGCATTAAGTAGCAAGCCTTTTGACATAGAAGGGACGTTCAGAATCACCATTGATTACATCGAACAGAAACTCGGGACATCCTATATAGCTTGAGTTCTGGCTTAAGGCTTATAACCTGTGGACAGGCTCTTGAGGAGAATCTATGACCCATTTTGGATTACAAAAACTTTATATCCACGGTGCTTATGCTGATAGCACCAGTTTTAATAACACCAAACTCGATAATACCGGACCTGATAGCACAATTTTTGATGCAATTAATCCGGCTACTGGAGAGGTTATTGCTCAATTTCAGTCCGCAACAGAACAAGATGTTGATATTGCTGTAGAAAGTTCTCATAAGGGACAGAAAATTTGGGCAGCCATGACTGCGGTGGAACGTTCCCGGATCTTACATAAAGCTGTAAATATCTTGCGTGAACGCAATGATGAGCTTGCTGAATTGGAAACACTGGATACCGGCAAACCACTTTCTGAAACTCAGCAAGTTGATATTGTCACGGGCGCTGATGTACTGGAATATTATGCGGGTTTAATTCCAGCCCTTGAAGGCCAACAAATTCCACTACGTGAATCTTCTTTTGTATATACACGCCGTGAACCATTGGGTGTCGTAGCCGGCATTGGAGCATGGAACTACCCTATTCAGATTGCCCTCTGGAAATCAGCCCCCGCCCTGGCGGCCGGCAATGCCATGATTTTCAAACCAAGTGAAATCACTTCCCTCACCGCTTTGAAGTTGGCTGAAATCTACACCGAGGCAGGCTTACCTGATGGTGTTTTCAATGTCTTGACAGGAACCGGTCATGAAGTAGGACATTATCTGGCCATGCACCCTAAAATCGCCAAAATGTCTTTCACCGGCGGGATTGTGACAGGCAAAAAAGTCATGGCAAATGCTTCAGGCTCAACCCTAAAAGAAGTCACGATGGAATTGGGTGGCAAATCTCCGCTAATCATTTTTGATGATGCAGATCTGGAACGTGCTGCTGATATTGCCATGATGGCAAACTTTTTCAGTTCAGGTCAGGTTTGTACAAACGGAACACGCGTCTTTGTACCTAAGGCTCTACTCTCACAATTTGAAGCAAAAATTCTTGAGCGTGTTAAACGCATTCGAATTGGTTCACCTCTCGACCCCAACACGAATTTTGGACCTTTGGTGAGCTTCCCACACATGGAGTCTGTTTTACGCTATATAGACAGCGGTAAAAACAGTAATGCCCGCCTGCTGTGTGGTGGTGAGCGTCTGATGGAAGGCAAATTGGCGAAAGGTGCATTTGTTGCACCAACAGTATTCAGTGACTGTACCGATGATATGCTGATTACACAGGAAGAAATCTTTGGGCCAGTGATGTCTATCCTGACTTATGACACTGAAGATGAAGTTATTGCCCGTGCCAATAATACACATTATGGACTGGGGGCAGGATTAGTGACAAAAGATCTTTCCCGCGCACATCGTGTGATCCACCAACTAGAAGCCGGAATCTGCTGGATCAATACTTGGGGTGAATCTCCAGCCGCCATGCCTGTCGGTGGTTATAAACATTCTGGTATTGGCCGGGAAAATGGACTGATCACACTGCAACATTACACTCAAACCAAATCAATACAGGTGGAACTGGGCAATTTTGAATCCCTATTTTAATCCATGTCTGAAACAGAGGAGATAACAATGGTTTTTGATTACATTATTATCGGTGCTGGTTCAGCGGGTAACGTGCTTGCAACCCGTTTGACGGAAGATCCGAATGTAACTGTTCTGCTATTGGAAGCAGGCGGGCCAGATTACCGATTCGACTTCCGTACTCAAATGCCAGCGGCGCTGGCATATCCTTTGCAGGGAACCCGTTATAACTGGGCGTATGAAACCGATCCTGAACCCCATATGAATAATCGACGCATGGAATGCGGACGCGGCAAGGGGCTTGGTGGATCCTCGCTGATCAATGGCATGTGCTATATCCGTGGCAATGCAATGGATTTTGATCATTGGGCAGCACAACCGGGGTTGGAAGACTGGACTTATCTTGATTGCCTTCCCTATTTTCGCAAAGCTGAATCACGGGATATTGGCGACAATGACTATCATGGCAGTGATGGGCCAGTCAGTGTCACAACTCCCAAAGCGGGTAATAATGAACTTTTTCACGCGATGGTAGAAGCAGGCGTCCAGGCGGGTTATCCGCGTACTGATGATCTGAATGGCTATCAGCAAGAAGGCTTTGGGCCAATGGATCGCACTGTTACCCCTAAAGGACGCCGCGCCAGTACAGCCCGTGGCTATCTGGATCAAGCGCGATCACGTGCCAATCTTACTATCATTACCCATGCTTTGACTGATACCCTCGAATTTGCAGGAAAAACAGCCGTCGGCGTCAATTTTCATAAAGGCAATAGCTCAGCTTTAATACAAGCAAAAACGCGTAAGGAAGTTTTGCTCTGTGCTGGAGCGATCGCATCGCCACAGATTTTGCAACGTTCAGGCATTGGCCCAGAAGAAGTATTGAATGAATTTGCTATTCCTGCGGTACATGTCTTACCCGGCGTTGGGCAAAACTTACAAGATCACCTTGAAATGTACTTGCAGTATGAATGTCTCAAACCCATTTCCCTCTATCCAGCGTTAAAATGGTATAACCAGCCCCAAATTGGCGCTGAATGGTTATTCAAAGGAACAGGCATTGGTGCCAGCAATCAATTTGAAGCAGGTGGTTTTATTCGTACCCATGAAAAATTTACCTGGCCAAATATTCAATTTCACTTTCTGCCTGTTGCTATTAATTACAACGGCAGCAATGCCGTCAATCAACATGGTTTTCAGGCGCACGTTGGCTCCATGCGCTCCCCAAGCCGTGGTCGAGTGAAAATTAAGTCACGAGACCCACGTCAACATCCAAGTATTTTATTCAACTATATGTCAACGGAACAAGATTGGCAGGAATTCCGCACAGCTATTCGCATTACGCGGAAAATTATGGCGCAGCCAGCGCTGGCTCCATATTGTGGACGTGAAATCAGCCCAGGTATTGAAATCCAGACCGATGAACAATTGGATGCCTTTATTCGTCAACATGCCGAAACAGCATTTCACCCATCATGCAGTTGTAAAATGGGGACGGATGAAATGGCAGTCGTCGACGGCCAAGGGCGTGTACATGGCATTGAGAATTTACGTGTTATTGATGCCTCTATTATGCCAACAATCATTACCGGTAATTTGAATGCCACAACGATCATGATGGCCGAGAAAATTGCCGATAAAATCAGAGAAATTTCACCTCTGCCACAAAGTCAAGCAAAATATTTTGTCGCCAACAATGCACCTGTCCGCCAGTGAAAAATAAAATTTAGCTTAAGTTGTATAAATAATTAAGGGTGATCATTTTTAGATCACCCTTCTGACATAATCCATTTAAAATCAGCAACACCTTGAATTAAAATGATAAATTATTTTTCCTCTTTTTTATCCTTGTCACCTTTAAAACTATTGATTAAATCATCCGCCTTTTTATCAGCTTCAGATTTTATTTCCCCCGTCTTTGACTTCATGGAATCTGAAATCTGATCGATCTTGTCACTAGCCTGATGCTGTATATCATCTGCTTTTGCTTTCATCGTATCCATCACATCACTCGCTGTTTTGGTCGCCTGATTCTGCACATCAGCCACCTTGGATTTCATTTTCTCAGCGACCTCATTGGCAGAATGAGTGATGTGATTTTGCACTTCCTTAGATTTATCAATCGCACTACGACCTTCACGCAAAACGTTTTCCTTTATCTCCTGTGATTTTTCTTTTGTACTATTAGTGATACCCGTGACTGTTTTTTCAGCGTCAGTTTTCATTTGCACTGCGTTTTCTTCAACTTTCTGTGCCGTATTTTCTGCTTTTTTAGATGCATCATCACAGCCAGCAATCAGTGCCACGATACCTGCCAAGATCAGAGAACCAAGAATCTTTTTCTTCATTGACTAACCCCTTGTACTTATAGAAATTGAACTTAAAGAGCTTGCACTTATGGAAATGAGAATCTCAACGTCAACATAGTTAGCAATTGATAAGATTTAAAAAAATTAGAAATTATTTCAATAAGTTACTCTTAAAACATCTGCAATAAATAGTGGCTCCATCAAAAAATAAAAATAATTCTCATTTTTATTTGTCCGTTTTGATTTCTCAAGTGACTTATTACATTAAAGAATATTTACTTGATCATATTTCAGGGAATTTATGAAAAATAATAGTCAAAAATTAGAAAAACGCCCAATCGCGACCATGATTCAAAAAATCTTAAGCGGCGCACTTTCAGGGACATTTGTATTAGGGGCAGCTTTTGCCAGCCCTGTTTATGCTATCGAAAATTCAACAGAGCAAAAAGCTGAAAAGAAAAATGAGGTGATGAAATTACCTACACTTTCAGTCGTTGAAAGTTTACACAATAGCACCAGTGCGGGAAGTTCAGTGCTCAAAAAAGCGGATATTGACCGGACTCAGGCAGATAACATTGCTCAATTACTCGACCAACTTCCCGGTGTTTCGATGTCAGGCTCTCCGCGTCCCGGCGGGCAAACCCTGAATATTTGGGGAATGGGAGACCAAGAAGATATCAAAATCACGCTGGACGATGCGCCAAAAGGATTCGAGAAATATCGTCAGGGTTCCGTCTTTATTGAACCTGAATTAATCAAACGTGTAGACGTTGATAAAGGGCCACACAATTTGCTGAACGGCAACGGTGGATTTGGTGGTTCTGTCAAAATTGTAACAAAAGATGCTGGCGATTTGTTGCGGCCAGATGAGGATTGGGGCGGTTTTGTCAAACAAAGCTACCACACCAATGACAGACAATGGATCAACAGTGGCGCAATATATGGCAGAGATCCCAACGGTTTTGTTGATGGCTTACTCTATGTCAGTAAACGTGATGGACACAATATCAAACGCCCTGATGGCACCCGTTTTGAGTACTCTCAAAACAACCAAACCGCCTATTTATTGAAAACCAACTTTTATCCCAGTGACGCACATACTATCAGTTTATCTGCCATGCGCTCTGAATCAGATGGTTGGCAACCGTGGGCGGCTAAACGGGATAAAATGAATGTTCCCTCCACCAGTGAAATAAAAAAATATGGTCTGGACAAGGCATGGAAGACAAAACTGGTTTTTCGTGATCAAGTCGATCAAAACTATTCTGCCAAATGGAATATCGCTCCAGAAGATAATCCATGGCTAAATCTGACGATGACTTATGCCTATTCGAATACTGAACAAAATGATCGTCGCCCTGAAATAGAAGGTGTTAACCTCGCACTTGCAGGAATTATGGGGCAAAGAAGTTGGATTAAATATGTTGATCAACTAGCTGATATAAATAATAAAAGTGTATTTTTAATTGGCACAGTAGAACACGAATTATTGATGGGTGCTCGTTGGCATAAAAACCAACGCCATATTTTGATACTCGATAAGAATAAAAAGGACGATCCAGCATTTAATTACGGCTATTATCAACCTGGTTATATGCCAGCTGGAGACCAACAAACTTACAGTTTCTATATTCAGGATTCACTAAAATTAGGTAGTGTTACCATCACACCTGGCGTCCGTTATGACCATATCAAAAATGTAGGTAAAGAAAATAATGCCCCGATATATAACAACAAATCACCTGAAATAAATCATGACTATAGCAAGGTAACTTATACTGGCTGGACACCCCATCTAGGTATGATGTGGCAAGCCAACAAACATCTGTCACTATTTGCAGATATCAGCCGTACATGGCGTGCTCCAGTAATAGATGAGCAATATGAAGTACAGTCAACAGGTGGTCTTCCTGGTTCCAGTCGTAATCTTGATGTTGAAAGGATGGCAGGAATTCGTCTTGGAACCATTCTCAATTTTGATAATCTGATGTTTGAAGATGATAGCCTGCAAATCCGCACCACCCTATTCCGTAACCGCGGTACAGATGAAATTTTTAAAAGACGTGGAATTTATTGTAAAGATCAGATTGAAAGTGGTTCGAGCAACTCATGTGAAAAGCCTCTGGCAAATTATCGCAATCTATCAGGTTATACCATTGAAGGGCTGGAAATTGAGACGTTCTATGATAGTAGAACGCTATTCGGAAAATTCTCGTTCTCTACTATGCGCGGCCAGCGTGATGCTTCCATGCGCGATCCATGGCTAGGTCGTAAAACCTGGATTGCAGAAATACCACCAACATCTGCACATGCCATGTTGGGATTCAAGATTCCACAATGGCAGATGGCAATGGGTTGGAAAGGCGATTTTGTCCGTAAACAAGACCGTTCACCAAAGGATGATGATCCAATGGCTATTTCTTGGTCATTCCCTAAAAGTAGCGGTTATGCCTTACACGGCTTGTTTGCAAGCTGGCGCCCTCCTTATATGAAAGGATTTGAAGCACGGATCACCATCGATAACCTGTTCAATCGTGATTACTATCCGTACTTGGGAGAAGCAGTTTCCGGAATTGGCCGTAATTACAAGTTCAGTATTTCACAACAGTTCTAACTGACATTTAACCACTCGATCGCTAACCCTCTTAATTTTTAAGGGGGTTAGATCTAGAATGCTGCGTTGACTTCTTCCGAATAAATACAAATAATAATCATTATCATATTTATCCTATCCCATCAGGCAATATCATCATGGTGGTGCAAAAAAGCACATTTGGGCACAGTCAAATCGCCCAGAAACTTTATTCCGATTACCATCACTGGTTATGTAACTGGATCAAACAAAACAGTGCTTGTCCAAATCATGCCGAAGATCTCGCTCATGAGATTTTCATTAAATTGATGCAATCTTCGGATCTTGAGAATATTCGCCAGCCAAGAGCCTTTTTAATGACGATAGCCCGTAGAACCCTTGCCAATTACTGGCGCAGAAAAAAACTAGAAGATAATTATCTGGAATACATTAGTGAACTGCCCAAAATCTCATCACGTCCTTCTGAAAATCAACTCGTGCTGTTAGAACAGTTAGAAAAGATAGATAAAACGCTGGATGAACTTCCGACAAAAGTTCGACAGGCATTTCTACTCACTCAACTACAAGGCCTACGTTACAAAGAGGTTGCAAAAGATTTAGGTATTTCAATAAGCTCAGTGAAAAATTACCTACACCAAGCCCACAGAAAATGCCATCTTTTCGATATGTCTTGAGCAAAATGCCTTGAATAAACTTTTCTGAATAGACAACAAAAACCCGCTGTTTATCTGGCAGCGGGTTACTTTTTTCTAATCGAAAATTAGCTGGATTGTAAAACAGCATCACAGAATACGATTCTTTTCCAACTGTGCTTGACGGGTAGCTTCCCTTGCCATGCGTTTTTTACGCGCATCACAGGGTTCAGGACAATCGCAAACTTTTTCTACGCCGATACTTCCCAAGCCACCACAGCTTCCTTGAATGCTCTTGCGCTTAAAAATATAGCCCAATGCCATTCCCGCAAATGCCAATAGGAAAAAGATAAAAGCAGCAATAAAGACTTCCATAACCTTTCTCCTTCTTTTATTTCTTCTGCAAGTATGCCTTAAAAGCCGTGCTATAGCGCTCTTCAAAACCCTCTTTGGTTTTGACAATCATAAAGACCGGAATATTCAGCTTTTCCGCTACTTCCATTCCTTTCTCTGGCCCCAATACATCCAAGCCTGTAGAAAATCCATCTGCACTCATACAGGTCGGCGCTATCACAGTAATTGAAACCAAATTATGTGTTATCGGCCTGCTGGTTTTAGGGTTAATGGTGTGAGAGTAACGCACTCCATTCTGTTCAAAATAATTTCGGTAATCACCCGATGTCGCTATAGACATATTGCCTGGTTCAATGATCTCCTGGGCGTTCTGTGCCATACCACTATCCGATGGTTTTTCTATTGCTATCCGCCATGGATTGCCTTTGCCATTGTTGCCCAATGTGCGCACTTCACCACCAATATCAACCATGTAGTTTTTAATGTTCTGAGATTCCAGATACTCAGCTACAGCATCAACACCATAACCTTTAGCAATGGAAGAGAGATCGACATACAGTTCAGGAATAGATTTAATCAGATTATTACCTTCAACAGACAAGTGATTAATGCCTGTCCACCCTCTGCGAGTCGCTAACTCTTCATCCGTCGGTGCTTTAGTCATTCGCCCTTCCGGCCCAAAGCCCCACAAATTCACCAATGGGCCAACAGTGACATCCAGTGCTCCTTCTGTCAGCTTATTGATTCGCATGGCTTCTGTGACAACTTTCGCTGTCGCGGCAGATACCGGAAATGGTTTATTCACTTCACGGCTTTGATTAAAACGACTCAATTCAGAATTTGGCCGATAAGTGGACATTTGATCATTCACCTCCTCCAGCAACCGATCAATCTCTTTTTGCAGGTTTTCTGGGGCAGGTGAAGATGAGTCAGCAACATATTTAACGGAGTAATACGTTCCCATTGTTTGCCCATTCAGGTTTTGCTGCTCTGGGCCACCACAGGCTGCCAGCAGTACAACCGAAAATAACAATACACTCCAGTGGATAATTTTTTTACTCAGCATAACTTACTCTTTCTGGCTTATTTGAGCTCTTTCTGAATCGTCAGCGCCCACAAAAGTGGGCGCTTATCATTAAATCAGAATGTTACAAACATCAGCCGCCGAAGTCATCCAGCATGATGTTTTCATCTTCTACGCCGAGGTCTTTCAGCATCTTAATAACTGCGGCGTTCATGACTGGAGGCCCACACATATAGAATTCACAGTCTTCTGGTGCCGGATGATCTTTCAGGTAGTTTTCATACAGGACATTATGAATAAAGCCTGTATAACCATCCCAATTATCTTCCGGCAGAGCATCTGACAGTGCCACATGCCATGTAAAGTTCTCATTTTCTGCCGCCAGCTGATCGAAATCTTCGGTATAGAACATTTCACGCTTAGAACGTGCACCATACCAGAAAGAGATCTTACGCTTGGAACTCAAACGATTAAGCTGGTCAAATATATGAGAACGCATTGGAGCCATGCCCGCACCACCACCGATGAAGATCATCTCTGCATCAGTATCTTTCGCAAAGAACTCACCAAATGGGCCGGAAATCGTTACCTTATCACCCGCCTTCAGTGACCAAATGTATGAAGACATGATACCCGGAACAACATCTGGGTTTCTTGGCGGAGGCGTTGCAATACGTACGTTCAGCATGATAATGCCATGCTCTTCCGGATAATTCGCCATTGAATATGCGCGAACTGTCGGCTCTTTGACTTCAGAGACATAACGGAACAGATTGAATTTATCCCAATCTTCACGATATTCCTGTGGCACATCATAATCCGCATAACGGGCAACATGTGGAGGACATTCAATCTGAATGTAACCACCCGCACGGAATGGAACGACTTCCCCATCAGGAATTTTCAGTTTCAATTCTTTAATGAAAGTTGCTTTATTATCGTTGGAGATAACTTCACATTCCCACTTCTTGACACCGAAGATCTCCTCTGGCAATTCGATTTTCAGATCTTGTTTAACATTAACCTGACATGCCAGACGACAGCCTTCTTTAGCCTCACGCTTATTGATGTGGGAAAGTTCCGTTGGCAGGATATCACCACCACCTTCCTTGATTTTCACACGGCACTGACCACAAGAGCCACCGCCACCACAAGCAGAGGAAACAAAAATCCCCTGATTGGAAAGCATATTCAACAATTTGTCACCAGCGGGAGCAGAAAAACTTTTATCTTCATCGCCATTGACTTCAACTTTAATATCCCCTGTGTTCACTAACTTGGATTTTGCGAACAAAATCATTGCCGTCAGCACCAACACAATCAGGGTAAACATTACTACGCCTAGAATGATTATATCCATGAATTCTTCTCGCCTTTAGAGCTGCACACCGGAGAAGGACATAAAGCCCAATGCCATCAAACCGGTGGTGACAAAGGTGATTCCCAATCCTTTCAGACCTGCCGGAACATCCGCATATTTCATTTTTTCACGGATCGCAGCCATCAGAACAATCGCCAGCATCCATCCCATACCTGAACCGAAACCGTATACGATGGACTCTCCGAAGTTATAGTCACGCTGTGCCATGAATGAAACGCCACCAAAAATCGCACAGTTCACCGTGATCAACGGCAGGAAAATACCCAACGCGTTGTACAGTGCCGGAACATAACGGTCTAGGATCATTTCCAGAATCTGTACCAGTGCAGCAATTACCCCGATAAAGGTAATGAAGTTCAGGAAGCTCAAATCCACCCCATCCATCAAGGCTCCATCACGGAGTACCAGATTGTAGACAAGGTTATTGGCAGGAACGGAAATACCCAATACAACAGTTACAGCTACACCTAGGCCAAAAGCTGTCTTAACATTCTTCGACACCGCCAAAAACGTACACATACCGAGAAAGAAAGATAACGCCATATTCTCGATAAAGACTGCGCGGACAAACAAACTAATATAGTGTTCCATTTTGTTTGTTACTCCTTCTCAACCTGCGCAGGTTTCAGAGTCCGCAGACCCCAAATCAGCATACCAATAATGAAGAACGCACTCGGTGCCAGCAGAAACAAACCATTTGGTTGATACCAACCGCCATTTTTGACAGACTCCAGCACCGTCATACCGAACAATTTTCCTGAACCAAACAGTTCACGCAAGAAACCAACCAGCAACAGAATGACGCCATAGCCCAAACCATTACCGATACCATCCATGAAACTTTCAACTGGTGGTGCTTTCATGGCATAAGCTTCAGCACGCCCCATTACAATACAGTTCGTGATGATCAAACCAACAAACACCGATAGCTGTTTGGAGATTTCGTAAGCATAAGCCTGCAAAATTTGGTCTACCACGATAACCAGCGATGCAATAATCGCCATTTGTACAATGATTCGCACACTGCCAGGAATATAGTTACGGATCAATGAAATGAAAAAGTTAGAAAATGCCGTCACTAATGTCACAGCAATGGTCATAACCAACGCAGTTTCAAGTTTGGTGGTAACCGCCAATGCTGAACACACTCCCAAAACCTGCAATGCAATTGGGTTATTATCAAACAACGGCCCAAGCAGGACGCGTTTTATCTCTTTACTATCAGCCATCTTTCAAGGCTCCCTCGCGTACTTTTTTCAGGTACGGGCCAAAACCGTTATCACCCAGCCAGAAATCAAACATATGCTGAACACCGTTAGAAGTCAGAGTCGCTCCAGACAGGCCATCTACACCGTAAGGGTTATCACCGGCTCCACCACGGACGATCTTAAGTGCTGGAACACCTTGTGGGTTATAAAGTTTTTTACCTACCCACTGCTTGCGCCATTGTGGGTTATCAACCTCACCCCCCAAACCCGGGGTTTCACCATGAGAATAGTAAGTAATGCCGTGGGATGTCACACCATCTACATCAATGGCAATAAAGGCATACATCATTGACCACAGACCAGAACCGTATACCGGCAGAACCAGTTCAATCGTTTTGCCTTGCTCATCCTTAACCAGATAAATTTCTGCCATATTGGCACGGCGGCGAATTTTCGCCAGATCCTGATCTGGTAATAAAGCGATACTGGTTTCGTCACTGCGCAGAGCATTATTCAGGTCGAAATTACCGCTGCTTTTTTCCAGTGTTGCCGTTTTCAAATCAAGCAATTCAGGCTTAATGCGGCTGCTATAAATTTGGTTGATTTCCGCAGTTGTCATACCCGGTTTTAGCAAACCAGCCACATCCAGAATATTGCGCTGTTTATCCAGCAGTTTCTGTTCCTGCTGCTGCGCTTTCAAGCCTACGGCCGACCCAGCCACCACAATTGAACATACAAGGCACAGTACAAAAACAACGAGGAATGTTCTGCCGATGCTGTCATTATTTTTCGGTTTATCATTAGCCACGGGCTTTTCTCCGCTTAATATTGGCCTGTACCACCAGATAATCGAACAGTGGCGCGAACAGGTTAGCGAACAAAATCGCCAACATCATTCCTTCTGGATACGCTGGGTTTACGACCCTGATCAAAATACACATAACACCAATCAGAATACCGTATGCCCATTTCCCTTTATCCGTAAACGCTGCGGATACAGGGTCAGTAGCCATAAAGATCATGCCGAAAGCGAAGCCTCCCAGAACCATGTGCCAATACCACTCCATAGCGAACATTGGATTAGTGTTGGAGCCAATCGCATTAAACAGGTAAGACATTGCAATCATACCGATCATCACACCAGCAACGATGCGCCATGAAGCGATACGAGCAAACAGAATGATGGCACCACCGATGAAAATCATCAGAGTGGAGACTTCACCAATTGAGCCGGGAATGTTACCGATGAAAGCATCCATCCACGTAACTGGCTGCCCGGTAATGGTATTCATCAAACCGTGCTCACCCGCAGTTGCCCACTGAGACAAAGGCGTTGCACCAGAAAAACCGTCAGCCGCAGTCCAGACTAAATCACCTGAAATCTGTGCCGGATAAGCAAAGAACAGGAAAGCACGACCAGCCAGAGCGGGGTTAAGGAAGTTACGACCAGTACCACCAAAGATTTCTTTCGCAATCACTACGCCGAAAGTAATCCCCAAAGCAGCCTGCCACAATGGCAATGTTGGTGGAACAATCAGTGCAAACAGAATAGAGCTGACAAAAAATCCTTCGTTGATTTCGTGTTTACGGATAATGGCAAACAAAACTTCCCAGAAACCACCAACGACAAAAACAACCGCATAAATTGGCAGGAAGTAGGTCGCTCCCAACAGCATTTTACTGCCCCACCCTGCATCTGGTGTCAATGACGCCCCCAGATACTGAGCAAGTACATAATGCCAATCAGAAGACAGAACCTGCTGTAAGGCATCTCCATTATATAAATGAGTCAGGGCTGGTATTGCCTGATTCCCGACGTTATACATTCCCCAAAACATCGCAGGGAAAACAGATAACCACACCAAGATCATCATGCGTTTGAGATCAATGGCATCACGAACATGAGCACGCCCTTTTGTCACTGTACCCGGCGTGTAGAAAACGGTGCTTACTGCCTCATAGAGAGGATAATATTTTTCCAGTTTGCCGCCGGCCTCAAAGTGATGCTCTACTTTTTCAAATAAATTTTTCAGGCCCATGAGTTACCCTTCCAGCTCAATCTTAGTCAGCACGTCACGCAGTACTGGACCATACTCATATTTGCCGGGGCAAACATAGGTACACAATGCCAAATCTTCTTCATCCAGCTCCAGACAACCCAGCGCCTGAGCACTGTCAGTATCGCCAGCAAGCAAGTCACGCAATAGGTGCGTTGCCATGATATCCAGTGGCATTACTCGCTCATAGTTACCAATTGGCACCATGGAACGTTCCCCACCATTTGTCGTGGTTGAGAAAGCAAAACGTTTCTTTTTCAGGAAATGCCCAATTGTGGTACGGGTAATGGAAAACTTATTAATGCCCGGGGCGATCCAACCGAACAGCTCTTTTTCCCGACCTTCTGCAAGAACGGAAACTAACGTATGGAAGCGGCCAAGGTAATGGCGCGCATCATCTGATTTTGTACCATACAATACGGAGCCAGAAATAATACGGTTGTCACCCTCTTTCAACTGATTTTGCGTCAACTCCAGCAAATCAGCGCCCAGCTGAGTGCGCACCAAGCGTGGGGATTTAACTTGCGGCCCTGCCAGAGATACCACACGATCAGTGTAAAGCTCGCCCGTAGTAAATAGTTTACCAATGGCAATAACATCCTGATAACCCAGATGCCATACCATTTTTTTGGCACTGACAGGTTCAATGAAATGAATGTGAGTACCAACCAAACCAGCTGGATGTGGGCCTATAAACCGGTTATATGTGATTTGATCATTATTTCCTGTTGTTGGAATATTTCCAGCGCCGTGGCAGATATGGATTTTTCCGTCTGTCAATTTTGACAGAACATTCAGGCCATCAACAAAAGCCTCTTCCTGAGTTGCAATAACGACTAAAGGATCAGCAGCCAGAGGCTGAGTATCTATTGCCGTGACAAAGATTGCCTTTGGTATGGAACCGGGAACAGGAGAACGACTGAAAGGACGTGTACGCAGTGCTGCCCATAAACCTGAAGCAAGCAGGTTTTTCTCTACCTGTTCACGACTCAAGTCAGTAAGTTCAGCACGTTCATAGCTATCAAACGTAACTTTCTCATCACCACTCACTTCAATAACGACAGATTGCAGAACACGGCGCTCACCACGCCCAATGGTTACAATTTTACCGCTTGCAGGACTAGTGAAAACAACCCCTGGGTTCTTCTTGTCTTCAAAAAGAATTTGCCCTTTTTTAACATGCTCACCTTCCTTAACCAGCATAGAAGGACGCATTCCAACATATTCTTCGCCCAGTAAAGCGACATGGCGAATGGTTGGACCGTCTTCTATAACTTGGGCAGGCTCTCCTGCTATCGGGAGGTTGAGTCCTTTTTTAATTTTTATCATAAGATTTGCACAAGTTTATCAGTTAAATCATATACTACAGATAGCCCTACGGTATTCCCTTAGGGTAATGCAGCTACTTCAGTAATAAAAAAACACCTTGAGCGATATATGCCTCAAGTTATTCACTCCGATAATCGTTACAATTTTCTCTTAATTTTTGCCAGCGGCAATTCTAACATCTCGCCCACTGACTGTCTGATTAATCAAGTGACATAGCTCAAGCAAATAAAAATAATTACTCGTCTAAATCTTAACTACTCGGGAAAGACGAATGCTCTCATCACTTTTCCCTACAACAAAGTGAATTACAATCGAAAAATAACTTCGCAAGAGCAGAATATCACTGCTATCTTTTACTCATAATTTCTACGAAACATTACAGTTCTAATACTCATATTTCATCTAACCGCCCGATTACGTTATGAAAAAGAAAGGTTATCGAGCCATTAATCTGAGCTTTCCCAATAAATTTGATAAATCCAAAGGATATTCAGGCAGTAATTTAATGATTCATGGTGAATGTAAATCAATGGGTTGTTATGCCATGACCAACCGTTATATGGATGAAATATATCAGTATGCAGAAAGTGCACTTCATCATGGACAGAATGAAATAGAAATCAATATTTACCCTTTTAAGATGACTCCACAAAATATGAAGCGACATCAAAATAACGATAATTATCTGTTTTGGAAAGAATTACAGCCCGCCTATGAGTATTTTGCCCAAAATAGCATTCCAGCCACTGTTAGCGTAATAGGCGGGCAATATGTTGTTAACGTAAAACCCCAAAAACCGACACTCCTTTTGGAACCGTAAATCAGACTATTTTTTCTCCAAAATGAAATAGCGCATAGTTACCTGATTCGATACGGTGCCAAACTTCATTTCCTGTTAAAGGCTGAGTGGCAATTACTGATACTACATCCCCCGGTTGGGTGTGCTGCTGAAAATCAATTTCAACATCCTGATCAAGTAATTTAGCACTACCAAAAGGAGCACGACGAGTAATCCAATGCAATTGAGTCGAGCAGTAAGCCATGACAAACTGTCCATCCGACAACAGCATATTGAAAACACCCTTTTCTCTCAGCTGATCAGCCAGAGAAGCAATAAACTTAAACACTGCCGGCCAATTGGAAGGACGCTTGGGATATTTCAACGATAATTGATGCAATATCCAGCAAAATGCCCATTCACTGTCTGTCTCCCCAACCGGTCGGTAACTACCCGTTTTCAACTTATTGTGTCCCTTAAATTGACCATTATGGGCATAAGTCCAATATTTTCCCCACAACTCACGGGTAAATGGGTGGGTATTTACCAGAGAAACATTACCTCTGTTTGCCTGACGAATATGGGCCACAATCACTTCTGATTTGATCGGGTAGCCCCGGACAAATTGAGCCACAGGTGAATGACAACTGGATTGATGATCTTTAAACGTCCTGTATCCCAACCCCTCATAGAAGGTTACTCCCCAGCCGTCCTTATGAGGACCGGTCTGCCCACCCCGTTGAATTAGGCCACTCAGACTGAAAACAATATCTGTTGGCACATTGGCACTCATGCCAAGTAATTCACACATTGCCTACCTCTAACACCTATTCCTAACGCCTATTTCTAATGAACAACAATCAAACTTTTACCATTTCTTTTTCAATCAATTGAATCAGGATATGAATGACTTTAATGTGAATTTCCTGAATACGGTCTGCGTAACCAAAATGCGGTACTCGAATTTCAACATCCGCCGTGTCTGCCATTTTTCCGCCATCCTTGCCAGTCAAGGTAATAATTTTCATCCCCTTGGCACGGGCTGCTTCAACCGCTTTAATAATGTTGCCAGAATTTCCTGAAGTCGAAATACCGAGCAATACATCACCTTTCTGGCCAACAGCTTCAACATAGCGGGAAAAAACATAATCATAACCAAAGTCATTGCTCACGCAGGATAAGTGGCTAGGATCAGAAATCGCAATGGCCGGATATCCCGGACGATTTTCACGGTAGCGGCCTGTCAATTCTTCTGCGAAATGCATGGCGTCACAATGCGAGCCACCATTACCACAGGAAAGCACTTTTCCTCCAGCCTTGAATGAATCAGCCAACAGAACAGCGGCTTTTTGAATGGCTTCAATATTTACGTCATCGTTAAGGAAATTAGCCAACGTATCTGCGGCCTCGGATAACTCACTGCGGATCAGTTCTTGGTACATGGAACTTATACTCCTGAAAGGTCTTCGGAATTAATAATACTCGTCAATCAGTGTAACGGATTCCCCCCCCTGAAAGAAGGTATCATCACATTTCAGTGGAATTATCATCCGCAAAAATAAAATGACTTTGTGAGCTAGATTGTAATTAGGATGTAAACATATTGATAAATACATTTTCCTCATCTAAAAAAGAAGGACACCACAACAGGTCAGACCTCTGACAACTCAACCTGAGATTTACAGGAGTTTTACTATGACCGCTCTCAGTATTATTTTATTTTTAGTCTTGATTGGCGGACTTTGTTACCGCAAAGTCAGCCTGGCTCTCAGTAGCCTACTGCTTGTTGCCTATACGCTAATAATGGGCATGACAGGCCTTTGGAGCTACTGGTTGCTGTTACCATTAGCCATTGTCCTATCCCCTCTTGTCTTTACACCAATACGCATCTCTTTATTCTCTGCACCTGGTTTAAAAGCCTTCCGTAAGGTTATGCCAAGCATGTCCACAACAGAAAAAGAAGCCATTGATGCAGGAACAACATGGTGGGAAGGTGACTTGTTCCGTGGTAACCCTGACTGGCAAAAACTGCATAACTATCCAAAACCGCAGTTAACTGCTGAAGAACAAGCATTTATTGATGGTCCGGTTGAAGAAGCCTGCCGCATGGCAAATGATTTCCAAATCACTCATGAATTGGCTGACTTGCCCCCAGAACTTTGGGCTTATCTGAAAGAAAATCGTTTCTTTGCCATGATCATCAAGAAAGAATACGGTGGTCTGGAATTTTCCGCTTACGCCCAATCTCAGGTACTACAAAAACTGGCTGGCGTATCAGGTATTCTGGCAATTACTGTTGGCGTACCTAACTCCTTGGGGCCAGGTGAATTGCTGCAACACTATGGCACTGACGAACAGAAAAAACATTACTTGCCCGGCCTTGCCCGTGGTGAAGAAATACCTTGTTTTGCCTTGACCAGCCCGGAAGCAGGTTCAGATGCCGGCGCTATTCCTGATACAGGTGTTGTCTGTATGGGAGAATGGCAAGGTGAGCAAGTTCTTGGTATGCGCTTGAATTGGAATAAGCGTTACATTACTCTTGCTCCGATCGCTACCGTACTGGGATTGGCATTTAAACTGTATGACCCTGATCATCTGCTGGGTGATACTGAATCACTGGGAATTACCTGTGCTTTGATCCCAACCAATACTCCTGGAGTTGAAATTGGTCACCGCCATTTCCCTCTGAATATTCCATTCCAGAATGGCCCAACCCGTGGTAAAGATATTTTTGTTCCTATCGATTACATCATTGGTGGACCGAAAATGGCAGGTCAGGGCTGGCGTATGCTAGTTGAGTGTCTGTCTGTTGGTCGCGGCATTACCCTGCCATCCAACGCAACAGGGGGACTAAAAAGCGCAGCGATGGCAATCGGTGCTTACTCCCATATCCGCCGTCAGTTCAAACTGCCTATCGGTAAGATGGAAGGTATTGAAGAGCCACTGGCACGCATCGCAGGTAACTCTTACCTGATGGATGCAGCCGCGACGATGATTACCAGTGGTATCATGCTGGGTGAAAAACCTGCGGTTCTGTCCGCTATCGTGAAATACCATTGTACGCATAGAGGGCAGCGTTCCATCATTGATGCAATGGATATTGCTGGTGGTAAAGGCATCTGTCTTGGCCCATCCAACTTCCTTGCCCGCGGCTATCAGGGTGCACCAATTGCTATCACTGTTGAAGGTGCAAATATCCTGACTCGTAGCATGATCATCTTTGGTCAAGGCGCAATCCGCTGCCACCCTTATGTACTGGCTGAAATAGCGGCAGCAGAAAGCAACAATGTGAAAGACTTTGATAAAGCCCTCTTTGGTCACTTAGGCCATGTTGCCAGCAACACCCTACGCAGCCTATGGCTTGGTATTACTAAAGGCAGAACCAGCCGTTCACCAGTTAATGACGCTACTCGCCGTTACTATCAACAGCTCAATCGCTTAAGTTCCAACCTTGCTCTGCTCTCTGATGTTTCAATGGGAGTCTTGGGTGGAAGCCTGAAACGCCGTGAACGCATTTCAGCTCGTCTGGGAGATATCCTGAGTCAAGTCTTTCTGGCTTCTGCTACTTTGAAACGCTATGAAGATGAAGGACGCCAGAAAGAAGATTTACCGTTGATACAATGGGCAGTAGAAGATAGCCTGAATCAGGCTGAACAAGCCATGAATGATTTGCTGCGCAATTTCCCTAACCGTTTGGTCGCAGGTCTAATGCGTGTGATTGTCTTCCCATTAGGGCGTATACATACCGCACCATCCGATAAATTGGATCATAAACTGGCTCAGCTATTACAAATCCCTTCCGCAACCCGTAGCCGGATTGGACGTGGACAATACCTGACACCTAGTGAACACAACCCTCACGGGTTACTGGAAGAAGCATTACACGATATTATCGCAGCAGAGCCAATCCATGCTCGCTTGAGCCGTGAAGCTGGCAAAAACCTGAGCTTCACTCGTTTGGATAAACTAGCTGAACAAGCATTGGCAGAGCATAAAATCACACAGGAAGAAGCAGATATCCTGAAACGTGCGGAAAACAGTCGACTACGTTCAATCAATGTCGATGAATTTGAGCCGGATGCATTTGCCGTACCAAATTCTGCAAAAAAGCCTGAAAGTCAGCATCAAAATAAAGCTGCCTGATGCTGACCAGAAAAGTTGATTAAACCTAAATACGGGACATAAAATGCCCCGTATTTTATTTTAAATGACTTCCAGCGATAACAACTCTTCAATTGTTTGGCGACGCCGAATCAAACGACTTTCTTCCCCAATAAACAAAACTTCAGGGATCAAAGGGCGACTATTATAATTCGAAGACATGGATGCACCATAAGCACCAGTATTGTGAAAAATCAGGTAGTCCCCGACTCGAACGCGAGGTAATAGACGCGGTACAATATCTCCCCCTGCCAACTGAGTGAAAACATCACCGGATTCACATAACGGCCCTGCGACTATAGTTTCTAGTTTTTTACTATTTTCAATACATTCATTACCATTTATTGGTAACACAGAAATATGGTGATAACTGCCGTACATCGTCGGACGCATTAAATCATTGAAACCAGCATCTACCAGCACGTAATGCCGACTGCCCATAGACTTGACCGCCCGTACTTCCGCCATCAAGATACCTGACTCAGCAACCAGAAAACGGCCGGGTTCAATTTCCAGCTCAACATGATGCCCCAAATGCTGTTCAATACGTTGGCGAGCCTCATGCCACAAACTGTAATAATGTTCAGTATCTACTGATTCTTCACCGATTTTATAGGGAATTGATAAGCCACCACCTGCTGAAATGGCCTGAATATCCTCTCCGCACAGAATAATCTGTTCCACCATGGCATTACATACATTGGAGAGATGTTGGTAATCTACACCTGAACCAATGTGCATATGCAGCCCCACTAATGTCAGACCATATTGATGAATTTTTTCAATTGCCAGAGGGAGCTCCTGAAACCAGATCCCATGTTTACTATTTTCGCCGCCAGTATTAGTTTTTTGGCTATGCCCATGCCCGAATCCGGGATTTATACGTAACCAAATCGGATGCCCAGACCGACGTTCACCAATTTGTTCCAGCATATCAATAGAACCGGAATTGACCGGAATATCCAGCTCAATAACACGCGACAATGTCGCCTCATCAATCACATCCGCAGTGAATACAATTTCTGATTTATCGCACCCGGATTTAAAACCTGCATGAAGTGCCCGCTCGATTTCACCCAATGACACCGCATCAACTTTCACGCCCTGCTCTCTCATCAAGCGTAAAATATGGGTATTTGAACACGCTTTCTGGGCGAACCGAATCACATCAAACTGTTTTAATTTTTTGATTTGTTTGATGATGCTGTCACCATCATAAAGCCACAGTGGTGTTCCATATTGAATAGATAACCGAAGCAAATTTTCAGGGGTAAAATGTTCCCCCAAACCATGAGTAAAAGTCGATATAGTCATTGAAGCGTCTCATAAAATCAGCAGATTCTTCATTATTGACAATAACAAAGCAGGAATAAAAATATCTATTTGGCTATAGTCTATTCGCTTGTGATATCGTTATGTCTATTTTTTCTTCGTTTGAAGAAGAGCTTAGTCATTAAAGAGACCAATATATGCATCCCTGCTCATGGCGACACATTGAAATCTTTCATGCTGTAATGACCACTAAAAACCTGACTGATGCAGCATTATTACTGAAAACTTCCCAACCAACGGTTAGCCGTGAACTCGCACGCCTTGAACAATTACTAAAATTTAAATTGTTTGATCGAATCAAAGGACGTCTGTTTCCCACTGCGCAAGGATTGCGATTATTTGAGGAAGTGCAACGCTCTTATTATGGACTGGAAAGAATAATCAACGCAGCTGACAGTATCCGACAATTTGAACAGGCACAATTGTCCATTGCCTGTTTGCCAATGTTCTCCCAATCTTTAATACCAAAAGCCTGCCGTAGTTTTATCGAATACTATCCAGAAGCCAAACTGACTATTATTCCGCAAGAATCTCCTTTGTTGGAAGAGTGGCTTTCAGCACAGCGCCACGATATCGGCTTAACCGAACATTTACAGACCCCAGCAGGTACTGAACGAGAAACGTTGATCACCTTAAATGAAGTTTGCGTCTTACCTACCAATCACCCTCTCAGTCAAAAATCACAACTGACACCAGCAGATTTTCACAATCAAAAATTTATCAGCCTATCGATCACAGATAGTTACAGACAGCTCATTGATACAATCTTTACTGAACATCAGGTTAATCGCAAAATGGTGATTGAAACTCACAGCGCAGCCTCAATTTGCACCATGATTAACGAAGGAATCGGGGTTTCTATCGTAAACCCGCTAACTGCATTGGATTATTTGGATATTAATTCAGATATTTGTATTCGGGCATTCAGCATCGATATTCCATTTACAGTAAGTTTAATCAAGCCCATACACCGACCCTCCTCAGAACCAGTTGAAGCTTTCATTACTCATTTAAAACAGCAGGCTGCGCTATTACCCGAAAAATTGGCATCAGCGTTTCAATATTAGGGCTTAGACATTAATTGCTGCCAATAGGTCGATTCAGCAAACCAACCCGCCAAAAAATCTAAAAGTGCCCGTAAAGTAGATGGCATATTCTGGCGGCTAGCATAAATACCATAGATTCCCATAGCCTGAGGTTGATAATCAGGTAACAACTCAACTAATTGTCCTGACATCAAATAAGAAGAAACAGAATAGTAAGGCTGCATTGCAACCCCCGCCCCCAGCAAAGCAGCTTCCATCAATACGGTCGACTCATTGGCACTTAACGTACCGCTGACCGGGACTGAATAGTATTCATTCTGTTTTTCAAATACCCATAAACTTTTGCCAAAAAAGTTATAGGTCAGGCAGTTATGTGATGTTAAATCCGCAGGGTTTTGGGGAATAGATTTTCCCGCTAAATAAGACGGTGCAGCACAAACAATAGAATGGCAAGTCGATAATGGACGAGCGATCAGATTTGGTTCCAGATTATTAGTAATACGGATCGCCAAATCAATGCGTTCTTCTACCAAATTGACAACTTTATTATTCATCTGCAAATTGACAGCAATCTGTGGATACATCCGCATAAACTCAGGAATAGCAACCGCCAGCGCACTAATACCCAACGATTGGGAACAACTCACACGTAACAATCCTTTTAAGGTTTGCGCTTCCAAAGATTGCTGCACAGGCATCCCTTCTGCCAGTTCCATTAACTTAAGGCTGCGTTGATAAGTATTTTCACCCGCTGAAGTTAGGCCAATTTTACGTGTTGTACGATGCAATAAGCGAACTCCCGCCCACTTTTCCATCTCAGCCAAATATCTCGATACCATCGCCCGCGACATATCCAACCGATCTGCTGCCGCGATTAGACTGCCCTGTTCAACAATCGTAACAAACACTTGTGCTGCTGTGATCCTATCCATTTCGGCCAACCTATCTATTTTCTTCGCCCTAATTAGTTCGATTTATGCAACAAATAATTGCTGATTTTGGGGTTTTTAAATCGAAATATGCAACTTATTATACATACCATTACAGCACACAAGCACGTTGATATAGGAATTCGATTATGGCTCGCAAAACAACATTAAATATCGCTTTGGCGGCGACCCTTTCTTTGGGAATGGCATCACTGGCTCAAGCAGCTGATCTCAAATTAGATATTTATAACCCTGGTGAAAAAGGTATCTTCCCCGTTTCTTCTGAAATTATCAGTGGTGATCATGAAGTTGTTCTGATCGATTCTCAATTTAAGAAAAATGATGCACAAGAACTGGTAAAAATGATCCAGCAAACAGGTAAAAAACTGACAACGATCTACATCAGTCAATCCGATCCTGATTTTTACTTTGGCCTTGATGTGATCACCGAAGCTTTCCCCGACGCCAAAGTCATCGCATCACCAGAGACTATCAAAGCAATCAATGAAACCAAAGACGGTAAACTGGCTTATTGGGGTGGCATTCTTGCAGATCAGGCACCAAAAAAGATCGTCGTGCCCGAGCCATTGAAAGGAAATTCCTTTACTGTTGATGGTGAAAAACTAATTGTTGAAGGTTTAAATGGCCCAGCCGCAGATCGCACTTTTGTCTGGATCCCTAAACTGAAAGCAGTTGTCGGTGGTGTCACTGTTTCTGACAATATCCATGTATGGATTGCAGACACCCAGACCAAAGAATCACGTAAACACTGGGAACAAACATTGGATCGCATCAAAAGCCTGAAACCTGAAACAGTTGTTCCGGGCCACTATTTGGGGAATGCATCAATGACGTTAGATTCCGTGACTTTTACACAAAATTATCTGACTACATTGGAAAAAGAATTACCGAAAGCAAAAGACTCCGATGCTTTGATTTCAGCCATGAAAAAACACTATCCAAACCTTGCTGACGAATCCAGCCTTGAGCTAAGTGCCAAAGTATTAAAAGGCGAAATGAAGTGGCCTCAATAAGTTAAAAATATCACGGGCGTTGCAGATAGTAACGCCCATATAAACCACACCAATTATATAGAAAAATAATTAGTATCCCTTCAGATATCAATAAGATTAAAAAAGAATAATATTAACAATCATTTATATATAATTTATCATACTTAATTTTACTATTCTAAAAAATAGTAACAACACCATAATATATTTTACAATGATTTGTTTTTATCATGAAAGTATCTTTTTAATAAATACAACAACCAGATATTGATATCATAATTATCAAATTTCAACTCTTTCCTTAATAAAACTTACCCTTTCAATTTTAAATACCTTAATACCCTGAAGTAAAAATAAAACCCCATATCAAATACTGATAATATTTGTATAAATACCTACTCTAATAATTTACATTTAACCTCATTCAAAATTCAGTAAAACAATAAATTTTTCGATGTAAAAAACCTATAAAATAAACATAATGTTTCCTTAACTGATGTGATATTTAGCTTATTTTTAATATTTGAAATAATGAATAAACTGAGGTTGTGATCAATAGTCCATAACTTAACAAATCAGCTTGAATAAAAATCCCTCTTTTCTTAAATTTGATGTCGGCGGAGAGAAAAGCCAGCAGCCTAAGTTAATTAGATGCTTCCAACATCTAAAATATGTAGGGCAAGTAGCTTAAAGCCAACTAGATGCTTTTAACATCTAGCGTATACAGAATAGCGACCTAAACCAACTAGATGCTTCCAACGTCTAGCGTATACAGGATAAGCAGCCTAAGCTAACTAGATGCTTCTAACATCTAGCATATGCAAAAGCGGCCTAAGCCAACTAGATGCTTTCAACATCTAGCATGTGCAGAATGTGTATATAGGTTCGCTCCCTGTTCTCTCCGCCACTTTTTATTTCCCACTGTTTACTCCCCATTATTTATAGTTAATATCAATATAATAAATGATAGAATACAGTTCAAAAATCTATAATTATACCTCATTAAAATAGTTATCCACCCTTAATATCAACTTACTTATTTCACCATTAAATACTATCAATCAAGCTCAATAGATTGCCCGGTAGACAGTTTTTTTGAGTTTGACAACCATAATCTTCCCCATGCCCCACTACAATGGCACGCATAAACATGCTGTATATTTTCTTTTTTGATGTAGTTCCTAATCGTCCATAATTTAAATGGCGAAGCATAACGTAAATGCAGACCACCAATAATTGCGTATACTTTTTTTATTCCAGTAATTCTTTTGGAATATTCGATGATATCGATTACACCTGGATGCCCACATCCAATGAAAATAATGAGACCTCTTGTTGCTCTATAAATTAAAACCCCTTCATCTTTGACAAAATCTGGTGAAAAATTTTCATCTTTATTTTTATTTCTTATGACACCATATTGCTTATTTTTGTCTCTTTTTATCTCTCCTGAATATAAAAATTCATCATTAATATAAACTTCTTCCTTAGAAAAAAAAGTATCAAATATTTCGTACTTGACTTTTCTGGATAATTTCTTGAATGTCAATTCAATACTCTTCGTAATTATCCATCCATAATATCTTTCATTTTTAACCTCAGGATGACAAATCAATTTAGCATCAGTAGAGAAAAAAGGTAAACCACCACAATGATCAAAGTGCCCATGTGATATCACTACTGTTGAAACTGAAGATAAGTCTATATTTAATTTCTTAGAGTTATAAATAAAACTCTCATCCGGCCCTGTGTCAAAAATAATTTTCGTTTTTGGGGTCTCAATAAGTAAACTCAATCCAGATTTAGCTACCAGAACTCCTTTGTAAGGTGGAAAAACTTGATTTTCCAATAAGGCTGTTATCTTTAATGTCATGATAGAATTCATCCCTTCTACTAAGGTAGTAAGAGAATGAACTTTTTACAAAAAATATGCAAGCCATCAACGATAAACAATAACGATGTTTCCATTCACCTCTCAAATTGTTGCATAGTTATCTATCTGGCCATAGATAACCTATTAAATATAAAATTTACTCAGAAAAAAGCCCAATATCATGTTATAAAACACTATTGTCTAAAATACTATAGCCAAGAATACTGTATCCAAAAATACTACAACCAACCAATACTATTGCGGAAAAACATAAATAAGGACCAAATGCAATAAATTCAGGGAAAGATTTTCTTTTTATTCCAATCATTATAAATCCAAATAGTCCGGATAATGAAGCCATCAACATCAATATTGGTATTATTTCCACACCCAACCATGCACCGATTGCTGCGGTTAATTTAAGATCACCATGACCTATTCCTTCTTTATTTAAAGCATATCGACATAACCAATATAAAAACCACAAAAAAAGATACCCTGATATGGCGCCGTATATGGAACTTTTTATCGAAACCAAATTACCATCAACGTTAAACAAAATCCCAAGCCATAATAGAGGAAGCGTGATAACATCTGGCAAGCAATATGTTTTTATATCGATGACAGTCAATAACAATAAAACACTACAGAAAAAAATAATTATTATATAATGTATGTTAATTAAGATAGAATCACATCCTTTTCATCATCTGTAAAAAATTAAAATCCCTTTATAAATAACATCCTTGTTATTGTCTTCTTTCCCTATTTCCTGACATCAATCAGGACAAGATGGATAATAATTTTTTATTCCGGCTATTGGCAATAAAATTTTAACTAAAAAAGCAATTACAGAATAAATATGCGAGCCAGCTCGCAAGGAGATGTCTTGTATTCTTTAAGCTAAGAGATAACTTGATCACGCAAACAACGCTCATTTATCATGGCCATGAATTAACTTTGTAATGTGGCTGTTTGCGCCATGCCGGAAAAAAGAAGGAAAGAAGAAATATGCGAATTCCACGCATCTATCATCCTGAACTGCTCTCAACAGGAACTGAAATTTATTTGAGTGATGATGCAGCCAATCACGTTGGTCGCGTACTTAGAATGAATAACGGGCAAGCATTGCAACTCTTTGATGGCAGTAATCAGGTTTTTGATGCAGAACTCACTGAAACCAGTAAAAAAACGGTCAAAGTGTCTATCCTTAATGGCAAATTAGCTGATCATGAATCACCACTGAACCTGCATCTGGGGCAAGTTATGTCCCGTGGCGAAAAAATGGAATTTACTATCCAAAAATCTGTTGAACTAGGCGTCAATACAATTACTCCATTATTGTCTGAACGTTGTGGTGTAAAGCTGGATGCAGAAAGATTAGAAAAAAAATTACAACAATGGAAAAAAATTGCCATTTCTGCCTGTGAACAATGCGGACGTAACCGAATTCCTGAGATTCGACCCGCTATGCCACTTGAAGCATGGTGCGCGGAAAATGATGGAAGTCTAAAATTGAATCTGCATCCCCGTGCCTGCCACAGTATCAATACCCTCCCGCTTCCCGTGGAAAAAGTACGTCTGCTGATTGGACCTGAAGGAGGATTGTCTGCCGAAGAAATAGAAATGACCGCAAAATATCAATTTACTGATATCCTGTTAGGGCCTCGTATCCTGAGGACAGAAACTACTGCACTCACCGCAATTACTGCATTACAAGTGCGTTTCGGTGATCTGGGTTAAGGAGAAAAAATGATCAAACTCGGTATAGTGATGGATCCTATTTCATCCATCAAAATCAAAAAAGACACTAGTTTTGCCATGCTGCTGGAAGCACAAAAGCGCGGGTGGGAAATTCATTACATGGAAATGAATGATCTTTACCTGCATCAAGGAGAGGCTCGTGCCCGTTCTCGTTTACTCACAGTAGAAGAAAATCCACAGCAATGGTATCAATTTGGCAGTGAACAAGAAATCGCCCTCGATACTTTGCAAGTTATTTTAATGCGCAAAGATCCACCTTTTGATACTGAGTACATTTATGCGACCTACATTCTGGAAAGAGCAGAAGCCAAAGGTAGCCTAATCGTTAATAAGCCCCAAAGCCTGCGCGACTGTAACGAAAAATTGTTTACAGCTTGGTTCCCTGAATGGACACCCGATACGCTGGTCACCCGCAATGCTAAAAACTTACGCGAGTTCCATCAAAAACATGGCGATGTCATTTTTAAACCATTGGATGGTATGGGAGGCGCTTCCATCTTCCGTCTGAAGCAAGATGACGCCAATGTAGGAGTTATCATTGAAACTCTGACTGAGCACGGCAGCCGTTATTGTATGGCGCAGAATTTTCTGCCTGCCATTAAAGATGGAGATAAACGCGTACTGGTTGTTGATGGAGAACCTGTGCCTTATTGTCTTGCCCGTATCCCGGCTCAGGGAGAAACCCGTGGTAATCTTGCTGCCGGTGGACGCGGAGAAGCTCGCCCATTGTCAGAAAGTGATTGGAAAATTGCCCGCGCAGTTGCGCCTGTACTAAAAGAAAAAGGATTAATCTTTGTTGGGTTGGATATCATTGGTGACCGTTTAACTGAGATCAACGTTACCAGCCCAACCTGTGTACGTGAAATAGAAACAGCATTCCCAGAAATTTCCATTACTGGAATGTTGATGAACGCTATCGAAAAACGATTGGAAAAATAGATAGCATAACAGGCTAAACAACATTCGTTTCTTGGCAACATTTGCCATTTATAATAAGAGCCCACATACTGGTGGGCCAAATCATTCTTACATTGCCAAAATAATTATCAGAAACCACATGAATCTACAGCATCATTTTCTTATTGCCATGCCTTCGCTCTCTGATCCTTATTTCAATCGTTCTGTAGTTTATATCTGCGAACATGATCAAAATGGGGCAATGGGATTAATCATAAATAAGCCAATAGCTCAAGTTTCTATCCAAAGTATCTTGCAAAAGTTAGATATCGCCCCGGAAGATAGAGACGATACCATAAATCTTGATCGACCAGTGATGGCCGGTGGCCCACTGTCTGAAGAGCACGGCTTTATTTTGCATACGCCACTATCAGGTTTCAGCTCCAGCATCCTGATTTCTGATCACACTATGATCACAACGTCCAAAGATGTGCTGGAAGCATTGGGAACACCACGCCAACCGAAAAATATTTTAATGACTCTCGGGTATTCAAGTTGGGAAACAGGTCAGTTGGAAAAAGAAATTATGGAAAACAGTTGGCTCACTGTCGGTGCTGAACCTTCGATTATTTTCGATATCCCTATCGTTGACCGCTGGCGTGAAGCCGCTTCTTTACTGGGAGTTAGTATTCACAATCTTGCATCACAAGCAGGACATGCCTGATGAAAAATCGCACAATTATTGCTTTTGATTTTGGAACCCACAGTATTGGGGCTGCCATCGGGCAAGAAATTACGGGTACAGCCAGAGCATTGTCTTCTTTTAAAGCAAATGAAGGTTCTCCCAATTGGGAACTCATTGAAAAACTACTCAAAGAGTGGCAACCCGATCTGGTTATTGTCGGTCTACCACTTAATATGGATGGCACAGAACAACCTGTCACTGCGCAGGCCCGTAAATTCGCCAATCGCATACATGGACGTTTCGGAGTTCAAGTGGAGCTACACGATGAACGATTGACCACCGTGGAAGCACGCTCTCACTTGTTTGATCACGGTGGCTATAAAGCTCTGAATAAAGGTAAGGTTGATTCCGCTTCTGCTGTTATTATTCTGGAAAGCTGGTTTGAGCAGCAATATAGCTAACAACCGTACAGTAATAGCCATACTCATCATTAGGCATGGCTGTTACCACAAGCTGTTCATCTTAAAACAATTGCCAGAGACCTTTACCCTCTACTTTTTACTTTTTTTACACTGCCAACAATCCCAAAGACTCGCGCTGTTGTCGGCTTTGTTCATAAGTTTGCATACCGCAAGCAGCACCAGTCTGCATCAATGATGCTATTTGATGATTTTTACCTTCTCGTATCAAATGGCTAACCGCTTGATTGATGACCAGAACTTCATGAATAGCTACCCTACCGCCGTCTTTGGCCGGAAGTAGTTGCTGAGAAATAACCGCCTTTAAACTTCCGGCCAATTGGCTGCGAATCCAACCTTTTTCTTCTGCGGAAAAAACATCAACTAAGCGATCTATCGCTTGAATGGCACCACGGGTATGCAGCGTCGACAAAACCAAGTGCCCTGTTTCGGCCGCAGTCAGCGCTAGCCGAATCGTCTCTTTATCTCGTAATTCTCCCAATAGAATCACATCAGGATCTTGTCGCAGCGCCCCTTTCAGCGCCGTTTGATAATCTGTGGCATCCTTACCAATCTGTCTTTGCTGTATCAAACAATTCCGACTTTGGTGAACAAATTCTATTGGGTCTTCCAGTGTGATGATATGTTTACAAGCCTGACTATTTAAAGCATTAATCATGGCTGACAGCGTAGTGGATTTTCCGCTTCCTGTCGCTCCGGTCACTAATATCAACCCACTCACCTCCTGTAAACTAAGGTGCTGGATAATGTCAGGCACATATAATTGTTCCAATGTCGGACACTTATCTGCAATCAATCGCAATACCAACGATAAATGAGATTGTTGATAGAATAGATTTCCCCTGAGTCGCTGTTTATCTGGCATTACTACCACAAAGTCGACATGACCGTGCTTCTGTAACTGCTGTTTCTGCATCTCCGATAATGTTTTCTCACCCCATGCCATAAGGGTATGGGATTGAATTTCTTCCAATTGTTTCTGTGGATATAACATACCATTGATGCGCAGAACTGGAACTTGCCCGACACAAAGATGCAGATCGGAAGCATTATGCTTTACACTAAGGGACACCAATTTTTCCATATTCATTTTTTTATCTCCTGAGTCAATTATGAACAATATCGAACAAAATCTTCAGGATGTCAGGAACTGCATTACTCTTGCAGTTCAAAAATGCGGGCGTTCTCCAGAAGAAATTACCTTGCTTGCAGTTAGTAAAACCAAACCTGCGGATGCCATCGCAGAAGCTATAGCCAATGGTCAGCGGGAATTTGGCGAGAATTACGTTCAGGAAGGGGTTGAAAAGATTCAGTTCTTTAATCATCGGGACGATTTAGTATGGCATTTTATTGGCCCATTACAATCCAATAAAAGTCGTCTGGTTGCAGAAAATTTTGATTGGTGTCATACCGTCGATAGATTGAAAATCGCCCAGCGGTTAAGCGAACAACGGCCTGAAAACATACGGCCTCTCAATATTCTGATCCAAATTAATATCAGTGGAGAAGAGAGCAAATCAGGTATTTTATTGGAAGATTTAATGGAACTAGCCGCAACTATTAATGGATTACCTAACCTGATCTTACGCGGATTGATGGCAATACCTGCGCCAGAAAACAATGTTGAACGCCAGATAACCATTTTTCGCCAAATGGAACAAGCATTTATCGAACTGAAAAGGCAATATTCCCAAGTTGACACACTATCAATGGGTATGACGGATGATATGGAAGCCGCCATTACTTGTGGCTCTACACTGGTTAGGATTGGAACAGCAATATTCGGTGCTCGTCAGTATAGTTCTTAACGTAACCAACTGATCTAACCTCTAAAACTAACTAATGATGCGAGATTATTTAATGGGAAATCGTAAAATCACCTTTATTGGCGCCGGAAATATGGCTCATGCCATCATTGCCGGATTAGTCAGAAAAGGCTACCCTGCTGAACTCATCACTGTCTGTTCTCCAAATACAACCCGCCGTGATGTGCTGGCAAAAGAATATGGCATTAACAGTCAAAGTGATAATATTCATTACGCTCAAGAAGCTGATGTCATTGTTCTAGCAGTTAAACCACAGATGATGGCGGAAGTTTGTGAGTCATTGCACTCACATGTCAATTTCAGTCAAAAACTCGTTCTTTCTATTGCAGCAGGTATTCCAATTTCCCGGTTTTATATGCTTTTGCAGGATAACCTCAATATTATCCGCATTATGCCAAATACTCCTTCTCTTGTCGGGCAAGGGATTAGCGGATTGTTTGCGCCAGAACATATTGAGCAATCTGATCGTGAATTTGCTGCTTCATTAATGAGCAGTGTCGGGAAAGTTTGCTGGGTAAACGATGAAGGCGGTATCAACAATATTATCGCCGTCGCAGGCAGTGCCCCTGCTTATTTTTTCCTGTTCATGGAATCAATGCAGCAAGAAGCGGAACGTCTGGGATTTGACAGCGAAACAGCCAGAGAACTTGTTCTGCAAGCAGTCACGGGTTCAGCTAGACTTGCTGAGACGCAAAAAGATCTTCCTTTTGCTATTCTGCGTGAGCAGGTAACATCTAAAGGCGGTACAACGGCTGAAGCACTGCGCATTTTTTATGAAGGTAAGCTGCCTGAAATTGTGTCCAGTGCCATGCAAGCCGCTATCCGCCGGGCTCAGGAAATGGAAAAATTATTTTAATTCAATTGGTTTAATTCAATCAGGGCTGCTACATGCAATCTTTAAACTTCATCTTTTCTACAGTTCTAGATTTATATATTGCCGTTTTATTGCTGCGCGTCTGGATGCAGTGGGCACGTTGTGATTTCTATAATCCATTTGCACAATTTATCGTTAAAATTACCCAACCTGTGGTGCGCCCATTGCGCAGGGTCATTCCTGCCATTGGTCCCATTGATACAGCGTCTGTAGTTCTCACCTACCCGCTTATTCTTCTCAAGATCTTGTTGTCTATATGGCTTACCGTAGGACAATTTCTAATACCTTCTGGTGTTATATTCTTGTTTGGGGTGATTGAATTACTGGCTGCTGCCGGAAAACTTGTATTCTGGTTAGTCATCGCCCGTGCGTTATTGAGCTGGGTTAGTCAAGGGCGCAATCCAGTCGACTATGTCCTGCTGCAATTGACCGAACCATTAATGGCTCCTATCCGCCGTATTATTCCTTCTATGGGTGGCCTTGATTTCTCTGCCATGATTGTCATTCTTATTCTCTACGCATTGAATGCCCTGCGTTCCGATGTGACGAAATGGTTGATGTCAATATTTGCAAGTTAATTAGATAAAATAGATCAATTGGATACATAGGTTAATTAAATAAATGGCAATGCAAAAAGTTGTTCTCGCCACGGGAAATGCTGGCAAAGTTCGTGAACTGGCTGATTTATTAGCTGACTTTGGCTTAGATATCGTAGCTCAAACCGACTTAGGCGTTGATTCAGCCGATGAAACGGGCCTCACTTTCATCGAAAACGCAATCATCAAAGCTCGCCATGCCGCAGCAGTTACAGGTTTACCTGCAATTGCAGACGATTCAGGATTATCTGTTGACGCACTGGGCGGTACACCCGGCATTTATTCCGCTCGCTATGCAGGTAATGATGCTTCTGATCAGGAGAATCTGGAAAAATTATTAGAAGCCATGCGCGATATTCCTGATGAACAGCGTCAAGCCCAATTCAACTGTGTACTGGTCTTCTTACGCCATGCTGAAGATCCTACTCCTTTGGTATTTCACGGTCGCTGGTCAGGCTTTATTACCCGTGAACCTGCCGGAAAAGGTGGTTTTGGTTATGATCCCATTTTTTATGCTCCAGAATTTAACTGCACAGCAGCCGAATTAACTCGTGAGCAGAAAAATGCCGTTTCACACCGAGGGAAAGCATTAGCAATGTTGTTGGAAGCTATGCGCAATGCTTAAGTTGCCACCTCTGAGTCTTTATATTCATATTCCGTGGTGCGTGCAAAAGTGCCCTTATTGTGATTTCAATTCACATGCCTTAAAAGGGGACGTGCCGCACCAAGAATATGTTGATCATCTATTGGCTGATTTGCATGCTGATCTGCCAATGGTTGGTGATCGTGAGGTATCAACGATTTTTATTGGTGGAGGAACCCCAAGCCTGTTAAGTGCCGAAGGTATGCAGCGATTGCTTGATGGTGTCAGAGATTCACTGCCACTCTCTCCGCAAGCAGAGATTACAATGGAAGCCAATCCGGGAACCGTTGAAGCCGATCGTTTTAGCGCCTATCAACAAGCGGGCATCAATCGAATTTCCATTGGCGTACAAAGTTTTGGTTCAGATAAACTTATCCGTTTAGGGCGCATCCACGGCCCAGAAGAGGCCAAACGAGCAGCAAAATTAGCTGACGGACTTGGGCTACGCAGCTTCAATCTGGATTTGATGCATGGTTTGCCCAACCAGACACTCAATGAAGCATTGAATGATTTGCGTCAGGCCATTGAGCTATCTCCGCCACACTTGTCTTGGTATCAACTGACGATTGAACCTAATACCAGTTTCGGCTCTCGCCCTCCGGTTTTACCGGATGATGACGCATTGTGGGATATTTTTTCCCAAGGTCATCAATTGCTGACAGAAGCAGGTTATCAACAATATGAAACGTCAGCATATGCCAAACCGGGTTATCAATGTCAGCATAATCTCAATTACTGGCGGTTCGGTGATTATTTGGGAATTGGTTGTGGCGCACATGGAAAAATCTCGTTTGAAGACGGCCGTATCCTTCGTACCGTAAAAACCAAGCATCCACGCGGTTATATGCAGGGGCGTTATTTGGATCAACAAAATCAAGTGGATAATGAAGATCGTCCATTTGAATTTTTCATGAACCGTTTTCGCTTGCTGGAATCAATGCCACGTCAGGATTTTAGTGATTTCACCGGGTTACCGGAAAGTGCCATTCGTCCACAAATTGATGAAGCGCTGGCTAAAGGCTATATTGCTGAAAGCGAAACACATTGGCAAATTACTAAACACGGAAAACTGTTCCTGAATTCCTTACTGGAACTGTTTCTTTAAAGAAAGAAATTAATAAAAGAAACTGCACCTTTTAATTTTCAGGTGCAGTTTATTCCACATTATTTAATTCTTCCTGTCGCACGGGCGTAAGAAAATAACCCTCCGGCAGATACAATATTGGCAAGTTCACCAATTGGATCAATTTGATATTTCTCACCACTTTTCAGCAGAATGACCGTCTGGTTTTCAATATCAATCTCAATACTGTCCCCTGTGACTAATTTGTCACACAAACGTTCTTGTGCTGCAACAGGCAAAACCTGCCCGGTTGATACACAATTCCGGAAGAATATACGGGCATAAGATTGAGCAAGAACCACCTTTACACCTGAGGCACCTAATGCTGCAACTGCATGTTCACGCGAAGATCCGCAGCCAAAATTCTGCCCTGCCACAATAATTGGGTATTTGGCTTTTTTCTTGCCTTCGTCAATGAAAGGCAGTGAACCTTCAGGCAATCCACACATCGCCAGTGAAGCTAATTGTGCATACCCTTCAGGGGTGGAAGGATTAACCTGAAGGTATTCGGCTGAAAGAATCTGGTCAGTATCAATATTATCGGCCAATACATAAATCTCACCCCGAATGATATTTTCCTTTAACTCACTCATAAAAACTCCTCAGGATTTGTTATTTGACCAGTAATAGCGGCGGCTGCAACAGAGTAAGGGGAAGCCAGATAAATATTGGCGCGTTTATGCCCCATCCTGCCGACAAAATTACGATTGGTTGTAGATATCACGGATATTGGATCATTGACACGCCCGAAAGTATCCAGTGGGCCGCCACAACAGGCTGCACATCCTGACTCAGAGGAAAGTTTAACGCCCGCATCACTTAAAATTTGGTAGACAGAAACACCATCAATTTGGGTCGTAATCGTTTTATGGAAAACTTCTTTTGTTGCAGGTACTGCGTAAGTCGGAATGATAACTTTATGCCCTTTGATAATGCGGGCCGCCGCAACAAAATCCTCCAGCTTACCGCCCGTACAGGAACCAATATATGCCTGAGAAATGGCAACATTAGCAACTTGTTCAATAGAAACGACATTATCCGGAGAGTGGGGTTTGGCAATCTTCGGTTGCATTGTAGAAACATCAATATTTAACACGCGGCTATACTGTGCATCCTCGTCAGGGTAAACAATCTCGAAAGGGAGATTATTTCGTTCTGCTAAATAATCCAGAGTCGCCTGATTGGGAACCATAATGCCGTTCTTAGCCCCACACTCAACAACCATGTTGCAAATCGTCATGCGCTCTTCTACTGATAACTCATCAATGACATTCCCACCAAATTCGATGGCCTGATATGTCGCACCATCGACAGTTAACTCTGATAACACGGACAAAATCATGTCCTTAGCCAAAACATGGGCTGGTTTAGTTCCGGTAAAATTTACCCGAATGGTAGTCGGCACCTTGAGAGGAATTTCTCCTGTCCCTAACGCATAGGCTGCATCGGTGATCCCCAACCCAATGGCGAATGCACCAAAAGCACCCGCAGTAACAGTATGTGAGTCAGTGCCCAATAATACTTCGCCGGGGCGGGTATGCCCTCCCTCTGCGAGTCCTATATGGCATACACCTTTATAATTGGGTGTCCCTACATCGTAAAAATATTTTATATTCTGTTCGGCGGCAAATTCACGCATCACCCGAATGTTCTGATTAGCTTGTGAGTCAGCCGAATAGACAAAATGATCCGGGATTAAAATAAAACGTTCGGGGTTCCATATCTTTGCATCCTGCCCGAATTCCTTTTTAAATACGCTGGCTACACCCGGTGTGCAGGGATCGTGAGACATCAGAATATCCACCTTCGCCCAAACCACTTCACCCGGAGTGACTTGTTCACGCCCACTTGCTCGTGCAAGAATTTTTTGTGTAATAGTTTGGCTCATCTCACATGGCCCTCCGAAAGATTGAAACAGACTCGATAGATTGTCATCCTAACAAGATTACTACTCCTTAACGTAGGGAAATACCATCCTGCTGTTCACTGTTCCCAGTATGGGACAGTTGTTCACAAAATGGGAAATTCTCACCCGTTGAATCTGGCATGATTTTTCTGCATAACCTTTTCGTATGGGCAAGCACATGAAAAAGGAATATTGGCATCTCACTATAGGAGATGTGATATGTTATAGAGTGGTTCCCACGAGTAAATCATCAGGTTATTGCATGAATAATATTGAGAATCTTACCTCAATGGTGGTCTTTGCCCGTGTCGTAGAGACACTGAGCTTTACCGAAGCTGCAAGATCGTTAAGACTTTCCAAGTCTTCTGTCAGCCGCGAGATTGCACAATTGGAAGTAAGATTAGGTACCCAATTACTCAACCGTACGACGCGCAAAATTCAAGTGACAGAAGTCGGGATGAGTTATTACCAATACTGTCACCGAATTCTTACCGAAGCCCAAAATGCCGAACATTTTATACGTAATTTCCATGAAGAACCGATGGGAAGTTTGCGCTTGATTGCTCCGGTATCCTTTGGCAGTCAATGTATTGTTCCCGCCCTGAATAGTTTTATCGCTGGAAATATTCACATCAGCGTAGATCTGGAACTGACTGACAGAACGATTAATATGGAAGAAGATCAATACGATATTGTTATCAGCATCGGGCGCGAAACCCCACAATATCCACTTGTCATGCCTTTGATTGATATTACCTGGGGGCTTTACGCGACACCAGACTACATCAGCCAGTTTTCGCCAATAGAAAAGCCTGAAGATCTCCCTCGCTATGATTACCTTCTATTTCGTGGCCCTGCACATACCATCTCCCTGCCGTTCCGTAAAGAGAGAAATAAGTTGGATATTGAAGTACGCAGCAGATTCCGCATTAATAACAGTATGGCATTAATGAGTTCTGCTCTGACGGGTGCTGGTATTGCTTATCTACCCGACTACGTTACTCATGAAGCGGTGGCAGAAGGAAAGTTAGTGCGGCTCCTCTCTGAATGGGAGATGGATATTTATCAAGCATGGATACTGTTTAAATCAGAAAATACGCTATCTTCGCGTGTGCAACAGTTTGCAAATTCTTTGCAACGCAAGCTAAAGCACGATTTGGAAAGAGGAAAACAATCGTAATGATAGAAAACGATGCGGGTACAACTAGCACCCGCCAAAGAAAGATATAACCTATAAGAAAGGTCAATAATAATTACCGTGGCGGTAATCCCAAGTCGTGAAAATATCGGACATCATCGCCATGATTTTATTTACATCCAACCCCTTGCGAATTAATACCGGACACGGAGCAATATCGCGCTGGCCTTTTTGCAGGGGAATTAATTTACCATTTTCATCTACCATTGAAACCATAACACCTTGTTCATAACGGGTTTGCTCGGATTCATTTGGTTGGATAGATTTAACGTAGTCATTGGCAGAGATAATTAAATCAGCCCGTTCTTCTATCCTTTCACCGATACATTCAACCAATCCACGATTACCCTTACCTGATGGATTAGCTGAACTGGCAAAAGAAAACTTACCATATTTTTCCCAAAGTTCTTTTGCCAATATTTCACCCGGTTTACCAAATTTAATCACGAAACAGCTCGTACCACGTTGATCCATCATCAAATCTTTAGAACCATCATCTGGGATACGGGATACTGCTTCTTCTTTCCACGGCAAAATACAACCTAACAATACATCTTCATCCCAATGTCTTTGATAAAGCTCTTCAATTTCCGCGTTAAGCTGAGCCAGCTCTTTCAACTGTTCCAAAGATCCACATAAAACAACACCCGGCTTGTTGCGATTACGCAGCTTAGCTTCGAATTTGCGCTCCAGACCTTGCGCATCAGATGTCATGATAATGTAGCCAACTTTGGTTGGGCAGACGATCATTCCTCCGTCATTAGAGAGGATCTCTACCGCTTCCTGCTGTAACCCATTATTCCATTGAATTTTTTTGCTGCTCATATTGATACCCTCTACTGGAAACGGAAGAATTATTAATCAATTAACGCTGGTAGTAACCGGTAATAGAAGCTGTTGCCAAGGTATTGGCTTGGATCATAAAACGCGCAACGGCGTTTGTTGTTTCAGCATCAACTCCCAGTTTTTCCACCGATAAGGCATGCACTGTGAAAATATAGCGATGCGCTTTATCACCGACAGGCGGGCAAGGGCCATCGAAACCGATCAGGCCATAATCATTTCTGCTCTGAACCGTACCGATTGGTAATTTGCTACCATCACTTTGTCCTGCATTCGCAGGTAAGAATTGAGTTTCAGTGGGGATATCAAAAGCGACCCAGTGCCAGAAACCACTGCCTGTCGGTGCATCAGGATCATAGACAGTAATAGCAAAACTTTTAGTTTCGGCTGGTGCTTCTGCCCAAGCGAGTTCGGGGGAACGGCTATCACCATTACCACCAAATTCATTAAATTCATGCTCTTTTTTCAAGAAGTCATTATTCTTAAATTCAACTGAACTGATAATCATGCTTGTGTCCCCATTCAATGCCTTTTAAAACATCCTAGCGCAGTTTTTCTCTGCTGCAAGACTAAGCCATGATTTTGCCTGATTGTTTCAATTTAGGAACAATAAGTGAGTCGCGAAGATATTTTGATGATGTATCTTTTCCTTGTATTCTCTTACGGAAAACTCAGTTTCTAAATATTCTGCAAGAATGATTTTTATTGTCCTTTGCTTTCCTATTATTTATTAACAATAGAAAAATAAAAAATTACCCCGAAATCCAGATAGTTAAGTTTCGGAGTAATTTCAGGGAAAATAAATATTAATTAGCGAAATTACAATGCATCAGCAATTGCATTGATCTGTTGCGTCATACTGTCCAAACCGCCACCAGACAAGTACCAGAGATCAGACTGTAAGTACACAATCTTACCGTTTTTATAGGCATTGGTTGATTTGACCTGATCATTTTCAAACTGAGCTTTTTCCAACTTACCTGCACCAATTGCTTTACTACGATCGATAATAAAAATCACATCAGGATTTGCTTGTGCAATCATGTTTGCCGTCACAGAACGACTTTTGTCTGTGTCTGATTTAGCCGGTAATACAGCACGAGGCGCTTTAATTACGTTGTAAACAATGGGTTGATTATTTGGGTATAATTCGCCAGCATTGTGCAGTAGTACCAATACCTTGCTATTCGCTGCCTTCGCTTTTTCCTGTGCGGATGCAATAGTTTTCTCCAAATCAGCAGATTGGGTTTTAACAGTTTCCTGCTTATTAAACAATTCGCCTAATAATTTAAGATTACTATCAACGGATAGCAGATAATTTTTACTGTCTGTGCTTAAATCCACGGTTGGTGCAATTTGTGACAAACGATCATAAAAAGATCCCTGACGCCCTGTAATAACAATCAAATCTGGTTTTATTTCAGCTAACTTTTCCAAATTCGGCTCTTTCATTCCCCCGGCATTATGCATATTTGCAGGCACGCCATTACGTACATATTCGGGCAAATTATTGATTGGGAGCGCAATCACTCGATCAGATAACCCTAATTTCGCCATTGAATCATAAGTTCCGAAATCAAACAGAACAACCCGCTTTGGATTTTTTTTAACCTGAGTTTCACCGGAAAGATGCTTTACCGTGACATAATCACCAAACTGAGCTGTTATTGAATTCGGTGCAAATAATTCTGAAGATTGACTGAATACAGAGTAACTGGTGACAGAAAGTAATGATGCAATGACAATTGGCAGGATTTTTTTCATTGTTACACCTAAATTGAACCTATTAGTAAAAGATGACTTGCATTCTAGGTAGCAACATCAATATGTCAATAAAATAAGAATCAATTTCATATTGATTCTTATTTGCTTCAAAAGCGACCAAGTTATCCTCAGAATTACACTTAACTGTACATGTCTTGCCAACCAAGTGTGGACAACTTTGCCTTAATGCCAAAACCCATAAATGCCATATCAGGTAAGAAATCCGCATCGCTATAAATGGAAATTACAAATAAAAACTACAGATAGAATATTGTTGAAATGAAATAATTTCATTAATAAATACATCCGAATTTTTATTAATTTAATATACGAAATAACTCTGATTTAAAATTACATATTAAGAACTTTAGAACCATTAACATATATATCTGATTAGCATAATAAAGGTTATAAAACTCGGTTAATAATCTATAAATTAAAAGCGCCGAATGGATTACTCAAAAGGAATACAACCGTATTTACTTCTAGATTAATAACCTAGCAATTATTATATGAAATCATGCAATAAAAAATATTATAGAAATAATACTAATAATATATTCATTTAATTGTTAGCTAATTAGTTATATGCAAATATATGAATAATTATCTTCCTGATAGATAATTGCTGAAGTTGTAGGAAAATAGTGTGCATAGTGAGTGAAATTCGGTGATCTACGAAAAAAAGTTGAAACTGTTCATTCAGTTTTCAAAGCTATAGCACAGCCTTTAAGTTACTAATAAATAAAATATAGGCACATATGCAACAACTCAATATGACAAACAGCCACCGTCTGGTTCAATCCGAAGCGGAACTACTCGAGCTGATTCTTACCGAAGTAACTGACACATCACATACTGATCTCGTTATTATGGGAGGGCATTTCATGCTTTTCCTTGACGAAGAACAAAAGTGTCTTGTTCCGGGGATTATTGAAGAAAATACCTCACCCATGCGCGAAAGAATCGCGCGACGTGTAGGTATTTTTCCGGGATATAGCTGGGAACTTGGTGTTCGGGTTGCAGAGCAGCTTGAGCAGAAATTCGACGCAATCAAATTTCTGTTACTCATTAATGATTGGCAATATGTTTCGCACGACAGCGGATCTGCATCCGAATTAAGACAAGCCTTCTATGAGCAATTCAACAAACTTCCGGCTTCGTACAAATCTGTCTTAGAGCGTAGTGGGCAATTTTCTGAGCAAAACATACTTGCAAGCCGAAAGCATCCCATTGCTTATCCGGAAACCTGGCTGAAATATCGGTTCCAAAAAAGCGCCGATAAGTTAGTCAAAGCCGGACGCTTAGAACGTCGCGTTCTTGATAGTGGCCCGAATGCCGGCACCGAAGTCTCCCTTGTGGATGAAAACGGCGACTATAGACCTCTCATTACCTGTGGCGTTACCGGATGTGCAGGAGAAATTACCGAAATGATAGCTGAGGTCTATAAGGCGCAGCATCGTCTTCTGGTTATCTTTGCCCCCGGAGAGTGTTTCCAACCCGTCAAAACAGGAGTAAGTACAGCTCTCTCCCTATATGGACTGTCTGGCATGAAGGTCATCGTCGCAGATCCAGGAGGAAGCGGAGAAATGCAACCAGAAGAGATCTTTTCGAAGCTCGTTAACGTTGAGGTTTTCACTTCTTGACGGAGAGTTGTTATGAATGTCAATGAAAACGCTAATGGCATCATCTATCTGGACCACTGTGCCACAACGCCGTGTTTTCCAGAAGTTGCTGATATCATGCGGTCTTACATGGACAATGAATTTGGTAACCCGTCTTCTTCTCATGTGATGGGGCGTCGTGCCCGATATGCTGTCGAGTGTGCAACTCAGCAAATTGCATCGCTCATCGGTGCTCGCCCAGAAGAAATTGTTTTTACATCGGGTGCTACAGAAGCCAATAATATCGCGCTTTTTTCAAGTTTTGCCCACAACGAACGTGCTCCTGCGGGAGCACTGCTTTGCCCCATTGACCATAAATCTGTGCTGCATGTTGGTAAAGAATTAGCTCGCCGGGAGCTTGCTATCGACTACCTCCCTGTTGCCGCTAATGGTCGAGTACAACCAGAAGATGTCATGACCAAATTGACAGCTGACACTCGTATTATCAGTGTTGCTCATGTGAATTCTGAACTAGGTACGATTCAGCCGATAGATGAAATAGCTGCGATCACACGCCGATCAGGAACTTGGCTACATGTAGATGCAGTTCAGTCCGTCGGAAAACTTCCCTTGAATGTTAAAGACACCGGGGTTGACTTATTATCACTTTCCGCCCATAAACTGCGGGGGCCGAAAGGAATCGGGGCGCTCTTTGTCGATTCACGCATCACAAAACATTTGAGGCCTTTTATCTATGGTGGCGGCCAGAATCATTTGCGTAGCGGCACTTTACCAACACCGTTGATTGTAGGGTTCGGTCTTGCGTGTCAGATGGCTCAGTCAAATCTTATTCAACATAAAACAAAAGTCACGGCACTAAGAGACCATTTTGTGACCCGTCTTCTGCAAAAAGTACCAAATGCTGTGTTAAACACAGATCTTTCTTGCAGTTCACCCTATGTCGTGAACATACGATTTGAAGGTATTGCTTCGGAAGCACTCATCTCTGGTTTGCATCAAGTAGCTATATCGTCAGGATCTGCTTGCAACTCCACAGAATTACAACCCTCATACGTTCTCACAACTGTCGGTTTAAGTGCTGCTCAAGCCGGTTCATCAGTCCGTTTTTGCCTAAGTCCGGATCTTGACAATGATGCATTAGATACCGCAATCGAACATCTCGTCTTCCGGTTAAATTCAATTCGTTAGGAGAACTATCCATGACCATGCAGACCTCTTCCCCAAGTTCTGGTTTTTATGAGCGAGCTTTTGGAAGTTTTTCTTCCACAGCCATTTCCGAAGTGCGCAAAGAAACCTATGGAGAAGATTTGGGACAAAACAACTGGTCCTCTGTTGATGAATTTAGAAAGTTTTCGCAATGGCTTAAACTATCCGATCGCTCGCATGTGTTGGATGTATGTAGCGGTTCTGGCGGGCCGGCACTGTTTCTGGCAAAAACCAACGGTTGTAGGGTGACGGGAGTCGACATTCACCCTGATGGCCTTCTTACTGCCAGACAACTTGCGGTAGATTTCGAGCTGCAATCCCGCTGCAACTTTGTTGACAGTGATGTTCGCCAGCCTTTGCCATTTCCTGATGGTACTTTTGACGCATTATGGTGTATCGACTCCGTGATTCATATTTGGGATCGGTTAGCCCTGCTGCGCGAATGGTATCGGCTACTGAAACCAGGTGGACGTTTTTTGTATACCGACCCCACATTGGTAACGGGTATGCTCAGTAAAGAAGAGATTATGTTGCGGGGTACGCCGGGTTATTTCCTCTATAGTCCGGTCGGATTGAACGAGCGTTTGATCAAAGAAGCTGGTCTTTGCCTTGAAATGCAAGAAGATCTCACACAAAGCGTTGTTGAGCTGAGTGAACGCTGGCGTGTCGCGCGTGAAAAGCGCAAGGAACAGCTTACCGCAATGGAAGGTGACGAAGCGTTTAATAATATGCAGAAATTCTTGTCCACCACTCAATTAATTTCAGTTGAACAAAGGTTGTCGCGTGCAGTTTTTGTCGGCTATCGCCCGTGACAGTTTCCTATTTTTGTCAGGTGAATTAGCTGCCTTAGCTTCTGAAGTATATTCAACTTAACTGTCGCCGGGCATCCAGCCCGGCTTGTTTCTGAATACCTTGCTTTGTAAGAGAATATTTCTCTCAAAATAAATCAAGAAAAATCAATTTATTAATGATTCCTCTTGGATTGGCATACTGTGATTTACTTAATAGAACTCATAAGACTAATGCGCTGTTGTTCTAATTTACTGGCTTTGCTACACACTTCCTCTTTTAAGTGCTTTAACTCTTGTTCCTGTTTCTTCCATTCAGCTTCGAAACCATTTTGCATTCCGCCCAATCCACCAAGGAGGGACATTAACATCTGTTTGCCGTCACCATTCTGATTGCTATTTTTACGGCTCATTTCGTTAATGCTATCCTGCAAAATGCCGCCAAGGCTCTGCTCGATAAGTTTTTTGCCTTCAGATTCGACCTGTTTAACAGCCTGAGCATTGAATGCAAAACCATTAGCACGAGTTTCAATCACTTTATCAATTTGCTTATGGAGACCAGATTCCAATTGAGATAAGCGGTTACGAATATTACTTTCCTTGCCCATCGTTTCAATAACCACTTTATCCAGCGACTGGCGTGCGCTCGCCAAATGACTCAGTGCTTCTTTCTTCACCCAAGGCAAATCCTGACGAACCGTCTGTTGATATTGCAGGGCTTTGTTACGTTGTTCTGTACTCAATAATAACGTTTTACCATCACGAGCTATGGAACCATCAGGCAAGATTTTCATGCTTCCGCTCGCCCCTGCAATCTGCACAGAGTTTGGTGTGACAATAATGTCATCATTAAGAGTGGCATGACATTCAGAACCCGCCTGTGCCTGAGTAATAACTACCTGAGACGCAAATAATAATGCAGCAATCGTGATTCTGCGAAACATATGTACTCCTGATTTTTTTTGCGTATTTCTTTTATGTAATAGCTTTTCATCAGCACGGGCAAAATTAAAAAATAGAACGTCCAATACGTCCAGCCAATTTTTCCAGTGCCGCACAACCCGCCAATGAGTTACCGGATTTATCCAATTCAGGAGACCACACCGCAACGGTGAATTCCCCCGGAACAACACAAATAATTCCCCCACCAACACCCGATTTTCCCGGCATACCGATTCTGAAAGCGAATTCTCCAGAACCATCGTACATACCGCACGTCAACATAAGCGCATTAATCTGGCGAGTTTGTCGAAGGCTCAAAATTTGTTGGCCTGAACTGATCATGCGTCCTTGGTTGGCTAAATAAATAAAACACTGAGCCAATTCAACACAATTCATTTTCAAGGAACAATATTGGAAATACGTTTGCAGAACCGTAATAACATCATTCTCAAAATTATCGAATGATTTCATCAGGTAAGCTATCGCAGCATTACGACTGGAATGTTCCATTTCTGAACGGGCAACAACATCATCGTAGCAAATATCTTTTTGTCCAGTAAGGCTGCGGACAAACTCCAGCATCCTATGCTTAGGTGCACTCAAACGTGATTGCAGCATATCGCAAATAATCAATGCACCCGCATTAATAAACGGATTGCGAGGAATTCCCTTTTCTAATTCCAACTGCACTAATGAATTAAATGGCTGCCCCGAAGGTTCCGTACTTACTCGTTGCCAGATATCCTCTTCCTTATAACGTGTCATTGCTAATGTTAAGCTCAACACTTTAGAAATCGATTGGATAGAGAAGCGTTTTTCTGCATCTCCCGCTTTAAAAACCTGCCCATCTACCGTGCAAATGGCCATTGCCAAATTATTTACCGGAACTTCCGCCAGAGCAGGAATATAATCTGCTACTTTTCCTTGGCCAATCAAAGGGCGTACTTCTTCTAAGATATCTGCCAATAACGAATTAGAGAACCTTACCTTCACCACTTTATCTCCAGACAAACAGGGCTCCCCAAGGAGCCCCTGCATACAGCGCTATTTTTTATACAACAGCGAATCAATCCCACCACACATCAAACAGTTCTGAGGTGATAACTTCTTCCATACCGCGATCTTTCAACCACTTCTCTACCAATTGGCGATGTTCTTCAGTACATTTGCCGATTTTTTGCAGGCAGACAATACCTTCCCATTGCAAATAACCGCTGGCATCCAGAGCAAGGCCATTTGGCTCGATCAGCTCTTCAATCAACATATCAACGGTACTATCAACAACCTCAACGGATGTATCAGCCGGAAAATTCCACTTTACAGAAAAACCCAACTCCTGAAACTCATTAATACGCAATTTTTTACGCAGACGACGACTACGGTTTTTAGCCATTATTTTATCCTCTCAAACATTAGATCCCATACGCCATGACCTAACCGCTGACCACGCATCTCAAATTTCGTGACCGGGCGCGAATCAGGGCGTAGCACATAATCACCGTTTTCCGATAAGTTGCGATACCCTTCTGCAGCGCTCATCACTTCCAGCATATGTTCTGCATATGGCTGCCAGTCGGTTGCCATATGAAAGATACCACCGATTTTCAGCTTACTTTTAATCAATTGAGCAAATTCAGGCTGCACAATTCTTCGTTTATTGTGACGGGCCTTATGCCATGGATCAGGGAAGAAAAGTTGAACCATCACCAAACTCTGATCTGGGATCATATTGTTCAGCACTTCAATGGCATCATGGCACATCACTCGCAGATTACTGAGCTTCTCTTCTTCTGCGGATGCCAAACATGCTCCTACTCCCGGTGCATGAACTTCGATTCCAAAAAAGTTTTTCTCTGGATTTTGGCTTGCCATCGTAACCAATGATGTACCCATCCCAAAACCGATTTCCAGCACAATAGGGGCTTCACGACCAAAAAGCACTTCCATATTGGATATTTCTGCCTGATAGTCCACCCCCATCTTCGGCCACACATTATCAAGTGCTTGTTGCTGGCGACTCGTTAATCGTCCCTGCCGACGCACAAAACTGCGGACACGGCGCAACGCCCTGCCATTTTTATCATATTCCGGTGAAATTACGTTATTTATCATGGTACTTTTTGTCAGTTTTAAAAGCATTTGCTCAGGCGTCTGGGATTTTATGTACCGCAGGATTGCCCAAAGAGAGCGCAATTATGCAAAGATGGCTGAGTTTATCAAGTTCAGTGTCCATATTCAGTGCCCATAAGCACAACTTTAATACGAGTTTGCATAACGCTTCGAAACAAAGTTCGGGTTTACACTGAGGTTACACTATGCTGCAATCCTGTTCACGAAACAATAATCCGATATAAAGACAATTATTCTAATGATGGAAGCTGAGCAATTTTCACAGGTGGTACTTGAGTGGTATCACCGCTATGGTCGCAAAACTCTGCCGTGGCAGTTGGAAAAAACATCCTATCACGTCTGGCTTTCAGAGGTGATGCTGCAACAAACTCAAGTCGTGACGGTCATTCCCTATTTCCAAAAATTTATCTCACGTTTTCCCGATGTTGCCTCTTTGGCTGCTGCCCCATTGGACGAAATTCTCCATTTGTGGACAGGTTTGGGATATTACGCACGTGCCCGTAATTTGCATAAAGCCGCACAACAGATTGTAACGTTACACAACGGCAAATTTCCGACAACATTTGATGATGTTGTTGCTTTGCCCGGCGTAGGGCGTTCAACTGCCGGAGCCATTCTTTCACTGTCTCAAGGCAAGCATTTCCCTATTCTTGATGGTAACGTGAAACGTGTTTTAGCCCGCTGTTACGCCGTTGACGGATGGCCGGGAAAAAAAGAGGTTGAGAACCAATTATGGGATATCAGCACACGTGTTACCCCCAAACAAGGCGTCGAGTTTTTTAATCAGGCGATGATGGATTTGGGTGCCATGGTCTGTACCCGCAGCAAACCAAAATGTGAAATTTGTCCACTTAATGCAGGTTGTACCGCTTACGCCGATCATAGCTGGGCAAATTATCCGGGGAAAAAACCGAAACAAAGCATCCCTGAAAAAACAGCCTATTTTTTATTAATGCAACATGGCGAAACTGTTTGGCTGGAACAGCGCCCACTTTCTGGTATTTGGGGTGGTTTATTTGCTTTCCCGCAATTTGCTAATCAGGAATCACTGGAAAAGTGGCTGGAGAATTCAGGCATCTCTCACAGCAAACTTGAACAATTAACGGCATTTCGCCATACATTCAGTCATTTTCATTTAGATATCGTCCCCATTAGAATTGATATTTTATCTTTTGATTCCTGCATGGATGAAAACAAAGGACTTTGGTATAACTTACGCCAGCCAGCAACAATTGGATTGGCAGCTCCCGTTGAGTACCTTTTGCAACAATTGGGTTAATTGGCCCACTATTTTGAGGATTAATTATGAGCAGAACCATTTTTTGTACTTTTTTACAACAAGAAGCCGAAGGCCAAGATTTTCAGCTCTATCCAGGAGAATTGGGCAAGCGTATTTTCAATGAGATTTCTAAAGAAGCATGGCAGCAATGGATGGGTAAACAAACCATGCTGATTAATGAAAAAAAACTAAACACCATGAATCCAGAAGATCGCAAGCTGCTTGAACAAGAAATGGTAAAATTCCTGTTTGAAGGACATGACATCCAAATCGATGGTTATACACCACCGGAACAATAATATTACTACTCGATTGGCATAATAAGAGCCATTTTGTATGGCTCTAAACATTGAATATTAACGAAATCTCAATATTCAACAGCATTAATATCCTACGGCATTGTAAAATGAAAAGACTGCTGGCTCTGATTCTCCTCGCCCCACTTTTGATTTCCTGCTCTAGCAAAAAAGACATTGAATACAACGAAGAATATGTAAAAGATACCAATGGTTTCGATATTTTGATGGGACAATTTGCTCACAATATTGAAAACATTTGGGGTTTGCAGGAAGTTTTAATCGCAGGCTCAAAAGATTACGTTAAATACACAGATCAATATAAAACCCGCAGCCATATTAATTTTGAAGCGGGAAGCATCACGATTGAAACCATATCCCCAATTGAACCCACTGAACATTTACGCAAAGCGATCATTACTACTTTGCTAATGGGAGACGATCCGGGAACCATTGACCTTTATTCGGACGCTAACGATATTCAGATCAGCAAAGAACCATTTCTATATGGACAGGTTTTGGATAACACAGGTGAACCCATTCGCTGGGAATGGCGCGCAAACCACTTTGCCAATTATTTAGTCCAGAATAAATTGCAAAAACGCCAATCGGGGCTACACATCATTTGGTCAGTCACCATGCAATTGGTTCCTAACCATTTAGATAAACGCGCCCATAAATACCTTCCTATAGTTCGCAAAGCATCCATTAAATATGGCGTTGATGAATCACTGATCCTTGCCATCATTCAGACTGAATCCAGTTTTAACCCTTATGCCGTCAGCCGTTCTGATGCCTTGGGACTTATGCAGGTAATGCAGCACACAGCCGGACGAGATATTTTCAAAATGCAAGGAAAGTCAGGCCAGCCTAGCCGCAGCTATCTCTTTGATCCTGAAAACAACATTGATGCTGGTACAGCCTATCTATCAATATTGCAAAATACATATTTAGGTGAAATCAAAAACGCTACCGCACGTCGCTACGCTGTTATCACTGCTTATAATGGCGGTGCAGGCAGTGTATTGCGCGTATTCTCCAGTGACAGGAAAAAAGCGGCTCAGATCATCAACTCAATGGAACCGGGCAATATTTATGAAACTCTGACCAATAAGCATCCTTCTGCCGAATCACGTCGCTATTTAATGAAAGTAAATAATGCCCAGAAAAGCTATCGCAGATAGTTGGTAACAAATTAGTTTGGTCATTAAATAACAAAATGGAGAGACTACTTTCTCTCCACTTTGGTTATATTTATAACTTATTGTGCAATTTAAGAACATGCGAATAAATTTATGCAAAAAATATTTGACGGATTAGGCTTAATACGGTTTAATGCGCCCCGTTAGCCCGGATAGCTCAGTCGGTAGAGCAGGGGATTGAAAATCCCCGTGTCCTTGGTTCGATTCCGAGTCCGGGCACCAAATTTCCATGCGGGTTTGTCCTAGGTTGTTAAATTCCCTGACAAAAGCGCAAAAAAGAATCAATCGTTAATTAAATGTTAAATCCTAATCAGTTCAATTTGTACTGTTTAGTTGAAAAGAACATTTAAGACAAGATAACAGGGTAGCTGTTTTAACAGTTACCATTTTCTCGTTTAAGGTAATGATTTCAGTAATTGATTCTGATGTCAAGTAAGGGAAAAACTTTACGGGATGCCGGATCGATATTAGCCATTTTTCATACCATCCCTATTGATGCAGGGCAGTTCACTCACACCTCCACCTCAATCCTGTCTGAGACCTGCCCTGTCTTTTTTACGCCGTTTTATTCATTCTCATCGGCATGCTCATCAACAAAATCAGTATACAACCCCAGTTCCCGCTCCAGCGCTTTGCCCGTCACTTCCATATCAAGATCAATGTATTCCATCGTGGTCGCCACATTACGGTGCCCCAGTAAGCGTTTCACCAGCGGCAGATTACGATCCGGCGATTTCATCAGGGTCGTCGCCAACGTATGACGAAAACGGTGAGGCGAGACCGCAAAATCACACTCTTTGGACAGCCGGCGAAAGAAAGAACGGAGCTGTTGTTTTTCCCGGTTGATATCGTATTGGTAACGGGAAAGCCGGCTTGGGTGCGGGACACTCAACCGGCTGAGATCGAAAATCGGATCGTGGGCTTTCGCACCGGCAGCAACTGCCCTTTCCACTAATTTTGTCAGCCGGCGTTTAAGCGGCGGAATGATCGGTATTTCCCATTCACTGTGGTTTTTACTGCCTTCCAGCCCCAGTTCAATATAATTGCTGTCCAGATTAATATCCCGCAGCCGTAGGTGCAGTAACTGGTTCTGACGCATTCCTGTAAAACGCAATGTCGCCAGTACTGTTGACCAATACCAGGTCGGATACAGGGCACAACGCCCTCCCCGTGGGGGCATCTCGACTCTTTCTTCCTCAGCAAACTTGCCCATCAACAGATTAATGCGGTTTATCTGCGATTGACTCAAAATCTTCTTCTTTTTCTTCTCTTTTTTAGTCACGGCGTTGTTAAACGGGTTTTCGGTGTGAGGCAGCAGTTTTCGCTCCATACCGAAATTAAAAATCGCCCGCAGATGAGCCACCTTATTATTCCAGGTATGGCTTGACTGCTTTTTCTCCACCAGAAGGTGCCGCCGCCACCGCAGCACATCCCGGTGAATAACCTGTGCCGGTGATGCGGCTTCTCCCATAAACCGGATAAAACCCCGTGTGACCTTGCGATAACTCCATTCGGTATCCGGTCGCAGGATATGTGAAAAAAAGTACTCTTCTAATAATTCTTCCCAACTGAGGGTGTCTACGGTGTGCAACATGTTATTTTTTCCTCGGCTCATCCTGCCGTTTCCTGTCCAAAAACAATTCGCGGCAATAAAATACAAATAACCATTTGAATTATTTATCTTTAAATGATGAGTGCAGGTGACTGTCAGGGGCAACACTTTCTTTCTCCCGTGTTGACCGTTTGGTCAGTTTCGAGTCGGCGTGGTGATTTTTTCTCTGATTTTGCAGAGAAGATGCATACGGTGACTGAAATAAGGATAATAATGTCAGGGTATCGTCAGACACAGGTGCCGGTGGGGTTGTGATTTCACTGATAGGAGGCGAGGATGTGATTTCCGGTACCGGATTGCCTTCGGCAGAGAACGCCGCTTCCTTCGCCGGAGACGGAGAAACCGCCTGTTTCCCCCGCAAAGGGGATTGAACTTGCCCGGCAGCGGCCTGAAGCAATGCCTCTATCAGCGGGACAGAGGAAGGACGCCCGTTAAGATGCTGCATCAGACAGTGCCAGACTTCCGGTACAGTCACCAGCCACATCATGGCTTTTTCCGGTAACAGACAGGCAGCCAGCAACACTTCCTGCGGAGCCGACGGTATGTTCTCCGGTGCACGGAAACGGAAACGAAACGGTTTGTCGGGAATACCGATGCCCGGTTGCCAGACCTGCCCGTCTTCCAGTTCCCCTTCGAGCTGCCGCAACAAAGGCAGGTGGTAAAACAACGCCACCCAGAACACCACCGCCTGCCATAAAACTCCCTGTGCGGCCTGCGTTTCCGGTGCCACACCCGGCGGCAACAAATGTCCCTTCGCTAACCGCACGGCACAAGTGGTAAATTGCAGTGTCAGGTCAGCAAATCCGCCACTGCCTGACCATTTTCCTTCCGGAGAGGCAGGTATCTGCTGAACACTGCCCAATAATTGTTTAATCGGGGCGAGATAAAAACGCTGATACAACCCTTCAGGCAGCGTACTGTTTTGCCACAATTGTTGCAGGCACTGATGGCGCAAGGGGGTTGCCAGCAACGCCTCCACTGATTGTGGCCGGAAATAGTCCCCGTTATCACAGGCCCCGCTCGTTTTTTGCCCTGATGATTTTTTCTGTAATGCTGGCGAGCGGGTAAAGTGCGATTTAAAACGTGTAAACATCACTTTTCTCCTTGTCAAATTTGGCTCAGTGTCGGTCAATCCCACTCTGAAACAAGGCGAAACTCTTTTTGCGAAAATGAAAATTGTTTGTATGACTTACCCTTAAACGTAAAAAGCGCCCCGAAAGGCGCAGTAGTGAAATCAAGAAGATGAAAACAGAAATCAGGCTGCTTTTTCATAGGCCTGCAAACGCTGTGACCAATTGCCCAGATAATGGGCCGGTGTGTAGCGGGTTCGTTGGCTGCCGGGATCCTTCAGCACATCACCGATCGTGACCGCCGCCGGAATACCCGTCAGGGAAAGCTGGATATAGGCCATCACTGCCGCCAGTGGGTCGATATCAATCGCAGACACCCACATACTGGACAACGGATCATGTCCCTGCTCCCTTAATACCTCGGCAGCCGCCAACATCATACAGGCCGCACCGCAGCAAGGTTCGTGGAAGGTGACAAAGGGTCGGGTCTGCAACAATTCAGACACCTCATTCAACTGCAATTGTGCCATGACTCTGGCAACACTCCAGGGTGTAAAGAATTGCTGAAGTTCCTTATTGCCCAGTTCCAGTTGCATAAACACACTGCCGAGAAAATCACCGGGTTCTTCCGCCAGTGCCAGCACGGTAGTTGAGAAAAGTTCCACAATCCGGTCAATATCTTCCCGTTCATACTTGTTGATGGTTTTCAGATAGAACTGTTCCAGTTCCTCACTGAAACAGTATTTGTTGTGAATGGCCGCCATCGCACAGTTGCAAAAATCCTGAAAAACCCGATAACGGTTACGGTAACGGGCGGTTTGTTTAAACAGCGAAATAAAGTCTTTTTGGTAGTCAGGGCGAGAAGCCATGGCGTGTTTTCCTGATAAGAGTCAAAAAGGAAAACACACCCCGGAAGGAGAATGTGTTTCCCCTTTCGGTTGAAGTCAAGATAAGTGGATACTGCGTTGAACAAAAAATTACTGCCCGACGGCCATCGCCGGTAAGGCCCGTGGCATGTCGGTTTTGTCTCCGTCAACCAGATACAGTGCCGGACGGTTTTCGTGTCCTACCTGCCCGTTATGACTGTCCACATGCTCACCCTGGTCATAACAATCATAGCCTTTTAACTGGCCTGATGGTTCGCTGTACCAGTGGCGGATTTCACAGTCAAACACCGATGACAGCCCGCCCATCAGTTCCGCCGAAGGCGGTACCCACGGCGTGTCAAAATGTACTGTTAAGCTGCTGACATTACGCCGTTCCCAGCGGACATGATGACCGAACGGCCATTCCAGCCCATAGTGCTCATCGTAGCACTGCGCTGTGGTGGTCATTCCTTTTAATAAGCCACTGTTGCCGTTAATCTCCGGAGCCAGCCGGGTCGGTCGTATCATCAGCATATCGCAGGGCTGAGCCGAGGTCGGGTAAACCGCCAGCTTCTCCCAGCACGCGCCGATATCGAGATTATCAGACCAGCCCACCACACCAAACCAGTCGGTATACTGACGGGTCAGCAGGCGGGCAATCATGTCACGCGCTGACGCCGGCACATTCTCCCAGCGCAGCAGGCTTAAGCCCGACTGGCGGTAGATACTGTCAATCCGCTTCATGTTTTCTGTGGTTAGCAGCACATTGTCCTGCAACAACGCCAGCCACTGTTCAAACGCCAGATTCTGCGCGGTCGGCGCTGCCATGCCCCTTACCAGCTCCGGATACGGTGTGTAAGTGAGGGGTTTGGTGGGTTTAAGTATCCCCGCACAGCCCGCCAGAAACAGGCGCAGACTCTGCAAGACCGCCTGACGGTAACGGGGAAATTCTTCCCCACAAACCCATTGCTGCATCACATCGAGACAAACGGATTTACCGGTGACGTCCAGTTGATTAGTGACCCATTCTGCCATGGTTAATTTCCTTTGATTTTTAAGTTTAAAAACCGGAGAAACTGTTCCCCCCACGGGAGTCAGTTCCCCCGATGGATGATTGAAGAAAGTGTCAGTTGAAATCCCGTCTGAAGATATCGGCAACCTGACTGTCGAAAATGACCATCAGTTCATCATACACACCCAGATACGGTGTGCCGGGCGTCATTGCCGGGGGCGTTCAGCCGGGTAAAATCGTATTTATCCACTCAGTCATTAATGGCGTCAGAGGACCGGATGCCGTGAGCCATGAGTCCGGCTACCGTATCGGTTTCACACAACACCGTATCGTTCAGGCTCAGGCCAGAATGGCGTTTCAGCAGCGCGGCGCCAGACCGTTAAACGTAAAGGTGCCAGGGTGATACCCCACCTTTAAACGCTGAGGGTTGTGCTGTGCCGGAGAATATCCTGCACTTCATGATGATGCTGATAACGCGGCGATACCACATGCAGCGACAGTAAATTCGCCTCATGCCACAAGACACGCGCCGCCTCGGCATTCTGCCAGCTCAGCTCAAACGTGGCCGACTGACACAAGCGCTGTTGTTTCTGCACCAGTGATAAACGCTCTGATGTCACGGTGATCGGCTGTGCCCAGACAATCTCGTCATAAAAGCGGCCACCGAGCACCTTGTTATCTTTGGCGTCATAAATCATCACCGTGAGTGGAAAAAAAGCCCGCCGGCACTGAGCTGAGGGCATTTCCGGTATCGGCCAGTCACCCAAAAGATGGATCACTTTCAGCCGCTGTACCGCTTCGGTGACCGAGTCGGTCTCACACACGGTCAGAGTTTCCTCCCGCAGCGATTGAGGTCGTTGGGGATGCTGTATCAGGCCGGTGACCTGTACGATAAAAATAGCTTCCTGCGACGCCGGTGTCGTGCTCTCCGGCGCAGGTAAAAAAATCGGGTTCATGGTGTGGCTCTCCTTGATTTGAGGTCAATAAAAGACAACACCCGCCCGGTAACAGGAAGATGTTGTCGGCTCCCCGGTCAGGCGCTAAAGAAAAGGGTTAACAACCTCATGGGCTGATAACGTCAGTGATGATTATGGTTGTTATGGATAAGTGACGAGCTGATGATTTCCTCTTTGGGCTGCATCGCCAGTACCGCACGCAGCAGCCCGGTTTCCGGATGGTGCAGCGCGTATTCGCGTAGTTCGCAGAACCGAAACGCATCGGCATTCGGTTCATCTAACTCAGCAATACGGGCAAACACAATCGCGGTGACAGCCAGACCAAACGCATCCGCAGATAACGTGGCCGTCAGTGTCGTCTCCGGCAGATAAACCGAATAGGTTTTTGCCGCGGTGGGTATCATATACGTCAGGGATCCAGACACGTACCGGCTGCTCCATTGCTCAGGACGATATTCACCACACAACTGTGAGGCGGTATTTGCCAGCAGGAAACCCAGAAACAACCGTTCCAGTGGAGTTTTGTCGGGGAACACGACCGACAGGGCCAGACTGTCCAGCAGCATCAGTTCATTATCCGGCATCACATTCTCCTTTTAAGCCCAGAGCCGCCCGGATACACTGAGCCTGAGGATGTTGCCGCGCATATTCACGCAGGGTGCAAAGCCGCTCAGCATATCCGTCCAGCTTCATCAGGTCAGTCAGATAACTTAATACGCTCAGGGTCACCATCAGCCCAAAGGCATCGGCGGAGACTTCACCTTTAAAGTCCGTCGTACTCACATTGACCACCGCAGGCTCCAACCGGGCCGGCACGATATAGGCGATGTGGTCTGACACCTTGCGGTATTGCCATCGGTCACACCGGTCATCGTCACACAGCCCGGCAGCAGCTTTAATGAACGTGTGCTCCAGCAACATCAGTTCCAGTGAACCGGTGTGCGGAAAAATGTCAGCAAAAGGGGAGCGTTCAGCCGGAGACACAGTGTGCACCGTGGCTGGGGGGGTATGTTGTTGCATAGTATTCTCCTGATAAAAACAACGGAGAACACCTGACCCAATGGGAAATGTGTTCCCCGTTGGGTGACTGGCCGGTTGGCCATTATGGATGAGATTAAGCGACCTTCATCGTCATCAGACTGACGATATCTGCTTCCAAAGGGGCGCAGATGTACCACACCGTGGTGTACTCCCTTGCAGGCTACAGGAGTGTTGCTGTCGCTGCCCGAAGGTGATCCTCACAAGCGACCGGATCATGGATAAGTCTGACTACGCTAATAAACGAAAATCATCAGGTCAATGGGTAATTCATTTCCCGGTACAAAAAATAATGTCAGGAGCACGACGAAATTTTTGGGCGTCAGAGAGAGCCTGTCAATACGCGGTGACCCATTCAGGCCGTTTGGTCTAACACGTTTATGCCCCAAAATGTGTTGCACACTACTCCTGTTAAAAAAGTTAAACTGGATGGGGTCACCTAGAAAATCTAATGACTAATTAAAAGAGTTAATAAGAAAGACTCAACTAATTGGCTTTATGGTGCATAACCGAAACACAACGTAAGTTTGCACCATAGTAATGTGTTAAGTTAAGTCGGCTATTCGCTCAAAACTGCCCGAGATTCTTTGAGCGGGCAGCATCTGCACAGTGTACTGACCGTTCGCCACGGGAATACCTGCTGCGCCAGACCAGTAATGGGTTAAGTAATCAAAGGTGCATGTAAATATAGTGGAAAACCCAGACCTTAATTAGCATTTTGTGTAGTTGCCAGTTCCCTTTAATCTGAGCACTTTTTTAGGCTGATGCGCCAGTTATCACCAGACTGCACTTGGTATCTGGCAGCGAAGTTATCCATATTGAGTGCTACCGATACCTGTAGCAGGCTGTTGAGATACACCAAAGGTTGACCTTCAGGAACTTCACCAAAGCTGCTGACATATGGGGCTTTGCCTTCATACCGGATCTTATCCCCTTCACTTATTTTAATGCAGACCTTATCCCCTTTGTGAATACCCACCTTACTGACCTGGCTGTCATTGATATTACTCCAGACGTTACCAAACCGTACATCTAGAACTGGAATAGTACCCTTAAGAGTTCCATCCCTTTCAGCTACACCAGTCTGATAAGGGATCTTTACTACTTTATTTGGTAACAGCGGCCCCACCTGTTCATAGCTAATAATACCTGAAGCAAGTCGTGCCCCAGTATATGCGTATACATCACGTCCATGAAAAGTATATGATTTTTCAGAGCCAGGTACACGGTTGAACTTCTCGTCAATCTGACGTACAGATTCAATACCAAAGTGTTCAGCTACCAAGGTCAATGTTCCATTATCCGGTGAGACTATGTAATGACCACTCTGTGTCTTGAGAACCACTGAGCGCCTGTCAGTGCCCACTCCCGGATCCACCACGCTTACAAAGACAGTCCCTTTGGGCCAGTATGGTAGAGTCTGGTAAAGGCGATATGAAGCTTCCCAAATATTATAAGGTGGAATTTCATGTGTTAGATCATAAATAGGCTGGCTAGGATTCACCTTGAAAGATATCCCTTTCATAACCGATACTGCCCCATCTTTTAGGCCGAAATCTGTCTGAAACACCAGGGCTTCATTGGCAACAGTAACCGTACTTACAAGAGCGAGAGAAAGACTCGCAGCCTGGAGAGTAGTTCGAATATCCATAACTGAATCCTTTTCATTTAATAACGGGAGACAAAATATACAGTTCATAGGGATTTTGGGAACAATGGAACAGTAAACACCTTTAAGCGTTCAATTTAAATAGCTAAAAATGATCTGTCAGTCGAAGTCAGAGATCTCACAATATATTTATTTCATTTTGGTACATTTGATGCCATACGGGGCGTCCATCTCATCAGATTAGGTCTAGCTCAGATCATCAATAGTGTCAGATCGAGTCTTATTTGGTAATCACATTGGTACAACTAACTCGCTTTTGCCCCAAAGTGAGTTATGGCATAGTTAAATTGTATTTGTTGCAACGGTAAAAGTTTAGTGGGATGAAACCATATTGATACTGTTGGCTTAAGCCATTAAACGAACCAAATGGTTACTTAATTCTATTGTACAAATCTAGTATCCATGGGGAGTAAAAGTCCTTTTGGAATACAAAAGACAAATATAATCTTGGGCGTGTTACTCCCACGTAAAATAGCCTGCGAGCTTCTCTAAGACTCTTTTCATTTTGCAAGTCCCGCTGGCTGGGTAGCTCATTTTGATTGACACCAAACATAATTACAGCATCAAACTCGCGCCCCTTAGCACTATGCAAAGTACTTAGGGTTATTCGACCTGAATCTTCTATACGACCAGCAAAAATATTGAGCGGCATATCTTGGTCATTTTTAGGATCTGTTCGCTCAAGCAGCCTTAAGCAAAGATCCCACTCTTGGTGGACATTACGGCATACCAATTTCCATGGCTCGATCAACTCAATCCAAAAGCGGTGTAGCCATGAGTGAGTGAATTCGTTCATACCAATACCGCTGTGAAGAAAATTCATTAACTGCTGCGAGAGCAAGCTCTTTTCAGTATCCGTCACACTACCGCCATAAACTAGTGAACAAGCTTCTCTATGCAATCGCTGAAATGTAGGGGAAGCTTCAATCCATCCTCCAGTTGTCCAATTTGCACAAGCCTCTATAAAGCGAGCTAACTTTGAACTCCTAGTTATCAGTGCATTACCATCTGTTCGCAAATATGGTGTTGCAGTAAAATCAAGTGCTCCCGCAACCTTATCTCCAAGCCAAGCTGCTCTATAAAGAATCGCTATTTGCTCAGATTTTATTCCTTTGGAAAGTAAATGGGGTAATAACGTTTGAGCGATATAGGTTGCTTGGCCACCTATATTGCTTTGAACGGAGCAAAAGCTTATTTCACCTTCGGCTGATCCATCCAGTCCGCGGTAATCTCGTTCTTCGCCAAGTGCACCAATAGATCCTCGAATGATTTTACTTCCAGAACGATAATTAAAGCGAAGCCTTACAGTGGACACATCTGGTCTGAAAGTAAGTTCTTGTAAAAGCTCTGGATTTGCACCAGTAAAGCCATAAATAGACTGATCTGCATCTCCTACAGCAAATAGACGAATACCTCCTTCAAAACAAAGCAGCATTACCAGCTCATGAAGAGCGTGACCTAGGTCTTGGTATTCATCAACTAGTAATATAGGAAAGCGAGATAGCAAAGCTCGCCTTATCCAAAGATGATCCTTAACCATTCGATAGGCAATTAGGGGCATATCATCGAAATCGATGAGTCCTTTGTGGTGTAACTCTGCCTCGTAGGCCTCGATGAAGTGGGATAATTCTTCATTACGCCCTCGCCAATTTGGAAGATTTCTATCTATGTCTTGCCGACGCTTTTGCTCAGCCATTCTCCAGCGCTGGTGAGGGTCTCCTCCGTCATTGAACACTTTGCTGTAAGCAAGCACGACCGCGGTGCGGCACTCTACTTTTGTTGCTATGCGGTAGTCCGTCGGCAAAAGTCCAGGAATGCAGCGGGCATATGGCGAGATAATTTGAGTTAGAGCAAAGCTATGGACAGTGCCGATGAAAACACGTTCGTTGGTGGTGATACCAAGCTTAACCAAACGGGACTCTAGCTCGAGGGAGCATTCATTATTATAAGTGATACATGCTACACCACGAGGTTCCTTAACTTCATCCGATAAGAGTCTTGCCATAGTTATAGTTAGGGTTTTAGTTTTTCCACTCCCAGGTCCGGCAAGAACAATACAGTGACCGCTTGCATAGACAGCTTGCTGTTGTTCAGGGTTATTATTTAGCTCTTCTAAAGCTAACTCAAGAACTCTAGGCTTAGACATAAGAAACCATAAAGTTGATTGCAGAAGTAATGTATTGTGGAGGCATCAACCCATGAACCTTTCTAGTGAGCTTACCACTTAATCGTCCTTTCCCTATATCAGATACCATTGAAAGAAGATGACAGGGATCTATGTACTGACTAGTTCTCCATGAGTTGATTCTTTTGGTTCGTGTGGAACCAAATCCTTGCTCATTCAATATATCCAAAAGAGCACCTTGAAGGCTTGGGGTATTTGCTACAGCTACCTCAAAGGTTTGATCGTTCAGAAAAATTCCTGCAGATGACCATTGAGTGTAGAACGTATCAAAATCGACAGTTGAGCTATATATTTTTTTTTGTTCATCGGTTAATGGTATTTTTCCTGAAACTTGGCAGTAAGCATCCCAAATACCTAATGTGCGCTCAACACCTAGAGGCTGCCTAGTTCCATCAAGTGGATCCCAGTCGGTTATTACCGAAAAGGGTAAACCTAAACCAGCTGCCAATTTTACATAAGGCTTGAAATTGACGCCTGCTACATTGCAAACCGTAATCCCTAGTTGATCCAAATTATGTCCGAGAGCCTCTGCGAATACAGGCAGCAGATTTTCTTCTGCATCCCCCTCCACAAAAATAACACCTCGTGCGAACAACAATTCTGAGCGGGTTGCTGTTAAGTAACGCTCTATATCTTCCAATTCGTCAGGTGATACCGGAAGCTGTGCAAGCGAGAATGCTTTAGTTGACTCACCTTGACGTCGTAAGTTAATTATTGACCTCACTGGTGCAACGGCTGCAAGTGTAGGTGAATGGCTTGTAACTAATAGAGACTGCTCTGAGTCAAGGTCATTAAAGAGCTTATTAAAAACTGAACGCTGAAGTTGTGGATGAAGATGTGCCTCTGGCTCCTCGATGCACAACACCGAGTAGTTACGCTCATTTTTCTGACGTAGCCAACTAAACTCGGCCAACTTAAGCGCCAACAGTGCAACATTAGCTGAACCGAGACTAGCTTCGGCTATACCGCGCTTTCCCCCATCAATAAAAAGAGAAAGAGCACGAAATAGACGCATTGGGTCTGAAGGAGAAAAACGAAGGCGGGCATCAATGTCTTGGGTGGTTCCTGAAAGCTCGGAAATTCTATGTCTCAGTGAGTCTTCAAGTTTCCTGACTGAGTCAAATGATTCTACCTTAGAGTTTGCCGACTCAAGGTCGCTGGCGACACCATCTAGGTCAGCGCGATCAACCGACGCAATGGCATCTTCAAGCAATGGCCGAAGAGGAGAGTTACGCCAAGATGCAAGTTGTCCTTCTGCATCTCGCAGAGCATGTAACATGTCTAAAGATATTCGGCGACGCACTCTACTTGGGATTGAACGCGTCTCATCACCTCCCCCGAAAACTACAAATTCATAGTCCTCACTTGAGGTTATAGGTTTTGTTAGATCAGTTTTCTTTCTAAACACATAACTTAGTCGCGCCACTGTCGGAGCGTCTGCTCTACGAAAATCTGTCAACAATGCTGCTAGTGACACATCACTGTCAAAGTCTGCGAAATCAAGGTGTACTTCTATTTGTGGAGAAGTTGATAGATCGCAGCCATCCCACAAGTCCGACAGCTTTAAGTGCCGCTCAGTGTCAGGTAAAGAAGAATCGAGTACTAATTTAATCGCGTGTAGCAAGTTGCTTTTTCCTACTCGATTTTCCCCAAGTAGAACTATGTTTTTTACCAGCGGAATATCGATATACTCAAAGTTACGGAAGTTTCGAATAATTAGGTTTGATAAGTACACACCTTACTCCCTTATAAGAAATTGCGTTCCAATGCTAAAGTCCGCATAAACTCGCAATAGGTTAATAACGGTAATTTTACATTTAAATTAATAGACTAGAATTTGAGTTGAAGCACATTAATGCCAAATAATACTGAAAACATAACCTACTGGGCATCCTTCAATGATAAAGCTAACTATCCGGCAAGGATTTATTGTCCACTTCCCCATATGTATCCAGTGTAGTAGTTCATTGAATGTGATCACCAACTTAGAGGAAGTTTTTATCCTTGGTATTTATTCTAATTCGATACAAGCCGAATTTAGCAAGTGATCTGAAAAGTTTTTGTCCATGATTCATCCTTGATGAACGCAAAAAATTCACGCAACTTGATGATTTTCAATTTTTTTATTAAAAGCGAGAAAGGTAGGTAGAAGGCTGAGCAATAGAAAAGAATACAGAACAACCAGAGTGTACAGGTTGTATGTGAGGATTGTGAGCGTCACCAAGGTCCAAAATAGCAAATAAAGTAGCCTCAAGGGATAGATTCTAAGGGCCAGAAATGTTAGGGACACATCTGTACGAAATTTCAGCAAAAAAGCAATAGTATTTCTATAAATCCGTTTAGAAATCTATACAATGAAATTTATCATTAATAAACTTAGGAACAAAACACTTTGAAAAGCATAATAAAAACCCCAAAAAGCTTAGAGAGTTATGTGCAATTTGTTTATTCATCTTTATTAAATTTAAAAGATCAGGGTGTCATTGTAAGCTCAAATACTATCATTAAAGGGAGGTCAAATGCGAAGCATGAAATTGATGTATATTATCAATTTGAAAATTCTGGTGTTATCCACAAGGTTGCTTTTGAATGTAAATTCAAAGGTCGGAAGGTAGAAAAATCTGAAGTAATAGATTTCCATGGTAAACTTCAGGATATTGGCAATATTCAGGGTATTTTTGTTAGCAAGGAAGGTTATCAGTCTGGCGCAATCGAATATGCAAGTCATTATAATATAAAATTATTAACAATTGATGATTTACCTTCTTTGAATGTAATAGTAGCAAATCGATTAAAGTCAGTTGCCTTACCAGATGAAAGTTATGTTGGAGAACCATTTTGGGCTTTGATGGGCTATAGCGATGGGAAATTGCAAGGTGACTATTGGTCGATAAGAGAAGGATTTAAAAATACTATAATTCCATTATTTATATCAAAAAATGACGCAATGAGCTTTCTACAAAGCATTAGAGACAAGGAAAAATTTGTAGTGCGTGGACTGCCTCAGCATTCTTTAAACTTTTTTCTAAAAAGCACAATTATAGCTAAGGGATGTGTAAAAATATCAGTTATGCTTTTCGGAATGGATAATGAAGGGAAATGGCCCGGCACAATTCTGACACCTGAAGAAGTGGGAGCAAGATTTTTGAATAGCGGTTATTGATCAGCCAAAAATGCATTAGAGGTTTGAAAAAAAGAGAAACGATTACATACGAGACCTTGTTTAGTATTTTGTGTAATCGTTATTTCATATTAAACGGTCACCGAATTAAATCATAAATCGACTCATCATATGACATCAATCCTGTCGTGTATTCCGATCTTCTGTATACATACTCGCGGCCTCGGCTTCTAATATAACCTGATGCAACTGACTTTACTCAATTTGGCAATCGATAGCAAACTCCTAGCGAGTGATTTGCTACCTCTTAAAGTTTGCAATGTTTCGTCACAAGGTATGGTATTTGATAGGGTTAAACATGTTCAGCGGAAAACTGATATTGAAGTCCAATTTGAGATTACCTCTAAGACTCAGAATAGCTTAATTAAGTGGATACTTTCTGCTTCTTTGACTGCTGGCAATTATCTTTTTCCAAGTTTAAGACGTAAGCAGCAACCAATTAGCTACTCATACTATAGGTATCTCGTTAGAACGTGGGCATCAAATCTTGGATTGGATCCAAGTTTCTATGGCACTCACTCGATGAGGAGAACAAAAGCAACGCTTGTATACGCTCAAACTAAGAATATTCGTGCAGTTCAACTATTACTGGGACACACAAAGGTAGATAACACGATCCGTTATCTTGGTGTTGAATTGGAGGATGCCCTCCGACTTTCAGAAGGAATAGATTGTTAAGTCATGTGGCCCTGAATTATAGGGGGCCACTGTCCCAAAGCCATTTGGCATTAGCGGACACCCATCGGTCCACCCTGTTTCATTACCATACTCATGCTAATGATAAGCTATAACTTTATTAACTCTTATGTAGTAAATCCTCCTACATAGGATGTTGTCCCAATCACAAAATTGATTTAGCCTAAAAATAAAATTAAAACAGTATGTTATCATGTTTTAATTTTTGGAGGATTCGTTATTAAAGGAAAAAGTAGGAGGGTTTATTTATCCTCCCCAATTTGGGATCTAATAAGTTGTTAGAATTATTAGTCAACATTTTGAAAATTCAAGGAATTTTAGATTAATGGGAAATAAACGTCATCAGTACTCATCAGCACAAAATGTTGCCCTAGTTGCTCAAGTGAGCAGAGTTTGTCCACTATGCGATGAACCTCTCTTTTACCAAAAGAATGGCAAAAGCTATAAGAATTATGAGATTGCGCATATTTACCCGCTAAATCCTTCAGATGCTGAAGTTGAATTGCTAAAGAGCGAAGAACGTTTAAGTAAAGATGTTAATGACGAAGACAATGTAATCCCATTATGCGAGGTTTGCCATGGCAAGTTTGACAAACCAAGAGCAATTGAAGAATACCGAGAATTAATAGCGATAAAGAAAAGGTTAATACAAAGATCTGGTCAGGAAGCACTATGGAAAACCTACGCCATAGAAGATGAAATATGTGACATAATTGACGCTTTGTACAATGAATATGATCTGAACGATGATTGTGAAATATCATATCAGCCTAAAAACATTGATGAAAAATTAAACGAAACAATAACAAAACCTACAAAGAGAAAAATAAAAAACAATGTAGGAGATTACTATATTTTTATAAAAGGAAAATTAGCCTCATTTGATCAAAATGACCCAGATTTATCTGACATGATTTCCCTGCAGATAAAAACCTTTTATTTAAAACAAAAACGCTTTGGTTATGACCAACAGATTATTTTTGAGAATATTGTGGCTTGGATCAACTCTAAGACGAAGCCTAAGTCTAGTGATGCGGCAGAAATATTGGCATCTTTTTTTATTCAAAACTGTGAGGTGTTTGAATGATTACACCGAATAAGTTTACTTCATTCGAACAGTCATTGTTAAGCAAGCTTCACTATATATTAGAAGCTCTACCAGTAGTTAGTCGATTAAACGAACTATATGAAAAGGTAGAAAAAAACTTTGAAGATGTGAGCGAATTTATCGCATGTATTGATGTGCTATATATTCTTGGTCGTATCGAGTTGAATAGAGATGGTGGAGAAATAACCAATGTTAACTGAAATACGATCTGACGTTTTCAAGAACAAAACTATTAAATTTCATGAGGGATTAAATGTTGTATTAGGTGATTCGGTCGCAACTAATTCAATTGGAAAATCTACATTACTGATGCTTGTGGATTTTTCTTTTGGTGGTGAATCATTTATCAAAAATGATGGTGGAGCAGTTGAAAATTTAGGCCACCACTCGTATTTCATAATACATGAATTTGGAAAAGAAAAATACATATTCAAGAGAGGTACATTTAAACCAGACCTAATATATATCTGTTCAAACGATTATGAAGAACAGGAAGCAATTACATTAGATTATTTTAAAGTTTTTCTTAAGGCTCAATATAAATTAGAAACAATTGAATTATCATTCAGAGCAATAATTTCCCTGTTTTCCAGAATTTGGGGAAGAGAAAACCTAGAAGTTAAAAAGCCTTTGCATGATCATCCATCAAACAATGGTGAAGAATGCATAGAAAAGATAATTAAGCTTTTTGAAAGGTACACAACCATCAGGGAGTTATCACAACAATTAAAAGATAAAAATACTGAGAAGCAGGTTTTATCTGGAGCATTTAGACAAAAATTTATTCCAAAAATAACAAAAACCCAATATAGGAAAAACCTAAAAGAAATTGATAGGATTCAACGTGAAATTGAAGAAATAAAATCAAATCTTGCAAAGTATGCAATCAATCTCAGTGAAATAGCAAGTAAGGAGTTCCTAGAGCTGAAGGAACAAAAAGATCTATTGCTTGATGGAAAAACCTCTATCACTAGTAGGTTATCTAGAGTTAGAAATAACCTAAATAAGAATAACCACATTAAAAGTACACACTTCGCTGGCCTCAAAAAATTTTTCCCTGATGTGAATGAAGAAAAAATTGCAGAGATAGAAGAGTTTCATTGCAATATAACAAAAATACTGAAATCAGAATTAAAAGCAAGCGAGAGAGAGCTTCAAAAAGATCTTGAATTAATTACAGATGAGATCAAGAAAATAGATGAAAGAATTAACAAAACTCTATCAAAAATTGATAATCCTGAAATAATCGTTGACCGTGTGTATAATCTATCTAATTCTCACAAAGAAACAGTTATTGAGAACAATTACTTTGAAACCGAAGAAAACATAAAGTTATCCATCAACGATATGAAATCTGACTTAAAGTCTGAGAAGGAAAAAATCCTGAAGTTTATTGAGGATTTGATCAACGATAAAATAAAAAGCTTAGTTACTTTCATATACAGCAAAAATCATAAAAGTCCAGAGTTAACGTTGAACGACAAAAACTATCAATATAAGACTATTGATAATACAGGGACAGGAACGGCATATTCAAACTTATTGCTCCTTGACATTGCGATATTTGAGCTAACAAAACTGCCTATCCTTATTCATGACTCACTCTTATACAAGAATATAGCAAATGATGCCGTTTCCCATTTCATTGATTTATATCTAAAACAAGATAAGCAATCTTTCATAGCAATTGATGAAATAGAAAAATACGGCCAAAAAACAAAGGAAACATTAGAAGAAAAAAAAGTAATTAAACTTACCAACCAAGATGTTTTATATGTTAAGGATTGGAGAGAAAAAAAAAGTCCTAACACATATGAACCTTCTCGCCGTCAGTAGACAATAGCATTGTTTCGCAGTGTCAGCAGCCAATGATTTCGAACAAAAAGTCGCCTACTCCGTTTGCCCAATTTGAACTTATCCGAAGCAGGCGGCTTCGAATCAAAACTCTAAATAGAAATTGTCCATTTATTGTCTATTATATAAAATGATGATACGGAAATATTTTTGGTTTTATTCTTATGACTCATGATAGCTATTTTAGTAAAAAAAAGTCTGGAGGGGCATTCTCTTCCATTGGGGATATGTATCAAGGTTTCTGTACCCTATATTTTACAATGAAAAATATAGATAACAGTGAATTTCTCTCCACTGGGATTGAGACTGATGATGATTTTACACTATTGTTTTCCTCTCACACTAAGCATTTTCAAGTCAAATATTCAACAATCACACATAAAATAGCGAAAAATTATTTAAAACCCTACACAACCTTAATAGGGCTTGATATTGATAAAAAGCTTTCAACATTCATTACGTATTTAAAACAGTACAAGAATTTCCAATCATCGGATGCCACTAAAGTAGACAAAATAATCAAACAGTGTGATTTCATTAAAATCATGCAGAAGCATAATTTCAGTCCAGACGATTTGTACATCATGAAAGACAACTGGAATATCGAGTCTGTCTCAATAGATCACATTGAGGAGACTATTAAATACTGGATTATGGATTGGGGAATTCAAAAAGGATTGCTCTTAGATTCAGGGCGAGCTTTTAGTGAACTGTTGTATATCATTTTAATAGCTCGAAATGAAAGAGGTTTTCTTACAAAAGATCACTTTATTTCAATATTAAAGAGCCATGTCATCTCGCCGTTCACAAAACAAACACCTGATATTAAGTCTGGACACTTTAATAGAATAAAAATCGCTCCTGATCAAGTAATAAAAAGCGTAAATGACAAAATATCACTTGCAGAAGATTGTCTTGTAAAAGAAAAATATCAAGAAGCACTATCAGAGTATCTAAAATTAGCTGAGTTTGTTGAATCAGTGTCTATTTATTGCCGTTGTGCTGCTATATATTCTTTTCTTAATAACGACACTTTGGCACTTTCTTGGTGCGAAAAAGCATTAACACTCAAATCCCTACATCCTGAAGCACTGAGTATTAAAGGTTCTCTGATGCTGAATGCCAATAAGGTTGATTTAGCACTCGAACTATTCCTTTCTGCTAATGACAAGGACTCAGGCAATACGTCGACGTTATATCAAATAGGAACTTGTTATGCTAAGAAGCAAAAGCCAGAAATGGCTGAGAAATTTTATCGGGAAGCCATCGCAGCTGATGAAAATAATATCATTGCCAGAATATCTCTAGCCTATATTTTATATAGGATTGGTTTATTCACTGAGGCCAGCATTCATATAGATAAAGCGTTATTGCAGGCTCCTGGAATGCCAGATGCATTGACGTGCAAGGGAGAAATTACGCGTTTTTATGGGGATTATGATGAGGCACTTAGATATTTTGAACGATGCATAGAATCTCAGCCTGAAAACAAAGAAGCAAATTTAGGAAAAGCATGGTGTCTTTTAGAAAAAGGAGATAAAAAAGGTATTTTGTATTTGATTTATTCATATAAAAATGAACTGAATTCATTACCAATGGGGAAAAGCATAGTAATTGTAGATTTACGTTGGAATGATATAAGCATCATTTCGATCACTAATTACAGCCAAAACAAATATCACATTAATTATAATGGAGTTGAAATGATTACAACAAAGAATGGAAGTAAAGAAATAGGTATTGGTATTATGTGGGCTGGCAAAATCGACACACCAATTATAACGCAAGACTACGATAACATTAATGATTTTACCGATACAGTTACTGCATTCAAAGCTGGGGTAGTATTTGGAAATTATGTTCTTGTCACAGGCTATGTGAGTGAGTATTCTAACTTCACCGAAATCAGTATAACGACAAAACAACATACAATATATGGTCAAACAAATAGAGGGAAAAAAGAAGGGTTCATAGCTTTTCGTAATGCCTTTAGTGGGTTTGCCTGTATGATCCTGACTCATAAGCCTTCAGGACAAGAATCTGTTTTCTGTATTACCGGATTTGAACTGAATACTATGACATGACAATAGTTGCAGTGAGTTATTACCAACTAACTCTCTTTTGTCCAGAAGCGAGTTAGCAATAACATATTAATAATCGCCTAAAATTCAAGGTTGCTTTGCTCATATAAAGCCGCAGGCCGTGTGATCCAATACAGTTTATTCACTCTCAATATTCTGGTAATACACCTGCCGAATATAGCGCCCTCGCCCATCACCATGCCCTAAATCCATTGAGACCAGTGCCAGCGCTTCCCGCTCGCTGAATCCTTGCGCTATATAATGCTCCCCGGATTGCTGAGCAAAATGATAACGCATACTGTGTGGCGCTTTATTACCGCTCAGTCCTGCACTTCTGACAATATAGCGGTAACGGTCGATGGCCTGCGTGATCGTCGGCTTATCAATCAGTTTACTGCCACGCCCGGTCTGCTCGCGTTCAGCATAAGCAATCGCGTGTTGCAGGGCTTCCCGATCCAGTATGACCGTCTGCCGGGGTCGTCCCCCTTTAGTACCGAACACCACCCGCACAGACGTATGCCCGTTTTCCAGTGCTTTCTTCCAGGTCGCTAACGATTTGTAGGCTTCCACCGCTTCTTTGGTACGAAGTCCCAGCACATACGCCAGTTGCATAACAGCCGCGACACGCCGGTCTTTTTGTTCCACCTGCTGAAAAATGTCCCGGAATGTAGCCAGTGCCAGCGCCATTTTCGTTCCCTTGCGGCTGGTATCCGCGATACCCAATGCCCGGTTACTCAGGCGGGCATTATCGGGATCAGCCAGCTTATGCTTTCCCGCCTGCGCTAAAATGGCTCGCAGCACCGACATTTCATTTTGCAGTGTCCGATGACTGATATTGTTGGCTTTGCGTTCAGCGATGTAGTGCTCAATATATTTCACCTTCAGGCTATCCATTTGGCGGAGTTTGATGCCATTGTCTTTCAAATAATCAAGGAAGTGCCGGGCAATCCGCGCCCGATCCGCCACCGTAACAAAACTTCCGCCTGCCTGTCGGGCATGCGTGATAAAAACTTTTCTGAACAGCTCAACCTTTGAACGTGTCGATCCCTGCGCCATTCTCGCCTCTTCTGCTACTTTGCGTTTGTTTTATTCATTTTTAGTCGTTTTTAAAACAATTCCCTGCGTGTCGGTTCAGGTTCACCGTTCCGTGGTGCGTCAGACAATGTGTAGCAGGGTGAGATTGTGTTGAGTTATTGCAGGAGCTCGCGACGTGCTCAGCACAGCGATGACATGCTCCCCGTTCAGTGCCTGATCTCATCAGGATGAACGCCTCATTATCTTGACGTGATTCATTTCTCCTTAATTTTTACTGCATCAGCCTGCAATCAGGCAGTGGGTTGAAAATCCGATAGGACAATCGTTTATCCATCAGACAGCAGGGTGGTTAATAGTCTGTTTTACGTGGTTTCACTGAGTAATGCGGGATTCAAATCGGTCGTAAAGCCAGGCCGGATGGGCTATGGACGTTTGCCGCTTTGCGGCGTCACTTGGTAATCGCTGCGCTGTTACGCAAGTGACGCCGCACAGTTTTCGGGACGTTTATCGTGATGAATTGAAAACATAGATGAATGCCATACCGATTAAAATGGTATCGGTCAGCGTGAGCCAGAAGATGCTCTGTCTGTTAGGTGGTAAGCCGATCTCATAACGAAATTGGGAAACTTTCATCGCCAGACGATGGGTTAGGTGTCCGACGATATCTGCTTCCAAAAGTGTGCAGATGTACCGCATTATGATGCACTCCCTTGCAGGCTACAGGAGTTTTATTTCGCCACCCGGAGGTGATCCTTACAGGCGATGGGATCATTAAGATAACAAGAAGATATTAACGATTACATCAGGAACGGTCAAACTTTTGCTTTATGCTATCCCTCATTTTTCATTGAGTATCTCCCATCAATTCGAACATCTCTCTCGACAAAATGGACAGAAATATATTTTTAATATTGCCCATATGAGAATTATCTTATAGAAAGATTAATCTTTATCTCAAACAGAAACTTAATTTACACTTTTACATAAATTAAATACTTATTTTTGTTATACCATTCCATTTAATAATTGGGTTAATAAATGTATTCATCTTTTTAAAAATAATTTTTTGCGATCATTATCATAAAATGAAAATGATCATGACCTTCAAAAGAATAAATTTTATTTTTTATTTTCAATTCAACGTGTTATAGCATCCTCTATTTATCTAATGGCAACATCCTGTAAAATAATAAGTTTATTATATATAAAAACATGGCATATCACGCTAATTCAGCAATCATTTTAATTTTTTATCCCACCGTTGTAGGATGAGAGTTTTTATTTCACTTGATTTCATTTGGTTTTTACTTGTCCGTTATTTATTATTTTCCATCATTATTTTTACCATGAATTAACTAATGTATTCTGACATCAAAGTTTATTCAAATTATATCAATACCGCTGTGTGAAATTTTCAGCTTACCTGGATGCCGGAAAAGAAATAACACCGCGTAGTGATTTTTTAATTATCGAATTTGTCAGAAACAACGTTAGTCTGATTGAAATCTTGTGCCCGAACGTTATGGCCTGCACGGCTATCAGGCTGGATAACCTGCCCCATAACGTTATCCGTCATTATCTCAGGGAGATATACCATGTCAGTAAAAAAGCACATTGCGAAACTTCAACAAGGAAAGGAGTTGTTTGAGCAGGGGCAACAAGCCGCCCGTCTGGCTCAGCAAACCGCAGGGATGTTGGGCGGCCACGGACAGGGATTGGCCAAACGGGCAGCAGATGGCCAGCACGCCGCCACCAAAGCCCTGCAAAAAGCCAGCCAGTTGCCGGGGGGTGGGGGCGAAAGTTCGCCCAGCGGCCTGCAATTTACGCTGACCGCCGGCAGTCTGGCACCACAAACCTTTGTCGTCACCGACTTTACCCTGAATGAACACTTTTCCCAGCCATTCCAGCTGGAAATGGGGCTGGCGAGTGCGGACCCGGCGATCGACTTTCCGGCGGTACTCGACCGCACCGCCACCCTGACGATTACACAAGATGGCGTGGAAAGTCGAAGTATCACCGGTATCGTCGCCAGCTTTGAACAGGGCAATACCGGACTACACCAAACCACCTACCAGATGAGTATTCGCCCGGATCTGTGGCGCACCACCCTGCGTCAGAATTCGCGGATCTTCCAGCAACTGAACATTGCGGCCATTATCACCACCATTCTGAAAGAGCACGGTATCCGTGATGTCGTCTTCAGCCTGCGCCATGCCCACCCGGAACGGGAATTCTGTGTGCAATATCAGGAAAGTGACTTTGCTTTCCTGCAACGGCTGACAACGGAAGAAGGTATCTTCTACTTTTTTGAATGTGGCAACGGGCGTAATACGCTGGTGTTTGCCGATGATGCCGGCTCTGTCCCGCCGGGCATTGCGCTGCCCTACCAGCCGGGTGACACCAGTACACTGGGAGAACCGGCGGTGAGCAACCTGACACACCGGGCACAGGTTCGCCCAGCCCAGGTGCAACTCAAAGACTACACCTTCAAAAATCCCGTGTGGCCGGCCGAATTC
>NZ_MUBJ01000002.1:346880-350383 GCF_002127535.1 Xenorhabdus vietnamensis
TCGTAACAAGGTAACCGTAGGGGAACCTGCGGTTGGATCACCTCCTTACCTAGAGATAGTAGTTTTTGTTGCAGTGCTCACACAGATTGTCTGATGAAATGTAATATGAGCAGCGCGTCTGCGAAGAAGACTCGATGTCCCCTTCGTCTAGAGGCCTAGGACACCGCCCTTTCACGGCGGTAACAGGGGTTCGAATCCCCTAGGGGACGCCACACTGCTCAGGCCCTGTGTGAAAGGCGGTGCCCCCTGATATTATTGTTAAGCGGGCTGTAAAGTCGGTTTACCAATAATAGCTCTTTAACAATCCGGAACAAGCTGAAAATTTGAAACACCCAGTCCCAGTCGTGAAGACGGGATTGGGGAGTCTCTCAAAACTCCAGTCCGAAGACACCTTCGGGTTGTGAGGTTAAGCGACTAAGCGTACACGGTGGATGCCTAGGCAGTCAGAGGCGATGAAGGACGTGCTAATCTGCGAAAAGCGCCGGTGAGCTGATATGAAGCGCCATCAGCCGGCGATGTCCGAATGGGGAAACCCAGTGCAATCCGTTGCACTATCATTAACTGAATTCATAGGTTAATGAGGCGAACCGGGGGAACTGAAACATCTCAGTACCCCGAGGAAAAGAAATCAACCGAGATTCCCCCAGTAGCGGCGAGCGAACGGGGAGCAGCCCAGAACCAGCATCAGTGTCAGCGTCAGGAGAACGGTCTGGAAAGGCCGGCAGTAAAGGGTGATAGCCCCGTATCTGAAGACGCTGGCAGTGGGAGTTCGATGAGTAGGGCGGGACACGTGGTATCCTGTCTGAACATGGGGGGACCATCCTCCAAGGCTAAATACTCCTGACTGACCGATAGTGAACCAGTACCGTGAGGGAAAGGCGAAAAGAACCCCGGCGAGGGGAGTGAAAGAGAACCTGAAACCGTGTACGTACAAGCAGTGGGAGCACCCTTTGGGGTGTGACTGCGTACCTTTTGTATAATGGGTCAGCGACTTATATTCTGTAGCAAGGTTAACCGTATAGGGGAGCCGCAGGGAAACCGAGTCTTAACTGGGCGTTAAGTTGCAGGGTATAGACCCGAAACCCGGTGATCTAGCCATGGGCAGGTTGAAGGTTGGGTAACACTAACTGGAGGACCGAACCGACTAATGTTGAAAAATTAGCGGATGACTTGTGGCTGGGGGTGAAAGGCCAATCAAACCGGGAGATAGCTGGTTCTCCCCGAAAGCTATTTAGGTAGCGCCTCGTGAAGTCATCTTCGGGGGTAGAGCACTGTTTCGGCTAGGGGGTCATCCCGACTTACCAACCCGATGCAAACTGCGAATACCGAAGAATGTTATCACGGGAGACACACGGCGGGTGCTAACGTCCGTCGTGAAGAGGGAAACAACCCAGACCGCCAGCTAAGGTCCCCAAGTCATGGTTAAGTGGGAAACGAAGTGGGAAGGCTCAGACAGCCAGGATGTTGGCTTAGAAGCAGCCATCATTTAAAGAAAGCGTAATAGCTCACTGGTCGAGTCGGCCTGCGCGGAAGATGTAACGGGGCTAAACCATGCACCGAAGCTGCGGCAGCGACACGCAAGTGTTGTTGGGTAGGGGAGCGTTCTGTAAGCCGTTGAAGGTGTGCTGTGAGGCATGCTGGAGGTATCAGAAGTGCGAATGCTGACATAAGTAACGATAAAGCGGGTGAAAAACCCGCTCGCCGGAAGACCAAGGGTTCCTGTCCAACGTTAATCGGGGCAGGGTGAGTCGACCCCTAAGGCGAGGCCGAAAGGCGTAGTCGATGGGCAACGGGTTAATATTCCCGTACCCGGTGTTACTGCGAAGGGGGGACGGAGAAGGCTAGGCTGGCCGGGCGACGGTTTGTCCCGGTTTAAGCGTGTAGGTGGGGTGACCTGGCAAATCCGGTCACCTGTTAACACTGAGGCGTGATGACGAGGCACCACGGTGCTGAAGTAGCTGATGCCCTGCTTCCAGGAAAAGCCTCTAAGCTCTAGGTAACATTGGATCGTACCCCAAACCGACACAGGTGGTCAGGTAGAGAATACTCAGGCGCTTGAGAGAACTCGGGTGAAGGAACTAGGCAAAATGGTGCCGTAACTTCGGGAGAAGGCACGCTGGCACTAGGTGAAGGGCCCCGCGCCCGGAGCCGAAGCCAGTCGCAGATACCAGCTGGCTGCAACTGTTTAATAAAAACACAGCACTGTGCAAACACGAAAGTGGACGTATACGGTGTGACGCCTGCCCGGTGCTGGAAGGTTAATTGATGGGGTTAGCCGCAAGGCGAAGCTCTTGATCGAAGCCCCAGTAAACGGCGGCCGTAACTATAACGGTCCTAAGGTAGCGAAATTCCTTGTCGGGTAAGTTCCGACCTGCACGAATGGCGTAATGATGGCCAGGCTGTCTCCACCCGAGACTCAGTGAAATTGAACTCGCTGTGAAGATGCAGTGTACCCGCGGCAAGACGGAAAGACCCCGTGAACCTTTACTATAGCTTGACACTGAACCTGGAGCCTTGATGTGTAGGATAGGTGGGAGGCTTGGAAGTGTGGACGCCAGTCTGCATGGAGCCAACCTTGAAATACCACCCTTGAATGTTTGAGGTTCTAACGTAGGCCCGTCATCCGGGTTGCGGACAGTGTCTGGTGGGTAGTTTGACTGGGGCGGTCTCCTCCCAAAGCGTAACGGAGGAGCACGAAGGTTAGCTAATCACGGTCGGACATCGTGAGGTTAGTGCAAAGGCATAAGCTAGCTTGACTGCGAGAGTGACAGCTCGAGCAGGTACGAAAGTAGGTCTTAGTGATCCGGTGGTTCTGCATGGAAGGGCCATCGCTCAACGGATAAAAGGTACTCCGGGGATAACAGGCTGATACCGCCCAAGAGTTCATATCGACGGCGGTGTTTGGCACCTCGATGTCGGCTCATCACATCCTGGGGCTGAAGTAGGTCCCAAGGGTATGGCTGTTCGCCATTTAAAGTGGTACGCGAGCTGGGTTTAGAACGTCGTGAGACAGTTCGGTCCCTATCTGCCGTGGGCGTTGGAAGATTGAAAGGGGCTGCTCCTAGTACGAGAGGACCGGAGTGGACGCACCACTGGTGTTCGGGTTGTCATGCCAATGGCACTGCCCGGTAGCTAAGTGCGGAAGAGATAACCGCTGAAAGCATCTAAGCGGGAAACTTGCCTTGAGATGAGTCTTCCCTTGTCCCTTGAGGACACTGAAGGAACGTTCGAGACGAGGACGTGGATAGGCTGGGTGTGTAAGCGTTGCGAGACGTTGAGCTAACCAGTACTAATGAACCGTGCGGCTTAACCTGACAACACCGAAGGTGTTTTGGGCTGAGAGAGCAGATGACAAAGTTTCAAAGCAGATGACAGCTTGTTCGGGGTTGAAACCAGGATTTGTCTGGCGGCAATAGCGCGGTGGTCCCACCTGACCCCATGCCGAACTCAGCAGTGAAACGCCGTAGCGCCGATGGTAGTGTGGGGTCTCCCCATGTGAGAGT
>NZ_MUBJ01000002.1:350483-410291 GCF_002127535.1 Xenorhabdus vietnamensis
GGCAATAGCGCGGTGGTCCCACCTGACCCCATGCCGAACTCAGCAGTGAAACGCCGTAGCGCCGATGGTAGTGTGGGGTCTCCCCATGTGAGAGTAGGGCACTGCCAGACATTCAATGCGTCAGGAAAGCCTCCCGTCCCCGGGGGGCTTTTTTGCATTGGCGCAGGGAAATCAGAAAATTATTTCATGGATTGATATAAGCTATAACCGGCTATAGCTCCTGCTATATTATAAGCAATATCATGCCAACTCCAGCCTGTTCCTGATGGTCGGCTATCATAGAGTTCTTTTGTTGCACCAATGCTGACCGATAGCAATATACCAAATTGCGCACTTCCACGATGTTCCCAATTTTGACGCTCACCATAAGCATTTCCTGCGGCAGCGATAATTGCAGAAAATAAGAAATGTTGGGCTTTATCTTTTCCTGTCCAATTGTCATTTGCTTGACGCAAATTAGAGCAAGAAATAGTCAATAGAATAGGATAAATTATTAATATATTTCGTATTAAAGTGATGAGGTTTTTTTTCATCATAGTTTCTGCCATGATTTATTTTTTAAATCATAGCTGTTTGATAGGTAACATACAAAAATCCCCTAAGGCAATAGCGAGAGGGGATTCAAAAAAACGATAATTATTTATCAATAAATTACTTTACAGTATCCGACTGATTAGTCGATCCACTCTAATACGGCGCAAACGTCGTATCAGTTTGCGTACTTTAATTGGATAGAATTGGATACTTTCCAGTTCCTGATAGTCATGAATAATTTTTGTATGAGTACGAATGTAATCTAACTCCACTGCACGTTGTTCATTCATTTCTTGATGAGGATCGTGAATAAGAATAGCATTTTCCAGATCCAATCCCCATGCGCGAGGATTAAGATTATTGCCAGTAATTAATTGCCATTTGTTATCAACCCAGATTCCTTTTAAGTGATAAGTATTATCCTGATCTTTCCATAACCTAATAGTTAATTGCTGGTTATCGATAAATTTTTGCAGTCGACTAGTAAAACGACGCAAATTAATTTCATATAGATAAGGCAATGTACCGATGATCTTAAATGGCTCTTCTGGTGGAATATAAAAATCATTGGCTGTTTTGTCTCCAATGATGATCTCAACTTGTTTTCCTCGACGGAGTAGCCGAGATATTGCGCGCACCAACACAGCCGGTAGATTGAAATAAGGTGTACAGATAACCAACTTATTTTCAGTACAAGACATAAGATGGTAAATTGTTTTGTTCAGTAAATTCTTTTTTCCCAATCCAACAAGAGGGGTTACTGCCAATTCTTCATTTGATGCTTGATTTTCAACGTGATACTCGGAGTTTTTCAAGGAAGCACGAAATTGACGGATCAAACTTTTAATTTCAAGATTACGAGAACGGTTGTAGTTGACCAAATTTTTTACGGCTTCAGCACTAATAATACTGTCATCAATAAATTGCTTCATGACTGTAGCAAGTTTTGCATTATACAATATATGATAACGGTCGTAACGATATTTTTCATATCGGTTCAGATAAACGTTATTAATGCTGGCTCCGCTATAAATAACCGTATCATCAAAGATAAAGCCTTTCAGATGTAAGACTCCTAGGGCTTCACGCGTATTCACTGGAACGCCTAGAATAGGAATATTAACACCAGGGTATCTTTCGGTCATGGAACAGTACCAATCTGCATTTGTTGCTGCAGCTGCTACACCAATCCGACCACGTTGAGCACGATGCCAATCAACCAGAATTTTAATATCCAGCTCCGGGCGATTTTTTTTAGCGGCATATAATGCAGTCAGGATATCCCATCCCGCATCATCGTTTTCTAAATATAATGCAGCGATATAAATGTGATTTTGGGCGCTTGCAATGTGCTCTAGCAAGGCGCTGCGAAACGCTTTAGATTGATATAGCGTTTCTATGTCAGCAACTGACTGCGGTAGTTTAGGCAGTTGTGCAAGGTGTTGTTGGTGTTTTGCTTGCTTAAATTTGGACAACATCACAGTGCGTTTTTTCTCTTAGTTTAGATGGCGTCAATACCATCATAAGGTGTATGAATCAAAATGCTCTGACGATAATACCATTAGTTTGGTTTATTGTGAGTATGAATTAACTCTCTTGAGATGATTGGTTTAACTCTGTGCTATTTATCACGAAGTGGGAATTTATTATTCATCATGCTCATCATGAGATAAAAGCCGAATTAGAGTTTCAACATAAGGTTAACAATGCCGTCTTCTAACTGTATATCAATGGTAAATCCAAGTTTTTTCGCTAGTTGAACCATGTTGCGGTTTTCAGGCATGGTGATGGCTGTTAGCGTCTGAATACCATGTTCTCTTGTGTAGTGAATCAACTTAGTCATGAGCTGGTAGCCTAATGTAATTCCCTTGAGATCTGATCGGACTAATATCGCAAATTCTGCTTCGATATTATCGGGATCAGCCATAGCACGAGCGACACCAATAATTTCAGGTGATGTTTTGGGATGACGGATTGCTACAAATGCCATTTCTCGGTCATAGTCAATTTGGGTCATGTTTGCGAGATCATCGTGAGTAAACTCACTGATTTCACTGAAATAGCGGTAATAAAGATCTTCTTTCGTCACTTGGCCGATAAATTCCTTCAGTAAAGGTTCATCTTCCGGCAAAATTGGTCGTAGCAAACATTCAAACCCGTCTTTTATGTAGATAGTTTCTTCCAGCTCATTGGGATAAGGCCTGATAGCTAGTCTTTTGCGAGGATCGCCTGTTGTTGGTGTCAGCTCCATTGCCACATCCAATAGAGTTAACTCATTACCTGACGCAAGCAGTGGATGGATGTTCATGCGAATAATTTGAGGACAGTCGATCAGAAGATTGGATACTCTGACCAATAACTGACTGAGAGCGAGAACATCCAGAGGCAGAAGTGAGCCACCGGATTTTATTTTGCGGCTCTTAATTGCCTGAATCACCAGATAACGGGCTAATGCCATATTAAGGGGAGGAAGGGCAACTGCGGCTTGTGTTTCATGAACCCAATCAATCCCCCCTTCTCCCAGCATGATTAAGGGGCCAAATATCTCATCTTGCTCAATAGAAATCCTCAGCTCTTGTGCGCCAGCCCGATTAGCCATGCTTTGTACTAACAATCCATGAACTCTGGCTTGCGGAAAGTTTTGTTTGACACGCTCAATAATTGCTAGTGCTGCTGTCTTTACTTCATCAGCATTGCGCAAATAAAGCATCACACCCTGGACTTCTGATTTATGTGGAATATCTGGTGAGCGGAGTTTTAATGCCACAGGGTAGCCAATTTTTTCTGCAATATTGACTGCATCATCACTGGTATGAGCGATCCAAGTTGGTAAAGTATTTAAACCGTAAGCATCAAGAATAGGTTTGACTTCATGAGTATCCAGTCGGACATGCCCGTTATCAAGGGCATGTTGTATACATTCATGGGCTCGAGCCGTATTTGATGTAATGTCAATTGGTACAGATGGTGTTTCTTTTAACTGTTTTTGATTTCGCTGATATTCCACCATATGCATAAATGCGGTAATAGCTCCTTCTGGAGTCCGATAAGTCGGAATACCGGCTTCACTGAACAAACGTCTCGCTTCTAATGAAGAATATTCTCCACACCAATTAGTAAAAAGAGTAATCCATTTCCCACGAGGATGTTCTTTAATAGCCTGTATAGCCCGAACCGCTGTAGCTTGGCTGTGGGATATGGCACAAGGTGAATGAATTAATAACAAGGCATCATAATCATGGCTATCTAAAAGAAGCTTGAGTACAGCAATATATTGTTCGGTTGAAGAGTCATCACCGATATCCAATGGATTCCGTAAAAGAAGTGTATCGGGCAGTATGCCAGACAATCTGTTGATCGTTTCTTCTCCTAGCATAGCGAGTTTGCCGGTTCTTCTGAGTAGTTCATCCAGCGCCATTGCTGCTGGTGCTGCACCATTGCTGACTATCAACAAACGTTCCCCACGCAATGGACGCATAAAACTCAATGTTTCCACTGCGGAAAACATTTCGTGCGTATCCTGTACACGTAGCAGTCCGGCACGTTGAATAGCTGCGTCATAAGCAGTGTCGAAATTTTGTTGTTCTCCCAGTAATTCCTGAGCTTTTCGGGTGCGGCTGCTTTTCACGATCAAAATGGGTTTATTGCGTGAAGCGCTGCGGGAAGCTGAAAGAAAGCGCCGGGCGTCACTAATGTGTTCGAGATGCAACAGAATGGCACTGGTCTTACTGTCTCTAGCCAGAAAATCGAGCAGATCATCGATATCAATATCAACACTGTCACCCAAAGCAATAAAATATGAAAAACCAATATTGCGATGATTTGCCCAGTCCAGAATTGTGTTTGATATTGCAGCTGATTGCGAAATGAAAGCCAGTTTCCCTTTAAGAATAGGGATAGGAGAAAAACTGGCATTCAGTCCGCTCCAAGGTGCCAGAATGCCAAGACTATTTGGTCCCAGAATTCGAATGTGATGTTTTTGGCCGCATTGTTTCAATTCAGTAAATTGTGCTGGTGGAGAGGATAAAATGATTACGGTTTTACAGCCGTGCTGAGCTAGTTGTTTCAGTAAAGACAAATTGCGACTGTAATGGGTGCAGATCACCGCCAGATCCGGAGTTAATGGTAATTTATCGATCGAAGGGTAGGCTAACACCCCCAGAACAGCGTTTTTGTTCGGTGTGACGGGAAGAATAGGCCCTGTAAACCCACCCATCAGCAAATTCCGCATCAACATTGAGCTGGCTTTTTCTGGTTTTTCAGAAGCACCAATAACGGCGATAGATTTAGGACGTAATAATGCTTCAAGTCCGCGCTGGCTCATTTCCGGGATTCCTCATCAGTTATCACATCAATAAACAATCACTATTGATTAAACAATTACCATGAATAACTTTGACCACCATCAGTCACTTTAGCGCGGATTGTCAAGCATTACTGTGATTTATTCCTACAGATGATTAGATTTTCCTGCCAGATATTGTTCACGAAAATGATTGAAATGGCTCAATAATGATTGTGACGCTTCAGCATCCCCTGCCAATTCTAGTGCTGCAGCTGCGACTTCGGCAGTACAATGCTGCTCTGTTCTGGAAGGAACTCGAAGTAAATAGTCCATTTTGGCAATGTCATTAATAGATAGTAGGGGAATATCATCCAAGTATGGGCTTTTGCGAAACATTTTTCTTGCTTCAGGCCAAGTACCATCCAATATAATGAACAGGGGCGGTTTCCGGTTATCAGGGATCTTCTGATACACCGTTCGGGAAGGTGTGGCATAACTGTCAGGAAATATCAGATAGGGTTGTCGGGTTGGATCGCACAACACTTCAAGCATTTGTTGATCAGGTTCGGTTCTGGACCAGAGAAAAGCGTGTGTATCGGGCAGGATATCTGCAATCAACTTTCCGGTATTACTGGGTTTCATTGGCTCAGTATCAAACATGATGAGGCAGAAGCGGCTTGCCGCGTTTGCAGGTGAAATCATTTCACACAGGCATTTTTTTGGGGGTAATAAACAATGCAAGCAACGCTGCACCCGGCAGCCCCTTGCTTGGAAAGGACGAGTAGAGCGAGCAAGGCGAAGTTGGCGAAGCTGATAAACGGCGTTGTTATTTCTCATTTCAGAACTCAAAACATGTTCGTGGATAAACCAGTAAAAAATTAGCGGATATTTTAATGGATTGTCGTTGCCAGAGGTAGCTTCGGGCGCGTACATCGGGTAATCTTCGCGCCATAACGTAGTTGGAGAAATAAATGAACGATTCCTATAGTGGTAAAAGCGGCAAAGTCAAAGTAATGTATGTCCGCAATGAGGACAACAACGATAGCCGTAAAGGCGGCGATCGTCGTAAAAATAGTGACAACCGTAAAAATGATAAACGTCCGTTTGGCAAAGGGCGTGAGCAAGGTGGCCGTCGTCATGACAACGAGCGCCCGGAACGTTCAGACGATCGTTCCCCGTGGAAAACGATTTCTCGTCCAGAGGGAGAACCTCTTAAACCAGAGCACGGTGGCATCAGTGGTAAAAGTTATATTGATCCTGAACAGCTTCGTCGCCAGCGTTTAGAAGAAACCCGTATCTATGGGGAAAATGCTTGCCAGGCAATGTTTCAGAACCGCCCTGATGCGATTGTTCGGGCTTGGTTTGTTCAATCAGTCACCCCGCGCTTTCGTAATGCTCTGAAATGGATGGCGGCAAATCGTAAAGCTTATCATGTGGTTGATGATGAAGAATTGTCTAAGGCATCAGGCACTGAACACCACGGTGGTGTATGTTTCCTGATTAAGAAACGCAATGGCTTGGATGCGGAAACTTATTTGCAGCAGGCACCCGCAAAAGATTGTGTGTTGGCATTGGAAAATGTAGGCAACCCACATAACCTTGGGGCAATCATGCGTAGTTGTGCGCATTTTGGTGTACATGGTGTGATTTTGCAGGATACGGCAATGTTGGAATCAGGTGCGGCTGTTCGTACAGCAGAGGGTGGTGCTGAACATATCAAAGGCATTGATGCCGATGGGTTCACAGATACGCTGAGTAAATTCCGCAATGAAGGTTACACCATTGTAACCACTTCAAGTCATAAAGGCAGCACAACCCTGGCACAGGCAACATTGCCGGAAAAAATGGTTTTAGTATTGGGTCAAGAAAGTGATGGATTAAGTGACAGTACTTGGGAAGATGGTGACATTCGTCTTTCCATTGGTGGAACTGGTCGAGTGGAAAGTCTGAACGTTTCTGTTGCAACAGGTATTCTGCTGGCAGAATGGTGGCGTCAGAACAAGGTATAATTTTTATACAGAACAAATTTCAAATTGCCATTTGACTAAAGATGAGTGGTTTGAAAACAGAAAGAGATAGTTTAATCTCCATTATTAATTGGCTCTGGCTATTTAGTCAGAGCCTTTATTTTTTCTTCTGATTTTGCGAGTTTATTTTTAATAATGTAATAAAAAATGTTGTTACCGACATAAGACTATTGTTCGTCAACTTCACAAATGAGCTGGAAATCATTCTTCCCCGATATATCTTTATAAAAGATTTGGCAGAAGAAGTTTTGGTCATGAATCCTGATGTAGAATTACCAGAAAAAGCCAGCCGAGCGAAAGTTAATAGTCCGAAAAAGATGAATTGCTTACGCCAGAAATTAAATGCTGTTGTTTGAATCGTCTGCAAATTGCCAGATGCTAGATCTGACTGATCCTGCCAAAGGCTTAAAGTTTGCAGATAATTTGCTGAATCCAGTTAAAAAATTTGCTAATAAATTCAATATATTTTTAATAAACAATGAGTTATGACAATGAGAATATTGTAGCGGATTTCTCAAATATTTTTTAGTAAAGGGAGCAAATGCTCCCTTTAAAACCAGTATATTCAATGTAATAAATTTAGTGTGCCCCTCCAGAATCTTTGCCACCAGCAGAAAAAGGTGGTTTTGCCATCCAGACTAATAACACTAGAACAAGGAATGCTCCTGCTGAAAGCAAAAATATCTCATTGGCTGAGATAATTAAGCCTTGACGTGTGATCTGTTTTGCTAGATTAGCTAAGATCTGTTCATTATTCATCCCTAACTCACTGAGTTTCTGATAAGTTTGCTGATAATTGGGGTTATATGGGTTGATATATTCTGCAAAATTAGTGTGGTGTATCGATTCACGCTGTGCCCACATGGTAGTTATGAGAGATGTACCGATTGAACCCGATAATATACGGATAAAATTTGACAGACTGGAGGCCGAGGCCATTCGCTCTGGTGCTAACCCTGATAATATAATGGTTGTCAGTGGCATAAAGAAACATGCTATGGCAAACCCCTGAACAAATTGAGGCCATGCAACGGCGGAAAAATTCATGTCCGGTTCGAAGGTGTAAGCTCGCCAATAGAAACATATAGCATAAGTGATGAAGCTGAATGTCACGATCAAGCGCATATCTATCTTATGACCAAATTTACCGATGATGGGAGATAGTAACAGTGGTAAAAATCCGATAGGTGCAGCGGCAAGTCCCGCCCAAGTTGCGGTATAATCGAAAGCTTCGTGTAAGAGCTGTGGTAGTAAAACAATCGAACCAATGTACATCATGAAACTGAGGCTAATACTCAGTGTACCAATGGCAAAGTTGCGTTGTTTAAACAGCGATAGATCGATCACCGGATTATCATCAGTCAGTTCCCATATGACCAGGAAAGTAAGTGCAATAATAGCAGTAATTGCAAGGACAATAATCTCAGTAGAGTGAAACCAATCAAGTTCCTTTCCCTGATCGAGCATAATTTGCAGGCTGCCGACCCCAATCACCAGTAAAAACAGCCCGATAATATCGATAGGGCGTATTTCTGTTTTCGTTTCTCGATTTCGTAATAGCTGCATGATGACAAAGATGATTGCGATACCAAGGGGAATATTGATGAAGAAAATCCATCCCCAATGGTAGTTGTCACTGATATAGCCACCAAGAATGGGCCCGCAAATCGGGGCAACAACGATCATTATTGACCATAGCGCCAATGCCATATTGCGCTTGGCTATTGGGTAATTATTCAGCAACAAACTTTGACAAAGAGGAAGTATAGGGCCTGCCGCTAATCCTTGAATAACACGGAACAAAATCAACATGTTGAGGCTGTTGGAAAGACCACACAGCCAAGATGAAAGAGTAAAAATTGCGGTAGACCAGATGAACAATTTTATTTCACCAAAGCGCTTTGCTAGCCAACCCGTAATTGGGATGGAAATGGCGTTTGCGACACCGAAGGAGGTAATCACCCATGTTCCCTGTGAAATTGAAGCACCTAGATTACCAGCAATCGTCGGTATGGCTACGTTGGCAATGGTAGAGTCGAGAACAAGCATGAAAGTCGCCATTGAAAGTGTAATGGTTAAAAGAGCGAGTTTCGCGCCTGTAAACGGTTCTCTTGTTACCATGCTCCCCCCTTAAGTTGATTTCCTGAGTTATTATTAATAATGTCAGTAACTATTTTGTTTACAGGAGCCATATCGATCGTCAAGGCATTGGTGTGATAGGCTGGGTGAGAGCGTTCAATCGTTGCTAGTACCATTCCATCGGTGTTCTCTGTGTCTACAGTGACTTTTGTGGATGACTCAATCTTCAGAGGATGCTGTTTTAATTGTTCAGGATCAAGCTCAATGCGGACTGGCACGCGCTGTACAACTTTAATCCAATTTCCGCTGGCATTTTGCGCTGGCAATAGGGAAAAGGCGCTACCGGTTCCCATAGAAATTCCGACAACCTTGCCAGTATAGACAACATCACTACCATGTAAATCGCTGGTGATTTTAGCGGGTTGACCAATACGTATGTTTGCAAGCTGAGTTTCTTTGAAATTGGCTTCAATCCACATATTGTCGGCAGGTATGATCGTGATTAATGGTGTCCCTGGATTGATACGGGAACCTATTTGAACTTTACGGTTGGCAATATAACCATCAACAGGGCTGATAATGTTAGTTCTTTGTAAGGCGAGCCACGCATCACGAACGCCAGAGGCTGCTTTTTCGACGGCTGGTTGTTTTTCCAGAGGAGTATCCAGAATAATGGCTTGATTGCTTTCATATTGAGCTATTGCAACATCTAGATCGGCTTTAGCAACCGCAACCTTTTCACGCATATGTTGCAGCTCTTCTTTACCGATTAAATCTCGAGCTCCTAGTATTTCCCTTCGGTTAAGATCATTCTGGGCTTTCCTGAGGGCAATTTTTTTCAGCTCAATGATGGCTTGATATTTGTTATTGTCAATCATGTGCTGATGAGTAGTCCTGACGGTATTAGCTAAATCACTTTCAGCTCTTTTCAAGGCCAATTTGGCGTCACGTGGATCGAGTTGGATGATGGACTGACCACTTTTCACAAAATCAGTATTGTCAAAATTAATAGTCACAACGCTGCCTGAAATTTGCGACATTACTTGTACGTTATTGCCAGAAACCTGAGCATTTTCGGTCTCTTGTTGATAGCGTAAAGTGGTAAACCAGTAAACGGTATAGCTTGCGCCAAGTAAAAGGAATAGTAACGTCAATAACGTAATGATGCTGCGGCGTTTTCGTTTTTTAGCACTATTTTTTTTAGCATCATGTTTTTCAGCATCATGTTTTTCGCTCAAAGAAAGCGGCTCTGCGTTTGACGGAAGAGGTGTTTTCTCACTAACACTCATAGAGAATTCCTGTATTTGTTCATAACTGATAATTGTTTGTATACCCCCTGCTGGGGATAAAACGTGCCTCCAGTAGTGCGTATTTACACTACTGGAAGGGTGAACGGTATGGATTTAAATATTATCTGAAGATAATAGTCAGCCATATGGGGTATCTGATGATACAGGCTTGCAGAAAAGTTTTTTAGGTCATGTTGCTATAACATGCTTTTTGGGTTCAAAACTGTTTAGAAGAAAAAAATCACTTACCCAAACAATCCCCAATATTATCTAATTGTCCCAAGACCTTCCTCATTAACTTCTCTAATTGTTCTTTCTCGTTAAAATCAAGAATAGACCAAAGCTTGACCAGGCATTCATGCTGGGGTGGCAGCAAACCATTCAAGAAATTTGAACCTTTTTCTGTAAGATGAAGATGGAGGCAACGACGATCGTTATGGCTTTCCTTCCTCTCTATCCAACCTTGCTTTTCTAATTCATCTGCAATTCGGGTTGCATTTGTACGGGAAGAGCCTAATGCAGCACTGAGTTCTGATGGCTGAATGCTACGACTGTCTTTGGTATCCAGAATCATCAGAGCCATAAACAAGGTTTCATTGATTCCTTGTGCTTTCAGCATGTTATTGCGATTTTCCAGAAGTTTACTCTGGACATGCATAGATAAGCGAGTGAGTAAAATCTCTTGATAGGGTAAACTCTTTTGCTGTGATACACGGCAATTAAGTAACTCTTCTGTGGGAGTGAATGAACTTTCCATTGTTTAGATACCTTATTAGTTTCAACCGGTAAAGTAACTTCTGTTAAAAACCATACAAATACTATATTAAAAGTTAAATTTAGCAATTATAGTTATTTGTTATCATCATATTTCTTTTGATATTGATACCTAATTCATAAATACCTTGAATATTACACCAAAAACCACGGCACCGGATAGTGTAGAGGTTATGATGCTTCGTGTTTTGTAGAAAAAAAGGCAGATGGTTAGGCATCCAATTAAAGTCGGAAAAAATTTGTTGTACTCTTTCATTACGTCAGGAATGCTTGAGACGATAAGAAGTGAGCAAATTGATGCAATACCAATGCTATCGAGTATGACTCCCATTTTTCCCGTTGTTCCTGCAAGTGAGCGATTGCTCCCTAAACGCAGAGGAAGGTAGCGGAATAAAAAGTTGGCTATGCCTACAACGAGTCCAATAAAAAGTATTTTATTATCAATCATATAATTTACTTTCCATGAGTTGCACTCGTATTCAATTGTGCGTTTTTAGTTTGCAGAAGTGCTGCTGAACATCCACTGATTATTCCAGCAAGAATGGCGACGGGTATTGAAAAAAATGTAATACCCATTAAAGCGCCTAATAAGGCTGCGGTAACACAGTAGCTATTTTGTTTTTTGAATGATGCTAATAAAAAACTCAAAAATAGAGCCGGAAGCATAAATGTCATGGCGGCTTCAATAGCTGGATAAGAACTCAGATAACCATTGCCTAATATAGCCCCGGCTACAGTACCTAATACCCAAGAGAGCCATGAACATATTGCAATGGCGACCATCCAGTTTTCACTCCAACTCCGTTGATCTTTTATCAGTTTGGTTGTTGCTGCTGCAAAAACTTCATCTGTCAGGCCAAAAGCCCAAATCACGGTTTTCTTTTCCGATAGTGTCTGTTTGATGCGATGGCGTAAAGCAGGGCCATACAAAATATGGCGGATATCCATTGCCATTACGGTCAGAGCAGAAATCCATAATGACATGCCCGCGCTCAGTAAGGCTGTGATAACAAACTGACTGGCTCCGGCATAAATGACACATGAAAAAAATATGGCCTCTATAGGAGTAAATTCCAGTTTAATGGCGCTTAAACCAAATGCAAAAGAGATGGGAATATAGCCAATGGTGATAGGGAGACTATCAAAAATACCTTCTTTAAATGAAGAAGCTCTGTTTGATTGAGGTGTCTCGGATTCTGATGCATCTGATATTGGTATATCAGTTGCAGATTTATCAGGCATTGACATGGAGTATTTTGTTTTTTGTTAATAGATAAAGCAACATTAACAAAATATGATGAAAGTGAAAATATGAAATATATAAATTATTTAAATAATATCATTGAGAGCAAAGGAATTAGTAATAATTAAGGATGATGAAAGAGCATATGCATGGATAGCCATGAATTTTGTTAATGCTTCCATGGCTACATAATGCAGGGTTAGGAAAAGATCCATTTATTACATTAATTAACGGCCTTTCTTACTGATTTTAGCCAATGCTCTACTGTTTTCTGATGTGATTTGATCCAACCTTCGGCTTGACGTTCAATATCAGCTTCAGAAATTTTAGTGCTATGCATTCGTTGGTTTTGAGCGCTGATATCAGCAATAGGCAGAGCCATGACAGCAAAAAGTTTAGCTGCGGCTGGGTTTTTATATGCTCATGCTTTGTTTGCCACGATATGCATGGTACTGGGAGGGAAACCATAGTTACGACCATTGGGTAACTGGGTGTTGATTTTTTCTCCAACATTGAGGGTGGAAAAGGGAACTTGAAGCCATATGACATCTTTTCCGGGGTTCAGTACATCACTAACCCAGTAAGGTGTCCAAGTATAATAGAGAATAGGTTTACCTTCCCGATAACGGGCAATAGTATCAGCCATCATGGCAGTATAATTGCCCTGATTATGTTCCACGGTATTTTTCAATCCATAAGCTCTCAATTGATGGTTAATCGCTTTTTCGCATCCCCAACCAGAATTACAGCCTGTTAAATCAGCTTTTCCATCTCCATTACTATCAAACAGTTTGGCAAGTTTAAGATCTTTTAATTGAGCGATATTGGTGATGTGGTATTTTTCTGCTGTTTTTTTATTAATAAGATACCCTTGAACTGCATTTACGACATAATTTCCCCTACATATAGAATATGTTATCACCCCCTGCCGCCTTGTATAATGGCAATGCGATCGCCGATACGCATTGTTTCATCCATTAACAGAATATCGGGATTGTTAGCTAAAGCTCTGGCTAACCCGATACATTGCTGCATACCACCGGAAAGTTCGTCAGGATATGATAGGGCATAGTTTTTCAGGTCAACTTGTTTCAGTGTTTCAAATACTTTTTGATTACGCTCTTTTTTGGGATGCCGGCAAGCTCCATACCAAACGCAGTATTTTCCTGAATATTCAAAAGTGGCATGAGTGCAAATGACTGGAATACCATGCTGATTTTACTGCGGCGAACTTCCCGTAACTGAGTTTTTGTGATGGTGGAAGTATCCTCACTATCGATAATTATCTGACCTTTGGTTGGTTCTATCAGGCGATTGAGAAGACGTACTAGTGTGGACTTACCTGAACCAGATAATCCCATAATCACAAATATTTCGCCTTCTTCAATGGCCAGATTGGCATTCTGAACACCGACGGTGAGACCCATTTTTTCGAATATTTGCTCTTTACTGAGACCAGATGCTAATAATCTAAATGCAGGCTCAGGGTTATCGCTAAATATTTTATAGAGATTCTTAACTTCAAGTTTTATAATCATGAAATAAATATTTCCTGTTGTTGATGATATATTTTTTCGATTTCTCCAGCGTTATTTCACCAATATATACCCTAACATATTGAAATATGATGAAAACACATCATTTAAAATCGTTAATAAAAATATGTTTATCTAACTGCATTTCACAGTATTATTTATTAATAATCTTGGCTTATTTTACTATTTCCGTAAAACAAAAATACCATGGTCTTAAATCATTTTAATTTATTTGGTTCAGAATAATATTGCATGGATTTTTATGGATTTTTTAGGCTTTGTTGCCTGATTTTAAGATAACAATTCCTTAATGATTTAGCTCATTGATAAATAAGGTTAAGTTTATGGTAAGTTAATACTTTAAATTATCATTGAATATATTTATAGGAATTGCTTTGGGAAGTATATGTGCAATATTTTAAATGGTGTTTTTGTGGTGCATAACTGTTGATATAATAATGAAATACATTTTTTATATTTACTATTTTGTTCTGATTCATCTAATGAGAGGGTAAATTTGAAATTAACAGACCAACATTTATTTCTGAATCTTGCTTTTTATTTCTTGCTTTTTATTGATAGGTTGTCAGAGTGTTTTCATATTAAACAGTATGTTAATGGATATTAATCTGAGCCCTTAATAATTGATAAAATAGTAAGTGCATTGTAGTTATTGAATTATTTTTTCAGTATTTCACTGTATTCAAAATAGGCTAAAAATTGCAGCAATCAGCCAAAATCACAGAGGTTATCTATAATTACACAATTAGACGATTGTATGAGTGAGTATACATCCTTTATTTTTTTTCTTTTACCTTCTAATCTTCTATTTTGTTGGTAGGTTTTTCATTCTTGTCACTACTTTGTAAGTTGAAGTCTATTGGAGCTGATTTGTAATTTTAAATTTTGAAAGATAAAAAAATCTTATTGCTTAGAAACTGAATCTGAGGATGTCTCCATGTGTGAGTACGCAGAAGAATAAGTTGAGCCATGATTTCCATCATAGGTTGTGGTGAACGCTTTTAATGATTGGATATAACAGGCTTTTTTGCAGCATTAGGTTAACGGGTTTCGGTGTAGTGTATCTTTTTCGGGAGATTTATCCTCCTGATTTATTGCTCTGTAACTTGAAACCTACGGGATATATACCATAGTGTTTGCCATAAATGATAACACTTCTAGTAAAATTTCTTGGTGTTATATATTATTAACAATAATAAAAATTAACATGTGTATATTATATTGAGATAATTAAATATTGGAATGAATACTATATGTGGGGATTTATTATTTAATTTTATCTATATGTTGTATTTTTATATTTTTTAAATAGGCGACATTAAAAATAAAATGTCATAACTTATTGGCAGAGCCATAATTTTAATTATCAGAGGGCGCGATGGTTTCTTTATCAAATTGTCAGATGTGTAACCGAATTCATCATTGCAAATTGATGAATGAGAGATTTAGGCTAGTACAGAAATTTTTAATAATAAATTAAATGGAGGTAGTTTATGTATCATCATTACCTGAATACTCCAGAAGGATTTCCCAAGCCCTATGTACATATCAGTGCGGACGATGAAGGAGTAACTAGCATCTATTTCGTCAACGAAAAGGAAAAATTAGAATCTAAAAGTGTTATTACTAAGCAGTGTGCGAAAGAATTACAGGAGTATTTCAAAGGGAAACGGCTAACGTTTACAGTTCCTTTAAGCATGCAGGGAACTGAATTCCAAAAGCGCGTCTGGCAGCAGCTTTGTAACATCCCTTATGGCGAAATGTGGAGCTATAAACAATTGGCACTAACGTTGGGGTCGGTAAACTATTGTCGTGCTGTCGGTATGGCGAATTCACGCAATCCTATTTCATTGATTGTACCTTGTCATCGGGTGATTGGGCATGATGGTAAATTGGTTGGCTATACCGGTGGGCTAGATATCAAAGGATGGTTACTAGAGCACGAAAAGAGCCGAAAGTCGAAAAATAAACAGAATTGAAATAAAATGCTAATTTATTTGTGAAATCACTATTAGCGTATAAAATCAATCAATGTAACTAAGCGAAAAGAACGTTTTTTTACATTCTGTTATATATTTCGTGATCTATGTTGCAGACAGTGAACTAAATTATCTGGTGTACTGTACGTGACGCTAAGTTTGTGTCTTTTTTATTGAAGGTAAGTTTTGATGTCAAAAGTAAAAGGTAACGTTAAGTGGTTTAATGAATCCAAAGGCTTCGGTTTTATTACTCCGCAAGATGGCAGTAAAGATGTTTTTGTACACTTTTCAGCTATTAAGTCTAATGGATTCAAAACATTGGCTGAAGGCCAGCAAGTAGAGTTCGATATTGCTGAGGGTGAGAAAGGCCCATCTGCTGCTAACGTTGTCGCAATCTAATTTCGAATCTCATATTTTGAAAACCCGTTTTGATAACGGGTTTTTTTATGTTATTTGCCTTTAGAAATTTCTCTATTAGCAGAAAAAGTCGCAAATCCTTTCCCGGCGTGGCAAGTAAATTAAAATCTTGACTACAGTAGAATAGAGGAGGAGCAGTCATAATTTGAGAAAATTATTAAAGTTTGTTCATTACTGTAAAAGCAAAAGCAGTCATTAATAATGAACCGATTACATTCACCAAAATATTGAACAACGCCCAACCTATTTTTCCTGCCTGCAATAGATAAACCACTTCGACAGAAAAGGTGGAAAAGGTTGTTAGCCCACCGCAAAAACCTGTAGTGAGCATCAGTTTCCAAACCGGAGTGAAATGAGTGGCTTTGTTAAAATAGGCCAAACCCAACCCAATGATAAATGCGCCAAGATAATTGGCCGTCAGCGTACCAACGGCAATTGGGGAAGAGGGGCTGTTCAGGCGGAGGCTGATGAACCAGCGTAGCACGCTACCCAAGCCACCACCGATAAATACAGCAAACACAATGTTTATCATGATGGTGGCAGCAAATTATTTGACTTCCATGCCTTTAGCCTGCAAGTCAGCGTGGTAAGAAGAACGAACAAACGGGCCACAAGCTGCATGAGTAAAGCCCATTTCTAACGCGGCTTCTTTCATTTCTTCAAATTCAGCAGGGCTGACATAACGCTGCACCGGCAAGTGATGGCGGCTTGGCTGCAAATATTGCCCCAAGGTCAGCATAGTGACACCATGGCTACGCAAATCTCGCATAACCTCTATGATTTCTTCATTAGTTTCACCCAATCCTACCATTAAACCGGATTTAGTTGGGATATCTGGATGTGCTTCTTTAAATTTTTCCAGTAGTTTTAATGACCAATTGTAGTTCGCTCCCGGACGAACTTGACGATAAATCCGTGGCACGTTTTCCAAATTGTGGTTAAACACATCGGGAGGGCTTGCGGTCAGAATTTCCAGCGCCCGATCCATTCTCCCACGGAAATCCGGTACCAAGGTTTCGATCTTAATTGATGGGTTTTTTTCACGAATCGCGGTGATACAATCAGCAAAATGCTGGGCACCACCATCACGCAAGTCGTCACGGTCAACAGATGTAATAACGACATAACGCAGCCCCATATCTTGGATAGTCTGCGCGAGCTTGATAGGCTCATTTGCATCAGGTGCATTCGGGCGACCATGGGCTACGTCACAGAATGGGCAGCGACGGGTACAAATGGCGCCAAGGATCATAAAAGTGGCGGTTCCGTGGTTAAAACACTCAGCCAGGTTAGGGCAGGACGCTTCTTCACAGACGGAATGCAGCCCATTTTTGCGCATTGCAGCCTTGATACCCTGAATGCGGCTGGAATCCGCAGGAAGTTTGATTTTCATCCACTCAGGTTTACGCAAGAGTGCTTCACGTTCTGTGGCGACTGTCTTCACAGGGATTAAAGCCATCTTGTCTGCATCGCGGTATTTGACACCACGTTCCATCTGAATTGGTTTACTCATAATCGTGCTGGTTCCAGTTATATTCTTCAGATTGTGACTTACTGCCTGATGGTTATAAGAAAAATATCAAGGCAAAATAAATCCATTCAATTTTTTTTGAAAAATGTTAAAAAATTATATCATCTTTCATTGAGTAGTTGGAATCCCAAGATCTGACAGAATTTTTCTACCAGAACGGGTTGTACATCTTCAATAGTCACTCCGGTGGTAAGGTCACTGAGTTGGATCATGTGCATTCCTGCATAACCGCAAGGGTTTATGCGCAAAAATGGCTGTAAATCCATTGCAATGTTCAGTGCCAGACCATGGAAAGAACATCCTTTTCGGATACGTAGTCCAAGGGAACATATTTTGTTACCTGCGACATAAACCCCGGGGGCATCTGGGCGGGCATACGCCTCCACACCAAAATGTGCCAGAGTTTCGATCACAGTATTTTCGATTGAAGTTACTAATTGACGAACCCCAATTTTTGACCGTTTTAAGTCAATCAAAACATACATGACCTGCTGCCCGGGACCATGATAGGTGACTTGTCCCCCCCTATCTGACTGGACGACGGGGATATCACCGGGCGTAAGTATATGTTCAGCTTTACCGGCCTGACCTTGCGTAAATACTTTTTCATGCTGGACAAGCCAGATTTCATCAGGTGTTTCCACAGTACGCTGTTCGGTGAACTGGTGCATGGCATCAGAAACCGGTTCGTAGGGCTGAATACCTAGCTGGCGTAAAATGACGGTGTTAAGTTGCAATGGGAATTTCATCATTCGTTAACAAAAAGTGCCCACCAGTATAACTCTGTAAGATGATTCCCACCAGTTTGAGAATGCCTTAATGCAATAATATTGTTCATTAGACGAATATATTTTTATTTTGTATTATCGTGGTTATATATTTTGATGAATTACAATTTAATATTTGTTTGAGCTAGCAAATGGTCAAAAAAAACCAATTACTGATTGTTGGGCATCTTTGTAGTTTTCTGGTGCTCCTTTACAGCCTCTCAATGTTGCTGCCTATTTTTGTAGCTTTGTTTTATAAAGAAAAAAGTGTTTTTGCTTTTTTTGATACATTTATCATCGGATTGGTTACGGGAGGCATTGGTTGGTATTTTACCCGTCAAACTAAGGCACAGCCCAGTACTCAGGATGGATTTCTTATCATTGTACTATTCTGGTTGCTATTCTCGTTGCTCAGTGCTTTACCTTTTATATTTGATACAAATTTAAACATTAATTTGGTAGATGCGATGTTTGAAGGAGTGTCAGGTATCACGACGACAGGGGCCACAGTACTCAATAATGTTTCAGGTTTGCCTAAATCCGTGCTTTATTATCGTGCTCAGCTCAATTTTGTTGGTGGATTGGGTATCGTCGTCCTTGCTGTTGCTATTTTGCCTTTACTGGGAATTGGTGGGGCCAAGCTTTATCAATCTGAAATGCCCGGACCCTTCAAAGAAGAACGATTGACTCCACGTCTTGCAGACAGTGCCAAAAGTCTGTGGATAGTCTACTTGTTGCTGGGAGCACTATGCTCAATCAGTTTTTGGGTCGCAGGAATGTCGTGGTTTGATGCTCTCTGTCATGGGATTTCAACCGTTTCCTTGGGGGGATTTTCTACTCATAATAATAGTCTGGGTTACTACAATAGCTCTGCCATTGAAATGGTAGGAGGAATTTTTTCGATACTGTCGGCAGTTAACTTTACACTCTATTTTGTTGCACTGACACGCTGGAGTTTAAAACCACTGCTAAAAAATGCTGAACTGCGATTTTTTTTATTGGTATTGACCGCGATAATTATCATTATCTGGTTAGAATTATACCGTTCGGGAAGGTATGACATAAAAGATGCGTTTGTTCACAGCTTTTTCATGACCAGTTCAATGATGACTGATAACGGCCTGGCGGCCTCTGATTATGCTCAATGGCCTCCCCATACGATTTTACTGTTGCTGGCCGCGAGTTTTTTTGGTGGTTGTGTAGGATCAACTTGTGGAGGCATTAAAGCCCTCCGTGTCATGATACTGGCAAAACAGAGCATCAGTGAAATTAACCAGCTCATTCATCCAAATGCCATCTCAACGATCAAAATTGGTAAATCTGTAGTTCAGGAAAGAGTACTGCGCTCTGTCTGGGGATTTTTCTTTCTCTATGTTTTTTTCAGTTGTTTCTTTATTTGGGTCTTAAACTTGCTTGGTTATAATTTGGTAACTTCATTTGCTACCGTTGCTGCTTGTATCAATAACATGGGGATAGGATACGGTGACACAGCACAAGACTTTGGTAATCTTAAACCTATAGCAAAATGGGTGATGTGTGCCGCCATGTTATTGGGGCGACTGGAAATTTACCCAATACTTATTTTGTGCTCAAAAGCATTTTGGCGCTTTTGAATGAGTAGCGCATAAAAATATAATAAAATCAGAATGTAAGAGAATAAAAATAGATGGTTGGATATGTTTTTTTAGAACGAAGCGAGATGATTTAATCCGAATGTTCGGCGGTGTGGTACCGGGATTTCAGTTTTGACTATTCTGTGCATTCTTACAAAGTCTTTTTGGCATAAAGTGCCATTACCACCATTAATGATAATAATTATCATTATTATATTGATTTTGATTATTGTTTGATCTAGCGTATAAAATATATTATCAATAAAGAGAATAACAAAACTGTTTGTTAATATAATATTATGTCTTCAACTTACTCTATTTTTAACTTGTTCTTGAAAGAACGAATCACTATATCACCATCTATATTGCGTTGTGTTTTTGAAGGTTCTGAGGTGCATAAAATGCGACGATATGCACCGGATCAACGTATAAAGTTACTATTTCCCCTGAAAAATAACCCTTCACTACAGGTAAAAGAGGGGGAAGAGTGGCACAGTAATTACATGTCGATTCCCAAAGAAGAGCGTCCTTTAATGAGAACTTATACATTAAGAGCGCTACGCATTGAAAATAATGAGATGGATGTCGAGTTTGTTTTACATGGTAAAAATACCCCGGTATCTAATTGGTTGGAGCAATCTAACCCCGGAGCTTTTTTACAGATTGTTGCCCCGAAAATTGATTCTAATGATAGCCCAATAAATGGGGCTGAGGGCTGTGAATGGAAACCACCGGCACAAGTTCGTCAGGTGTTGTTGATTGCTGATGAAACGGCATTGCCAGCAGCATTGGGTATTCTGGAAGAATTATCAGTATGTGACAATCCTCCCAATATACAGGCATTCTTTGAAGTGCCAAAGCAAGAGGATTGTATTAATACAGAGCAATTTAAATTTGCTAATGTCTTCTGGTTGCCCCGTGATGTTAAAGAAAGGTATGTATATGGTGAACGTCTATTAGAAGCTGTACGTGAACACGTTATTCTACCAGCATCAGCGTTTATTGAAGAACAATTCCTAGCTGAAACTACTTCACCAGATGGTACATTATGGGAAAGAGCTGAAAATGGAAATCAGGCTAACCATTTTTATGCCTGGGTTGCAGCTGAATCATCTGCTGTAAAAAATTTACGCCGTTATTTGCTTCAAGAACGTCATTTAGATCGAACATTAATTAATTTTATGGCGTATTGGGCCAAATCCCCGAGAGATAGTCATTCCTGAAGTACCTCAAGGATAAATGTTATCATGTGTTGCTACCTGTCTGATCGACAGCAACACATTAGCCCAATTGCATAACTTTGGTGCGATTAATACGATTGATTAATTACAATACAACGCGTACCAGTTCCAACGCCCCTAGTTCCTCATACAGAGTTTCAACTTGTTCAATATGCGTTGCATTGATGGTAATGGAAACAGAGTGGTAATTACCTTTACTGCTTGGTTTAACGACAGGAGAATAATCGCCCGGGGCATGGCGCTGAACTACTTCAACAACTTGATTCACTAGCTCAGGTTGGGCCAACCCCATCACTTTATAGGTGAATGAGCAAGGGAATTCAAGCAGTTCATTTAATTTGGTTTTCATAGGCGCTCCTAAAATATATTTGCCACGGCATCATGACTGATTTGCCGTGGCATGATAATTTTCTAACGATATTTAATTAATATAAGACTCAATATCTGGCTTTCAAGAAATTAACCGAACCAGTGATGGAACATCAGTCGGATATAGTCGATTATGCGGCTGAAGAAGCCACCTTCTTTTACTTCGTGCATGACAACCAATGGGCGTTGTTCAATGGTTTTTCCATCAAGCTGGAAGTTGATAGTACCAACAACTTGGTTTTTAGCGAGTGGTGCATGCAGTTCGGTATTGTTCAATACATAGCTGGCTTTCAGGTCTTTCAAACGGCCACGGGGGATCGTTAGGTAAACATTTTTGTCAACGCCCAGTTGGACTTTATCAGTATCACCAAACCAAATTGGTTCTGATGCAAATTCTTTACCGACTTGCAGGGGTGAGACTGTTTCGAAGAAACGGAATCCCCATGTCAGTAATTTTTTGCTGTCAGTTTCACGTCCCTTAAAGGTTGGGCTTCCCATCACAGCAGAAATCAGGCGCATATTGCCTTCAGTGGCGGAAGCAACAAGGTTGTACCCTGCACCGTTAGTGTGGCCTGTTTTAATGCCGTCAACATTCAGGCTATTATCCCATAGCAAGCCATTGCGGTTAGGTTGGCGAATATTGTTATAAGTAAAATCTTTTTCTTTGTAGATAGAATATTCATCCGGCACATCGCGGATTAGGGACTGACCAATTAATGCCATATCACGGGCAGAGCTGTATTGGCCGTGGGCGTCGAGGCCATGAACAGTTTGGAAATGTGTATTTTTCAGCCCTAAATTTTGCACATATTGATTCATCAAGCTGACAAATGCATCTTGGCTGCCTGCCACGTAGTCTGCCATGGCGACACAGGCATCATTGCCAGATTGCAAATTGATACCACGGGAGAGCATGGCAACAGAAACTTGGTCGCCAGGTTTTAAAAACATTAAGGATGAGCCTTTAAATATCGGATTACCCGTTGCCCAAGCATCTTTACCTACGGTAACAATATCATTCGGGCCGATTTTTCCTGATTTAATGGCCTGTCCAATGACGTAGCTGGTCATCATTTTGGTCAAACTTGCGGGATCGCGGCGGATATCCGCATTCTTTTCAGCTAGTACCTTTCCTGAATTGTAATCAATCAGAATGTAGGCTTCTGAATCCAGTTCTGGTACACCGGGGATCATGGTTTTGAAATTATCATCCGCATTGGCGAATGTGGAAACGCTGGCGGCCAGAGCAATGCCTAAGGTGGTATTTTTAATAAAACGGGAAGTGACTATGTATTTAGTAACTATGTATTTCATGATTGATTAAATAACATCCGTGAGAGAGGGATTGATAATAAATGACATAATAACAAATGCAAAAAACGCTGACATTAAACAAAATTGAATGGATTGACGGTTTACACTTTTTTACCCGACTTTTGTTCACTGTAGATTTTATCTGCCTGCTGATATTGATGCATATCATTACTGTCAGCAGGCAGTGATACCATTTATCGCAATTGGATTTCATGAATCAGCGGGCAATAATATTATGAAGCAACAATAAAAGAGGATTGGTGCATCTGATCCGTTAATTTTTTCTGTAGTTCCACAGCTTGCTGGTGGCTATTGAATGGCCCCAATTGGACGCGATAGACGTTACCAAATTGGACGATACGTCCTTGCACGTTAAAACGCTGGCTCAAAGATTGTTGCCAGTCTTTGGCTTTTTGTTCTGTGCTGACGGCTCCTACTTGCACCATATAACTGTTTGTTGATTCAGGAGCAGGTGATGTAGCTGCCGAAACTGGTGCGACAGGCTGGTTCGTTGTATTTCCAGAAAGACTTTGTTCAGTTGATGGTTGTTTCACTGTGTTTTCGTCAGCAGAATTTCCTACTGCAGAAGGAGAAAGAGGTGATTGTGAACCAATATTGGGTCTATCAGGTAAAGCAAAGCTCTGTTTAACTATCGTTGAGCCTACTACTCCCAAACCGGAAAGTGAGCCATCAGATGAAATCAAAATACCATCCAATTTCACTTTGCTTTGTGGCATCAAATTGAGTCGTTCAGCTGCCGCATTGGATAATTCGATGATTTTTCCTGGTTTATTATAAGGGCCTCGATCATTGATTCTAACAATCATCATGCGACCATTACTTAAATTAGTAACACGCAAATAACTTGGAATAGGTAACGTCGGGTGTGCTGCTGTTAAAGCATAAGGACTGGCGCGTTCACCTATTGCTGTCAATTTTCCATTGGATTCTTCACCAAACCAACTGGCATAACCTGTTTGGGTAAAGTGAGAAGGATCTTGCACTATATGATATGTTTGCCCATCCCGCTGATAATCTCGATTCGCACTTGGATGATAAGGCTCATATTGAGGCTCTGCACCCAAAACATCACGAGTTGGAACTGGGGGAAGAGAAGATGTCTGATTGTTTCCTGTTGTGGTACAGCCTGATATCAGTACTGCTACGATGCTAAGTATAAGCCACTGTTGACGCATGAAACTTCTTCCTCATAAACTTTTGGACAATAACTTACGATGCGTATGTATCGACATAATAATGCCGAATCCCGCCATTAAGACAATTAGTGCTGAGCCCCCATAACTAATCAACGGCAGGGGAACACCGACTACTGGCAGGATGCCGCTCACCATGCCGATATTTACAAAGACATAAACAAATAAAATCAGTATCAACCCTCCGACCATTACCCGGCCAAAGGTATTTTGCGCTTTGGTCGCAATAAACAAACCACGCATAATAACCAGCAAGTAGAGTCCGAGCAAAATAAGAACGCCTATCATCCCTAATTCTTCAGCCAGAACGGCGAAAATAAAGTCGGTATGTCGCTCCGGCAGGAATTCTAATTGTGATTGAGTACCTTGTAGCCAGCCTTTTCCGGGCAGACCTCCTGAGCCAATGGCAATTTTGGACTGAATAATATGGTAGCCTTTACCCAACGGATCACTTTCTGGATCTAATAGCATCATAACGCGAGCACGTTGGTAGTCGTGCATCAGGAAAAACCACAATATTGGAATGAAACAGGCAAGTAACAGCACGGCAATGCCAATTAACTTCCAATTCATTCCTGCCAAAAATAGGATGAATAACCCAGAAGCGGCAACCAGAATAGATGTTCCTAAGTCGGGTTGTGCTGCTACCAGTAGAGTAGGGACAAAGATCAAAACGAGTGCAATGCCAGTATTTTTCAGTGAAGGTGGACAGAGATCCCGATTCATAAAACGAGCCACCATCAAAGGAACAGCAATTTTGGCAATTTCTGATGGCTGGAAACGTACAATGCCCAAGTCTAGCCAGCGTTGTGCACCTTTACTAATTTGCCCAAAGACATCAACGAGAATAAGCAGAATAACACAGCCAACATAGAGATAAGGTGCCCAATTTTCATATATGCGGGGAGGAACTTGGGCCAAGATGCACATCACTATAAGGCCCATGATAACCTGTCCGACTTTACGTTCCATCATATCAACATCTTTCCCACTGGCGCTCCACATAATGAAAAGACTGTAGGCCAGTAATGCCAAAATGCCCAGCAGTAAGGGAATATCTATATGTAGTCGGGCCCAGAAAGAAGCCTTGTTTTGTGAATCTGTCATGACTTTATTCAATTAGCATGTGTCCTGATAGCTTGTGATTGGATCGTGTTTGCTCCTGTTGCCGCAGGAGGAGCTTTTTGGTTATCCCTGAGTAAAATATGATCCAAAATTTGACGAACGATATTACCGACAGACGGCCCGGAGCCACCATTTTCAAGAATGATAGAAACGGCAACTGTCGGGTTGTCATAAGGTGCAAAAGCAATCATCAGTTTATGGTCACGCAAGTGCTCAGCAAGTTTGTTTGCATTATAGGTTTCATAGCTGAAAACCTGAGCAGTGCCGGATTTAACGGCTGCTTTATACGGTGCATTGGCAAAGGACTTGCGAGCTGTGCCATTTGGAGCATTGGCTACGCCATACATACCATCTTTAGCAATTTCCCAATACCCGGAATGAATATCTCCGATAGGTTCACTGACCGGAGGATGGTAAGGTTGCATTTCGCCATTTACGCGAGTATTTAGCAAGAAATGAGGCGTTTTTACCTCGCCATCATTGATTAAGATCATTAGGGCTTTTACCATCTGCATGGGAGTTGCAGTCCAGTATCCCTGACCTATACCAACGGAAATCGTATCGCCTTGATACCAAGGTTTTTTATATCGTTTGAATTTCCACTCTCGGGTGGGCATATTGCCGGGGTTTTCTTCTTTTAAATCAATGCCGGTAAATTGACCATAGCCAAATTTAGTCATCCATTCAGACAGTCTGTCAATACCCATATCATAGGCAACCTGATAGAAGAAAGTATCCGCTGATTCGACAATCGACTTATGTACATTCAGCTTACCATGTCCCATGCGTTTCCAGTCACGGTAACGTTGTTCTGAACCCGGCAGTTGCCACCAACCAGGATCATGCGTCGTGGTGTTCTCTGTAATAACATTACTACTGAGGGCTGCAACGGCAACAAAAGGTTTCACCGTAGATGCCGGTGGGTAAGCACCTTGTGTGGCCCGATTAATTAATGGACGATTTGGATCGTCGAGCAGGGATTTATAGTCTTTGCCCGAAATACCATTGACAAACAGGTTCGAATCGTAGCTTGGGTTGGATACCATAGCTAAAATCTCCCCGGTACGGGGATCGGTAACAACAACGCCAGCTCGGCTGGTCGTCAGTATTTTTTCAATAAATATTTGCAGTTCTAAATCGATTGACAGGTAAATATCTTTTCCAGCCTGTGGTGGGTGTTCGTTCAGCCGTCGGAGAACTTTACCTCGGTTATTGACTTCGACTTCTTCAAACCCCGGTTTGCCATGCAGGATGGATTCATAATAACGTTCAATACCCAATTTCCCGATATCATTAGTGGCTTTGTAGTTTGAAAGAATCCCTTCTTTTTCTAATCTTTCTAGATCCTTGTCATTGATTTTAGCAACGTAGCCTATCACGTGGGTGAGGGCGGACTGATAAGGATAATAGCGACGTTGGTAACTTTTGATTTCCAGCCCTGTAAAGCGATATTGATTGATGGAAAACCGAGCAACCTGAATCGGGGTCAGTGAGGTTTTTAAAGGAACAGGGCTAAAACGACGTACGCGTTGACGTTCTTTTTTGAAAGTCTCAATGTCTTCATCAGTGAGCCCTATAATAGAGCGTAACTCATTTAATGTCTTATCAAGGTCAGTAACTTTTTGTGGCACAATTTCTAACTGATAAAAGGTTTGGTTAATTGCTAGTGGTGTGCCGTGGCGGTCATAAATGATGCCCCGGCTTGGGGCAATGGAAACAACTTTAATACGATTGCCATTTGACCGGGTTTGGTAATCTTCGTAGCGCGTGATCTGGAGATTATAGAGATTGGCAATTAAGATGCCTGTTAAAATAATAATGCCTATAAACGCCACTAGTGCACGGCGTATGAATAAGGCCGATTCAGCAGAGTGATCGCGAAAAGGGGTTCTCTTATTCTTCATCCCATTGCCAGAATTCACGGTGTTAGATTACCTAATTTATTCCCGATGATAAGGGTGGTTAGTCGTGATGCTCCACGCCCGATAAAGGCTCTCTGCTACCAGAACCCGGACAAGAGGATGTGGCATGGTTAAAGGAGAAAGTGACCAACTTTGTTCCGCTGCTGCTTTGCAGGCTGGGGCCAGACCTTCAGGACCGCCAATCAGCAGGCTGACATTTCTGCCATCCAGCTTCCAGCGTTCAAGCTGTTGTGCCAATTGTGGTGTATCCCAGCGAGAGCCTGGAATATCCAGTGTCACAATACGGTTACCTTTACCAACTGCGGCTAGCATCTGTTCGCCTTCTTTTTCCAGAATACGCTTGATGTCAGCATTTTTACCTCGTTTTCCCGCTGGAATTTCAGTGAGCTCAAACGGCATATCTTTGGGAAAACGGTTCAAATAATCCATGAAGCCGGTCTGTACCCAGTCCGGCATTTTTGTTCCTACAGCGACCAATTGTAACTTCAAACTCAACTCCAGAGTTTTTCCAGTTCGTACATACGGCGGCTGTCTTCTTGCATAACATGAACCATGATTTCGCCGAGATCCACGACTATCCAGTCTGAAATGCCTTGTCCTTCAACGCCCAGAGGTATGATGCCTGCTTGACGACAGTCATCCACCAGATTATCAGCCACAGACATCAGGTGGCGGCTTGAGGTTCCGGTACAGATAACCATGCAGTCAGTAATGCTGGATTTTCCGCGAACATCAATAGAAACAATATCCTGTGCTTTGGAATCTTCAAGTTTATCAATAACAAATTGTTGTAGTTCTGTGCCTTGCAAAAGGATCACCTATATTTCATAAAATTGGTTAAGTAGCGCAGAATAATAGCATGCCAATCTCTATAAAAGTAAGCGAGTTAGCTGTAAATAACTACATGATTTCGCTATTTCTTATATAGCCTTTGTGAATTGATGTAATTTTGTATCAATGAAGGGAGCAAATCATCACAGCTTATTCCTTGCTGGTGGCGTTGACGAATATCTGTTGCCGAAATGTTTAATAACGGAGTGGCTGCCAAGTAAATATAACCATGTGGTTTTTGGCTCAATGGGTATGGAGAACTAATTTGGTGTTTTTCAAGCCATCTCTGCATTTCCGGGGCCGAAAGTTGATTCTGATAACCCGGACGAGAGCAAACCAGTAGGTGACAAATATCGAGTAACTCTTCCCATTTATACCATGTATGGATAGTTTGTAATGAATCCTGCCCAACAATGAAGGCTAATGGGTATTGCTCACCGATTTCCTGACGAAAGGATTTCAGGGTTTCTACTGTGTAAGATGGTGTTTGTCGCTCCAGTTCGCGGGTATCCACGGTAAACAGAGGGTTATCCTGTACAGCCAGACGCACCATTTCCAGCCGTTGGCGGGCGGTTGCTTCTGGTTGAGGACGATGTGGGGGAACGTGATTAGGCAACAAGATAACCCGCTTGAGCCCAGCTAACTGAGCCAATGCTTCTACAGGACGTAAATGACCATAGTGGATAGGATCGAATGTGCCACCAAAGATAGCTTGGATAACTGGAGAGCCCGCATTGGTTGCAGAGTCAATGTTATTTCTTGGATCAGTATTTTCTGAGTCAATATTGAGGTAGTCAATATTGGTTCGAGTAATAGAATCACGCATTTAAGAAGATCTCTGGTAGTGGTTTTCCGCATAACAGCATGGAAAGCGTTTCCAGGTCAGCCCAAATGGATTGGCTATAATCCTGTTTGACACGCAGTTCCATCTGGGTCAACAAATGTATGGCAGATTGCAGCTCTTGCTGTGACAGGCGCTGTAGTGCGATTGACAGCAATGATCTGCGATTTTGCCAAACCTTGTGTTGATCAAACAAGGTCTTCAAAGGGACAGTCGTATACTGGCGCTTAAGTACCAGCAGCAGCATCAATTCCCTCTGTATAGTACGAAGCAAAATAACTGTCTCGGTATCTTCTTGTCGAAGTTGCTTTAGTATATGCCATGCCCGCTTTATTTTTCCTGCCAGCAAAGCATCAACCCAATGATAGGGGGAAAAGTGAGCCGCATCGTTGACGGCTTCTTCTACGCGAAGAAGTGTCAATCTGTTATCGGGGTAGAGCAGGGAAAGACGTTCCAGAGCCTGGGCCAGTGCCAATAAGTTTCCCTCATAGCAATAACACAGCAATTGATTGGCTTCATCTTCCAGTGATAGCCCCATGTTTTTAGCTCGTTGTGTTACCCATTGCGGCAGACGGTTTTGCTCAGGAATTAAGCAACTGACGAATGCCCCATTTTGCCCAATCGCTTTGAACCACGAGCTATTTTCCTGAGCCTTGGTAAGTTTGTGCCCACGCAATATCAGCAATATATCTGAATGCAGCAATCCCGACAGCTTAGTCAGCCGTTCTGCCATTGCAGCATTCGGGCCATTTTCCGGAAGCAGCAGGGTGAGAGACTGACGACTGGCAAACAGGCTAAGTGACTGACACAAGCTAAAGATTTCATCCCAATCGGTATGGTTATCCAATGTGAAAGTGAAATGCTCCAGGAATTCATGTTGTTCAGCCACTTTGCGGATGCTGTCCTGACTTTCCTGCAATAGTAATGGTTCATTGCCCCATAACAGATAGCTGCCTCGCAGCCCTTCATTGAGCTGCGAGAGAAGTTGTTCAGGATAAAGTCGGATCATTGTTTCTGTATAGCCACAGCTTTTTGTTTTTCTTTGACTTTCTGGAGTTCTGCACTATGAACGGTCAGCAATTGGCGCATAAGCTGACGAGCAGCCTGCTCACGCATTTCCTGTTGAACCAGTTCATTTTCTGCATCTTTTGCCAAAGCTTCTAATGGGTTATCGAAGAAAGATCGATCAACCTTTGCCCGCAATGGGTAGATACTGCCATCTGGCATCAGAATTTGAGCATCTACATTCAGTACCAACAGGCGTTCAGCTGATTTACCATCCTGAAAGACAGAAACTGTCTCTTTGTTTTCACTAGAACCAACAAGTTTCAGGATAGGAATTGAGGCATCGCCATGTTCAATAATTTTGACATCGTTCAGACGAAGTTGTTGACGAACTGCCCGCGCCAGCGGCCCATAAGGGTCGCCAGAACTTAACTGCAATGTTTGAAGCTCTTTTGGTACTTGTGTTGTACCCCGGAGATGAAAACCGCAGCCAGCGGTAACTAGCACCGCCAACCCGAGCAACAACGTGAAAATACGATGTCGTAGATTATTTTCTACCACAAATATGGCCTCCTGTTATCAGCCTACTGTTATTAACCTACAACCAGATTCAGTAATTTGCCCGGAACGTAAATGACCTTGCGGATGCTGACATCTTCAAGATATTTTGTCACACTGTATTCTTGTGCCGCCATCTCTTGGACATACTCTTTTGTTGCATCTGCCGGTACAGTAATACGACCACGAACTTTACCGTTAATCTGGATAATTACCAGTTTAGTATCGTCTACCATTGCCTGCTCATCAGCTTGTGGCCATGCCGCAGTATCAATATCATTTTCATTGCCAAGAGCTTTCCACATGACGAAGCAAGCGTGTGGCGTGATAGGTGAAAGCATACGTACAACCGCAGTTACTGCTTCTTGCATCAGAGCACGATCCTGCTCAGTTTCCTGTGAGGCGCGAGTCAGTTTATTCATCAGTTCCATGATTGCTGCAACGGCAGTATTGAATGCCTGACGGCGACCAATGTCATCAGTGACTTTCGCTATGGTTTTGTGCAAGTCGCGGCGCAGATCTTTCTGTTCAGTGGATAGGCTGCTGACATCCAGCGGTTGGGTTGTACCTTTGTTACTGTGCTCATGAACCAGACGCCAAACGCGCTTCAGGAAACGGTTAGCACCTTCCACGCCAGATTCTTGCCATTCTAGTGTCAGCTCTGGTGGTGCTGCGAACATCATGAACAAACGAACAGTATCAGCGCCGTATTTATCGACCATAATTTGTGGGTCGATACCGTTATTTTTGGATTTCGACATTTTGCTCATGCCGGTATAAACCAGTTCATGGCCGTCTTGATCCGTTGCTTTCACAACACGGCCTTTCTCGTCACGCTCAACAATGACATCAGCTGGGGATACCCAGACTTTTTCACCACTATTGCCAGTGTAATAGAAGGCGTCAGCCAGAACCATGCCTTGACACAGTAAGCGCTTGGCGGGCTCATCAGAGTTGACCATACCTGAATCGCGCATCAATTTGTGGAAGAAACGGAAATACATCAGGTGCATGATAGCGTGTTCAATACCACCGATGTATTGATCCACAGGCAGCCAATAGTTGGCCGCAGCTGGGTCTAGCATGCCTTTATCATAATCCGGGCAGGTATAGCGTGAGTAATACCATGAAGATTCCATAAAGGTATCAAAAGTATCAGTTTCAAGCAGTGCAGGCTGACCATTGATGGTTGTTTTTGCCCATTCAGGATCAGCTTTGATTGGACTGGTGATCCCATCCATCACAACATCTTCTGGCAAAATAACTGGCAATTGATCTTCTGGAACAGGAACCACCGTACCATTTTCCAATGTTGCCATTGGAATTGGAGCACCCCAATAACGTTGACGAGAAACTCCCCAGTCACGCAGGCGATAGTTAACTTTACGTTGGCCAACGCCCATTGCAACCAGTTTGTCAGCTATAGCATTGAAGCCTTCTTCATGGCTCAGTCCGCTGAATTCACCGGAATTAACCAGTGCATTTTTATCTGTGACTGCAGCTTCTTGAACGTTTGGTACATTGCCATCATTGTCGAGAATAACGGCTTTCATTGGCAGGTTATATTTAGTAGCAAACTCCCAATCGCGTTGGTCGTGTGCTGGTACAGCCATAACCGCACCTGTGCCGTATTCCATCAGGACAAAGTTGGCAACCCAGATAGCGATCTTTTCGTTGGTCAATGGATGAATGACAAACATGCCTGTTGGCATGCCTTTTTTCTCCATGGTTGCCATATCAGCTTCAGCAACTTTGGTATTGCGGCATTCGTTGAGGAATTCTGTCAGCTCCGGATTATTTTCAGCAGCTTGTTGTGCCAGAGGGTGGCCGGCTGCTACAGCAACATAGGTTGCCCCTATGAATGTATCAGGGCGAGTAGTATAAACGGTAAGTTTTTCTTGACTGTCAGCAACATTGAATGTGATTTCGACACCTTCAGATCGACCAATCCAGTTGCGCTGCATGGTTTTGACCTGTTCCGGCCAGTCTTCCAGTTTATCCAGATCGTTCAGCAATTCTTCTGCATAATCGGTGATCTTAATGAACCATTGTGGGATCTCTTTACGCTCAACTTGGGTATCACAACGCCAGCAGCAGCCATCAATAACTTGCTCATTAGCCAGAACCGTCAGGTCATGTGGACACCAGTTAACTGCGGAAGTTTTTTTGTATACCAAGCCTTTTTCATACAGTTTAGTGAAGAACCACTGTTCCCAGCGATAATACTCTGGTGTACAAGTAGTGACTTCACGATCCCAGTCATAGCCAAAACCCAGTGTTTTTAACTGGTTTTTCATATACTCGATATTGGAGTAAGTCCACGGGGCAGGAGCGGTATTATTCTTGACAGCAGCCCCTTCTGCTGGCAGGCCAAATGCATCCCAGCCGATAGGTTGGAGAACATTTTTGCCCAGCATACGCTGATAACGGGAAATCACATCACCAATGGTGTAGTTACGGACATGGCCCATATGTAGTCGGCCAGAAGGATAAGGTAGCATGGACAGGCAATAATATTTTTCTTTGCTGCTGTCTTCTGTCACTTTGAACGTTTGCTTCTCTTGCCAGTGAAGCTGGACTTGTTGTTCTATGTCTTCTGGACGATATTGTTCTTGCATGGCACCGATGATCCTATGGTGAGTAATAAAGCTACGCCTTTAGCGTGCATAGTTTGTTTATGAAATCAAAGATTCCATAGCATAGCTGATAAGGGATAGGGGCAACAACTCTTGTTAAAGGAGGAATGTGGAAAATTATTTATTTTGTGGGAATATTTAAAGTCGGCGGTAGTTTTGCTATCCGCCGACGAAGGAAAATCAGTGCAGAATTTTTGCTAGAAAATCACGTGCGCGTTCTGATTTTGGGTTAGCAAAGAAATCTTCTTTCTTACTGTCTTCGACAATTTTGCCTTCATCCATGAAAATAACACGGTGTGCCACCTTTTTGGCAAATCCCATCTCATGGGTAACAACCATCATAGTCATACCTTCGTTCGCCAGTTCAACCATGACATCCAGCACTTCATTAATCATCTCGGGATCAAGTGCGGAAGTGGGTTCATCAAACAGCATGGCGATAGGGTCCATGCAGAGTGCGCGGGCGATAGCAACACGTTGTTGCTGACCACCAGAAAGTTGTGCAGGGAATTTATCCGCATGGCTGGCTAATCCAACTCGCTCCAGAAGTTTCAAACCTTTTTCAGTAGCTTCTTTCTTATCACGCTTTAGTACCTTCACCTGAGCCAGTGTCAGGTTCTCAATAATGGAGAGATGAGGAAAAAGCTCAAAGTGCTGAAACACCATTCCCACTTTGGAACGCAATTGTGCCAGATTGGTGCTCTTGTCATTGACTTTTGTGTCGTTTACTCGAATTTCACCTTGCTGGACAGGTTCGAGGCCATTGACCGTTTTTATCAGTGTGGATTTACCGGAACCAGAAGGCCCACAGACCACGACTACTTCGCCTTTTTTGACTTCAGTCGAGCAGTCAGTAAGAACCTGAAATTGGCCATACCACTTGGATACATTTTTCAGGGAAATCATCAAACAGTCCTTTTCTTCAAATAGTTAACCAGCATAGAAGCGGAAAAACTAATCACAAAATAAACAAAGCCGGCAAACAGAACCATTTCAACCTGAGTGCCGTCGCGCTCACCAATATTCGTCGCTGTACGGAAAAAATCCGCCAGACTGAGTACATATACCAGAGAGGTATCTTGAAATAATACAATGCCTTGTGTCAGTAGCAATGGGATCATTGCCCTGAATGCCTGTGGCAGTATGACTAGTCGCATACTTTGCATATGAGTCATACCCAATGCCAGCGCAGCAGAGGATTGTCCACGGGAAATGCTCTGGATACCAGCCCGAATTATTTCGGAATAGTAAGCGGCTTCAAAGAGCGAGAACGCTACCATTGCAGAAATTAAACGGATATCAGTTTTTGGTGATATACCTAGAACATTTTGTAATAAGTTAGGCACAATCAGATAAAACCACAGTAATACCATCACCAATGGAACTGAGCGAAAAAGGTTAACATACAGGGCGGAAAACCAGCTCAATATTTTAATGGATGAGAGGCGCATAATCGCCAGAATGGTTCCCCAGACAATACCGATAATAATAGCTATTACGGTGATTTTGGCTGTTATCATCAACCCACTTAGAAGAAAGGGCAAACTTGGTACAATTGAACTCCAGTCAAACTGATACATTTCTTATCGCCCTCCCATATTACCTGGCAAACGTACTTTTTTCTCCAATACGCTCATGGCGAGCATGATCACGAGGTTAATACCCACATAAGCCAGTGTGATCGCTGTGAATGATTCATAGGCGTGTGCGGAATAATCCAACAATTTACCTGCCTGGGCAGCCATATCAACCAGCCCGATTGTGGAAGCAATAGCAGAGTTTTTGACCAAATTGAGCATTTCCGAAGTCATTGGGGGAATTATCACTCGGTAGGCATTTGGCAGCAAAATGTAGCGGTAGGTTTGTGGCAGGGTTAAGCCCACGGCCAACCCCGCGGCTTTTTGCCCTCTTGGAAGTGACTGGATTGCTGCACGAACTTGTTCGCATACACGGGCAGCAGTGAATAATCCTAAGCAAATGACGGAGGAAATAAAAAATTGGATATTGGGGTCCAGATCCATTTTGAACCAATCGCTCAGGTTTTTAGGCAGGAATTCGGGAACTACCAGATACCATGTAAAAAATTGGACAATGAGAGGAACATTGCGAAATAACTCAACATAACAGGTTCCAAGCCCAGAAAGGAATTTATTCGGGACGGTACGGAGAATACCGAATAATGAGCCGACAATAAGCGCAATGATCCACGCACAGATAGAAAGTGCCACCGTTACTTGAAAGCCAGAAATGAGCCACCCCAAATAGGTGGTATTGCCAAAAGGGGCAGCTTGTAAAAAGATGCCCCAATTCCAATCAACAGACATAATCATACTCCCTGACATGGGGGTTGGCAGTAATACTTAAAAATGATTCATTTGTTGTAATTTATTGAACTAAAAATGATCTAAAAAAATGAGGTAGGGAACGGCTACCTCATACCCGTCGTGCCAATAAAACCGGGATTTTTTAGTTCCTTGCCTAATTCAATGCTTTATCGTTTGGCGATTTAAACAAGGTTCTCATTTCATCTGACATAGCGAAGTTTAAATTCAGGTTCTTAGGTGGAATTGGTTTTTTGAACCAGCGATCAAACATTTTTTCTGCTTCACCGGAGGTCTGTACTTTGACAATGGTGTCATCAATCAATGTCTTGAATTGAGGGTCATCCTTGCGCAGCATACAGCCATACGCTTCTTCTGATTGTGGTTTACCAACAATGATCCATTGATTGGGCTTTTTCGCTTTTGCGCGTTCCCCAGCAAGCAGAGCATCGTCCATCATAAAGGCGACAGCACGGCCTGATTCCAGAGTGCGGAATGAATCGCCATGGTCTTTGGCACTAATGATGCGCATTTTCATTTGCTTTTCATCATTAAGTTTATTCAACAATATTTCAGAGGTGGTACCGGAAGTCACTACAACGTTTTTCCCTGCCAGATCATCAAATCCTTTGGTGCCTGAGTCTTCTTTAGTCAGCAGGCGAGTACCTACGGCAAAGATGGTATTGGAGAATGCGGCCTGTTTCTGTCGTTCATGATTATTGGTTGTAGATCCACATTCAAAATCGAATGTACCGTTTTGCAGCAGGGGAATGCGGTTCTGTGAGGTAATTGGAATCAACTTGACTTGTAGGTTAGGTATATCCAGTTTTTTCTTAACAGCATCGACAATTAAGTTGGAATAATCTTGGGAATAACCGACGACGTTTTGCTGATTATCGTAGTAAGAGAATGGAACAGAAGATTCTCTGTGCCCAACAACGATAATGCCATTATCTTTGATTTTTTTTAATGTTCCAGTCAATTCTTCAGCATGAGCAGTTCCTACCGCGCTAAGCAACATCATGGTTAACATCAACTTACGCATACATAGCTCCTGTATCGGGTTGTTTTTTTGTGCGATTGGATTATTTACAGATAATTGTGTTTCTATTTGGATGAATAACGCTGCCTATAGAAACGATTTTCTGAGTTATTTTGTTTATATGTCGTAAAAAAATAATTCATAATGTTACTTTTTTGAAACCATAATGTTTCAATTTCGAGACTTGCATCGCACTATAAATAAACAATTTCATTTATGTATGCTTAAAAAGCGATAATATTGAATGCTGTTCACACTTTGCACTTTTTGGAATAATTCTCTGTTATTTAGCGCTATCTTTGGTTATATGTATTATAAAATTGCGTTGTTTCGGTGATGAAGGCGATGGTTAGGGGGGATTTTCTGAACTTGTCTATGGAATTTGATAACAAATATATAAAGTCAGGGTATAAGTAATATACCCTGACTTTTATTAACGTTTTATCAATTATAGGAAATTAAATTTTTTGACGCTTTCTTATAAAAGCAAAGATGAAAAACAAGGTACTTGCTCCCCATACCGGCCAATTTCCCAAGCGAAAATAGGGGGTTATCCCTGTAGTTGGCGTGACTTTGGCTTCTAATACCTGCCGGGTAAATTGTGGAAGTTCGGCCTGAATAGAACCGTCTGGGTTGATTACCGCTGTAATACCATTATTTGTTCCTCTTAGTAGAGGGCGACCCAGTTCAAGGGAGCGCATTCGAGCCATTTGGAAATGCTGCCATGGGCCAATAGAACGCCCAAACCAAGCATCATTAGAAACGGTCAGGAGGAACTCCGTATCAATCTTGAAATTATTACGTACTTGTTCACCCAAAATAATTTCATAGCAGATAGCAGCGGTAATATTGTGTCCTGCAACAGAAAGCTGTGGCTGGATATAATTGCCTTGGCTAAAAGAAGACATCGGCAAGTTGAAGAGAGGTGCCAATGGGCGCAATATCGATTCCAGCGGAACAAATTCACCAAAAAGTACAAGATGGTGTTTGTCATAACGGGTGAGTGCTGGATATTGGTAAGGTGTCTTATCCCCCAAGACGATAATGCTGTTATAGATTTTATTATCTTCCAACGGTGGTTGGATACCTACAATACCAGTGATCAAGCTAGTATTGTGCCTCCTCAGCAGGGTGTCCAATTTGGTCAGAAAATAACGTTGATTATATTCATTATCAGGAATGGCAGCTTCCGGCCAAATGATGATTGGTACTTTACCAATAAAAGGGATGCTGCTCTCTAAATAGATATCCAGTGTCTCATCACGAACGATAGGATCCCATTTCATGGACTGGGGAATATTGCCTTGAACCAGTGCGATATCGGTCGTTTTTTCCGGCTGTAAAGTGTACCACTGGTAGTGTCTCATTGGCCATGGCGACAGTAGCAGCAGAATGGCAATAATGGCCGTTGATAGCTTTTTGTGAACAGTGGCAATCACCAGCAGCCCGCTGATCATCATAAGCAGGAAGGTAATACCTTCTACACCCAGAATGGGCGCAATGGCTTTCATCGGACCATCAATCTGACTATAGCCGAATTGTAACCAAGGAAATCCTGTTAGTATCCAACCACGCAAGAATTCGGTGACTTGCCATAGTGCCGGGCTGACAATAACCAGTCTGATACTGTTGGTGCTTGGGAAAAAGCGGTTTAATAAACCGGTAAATAGCGCAGGATAAAGAGCAAGATAGGCAGAGAGCAAGATCACCAAAAAGATATTAATGGCGGTAGGCATACCTCCAAAATCGGCGATACTGACATATACCCAGTTTGCACCACTGCCAAATAAGCCAAGGCCCCAGAATAAACCAATAAAGCAAGCCTGACGGGTTGTTCGGTTTAAGGAAAGGATTTGTAGGCCGAAAAGAGAAATAAGTGCTGCTGGCCAGAAATCAAAAGGTGAAAAAGCCAGCGTTCCGCTGGCTCCGAAGAAAAGTGCCAGTACAGCACGCAGTCGCTGGCAACTCATGAATGAGGCTTTGTTCATTCAGATCCTATTATTGTTTGTCAAGGCTAGGAATGTCAGCATCATCAGGTATTTTTACATGTACCTGAATAATTTTACGGCTATCAGACATTGCTACTTTGAAAAGGTAGCCATCAATGGTGATGGATTCTCCACGGGAAGGCAGATGCCCAAATGCCTGCATGACTAGTCCACCAATGGTATCAACCTCTTCATCGCTGAAATTGGTGCAAAAAATATCATTGAAATCCTCAATCTGAGTCAGTGCCCGCACTGAATAAGAGTGGAGGCTTAAAGCACGAATATCGTTATCTTCATCATCATCGTATTCGTCCTCTATTTCACCCACAATCAGTTCAAGGATATCTTCAATGGTGACCAACCCTGAAACACCGCCAAATTCGTCGATCACAATCGCCATATGGTAGCGTTGGGAACGGAATTCTTTCAGCAGACGGTCAACACGTTTACTTTCCGGCACTACAACAGCCTGACGAAGTACTTTATCAATGCTGAAAGGCTCTGCATTTGTACGCATAAAAGGTAGCAGATCTTTCGCCATTAATATGCCTTCGATGTGATCTTTGTCTTCGCTGATCACAGGAAAGCGTGAGTGGGCCGAGTCGGTAATAACATCCAGACATTCGTCCAGAGATTGGTTGCGTTTTAAGGTAACGATCTGTGAGCGTGGGATCATGATGTCACGCACGCGTTGATCAGCAATATCCATTACACCCTCAAGCATTTCTCGGGTATCGGGATCGATTAGGTCGTTCTGCTCAGAATCACGGATCAGTTCAACCAAATCATCACGGTTTTTGGGTTCACCGTGAAAAAGCTGATTAAGAAGCGCAAAGAAGCCTTTTTTAGGGCCAGGGCTATCGTTACTTGAAGGATGGTCGTCGCTCATGGCGTTTTAATGAAACTTCCTCATTAATAAAATCGTAGATTCTTATGTTTAACATAAAAATGTTGGAAATAGTTATTCTTTTTCTATTAAGTAGGGATCAGAATAACCCATTTTTTTTAGAATCTCTGTTTCCAAAGATTCCATCTCTTCCGCTTCATCGTCTTCGATATGATCATATCCCAGAAGATGGAGGCTGCCGTGAACAACCATGTGTGCCCAGTGTTCCTCAACGGTTTTTTGTTGCTCTTCTGCCTCTTTTTCAACAACCTGACGGCAAATAATTAAATCACCAAGTAAAGGCAATTCAACTTCAGGCGGAGCTTCAAATGGGAAGGATAACACATTAGTTGGTTTATCTTTCCCGCGATAAGTGAGGTTTAAATCATGGCTTTCTGCTTCATCAACCAAACGAATGGTGACCTCGCTTTCTACCTGAAATTGTGGCAAAACACCTTCCAGCCAGCGCTGGAAAAGGGCTTCCTCAGGAAGCCCTTCGGGGTTTTCACATGCAATCTGCAAGTCTAATATGACTGAACTCATTTTACTTCCTGTTTGTGTTTCTCATTGAGCATTTTTTTGCGTTCTTGCTCCGCTGCTTCCCATGTTTCATAGGCGATAACAACTTTTGCAACCACCGGATGGCGAACAACGTCTTCACTATATAAGAAGTTAAAACTCAGATCATCAACATCGGATAAAACTTCTATTGCATGGCTCAGACCTGATTTTTGGCCTCTTGGCAGGTCAATCTGAGTCACGTCACCTGTAATGACCGCCTTGGAATTAAAACCAATGCGGGTCAGGAACATCTTCATCTGTTCGATGGTGGTATTCTGACTTTCATCAAGAATAATAAAGGCATCATTAAGAGTACGTCCACGCATATAAGCCAGTGGCGCCACTTCAATAACGTTTCTTTCGATCAGCTTCTCAACTTTTTCAAATCCCATCATCTCAAAAAGGGCATCATAAAGCGGACGCAGATAAGGGTCGACTTTCTGACTCAGGTCGCCGGGCAAGAAGCCCAGTTTTTCGCCGGCTTCAACCGCAGGACGAGTCAGCAGGATGCGACGGATCTCTTGGCGTTCTAGTGCATCAACCGCAGCGGCAACGGCCAGATAAGTTTTTCCTGTGCCTGCAGGCCCAACCCCGAACGTGATGTCGTGATCGAGGATGTTAGCAATATATTGCGCCTGATTGGGAGTACGGGGCTTTACAACACCCCGCTTGGTTTTGATATTCACGGCCTTACCGTATTCAGGAACGCTTTCTGCTGCTTGTTCCAGTACTCGACTTTCGGTGATGGAGAGATGAATTTGTTCAGGCTCAAGATCGGGTATCACGCCGCGTACGGGGGCCGTATTGACATAAAGGTTACGTAGAATTCCTGCCGCTGCACTAACATACAGTGGCTTACCTACCAGTTTGAAACGGTTATCGCGTCGGCTAATCTCAATGCCCAAACGACGTTCAAGTTGTTTCAGGTTGTCATCCAGTGGTCCACACAGGCTCATCAGACGTTGATTATCCGCAGGTTCCAGAAAAATTTCTTGTGTTGCTACTTGTGGGTTTATTTGTGTCACTGATTATCTCTATGTTAGGGCCTATTAAGGCTGATAAAAGCCAACGCCGATTTCGTCTTCCTTACGAGTACGGGCAATGACTGATTCAGGTGACTCATGGATACGCAGATCCATCTCATCTTCAGTACGGATGACTTTACCACGCAGGGAATTGGCATATACGTCAACAATTTCGACATCAACAAACTGGCCAATCATGTTCGGTGCTCCCTCAAAGTTAACCACTCGGTTATTTTCAGTACGGCCAGAGAGTTCCATGATATTTTTGCGCGATGGGCCTTCAACCAGAATGCGTTGTGTGCTGCCAAGCATTGCACGGCTGAAGCTCATGGCTTGTTGATTTATGCGCTGCTGAAGCAGGTACAAACGCTGTTTTTTCTCTTCTTCACTTACGTCATCTGGCAAATCGGCTGCCGGTGTCCCTGGGCGCGCTGAATAGATAAAGCTAAAACTCATGTCGAAGTTAACATCGGCAATCAGTTTCATTGTTTTTTCAAAATCATCCTGTGTTTCACCTGGGAAAGCCACAATGAAGTCAGAGCTGATCAAAATATCAGGGCGAGCCTTGCGCAAGCGGCGAATAATGCCTTTATATTCCAGTGCGGTATGGGCACGTTTCATCAGGGTAAGAATGCGATCAGAACCACTCTGGACTGGCAGGTGCAGGAAACTGACCAATTCAGGTGTATCTTCGTAGACCGCGATAATGTCATCAGTAAATTCAATTGGATGGCTGGTGGTGAAGCGGATTCGGTCTATGCCGTCAATAGCCGCCACCAGACGCAACAGCTCTGCAAATGTGCAGATATCGCCATCAAACGTTGCACCACGATAAGCGTTAACGTTTTGACCGAGCAAATTAACTTCACGTACACCTTGTGCAGCAAGTTGTGCAATTTCTAATAAAATATCGTCACAAGGGCGGCTGACTTCTTCTCCGCGAGTGTAAGGTACGACGCAGAATGTGCAGTACTTATTGCAGCCTTCCATGATGGAAACGAATGCTGTTGGGCCTTCTGCACGAGGTTCTGGAAGGCGGTCGAATTTTTCAATTTCAGGGAAACTGATATCAACGACTGGGCTGTGGGTGCCTTTTACATGATTAATCATTTCTGGCAGGCGGTGCAGGGTTTGTGGTCCGAAAATAATATCGACGCTAGGTGCGCGCTGACGAATGTAATCGCCTTCCTGAGAAGCGACGCAACCACCTACGCCAATGATGATTTCAGGTTTTTTATCTTTCAGACCTTTCCAGCGACCGAGTTGATGAAAGACTTTTTCCTGAGCCTTTTCACGGATTGAACAAGTATTCAGGAGTAAGATATCAGCTTCTTCGGCGACATCGGTTAACTGATAACCGTGAGTGGTTTCCAGCAAGTCGGCCATTTTGGATGAATCGTATTCGTTCATCTGACAGCCCCAGGTTTTGATGTACAGTTTTTTTATCGTCGACATTTTGTGTATCCGGTGTTTCCAGTGGAATGATGCTTCAACACTGAAAAAGCGCAATGTATTGCACATAGTGTATTTAGCATAATATTGTTGGCTATTGTAGTCATTTGAGGGACCAGTGACCAGACTGTAACATCGGATATTCACAGCCGGAAAGGGAAAATTCCGGTACACTATTTTAATCAATAAGTTAATGACGTGATGAAGATGAGTAATCCACAACAAAAATTCGATATTGTTGTCGTGGGCGCGGGTATGATTGGCGCTGCGACAGCCTTGGGATTGGCGCAGGAAGGCTGGCGAGTTGCATTATTGGAGCATCAGCTCCCTGCATCTTACGATGCAGGTAGTGAACCCGATGTGCGCATTTCTGCGATTAGCTGTGCTTCGGTGGCTTTATTGAAACAATTAGGGGCATGGGAAAACGTATTGCGGATGCGCAGTGCTCCATATCGAAAGTTAGAAACATGGGAGCAAAATGATTCTAACGTCATTTTTGACGCCGAAAGTTTGGGGTTGCCGGAGTTAGGGCACATGATTGAAAATCGTGTCTTACAATTGGCATTGTGGCAGGAGTTTGAGCGTTATCCAAACTTGACATTATTTTGTCCCACAGCTTTGAAATTTATACAGCGTCAGTATGCAAATAAAACATGGCTGTTGGCATTGGTTGATGGCACAGAAATTGATACCCGGCTGATTATTGGTGCAGATGGTGCCCATTCTCAAGTTCGTCAATTGGCAGGTATTGGCAGTAAAGGGTGGCAATACCGACAGTCGTGCATGTTGATAACAGTCAAAACTGACCAGCCTCAACAAGATACAACATGGCAACAATTTTTTCCTTCTGGCCCCAGAGCCTTCCTGCCGTTGTTTGATCAATGGGCTTCATTGGTTTGGTATGATTCTCCTGCCCGAATTCGCCAATTACAATCGATGACGATGGCACAGCTTGAGCGAGAAATTTTTCAGGCATTCCCTACTCGTTTAGGTAAAGTTACTCCGATTGCTGCTGGCTCATTCCCATTGACTCGCCATCATGCTAACCGCTATGTGCAAGAAGGATTAGTTTTACTGGGGGACGCAGCTCATACTATTAACCCTTTGGCGGGGCAGGGGGTGAATTTAGGTTATCGGGATGTTGATGTTTTACTCAAGGTACTGACTAATGCTAAAGAGTTATTGGAAGAGTGGGATTCTTTGACCGTCTTGCTGCGTTATCAACGTCGCAGGATGCCGGACAATTTGGTAATGCAAGCGGGGATGGATCTTTTCCATACAGCGTTCAGTAATGATTTGCTGGGATTGAAAATGGCCCGAAATCTGGTGTTGGTGGCAGCACAACGTTCAGGAATGGTGAAAAATCTAGCTCTGAAATATGCATTGGGGTTGTGATTGATGTTTCCTCTTATTGGGTAGAACAATTTATTGCGTAGAACAATGCCCTGTTATTTGTGTAGTTTGATTACGTGATATTGATCTTGGGTTGAAAATAAACTGCCCCTATATGGGGCTAAACGCCGCTTCATTGGAAATGTAGGTACCTGAATGCTTGCTTGGTAATCGTTGGCGTGGTTTTTGTGAGGATATTTTGGATATTTCAAAAGCAAAAAAACCACCTTTAATTGGTGGCCTCTATATCAGAAATATTCTTCCTGTATACTCTTTTTCTATTCTTTAACAACACATATTTTGTGTAACACATTGACAAATATGGCTGGGGTACCAGGATTCGAACCTGGGAATGCCGGAATCAGAATCCGGTGCCTTACCGCTTGGCGATACCCCAACTGGATTTGCAAATGGTGGCTACGACGGGAATCGAACCTGTGACCCCAGCATTATGAGTGCTGTGCTCTAACCAGCTGAGCTACGTAGCCATTTACGATTATCGTAAGAAATGCGATAACTTTCAATTAAATGGCTGGGGTACCTGGATTCGAACCAGGGTATGCCAGGATCAAAACCTGGTGCCTTACCGCTTGGCGATACCCCACCTGAGTGTTACCACTGCAACCTTTGTTATCCTCAGAATGCTTAGTTAAGGCTATACGGTTTTAACTTATTGCTTCGGTTAAATGGCTGGGGTACCTGGATTCGAACCAGGGCATGCCAGGATCAAAACCTGGTGCCTTACCGCTTGGCGATACCCCACCTGAAACAAAAACTTAAAACAATCACTAAAACATATTCTAAGTACAACCCGACAAAGGAAATGGTGCGGGAGGCGAGACTTGAACTCGCACACCTTGCGGCGCCAGAACCTAAATCTGGTGCGTCTACCAATTTCGCCACTCCCGCAAAGATGGTGGCTACGACGGGAATCGAACCTGTGACCCCAGCATTATGAGTGCTGTGCTCTAACCAGCTGAGCTACGTAGCCATCTTTTTTCGCTTTGCCTTCATCGGCGGTGCGGGGCGAATTATGCGTATATCAGACAGATGCGTCAACTGCTTTTTTAAATAAATACGCACAAAATTGTTTGTTTGTTCGTCCCGTAATCATTTTGTCGACAAACTCGGCAAAAATGGTTGGAATTATCCTCCAAGAAGATGTTGCAACAGTACACCATTAAGCATTGCCCGTTTCGTTAGTGCGAATGCGCCAATCGCTGAGCAGTGATTTAATTCAGAAACTACGACTGGAAGGTCTTCGCGAAATGCCTGTAGCACTTGGGTATTGATGCTGCTCTTAATGGTAGGCAGTAATACCTGTTCTGCTTCTGTGATTTCCCCTGCAATAACTATTTTCTGAGGATTAAATAAGTTAATTGCTATTGAAATAGCTTTACCAAGATAGTTTCCTACTTGCCTGATGACTTCTGTTGCAAGAGGATCACCCGCATTGGCTGCAAGGCAAATTGCATGGATATTACAATTGTTCAAGGCAAGCTGGCTTGGGAAACCTTGACGTAATTGATGCTGTACTCTGGCTTCTATGGCTGAGTTCGAAGAGATAGTCTCCAGACAACCAAAATTACCGCAATGGCAGCGTTCACCCAAAGGATCGATTTGGATGTGGCCAATTTCACCAAGATTGCCCCGTTTATTGAGCAGGATATTGTTGCTAACGATGACACCAGCCCCAGTGCCGCGATGGATACGTACCAGAATCGAATCTTCACAATCGCGAGTAGCCCCGAAATAATTTTCAGCTAATGCAAGGCTGCGAATATCATGTCCAATAAAACAGAAGGTATTGAAATGTTCTTTGAGATTCTTAACCAAGGGCCAGTTATCTACCTTAATGTGTGGCATATAGCGGATGACGCCCTGGTCAGGATCAACCAGACCGGGAAGAATGACTGAAATTGCGATCAATTCACGGATTCGACGCTGGTTTTTGGCAATGAAACTTTCAATAGCATCAATAATCCGTTTCTCGACTTCCTGCTGAGTATTTTCCGGCACAGGATAGTGCGCTTCCACTAGCGTTTTGCCGCTCATATCGAACAGCGCCACGGTTGCATCATGGCGCCCGAGCCGTATGCCAATGGTATGGAAATGACGTGTTTCAGTAATGATGGAGATCGCGCGTCTTCCTCCGGTGGAAGCCTGATGTTCGACTTCTTTTATCAGGCCACGTTCCAACAGCTGACGAGTAATTTTGGTTACACTAGCAGGAGCAAGCTGGCTTTCTTCTGCAATCTGAATACGTGATATTGGCCCATGCTGATCAATCAACCGATAGACCACAGCACTATTTAGCTGTTTGACTAGATCAATATTACCGATTTGCTTTTGTGCGTTTTCATTACTCATCAATCTGTATACTCACGATAGTTTTACTTCATTCCCGTTAACAATGGTTTTGCAGATCTTGAAATCGTGAGTAAATGCGGTTAGATTCGCTACCTTGCCAGATTCAATCGTGCCGAGGTATTTATCAACACCGATTGCTCGGGCTGGGTAAAGCGTCACCATTCGCAACGTTTCATCCAAAGCAATACCAACATGTTCCACACTATTTTTAACACAATCAATCATTGTGATTGCTGAGCCGCTCAGTGTTCCATTTTCATCAACACATAAACCATTTCGATAATATATTGTTTTATTAGCAAAGGTAAATTGCTCCATGGCATCGGGCGAAAGCCCGGCAGGAACAATAGCATCCGTTACCAAGATAAGTTTTTCATTTTTTAATCTCTTGGAGTTACGGACATTTGGCCATGATACATGCATTCCATCACAAATAATGCCGGCATAGACTTCTGAAGAATCATAAATGGCACTGACCAGTCCGGGCTGGCGGCCAGAAATCGGAGGCATGGCATTATATAAGTGGGTAGAGAATGTAATGCCATTTTGGAAGCCATGACGAGCTTCTTCATAAGTAGCATTGGAATGACCAGCAGAAACAGTAATACCCGCTTCGGCCAATTTTCGAATATATTTGCTTTCTACCATTTCAGGAGCGAGGGTGATCTTGGTAATAACATCAGCGTTCAGGCACAGGTAATTAACCATTTCGGGAGTGGGCTTACGGATATAAGCTGTATTGTGAGTCCCTTTTTTTATTGGATTGATATAAGGCCCTTCCAGATGCAGCCCTAATGCCTGATTGGGATTTTTTTTCAGATAGGTGCGCATCACTTCGATGGCTTTTATCATTAATTCATCGGGGCTGGTGATGAGGGTAGGCAGGAAACTAGTACAGCCATAGAGCTGATTAGTTTTCTGCATGGTATGCAGCGTCTCTTCTGAAAGATCTTCCAATCGTTCATTGAATTGGACTCCACCACAACCATTAACTTGTAGGTCAATAAATCCTGGTGCGAGGTTTGCGCCATGTAAATCGTGTTTTTCAATTTCTTCTGGCAACTCGCTTATCGGGCAGATCTGTTTAATCAAACCATTTGCAATGATGACAGCATGGTTGTCAAGCCTGTCATATCCCGTATAAATAATCCCATTAGTTAATGCGTACATTGATATCTTAACTCCTAAATCAGTTTAGCTGGCGAATTCCTTGATAATATCGGCCTCTAACTGGTGGAAATACTTCATTGTTTTCACTTTCAATTCCATGGTGGCGGGTTCATCACAGACAATAAGTGATTTCGGATGCATCTGGAGACAGCTGACTGTCCACATATGATTGATATTCCCTTCTATTGCGGCAAGCAGAGCTTGTGCTTTATTCATACCGGTTGCCAGAATCATGACTTCTTCAGCATCCATTAAAGTACCCACACCAACAGTTAATGCATATTTGGGAACTTGTTCCACATCATTATTGAAAAAACGGGAATTGGCAGTCCGTGTTTCAATGGTCAGTGTTTTGATTCGCGTGCGTGAAGAAAGAGAAGATGCCGGTTCATTAAAGGCAATATGTCCATCATTACCGACACCGCCCATAAATAAATGAATTTTGCCATAGGTTTTGATCTTACCTTCATAACGTTGGCACTCAACATCAATATTTTCTGCATTTCCGTTTAGCAAATTGATATTTTCTTTCGAAATATCAATGTGATTAAAGAAATTTTGGTACATAAATGAATGGTAGCTTTGGGGGTGATCTTCCGGCAGGCTGACGTATTCATCCATATTAAATGTCACCACATGCTTGAAGCTTACTTTCCCAGCTTGATATAGGGAAATAAGTTCCTTATAGGTTGCCAGCGGTGTGCTACCGGTGGGAAGCCCAAGCACGAAAGGGCGATCACTAGTCGGATTGAACTGATTGATCTTACTTACAATATAGTGAGCAGACCATCGACCGACATCACTTGCCGTAGTTAGGGGGATCAGCCTCATGATTACCTCTTAAAAAATCATTCAATAATTTAATTATGTAAGGCTATTCACGCACATACGATAGCTGATATATCAATATGATACGTGATAGCAGTAGGATAAAATTGCGCATCATACTTGTCCTGTATAGGACTTAGTTCCATTTTATACAGGAAGATATTTTTTATTTTAAAATAAGATTAGTGATATGGCTAGTTTTTTAGCTTTTATAGTGCATTTTATGACTAAACAATAGGATTTATAAGGATGTTTTTTTATATATTTAAATAAGTTTTTTGTTATTTTTCATTAAAAAACAGATAAATATGGTGTTTTATAGTAATAAAAAGGAACGTAATTACGTTCCTTTTTATCTTGAACAGTATAAATTATTCAGTTTTATCTGCGTGACTTAATTTCAACTGAGCTTTTATTTGTTCAGCGATGTTTTCAGCTTGTGGGCCGAGGATGACTTGAATACTTTGTTTACCTATTTTTAGGACTCCTTTAGCCCCTAATTTCTTCAATTGAGCCTCATTTAATTGGGTATTGTCTTCTACAGTCAGACGGAGCCGAGTGATACAAGCATCAACGGTACGAATATTGCTAGGCCCGCCAAGGGCACTGATATAATGTATAATAGCTTCTTTATCTTGAGATGCAGAAGTTGCTTTGTCTGAATTTGTCTCTTCTCTGCCTATCGTATTCAGATTGAAAATGCGAATTATTAAGGTAAAGGCAACGAAATAGATAACAAAGAATAGAATAATAAGTGGAATCAATATCCATGGTTTTGTTGCCAGTCCCCAGCTTAATCCTAAATCGATAAGACCAGCAGAGAAGCCAAATCCGTGTAAGACACCTAAAGAGTTTGTAATTACCATGCTAACGCCCGCAAGAATTGCATGTAAAACATATAATGCGGGTGCTAAAAACAAGAATGAAAACTCTATCGGTTCAGTGATACCCGTCAGGAATGAAGTTAAGGCGACAGAAAATAACATCCCACCAATTTGAGGGCGACGTGATTTTGGTGCAGCTAAATACATGGCTAAAGCAGCGCCAGGTAATCCACCCATAAATATTGGATAGGCCCATGCCATATAGACCCCTGCGTTGGGATCACCAGCAAAGAAGCGATTTAAATCACCACGAGCGAGATCACTCGCTATTTGAGTAATGTTTGAACCTTCTATTCCGGGTATGGCAGCTCCAATAGTGAGAGAGCGTGCTACATCAGGCGCCAAACAGATGTTATGTATTGATCCTGCCAGATCGTAAGTCATTTTTATACAATCACCTAAGCTGAACCAGAAAACGGAATGCAGGATATAGTGTAGGCCGAACGGAATCAGGGCACGATTAAGAACACCATAAGTAAACCACCCTGCCATACCACTTTTTGATACTAAAAGGCTGAAATGATCAATACCATGCTGTATATACGGCCAGATATGTCCACAAATCCAGGCAAGGAAAAGGCAAATAATTCCGGTTATAATGGGTACTAAACGTTTACCCGCGAAAAATGCTAAAAATTCGGGTAATTGGGTTTCGGAAAAGCGGTTATAGCAGTGTCCGGCAACGATCCCCGAAATAATACCTGCAAAAAATGACATATTTATTTTAGGATCAATAACGGCGGTTGCTTTTGTCAGAATGAAAAAACCAACGACACCAGCGAGTGCAGCGGCTCCGCCATTATCTTTCGCCAAGCCGACAGAAATTCCCAGCGCAAATAATAAAGGCAAATTTTCAAAAATTCCTCCACCTGCACTAGCAATAAAAGCGATATTGAATACGTCTGGTTGACCGAGCCGAAGTAGTAACGCGGCGACTGGAAGTGAAGCGATTGGAAGCATGAGTGCTTTTCCCAAACGCTGTAAATAGTTAAATATACCCATGGCTCTCACCTATTGTAGTAAATATTATTGGAGACTTTTCACAATTGATATGACTTATTTTTAATTGAAAAATAAGAAAAAGCCACAGATAAATAAGTAATTGTGATCATTGTAACGATATTGATAAAATTAAAATGAGCACCGCAATGTGCTCATTTACTTGAAATTATTTATACATGTTATTGTAAACGCTATTTAGATAGCTGATGGAAGTGGGAGTATGTAACTTTTTGAAATTTCATTATAAATTTTATCGACACTTTCTTCGAAGATATCTTTTGACAGTAACACTCTGAGTTTTTGTTGTTGTGTATCGGACATAAATAAATTTCTATCGTATATGGAAATTATTTTTTTCGTCAGTGACGCGATGTCATAATTAAACTTATCTTCCGGTGAAAAATAAGTTGAAGCTTCCACTGAGCTTAAATTTGGAACAATTGTATAGATCCCATTTAGTGCTGCTTCTAAAGGAGTAATTCCCAGAGTTTCATAACGTGACGTACATACAAAAATAGCTTTTCTTTTTATTTCATTAAAAATTCTAAATAGTTTTTTGTGCGATAGTTTATGTGAAATTAAAAAGTGTTTTCTATACTCCACGGGGATCATGAAATTTAGTATATCTCTTCTGTGGCCCTGTTTTTCTTCATCACCTAAAATTAATATTTTTGTTGGAATGCCTTTTTCTAATAAATTAATTGAGGAATTAATCAGGAATTCTATATTTTTAAAATAATCTAATCTAGCAACAGCAGTGAATAACAAGATTTCATCTTTATTTGTGTTTAGAAAATTACTTATATTGGAATTTAATGAACTACATTCGTTATTTTCACTGGAGAACATAGGTGGATTAACCTGTTTTATTTTTTCTCGGTGAACGCCTTTGCTTACTAGATAATCACCTTGTAGTTTAGAGTGTTGTATAACAAAATATCCTTTATCGATTAAGGTATTAATTCCTATAGATTGTTGCTTATAAAGATGAACCGCCTTATCTTTATTTTCAAATGCTTGATAAGCTTCTTCTTGTGAATAATTCCTCTGAAAATCTTCAACAAAAGGTCCATGATGTGTTACACCACATGGGATGTTTGATGGATGATAAGATAATATTGTATCTGTTTGATAATAAGCGAAAATATTGTATTTTTGGTTGTTGTTTATAGACAGGAATGATAGGCTTTTAGCTAAGGCTTCTCTGATATCTTCTGAGTTCATCGAAAAATTAAAGAAAATTTTTATATATTTTATTTCATTTATCTCTAATTGTTCAATTTTGGGAACCAATAGTGATTCATCTCTTTTATATAAGATAAATCCAGCAAAAACCTGCTGTTTAATAAAGTAGTTGGCCATTTTTAATGTGAATGATGTTGCTCCTACCTTAAATCCATCTGTATAGTGATTTGATATATATTTTTCATTAATGACTATTGCTATAATCATCTTTTTATTACCTGATGATAGATTCTTCATTTTCATTCTCTGTTGATATATATGATATATTTTGATATTGGTGGGTGATAATATAAAGGAAAAATTTCCAGTCGTGTGGATATGTTGAAAGGTATAAAAATCAAGTAGCCGCTCATTCATTTTCTGAATGAAATTAAACCAGATAATGATCTTTTCTCTTTAATCAATTCCCTGTTCTATTCATTATGTGTCTGGGGATTTGATGTCTTTAATATATACTCATGTAATCAATAAAATTAAATAATATTATATATAAAATGTATGTTATCTTTTATATACCTAATGAATTTCAAGATGCGTTGAGGCGGTTAAGGGAGCTAATCCCCGAGAACATAGATAACTCTAAGTTTATAACAACGGTAATCGGGGGTGAGTGAGAGCAACCAACAAAGTATCGGTTAATTGATAGCCTGAGACTCAATCACGAGGACAAATTCAACCTGTCATTATTTGACTTATTCAGTCGGATAAGATGAAAGCTATTTTCCGCTTTTCCGCACTAACTTTACCCATTCCACCATTTCCCACTAACAAAGTATTGTTTCTCGGTTCAGCTTATTGGATTATAGAAGGTTATGTTAAAGCGCTTTTTGCATTGAGGAAAAAAACGATGAGTGAGGCAGATGCCCGCCCGACAAACTTTATTCGTCAGATTATTGACGAAGATCTGGCAACCGGTAAACATACATCAGTACATACCCGTTTCCCACCTGAGCCTAACGGTTATCTGCATATCGGCCATGCTAAGTCGATCTGCTTGAATTTCGGCATCGCTCAAGACTATCAGGGACAATGCAACCTACGTTTTGACGATACAAATCCGGTCAAGGAAGATATCGAGTACGTTGAGTCGATTAAAGCTGATGTTCAGTGGTTGGGTTTCCAGTGGAGCGGGAATATTCGCTACTCTTCTGATTATTTCGATACTCTGTATCAATACGCTATTGAATTAATCAATAAAGGTCTGGCGTATGTAGATGAATTGTGTCCTGAAGAAATCCGTGTATATCGCGGTACTTTAAAAGAACCAGGTAAAAACAGCCCGTATCGTGATCGCAGCGTAGAAGAAAACCTGGCTCTGTTTGAAAAAATGCGTGCTGGCGAATTTGCTGAAGGTAAAGCATGTCTGCGTGCCAAAATTGATATGGCATCCCCGTTCATTGTTATGCGCGATCCGGTAATCTACCGTATCAAATTTGCAGAACATCACCAATCAGGTAATAAATGGTGCATCTATCCGATGTACGATTTCACACACTGTATTTCTGATGCGCTGGAAGGGATCACCCATTCCATCTGTACGCTGGAGTTTCAGGATAACCGTCGTTTGTACGATTGGGTATTGGATAACATCACAATTGACAGCCATCCGCGCCAGTACGAGTTTTCTCGCCTGAATCTGGAATATGCAGTGATGTCAAAGCGTAAACTTAACCAGCTGGTGGTGGAAAATATCGTTGATGGTTGGGATGATCCACGTATGCCAACTATTTCGGGATTACGCCGTCGTGGTTATACCGCAGCTTCCATCCGCGAATTCTGCCGTCGCATTGGCGTGACCAAACAGGATAACAACGTTGAAATGGCGGCATTGGAATCCTGCATCCGTGATGACCTGAATGAAAACGCACCGCGTGCTATGGCAGTTCTTGATCCGGTGAAACTGGTGATTGAGAATATGCCGGAAGGTGAAGTTATTCTGACGATGCCTAATCATCCGAATAAACCAGAAATGGGTAGCCGTGAAGTGCCGTTCAGTCGCGAACTGTACATTGACCGTGCGGATTTCCGTGAAGAAGCAAACCGTCAATATAAGCGTCTGGTTTTGGGTAAAGAAGTACGTCTGCGTAATGCTTATGTGATTAAAGCTGATCGTGTTGAAAAAGACGCAGAAGGCAATATTTCTACGATTTATTGCCAGTATGACGAGCAAACCCTGAACAAAGATCCAGCCGATGGTCGCAAGGTTAAGGGTGTCATTCACTGGGTAAGTGCTGCACACGGCGTACCAGCAGAATTCTATTTGTATGACCGTCTGTTCAGTGTGGCAACCCCGGGGGCAGAAGATGACTTTTTGTCTACTATTAATCCGGAATCGCTGGTGGTCAGTAAAGGGTTTGTAGAACCAGGGCTGACAAGTGCTTTGCCAGAAAAAACCTATCAGTTTGAGCGCGAAGGTTATTTCTGTGCTGACAGCCGCCTCTCAAGTGCTGAACATCTGGTCTTTAACCGCACAGTTGGTCTGCGTGATACTTGGGCAAAAATTTCACAAGAATAACAAGTTCACAAAGATAATGTGACTCAGGTTATTTAGCCCATGCACTATTAATCCATACACTAAAAGCGTGATTATTTTCACGCTTTTTTTATGCTTAATAGAATCGTAATGAAAATTAATTCTTCCTGCTAAGATTAAAAATTGCCTTATAGTCCTATATTATGTAGGGTTATTGGCTAGCCAAATCTGTACATTATTTACCCAAAGTTTGCCCATCGAAAAAAATAATAAATTCGGACGAGGTAATTTATGAAAATCATTAAATTACGTACCTTGGCAGCACTCATAACGGCAGTTGGATTTATAGGCAGCCCCCATGCAGAAGCGACATTATCAATGTCACCAGAGCAATCAATGTCACCACAGCAAATTGTGGATTTACTGAGTCAGTTAAAAGTCAATTTTAAAGTCATTGACAATCAAGCTGGTTCACATGGTACAGATTGCGCCATTCTTGGTGCGGATTCGGCTGCCTGTAATCGGGTCAACATTATCTTGAGCAATGGCAATCAGGCGATCAATTCTTCTGATTGGGCACTTTATTTTCACAGTATTCGCCAAATCCTGAAACTGGACAATGATCAGTACAAAATTACCCATGTCACGGGAGATTTACATAGGCTGGAACCGACGAAGAATTTCAAAGGCATTAAGGCCAATGAAAAAATCGTACTACCAATTGTTGGTGAATATTGGCAGATTTTCAGTACAGATTTTATGCCACGTTGGTATGCGACTTCTGGTGATGCTACCCCAAAAATATTGTTGAATACTGATACTGAAAACATCAGCGAATTTTTATCTGATCTGGAAGGTGAACAGTGGAAACGTACTACAGCGGATAACAATATTTTGATGACACCTGAAAACCGTTTTGCAAAAAACCAGCAGGTGGCAAGAATCGATGAAGATAAACTGCGAGGGCAGATTATCCCGACACCGAAAGAGCTTTCCATTCATTCTCAGGATGTGGATTTATCCCGTGGAGTGAAATTAGAGTTGGGAGGGTTAAGCAGCGAATCTATTAAGGTGATCAGGGAACGTTTCAAAGCCCATGACATTAATTTAACAGATGGCGGTTATCGAGTAGCAACGCAAATAAATGCAAACCAATTTACCGGGCCTTGGCGAATCAAAGGGGCATATTCGTTGGAGGTTACCACCAAGGGCACACAAATCGTCGCGTTTGATCAATCTGGCGTATTCTATGGCCTACAGTCATTGTTTTCCTTGCTTCCCGCTGATGGTATTCCCAAGATTACTACATTGACGGCAAAAGATGCCCCACGGTTTGAATATCGTGGTGTATTCCTTGATGTTGGGCGAAATTTTCATAGCAAAGAAGCTGTTCTGCGTCTGCTCGATCAAATGTCTAACTATAAGCTGAACAAATTCCATTTCCATTTGAGTGATGATGAAGGCTGGCGTTTGGAGATACCCGGTTTACCGGAATTGACAGAGATCGGCAGTCAACGTTGTCATGATTTAAGTGAAACTCAGTGTTTGTTGCCACAATTGGGATCAGGGCCAGATAGTAATAATATGGGAAGTGGCTATTTTAGTCGTCAGGATTATATTGATATTCTGAACTATGCTAAAGCCCGTCAGATAGAAGTTATCCCAGAAATTGATATACCAGCCCATGCTCGTGCCGCAGTTGTGTCAATGGAAGCGCGTTATAAGAAACTCATGGCACAGGGCAAAGAGCAGGAGGCTAATGAATATCGCTTGCTTGATCCGACAGATACCTCAAATACAACATCTGTCCAGTTCTATGATCGCCATAGTTATCTTAATCCGTGCATGGATTCATCAAAACGATTTATTGATAAAGTTATCAGCGAAGTTGCTGCCATGCACAAAGAAGCCGGACTGCCGTTGAATACTTGGCATTTTGGGGGGGATGAGGCAAAAAATATCCGTTTGGGCGCAGGATATCAGGATAAAGATGGGCCGATAGTGCCAGGCAAAGGGAGTATCAACCAAAAAATCGAGGACAAACCGTGGGCCAAATCTCAGGTTTGCCAGAAAATGATTGCGCAAGGAGTCATTAAAGATGTTGATGAACTTGACAGTTACTTTGCCATTGAAGTCAGTAAAATTATCAATGCCCACGGTATCAGCACCATGCAGGCATGGCAGGATGGTTTGAAACACGTTAAATCGGTAAACGATTTTGCCACTAAGCATGTTGCGGTGAATTTCTGGGATACTCTTTATTGGGGAGGCTATGATTCCGCCAATGATTGGGCAAATAAGGGCTATCAAGTCATTGTTTCGAGCCCTGATTATGTCTATCTGGATATGCCATATGAAGTGCATCCGAAAGAGCGGGGTTACTATTGGGCTACTCGTTTTAATGATGAAGCAAAAATTTTCAGCTTTGCTCCAAACAACATGCCACAAAATGCTGAGACTTCGGTAGATCGTGATGGCAACCATTTTAACACCCATAGTAATAAACGTTGGCCGGGAGCTTATGGGATATCGGGGCTATCATGGAGTGAAACCGTGCGTACTGATGAGCAAATGGAATATATGATTTATCCACGTTTATTGCCGTTGGCGGAAAGAGCATGGCACCAAGCGGCTTGGGAACAAAATTATCAACAGGGCAGGGAATATAAAGGAGGAATAACACACTATGTTGATGCAGATCTTCTTCAACATGACTGGGAACGCTTTGCCAATCTGATGGGGCAGCGTGAATTGGCTAAATTAGATAAAGCCAACATTTCATATCGTCTGCCGGTGCCGGGTGGCAGAATTGTTTCTGAAACACTTGAAGCAAATATCGCATTACCGGGAGTTGTTATCCAATACTCATTGGATAATGGAAAAACATGGCAAGCTTACAATGATAGATTGCGACCTCATGTCAGTAGCAATGTGAAAATTCGTTCAGTCAGTACTGATGGAAAACGCTTTAGCCGCATGGATGAAGTAAAATTTTAACGCTTAAAGCAACCTGCCGATTAGCTCAGGCTAATCGGCAGAAGCTTATTCAGACTAAATGAAGCAGAAGTGGATTACTATTTCAATCACTTCATTACGCTTGTTTATCATGCTTTTTCATCATGAAACGCGCTATCTTTGCGACAATCACCAACAGTACAGTGGCCATATAAATAAAGACTGTGGTTTGAGAGTTTAATTCCATAACGCTCAGCGATATTTTTCTGACGCTCTTCAATGAATTCATCACTAAATTCAATGACTTTACCGCAGTCGAGACAAATCAGATGGTCATGGTGATGTTGCTGAGTGAGTTCAAAAACCGATTTACCGCCTTCAAAATTGTGGCGTGTGACAATGCCGGCATCATCGAACTGGTTTAACACGCGATAGACAGTGGCGAGGCCAATCTCTTCACCGATATCAATCAGTTTTTTGTAGAGATCCTCCGCACTGACATGATGGCATTCTGGGTCCTGTAGCACTTCCAAAATTTTCAGGCGTGGAAGTGTTACTTTAAGTCCAGCATTTTTCAATGCTTTATTGTTGTCGGTCATGCGGATTCAGTCCTGTAACTTGAGTTAAGTAAACTTATGATACTTGGGGGTATCGTGAGGGAATCATGATTCTGTTTCACGTTGTTGATTATAGGCATGGATATTCAAAATGAAAACCATACCTATCCGGATATCATGACACATTATGCAAGAATAATCCTGCATGAAAGGGTTTTATTCCCCTTATGCACCCAGAATTTCTGACAGGCTCATCTCAACCTTAATTTGTTGTACCCAAGCCCCAACGCGCTCACTTGTCAATTCTGGTTGACGATCCTCATCAATGGCCAGACCAATAAAGTGGTCATCGTCGGCCATGCCCTTAGAGGCTTCAAAGTGATATCCTTCGGTTGGCCAGTGTCCTACGATAATAGCGCCATGAGGCTCAATAATATCGCGAATGGTGCCCATAGCATCACAGAAGTACTCTGCATAATCTTCCTGATCACCACAGCCGAACAAAGCAACCAGTTTCCCTTCGAAATTAATTTCTTCCAGTGTCGGGAAGAAATCATCCCAATCACATTGAGCTTCGCCGTAATACCAAGTTGGGATGCCAAGCAGCAGGATATCAAAGGCTTCAATGTCTTCTTTGCTGCTTTTGGCAATATCGTGGACTTCAGCAACATCAGCACCGCCCAATTTTTCTTGGATCATTTTGGCGATGTTTTCTGTGTTGCCTGTATCGCTGCCGAAGAATATACCTATTATTGCCATAAAATGGGTTAACCTCTTGTTTTATTTGTGTATTAAATCTATACACATCACGCTGAAATCAGCTAGAAAAATGTCAGTTTTAGTAACATGAAAAGCGTTATTTTGACCAAACATCAATGACAAATCTGTCAGATTTGTGTGGTGGTTCCGCTTCATTGTCGTTGAATAAAAGCCGTTAATCGGCAAGGTGATTTTCTTCTGCCAGTTGGGCTAACAACATTTGTTCAATCAGTTCACTGCGGCTGATATTGCGCTGTTTTGCCAGATGATTAAGTGCATCGACGGCATCTTCATTGAGTTTAAGTTCCACTCGACGAAGTCCTTTAACTTTATCTCGTCGTAACTGGTTACGTTTATTGATCCTAAGCTGTTCATCTCTGGACAGTGGATTTGTTTTCGGTCGCCCTGGCCTGCGTTCATCTGCGAACAAATCCAGTGTGGTGCGATCAGTTTGTTCTTTTGCCATAAATTTAATTGATAATGGGCGTGTACCAACAATATAGCGGGCAATAATACCTTAGCTCGACGCGTGTCGCCACTGGCTAGTCTGGTTTTTCGGGCGGATTGTCGGTGGATTGTCAATGAGATAGGGCAGAAGGCAGATTATTTTGGAAAATATTGAGTAGCGTTATGAAAAAATTACAGGGAAATACAATGTTTATTATCGACCTGAACCGCCCCTTTTAAGGGCGGTTCCTTAAGAAAAAAGTGATAAACAAATAATTGTTTTTTACTTGCGACAAATAATAATATATCGCCCACCACCGCCGGCGTTCTTACTGCCACTATCGCTAGCCTGATTATTATTGAGACCTATAATCGAGATAGATAGTGTGTTTGGATCAAGTTCTGAAGTCCAGATAAAGAAAGCCTTCTTAGTATTAACCGGCCAACCGTAGTGAGTATAAAGGTAATGTTCGGGAGAGCTTAAATTAACTTCAGCTAATTTTTTTGCCTCTACAATAGTGGGTAAATTCGCGCCCAAATTATTCTGGCAATAGTTGTTTATTCTATTCCATTGAGCCGCTCCCCAAAGTTCGTTATTCCGTTCCCATGTAAGAATACTTAAAGTACTATCTATCTCTTTAGCCAACAATGGTCGATAGAAAGTGTTGCTACCATCGTTAACTGTTTTTTCCATATGCCCCCAATAATTCGCCAGTGGTATATCTGGGCTGGTTAGTACGGTAAAAATAACATCCTGTGTTTTGGTTAACTGTTTAGCTCCATCATTCACTGTAATAGACAATGTTGTCCGTGTACCAAGACCATCAGGATCAGTAACATTGATAACCAGATTGCCTTTTTCGTCCGTATGACCCGTATAGCTATCCGCGTTACCCGTTAATACTCCTTCTTCCGTTTCCAATTTTACTGTGACTGTGTCAGATTTTTTCTGACGATTCATCGCAGTCATCTTAATGGTTACCGGCACGCCTCCAACGGATTGACCCCCTGCCACTGTAGTATTGATGGTCAACTTTATGGGATCAGGAGCCGTCTTTTTAACTATAATAGCCAGTGAGCCATCAGCATCCTTTTCTGGTGTCTCTGAGGTGATCGTGAAGTCATCCGCAATCCCTTTCACGGTACCGTCCGGGTTGCCCCCGGTGACATTGCTTTTCTTGGCTTCCTGCACGGTATCCGTCGCCACTGACTCCCCCAACATCATTTTATTATTACCCGACTTAAGCGGACTGCGGGGTACCATGGCGAGCTGGATAATCCGGCCGCTGTCTTCGGGTTTC
>NZ_MUBJ01000020.1 GCF_002127535.1 Xenorhabdus vietnamensis
GTCTTGCGAGTGCCCACACAGATTGTCTGATTCAATTGTTAAAGAGCATTGCAACCGATGATTCGTTTCCCGGTTGCGAGGCTGCGTATCTTACGCTTTTCGCCTCCGAAGTCAAGCGCTTATTTTCGCTTTTCTTCGCTGCCCGCCGCGGCGTGTCTCAGCTCAGCGTCGGTCAGTGGTGGCGCATTATAGGGAGTTTTACGGCGGTGACAATAGTTTTTTTTGATTTTTTTTCTGTTCGTGTTTTTTTTCCTCAAAATGACGTAACTATCAGCAAAAAGGCTATTTTTGAGGCTCTTTATCACACGATATTTGCAAAAATGCTTCAGAAAAACAATCTACCTGTTCCCAATCAGTGTACTCGATCTCTTTTGTTGTATCTGTTTCTCCTCCAGTCATTCGCATAATGAATTGGATCATAATGCGATCTAACCAGCGATAGCGCGGATAAAACAGAGCTCCAGCAAAGACTCCACATAAATCAGGTTGCCATGGACTTTTAGTTAGGAACTTACGTACATAAGCATTCGTTTCTGGTGTTCTTTTTTCTGGCTTTCTCGCCGTTAAATTGACGCCAAAGAAAGCTGTTGGCATTTGCTTCAACTGTTTTTGATGGCAAATGACAAAATTATGCAATGCAGAATTGAAACGCCCATAACGTATCGATGCACCTATCATTACTTTTTGGTAAGACATCAAATTTATCTGTTTCACTGTAGAAAGATTTCTTAAATCATATTCAATACCAGCACGACGGAGATTCTCTGCTATACGGGTAATAATTTTTTTGGTTTGTCCATCCTGAGTGGAATAGATCAATAAATAGCTCATAGATACGCCCTTATTAAACAGCGATTCTCATATAAAGGTTCAATAGATCACTATTCGCGCCAAAAAGTTGGTGTAAATAGAACTAATAATGTGAATACTTCCAAGCGTCCAAATAGCATAGTAACAACCAATATCCATTTAGCTGCCGGGCTCACTGTTACAAAGTTATCAGCAACCGTTCCTAATCCTGGTCCCAAATTATTCAATGTTGCAGCTATGGCAGAAAAAGCAGAACGTTCGTCAATACCTGTTGCGATCAGTGACAACATACCAATAATGAAAACAAGTGCGTAGGCTGAAAAGAATCCCCATACTGCTTCGATAATGCGTTCAGGTAATGCCCGCTGTCCTAATTTAATGGTATACACCGCATTCGGATGCACTAAACGTTTTAATTCACGAGAGCCTTGCAAGAACAATAACAAAATACGGATAACTTTGAGACCTCCTCCCGTAGAACCCGCACACCCCCCTATAAATGCAGAACATAACAACAGGAAAGGTAAAAATAGAGGCCACCCTTGAAATTTTTCAGTTGTAAATCCAGCAGTTGTTGCCATAGAAACAACTTGAAAAAAAGCGTGATTCAATGCCTCTAATTCTGATTCATAAACGGAATGCTGCCATAATATCAGCATACAAATTACCAATAATGCTAATTGAATTGTAATGAACATCCGAAACTCTGGATCACGCCAATACACTTTCAAACTTCTTCCAGAAAGGACGGCAAAATGCAGGCCAAAATTACAACCCGAAATCAATAAAAAAATGGCAATAATAATATTGATGGTTGGACTATTGAAAAAGCCGATACTGGTATCATGAGTGGAAAATCCACCAATTGCGATGGTAGAAAAACTATGAGAAATAGCATCAAATACCGACATTCCTGCGGCCCACAATGCCACCGCACAGGATATGGTTAATAAGACATAAATTAGCCAGAGCGTTTTTGCTGTTTCTGCGATACGGGGACGCATTTTATTGTCTTTCAGTGGTCCCGGCATTTCGGCGCGATAAAGCTGCATACCCCCAACACCGAGCAGAGGTAAGATTGCTACAGCCAGAACGATGATTCCCATGCCTCCCAGCCATTGCAACATTTGTCGGTAGAACAAAATGGCCTTGGGAAGATGATCAAGACCAACTAATGTCGTGGCTCCTGTTGTCGTCAAACCAGAAAACGATTCAAAAAAGGCATCTGTAACTGAAAGATTAGGTTCTTCAGAGAAGATAAACGGTAATGCCCCTACACTTCCCAATACAGTCCAAAAAAGGACGACAATCAAAAAACCTTCTTTAGGTTTAAGATCATATTTTTGATCACGATTGGGTGCCCATAATATTAAGCCAATGACAAGGGCACAGATGAATGTCTGGCTAAATGCTCTACCTGCACCATCACGATAAATTAATGCCACCACTCCCGGAATAATCATCGTGACAGAGAAAAGAATGACAAGTAGTCCAACAATACGGGTTATGGTGCGAAAATGCATTCGGCTTGGTTCCTTAGAAATCAGGTATAACAAATCACTATGATTTTGGTATTAAAAACAAAGCACCACGGCTTAAGTTCCGTAATTTATCACCTATCTCCCCAGCAAGAGCAGCTGGCAGTGAAACTTGCAATGTGACATTTTCAGCGTAATCACTGGCAATCACATGTCCGGAGAATTGATGCAGCAATTGTTCCACCATTGAAATATGCGAATATTCACATTGTAACTGGTACAGTTTCTGCGGTACTTTGTATTCGGTTTGCAACAATTTCAAAGCTTGCTGCACGCCATTACCATAAGCTTTTACCAATCCTCCTGTACCAAGTTTTATGCCACCAAAATAGCGAACAGATACCGAGGTAATTTCTCCCAGACCACTTCCTATTAACTGAGCAATCATGGGCTTACCGGCTGTTCCGGTAGGTTCACCATCGTCAGAAAACCCCAATTGCTGTGAGTCATCCGGCGCACCAGCCACAAAAGCCCAACAATGATGGCGAGCATCAGGATATTGCTCTTTTATGCTTTGGATAAATAACTTAGCTTCATCCACCCCGCTGGTATGCTCCAGCAGGGTAATGAAACGGCTCTTTTTTATTTCTTCAGTAAAGCTGACTGAAGCCGCAGGAATCAAATAAGGCTTCATTACGATAAGTGTAAATCTCTGGTCATATTTTCAATTTTTCCATCGTGAATAACGATGTTATCTTCAATGCGAATACCACCATAAGATTTCAGCATTTCGATTTTTTTCCAGTCGAAATGCTGACGATATTCACTTTCACGCCACTGTGCTAATAAAGTTTCAATGAAATAAATCCCGGGCTCAATGGTCAAAACCATTCTTGGCTCCAAGATACGGGTGCAGCGCAAATAAGGATGCATTTCCGGGGCAGCCAGATGGGTTCCACTATCATTTTGCATAAATCCAGCAGCATCATGTACCTGCAAACCTAGAGGATGACCGAGACCATGCGGAAGAAATGGTGTTGTCAATCCTTTCTCAACCATACTTTCTTCACTGATTCCATGAATAATATCATGTTTTTTCAGTACATTGGCTATACGTTGATGCATCTTAATATGGTAGTCAGTATATCTGGTTCCCGTTTTAATCGTACCGATTATCGCCAGCTGTTCTTCATTCAGAGCTTTTATCAATGAGGCGAAATCGTTATTAGATTTTGCGGAATAGGTTCTAGTAATATCCGCTGCATAGCCATTATATTCAGCCCCAGCATCAATCAAAAAACTACGAATTTCAGAAGGTACTTTCTGTCGTAATTTATTGTAATGTAAAACAGCCGCATTCTCATTCAAGGCAATAATATTATCATAGGGAACATCCGTATCACGATGCCCCGTTGCCATCAAATAAAACATATTGATCTCGAATTCACTCACACCAGACAAAAATGCATCATAGGCTGCCTGATGACCATTAACGGCCGTTTTCTGAGCCTCACGCATGCAAGCCAATTCATAATCTGTTTTATATGAACGATGGTAGCTTAAATAATCCAAAACAACTTTTGGATTGATATTGTGATCAATAATTCCCAAAGATCTAGCACGCTCTGTTTGTTCACCAATATAAGCTGTATTTTGTTTTGATAATCCATTCAGTTTTGTGCTGATATCTTCAGCATTTGCCAAATGAATCATTTCTATTTCTTCAGTCCAGTAGCCATTAGGCAGTGGTTCTACACTGTGCCAATAATCTACTGGTGAATAAAACCAAAGTTTGGGTTTATTAACACCATCAATCCATAACCAGCAATTCGGCACTTTAGTCACAGGCACCCAAGCCTTAAAGTGTGCATTTACCTTGAAAGGATAATGACTGTCATCAAGAAAAACACGTAATGATTCACCTGAGTGAATAAGCAGGGCGTCAAGCTGAGTCCGAGCCAAGATTTCGCAGGCACGTTTTTGTAAGGTTTTAATGTGTTCGTGGTACAGAGATGCCAACTTTTCCATCTTAATTAGCCTTTTGATTTACTGACGGGAGCTTAAATATTACCACAACTCGTTATTATGGGAGCTATGACGTAAAAATCCGCCTCTCTAAAATTAAGCAACTATATTTATATTTTTCAAGGTTATAACAAAATATATTGCTACCCGTCATAAATCTTACCTGTGATCTGCCCTACAAAAAGTTAATCATTGGTTTGCATTAAATTAACACAGTAATCACAATCAACCTCATCTGGTCATACCAGATGGTATGCACTCATTGAGGAGAATGACATGCTCTACCTAAGTGAAACTATTCAAGTAAAATGGCTGAAAGATGGCATTGCTGAACTGATCTTCAATGCACCAGCCGCAATTAATAAATTAGATACCAAAACAGTTACCTCATTGGATAAAGCCGTTTCTGCTCTTGAGCAAGAGCCTGAACTGAAAGGGTTAGTATTACGCTCTGAAAAACAAGCCTTTATTGTCGGCGCAGACATTACAGAATTTTTATCACTATTCAATGCACCTGCAGAAAAATTGCATGAACTGCTGAATCTTGCCAACAATATTTTCAATCGTATAGAAGATCTCCCAGTTCCAACTATTTCCGCTATTAATGGCTACGCCCTTGGCGGTGGATGTGAATTGGCACTTTCAACAGATTTTCGCGTTGCATCCCCAGAGCTCCGCATCGGCTTACCAGAAACTAAACTGGGTATTATGCCTGGATTCGGGGGTTCTGTTCGTCTGCCCCGTTTGATTGGTACAGATAATGCTCTCGAAATCATTTCTGCAGGAAAAGATATTAATGCAGAGGAAGCACTGAAAAATGGCTTGATTGATGCCGTAGTTTCTGCCGAAAAATTGACTGATTCTGCCATTTCAGTTTTAGAACAGGCCATTTGTGGAGACTTGGATTGGAAGGCGGCTCGTCAGCCTAAGCTGATGCCACTGAATCTCAATGAGATCGAACGTACCATGAGTTTCTCCGTAGCAAAAGGTATGGTCATGAAGGTTGCCGGCCCTCATTATCCAGCACCAATCACTGCGGTAAAAACCATTGAAAAAGCCGCTACACTAGGTCGCGATGAAGCCTTGAAACTGGAATCTGCTAGTTTTGTATCGTTAGCACACACATCCGTTGCACGTGCTTTAGTAGGCATTTTCCTGAATGACCAATATGTCAAAGGGCTGGCAAAAAAACACCTGCAAACCGTCACAACACCTGAACATGCAGCAGTACTGGGTGCAGGGATCATGGGTGGAGGTATTGCCTATCAATCAGCGCGCAAGGGCGTTCCTGTCTTGATGAAAGACATCAATCAAAAAGCGCTGGATTTAGGTATCAATGAAGCGGCTAAATTGCTGCATAAACAATTTGAGCGTGGACGCTTAGACGCCATGAAGATGGCCAAAATTCTGGCATCCATTCGGCCAACGCTTAATTATGCTGGCATTGAGCAATCTCAGATCATTGTTGAAGCTGTTGTTGAAAATCCTAAAATTAAAGCTGCAGTTCTGGTAGAAACAGAATCACACATCAATGATGACTGCATTCTGGCTTCTAATACCTCGACTATCCCAATCACTGAATTAGCAAAATCGCTAAAACGCCCAGAAAACTTCTGTGGTATGCATTTCTTTAACCCAGTACATCGTATGCCGTTGGTTGAAATCATCCGCGGAGAAAAAACTTCAGACAAGACTATTTCAAGTGTTGTCGCATATGCCAGTAAAATGGGTAAAACACCCATCGTTGTCAACGACTGCCCAGGTTTCTTTGTAAACCGTGTATTGTTCCCATATCTGGCTGGTTTTGGCATGTTGCTGCGTGATGGTGGAGATTTCCGTCAAATCGATAAAATCATGGAAAAAGAGTTTGGCTGGCCAATGGGTCCTGCTTATCTCCTTGATGTTGTCGGCATTGATACTGCCCACCACGCACAAGCTGTCATGGCCCAGGGTTTCCCAGACCGTATGAGCCGCGATTACCGGGATGCCATTGATGTATTATTCGAAAATCAACGTTATGGTCAAAAAAATGGCGTTGGTTTCTATAAATATACCCAAGATAAAAAAGGCAAACCGAAAAAAGAGCAGGATCAAACTACCGATCAGTTATTGGCAGGCATCGGTAAACCGAAACATACTTTCTCTGGCGAAGAGATCATTGCACGAACCATGATCCCAATGATTAACGAAGTTGTTCGCTGCTTAGAAGAAGGTGTTATTGCCAGCCCAGCAGAAGCGGATATGGCCTTAGTGTATGGTTTAGGTTTTCCTCCATTCCATGGCGGTGTTTTCCGTTATCTGGATACAATGGGAACTGCAGCCTACGTGAAGATGGCAGAAAGTTATGCTCATTTGGGCGCACTTTATCACGTACCCGCTGGCCTGAAAGCAAAATCCGAAAGCAATGAAAGTTATTACCCTGCACCAGCAGAACTTGCTGTTAATCCAGGTGAAAAAGTGTGAGGTCTGAAAACATGGAAAACGTAGTTATTATTGATGGTATCCGTACCCCAATGGGGCGCTCAAAAGGTGGTGTATTCCGTCAGGTCCGTGCCGAAGATCTCTCCGCACATCTGATGAAATCAATACTCAAGCGCAATACCGCTGTTAAGCCTGAAGATATTGATGATATCTCTTGGGGATGTGTGCAACAAACACTTGAACAAGGGTTTAATATTGCACGCAATTCTGCTTTGCTGGCAGGTATTCCCCATTCAGTTCCCGCTGTAACAGTTAACCGCCTCTGCGGTTCTTCAATGCAATCACTGCACGACGGCGCCCGCATGATTATGACTGGCGATGCCAATATTGTTATGGTTGGCGGCGTTGAGCATATGGGGCATGTTCCCATGGCACACGGAGTTGATTTTCATTCCAAATTAAGCCGTAATGTTGCCAAAGCAGCAGGTGTTATGGGGCTGACAGCGGAAATGCTGGCCAAAATGCACAATATTAGCCGCGAAATGCAGGATGAATTTGCCCTGCGTTCCCATCAACGCGCGGCACAAGCAACCAAGTCACAAGCTTTCGCCAGCGAAATCGTTCCTATATATGGGCATGATGCTGATGGAAATCTAAAACTCGTCGATTTTGATGAAGTGATCCGCCCAGACACTAATCTAAAAGATTTGGCTGCACTGCGTCCTGTTTTTGATCCTGTCACCGGAAGCGTTACAGCGGGAAACTCTTCAGCGCTGTCTGATGGTGCTTCTGCAATGCTGATCATGAGTGAAAGCAAAGCCAGGGAATTAGGATTAAAACCTCGCGCTCGTATCCGTTCAATGGCAGTTGTCGGTTGTGATCCTTCTATTATGGGTTATGGCCCTGTTCCTGCAACACAAATGGCCCTGAAAAAAGCCGGATTAAGTCTTGCAGACATTGGCGTAATGGAATTGAACGAAGCATTCGCAGCACAATCTCTGGCTTGCATGAAAGGACTGAATGTTTTGGATAGTATGGATGACAGAGTCAACCTGAACGGAGGTGCAATTGCTCTTGGCCACCCACTAGGATGTTCTGGTACTCGTATCACAACCACTCTGCTTAACTTGATGGAACGTAAAGATGTCCAGTTTGGGCTATCAACCATGTGCATCGGGTTAGGTCAAGGCATTGCTACGATTATTGAAAGAGTATAAAACAGCTAGAAAGAGTAACTGTCGATTGAAATTTAATAATTTTTTCCCTTGTCTGTCTTGTCTATTGCGTCACTCTAAATAAGTTGTTGCCGTAGTTTCCCGCCTGTCAGGGGCGGGTTTTTTTATTTTTATCGTTTTATTTTACTGACAAACAACTCAAATAAACTCAAATGCATCTCCATACATGCGATCGATAGAAGCATCGCGTTCACTACAAAACCGTTCACGAGCAATTTTTGCCATCTCAAAGCGACCTGCAATGTAGATATCATGGTTTGACAAATTACCGAAATCTTCCAAAACTGCACTAAGAACTGTCCCCGTTCTCCCACGCCAGTGTTCATCAACCTGTTCAACTACAGGAACAACAGTCAAATTAGGGTGATTTTTACTCAATGATTGTAACTCATCCAAATCATACAGGTGTTGCAACTCCCGTCCTCCCCAATAGATAGAGATTTCTCTATGGGGATTTTCTTCCAAAGCCGCCAACAAGATAGAACGTGTATATGAAAATCCCGTTCCGCCAGCAATTAATAACATAGGATTTTCACTACCTTCACGAAACCATGCTTGACCATGTGGAATATCAATATCAATGACTTTCTGATCCAGAATCCTATCCATTACTGCCATCGCATAAAGATTCAGCTCAGAAGCACCAATATGCAATTCAATTATCTGTTTTTCTGATGGTGATGATGCCATGGAGAAAGGGCGTTTATCCCTTTCATCCATAACCACCATCAAATATTGCCCTGCACGAAAAGAAAAAGGTGAATCAGGCAATAAACGAACTCGGTAAACTGTATCTGTAATGGAGTCAACTGAAGTTACTTTACAGCTCAATGTTGTCATGCGTTCCCTCTTATTGCTTCAAAATATCTAATTGATCCCAAATTTCATCGACACGGGTCCGAATCTCATCGCTCATCACTATCGGACGCCCCCATTCCCTTTGTGTCTCTCCTGGCCATTTATTTGTTGCATCCAGCCCCATTTTTGAGCCTAGCCCAGAAACAGGAGATGCAAAATCGAGATAGTCAATTGGTGTATTTTCCATTAAGACAGTATCTCTTTGCGGGTCCATTCGCGTTGTTATCGCCCAGATGACATCATTCCAATCTCTCGCATTGATATCATCATCACAAACGATAACAAATTTAGTGTACATAAATTGCCTCAGATATGACCAAACCCCCATCATCACTCGCTTGGCATGACCTGCATATTGTTTTTTCATTGTAACGATAGCGAGCCGATAGGAGCAGCCTTCTGGTGGTAAGTAAAAATCTACAATTTCAGGAAATTGTTTTTGCAGTATTGGTACCAGGACTTCATTCAACGCAACGCCCAGAACTGCGGGCTCATCCGGTGGACGCCCAGTGTAAGTGGAATGATAGATAGCATCGCTGCGCTGAGTAATATGTGTCACCGTAAATACCGGGAACATATCTACTTCATTGTAATAACCGGTATGATCGCCATATGGCCCTTCCGGTGCCATTTCATCAGGCTCAATGTAACCCTCAAGGATAATTTCAGCACTGGCGGGCACTTCCAGATCATTAGATATACATTTAACAACTTCCGTTTTGTGCCCACGCAATAATCCAGCAAACGCATATTCGGATAAAGTATCAGGAATTGGAGTAACCGCCCCCAATATCGTGGCAGGATCGGCCCCCAATGCAACGGACACAGGAAAACGCTCTCCCGGATTGGCCTGACACCACTCCTGAAAATCAAGTGCACCACCACGATGTGATAACCAACGCATAATCAACTTATTTTTACCCAATACCTGTTGACGGTAGATACCCAGATTCTGGCGCTCTTTATTAGGCCCCTTAGTCACCGTCAATCCCCATGTAATCAATGGGGCGGCATCTTCCGGCCAACAATGCATAACTGGAATATGGGTAAGATCCACCTCATCTCCTGCCCAAATTTGTTCCTGACAAGGCGCAGAACTAAGGCGTTTGGTTGGCATGTTCAAAACCTGTTTAAATTTAGGCAATTTATCTACCAAATCACGAAATCCTTTCGGTGGCTCAGGTTCTTTAAGGAAAGCCAATAATTTACCAACATCATGTAATGCCTTAACATTATCCTGCCCCATTCCCATAGCAACACGTTTAGGTGTCCCAAACAAGTTGCACAACACAGGCATCGAATATCCCTTCGGATTTTCAAATAATAAAGCAGGACCACCGGCACGAAGAGTACGATCTGCAATTTCAGTCATTTCCAGATATGGATCAACCTCTATACGAATTCGTTTTAATTCACCTGATTGTTCCAACAAGGAAAGAAAGTCTCTTAGATCGTGATATTTCATATTGTTCATTTGTGCCGATTTTTAAGGAGGGAGAGCCATTATAAGCCCTCCCATGAGGGTTACAAGGTAAACTCATAACTTGCCAAAAAGCAATGGACTTAGTGCAATCTTGTGGATCAGATTCTTCAGATGCAACGGAATGGTACCCAATCAGCTAAAATCTGCGTACCAAATTGCTCAGGAAATGTTTTATTATTACCGGGGGAGTTTACCATTACTCAGCAAAAATACTTCCATCTTCCGTTTCCTTTGTGAAAATCAAATAATTATATCATTCATGCACTAGTGATGGATTTTCCACCATTAACGTAATATATAGGCTTTAATTGAAAATAAGCACTGCAGACTATAGAAAAATACAGATTACACTTAAAATAACTTCTATCTTTACTAATGACCCTTTAGTACTAGTTTTGTTATGCTAGATATTCTATGCAATGGAGTCGAAATATTATGGGAACAAAGGGACCGGGGTGGCGTCTTCTTTACTGTAAACGAGGGCAAGTTTTTCGGGCAATAGAGCATTTAGAAAGGCAAGGTGTTATTTGCCTGACACCGACAGTCAAAATTGAAAAAATCAGACGGGGCAAGCGAGCCACTGTTACTGAGCCACTGTTTCCCAATTATCTGTTTGTTTACTTTGATGCAGAGGTTATCCATACCACGACCATTAAATCAACACGCGGTGTAAATTATTTCATTCAGTTTAACACTCGAGAACCAGATATTATTCCACAAACATTAATTGATGAGTTAATGTCTATCACAGAGCAGGAATATATTGCACCAGAGACCCCAATTACTGGTGATACGGTCTTGATTACTGAAGGTGCTTTCGAAGGCATCCAAGCAATTTATAACGAACCGGATGGGGAAACCCGATCCATTATCTTGCTGAAGATTCTTAATAAAGAAGTCCCTAAAATATTAGATAATAAGCATTTCATCAAAATTTAATCAGAGAACGGGCAAAATTGCCCGTTTTCAGTGTTTATTGTCTATATTATATAGCGGAGCAGATTCTCTTTAATAATAACGTGAATAAACTTAGTATTTCTGCTCATGTAACCACTGCGCTACACGCTTGGCAAAATAAGTCAAGACTCCATCAGCACCTGCTCGTTTAAAACACAATAGTGATTCCATAATCGCTGGCTGTTCTTTCAACCAACCATTTTGAATGGCCGCCATGTGCATGGCATATTCACCAGAAACCTGATAAGCAAATGTTGGCACACCAAAAGTATCTTTCACTCGACGAATTACATCCAAATATGGCATACCAGGTTTAACCATGACGCTATCTGCACCTTCCTGCAAATCCTGTGCAATTTCCTGCAACGCTTCATCACTGTTTGCAGGATCCATCTGATAGGTCATTTTATTACCGCCTTTCAGATTACTGCTGGAACCAATGGCATCCCTAAATGGCCCATAGTAACAAGAAGCGTATTTGGCAGAATAAGCCATAATTTGGGTATTGAGATAATTATCCACCTCAAGCTGCTCACGAATGGCACCGACACGACCATCCATCATATCGCTTGGTGCAACAATCTCAGCCCCAGCTTCAGCATGAGATAGTGCCTGCTTAACCAAAATATCTTTGGTAATGTCATTGATAACATAACCATCTTGATCAATAACACCATCCTGCCCATGGATAGTAAATGGATCAAGTGCGACATCCGTCAAAAGACCCAACTCCGGAACAGCATCTTTCAAAGCGCGAACAGAACGTTGAATCAAGCCGTCAGGATTATAGGCTTCTTTCGCATCCAATGATTTTTTGTCCGCTTCAATAACCGGAAACAGAGATAAAACAGGAATACCCAGTCGGGCAATCTCTTCTGCTTCTTTCAGCAAAAGATCGATTGTCAGACGATACACTCCTGGCATTGAAGACACTTCCTGACGCTGATTCGTTCCTTCCATAACAAATACAGGGTAAATCAGGTCATTAACGGTAAGTTGATTTTCAGCAACTAAGCGGCGGGAAAAATCATGGCGGCGCACACGGCGCATACGACGACCGGGAAATGCCCCCGGAAATACATAGCTCATACAGCTCTCCTAATATAAAACCCAGCGACAGAACGCTGGGTTAATAGCCATCGCTTTATGACAATGATGTCAGCACTATCAATCAGTTGGTACTATTAATCAGTTAGTACTATTAATCAGTTAGTACTATCAATCAATTAGCGATAATCATAAATGATTAGAATCAGATTATTTTTTAAAATTACCATCAGTATCACTATCTAATTCTAATTCATCTTCTGGATTGGTGGATTTACGTCTGCCTAATTTTCCAACATAGAACTGCGAAAGCAACACTCCCAACTCAAATAACAAATACATGGGAACAGCCAGCAAAGTTTGTGAGAAAACATCTGGGGGGGTTAACAGCATACCAACCACAAACGCCCCGACTAAAATATAAGGACGTTTTCTTTTCAGAGATTCTGGCGTAACTACCCCACTCCAACACAGAAGAATAATGGCAATGGGTATTTCGAATGAAACACCAAAAGCCATAAAGAGTGCCATGACAAAGCTCAGGTAATTGCTGATATCTGTCGAAATCACAACACCTGCTGGTACCGTCTTGATAAAGAAACCAAACGCAATGGGAAAGACAACAAAATACGCAAATAGCATTCCCAGATAAAACAATACACTACTGGAAAACAGTAGGGGCATAATCAAACGCCGTTCATGCTTATACAATGCCGGTGCAATAAATACCCATACTTGATAGAGGATCATGGGTACCGAAACAAAGATAGACACCATGATAGTTAGTTTAATCGGTGTAAAAAAAGGCGATGCAACATCTGTTGCAATCATATTTGCGCCTTTGGGTAATTGTTCCATTAAAGGAGCAGCAATAAGCCGATAAATGTCATTGGAAAAATAAACCAATGCCAGAAACACTACCAGCACAGTAATTAAGCTATTTAAAATCCGCTTACGCAGTTCAATCAGATGACTGATAAGGGGTTGAGTATCATCCACAGACATGTTTCAGTGTTCGCCATTTGCTTGTTCGGATTTTTTGTTCTGCTGTTCTGGTATTACGCTCGATTTCTTTAACACAACTGGTTCTGAAATTACAGGTCTTGAAACTAACGATTCTGAACTTAACTGCTCTGAATTCGAGTGCTTTTCAGCGGGTTGAGGCATAGAAGAATGAAAATGAGTTTCATCTTCCTCCAATTCCTTCATTTCATCCGGTTTTAATTGATACGTATTTTTCAACGACTCAGCTGCTTCCTTCAGCTCTTCCATTGATGCTTTCAATTCTGGCGACAGTGATTGTAGATCAGCTTTCTCTTCCACTTTTTTCAGCGTGTCCTTAAGTTCTTGCAATTTCAGTTCCTGAGCAAGTTCATTCTGAACATTAGCCGCCAGAGAGCGCAATACCCGAATCCACCCAGCCACTGTTTTGACCGCAATAGGTAAACGTTCCGGCCCCAGAACAACCAAGCCAATGATCATCACCAACAGCAGTTCACTAAAACCAATGTCAAACACGGTTTATACCTGCTCTTTATCTTTACTTTTACTCTCTGATTTTTCAGATTGTGCAGTCATAGACTTTTCAGTGAGATTTTTCGTTTCGAAATCGGCATCCTGACTCATTTTCCCTGGCTGTTCTGGCTTTTCATCATCACTCACTGCCTTTTTGAAGCCTTTTATTGATGCCCCCAAATCTGAACCCAAAGTACGAAGCTTATTAGTACCAAACAGCAGCACGACAATGACAGCAATAATGAGTAATTGCCAAATACTTATACCACCCATACTGACCTACCTCTATTTATCAGAATATTACTAGTGATTTAATTATAACCCACAAATTTTGTGCTCAGAAATAACGTAATCATATCAAGAATTGTAGCTGAATTACTTATAGTTACAGTTATGTTTAATGTTCATCACCATTGACGCTTATTTAAATGACGCCAGCCCAATCCCCATGATGCTATTCCAGCCCCTATCATTCCCCATGCCAGATGCTTCTGACCTATGATGAAAAATAAACTTCCACAGATAAAGAGAGTTGCACCAATTCCCAATAAATAAAGAGATTTGCGTTGCCTAAGCTGTTGGTCCCTGAATTGTTGTGATATCTGATCAATGCTGGTCTGCAAACGGCGGTGCTGTTGGAGCGTGCCATATATTAACTCCGGAAGCTCTGGGAGCTTTTCCGCCCAAGAAGGCGCTTTTTCTTTAAAAGCACGCACAATAGCAGGTAGCCCAATTTGATCATGCAGCCAATCTTCCAGAAAAGGTTTTGCGGTTTTCCACAGATCAAGCTGAGGATAAAGCTGACGTCCCAAGCCTTCTACATACAATAGCGTTTTTTGCAACAAGACTAACTGGGGCTGAACTGTCATATTAAAACGACGGGCGGTATTGAACAGATTCAGCAGAACATGCCCAAATGAGATTTCAGCCAGTGGTTTTTCAAAAATCGGCTCACAAACAGTACGAATAGCAAATTCGAAATCTTCCACATTGGTGTCTGCCGGAACCCAGCCGGAATCAACATGCAGTTCAGCTACACGACGATAATCACGGTTAAAGAAAGCAATAAAATTTTCGGCCAGATAGCGTTTATCCTCTTTATTCAAAGAACCAACAATGCCGTAATCAATGCCAATATAAGTAGGTTCTTCCGGCTTTTCATAACTGACAAAAATATTACCGGGATGCATATCTGCATGGAAAAAACTATCACGAAATACTTGGGTAAAGAATACCTGAACCCCACGCTCAGCCAATAATTTCATATTGGTGTTCTGCCCCTCTAGAGCGGCAACATCTGACACCGGAATGCCATAAATGCGCTCCATAACCAAGACATTCTCCCGACAATAATCAGGATATACTTCTGGAACGTAGAGCATCGGGCTATCTTCGAAATTACGGCGAAGTTGAATGGCATTTGCAGCTTCACGTAATAAATTCAGCTCATCAAGCAGGGTTTTCTCATATTCGCGCACAACTTCACGCGGACGAAGACGCCGGGCATCTGGTAAAAGAGGAGCCAGATTCGCCAAACGATACATCAACCGTACATCAGCTTTAATGACGGGTAGAATATCTGGACGGATGACCTTTAGAACAACTTCTTTACCATTCTCCTTCAACCGGGCAGTATGTACCTGAGCAATAGAAGCAGAAGCCAGTGGCTGTGAATCAAACCCCTCAAACCACGTTTCCAAAGAACCTTCTAATGCAGTTTCAATCGATTTTCGCGCCACTGTACCATCAAAGGAAACAACCCGATCTTGCAACATCGAAAGTTGGTCTGCGATTGCAATTGGAAACAAATCACGACGCGTGGAGAGCATCTGACCAAATTTGATCCACACAGGACCAAGTTCTTGTAATGCCAAACGCAGACGTTCACCGAGAGGCTTATCCTTATGCCTGTTAGGTATCCAAAACAGTAAATAACGCCCAAAACGCAACGGCCATGTCAAACGAATATTGGGGATAAGTTCATCCAATCCGTAGGAAAGAAAGACTCGTATGATAAAGTAAAGCCGCTTAATTTCACTGGGTGTCATGTTTTTCCTCCAGTGCCGCCAACCGTTTTTCAAGCTGAGCTATCTCATTGGTAACGGCATTAACTTCTTCACTGAAATAGGCCACCTCCAAAGCATTGGGAGCCATTTGCCACTCTTCTGTTAATGATTCAATGAAGCACGTTTTCTTTCTTGCAATAGTATTGCTGGCAAATTCAAAACTTTTCTTTATTACCCGACTGATACCTTCGGCGACAATATCACCGACATAGGGGGAAAGATAATGTGCAGGATCCCATTCTGCCATATCCAGCAAAGCTGACCATTGCTGAATAACCTGCATATCCCCTTCAATGACAATTTCGCCACTGTTAATCAGAGCTGAAAGACACTGACGATCCCGTAGCTTAAGTAACGCAGGGAGCGTCGCTTTCATTGAGCAATCTGCTGGTTCTGACCATTGGCTTAATACGTCGACCTGCCTTTCACTGAATACCAATACAAACGGTGTTTCGATTTCTTTCAGTTCAATAGACAGTATTTTACCTGCCAGCCTCAAACGAGCAGGTTTTAATACCGTTTCACGGTATAACAGATGATTCAGAGTCGTTTCCAGAAAGGCCGTTAATATTGTGAACAACACCTTATCATTTAATACCGCAGAACTTACATTATGGTTTAATTCGTTATGGTTTAATGCGTTACAGCTTAATGAAGGTGTTTCCATTTCAGAATTTGAACCCTTTGTGCAGTGCAACGATTCCGCCAGTCATATTGCTGTAAGAGACTTGATCAAAACCCGCCTCTTCCATCATACCTTTTAAAGTTTCCTGGTCAGGGTGCATACGAATGGACTCTGTCAGATAACGGTAACTGTCGGCATCCTTCACAACCATCTGACCGATTCGAGGTAAAATATGGAATGAGTAAGCATCATAAACCTTGCTCAACGGAGCCAATACTGGTTTGGAGAACTCCAGCACCAACAGGCGACCACCTGGCTTAAGCACCCGACACATGGAACGCAGGGCTTTTTCTTTATCTGTGACATTGCGCAAGCCGAAAGAAATGGTAATACAGTCAAAATGGTTATCCGGGAAAGGCAATTCTTCAGCGTTAGCTTGAACATAATTGACGTTGCCTACGATACCAATATCTCGTAATTTTTCACGTCCGACTTTCAACATCGAATCGTTAATATCTGCCAGAACGACTTGACCTTTTTCCCCCACAATTCGGGAGAATTTCGCGGTTAGATCACCGGTTCCACCAGCGAGATCAAGCACTTTATGACCACGGCGAACACCACTTGCCTCAATGGTGAAACGTTTCCAGATACGATGAATGCCAAATGACATCAAATCATTCATTAAGTCATATTTCGAGGCAACAGAGTGGAACACCTCTGCCACCATCTCTTTTTTCTCTTCTTTGGCTACGGTGCGGAAACCAAAATCAGTGGTTTCTTTTGATTGATCTGCCATGTTATTTGTCCGCTTTTTATTCAAAAAATTTATAGCAAGTGTACCAGCCTTTCCAACAAAACCCTATCCGGACTTCACTCATTCACCTGCAACGTTTGGAAAGATTTATCGATCAGCTGTGAGTCAATAGGCCGCTTCACATCCACGCCTAAATCGCGAAATCCTTCGGCCTGACTAATCAAGTTTCCTCTCCCCTCAACGAGTTTTTTCATTGCAAAATGGTAGCTCGACTGTGCTTTGTTAAGGCTTTGCCCCAATCCTTGCATATCATCCACAAACAGCCGCATTTTGTCATACATTCTGGCTGCTTTATCAGCAATCAGACGTGCATTTTGGCTTTGATATTCATAACGCCACAAGTTACTAATCGTACGAACAGCAACCAATAAAGTTGATGGACTGACCAGCATAATATTATGTTTCAATGCTTCATCCAGTAACTCTGGTGCCTGATTGAGTGCAACCAAATAAGCAGGTTCCACTGGAATAAACATCAAAACATAATCCAGCGATCGCAACCCGGGCAATTGTTGATAATCTTTTCGGCTCAGGCCACGAATGTGCCCTTTAATGGAATTAATATGTTCCTGTAATGCTTGTATCTGCTGCTCTTCGCAATCACTGTTGAAATAACGTTCATAAGCGACCAACGACATTTTGGCATCAATAACAACATCTTTTCCCTGTGGCAGATGCACAATGACATCAGGTTGAAAACGTTCACTATTCTCGGTTTTAATATTAACCTGTGTATTGAACTCATGCCCCTCACGCAAGCCAGAAGCCTCCAAAACTCGGGCCAATACCATCTCTCCCCAATTTCCTTGCATTTTGTTGTCCCCTTTCAGGGCCTTTGTGAGATTGATGGCCTCGTTTGCCATTTGTGCATTGAGTTGCTGAAGATTACGAATTTCATGGGTTAGAGTGTGGCGCTCACGAGCTTCCTGCCCAAAGCTGTCTTGTACCTGACGACGGAATCCCTCAAGTTGTTCACGAAATGGTATCAGAAGATTATTGAGATTTTGGCGATTATATTCGTTGGTGCGGTGTTGGTTTTGTTCAAAAATACGATTGGCAAGATTTTCAAATTGGGTACTCAATCGCTGTTCGCTATTGATTAATAAATGCTGTTTCTCCTCCGCCGCCAACCTGCTGTCTTCAAGCCGAGTACTTAATTCTCGCAATTCAGCTTCCTGTACACTATTAATTTCACGTTGAGCCAACAACTCTTGGTTCAATTGATCGCATTCAGTGCGCCAATAATGGGATTGCTCCAGCTTTTCATGGTTAACAGCCAACTGGCTATATAATTCACGTAGTTCCTGTTCTTTTTGCTGGATTCTCTCATGAATAGAAAGCCAGACGAAGATCCCTCCGCCTAGCAATCCACTTAAGCCACCAATCAGCATATATAACCACTGGATATCCACCTATACTCCCTCACTAACACCATTGTTGCTAAATTCCGATCAACTTTTTTGGCTTACCAGCCTCAATGTAAGTTAAATAGACGCTGTATAGATGTCCAGAGTATTCAAGGGCTTTCTTTCAGTTTGCAAAGCGGCTCGCAATTACCCCATTCATTTATTTCATTTCCTTTTCACTTATCCCATCCACTCGGCCAACCAACGCAGGCCAAACGCTCCCGGAGCTAAAATACCGAATGCCCAAATTAATGCAGAAGTAAAATTAGCTAGCTGAAAATGGCGTTTTTGCATGGCACAAATCCCAGCTACCAATGGTACAACTGCCCTCAATGGACCAAAAAAACGCCCAATGAAAACCCCCCATACTCCCCATCGTTCAAAAAAACGATGGCCACGAACTAAAGTTTGAGGGTGGCGAGAAAGTGGCCACATCTTGCCGACATTCTCTTTGTAACGGAAACCAAACCAGTAAGAAAGCCAGTCACCAAAAAAAGCTCCGGCAGCTGCGGCTATCCATATTGGCCAAAAGGTTAAACCACTTTCACCGATCAATGCTCCCAATCCCAATAAGATGATCGTTGCAGGCAACAATAGGGAGATAAACGCCAACGACTCACCAAATGCAAGTATAAAAATGATTGGAATTGCCCAAGCTTCATGGACTTTTACAAAATTTGTGACTAGTCCGATAATTTCATGCAAGCTCACATTAGTCTTTCCCGTGTTATCAGTAGTACATCATAGGTTAGCACTGTACAATCAACCCAATTCTAATCTGCTATTTTTACTCAAGAAAATAGGCTTGCAGCTTTTCACGCGCAGCAATATTAAGCCCGATATCTTTTTCCAGCCAAATATCTACGCTGCCATAATGTTGATTAATACTCTTAAGGGCAGTCAGTAAAAACTCTTCCCGTACTGAATAAACATAAGAAAATTTTTCAACTACACTTTCACTCATGATTTTTGCATGTTCACTCAATAAATAGTCTCGATATGGAGCCAGCGTAACATTGGTCAGTAAATAATCTTCCATTACCGTATCCAGATCAGCACCCAATGCGAGTAAAACCAGTGCAGAGCCGACCCCCGTCCTGTCTTTACCAACCGCGCAGTGTTGTACGATTCCACCTTTTTCTGGTTGCAACAATAACGTCGCTAATGTTTTATAAGCTGGATTGTTAATGGGTAACAATTCGTATAGACGTGACATAAATACTTTTGCATCAAATTGCTCCAATATCTCCTTATCCAACTTATCCAGATTAGCATTCACTTCTTTGGAAAGGGGATTAGCGGGAGCATGGTGATAATATGCTCCATGCCATATTTGATCTGGTTTATCCATGATTTCACAGCTATCACGATAATCGATAATCTGGAAAAGCTTTTGCTCTGTTAAAAAAGTCTGATCGTTTTCTGTCAGTCTATCCAGTGAGCCGGAACGAAATAGTAATCCTGACTTGATCTTGGCACCATTATTTAGTGTCTTATTACCTAAATCACGAAAGTTAATACCGCCATTCAGAGGAAGTAGTGAAGGATGAGATAGAAATGTTGTAGTCATAGTCACTCTTATTGAAATTAAAAGATACCTTTTATCTTCCAAGCTACTGTCTTACTAATCGTAACTTGAAATCTATTAGGCACAACACTTATGGAAACTGATAATTATTTGATACTACTGGATTCGACTAATAGCGATTAGTACAGATAATTAGGCACAGATACAGCTGGTTATCAATGCAAAATGTTATGACATTATCAGATTTTGAAATGAAGGGAAGTGCAGATCACATAAACGATAGGGCCAGAATATTCTGGCCCTTGATGAAAAGCCTTACAACAGGTAACGAGCAGCCTCAACAACAATTCCCAATGCATTGCTTTCGGTTTTTTTCAGTAGCTCAACATCCGGTATTTCCTGTTGGGTACGGTTAACGATAACCCCAGCTACCATGCCAGCACGCAGTCCCTGGCTTGCACACATAGTCAGCAATGTTGCTGATTCCATCTCAAAGTTCATTACGCCCATTTCTTGCCATTCTTGCATGGAACCCTGGAAACGACGCACAACACGGCCGGAATAAGTGTCGTAACGCTCTTGCCCTGGGTAGAAGGTATCAGAAGATGCTGTAACACCAACATGTGTAGCAGAACCTGATGCTTTTGCTGCTGCGTATAGTGCATTTGTACACTCAAAATCAGCAACTGCCGGGAATTCCATTGGAGCAAAGTGCAAGCTGGCACCATCCAAGCGAACCGCTGCAGTCGTTACCAATACATCCCCCACATTAATATGTGGCTGAATCGCACCCGTTGTTCCGATACGTAGGAAAGTACGCACACCTAATTGTGCCAACTCTTCTACAGCAATCGACGTTGAAGGGCCACCAATACCTGTAGAGCAAACAATAACGGCCTTTCCGTCAATTTCTGCACGCCATGTTGTAAATTCACGGTGGGAAGCCAGATGTACTGGGTTATCCATTAGTCGCGCAATTTTCTCAACACGGTTGGGATCGCCTGGCACAATTGCCAGAGCCGCGCCTTGCAGGTCGCTTTTGGTGATACCTAAGTGAAATACATCAGACATATCAGACTCCTCAACAGACATGATTCAAAATATGGATACCTAAATTTATTCGATACTCTGACATTTTTTAGTGACTTAAATCATCTTTAATTAAAAATTAAAAGAAACGCATACATATATTTGTGATTAACATCACACTTAAAGAATAGATTAATGTAGCAAGCATGATGCTGAAATGGGAACAATATTTGAAGAACAGTCACAAAATCTGAAAATGGGAAAGCGCTCTCTACAGAGCGCCATCATTATTTACATAGCAAATTACATGACAAGATTGAGAAGCAATACACCACACAATCCAATTCCCCATGCAATTGTGGTAGGAATAGACCAGACGATAACCTGCTTCCTTGCATTTTTAATACCCATCATCCGGTTAACTACCCAGAAAAAACAATCATTGAAGTAACTAAAAAACAGTGTCCCCATCATGGCAGCCTGAGCGGCAACCAGCATATTAACATCCGGTATCTGTTTGATAACAGGTGCAGAGATAGAAGCGGCAGTTATCATTGCTACCGTGCCAGAACCTTGAATTATGCGTATTAGCGTTGCAATGATAAATGGGATCAAGACGGGTGTTATTGGAAGGCTGGCAATATATTGCGCCAGTATTGTTCCCGTTGAACTTTCGTTCAACACGGCTCCCAATGCGCCTCCAGCTCCTGACACCAACAAAATAATGCCTACAGCTTTTAACCCTGCTTCCAAATGTTCAATCACTTCATGTTTACTGACGTTTGGCATTAGCGTATAAACCGCCAGTAATACACTGATTGCCAGCGCAATAATTGGTGATCCCAGGAAATTAAAAATCTGAAAATAGAAATAATTTCCTTTTCCTGTAAACTCATCAGTTTTCAGTAACATCCCATTAATTACACCGATCAAAATAAGGACAATCGGAACAATAATGGGTAAAAAGGAAAGAAACAGGCTCGGTAGCGATTTTTGCTCTTTTTCTTCTATATAACGCTGATGAACTTGTTGCAAGTTTTCTACATTTTCTTCTGTATTATCAAATTGGTATTCAGGATATTTAGTCTCCAGCCACTTTGCATAGCAGGTAATACCAATGACACATGGTACGGCCAATATCATACCAGCCAACATCATTGAACCGATACTCACACCGAATATCCCTGCTACACCAAGTGGCCCGGGAGTCGGGGGGACAATATGGTGAGTCACCACCAATCCTCCCGCCAATGATACCCCTAGCGTCAATACATTTCGTTTGCCTTTCTTTGCCAATGCTTTCACCAGTGGGTATAGGATCACAAAAGCTGAATTCACAAATATAGGGATACTGACAATATAACCGGTAATCGCCAGAGCCCACTCTTCACGCCTTTTACCCAAGCATTTAATCAAACTATAGGCGATTCGTTCAGTTGCCCCTGAAACCTCCAATATCCGCCCCATCATGCATCCCAACCCAATCACGATACCAATGTTGCCTAATGTTGATCCAAATCCTTTGGAGATCACTTCAACAACATTACTCATCGTTAAACCACCAGATATACCAGCGATTATCGCAGCAATCAGCATAGCAATCAGTACGTGAACACGAGTGCGTAAAACCAGAAAAATCAGCGTAAATACCGCCACTCCCAACCCGATAATTGGAACGTAAAACTCCATCATAAAACCCCATTTCAATCTAGTTCGGGCATATCTGCAAAATACAGTTCCCAATATTCGGATGTTAGCAATTCAGTGCTGAAAGTCACAATTTTGATCATCTCCCGTGTCGGAACTGCTATTGATGAACTCATTTAATTATTTATATTGTATATTATTTAATCTATTCACTGTTTATATTAGGGATGATATTCAATACACGAAGCAAATATCACTGTTCTAAGACTAATCACAAGGATACCTAATATGAAAAAGCTCTCACTGGCCATATCACAATAGGGAAACTAGGGGGACTAAACCGTGATCATTCGACTTATTATCCCCTCACAAATAAGGCAGATCTGGTAAGTACTTCAACTCATGCATTGGGTATTTCAAGTATGGTATCTGATCGCAATGGTAATGCCACCAACCTTACCGTAACTACACAAGCTTAATGGAAGCAGAACTGGCTGCGATGCAAGATATGGGTTATCAAATAGATTGGCGTAATTTCTTCGGATTCTCAGTATATGGCAATGGACAGACTTTGATTAACCGACATGGCTATTTCCTACGCAATTCGCAAGGTAATGCATACGTGCCCGGCAAATACAATATGAAAGCGGTACTGGTAAAATGACCGCTTTCAATCTAGGAGTACAAGCGCGCTATGCCGTTAATCCACTGGCTGGCGCTTATATGTTCGGTAATGGTCGGTTTGGTATTGAAGACGGGCGGATGGATCGCAACGTGCATGTGAATGACTACATTGCAAGTAACTATGCCAGCTGGAAAGGATTGAGTGGTTCATTCATGGCAGGCGGCGGCTACCGCTGGGCGTTGAGCGAAAACCTGAGTGCAGGCCCAACGGCTTCATTGAATTACACCACATTATCTCGCCGTGGTATGACGGAAACAGGCAGTAGTGGCAGCCACCTGAAGTTGGACTCGAATACTTTCAACTCGCAACTCGCTGCGTTCCAGCATTGGGGTGAACAGCAATTGGAGTTTACCGCTCTCTTCTGGTGCAGTAGTCACAACCGATCTGCAACTAGCTTGGAATCATGCAGAGCACAATTTCATTATTTACATCACAAGATCTACATAACGAGGTCGAGAAGCAAGACGCCACACAACCCGATTCCCCATGCGATTGTTGTAGGAATTGACCAGACGATCATTTGTTGCTTCGCATCTTTAATGCCCATCATTCTATTAACCATCCAGAACAAACTGTCGTTGAAACAACCAAAGAATAATGATCCCATCATCGCAGCCTGAGCAGCCGCCAACATATTAATATCCGGTATCGGACTTATGATAGGGGCTGAAATAGAGGCTGCGGTGATCATTGCCACAGTACCAGAGCCTTGAATCAGACGTACTAACGTTGCGATGATAAATGGGATCAAGACAGGTGTTATTGGCAGACTGGCAATATATTGCGCCAATATCGGCCCCGTTTCACTTTCGTTTAATACAGCTCCCAATGCGCCACCAGCCCCGGTCATCAACAGAATAATCCCCACCATTTGTAACCCAGCTTCCAAATGTTCAATCACTTCGTGTTTACTGGCGTTTGGCATTAGAGTATAAACCGCCAATAATACACTGATTGCCAGCGCGATAATTGGTGAACCAAGAAAATCAAATATTTGAAAATAGAAATGGCTTTCCTTTCCAATTAATGAATCAGTTCTCAGCAATAATCCATTAATTACATTAATAAAAATTAGAGCTATCGGAATGATAATAGGCAGAAGAGAAAGAAATAAGCTTGGTAGCGGTTTATTTGCTTTTTCTTCCATATAATGCTGATGAACCTGTTGCAAATTTTCTTCTGTATCCGCAGACAGATATTCAGGATATTTAGTCTCTAACCACTTTGCATAAAAGATAATGCCAATAACACATGGCACGGCCAGTATCATACCTGTCAGCATCATTGTGCCGATGCCCACACCAAATATACCAGCGACACCGAGTGGCCCCGGTGTAGGTGGGACAATATGGTGAGTCACCACTAGTCCTCCTGCCAGTGCCACCCCTAACGTCAGTATATTACGTTTACCTTTCTTCGCTAACGCTTTCACCAGCGGGTAGAGGATCACGAAAGCTGAATTAACAAATATAGGGATACTAATAATATAACCGGTAATTGCCAGAGCCCATTCCTCACGTTTTTTACCCAACCATTTAATCAAGCTATAAGCAATTTGTTCAGTTGCGCCAGATACCTCCAATATTCGCCCCATCATGATCCCTAGCCCAATCACAATGCCAATATTACCTAATGTCGAACCAAATCCTTTAGTGATCACTTCAACGATATTGCCTATAGTTAAACCACCAGTGATCCCAGCGATTACCGCAGTAATCAACATAGCAATTATTACGTGAATACGAGTGCGCAAGACCAAAAAAATCAGCGTAAATACGGCCACTCCTAGTCCAATGATTGGAATGTAATATCCCATTATAAAACTCCATTTCAATGTGTATCATTGGCGATAAACGATCGGATTACGCCGCTGAATAAACGGTTATTGACAATGATAAACTAGTTACTGAATATCAATCAAAATTCAAGCTACAATTATTTTTAAGAAAAAAAGCTAACTACTGGCCAGAAAACTTGTGCCATCAATAATGATTGATACTTTTCATCTAAAATTCCTTTTCATAATCTCTTGAAGATTATTTTATAAGTAAGGACTTCTTTTTATGATTCTTATATATCGACAATATGTAGTTTCATTCCTATTTCACGTAATTGTTGTTGCTCTGATATTGGCAATTGCCCATCACATACGATGTCATTCAAATGAGAGAGAGCAAACACGAAACATGCCATATTTGCCATACTTACTGCTATCAGAAATCAATATCTTCCTGCGAGCAATTTCCAACAACATCTGTTTCACAAAAACTTTTTCTTCATGAGGAGTAGAAACACCATGCTCAAGATCCCATGAACTGGTGCTAATGAATGCAATATCCACATTCAAGGTACGTAACACCATCGCAGCGGTATTCCCTACACAGGAATAATTACGTTTGTCCACTTGTCCCCCAGTGTGAAACAAATTCAGTTGCGGCTTATTCATTAAATACTGAGTTATCGAAAAGTCATTCGTAACAATCGTCAAATTAAAACGTTCAGCCAATACCTGAGCAATTTCAAACGTTGTAGTACCCGCATCCAAATAAACTACCTGTCCATCTTTCACTAATGAAGCAGCATATTTTCCTAGCGCACGTTTATGACGGTGATTAATAAGTGCTTTTTCACTCCATGGTAATTCTTGCCGTAAGGCATCATTTAGCTGAGTGCCTCCGGTGATACTAATAACCTTTCCCTCTTCCTCCAAAATGCGAATATCCCGTCTCACTGTCATATGCGAAACATTCAACAATTCAACCAATGTACTAATAGAAACCGTCCGATGTTCATGTAGATGACGATAAATAAAATCTCTCCGCTCTGAGGGAATCATTAGCTCTCCTGCTACATTACCGCACAATCATGATTGGGCTTTTAGCAGCCATCCAAGCCCTTCCTCCGTATGGCCTACCGGATGATATTCACATCCAAGCCACCCTTGATACCCCATCTCATCCAATTTTCTAAACAACCAGAAATAATTAACCTCACCGCTATCAGGTTCATGACGTTCCGGCACTGAGGCAATTTGAATATGACTAAATTTTCCCCATAACCGTTCTATTGTCCGTAGCAGATTACCCCCCATAATCTGGCAATGATAAAGATCCAACTGTATAAAAACATTTTTACGATCAATAACTTTTAATAATTCTTCGGCCTGATTCTGTGTTGTCAAAAAATAGTCAGGTATATCCTGAGTATTAATTGGTTCAATTAATACACTGATATCATGCTCAACCATCACATCCGCAGCATATTGAATATTTGTGATATAACATTCACGTTGCTGCTTCTTCGTAAACTGTCCATCTAATTTTCCAGCCATTGCATGAACCTGTTTACAATCCAATGTCAGGGCATATTCCAGTGCCTTATACACTCCCTCAGCAAAAACTTTCTCACACCCTGGTAAACATGCCATTCCCCTATCGCCTGACCTCCAATCTCCTGCAGGCATATTGAACAGCACTTGCGTCAATTGATATTTTCTCAACAATGCAGCGAGTTCCTTGACTGATTCATCATAAGGAAACAAGTATTCAACACCTTTAAAACCAGCCTGTGCAGCTCGCGCAAAACGTTCAGTAAAAGGAGCATCGTTAAACATCATACTCAGATTTGCTGCAAATTTAGCCATATCTAACTCTTGTTATTATCTGAGATAACTCGTTTTCAATTCTTCTGCGTTAAATTTTGATTAATCCTGTCATATTCTTAGAGATAAGCTTTCCATTACAGTCTTCCCCATCCGTATAATGTAATTCTGAGTATTTTCTTGCTCCCAATTTACCTAAACAATATGGCTGTAAATCACTAATGCTGGAATTTGTTAGCATAGCCATGAATCATCTTACAAGCTGACACGAATATTTCCCATGTCACTAGGGTCATCATATGTAATACACTCATTCATGAAACATCTCCAATGCACTCCTAAAGAAATCCACTTCTCCAAAATTACCTGATTTCAGTGCTAACCAACAATCAGTATATAGGTCATATACCCAAGGAACTCCCGGAGCAATAGGAGCACCAATACTAAGTTGATGAATTCCTAAACTCTGCACGACTTGAGCTGAAGTTTCACCACCAGCGACGACAAAAGTATTGAATCCATACTGCCTCAGTTTTCTAACAACCTCAGCAAAAACTTGTTCAACAGCGTGACTGGATTTTATAGTTCCGTACTGCTGTTGAATCAGACTTAATATTTCAGGGGGTTGCGTGGCATATAACATCGGAGCCAAGCCATCTATCGATTGCTGAACGATCCACTCTGACAACAAGCTGGCATATTCTAAGTTATTGATACACTCCTTCACATTCAAAGCCATGGCTGGGGCAATTTTTTTATATTCAATGACTTGTTGATTTGTTATCGCAGAACAACTACCCGAAAGAATAGCTACTTTCCTGCCTTTAGCTGGTGGGATATCTCGAATTGCGGAAGTTGCCAGAGTCTGTCTTGTATGATAATCAGCCAGCGCTGCGCCTAGACCTGAACCTCCCGTCACTAGAATCATGTCCGATACAGATTGAGCAATAGACAATAAATCTTCCATCATCATGGCATCAATAATCGCATAACGAATACCGTGCTGACGCAATGACTCCAAATGATGACGAATAGCCTGTTTCCCCTGACGGACACAATCAAGATTAACTAATCCCGCCCGCCCTTTTGATTGCTGTTCTATCAACCGCAACAAATTGGCATCTTTCATCGGAGTGACTGGATGATACTGCATGCCACTTTCATCCAATAATTGCCCATTAACAAATAAATGACCATGCACTACAGTCCTCCCGTTTACTGGAAGTGCTGGGCAAATAAGGCTGATATCAGCTTGAAATTTATCCATCAAAGCATCTATGACCGGACCAATATTTCCTTTCAATGTGGAATCAAAGGTAGAACAATATTTGAAAAACAATTGCTGGCAACCTGCCTTGTGTCGTAGCCATAGACAAGATTTCAGTGATTGTTCAATTGCTTCATCAGCAGAGCAAGCTCGGATTTTCAAACTAATTACAATGGCGTCTACATCATGTGGAATGAATGTCTTTTCATTTGGTACAACTAATAGTAGGGCAACCTGCCAACCATTTTGCACCATAGAACTGGCAATATCTGTTGCTCCAGTAAAATCATCAGCAATCACTCCCAATTTGATCGTCATGACTTTTCCTTTGGCAAAGTTATTCCTTTGTATGTTTTAATCACAGCGCTATCATCCCACTGCCCCAACCCTTCGTTGCTAGCCGTTAAAAACATCTGATGTGCTGTTGCTGCCATTGGCAACGGAAATCTCATCTCTCTGCCCGCTTCCAATACAATTCCCAAATCCTTAACAAAAATATCTACGGAAGATTTCGGTGTATAGTCTCCGGCCAGAATGTGAGGAACTCGATTTTCAAACATCCATGAGTTTCCCGCAGCATGAGTTACAATGTCATACATTAAATCCAACGGGATACCAGCCTTAGCAGCAAGCGCCATACTTTCTGCTGCAACGGCAATATGTACGCCAGCCAATAACTGATGGATCATTTTAACAATTGAACCCTGACCTATTTCATTACCGATATAGTAGAGACGCTCTGCAATAACCTCGAAAATAGGTATGAGCCGTTCAAACAATTCAGAAGGACCAGAAGCCATAATGGTCAATTGTCCCTGCATAGCTTTTAATGCCCCACCAGAAATCGGCGCATCAAGCATTTTAATATTATATTTGTATAAACGATTGGCAAAACTTTGTGCTTGTTCAGAGGAAATAGTACTGTGTAAAACAATAGCTGTTCCTGCCTTAAGTTGCTTAACTAATGGATTTTCTCCACCAAATAGAATATGTTCAATTTGAGCACTGTTAACCACAACCAATAAAATTACATCTAGTTCTTTTCCCCATTGAACAGCACTATCAGCTACATCTATTGCTCCCATTTGTTTTAGCTGTTCACAAGCTTTAGCATCTATATCAAAGCCATAGGTTGGAATACCTTCTCTTATTAAGGACTGTGCGATTCCCATTCCCATCGCACCCAGTCCTATAACCCCTATTTTTTGTATTGAATTATTCATGAGGTTCCCTGGTGTTGTACGACAATTTGTTACCTTTTAATCTTCACACATAGCATTTCACAAAAAAACGATGAATATCACATTTGAAATTTATATCTCATCTAGAAAAAACAGCATAACAATTTGAATTAAATACATTTATAAACAAAAACCAGAAAAATAGTTTTCACATATCAGTGTTAATAACATAAGAAAAACTACTCAATATAAAAATCTCTCCATTATCTAAAATCAGGTGAATCTAAAATTTTGAGCTACTTTAATAATTAAATCTGCCATACATCTTTATCTTATAATATTTCTACTATTTTATTCTTGTAAACTCACATAATTAAGTGTTTTATCTTGTAAAGCAGATAAAACCATCAGTAGATGGGAGAGAGCTACAATGGGCTTTTTTGATCAAATTGCCAATATTCTGAGTGGCGGAAAGAATCAGCAGCTCCAACATATAATGGATTGGGTTGAAGATCAGGGAGGAATTAATGGGCTAATTGATAAATTTTCGCAACAAGGGTTAAAGGGGACATTCCATTCTTGGATTGGCTCTGGCGAGAATTTACCTATTCATGCAGATCAACTGTCTTCTATTTTTGGTTCTTCTGCAATCCAGCAATTAGCGGAAAAAATTGGGATAGCTCCCAATGAAGTCTCTTCTTTGCTCTCTGAATATTTACCTAGCCTTATCGATAAGGCCACACCAAACGGTGAAATTCCAGAAAATTTGGATTTAAAATCCGCGGGTATGAAGATGTTGAAAAATAAGCTGCTAAAAAAATGAATTATTTTTTACTCATCTTTCACCCGCCACATTACATTCACTGTGGCGGGTATCCACAATCTGTTTAAGTTTAAACTGATTCTAAGTTAACTGTTTACTGAAGAACGCAGGCGTTTTGCTGCTTCTACCATGTTTGCCAGCGCTTGTCTGGTTTCTGTCCAACCACGGGTTTTCAAGCCGCAGTCCGGGTTCACCCACAAACGCTCAACCGGAATACGGTCAGCCGCTTTGCGTAGCAAGGCCTCAATCCATTCAACACTGGGGACGTTTGGTGAGTGAATATCATACACACCAGGCCCTATCTCATTCGGATATGAGAAATCTTCAAATGAATCCAACAGCTCCATATCCGAGCGAGAGGTTTCAATGGTAATCACATCAGCATCCAGTGCTGCAATGGACGGCATGATGTCATTGAACTCGCAATAACACATATGGGTATGGATTTGGGTGTCATCTTTCGCAATTGCGGCACTTAGTTTGAAAGCATCTACTGCCCACTCCAGATATTCTTTCCACTCTTCCCTGCGCAGTGGTAAACCTTCACGCAATGCGGGTTCATCAATCTGAATGATGCCAATACCTGCTTTCTGCAAATCATCAACTTCATCACGCAAAGCCAGCGCGATCTGTTTAGCTATGGTCTCACGGCTGACATCTTCCCTTGGGAATGACCAACAGAGAATGGTCACCGGCCCGGTCAACATGCCTTTGACTGGTTTATCAGTCAAAGATTGTGCATATGTCGCCCAATCTACCGTTATCGCTTCTGGACGGCTAATATCACCAATGATCACCGGTGGTTTCACACAACGGGAGCCGTAACTTTGTACCCAACCATTTTGGGTGAAGATATAACCATCAAAGTGCTCACCGAAATATTCCACCATGTCATTACGTTCAGCTTCACCATGTACCAGTACATCCAGCCCCAGAAGTTCCTGCTCTTGAATCGCCTGCTTGATATGTTCACTGATATTGGTTCGATAATGTGTACTGTCCACCCGACCTTTTTTAAAATCGAGGCGCAAACCGCGAATCTCCGTTGTTTGCGGGAATGAGCCTATGGTTGTTGTTGGCCACAACGGTAAGTTATAACGTTGACGTTGAAGTCTGGCGCGTTCAGTGTATACCTGAGTTCGTTCACTGTCCTCTGGCTTAATCGCCGCGATACGCTCAGCAACTGATGAATTATTCACCCTTGTAGAACTGCGGCGAGCGCGGATTGGAGCACTGTAGGCATCAAGCTCAGCCTGTTTATGGCCTTCTGGTGCATTTAATGCCTGTGACAGCAAGGAAAGTTCTGCGCATTTCTGCAAGGCGAAAGCAAACCAGCTTTTTACTTCTTCATCCAACCCTGTTTCATCATTCAGATCAATTGGGCTATGCAGCAATGAACAGGAAGTGCCGATCCACACATTTCTCTTATTTACCAGTGGTGCAACAAGTTGATATTTCTCACTCAAATCAGCTCGCCAGACATTGCGGCCATTAATCACTCCCAAGGAAAGCAACCAATCTTCAGGCAAAGTTTTATGCAGATTCTCCAGAGAATCCTGACCTGCAACTAAATCGATGTGCAATCCTTGTACTGGCAGTGACTTTATCGTCTCCAGATTGTGACCGATGCTATCGAAATAGGTCGTCAGCAATAATTTCACTTGTCCTTTAAGTGATTGGTAAGCTGTGGAGAATGCCGCCAGCCAATCTTCTGGTAGTTCCAGTACCAAAGCAGGTTCATCAATCTGTACCCACTCAATGCCACGTTTTGCCAGCTCTGCCAACACTTGCTGGTATACCGGAAGAATATCCTTTAACAGAGACAGACGATCAAAAACTTTGCCTTTTACCTTACCAAGCCATAAATAAGTCACTGGTCCCAAAAGAACAGGTTTTACTTTATGCCCCAATGCCAAAGCTTCATCAACTTCGTCCAACAACTGAGTCCAACCCAGCTTAAATTCCTGCCCTTCCTGAAATTCAGGCACGATATAGTGATAATTTGTGTTAAACCATTTAGTCATTTCCGAAGCAGCCGCAGGTGTACCTGTTGGTGCCCTGCCACGGGCAATACGGAACAGAGTATCCAGATCAATATTGCCATCTTCACTTTGATGACGCGGTGGAACATTGCCTAATAACAGGCTGGTGGTCAATACTTGGTCATACCAGGCAAAATCGCCAACGGGAACTAAATCAACGCCCGCTTCTTTTTGTTGTTGCCAATGATGTGCACGTAATTCACGACCTGTCTCCAGCAATTCCTGTTGGGAAATTTTGTCCGCCCAATAGTTTTCTTGCGCCTTTTTTAGTTCTCTTTTCAATCCGATACGTGGAAAACCTAATGTATGATTCAAAACCGTCATGTCGTCACCCGTAAAATTTTAGCCGTCTAGATGTTTACACTTCTATAATCAACAGGTAGTGTATAAACCACAAGCGCAAATTATTCATTATCATCTTGAAGGTTTTTCATGATCGAAATAAAACACTTAAAAACACTACAAGCACTAAACCATTGTGGCTCACTAGCGGCAGCAGCAAATCATCTGCATCAGACGCAATCTGCTCTTTCACATCAATTCAGTGAGTTGGAACATCGGCTGGGATTTAAATTATTCATTCGGAAAAGCCAACCCTTGAAGCTAACACCTCAAGGAGCGGTGTTATTAAGGTTGGCAGATCAAGTCTTGCCCTTGATTACAGCTTCTTTACGTGAATGCAATGAACCAAAAGAGACCAATTTACGTATTGCCATTGAGTGCCATAGCTGTATTCAATGGCTGACACCTGCACTTAAGCGTTTCCGTGAAAGCTGGCCACAGGTTAATGTGGATTTCAAATCTGGTGTGACATTTGATCCTCAACCTGCGCTACAAAAACGCGAGTTAGATATTGTTCTGACATCTGACATTATTGCAGACAGTCATCTGCATTACACGCCGCTGTTTGATTATGAAGTTAAGCTGGTAATTGCCCCTGATCATCCACTGGCAAATAAGCGCGATATTCGTCCACAAGATCTTGCTGCTGAAACTTTACTGATTTATCCCGTACAGCGACAACGTTTTGACATATGGCGACGCTTTCTCCAGCCAGCAGAAGTTACCCCAACATTAAAAACTGTCGATAATACGCTATTATTGATTCAGATGGTTGCGGCACAATTGGGTATCGCAGCATTGCCACACTGGGCAGTGGAGACATTCGAAAGACAAGGGCTGGTGGTAACCCAAACGTTGGGAGAAGGATTATGGAGCAGATTGTACGCTGCCAACCGAGAAGGAGAGCAGCGTCAACCCGCTATTGATACATTTATTCGTTCTGCTCGCCAGCACGCGGTGGATAAATTACCGTTTGTGAAGCGGGTTTCAGTATCCAGCGGTGATGCACCCAAAGTGATGCAACAATCAGGCTGCCCCCAATGGTAAAACTCAGCCAATTAGGGTGCTGCTGCCAAATTGCAAAATTGACCAACAATCCCGCCGGAACCAGCATATTATTCATGATAGCCAGTGTTCCGGCATCCACTTGAGTTGCCCCATAGTTCCACATAAAGTAGCCAATACCCGACGCCCCGACGCCCAGCCAAATCAAGACCCCCCACTGTAGCTCAGTGGTTGGCAATTTTTGCGGATCACCAAACATCAGCCAGCCGATAATGGCGACAACACAAGCTCCCAGATAGAACCATGAAAATGCCACTTTCTGTGGAATCGGATGAATTTCCATCAGGCGCTTATAACCAACCTGACCAACCGCAAAGAAAATATTTGCCAATTGCACTAATATCAAGCCAATCCAGAAAGATTCACTCAATTGGTCATAACGAATAACCGCTGCGCCAGCCACTGCCAATAAAGAGCTCAAGGCATAGCCCCAGCGTAGTCGCTGACGTCCCATCAAATCGTAAATCAGTGTGACATAGAGCGGCGTCATGATAGTAAACAGTAAAAATTCTGCCACTGTCAGATAGTGATAGGCATGAAATACAAATAAATACATCACACCAAGCTGGCAGGCACCGACAGCCATATACAGTGAAATGATTTTCAGCGATAGCCCCCGCCAGCGCAAAAATGGTAAAAATACCATTGCTGCCAGCACTACCCTGACAAGAACAGAAAACCAGCTATCAACCTGACCAGCAAGATAAACGCCAATCAGGCTAAATGAGGCAGCCCACAAAAATGTTGTGATCGTTAACAGCCACATAATTTATTGATCTTTTACCTTTTTATTGTTCTTTACCCACTAAAAGTGCTTCCAGCAAATCAAGCTCATGCAGCAACGTTTGTAGTGTTTCATTACTAACCTTACGGGTTGCACGCAGGTGATACAGCTCTCCTCGTTCAGCCCTTAATGCCGTCAAACGGAAACGACGTTCCAGCTCTTCAACCATCAGGTTATGCTCAATTTCATCTGTTCCCGCAGTGCGACGCCGCAAATAGCCTGTGACTCGAGAAGCAATTTCACTAATGACTTCTGCATCCAGCTGTTCTTCAGTGCTGGCCGACAAACGCTCTTCCATCTTATTCATACTGACAATAGCAACTTCAGCCATTGCAGATTTTGCCATTCTGATTTCATTGAGATCTGCCTGCTTATCACCTACCGTCATGCCACGTAGCAACAACGGTAAAGAGACGACGCCCACAAAAAGAGAGAGCAGGATCACGCCCGCAGAAATGAAAACCAACATATAACGTGCCGGGAACGGATCACCATCTGGCAAGAATAATGGCACAGACAGCGCACCCGCCAGCGTAATTGCCCCACGAACACCAGCAAATGAAGCCAACAATAATTCACGGGTAGTATAGGAAGTAAACTCAAGCGGTTTATTCTTCATCAGCACCTTGCTGGTATTTTTCATCAGCCATAACCAGCTGAATCGCAGTAATACCAGCGCACCATAAATGATCCCAACAGCAGCGAATAACATCCAAGTATCAACCGATGGGTCACGCTCAGCCTCATTCACTGATGTTTCCCAAATACCCGGTAATTGCAGCCCCAGCATGATGAATACAAGGCCATTGAAGACAAAGGCCAACATTCCCCATACGTTATCAGCACGCAGACGCATATCCAATGGAGCGTTGCGGATCACTCCCGCCTTACTGATAGTCATACCAGCCGCAACCGCAGCCAGAATTCCTGATACACCGATATGTTCAGCAATCATATAGGAGGCAAACGGCAACAACATCATAAACATGATTTGAGTTGCGGGATCATCCCCACTCCAGCGACTCATCAGTCGCAGTGACTTACTGTACAACAATGTGACGGCGATACCCGACGCCAAACCACCAATCGCAACCTTGAAAAATTCCAACGTTGCGCCAGTGACCGTGAAAGCCATCGTTCCCATGGCAATCGCCACGGCGAATTTCAGAGCCACCAGACCAGTAGCATCATTCATTAATGCTTCCCCTTCCAGTACGCTCATCATATTTTTAGGAATGCGCCCTTTTCCAACAATTGAGGACAATGCCACCGCATCCGTTGGTGACAATACAGCCGCCAGTGCAAAAGCAGCAATAAGAGGAATACTTGGCAATAACCAATGGATCAAATAGCCAATACCAACAACCGTCACCAATACCAACACTAAAACTAAGATGACGATTTCACGCCCATGCAGAAAAAATTCTCTGGTTGGTGTTTTCCAACCATCAACAAATAACAAAGGAGGGATAAGTAAAACGAGGAATAGTTCAGGATCGAAAGTAACGTGTAAACCAAAATGAGGCCAGGCCAACAGAGCCCCCATTGCTATTTGCACTATCGGCAAGGGGACACGGAATGGAATCATTTTAGTAAGAACACCAGAAACTGACACCACCAAAATCAAGATCAAGATAGTAAAGAATATTTCCATGTTACCCTTACAAATTGCCAAAAATCCGTCGATGAAGAGATTGTGACTGCTTTTTATCATTAATAACAGCGCTAATAACCGTAAATATTATAGTTATTAAAGAAAATCAAAAAACAATCACATTACGAATCAATGAGCCAAGACTCATTTGTTTATTTTATACTTATCGGCGGGGGTGTGCTGAAAAATTAGCGTATTTGGGAATGTGTTTAACAATATGACGAACAATGTGACTGACAATATAAGAAATGCGCAAACACTAATCGCTTGCGCATACTGTTTTAATTAAATGGCCCAATTTCCGGCATAAAATACAATTAATACAATGGCAAGAATAACCGTACCAATATTCAGCTTACGCCATTCACCAGAAAAAACACGTCCAACAACCAGTGTACTGAATCCCAGCATAATACCTGTCACAATGTTACAAGTCAGTACGATAAATACCGCACACAGCAAACCTGACATTGCATCAACAAAATCATCAAAATTCAGCTTCCGCACATTACTCAGCATCAATAAACCAACGTACATCAAAGCAGGAGCCGTAGCATAGGCAGGAACTAAATACGACAGCGGAGACAAGAATAAAATCAACAGGAACAAAATACCAACAACGGAAGCAGTTAATCCCGTCTTACCACCAGCTGCGGTTCCGGCGGCAGACTCAATATAAACCGCAGCAGGGGAAGAGCCGATGGCTCCCGCAAAAATACTGCTGACAGAATCTGCTGTCAGTGCCTTGCCACCATTAATAATTTGGCCTCTCTTATCCAATAAATTCGCCTGCCCAGCTACAGCCCGAATTGTTCCCGTCGCGTCAAATACTGCCGTCATTACCAATGCCAGAACACTGGGTAATACCATTGGCTGCAAAGCACCCATAATATCCATGCTGAACATCAGGGACAGACCATCTTTTCCTAACGTAGGGAATTTGAAAAATCCTTGGTATTTAACAGCTGGATCGAAAATCAATCCGATAATAGAAATCGCAATAATCACCAGCAAAATACCGCCCGGTACTTTCTTCCGTTCCAACCCGATAATTCCCGCCAGCCCCAATAGAGTCATCACCACGGGGAATGCTGTCAATGAACCAAAGGAAACAGGTAAGCCTGCGTGTGGGTTTTTAATTACCAAACCAACGCCGTTGGCTGCAATCAACAATAGAAATAACCCGATACCAATACCTGTTCCATGTGCAATGCCCATTGGCATATTGCGCAAAATCCACGCCCGCACACCCGTCACTGAAATTATTGTAAACAAGCACCCCATCAGGAAAACTGCACCGAGTGCTACAGGAATACTTACCTGCTGTCCCAATACCAAGCTGAAAGAGGTAAAAGCCGTCAACGAGATCGCACAGCCAATCGCCATTGGCAAATTCACCCACAATCCCATTAATAACGAACCAATACCGGTCACCAAACAGACAGAAATAAACACAGCAATATGGGGAAATCCGGCTTGTCCAAGCATTCCCGGAACCACAATAACGGAATAGACCATCGCTAAAAATGTCGTTAATCCAGCGAGAACTTCCTTACGTACTGTCGACCCGCGTGCAGTAATCTTAAAATACCTATCGAGTTTGCATTGAGTTAGTGCCTGCATACCAGACATGTTGTTCCCCTGCTTCTGTTGAATATGTCGCATTAGAAATCTCTCGCCCATCTTTTCCCATCCAACGAAAACGATTACGTCATAAAATGACAAAAATCAGTACGGCACTTGTTGGCCAAGCCACTCGTTTGCGCAATCGTTTGGCTTTCAAAACAAAAAAATGGTGAAAAAATTTGAGGCGGACGATTATCCAGTGAATCAGGGATAAGAATCAAGCGATAATCACAAATTTTGCAGGGAGATTCTGGAGTATTCATGCGGAATTTTGTTCGCCTAATGTAAATTAGATATTTTCATTTCTAATGAAAATAAATAACAAACACACTATCTAATTTATCAAAAAAATATTTTTTATTTGTAATAAATTTTTAAAATAAATCATATCTGACATATTTTGATACATCCGATAGATTAATATTTTTAGTGTTTATAACCGAATTGTTAAATAAATTATATTACTCTTTTAGAATACTTAATAATAAAGGCTGAAGAGCGTTCTATATGGACGTACACAGCCATCACCTGATTGTTATCAGCAAAAATGAAAAGCTGTGAATTTGTCAGCAGATGAAATGAGTCTTATGACCTATAATAATCAAGAAATTGTTTAATTCCTGTACTCTGACAAAGAAAAAATCATAGGTATGATAAATCAAACATAATGAACACATGGGGTCGGCTATGGATACATCTTTCACCTCTACCCTCTTTCCTGATAATTACCGCCAGAATATCCGGCAAATGAAACAATCCATGCGTAAACAAATTGGCGATGTTGAAGATTTGTTCAAACAAGTTTGCAACAAAGTAGAACAAGAACTCGCAGCGGCTCAGGAAGATGAAAAGAATACAGGCAGCGCTTGGCCTGAAATTCACTTATATGATTTAGCAAAAAATCGAGTCACAGCAGCCACGATACAAAAGATTAAACGCCGGGGATGTTTAGTTGTCAGAGGAAATTTTCCCCGTGATACTGCACTTGCGTGGGATAGATCCATGCTTGATTACCTTGAAATAAACCACTTTGATAGCATTTATCAAGACTCTGGCGATAACTATTTTGGCAGCCTTGAAGCATCTCGTCCGGAAATTTATCCCATTTACTGGTCTCATGCACAGATGCAGGCCCGACAAAGTAAAGAAATTGCGCAGGTACAATCTTTTCTCAATCGTCTATGGAAATTCGAATCAGATAACAAATGTTGGTTTGATCCTGATACCAGCATTATTTATCCTGACCGCATTCGCCGCAGGCCGCCGGGTACGACATCCAAAGGGCTTGGTGCCCATACTGATTCCGGCGCGTTGGAACGTTGGTTACATCCAGCTTACCAAAAAGTGTTCAGACATATTTTCAATAGTCAATTTGCAGAATACGATCCTTGGGATGCCGCATATCGTCCAGAGATAAATGAATACGAGCTGGATAACGTAACCCGATGTTCCGTTTTTCGCACTTTTCAGGGCTGGACGGCGCTATCAGATATGGCGTTCAATCAGGGATTGTTACATGTCGTTCCCGTACCAGAAGCAATAGCCTATCTATTGTTACGGCCTTTACTACATGATGTACCAGAAGATGAACTGTGTGGTGTAGCTCCCGGTAAGGCGCTGCCAACTTTGGAAAAATGGCACCCTCACCTCATTAATGGGCTATGCAGTATTCCTTCTTTACAAGCGGGGGATTCTGTCTGGTGGCACTGTGATCTTATCCATTCTGTTGCTCCTGTGAAAAATCAGCAAGGCTGGGGAAATGTGATGTATATCCCTGCTGCACCTCTGTGTGACAGAAATCTTGCTTATGCGCATAAGGTGGCAAAATCGCTTGAAGATGGCACATCTCCGGCTGATTTTCCCCGTGAAGACTATGAAAAAAACTGGAAAAATCGTTTTACTGCTACCGACTTAACGTCTATCGGCCGACATGGTCTTGGCTTGAATTAAGCCGCTAACCTAGCACCGATGGCTCTTTCGGTGTTAGGTTCCCTGAAATATCGATACATTTTTATGCGGCCTTCGCGCCTGACCTTGTGTAAAATCCCCTCAATTCGGCTTTTGACTGGTTCATTAGGATATATACCCAATGAATTTCAAGATGCGTCGCGACGGCAAGGGAGCGAATCCCCGGGAGCATAGATAACTCTATGTTCATAACAACAGTGACCGGGGTGAGTAAGCGGCGGCCAACAAAGAAGCAACTTGAAATACGAAGGGTATAGCGCATTTTGTAAGACTTAAGGAGAGATAAACTATGACAACTTATGCCCTGGTAGGCGATATCGGCGGTACAAATGCACGACTGGCATTATGTGATGTGGATACTGGACAACTGAGCGCAGTCGAACTCTATCCCTGTGCGCATTATGCTTCACTTGAAATTGTTATCCGCCAATACCTGAAACAGCAAAACTGTGAAGTCAATTATGGTTGCATCGCCATTGCCTGTCCGGTAACGGATGATGTGATCAGCATGACCAACCACAGTTGGCGTTTTTCCGTTAGCCAAATGAAAGCGTCTCTGGGATGGGAACGTTTTGAGGTAATTAACGATTTTACTGCCGTTTCCCTCGCCATTCCGGTTCTTGGGGCAAATGATGTGATTCAGATTGGCGGAAAGCAACCTCAAGCCAAGCGTCCCATCGCGGTTTATGGGGCAGGTACTGGGTTAGGTGTTGCCCATCTCATTCACACAGGAAACCAATGGATGAGCCTGCCCGGTGAAGGTGGTCATGTTGATTTTGCACCGGACAGCGTAGAAGAAGATCATATGTTGAGTGTACTGCGGGAAGAATATGGCCATGTCTCTGCCGAACGTGTCCTTTCCGGGCCTGGCTTGGTGAATATTTATCGTGCTTTGATGAAATTGAACGGTCAACCCGCAGAAGAGCTTACCCCACGCGATATTTCCGACCGTGCACTGAGCGGAAATTGCCCTATCTGCAAACAAGCGTTGGAACTCTTTTGTTCAGCGTTAGGGCGCTTTGGCGGAAACTTAGCACTGAATATTGGTGCATTTGGTGGCGTGTATATTGCGGGTGGGATAGTCCCTCGTTTCCTTGATTTCTTCCAAAAATCAGGATTCAGGCAGGGATTTGAAAGCAAAGGCCGCTTTACAAACTATTTGCAGGATATTCCCGTGTATCTGATTACCCATGATAAACCAGGATTATTGGGAGCAGGATCTTATATCCGACAATCATTGGGTAAAGAAATTGGGTAAATATATTGGGTAAATAACCTCAATATATTTATATCTACTCATGCTATTTATTTGTTTGATTTTCTGCTGAAAAATATAAGCGATATTTAGCATGAGTGTATTATGCATATTATCCATACATTAAGCTTGGAAGACTTTAGCTCTTACCAACTTACGATAAGCGGTTGGAGTCAATTTGAAATGTTGTTCAAACACTTGACTGAAGTAATAAGCATCCCTAAACCCCACTAATTGAGCAACGTGCAATAAGGTTAAACCATTATCCGTCAGCAACTTTTTGGCAGTTAATAAGCGGTGATTCAAAATGTATTTATGAGGTGAGATCCCAACCTGCCCTTTAAACCGGCGAAGCAAAGTACTTTCCGATACCCCAGCATAAGCGGCAATATCCTTAATCGTGATTTGTGAATCAATATGCTGCTTAATATAGTCTTGTGCTATCGAAACCATCTCATCAAATTGTGTATTGCCCCCAATTTGAAAAAATGGTTCTGATTGAAAATTTGAAACCTCATGCAGAAAGTGTTTTTCAATAATTTCAGCAATCGGAATACTGAAAAACTGAGCGATAAGATAAACAAGTAGTTCTGTCTGGGAATTAATACTTCTTACACAATAAATATTGTCACAATATGTAATGCTTGCTTTACGATTCACATCAAGCGTTGGAAAATGGTGCTCAAATTTGTCATAAAAATACCAATGAGTTGTCACTGTTTGTTCTTCAAGCAACCCCGCTTTCGCCAACCAACATACTCCTGTTCCTGTTGCAACGATAAGAGCTTGCTTTTCTTTTTGCCGATTCAACCATTCAAGAATATCGTCTCTGCCAGCCATAGAGGAAAGTGGATTCCCCCACATGGGAGGTAAAAACACTAAATCAAAATCAACCTGATCTGAAAACTGGTGATGTGTATTTAGCGTAATTTGCGGTATTTTTTCATGATTATTCTCCCAATCACCAACAACAGACATATGGAGAGGATCTTCTCTCTGCTGCTTTCGGCTCCGCAAGCTACTCGCGCTATTTAACATATCCGACGCCAAAGTTATCCCGCTTTGTAGTGCCCTATCATATAAAACAAAAGCTATTTTCATGCCTATCTCCGCATATTGTGCATACCTATATTTAACGCTCAAAGAATAGATATAGTGACCATATTTTCTGTTTTAGTGACATTAATGTCAGAGATAATTATTGACTCTAACTGATAGACTTCAAGAAAAATTTTTTGGAGTTAATTATGAGTAAATTACCTGTAATTGTTGGTTTGGGTGGCATCAATGCCGCAGGAAGAAGTTCTGGATTCCACGGGTATAAACGCATTGTGTCCGGCAGTCTGAAAAATGAAATAATGCAAAATACCTGGGCTGATTTATGCCATCGGATGGGCATTATCAAAAATTCAGAATCTGTTACAACCGCCAACATTGAATACGCTAAAAACGGTACACTGATAAGAAAAATCACTCAGTTCGATCCCCAAAAAGTACAAATAAACAAAATACTGACCAGCACTGACAACCATTCAGACAGGTTATTAAAAAGCACGTATACATCACTGTCTGTTACCAGCGCAGGACAATTGCCGGAGGGATTTGAAATTGGTGATTTATATAATGCAAACAACCATCCACGTGGTTTGCGCCTAACTATCTATGGTGCTTCGGATTTGTTAAATTCGATTGGAATTGCATGGTCAGATATCACAGCATTGGTGGAGCCAGATCAGATTTCCGTTTATGCCAGCAGCTCTCTGGGTCAGGTAGACCGTTTCTCAATGGCTGGATTAATCGGCAACCCATTGAATGGCTCACGTGCCAGTTCCAAAATGCTTCCACTTTCCATGGCCGATATGCCGGCTGATTTCATTAATAGCTATGTTATTAATAACCTTGGTACAACTTCGGCCAATCTTGGAGCCTGTGCCAGTTTTCTATATAACCTCAAACAAGGCATCAATGATATCAAGCAAGGTAAGTCAAAAATCTGTTTAGTTGGATGTGCCGAAGCGCCTATCGTTCCAGAAATCATTGAAGGATTCAGAGTAATGGGCGCTCTTGCGGAAGACCACCAGCTCTGCAAGCTTGATGGAACTGATATTGTTAACCATCGCCGCGCTTGTCGCCCATTTTCAACCAATATCGGATTTACTATTGCAGAATCAGCACAATTTGTATTGCTTATGAGTGATGACCTAGCCTTGCAATGCGGCGCAAATATCCTTGGTTCTGTGCCAGATGTTTTTGTTAATGCAGATGCAAACAAAAAGTCAATCTCTTCTCCGGGAATCGGCAATTACATCACTATGATGAAAGCGGCTTCTCTTGCTAACCACTTACTGGATGGAAAGTTGCAATATTCCTACGTTCAGGCACACGGGACAGGAACACCACAAAACAGAGTAACCGAAAGCCATATTATTAATGAGGTAGCTAAAACGTTTGGCCTCCATAACTGGGACATTACCGCCATTAAAGCTCATGTTGGTCACTCTATTGCTGCAGCAGCAGGGGATCAATTAACCTGCGCTTTGGGTGTGTGGCAATATGGTTGGATTCCGGGAGTTACAACGATTGATCACATAGCTGAAGACGTACATGCAACCAATTTGAATATCTTGATGCAAGATAAGTTTGTTGGCGAATATGGCGCAAAGATGAAAGCCACCATCATTAATGCAAAAGGATTCGGCGGTAATAACGCAAGTGCTGTCGTTTTATCTCCACAGCAAACGATGAAAATGCTGAGCAAAAAACACGGTAACTCTGCCATTAGCGTATATTATCAACGCAATGAAATTATCAAGAACAAAAATGAAGAGCAAGATCGAGCAATCTGCAGTGGTGAAGAAACTGTTATTTACAACTTTGGTAATGCGGTACTGCAACCATCAGATATCCGGCTTTCACGACAAGAAGTGAGATTAAATGGATTCAAACAATCTATAAAACTGCCTACCGCAGAAGAGTTCGGTGAATTTTTGTGAAATGATATACATCAGTTTTTTGAGAAAGAATTTTCTGATATTAAGTGTGATTCTTGATTTGCATCAAAGTGCTTCATGCTGTTCTTCTTAAGCTAACCCCAGTATTTTTGTTAACATCATACTGTTACTGGGGTATCAAATGAGCATATTAAGGCTTTGTATTATCGGTAATGGAATGGTCGGTCACCGCCTCATTGAAGACTTAATGGATAAAGCCGGACATGAACAGTTTGAAATTACAGTATTCTGTGCAGAGCTGCACTTAGCTTATGACCGCGTCCATCTCTCCTCTTATTTCTCCCATCATACCGCTGAAAAATTATCCCTTGTCCGAGATGGTTATTATGAAAAACATAATATCCGTATGTTACAAGGTGAACGGGCTGTCCTGATTAATCGGGATGCAAAAGTCATCCATTCCGATACCGGCAAGATAGTGGAATATGACAAACTGATAATAGCCACAGGCTCTTATCCTTGGATACCTCCAATAAAAGGCCATGAAGGTGCTGACTGCTTTGTTTATCGCACAATTGAGGACTTGAACACGATAGAAGCCTGCGCTAAACGCAGTCGCCGAGGAGCCGTTATCGGTGGTGGCCTGCTTGGGCTGGAAGCCGCCGGCGCACTGAAAAATTTAGGAATAGAAACCCATGTCATAGAGTTTGCACCTGTATTAATGGCCGAACAGCTTGATCCGATGGGAGGTGAACAGCTCAGAAAGAAAATCGAGCGGATGGGGGTCAAGGTTCATACCAATAAAAATACATTAGAAATCCTTCATTCAGGCCATAGTTATAATAAAACAATGCTGTTTGCTGATGGCAATTCGCTAGAAGTGGACTTTATTGTATTCTCCACAGGTATTCGCCCTCAGGATACACTGGCTCGCCAATGTGGACTTACCATTGCTGAACGGGGTGGTATTGTCATTAATGATAATTGCCAGACATCTGATGAAGATATCTATGCGATTGGTGAATGTGCTTCATGGCAAGGCAAAGTCTATGGCCTGGTCGCTCCAGGTTATAAGATGGCACAGGTGGCAGCCGATCATATATTGGCAAGGGACAATACTTTTCTTGGAGCCGACCTGAGTGCAAAACTGAAGTTGCTGGGTGTCGATGTCGGAGGGATAGGAGATGTCCGTGGCCGCCAGCCTGACTGTCTCAGCTATATCTATTTAGATGAAAATAAAGAAATTTATAAAAGACTGATAGTCAGCGGGGATAAAAAATCTCTGCTGGGAGCAGTTTTAGTCGGAGATACCGCTGATTACGGCAACCTCCTGCAAATAATGCTGAATAACATCAAACTTCCAGATAATCCAGACTCATTAATATTACCTGCACATGCTGGCAGCGATAAGCCTTTATTGGGAGTAAATGCATTACCTGATACTGCCCAGATATGTTCCTGCTTTGATGTAACAAAAGGCAATATTATTCAGGCTGTGCAAAACGGCTGCCATACAGCAGATGCCATCAAGACAGAAACCAAGGCAGGGAGCGGGTGTGGAGGATGTGTACCGTTAATCAATCAGATTCTCAATGCCGAGTTGAGTCGTCAAGGAATTGAGGCCAATCATCATTTATGCGAGCACTTTGCCTATTCACGACAAGAACTTTATCATCTGATCAAAGTGGATCGGCTCACATCATTCCGACAACTGGTGAAAAAATACGGCAAGGGCTACGGTTGTGAGATCTGTAAACCGACGGTTGCTTCTCTGCTGGCCTCTTGCTGGAATGACTATATTTTGAGTGATGATCTTGTGCCGTTGCAGGATACAAATGATAACTTCTTAGCTAACATCCAAAAAGATGGCACCTATTCTGTCATCCCCCGCTCTCCTGGTGGAGAGATCACGCCGGATGGACTGATAGCAGTGGGAGCGATAGCCAAAGAATTTAATCTATATACCAAAATCACGGGCTCTCAGCGAATAGCGATGTTCGGTGCACAGAAAAATGATCTGCCACTCATCTGGCAACGTCTGATAGATGCCGGCTTCGAAACGGGCCATGCCTATGCCAAGGCGTTAAGAATGGTGAAAACCTGTGTCGGCAATACTTGGTGCCGGTTTGGCGTTGGCGATAGTGTCGGTTTGGGCGTTGAGCTGGAAAATCGTTACAAAGGCATCCGTACTCCCCACAAGATGAAATTCGGTGCCTCCGGCTGTACACGTGAATGCTCAGAGGCTCAAGGTAAAGATGTCGGCATAATTGCGACAAATAAGGGCTGGAACCTGTATGTTTGTGGTAATGGTGGAATGAAACCCCGACATGCAGATCTATTAGCGGCTGATCTCGATAAAGAGATTCTCATGCAATACATTGACCGTTTTATGATGTTCTATATCAGAACTGCCGATAAATTACAGCGCACTTCCGTTTGGCTGGAAAATATGGAAGGCGGAATAGATTATCTCCGCGCAGTTATTATTGATGACAAACTCGGTCTGAATAACCAGCTAGAGCATGATATGACTGAACTGAGAGCCAAATTCTCCTGCGAATGGCAGCAAACCGTCAATGATCCTCATACGCTGATCCGTTTTTCCCACTTTATTAATAGCACTGAGCGAGATCCTAATATTCAGATGGTCGCAGAACGGGCGCAACATCGGCCTGCACATCCACAGGAAAGAATTGCAATCAGGTTGATAAAATCCGAGGAGGAAATGGCATGAATCAATGGATAAACATCTGCCCGCTCGAAAATATTGTTCCCGATACCGGTGTTTGTGCTCTGATTGGGGATCAGCAAGTCGCTATTTTTAGGCCTTTTGATGATGAGCAGCTATTTGCATTAAGCAATATCGATCCCTTTGCTTCTGCAAGCGTACTGTCGCGTGGGTTAATTGTTGAGCATAATGATGTGCTATGGATTGCCAGCCCGTTGAAAAAACAGCGATTTAGGTTAAGTGATGGATTTTGTTTGGAAGATGCAACTTACTCTATCTGCTCATTTCCGGTCAGAGTGAATAATGGGTATGTGCAGGTTTTTCTTGAGCAACATCATGATTGAAGGTGTTGTTGATAGATAAATTGTTAATTGGTGCGTCAGGATTCTTACTATCGAATAGATTGCCTCCGCGTTTATGCGTTAATAGCGGGGGCAATTTTGATCCCAAACTCCAGCAGTCAGGTTAAATTAACTATATTTTTAATAGCAGTAAGAAATACCAGTAACTACAAAAAATAACTGACTTGTCCACATCCAAGTAAATAACAAAAGGAGCTCGCTTAAAGGGTAATCTGATAATCACCGAAACAAAGCCAGTAACAGACAGATCGAGTTTAAGTTATTACAATAATTACTTATAACACCATTTAATATTTCATTAATAGAGCGGTACTTTGCCAACCAGCACCAACCGACCAAAAAATTAGTAAATCACCACGAGTAACTTTTTTTCTTTCTAGTGCTTCATAAAATGCGACAAATGGACTATTGGTCGCAGTGTAACCATATTTATCACCAATAAATAATGCCTTATCCTGATCCACATCAAGTGCTTTACAAAGTAGTCGAATGTTATCTATAGAAAATTGCGAAAACATAAACCCTTTAATATCAGCAGGCACTAAATTATTTCGTGAAAGTAGCAATCGGATCGATTCATATGCAGTGGTGATACAAATAGCATCATCAAAAGGGGTGAATCTGACTTGTGAGGAAACGTCATGTCGATGAATGTTTGATAATCCACATGCAGGGAAAAGTGAATTGTCGATCACAGAGGTTTGCACGTGAAACTCTGAATCTATAAAACCATTACCTTGTTCAGTCTTATGAAGAACGACCGCTACAGCAGACTCTGAAAAACATGAATGGTAGACGGGTTCATTACTACTATGGCCCCAAGATAATCGCTACCTACAACCAGCGCAAGCTGGCATGACGGGCGAGCCATCATCGCTCTGGAAACCATTTCTACCGCAACTAATAACCCCGCACAATTGGCGTTAATATCAAATGCCAGAGTCCTTTCTCCACCTCCAATAGCATGATGTATCTTGAGCGCGGTTGAAGGAATAAGATATTCTGGTGTTTGTGAAGCAAATACTATAAGGTCTAAATCCTTAGCCTGACATCCCAGCTGTTGAATAGCATCATTAGATGCCGCAACTGACATCGTGAGGGTTGTATCCGATGAGTCACGGATCAGATAACGGTTTTTATGCCCCAGTTTATTTAATAAACCGCTAATATCAATACCTTGGGCAGCATAGTGATCTATAAACCAATTATTATCAACCGAGGTTGAAGGATGCCAAATTCCTAATGATGCAATCGCCACTCTTGTCATAATTACTCCTATTTATCCCCCATATTTATTGGAATTATTTGATTTACACTCAATAGTTCCATCAGCAGGGATTTTGTTATAAGAAACTAATTAATTTCTTCATAAATACAATATCATTAATCAATAATTACGTATTAAAATTCACAGGTTAATTTAAATTCGATAAAGTAATAATATAAGTTCATAAAATGAAAGATGTAACACAATAAATACCCTACATCTTCCAATATATTCCACTAGGTCATTCATTAATTTTAATATCAAACGACAGGCTACATAGAATTAGCTCACTTACAAATCAACACTCACTCAAAAATATCACCCCTATACTTTCACGTTAATTTGACATATGAATATAAGATAACATTTTAATAAAAATAAACACCATATAATGAAATACCATTCCAGCTTTGCATGCTAAACTTGCAAAGAATTAAATATTTTCAGCTACACCATTAGGTTACTTAATTTCTCTTTATGATCATAACAATGCACACTGCAAGGAATATTCTGCCACTGTAGTAAAACAGCGGTAGCAGTAGATGAAGGTGAAAATCCCATAACAATCACCCAGTCAAAATCAGTCAGATTTTTATTATTTTGTATTTCCATAAAACCAAAAAAGCTCTGCGCTGGCCCTAAACTTCCGTATTTATGAAAAATGGATACAATCTTATCTTTTTCTACACCTAAAGCTTCCGCAGTGATGCCAGCAACCCATTCGGTCGGATCATAGACATAAAAAGCGCTGATATCATTTAGACCAATCCCGTTTGATTGACATACTTTACTACAACACTGATAAATTGTTTCCTTTAGGTTATTAAATATATATTTCCCTCCTTCAGGCTTATAGCAAACATAACTTTCAGATACTTCATTAAATTTCAATATATCGTAATGTGCGGTATTCAACGTATGGAAACCAGTCACTTTTACACCTTGCTTTCTGCTAATTATTAAACATGCAGCACCATCGCTTAATAATGTTCTTGCGGGATCGCTTTTTGAAAACCAATGCGAATAATTACAGCCAGTAATAACAGCTATGTTATGAAACTCAGCGTTAAGTAGCTTAGCAGTGGCGAGTTCCAATGCAATTACACCACCATTTGTTCCGGCATTTACTGACACCACTGGACAAGATAGTTTTAATGCTCTGGACAATTGCCCGCCTTCATCACACAAAATACTATCAGGCCATACCTGGCTAATAATCAGATAATCAATATCTAAAACATCCATCCGCACCTGTTTTATAGCAGCTAACAAACTTACTTTCATTAATTCAATTAATTCTTCTTTATTATTTAAACGCCATAAAAAACGTGACTTAGATATCTTCTGTCTATCAGGTGCGCTGAATTCATTACAGATATTATCCTCAGGATTAATAATAATTTTTCCCGTAGGGAGAATACCTGCTGCTGCAATAATTGAGATGTTATTATCCATGTGCCTCCTCCTTTAATCTCTTTAAAGTGTTAACTCTATCATTTAGAGGAGGAAGCACATATTTATCAATAAACACATTAATCACTGCTGGTTTCTTTTCTTCAATTGCATGAAAAAGAGCTTCTCGTAATTCTTTTATATTTCTTACGTTATAACCTGTCGCTCCAATAGCTTGCCCAAATAGAGCGAAGTCAACTTGAGGGATATCGCAGTCGAGTTGAGCATTACCCAATAGCTCCACCCCCTGCCTGCACATATTATAACTAGCGTCATTCATTACAAGCCATATTGCAGGTAATCCATATTTGACAGCAGTGCTTACTTCATTCGACATCAACATCGAGCCATCGCCTATGATACCTACCGCACAGCGTTCTTTTGATGCAGCAATCCCTATTAGCCCGCAAGCATAATGCCCCATAGCTCCATAAGCTGTATTTATGCGATATCTCAAAGGGTTAGAAAATTTCAGATAGCGATTAGCCCAAACAAAGGAGTTACCTGCTTCTACAGCAACATAACAATCGAACATATCGATAACTATTTCCTGGATCACACGCATTACATCAAGCGGATGGCACACATTCTTTGCCGGATCTGAATAATATTTATTACTGTCACATAGAGTTGAGATAGTTTTAATATGATCGGAAGGAATTGACTTTTCAGAAACATAGGTATTAATCAAAGTGATAAATGTTTCAATATCGCAATCTATTAATACACTGTGTGGAGGTAGATTCTTTTTAACTTCCTGTACATTTAGACCTATATAATAAACCTTAACTTTATCAAGACTATTTTGGATATATGATGAACTTAGCTCCCCCAATCTGGTTCCCATAATGATAACAGCAGACAAGGAGGGGCAATGTAATATCTTATTAATGCTCTCTGTATCTGAGCCTAATCCACTAGTTCCGACATAGAGGTGGTGTTTTTCATCGAAGATCCCTTTCCCCCTTGGGGTAGATATTACTTGCGAATTTGTTTTTACAGCAATCTGTGTCAATAACGTAGATGCATGCCGTGCACCAAATCCCGCCCAAAAAATAGCATTTTTATTGATAATTAAATCTGCTATTTCCTGTGAATAGTGTTTTACATGATCACCTAAGTCATCATAAGGCAACAGGATCTTCTCATCATTTTCAGAATCAATAATTTCTTGCTGCGCTTTTGTTGTTAAAAATATACCAACTATATAACCTTCTTTCTTATTTAACCCTTTCCTTAATTTCTTCTCAACATCATGGTAATCTTCTTTTTTACTTATAATGATAACTTCATCAAAATAACCGCATCCATCTGAAAGAACTAAACCTTCTATATCTTGTACTGTAGTCTCCTGTAAGCTCCATTTTCCTGAAGGAGCAACAGACGTGATTGATGATATGAATATAACCTTTGCTCCATCTAACTTTGCCGCTTTTAATCCTGTTAAAGCATTGCTTATGCCAGGACCTGCTGTGGCAAAAGCAATTGCTGGAACTTGCTGACACAAACTGAATTCAGATGCAGCAAAGACCCCACCCTACTCATGCCTACAGTGAAATATCTTTATTTTTTCCGATTCTGTTAATGCTTGCCATATAGGTACAATAAAGCCCCCAGAAACACCAAACGCTGCTTTAACCTGACAATCCTCAAGTAACTTAACTAAATTTTTCGCAATACTCATTGTCATACTATATATTTCATCCACTTTTAATAAAAAAATCATTAACTATTACAATAAAAAATAGATTCATTATGTTAATAGTTATAATTAACACGCATTTTCAGAATGCAATAAAATTTTATTCATACGATAAATAATCACATCACCAAACCACATAATGACTCTCAATTTTATATAAATAAATACAACTGCGTTATTCTGGCAGTAAATAAATCCATATTTAATTAAATTATTTACTCAATGTATTAAACACTGAATTTTTTAAATTCAATTAATTAATCACTCATCATAAAATCCATTTATTAAATAATAACCTCATGATCACCTTGTTAATTTACGCCTATAATTCCACCACCAGCTATTTTATTAATCCTTTGTTCTAATAATGATAAATACTTAATTATTAATTTCATAATTTCTTATGCTTACTTTATCCACTATCTATTTTCTGAGTCACTTCTAAGGCGTTCTTAGCAAAGAAATGGGAAGTCAACAAATTGGGACAAATCTGTTTAGGGTTATGCTTTTCGATTCACTTATTTTTCAACCTACTACCAATGTTTGATAAACTTTACTTGAATCGTTCGGCAATGAAAAATCGTTCTTCGTTTAGTCTAATCTGCCACATACGCTTTCAGATACTCATGCATTAATTTTTTTTAATATTACACTCAATCTCGGAAAATATAAAACCATCAGTATATTTATTTTTTAAAATAATTTAAGATATTTTGTTAAGATGTACTACAAAGTAAAGATCATTATCTTAATCTATTTCTTCTATTGTGATAATTATTAACCAATAGCATTCACAAGAAATCTTATAATTCCCCCTATTGAGAGTAATGTTTTCTTCTCCAAATCTATAAAACCTACTGACAATCAACACTTATACTTTTAGTATTACAAAACTTAATAATATTATTATGGTATCCCTATGAAATTAAGGGACAAACCTCTCAAAAAATAAATAAATGCAATTATTCTATACTTCAAATCTCCAAACACCCCAAAGTAATAACCTTATATGTAAGCAATAGATAGCTAGTAAAGAAACATGTCATTACCTTACAGTATTCCGATCATTTCACTCTTTTGTAGATTTTCTCATTACATCTATTTTTAACTATACGTCTACTGTTAACCACATATTGATAAGGTTAATCATTTATTTGTGATAGAGAATTATGTTGAGTTTATAATTTTAGATCAGCATCAATAAACCAATAACATTGATATTATCGTCAATTATGATTTTTATAGGATGCATTATATACATCTTTTGATTAAAAAACATACCAAAAGGTGACTCAAATAAAAAACGCAAGATATTATAAGCACTTATTACACAGCACTGCGAAGAAATTCTAACTAATTGGTCTAACAAAACTAATGATAAAGAATTAGAGGCAAAACGCACTTTTTGATTCGTGCGCGCATTTAACTTCTCTTACCTGAAACCACAGAGTTGAAAGGACTCATTGATGTTTTTACCCTCGACGTCTCGAAAGACTGAGTAAAACAGGCCAACATAACTACCAAAAAACCCAGCTAGAATGCTGGGTTATGGTTTATTTTGCCACTTATCTTTACAGTTTTAGATTAAACATGGTCTAAAACGGAATATCATCATCGAAATCCATTGGTGGCTCATTACTCTGTGGTGCAGGAGACTGTGCCGGGCGAGATGGAGCGCCGCCGCTGAATTGCTGAGATGCTTGTTGTGGCTGCTGTGGTTGTCCCCAACCGCCTTGTGCTGGTGCATCCTGGTTGGCTGCACCACCGCGGCCGCCCAGCATCTGCATGGTGCCACCAACATTTACCACGATTTCAGTGGAGTAACGGTCTTGACCGCTCTGATCCTGCCATTTACGAGTCTGCAAAGAACCTTCGATATAAACCTGAGAACCTTTACGCAGGTACTCTCCGGCGACTTCTGCCAATTTGCCGAATATCACAACCCTGTGCCATTCAGTTTTCTCTCTCATCTCACCGGTTTGCTTATCGCGCCAGCTCTCAGACGTTGCCAGAGTAATGTTGGCGACTGCACCGCCGTTCGGCATATAGCGAACTTCCGGGTCCTGCCCCAAATTACCTACTAAAATAACTTTGTTTACGCCTCTGCTGGCCATTGGGAATACTCCTGATGAAATGAATTTTTGCTAAAAAACGGAATTCTCTAATTATAAGCGAAGTAGTCTACCATGCGAGGACTAAGTTTAAACATAGAGCCGTTATATTATACTTTGCGAAGCTCATCGTACTTTACATTGTCATGGCTACAGCATAATTCCCCATTGAATACTGTATATCCATTCAGCAATGTTTGTGCAATAATGACGCGTTTATGAGTTTTGCACTATTAATAGAGCTTTGCACTATCAATAATCTGGGAAGTGGTATATGGATAACATCGAAGTTCGGGGCGCCCGCACCCATAATCTCAAGAATATTAATTTAATAATTCCCCGCGACAAGCTGATAGTCATTACTGGGCTATCAGGTTCCGGTAAATCATCTCTGGCTTTCGATACCTTGTATGCAGAGGGTCAACGTCGCTATGTTGAATCACTCTCTGCATATGCACGCCAGTTTTTGTCACTGATGGAAAAACCGGATGTCGATCATATTGAGGGGCTATCCCCGGCCATTTCCATTGAACAAAAGTCTACTTCCCACAATCCGCGATCTACGGTCGGTACAATAACTGAAATCCACGATTACCTTCGTCTGTTATTTGCACGAGTGGGAGAGCCGCGCTGCCCTGAGCACGATATCACACTGGCGGCACAAACGGTCAGCCAGATGGTAGATAACGTTTTGGAATTACCGGAAGGCCAGCGCCTGATGCTACTGGCTCCTGTCGTCAAAGAACGTAAAGGCGAGCATACCAAATTGCTGGATAATCTCGCTGCACAGGGCTATATCCGCGCTCGTATTGATGGTGAAGTGTGTGATCTTTCCGATCCACCAAAACTCGAATTACAAAAAAAACACACCATTGAAGTCGTCATCGACCGTTTCAAAGTACGTGCCGACCTCGCCCAACGATTAGCAGAATCATTCGAAACCGCGTTAGAGCTTTCCGGTGGTACTGCTGTCATTGCCAATATGGATGATACTCAGGCAGAAGAGCTGGTCTTCTCCGCCAATTTTGCCTGTTCGGTATGTGGCTATAGTATGAGCGAACTGGAGCCACGCCTGTTTTCCTTCAACAATCCCGCAGGTGCCTGTCCAACTTGTGATGGTTTAGGTATTCAGCAATTTTTCGATCCTGAGCGTGTTATTCAGAATGAATATATTTCCCTTGCAGGCGGTGCAATCCGAAATTGGGATCGCCGTAATTTCTATTACTTCCAGATGTTGAGTTCGCTGGCTGCACACTACAAATTCGATATTGAAGCACCGTTTAATCAACTGAGCCCGGCCATTCAAAAAGTGGTTCTATACGGCTCAGACAAAGAGTCCATCGAGTTCAAATACATCAATGACCGTGGCGATGTGACCGTTCGTCACCATCCGTTCGAAGGCATTTTGCATAATATGGAACGTCGCTATAAAGAGACGGAATCCATCGCAGTACGGGAAGAATTAGCAAAATGTATCAGCAATCGATCTTGTATTTCTTGCGGCGGAACACGATTGCGTAAAGAAGCTCGTTATGTCTTTATCGAAAATACCACGCTACCGCAAATTTCGGATTTCAGTATCGGTCATGCGATGGAGTTTTTCCAAAATATCAAATTGAGTGGACAACGGGCCAAAATTGCCGAAAAAGTCCTGAAAGAGATCCGCGATCGACTGAATTTCTTGGTTAATGTTGGACTGAACTATCTGACTCTTTCTCGTTCAGCAGAAACTCTTTCAGGCGGGGAAGCCCAGCGTATCCGTTTGGCGAGCCAGATTGGAGCAGGCCTTGTTGGTGTGATGTATGTGCTGGATGAACCCTCCATTGGCCTGCATCAACGGGATAATGAGCGTTTGCTGGAAACGTTGCTGCATCTGCGCAATTTAGGCAATACCGTTATCGTGGTCGAACATGATGAAGATGCCATTCGTGCGGCTGACCATATTATTGATATCGGGCCGGGTGCTGGCGTGCATGGTGGCGAGATTGTTGCCGAGGGAACTGTCGTCGATATCATGGGAAACCCAAAATCCCTCACAGGAAAATACCTGAGTGGTGAACGTAAAATTGCTATTCCAGAGCAACGTGTACCAGCCAATCTAGACAAAATGCTGAAATTGATTGGCGCAAAAGGCAATAACCTGAAAAAAGTAACATTAAAACTGCCTGTAGGCCTGTTTACTTGTATCACTGGTGTTTCTGGCTCCGGCAAATCAACATTGATCAACGATACATTGTTCCCTATTGCACAGCGTCAGTTAAATGGGGCAACAAATATTAATCCTGCACCTTATGTCGATATCCAAGGCATTGAGCATTTTGATAAGGTGATAGATATCGACCAAAGTCCGATCGGCAGAACTCCTCGCTCGAATCCTGCCACTTATACTGGCGTATTCACGCCTGTAAGGGAATTATTTTCCGGCGTTCCTGAATCCCGAACCCGTGGTTATACACTGGGGCGTTTCAGTTTCAATGTTAAAGGCGGGCGCTGCGAAGCCTGTCAGGGCGATGGCGTAATTAAAGTTGAGATGCACTTCTTGCCTGATGTTTATGTGCCTTGCGATCAATGCAAAAGTAAACGTTACAACCGTGAAACGTTGGAAATCAAATATAAAGGAAAAAATATTAATGAAGTGCTGAATATGACCATCGAAGAGGCCCGTGAGTTTTTCGATACAGTTCCAGCCCTCGCACGTAAGCTACAAACTTTGATAGATGTTGGTCTCTCCTATATTCGTTTGGGGCAATCCGCTACGACACTTTCAGGTGGGGAAGCACAACGGGTAAAACTGGCGCGAGAGTTATCCAAACGAGGTACAGGCCAGACATTGTATATTCTTGACGAGCCAACAACTGGTCTGCATTTTGCCGATATTCAGCAATTACTGTCCGTTTTGCATCAACTGCGAGATCAAGGGAATACCATTGTCGTCATCGAACATAATCTGGATGTTATCAAAACGGCTGACTGGATTGTCGATCTCGGCCCTGAAGGCGGAAGCGGCGGCGGTGAGATATTGGTATCAGGAACGCCAGAGGAAGTGGCTCAGTGCGAGAAATCTCACACAGCTCGTTTTTTAAAACCAATACTTGATAAAGATTAATTTACTAATTTTGCAACTTAATCATCTACAATATTCCCCACTTTGTGGGGCTTTTTTTATTCATTTTCTATCTAATTGTTAACCAATATTCACCTTCATATGTGTAAAAAAGCCTTTTCTTACGCTCATTTTGCATGAAACAAACTTTCGTAAATCAGGATTGTATTGTTGTTCTAATATTATTAATGATCACATTGCCAACGCATTAATGCCATAATGGCATAACATATGCTTTAAATTTATAATGGAGATTAAACATGTATATGTTTTTACCGTTCTTAATTGCGCTAGTTATAATCGTCACTGTTATTATCGGCAAGAAAAAACTGACATATACGCTTTGGTTTGCTTTATTCATCATCACGGTATTTTGGTTTAAATATCATGCAACTGATGCATTAAACCTTTCTTTCTAATCGGAGGCCGTAATGAATAATACAATGTCAGCATCGCGTAATGTTAACCTCGCAATGGCCTTAAATATCTTGGGCCTGTTCGGTATTAGTGTAATTTTGATAGTCGCGTTTTATTATCAATTGGCGCGTTTTGAACTTCCCTGCCCATTATGTTTATTGCAGCGTGTAGGCATCATCATGATTGGTTTCGGCTTTTTGTTTAATATTTATTTCGGTATAAAAAATACCCATTACAGCCTCTCATTACTCGGCTGTATTGTGACTGGTTTCGTTGCCATGCGTCAAGTTTCTCTCCATATCCTGCCGGGAGATACGGGATATGGCTCAACTTTCTTCGGCCTGCATTTTTATACCTGGGCTGCAGTTATGTCGATTCTGACCATCATTGCTATCGCGGTTATTATGCCTCTGAAAGCAGGTAATACTGATTCGGCAAAATACACACCACCAGCATTAGGCAAAATTGTTATGGGCTTGTTCGCATTTTTAATTGCGGCCAATCTGGTTTCTACCATATTGGAATGTGGCAGTGGACAATGCGATGACAACCCAACGTTCTATCAGTTACTAAAAAAGTAATCCTTTTACACTGAAATCATTAAAATAGAAGGCTACACAATCCCGGCAGCCTTCTATCTTTTCCAATAAAATCTTTTCAGCCAGACTCTTGCCTGAGAAATCACCGGAAATATATTCTGCAATTATCGCTTCAACAGCTCCGAATCAATAAAATAGCAAACTTCATGTGCTTCTTCCGGGGTCGGAACCTCCAGCTTGCCAAGCATCCGATCCATCACTTTATCCGGTACAGCATATTGGCGATTACTGTTCTGCTGACGCCAGCACTTATAGTCTTGTTCAATGTAAATAACCCTAACCCTGGCATCATAACTCACAAATAATTTGATGAGTTGCTGACGCATCTGCCTTGTCAGATTAGTGGCATTCCAAATGAAATTTTGCCCGCTGCGCATTTTCTCTCTGGCTTGCTGCTTTGCCTGCTGAACAACCCAACCATTAGCATCTTTATCTGCCGGGCTAATTTGATGCTCACGACGTATCGCATCCAAACTAATCACGGGCATTCCTTCGCCATGCAATTGGATAAAATGGTCTTTACCCATGCCCGGCAATCCACACAATAAGGTTACCTGACTGCCATAGTTATCATAAGGCTGATAATCTGGCTGTTCGCTATCCGTAAAAAAGTAATGGAAACGGGCTTCGCCAGACGAGAATATCCTCGGTTCCCGCCAGCAATTTTGTTCACGGCAATAAAGTTCAAATAGTTCAATACGCCCCAATAGTTCCTGTGCATCATGACATACACGCCCCAATACATCAGCTTTTGCCAGTAAAGTCAGCAAATAAGTATCGACACGTAATGATGCTGCCAATAGTGCTTTTTGTGGACTGGGCTTTTCCATTAACCACAATGGTAAGCCGTGGAAACGCACAAGCGCGGCAATCTGTTCCCGTATTGCAAATGGTGTTGGTATTTGCTGAAACAGAATTGTTCTGGCTGTTAATTCTCCTTTACGGGCATGCCCCGGAGAAATAATGCGCCCATCCCAATCTACCTGTGTCGTACTACGTTTCTCTACATCATGCAACAATGCCGCCGTCCAAAGAATTTCCTGTTCTTCTTTAGCCAATAATGAATATTCGGGCAATTGCTCTAACTCAGCTAATACCATTTGAGTGTGGATCGCAACATCACCTTCTGCATGATAAATAGGATCTTGTTGAACTCCATCCATATCAGCGATAAAAGAGAAAGTTGAGGATAAATAATCCCATGACTTATTGTAGCTGAATACCCAACTCATTCCCTTTCTCCTTTTGCCCTGTTTTTATTTGAACCAAAAAGGCTTTTATTTGAACCAGAAAAGCGTTCGAAATATAAAGGTGCTCTTTGCCAATGACGTTTCCAATGCATATCCGTTTTGACATGGTTTTTTCGCACATATTTAAAAACATGATGCGGAAAATCAGTCACCAAATATTCTCCTGCATCCCGGCTAACAATGCCTTCCATTGAGCACGGCTGTTTGGTCTGTTTGTCCCAAGAAGCAAAGGAACTTCCCTGCCTTGCCGTTTCAGTAATATTTTGCATAAATGAGGATTCATTCCATGTTTCAGGAATCTTTATTTCAGGGACTGTCGGAAAATCAAATAATGCGGCATAAAATTTGACCTCTTCCCAACTGAGCCAACAATCTTTAATTCGCACTGCAAACACAAAGAAATATTCTTCAATATGAAAATATTCAATGGAGTGAATGGCATAAAGATTTTCACCAAAGATCTCGATATCGCCTAAATCACCTTTGAGCAATTGCCAACGCTGACGAATTTGTTGAGTCCATGCCGATTGCGTTGGTGCAGCATGTGAACGGGCAAATACACCATAGCGACTCAAACAGTTATTCTCACCGTCCAACTTTTCGGTATGAATAAGCTGCTTGATTTTTTTCATATCGTGCCACCAATGATGATTAATACGATCGTCACTGGTCGTGCCTGGCGAGAACGGATAATGGAACGTTCTACCATACTTTCTTGATTGCATATCCATAATGCTTTAACTCTTATGATAATTATCCCAATAAAAACGCGATTGCGCCTTTAAAGACTAATGTTCATCTGAATAACCGATGAAAGAGCTCAAGAGTTGGTATTACATTTTCTTTATTTCCATTTAGTTAATTCTTTTATAAAAAAGGATTAAGTTAACTATTTGATTGGATTTAATATGAACGTGAAAAGTTTTTTTAATTAAGATGACCACTATATATGAAGAAGTTATAGATTAACAGAGCGAATAAATTCCAATCACAAATACCCTATAAAAATCCTCTAATTTGAAACAGTACTTATTTGAGACAATACTTATTTGAAACAACACTTTCAAGTCGCAGCTTTATTGGCCACAACTTGAAATTCTACCAGTAATATAAAATCACTAACTCACAGCTGCAAACGTCTCTGCAATGCGCTGTACGTTATGATGATTCACACCAGCCATACAAACGCGGCCAGAACCTACCAAATAAACACTAAATTCTTCACGCAATCTATCAACTTGTTCCTGACTAAATCCGGTATAACTGAACATGCCGCGCTGTTTCAGTAAATGGTCAAAGTTTTTCTCAGGCAGAGCTTTTTTCAATGCATTTACCAATACTGTTCGCATTTCCAGAATACGCAAACGCATCCGTTCTACTTCCTCCAGCCATTGGCTCTTTAATTCTGTATTACTCAATACCCTGGCAACAACTTGTGCCCCAAAATTTGGAGGGCTGGAGTAAATACGGCGTACTCCTGCTTTCAATTGTCCCAAAACGCATTCAGCCGATTTTGCATCGTCACAGATAATTGATAATCCACCGACCCGCTCACCATACAGTGAGAAGATTTTCGAGAATGAGTTACTGACCAGACAAGGTAGATCCGCATTAGCCATTGCACGGATCGCATAAGCATCTTCTTCCATGCCATCGGCAAAACCCTGATAAGCAATATCAAGGAAAGGGAGTAATTCCCGCTCTTTAGCAACTTGAACCACAAGATCCCATTGATCACTGCTGAGATCGGAGCCTGTTGGGTTATGGCAGCAAGGATGCATTAAAATAATACTTTTTGCAGGTAGTTGCTTAAATGTTGCCAGCATTTCGTCAAATTTTACCCCTTTAGTTTTGTCATCAAAATAAGGGTAATAGTTCACCTTGACGCCTGATCCGGCAAAAATAGCAGCATGGTTTTCCCAAGTTGGATCACTGCACCATACTTCAGAGTCAGGGAAATAACGGTGTAAGAAATCTGCTCCTATTTTCAATGCGCCTGAGCCACCCACTGTTTGAATAGTTGCAATGCGCTTCTGGTTTAACAATGGATGCTCTTTACCGAATAGCAATTCCTGAATTGCCACACGATAGGCAAGCAATCCTTCCATTGGAAGATAAAGGGAAGCAGACTGTGGCAAAGCGCTCATTTGTTCTTCAGCGACAGCAACAGCCTGCAATTTTGGGGTTATACCCTGCTCATCGTAATACAGCCCGATGCTCAGATTAATTTTTTCTGCACGGGGATCGTTTTTAAATGCTTCCATCAACGACAGGATAGGATCGCCTGCATACGCATCAACATTCTGGAACACTACGTTATACTCCCTGCTACCGAGTTTATAAAAAATTCAATAGCAAACAATATAACTTACTGGATTATTCGTCTAGATATTCCATTGCAACGCGTGAGGTCAGTTTCGTAATCAGCTCGTAAGCGCTGATCCCTGAATGTTCCGCAATTCTTTCAACCGGCAGGACATTGCCCCAAAGGATAACTTCATCCCCCACTTTATCCTGACATATTGGCCCCAGATCTACAGTAATCATATCCATAGACACGCGGCCAACCAGCGGCACTTCCCGACCATTGATAAATACAGGTGTACCGGCAGGTGCACTTCGGGGATAACCATCACCATACCCCATCGCCACGACACCAATGCAGGTATCACGTTCACTGCTCCATGTACCGCCGTATCCTACTGACTCCCCTGCTTTATGCTTACGTACTGCAATTAAGCTGGATTTCAGGGTCATAGCAGGGCTTAAATTGAAGTCAGCAGCCGTTTTATCCGCTGTTGGCGAAGCACCATACATCATAATGCCGGGACGAACCCAATCCAGATGTGCCTGCGGCCACAATAAAACCCCTCCCGATGCAGCGATGGATTTTTCGCCAGCTTTATCTGCAATAAATGCCATAAAGCGATCAATTTGTTGCTCAGTCGTATCAACCGTAGGTTCATCTGCACGGCTAAAATGGCTGACTATATTAACGGGTTGTTCAACATTATGGCAGCGACTCAGGCGTTGATAAAATGCTTCAGCCTCATCAATCCTAACCCCCAGACGATGCATACCAGTATCGAGTTTCATCCATACTTTAACTGGGTGGGACAAATCCGCTTGTTCCAATGCTTCAAGCTGCTCAATGCAATGCACCACGGTTTCAATATGATTGACGACCAGTACGGGTAGATCCGCCGCTTCAAAAAAACCTTCCAATAGCAAGATTGGTTTGACGATCCCACCACTACGCAGGGCAAGCGCTTCCCCAATTCGAGCGACACCGAAACAATCAGCATCTTCCATTGTGTACGCAGTTTCTAATAAACCATGTCCATAGGCGTTTGCTTTCACAACTGCAATCAGTTTACTGTCAGGAGCCTGTACTCTAACTTGTTGCAAGTTGTGTCGCAGAGCACGGCGGTCGATAACAGCAGTTGCCGCTTTCATTTCATCCCCTTTTTATAATTTTTCGCTCAGGTTTGATAAATAACAGACTATCTTTGATGTTGATTATTCAAGCTGTTTGAGCATCAGCAATAGACTCTTAGATTTATTCGTCGCTATAACTTGGCCCAGCATAATTATCAAATCGTGACCATTGGCCATTAAACGTCAGCCTTACTGTACCGATAGGGCCGTTACGCTGTTTACCAAGGATGATTTCTGCCACACCTTTCAGTTCACTGCTGTCGTGATAAACCTCGTCACGATAGATAAACATGATCAAGTCAGCATCCTGTTCAATAGAGCCTGATTCACGCAGATCGGAGTTAACCGGCCGCTTATCAGCTCGTTGTTCCAAGCTACGGTTTAGCTGGGAGAGTGCGACAACCGGCACTTGAAGCTCTTTCGCCAATGCTTTCAGTGAGCGGGATATTTCCGCAATCTCCAGCGTTCTGTTGTCAGATAAAGAAGGTACCCGCATCAATTGCAGATAATCGATCATAATCAGGCTAAGCCCGCCGTGTTCGCGGAAAACCCGCCGCGCACGGGAGCGCACTTCTGTTGGTGTCAGACCGGATGAGTCATCAATATACATATTGCGTTTTTCCAGCAAAATCCCCATGGTGCTGGAAATTCGCGCCCAATCCTCATCATCAAGCTGGCCGGTACGAATACGTGTTTGGTCTACACGGGACAGGGATGCCAGCATACGCATCATGATCTGATTGCCGGGCATCTCAAGGCTGAAAATCAAAACTGGCTTATCCTGCATCATCGCTGCGTTTTCACACAGATTCATCGCAAAAGTCGTTTTACCCATTGAAGGACGCGCCGCCACAATAATTAAATCTGATTTCTGCAAGCCGGCAGTCTTCTTATCCAGATCTTGGTAGCCCGTAGAAACCCCTGTCACGCCATCATGTGGGCGCTGATAGAGCATCTCAATTCGCTCAACGGTTTCTTCCAGGATCTGCTCTATACTTTTCGGGCCTTCATCTTTATTCGCCCGATTTTCTGCGATCTGGAATACACGTGATTCTGCCAAATCCAAGAGTTCTTCGCTGGTTCGGCCTTGTGGATCATAGCCTGCATCTGCAATTTCATTTGCCACTGCGATCATATCGCGTACTACCGCACGCTCGCGGACGATATCAGCATAAGCGTTGATATTCGCTGCACTTGGAGTGTTTTTTGACAACTCAGCAAGATAGGCGAACCCGCCGACATTATCGAGATCGCCATTCTGTTCGAGAGATTCAGATAACGTGATCAGGTCGATAGGTTTGCTCCTTTCGAGCAAACGCTGCATTTCAGAGAAAATACGCCTGTGTGGTCGGCTGAAAAAGTCATTGCTGGTAACCCGCTCGGATACATTATCCCAACGTTCATTATCCAGCATCAAACCGCCTAACACGGATTGCTCTGCTTCCAAAGAGTGTGGTGGAAGTTTCAGCCCTTCCACTTGGCGATCTTTTGGTTCAGCCATACTGTTGTTAGTTGGTTTTTTCCCAGCCATGTATACCGCATTAATCCACTAAACAAAAAACGAAATAGCGCATAAGTATACGCCATGAAAACAGCCTTGAGTAATTATATATAGTCTGTAATGATTTCGGACACATTAACGCAGTTTGTATCAATTGCAATGCAAAAGTGCGGGGCTGTTTCCAATATTTTTAACATAATGAGAGAGTTACCATGGCAAAACGTATTGAATTTTCCGCCACTGGCGGCCCAGAAGTACTCCGATATTGTGAATTTACGCCTGTTTATCCTACAGCTGATGAAGTACAAATTGAAAATAAGGCCATTGGTATTAATTATATTGATACCTACATACGTAGCGGGTTATATCCACCAGCTAATCTACCCAGTGGGCTGGGAACAGAAGCGGCAGGTATCGTCACTAAAATTGGGTCAGGTGTAACATCCACTAAGGTCGGGGATCGTGTGGTTTATGCCCTATCTGCTTCTGGCGCTTATAGTGAAATACACAATGTACAAGAAAACAAATTAACCATACTTCCAGATGCTATATCATTCGAACAAGCCGCCGCATCATTCTTGAAAGGCCTGACTGTCTATTATCTTTTCCACCAAACCCACAAGATCCAAACAGGGGAATCTTTCCTATTTCATGCAGCGGCTGGTGGTGTTGGTTTGATTGCGTGCCAATGGGCAAAAGCATTGGGAGCAAAATTGATTGGGACGGTTGGCTCAGATGAAAAAGCCAATCTTGCCAAAGCAGCCGGGGCATGGCAGACCATCAATTATAATCGCGAGAATATCGTAGAGCGTGTTTTGGATATCACTGACGGTAAAAAAGTAGATGTGGTTTACGATTCCGTTGGTCAAGCAACGTGGCTGGATTCTCTCGACTGCCTGAACCCTAGGGGACTGATGGTCAGCTTTGGTAATGCTTCAGGGCCTGTAACAGGGATAAACTTAGGGATCCTCAATCAGAAAGGCTCACTGTTTCTCACTCGTCCTTCTCTGTCTGGTTATATCACTACCCGTGATGAATTGAATGAAGCCAGCAAAGTACTCTTTGATTTCATTGCCAGCGGCAAAATCAATGTAGATGTTCCAGAAAGCCAGAAGTTCCCATTGAGCGAAGCAATAAGAGCACACCGGACACTGGAAAGCCGTGCAACCCACGGTTCCAGCTTATTGATCCCGTAATATCTATTGTCCTGAAATTCTATTCTCTGAGCGGGCTATACCCGCTCAGTTACCATTTCCAGTGCTTTTTCAACAACCATAATATCAGCACCCTGCTTATGGGCATTTTCACTCAAATGGCGACGCCATTGGCGTGCACCGGGAATCCCCTGAAAAATTCCCAAGATATGGCGGGTGATATGACCTAAATAAGTACCTTGAGACAATTCCTGTTCAATATAAGGATAAAGCGACTTAACCGCATCAACCGTATTGGTCACAGGAACTGTTTGGTCAAACAACTCACAATCCACACGTGCCAGAATCGATGGGTTTTGGTAAGCCTCCCGACCAATCATCACACCATCAACATATTGTAAATGCTGCTTTGCTTCTTCCAGTGATTTAATACCACCGTTAAGAGAAAGCGTCAGTTGCGGAAAATCTTTCTTTAATTGATAAACTCGTGGGTAATCCAAAGGCGGAATTTCGCGGTTTTCTTTTGGGCTTAAACCAGACAACCATGCTTTGCGCGCATGAATAACAAAATTATCGCAATCGCTGTTTTTTACGACAGTATCAATGAAATCACACAGAAACTCGTAGCTATCCTGTTCATCAATTCCGATACGGGTTTTGACGGTAACCGGAATATCCACTACATCCTGCATCGCCTTAACACAATCGGCTACCAGCGTCGCTTCTCCCATCAGGCAAGCACCAAAGCGACCGTTTTGCACGCGATCAGAAGGGCAACCAACATTCAAATTGATTTCATCGTAACCCCGTTCCTGCGCAATCTTCGCACACTGCGCCAAGGCTTCAGGATCGCTGCCACCCAATTGTAATGCCAATGGATGTTCTTGTTCGTTATAGGCCAGATAATCCCCTTTGCCATGAATAATCGCGCCCGTTGTGACCATTTCCGTGTAAAGCAGAGCTTCCTTGCTTAATAAGCGATGGAAGTAACGGCAATGACGATCCGTCCAATCTAACATGGGGGCAACGGAGAAGCGAGATGATGGGTGCATATCACAAACCTCATTTAAAAATCAAAAAGATAGCGCCGATATCGTCGCTTTATATTCTGGTCTATTTCGGCTTATTCAGCCATTAGGAAATACTCAGGGGGAATACAAACTCCCCCAAATTATCCAAGGCGGGCGATTATACAGAGCGAGAAGGATCGCTTCAAACTCAACCAAAACTGAATATTTGTATTAGTCCCACTCAAAGCACAGTGCTGAGAATTTCTCTTGAACTTCATTGATAAATCGGTTTGTACTAGAAAAGCTCCAATTTCGAGCAATGTAGTATCCTTCACCTTGATAGCCAAACTCAGGTTCTAACTGAGTACGATACTTTTTGTATTTATCTCCAACTCCTTTAATTTCTTCATATTTTTTCAGTAACTGAAACGAACAAGTTTTATTATTTCGGAGATAATGAAAACCAGATTCATCAATTAGTTTATGATCCTCAAGTGCTTTAATTGTATAAAAACCAATGTCTGACTTATGAAATCCTTGCCGATAAAGTTTCCCATTGACATACAGATTAAGTGATGAGTGATTTTTTTCACTATTACGAGCAGCTCTTTTTTCTCGCTTTTTGGAACGTACCTCTATCTGGTAATCCATCTCTTCAGGAAGCGGGATAATTTGCTCAATATTCAATAAAAGTTTTTCGCTTACTCGAAAAGGTTGCAGGCGAACACAAGTTATGTCCATTCCTATATCATTCATCCACAAAACCGATGTCGTAATCTCTTTAGAAAAGTTACGAGCAGCTAAAACAATGCGTGTCTCTTTAGCAAAATTATCTTTTTGTGGAGAATCCCATGCCAAAAAATCTAACATCGAGCTTTCAGCATCAATATCCTGTCTTGCTTGACTCAAAAATTCCTTATAGGCACTAACGGCCTGTTCCCAAGTTAGATTCGAAACCATAGCTGCGTAACGAATCGCCTGAAGTTCCATGTGACCACCATCATCATCCCGCTTAAGTTCTATAACGACGAGATTGGCGGACTTATCAATACCAAGTAAGTCAAGACGACGATTGGAACCAACAAAATGACTATATTCTTCTGCGATCACTAACGTGTCAGGGCTAATGGCTTCAATTTGTGATTTTAAAAGACGCTGAATATCTTGTCGCTCCTTCAGTTTCTCCGTTTCAAATGAAGTCATCTCAACTTTTACTAGCGTATCTTGTGTTAACTCATATATTGCCACTTAAGTTCCCTTATACCCACTCAACATATCAAAAATTACCAGTGCAAATTGGCGCGTTTTTTCTGAGTCAGAGAGACGTTGTATCATTTGATTTTGGTGCGTTGCACTACTACTTAAAATTGCATCATCAATGGCTTGAGGAAAATCACCTAACATAGCCTATTCACATGTATTATTCGCTATTTAGCTCATGACAGTTTCGCTTTCAGTCAATTTGTCTCGAACGGTGAAAGCATGATTAATCATGTTTTTCCTTTTACTATATAGTGTAAATTCCTATCCCTGTAGGGTATTAGTGCAAAACTCGAATTTCAGTATGGCTACTATCCTCATCCATTATTTCATCATCGAGTGAATCTTCCATTTGATCTCGCAATATGGAATTAACTACATCAGCAAAACCGTCTTTCATATATTGTTCTATAAAAATGCCTTTCGCATTTAACCAAGGTAATTGGGCTATCGGCCAGTCACAATGTTCTTTGTAAAACAAAAATTCTTTCAGGCGCTCTTTCACAGTGTCAAAATCACGACTCCAATAAGCATTTCCTAGTCGGTAATTTGTGTGGAATTCATCAAAACTGCCAAAAATTTCATAAACATAATCGGCTGTTTTAAGTATATTTTTCCACGCTGTTTCTTCACTGATATAACCGGCAGAAAAACAGTTTCGACTCAGTACAATTGCTCGCCAAAGATCAAATCCCCAAAGTAAAGCGGGAGGACGTCCATCAATTGAACGAGAACATTGCTGTACATATTCAGGCTGTTCTTCAATCAAACTACCAAGCACCTTGAACATTTCTCCATCGGTAAAAACCGCATCAACCGCAAAACGTTCTGAATGCATCCCTGCCCATAATTCATGCAATATTTCCCAATAATCTTTTTCATTAAGAATGCCCCAACTTTTGTAAACTTCGGATTGATGAGGCTTTGCATCAGACAGAGGTAAAATACGATATTGATAATTATCGTGAGAAACACGGCTTTCCAAAGGGTAATGTTCTAATGTTTCTGTCCAAAATCCGTCGTAATAGCAGCTGACGATATGCAAGCGTAATGCCTGACGTTTTTCTTCCGACAAAACAGAACACTTTGCCTGTGAGTAATAGCTTTTTTGTTCAATAATAGGAAGGTTTTTGATGCGTTGGAGACTGCAAATGGAGAGATATATACCAAGTGAATTCAAACCAACCAAGCCAGCCCAGAGCAGATACCCCTCTGAAGATATATTAGGGGTATTAAAGATCAATACCGTTATTCCGAGCGATAATACACTCAGCAAAAGTGTTGCAACCCAAAGAATGGTTAAACCAACTGCCTGAATAGGCTTGAGGAATGCCACTCCTTTTCTTTCCTTGAGGATATTTTTGATTATCCGAAAACCATTAACAGGAAACCTTCTATTATTGGGGTGGTTTTGCAGTAATTCTTTCATTTTTAATCCATTAATCAAGTAAGCTGTATTTCAAATGTTTTTAATGCTGAAGTTTTGTCCTTTCCAAACGAAACAATTAGAATGCTATATTTAAAAAAATCACGATTTTAACTACCAATATAATTATCATGATAAACCAACTCAAACCTTCAGATATTATCCAATATTTCCAGTTTTATTTTCTCCGTTTTTTAGCCCATTTTATTGTTCTTATCCACGAATTACTTTTATTTCCAATCAACGTGTATTTGTAAATCAAGTGTCTCATAATGGCAAGATAACCACTCTTCTTTACAGGTATATTACATACCAGAAGAGAACTGAACATTATATGGATTCCACTCCCAACTCCAAAAAAATGGTAACATTAAAGTTATTAGCATCATGTAGGTGTGAGAGGTGTAATGAAAACTATCAATCAAAAAAAGTTACTGGCACAGGCTGAAGCAATCTGTCTGTCAAGAGGGGTTCGTTTGACACCTCAACGCCTTGAAATTCTTCGCTTAATTACAGAGCAACCTGGTGCAATAAGCGCTTATGATTTACTGGATTTATTGCGTGAAGTAGAACCACAAGCAAAGCCTCCAACGGTTTATCGTGGATTGGAGTTTCTACTGGAACAAGGTTTTATTCACAAAATAGAATCTACAAACAGTTATGTTCTTTGTCATCATTTTGAAGAACCCAGCCATACTTCGGCTATGTTTATCTGTGAAGTTTGTAATGCAGTAACCGAGAAAGATGCAAAAGATATTGAGTCCGCTATTCAGCAGTTAGCTCAAGGTACAGGGTTTCATTTGCGAAATAGCGTGATAGAAGTCCATGGTATATGTTCTTCCTGCTATGAGATTGAATCTTGCATGGAGCGTGATACATGCCAGCACAATCATTCAGTTGAAGAGAATAAAAAGAAATAAGAAAAGAACGATTGATGCCGGATTAGGCAATAAGGCGGTCATAACTGAATATAATCACATATTTTTCAATGTACCCGCTAAACTCAAGTTTAACGGGTACTGGGGAAGATGACCGCCCCAGAGAATGGCAAAGTACAATTATCTGTTTTTACAATCAGACCCAGTCCCCGTTACGAATAACGCCTACTGCCAACCCTTCAATAGTGAAACTCTGCTCGCTTAAATCGACAACAATTGGTTGAAATTCTGGATTCTCAGCAATCAACTCGATTTTGTTTCCTGTTTGCTTGAAGCGTTTTACTGTGACTTCATCTTCGATACGCGCCACGATGACTTGCCCATTATGAACATCCTGTGTTTTATGCACAGCCAGTAAATCCCCGTCCATAATGCCGATATCTTTCATAGACATCCCACTCACACGCAACAGAAAATCAGCACTTGGTTTGAATAATTCAGGATCAACCTTATAATGACTTTCAATGTGTTCCTGAGCTAATAGTGGTTCCCCAGCAGCAACACGACCGATCAGCGGCAATCCCGCACCTTCATCTTCCTCCTCAAGAAGCAAACGGATACCTCTGGATGCACCAGATATCATCTCTATCACCCCTTTACGCGCAAGTGCTTTTAAATGCTCTTCTGCTGCGTTAGGTGAACGAAAACCAAGACGTGCTGCAATTTCAGCTCGTGTTGGTGGCATACCCGTTTGCGAAATATGGTCACGCACCAAGTTATAAACTTGCTGCTGCCTAGCAGTTAATGCTTTCATTTCGCCCCCTGTTTGTTTATACAGTCCGACTGTGAGTATATACAGGTAAATTCGAATTGGGAACCTGTCAGCATGTAAAAGCAACTAAATAACGTGCTTTGATGAAAAAACACACCATCTCAACGCATGAAATATGACCAAAAGATCATTCCCCAGATAAACAGCGCCAGAAGTATGGTAAGCAATACTGCCGCAGACCCCATATCTTTCGCCCGACCCGATAATTCATGATATTCACTGCCAATACGATCCACTACCGCTTCTATAGCACTGTTGAGGATTTCGACAATAACTACAAGCATAACAGAGCCAACGAGAAGGAGCCTCTCGAATAAGCCAAAATCTAAAGAAAATGCAATGATGATCGCAAGTATGGCAGCAATTGTTTCCTGCCGAAATGCCGCTTCATTCTGCCATGCCGCCTTAATTCCTTTCGCTGAATACTCAGCCGCTTTAATGATGCGGATCAAACCTGTTGATTGATTTGCCATAAGAACTTTCTTCAGTGAACTTAATATTTGTATGTTTATATAACTTTTAGCTCTTATTATTGTCTTATTTCCACAGATCTCAAAATCTGTTTCTGGTATCCTTGCGACGCGTTGCTAACAAGAGGCTTAAAGCAGTTATGTCAGGCTGGCGTAAAATATACTATAAGTTATTGAATTTACCACTAAAATTATTAGTAAAAAGTAAACTAATCCCTACGGATCCCATTGCGGAGCTGCGTCTTGATACGACTCGGCCCATTTTGTACGTATTACCGTACTACTCAAAAACAGACTTATTGACCTTGCGTCAACAATGTCTGGCGCAAGATTTGCCGGATCCGTTGAATCCTTTGGAAATTGGTGACACACAGCTTCCCAGTTGTGTTTTTATCGATAACGGTCCCCGTGTGTTCCGTTGCTATGCTCCAAAATATGAATCTGTAAAGATTTTCCATTCTTACCTGGATTTGCATCGCAATAATCCTGATTTGAATATCCAGATGGTGCCTGTTTCTGTCATGTTTGGTCGTTCTCCAGGGCGCGAAGGGCAAGAAGGGAATACAGCTCCGCAATTACGTTTACTAAATGGCGTGCAAAAGTTTTTTGCAATCCTATGGCTTGGACGTGATAGTTTCGTGCGTTTCTCCACCCCTGTGTCTCTACGCCGTATGGCCGACGAACATGGTACGGATAATATCATCGCCAATAAACTTGCCCGTGTTGCACGGATACACTACTCCCGTCAACGTCTTGCGGCAGTTGGGCCTCGCTTGCCTGCCAGACAGGATCTGTTCAATAAGTTACTGGCATCAAAGGCAATAGAAAAAGCGATTGCTGATGAAGCACGCAGCAAAAAAATCTCTCCAGAAAAGGCAAAACAGAATGCCATCAATATGTTGGAAGAGGTTGCTGCGGATTTCTCCTATGAAACAGTACGCTTGACCGACCGAGTTTTGAGTTGGACATGGAACCGTTTGTATCAAGGTATCAATGTTCATAATGCCGAACGTGTTCGCCAGTTGGCGCAGGATGGCCATGAGCTGGTTTATGTACCATGCCACCGCAGCCATATGGACTATCTTTTACTCTCTTATGTGCTCTATCACCAAGGGCTGGTTCCACCGCACATTGCCGCGGGAATTAACCTGAATTTTTGGCCTGCCGGCCCGATATTCCGTCGTCTTGGCGCATTTTTCATCCGCCGTACGTTTAAAGGCAATAAGCTCTATTCAACCATCTTTCGTGAATATCTCGGTGAGCTGTTTGCCCGTGGTTATTCGGTTGAATACTTTGTCGAAGGGGGACGCTCCCGCACTGGTCGTTTGCTTGATCCAAAAACCGGAACTCTCTCTATGACATTGCAAGCGATGCTTCGAGGAGAATCTCGACCAATCACTATTGTGCCTATCTATATCGGATATGAACATGTGATGGAAGTGGCGACATATGCCAAAGAACTGCGTGGTGCAACCAAAGAAAAAGAAGGTTTTTTCCAGATGGTGCGGGGACTGCGCAAATTACGTAATCTGGGGCAGGGTTACGTGAACTTTGGTGAGCCGATCCCATTGATACAATACCTGAACCAACATGCTCCAGAATGGCGTGACTCCATTGACCCAATCGAATCCCAGCGTCCAACATGGCTGGCTCCAACAGTCAGTAAACTGGCTGACAATATTATGGTCAATATCAATAATGCTGCTGCGGCCAATGCTATCAATTTATGCACCACGGCATTATTATCATCACGCCAGAGAGCACTTACTCGCGAACAGCTTATTGAGCAGTTGGATTGCTATCTGCAATTACTGCGTAATGTGCCTTACACTAACGATATCACGGTGCCAAACAAAACAGCGGAAGAGTTGTTGGATCATGCTTTGCTGATGAATAAGTTCGAGGTCGAAAAAGATAGTCTAGGGGATATTATTATCCTGCCACGTGAAAGCGCGGTATTGATGACTTATTATCGCAACAATATCCAACACTTGTTGATCCTGCCATCCCTAATTGCCAGTATTGTTATGCATCACCGCCGCATTAGTCGCAGTGAGTTGCTCAGACAAGTAGCGTTGATTTATCCGCTGATCAAGCAAGAGCTTTTCATGCGTTATAGTAAAGAAACGCTCTCTGATGTCGTCAGTACTCTGGTTGATGAGCTGACGCATCAATGCCTTATCTGTAACAAAGAGCAAGAAATGCTGGTGCTGAATCCTGCACGCATTCGCCCATTGCAATTACTGGCGGCAGGTATCAGAGAAACGCTGCAACGTTATGCCATCACGCTTTCTTTGTTGAATGCCACACCTGAAATCAGCCGTGGTGTACTGGAAAAAGAGAGCCGGATGTTAGCTCAACGTCTGTCTGTACTACATGGTATCAATGCACCAGAGTTCTTTGACAAGGCGGTTTTTGCCAGCTCAGTCAATACGCTGCGCGAAGAAGGCTATATTCAAGACAGCGGCGACATAATTACTACCTGCGCTCAGGAACTATATCATGTATTAAGTGAGCTGATGTCACCTGAAATTCGTTTGACGATTGAAAGTGTCAGCATGCCACCAGAACAAAATGAACCTGCACAGGTAGTACAAGAGCAGCAATAACGACGTTAAGCTGGTCATGGAAAATAATAAATCAACGGGCGGTAATCCGCCCGTTATATCAAAGGTATATCATGCTAGACATAGCTGAAAAAGATACCGAGGAATAAAATTAAACCGACGTAGTTATTGTTCATAAATGCCTGAAAGCAGGATGATCTTTCCCGATCTGCAATCAATTTTTGTTGATAAACGAATAGTGCTGTTGCCAACAATATCGTCCAATAATATATCCCTTCCAGATTCACCATATTGCCAACCACAACCAAAAGGCCCAGCATGATGAATTGCAGAATACCAATAATCAATTTATCAAAGCGTCCAAAGAGCACAGCGGTCGATTTCACACCGATTTTCAGGTCATCATCACGATCCACCATGGCATACTGTGTATCATAAATCACAGACCATATGACATTAGCCAAAAATAACAGCCAGCATTCTAAAGGTAAGGACTCACTTACTGCGGCAAATGCCATAGGAATTGACCAGCCATAAGCGGCCCCCAGTACAACTTGTGGCAAATGGCTGACACGCTTGACGAAAGGGTAAGCCCACGCCAATGCTAAACCAACGACCGACAGTGCAATCGTCATTTTATTCAGTGTCAGCACCATCGCAAAAGAAATGAGTACCAGTGTGGCAAACAAGATTTTGCTTTCTTTTTCAGTGATGTCGCCACTAGGAAGAGGACGAGATTTTGTCCGCTCCACATACCCGTCAAATTTTCGGTCTGCAAAATCATTAATGCAACATCCCGCAGCACGCATGGAAAATACACCGATAGTAAAGACTAACAATACATGCAAATTCGGCATGCCTTTTGCGGCGATCCACAATGCCCAATATGTTGGCCATAACAATAATAACGCACCAATGGGTTTATCAATACGCATTAAACGACAATACGCACGCCATTTACTTTGCATCATGCTGGCCTCCAATCTATTTCTCCCTTTTTATTTTGTTTATTTTATATACAGGTGATTCAGGCAGAAAAACTTCCGTGAGCAACAATGGCTTACCCGATAATCTCAGTAAAGAACGTCGTACCCAACGATCTTCCTGCCGACCTATTTGAATATAATCTCGAGTTAGATTATTACCACTAAAAAGATAGCGTCCGAGCGGCGCTGTCCCCACATCAACCAATTGCCTATCCGGTCCAGTCAGTGTTTCTGTCGGAATAACGGTACGCCCCAACAACCAAGGGATGTTATCTCCATATAGAACAATTTCACGCAACCAATATTTTTCACTTAAAGGCAAGTGCTTACTTTCATCTCCTAACTCTTCCGCTGTGATAAAACACTCCCGAAAAGGGGTAACCGATACCTGCTGACAATATTGTTCAAAGCGGCACGTCATTGAGCCTACTTCCATCAGCCAATCTAAAATATCTTCGGGAAGGTCGGTCTCATCAGCCGATAACCAGTCAATAGAAGGTGAAATTAATATGTGGGGTGTTGAAGTTAATATAGTGTCATCTGCCATGTCATTTTCCCATTGCGGGGGTATATCAATTTCCCCGACAGCACAACGAATGGAGAGTGAGGATATCATGTTGCAGACTAATAAAATAAAAAGTTGATAACAAATTATGTAAATTATAAAAAAACTCCCCCCAATAACAATATTTATTGAGGGGAGTAGAGATCAAATAAGATGACGGTTCAGATTAGCGCCATTCTTTGAATCGGTTAATCAAACCATTTGTGGAGCTGTCATGGCTATTTACCACTTCTGCATCGTGCAGTTCAGGCAGAATACGGTTCGCTAATTGTTTACCCAGTTCTACGCCCCATTGATCAAATGAGAAAATATTCAGAATTGCGCCTTGAGCAAAGATTTTATGCTCATACATGGCAATTAACGCGCCCAAACTGAATGGCGTAATTTCGCGCAATAAAATGGAGTTGGTTGGACGGTTCCCTTCAAACACTTTGAATGGCACAACACTCGCCACATCTTGAGCATTTTTTCCTGCTTGCGCAAATTCATCTTCCACCTGAACCTGCGTTTTACCAAATGCCAACGCTTCAGTTTGCGCAAAGAAATTCGATAGTAGTTTGCTATGATGATCGCTAACTGGATTATGGCTAACTGCTGGAGCAATAAAATCACAAGGGATCAGCTTGGTTCCCTGATGGATAAGCTGATAGAAAGCATGCTGACCATTAGTGCCCGGTTCACCCCAGATAATCGGCCCTGTCTGGTAATTCACCGGATTGCCATTGCGATCGATGTACTTACCATTCGATTCCATGTTGCCTTGTTGGAAGTATGCAGCAAAACGGTGCATGTATTGATCATAAGGCAGAATCGCTTCAGTTTCCGCACCAAAGAAATTGTTGTACCAGATGCCGATCAGTGCTAGCAAAACAGGAATGTTCTGTTCAAAGGCGGTTTGCTCAAAGTGTTTATCCATCGCATGAGCACCGCTCAACAATTGTTCAAAATTTTCATAACCAATGGAAAGTGCGATGGATAAGCCAATTGCAGACCAGAGTGAATAACGTCCCCCGACCCAATCCCAAAACTCAAACATGTTTTGAGGATCAATACCAAATTTGCTGACTTCTTGTTCGTTGGTTGATAATGCCGCAAAATGTTTTGCAACATACGTTTCATCAACAGCACTTTGCAGGAACCAATGACGTGCAGAATGTGCATTGGTCATCGTTTCTTGCGTAGTAAAAGTCTTGGAAGCAATCAGGAACAAGGTTGTTTCTGGATTCAAGATTTTTAATGTTTCAGTGATGTGGGTTCCGTCAATATTGGAAACAAAATGCATATTCAGGTGATTTTTATATGCTTTCAATGCTTCTGTCACCATATAAGGGCCAAGATCAGAGCCACCAATTCCAATATTGACGACATCTGTAATGGCTTTGCCTGTATAGCCTTTCCACTCACCCCCAATAATGCGTTCACTGAATGATTTCATTTTCGCCAGCACTGCATTAACTTGCGGCATCACATCTTCCCCATCCACCATAATCGGGGTATTACTGCGATTGCGCAAAGCAATATGCAGTACAGCACGATCTTCAGTGCGATTGATTTTCTCACCAGAAAACATGCTGCGAATTGCACCGGTCAGCTCAGTTTCTTGCGCCAAAGTTTGTAACTTTGCCAATGTTTCCGCGGTAATGCGGTTTTTGGAATAATCCACCAGAATCTGTTGATCAAATGTCGCAGAAAATACCGTAAACCGTTCTTTGTCCTGTTCAAACAGTTCCCGCAAATGCACGTTCTTCATTTGCTCAAAATGTTGTTGCAATGCTTTCCAAGCTTCAGTCTGGCTAGGATTGATGTTTTTCATGAATAATACTCTCTATCAACTGTCAATAAACAATGCCAATAAACAAATAGGAATACACAGATTGTAACGGGTTAATTCTGTGATTGTTCTCCCTTTCCTTGTGATTGCTGATATTGGTCAAAATAGTCAGCAATTTCCAGCCCTAATTATTGAGATAGGCAAAAACGATAATTTCATTTCCATCATGAAATTTATTTATGTTTCATGGTCAAGCATTGACTCAATGCGCCTAACCCGATATTTCTAAAAGTCTATTCTCCGAACAAAAGGTTATCATCCATGTGTGCTGTTTCATCTCCTAAATCGCTGTATGTTGTAGCAAAATTCGGTGGCACTAGTGTGGCAGACTTTGATGCCATGAATAACTGCGCCGATATTATTTTGGCAAACGCAAATGTCCGTGTGGTCGTTCTGTCAGCGTCTGCTGGCGTGACCAATTTGCTGGTTGCATTGGCGGCTGGCTGCGATAGCGACAAGCGGGAGAATTACCTGAAACAGATCCGTGACATTCAATATGCCGTTATTGACCGATTGAGCGAAGTTGCGGTGATTCGCGAAGAAATTGATCGTCTGCTGGAAAATATTGAGATGCTATCGGAAGCAGCATCACTCGCAACCTCAGAAGCACTGACAGATGAATTGGTTAGCCACGGTGAAGTAATGTCTACTTTATTGTTTGTGGAGCTACTGCGCCAACGCAATACTGATGCCGAATGGTTTGATATCCGCCGGATCATGCGAACCAATGATAACTTTGGTCGGGCAGAGCCGGATACTCTTCAGCTCCATACTTTAGCGATGGAGCATCTTCATTCTCGCCTGAACAATACAATTGTTATCACTCAGGGTTTTATTGGCAGAGAAGAAAAAGGCCGCACAACTACACTGGGGCGGGGTGGCAGTGATTATACCGCAGCTTTGCTGGGTGAAGCTCTTGGCTTACAGCGCGTTGATATTTGGACTGATGTTCCGGGTATCTACACTACTGATCCACGGATTGTCCCTACGGCTAAGCGTATTGATAAAATTGCCTTTGATGAAGCGGCAGAAATGGCGACATTTGGTGCCAAAATCCTCCATCCCGCTACATTGTTACCTGCGGTTCGCTGCGGTATTCCAGTATTTGTCGGCTCCAGCAAAGATCCAAATACGGGCGGGACAGTAGTTTGTGATAAAACAGAAAATCCCCCGCTGTTTCGCGCATTAGCATTACGCCGCAAACAAACTTTGCTGACACTACATAGTCTGAAAATGCTCCATGCAAGGGGCTTTCTGGCGGAAGTCTTTACCCTACTGTCGCGTCATAATATTTCGGTGGATTTGATTACCACATCAGAAGTGAGCATCGCCCTGACGCTGGATACCACAGGTTCCACCAGCACTAATGGCAGCCTGCTGACCAATGCGTTGCTAACTGAGCTTGCTACGTTATGCCGTGTGGAAGTCGAAGAAGATATGGCGCTAGTTGCGATTATTGGCAATGAACTTTCACAGGCCAAAGGATTGGGAAAAGGGGTTTTTGGGGTGCTGGAATCATTTAATATTCGCATGATCAGCTGTGGTGCAAGCAGCCATAATATCTGTCTGCTCGTTCCCAGTAAAAATGCGGAGCAAGTGATTCAGACATTGCATCGGAGTTTATTTGAGGTATGACGAAATAAATTCACCATCACGCCAGAATCAGTTGCAATGACACATAACTCTGGTTTGCCTTCTTTATTTATCCCAAAGATTTAACCAAAGCACAGTATTAATGATTGAGCCGGGCATCAAGCCCGGCAATACCAATACAAAGATCCTGCATATAAATATCATTCATTACAAATGAATATCTAGATCCTTATGCGGTGTATAACCTATCTTTTCGTGCAATCATGGAGCATAAGTTTTTACTAGCATGATACGACGTAATTCGAGCACAAAAGACTTTGGAGGTGCAATCAGTACGAAAATACCCTGCCGCGATATTTTGTGGCATAGCTGCCATTCATTATTTTAAGTCCTCACGCGTCGGGCCTTGGAAATAAATTGCGTTCATATGGCAACTACGAGGTTGAGTAAGAACAAATCGTATGGTTTCCCATATTGAACGACCATTAAGTAATTATTGGCCCATTGTTTTATGGTCATCAAGTACCTCATCAAATCCATTGACTTCGAAATCAGGCGGATAAATTCCTGTTACACGGATATTGTCTTTGCTTAACTGATGGGAAATATTTTGGCAAAAACCACTCATGGCATGTTTGGCAGCAAAAAATGCCGGATGAGCAACAGATTGCGTAAAGTTCGGAATACCACAGACAGATACCATTGCAATAATATCGGCGCCTTGTGACTGACGCAGGCTCGGTAATAACGCTTTGGTCAGTAACATGGCCCCTGTCGCGCCTGAATTCACTGTACTGATAATATCGGCATCACTATCATCATCGCCCAGATGACCTTCTAGCCATTGTGCCGCACTCAATATCAGAATGTCGATAGGTTGGCTGTCTTGCAGTAATTGATTGGCAAAACTGCTCACTGATTGTGCATCACTGACATCACATAGGTAGCTTCTTGCAATGCCTCCTTCGCTGTGAATAATTTCACAGGTGGTTTCTGCACTCTCCAACTGACGCGCACAGAGATCGACATGAGCACCTTCACGTGCCAACCAGACAGAAATGGCTTGCCCAAAATCTCGGCCTCCACCTGTCACTACAACTCGCTTACCTTTCAGCCCGTTTAACATAGTGTTAGTTTTCCTTATATCAGTTATAAACCGGGATGAGGAACCGTCGCACTACCGGTTACATCTCCTTAATAAATCTCATTGATGATGTAATCTGCGGTATACCTCACCCATTCTTCTGAGGAAATATAATTTTGATGTTCATCTGGCAAGCATACAGGTAAGAAGACCTGAACAGTATTAACAATACCCAATACATTGACATCTATCACTCCAGCCCATTCTTTTATCCCACCAACAGCACTAAGCTATCTGAAGTTTTCGATGCAAAATCGGCTGAAAGAGAGCATCTAACACATCGGATGTGTTTTTCCCCTCTTTATCATCCATAATAAGAAAACGAAAATAAATTCCATTTTGTATCCATCGCAGCAACCATTGCTGCAAACAGACGATTATTCAGAGGGCATCTTATGAGCACAGCCGTTGCCAGCAAACGCACAAAAAAAACTAAAATAACGACAAACAGTGCCGCTGCAAGCGGTCAGGTTCAATCTTTAAGTCGAGGACTAACCCTTTTGGAATATATTTCCGATTCACTTGTCGGCGTTACCTTGACCGATCTGGCAATTCAAGCTGGCCTCCCTAATTCCACCACTCATCGTCTTCTGACTACCTTGCAGCAACATGGTTTTGTCCGCCAGATAGGTGATCTGGGATTATGGGTGATTGCTTCCCATGCTTTTGTGGTTGGCAGTAGTTTTCTGCAAAGCCGCAATCTGATGGTATTGGTTCATCCAATATTGCGTCAGTTAATGGAGGATTCTGGTGAAACCGTCAATCTTGCCATTCTTAATCTTGATGAATACGAAGCTGTAATTGTCGATCAAGTGCAATGCAATGCGTTGATGAGAATGTCTGCTCCCATCGGTGGAAAATTACCAATGCATGCTTCCGGAGCGGGCAAAGCACTACTTTCTACGTTATCTGAGCAAAAACGCCTCCAATTACTGCATAAGAAAGGAATGCGAGCTTATACACAACATACCTGTACCACCTCAGCAGCATTGACAGAAAATCTTGAACAGATCCGTAAGCAAGGATTTTCGTTTGATGATGAAGAACATGCGTTGGGATTACGCTGTATTGCTGCCTGTATTTATGATGAGCATCATGAAGCTTTTGCCGCTATTTCTATCTCTGGCCCGATATCACGCATCTCTGATGATCGAGTTACTGAACTCGGGGCCCTTGTTATGCGGGCTGCAAAAGCAGTTAGCCGGGAATACGGTGGAATTAAGTAATTTTTGACAAAACCCCATCTAAAAGCTGATTTGTTGACAAGCCGTTACGTTTCAGCTTTAAAAATTGAATGCGGTAATCAGGCTTATGGTTTTGCCGCCTGTCAGAATAATGAAAAAATCATATTGAAAAATATGGTGCATAATGACATCGCCATTATCACCTCTTACAACGATATGCTCTCCACTCACAAGCCTTATGTTGCATTACATTTTAATAAGTGAAGGATTTTAAATCCCTTGTGTTCTTAATTAACGAGAGAAACTGCTCATGAATAATTGGAAAACAACCGCAGAAAATATCCTGACCGACGGCCCAGTCGTCCCTGTCATTGTTATCAATGAAATTGAACATGCTGTTCCTTTGGCAAAGGCATTGGTTGCCGGTGGAATTCGTGTTTTGGAAGTGACATTAAGAACTGCATATGCGCTGGAAGCCATTCGTCTGATCGCTAAAGAAGTTCCCGAAGCAATTATCGGCGCAGGTACTGTTATTAATCCTGAACAATTGGCTGCTGTCACTGAAGCCGGTGCTCAATTTGTCATTAGCCCAGGATTGACTAATGAGCTGTTAAAAGCAGCAACTGCGGGTTCGATACCTCTTATTCCGGGGATCTCTACTGTTTCTGAATTAATGTTGGGGATGAGTTATGGCCTGAAATGCTTTAAATTCTTCCCCGCAGAAGCAAACGGTGGGGTTAAGGCACTGAAAGCCATCGCAGGCCCATTCCCGCAAATACGTTTCTGCCCGACGGGTGGTATTTCTCCTGAAAACTATCGTGATTATCTGGCATTAAATAGCGTTCTGTGTATTGGTGGCTCATGGCTTGTACCGGGTGATGCATTAAGCAAAGGTGATTATGCCCAGATTACAGAACTGGCACGCACTGCCATTGCAGATGCAAAAGCATAATTCCATTGTTTAAATATTTTTTACGCGGAAATTACGTAATCGCTAATTTCCGCGCTGAAAAATAAATAAATTCCATTTAAAAAGTCATTTAGATAATTGATAATGTGACTACAATTAATTTGTTAATAAAGCAATATTAAAAAATTACCATTAACTAATGGCTTTTGATAATGTCCATGTACCGCTGTTATTGTCTCGATTTGATAGCAACGAAGTATAAACTTTATATGCTGTTCCTTGATGATTTGAATGCCCACAGGTATCAAGAAACCCACCATGAACGTTGTTAAAGTTATTCAGTAAATGAATGATATTACCTTCGCGAACTTTTCCATCAAATTCATGAGTCGTATCTGAAAAAAGATGCCATATCGCGGTATCAAGAGCGTGTACGGGCCTGTCTGCGGTGTAAACATTATAAAGTTCAGGTGATGGAGCATTACCACTGACTCTCAGATATCCCCCATTATTCTGATAGAAATTCAATAGAAATATAGTATCACCACTGTAAACTTCTGAGCCTAAACTTTTACCTTCTGCGGATAAAATCTGCCATGAACCGGAGCCTGTATCACGATTCGGAGAAGCAGAAGTGAGGACATTATATTTTTCGCCTAGTGAAGTTGCATGCCCACAAGTGTCAAGGTAGCTGCCATTAGCATACATGTTTTTAATATGCAAAATATCACCGTATAAAATGATATTAGCCATTCCTTCCTCCCTAAGTATTATAAAAAATGAATGGGGATACTCCATTAATGTTTAATATTATAGTTATTAAATTACATAACTATATTTATTCAACCAAATTTCATCGCGACCCATCAGATCATATCATCGAAAATCAATAAATGAATAGCCAGTCATTTTTAAATAGCACTATGTCATCCCTATTATTTATCATTCAATAAAACATTATTTTTATCTATGATAGGCACTATATCGAACTTTTTATTTCATTTGCTTCACCATTGAATTCATTACGTTGGTTGAATCGCTGCCTACGTCGATAAGCAAAAACATCTTCGACATGTCCGTTATTAATGCGATTTTGCAATGCTCGCCAGTAATCTGCTTTGAATAGATCACTGTGACTCTCTTCGAAATAGCACCTGATACGCTTGTCAGTACATAAAAAATGCCGGAATTCTTCTGGAAAAACATCGTTACCAGCTACACTGTACCAAGGTTCACTAGCCAACTCATCTTCTGGATAACGTGGCGGAGGAATCTCTCGAAAGTTTACTTCTGTCATGTAACAAATTTCATCATAATCGTAGAAAATCACCCTTCCGTGACGTGTAACACCGAAGTTTTTAAACAACATATCACCCGGAAAAATATTCGCAGCCGCTAATTGCTTTATGGCATTTCCGTATTCTTCAATCACATCTTTCAATTGCGCTTCATTGACTCGTTCCATATAAATATTCAGCGGCATCATTTTACGTTCCATATAAAGATGCTTTATTAAAATCTTATCTCCCAAATCTTCTAATTTCTCTGATATCTCTTTTTGCAGTTCTTCCATTAACTCAAGACTGATATGACGCTTATCAATAACAAAGTTTTCAAATTCTTGTGTATCAGCCATTCTCCCAACGCGATCATGCTCTTTTACCAAACGGTAACACTCCTGAACACGCTCTTGAGAAACTTCTTTCTGTGGCGCAAATTTATCTTTAATAATTTTAAATACGCGATCGAATGAAGGAGAAGTAAAAACCAGCATCACCATGCCTTTCACGCCCGGTGCGATCGTAAACTGTTCCTGAGTAATATTAATGAATGTCAGATATTCACGGTAGTATTCTGTCTTACCATGCTTCTGACAACCTATTGCCATGTATAATTCTGCCGTAGATTTCGTAGGAAGAATTTCACGCAACCATTCAACTAAAGCCGCAGGCAGGGGGACATAAACCATAAAATAAGAGCGGGCAAAACCAAAAACAATGCTGGCATCATCGTGGCTGGTCAAGCAGGTATCAATAAAAATTCTTCCTGATTCATTGTGATGAATCGGCAACAAGAATGGATAAACGGTCGTTCCCATTCTGATTTTCCCCACCAGCCAGGCTGCTTTATTTCGGTAAAATAATTCATTAGCAATTTGGAATGTGGAGTGTAATAAATCACCTTCTGAAAATATATTCTGTAAATATTGCGTGATATAACCAATATCTCGATCTAAATCCTCCCATTTAAGACGTAATGGCAAATCATTTAAGATAGTTCGCAACATTAATGTGAGGTTATTATCAGGAAAAAAATCCCGTGATAATGGGCGAGAAATATGACGAAAACGGGAAGGTGGTTGAGAAGAAAAGATATATAAATTTTCTGGCTTCAAATTACGATGTTGAAAAAAACGACAGTAAACTGAATTAAAAAAACTTTCTGCAATTTCAAAACGTGGATAGTCAGGCAGTAAACGAGTATAAACAGCTTTGACTTCAGCAATGTAATCTTCATCATGTTGTAATGAAGTATGAATGTGCTTCAATTGTTCCACCACTAATCCAACATGATGATCGTAAAGGTTAATCCTCTTTTTCATAGCCAGCTGTACAGCATGCCAATCAGCCTGTTCAAAACGTTGCTGAGCACCTAAAGTGACTTCCAGAAATCGACCATATTGCGCATCAAATCCCTGCAAAATGGTTTGTGCAATTAAGTGTGCGAGATCTATTCCCATCTTTGGCCACCTTTATCCGACACGTAAAGGGGCATTCCTTTTGGAATCCCCTAATAATTCAGCCTCTATCAATATAATGAACTTAGAATTGTTGCTCTTCTGTCGATCCTGTCAGTGCGGTAACAGAAGAACCTTCTCCTTGAATAATAGTAGTCACTTTATCAAAATATCCCGTTCCTACTTCCTGCTGATGTGAAGAGAATGTATAACCACGCTCAAGGGCAGCGAATTCTTGCTCCTGAACTTTTTCAACATAATGTTTCATTCCTTCACCACGTGCATAATCGTAGGCCAAATCAAACATGTTAAACCACATGCTGTGTATGCCCGCTAATGTGATGAACTGGAATTTATATCCCATGGCAGATAACTGCTCTTGGAAATTGGCGATAGTTTTATCATCCAGATTCTTTTTCCAATTGAAAGAAGGTGAACAATTATAAGCCAACAATTTACCCGGATATTTTGCATGTATAGATTCAGCAAAAAGACGAGCCGCTTCAATATCCGGTGTAGAGGTTTCACACCAGACAACATCAGCGTAAGGAGCATAAGCCAGCCCACGGCTGATCGCTTGTTCAATGCCTGCACGTGTGCAATAGAAACCTTCGCTGGTTCGCTTGCCGGTAATGAACTCCTTATCATAAGGATCGCAATCAGATGTCAGTAGATCGGCTGCATCTGCGTCAGTGCGTGCAATCAACAAGGTTGGCACTCCAGATACATCGGCCGCCAGACGTGCAGCTACCAGCTTCTGAATAGCTTCCTGAGTCGGAACCAATACTTTGCCACCCATGTGCCCACATTTTTTCACCGCAGCCAGTTGGTCTTCAAAATGAACTGCGGCAGCACCAGCTTCAATCATCGCTTTCATCAGTTCAAATGCGTTGAGTACGCCACCAAATCCAGCTTCGGCATCTGCGACAATCGGCAAGAAATAATTAATATATTCCTGACTGCCTGAATCAATACCATTTGACCATTGGATCTGATCTGCACGACGAAAGCTGTTATTGATACGTTTGATCACGTTAGGAACAGAATCGACAGGATATAATGATTGATCTGGATACATACTAGATGCGCTATTTGCATCTGCTGCCACTTGCCAGCCGGAAAGGTAAATCGCCTCAATACCGGCTTTAGCCTGCTGAAGTGCCTGACCTCCTGTCAGTGCCCCAAGAGCATTCACATAGCCTTTTTTCGAGCTGCCATTCAGCAATGCCCACAACTTTTTTGCCCCTATTTGCGCCAAAGTGTGTTCAGGATTGATTGAACCGCGTAATTTAACGACATCTTCAGCATTGTACGGACGAGTAATACCTTTCCAACGTGGTTGTTGCCATTCTTGTTCCAATTGAGCAATTTGTTGTTTCCGGGAAATGGTCATGATGTTCTACTTCCTATTCTTAATTAATCGGATATTTCTGCCATTATTATTTTTTTAATTAGTCTAGTAACTGATAACCAGGTAGCGTCAGGAAATCTATCAAGTCGTCCTGAGTAGTAATTCTTTCCATCAAATTAGACGCTTCCATAAACCGCCCTTGATTAAAGCGTAGCTCACCCACTTCCTGTTTAATAACGTCCAGCTCTTCTTTCAACATTTCCCTGAACAGCTCTTTTGTCACTTTCTTGCCATTAGAAAGTGATTTTTCATGGCGAATCCATTGCCAAATAGAAGTACGGGAAATCTCCGCTGTAGCTGCGTCTTCCATCAAGCCATAAATCGGTACACATCCATTCCCAGAAATCCAAGCTTCTATATACTGGACTGCAACACGAATATTTGCGCGCATACCCTCTTCTGTTCTTTCTCCCGAACACGGTGCGAGCAATTGTTCAGCTGTAATCTCTTCATCTTCTTCACGCAAAACCGTCAATTGGTTTTGATGCTCTCCCAGCTTTGTGTCAAAAACTGTCATGGCAATATCTGCAAGCCCTGGATGTGCGACCCATGTCCCATCGTGACCATTATTTGCTTCCAGTTCTTTATCCGCTCTGACTTTGTCCACTACTTGCTGATTTTGCACAGGATCTTTACTAGGAATAAATGCCGACATTCCTCCCATCGCAAACGCACCACGTTTATGACAGGTTTTAATCAGCAAGCGAGAATAGGCATTCAAAAAAGGTTGTGTCATCGTCACTGATTGACGATCCGGTAAAATACAATCAGCATGGTTTTTCAATGTCTTGATATAACTGAAAATATAATCCCAGCGACCACAATTTAAACCAACGATGTGATGGCGTAAGTGATACAGAATTTCGTCCATCTGGAATACGGCGGGTAATGTTTCAATCAAAACCGTTGCTTTAATCGTGCCTTTTGGCAAATTAAAGCGTGACTCAGTAAAACTGAAAATATCACTCCACCATTGTGCTTCATAGTAGCTCTGTATTTTTGGCAGGTAAAAATAAGGCCCACTGCCTTTTTGCAGTAATTTCTTATAATTCAAGTAGAAATAGAGTGCAAAATCAAACAATCCCCCAGAAATTGGTTCATTCTTGTAGAGGACGTGTTTTTCCGACAAATGTAATCCCCTAACCCGAGCAATCAATACTGCGGGGTCTGCTTTCAACTCATAGCGTTTACCCTGCTCATTAGTGTATGAGATCGTGCCGTTGACAGCATCCCATAAGTTAATTTGCCCATTAATGACTTTATCCCATTCAGGCGCCAATGAGTCTTCAAAATCTGCCATAAATACTTTTACATTTGCATTTAGGGCGTTGATGACCATTTTACGTTCTACGGGGCCTGTTATTTCAACTCGACGATCTTTTAAGTCGTCAGGTATCCCTTGGATTTTCCAATTACCACTTCTAATGGAAGTGGTTTCTGAAATAAAATCAGGTAATAATCCGTTATCTATTTTTTTCTGCCAATGCACACGCTCATTTAATAATTTTGTACGTCTGTCAGAAAATTCGATGGTTAGATCTTCTAAAAATTCAATAGATTCAGAAGATAACACCTGATTTTCTTCCTCTCCAAAAGGCCTAACAAAGGTTAGTTTGGTTGTTGATACCTGCTGCATAATCTCCCCACTGTTTACTTTTAAACACTCATTCTCACTTTTAAACAATCACCTGATTAAGGTTAACCAATTAAAAAAATAAATCAAAACCCATTTCCATTATTTTTGAAATTTATAATTAACTAATAAAAATCAAATAATTAAAGATATTTAAAAGCAAAAAAAATGGGGAAATAAATTCTAAAAAACTACATTCATTAATATTAAGTTTTTGTTATGCATGAGAAATAATGGATGACTATTGAACAACAGTTATGAAAGGAAAATTAACAAAATGAGAAATGGCTCGCTTCAGCAATCTCTCATTTTTCTATCTAAAATTCAAATTGGACTCAATCTAAAGAAGGGTTCATAAAAGCCAGATCATATGGTGTAATTTGATAGACATAATAATTTAACCAATTTGAAAATAGTAAATGACCATGACTACGCCAGGCTGCAATAGGTTTATTCTCAGGATCGTTATTCAGAAAGTAATTGACAGGCAATTCCGGTTCTAAACCTGCGACACAATCACGCGTGTATTCTGCGGCTAATGTACCTACATCATATTCAGGATGCCCTGTCACAAATACTAATCTTTTGTCTTTACTGGCAAATAAATAGGCTCCTGCCTCTGCTGAACAGGCCAAAATATCTAAATCCGTATGTTCCCGAATTAGCCACTCAGGAAAATCAGCAAAACGCGAGTGAGGTGCAAAAAATGTTTCGTCAAATCCGCGTGTTAATAATGCCAAAGGATCTAAAGTTGAATGAGGATAAACACCTGATAGTTTATTTTTTCGGGTATGTTTAGGAAGATGGTAAAGAACTTTCAATGCAGCCTGAACCGCCCAGCAAACAAAAAGTGTCGAGGTAACATGTTTTTTTGCCCAAGCTACGACTCTTTCAACTTCGTCCCAATAAATTACATCTTCAAATTCAACAAGTCCCAAAGGGGCACCTGTTACTATTAAGCCATCGAAGTTTTGATCTTTTATTGAATCAAAATCACAATAAAAAGTATCTAAATGCTCAGCAGGGGTATTTTTACATTGGCGACTATCAATACGTAGTAATTGAATATCGATTTGAAGTGGTGTGTTAGATAATAGCCGAATAAACTGATTTTCTGTTTCTATTTTCTTTGGCATTAGGTTAAGTAACAATACCTTCAATGGACGAATATTCTGAATATTAGCCCGTGTTGACGTCATAACGAAGATGTTTTCATTGCGGAGAATGTTCACCGCAGGTAATTCATCTGGTACACGAATTGGCATTGCTCGAAACCTCAATCATTTTAGTTGAAAAATTTAGACTTCTAGATAGCTAAATTTAACCAAAAGGAAAGGTGGAAGTCGAGTAATTGAACTAAAAATGAAATTATTTCATTTTATTTTATGAAATAGAAAAGAGTAATAAAGAAGATAATTAAGAAGAATAAAGTAATAAGCTGATATGAAATCCCCAACACAAAAAAGCCCCCCGGGGACGGGAGGCTTTCCTGACGCATTGAATGTCTGGCAGTGCCCTACTCTCACATGGGGAGACCCCACACTACCATCGGCGCTACGGCGTTTCACTGCTGAGTTCGGCATGGGGTCAGGTGGGACCACCGCGCTATTGCC
>NZ_MUBJ01000021.1 GCF_002127535.1 Xenorhabdus vietnamensis
TCTTGTTCCCAGATTTTGGCAGGGGATGGCATGTGACACCGCCTTTTATTTAAGGAAGAAGAGCCCCATCATGGCACAATAGGGATTACGGCTGTAGTACTAGAATCAGAAAAAATTTATTCTTCTGGCAGGCTATTCCTTGTCAGTTTCGGCATCCATTCGATAGCACTATCAAGATTCAGGCTCAGATTGCTACGAATACCCTGTTTGCTTTTCTTGCGTAAATATTGCTGGCTGTACTCTGCCAGTGCGCCCGGCATATCCATACCGAAGCGAGTCACGGAAACAGGTTTGTTCAGGTTATTGCCTTTCATATAAGCAAGATAGGCGTGATAAAGGTATTTACGGGGATTGAACGGCATAATTTCCGCATTGCCGATTAATAGGCCGTCAACTTCATGGGAAGCAATGAGATAACCGCAAAAATCGACCAGTGGATCTGTACCTCGTTTGATATCCAGTGCTTCTTCTGATTTCTGTTGCTCTGCCAGCCAGTAAACACCTTGCAGTTTGCGGATCAAGGAATCTGTGAAGCAAATGTCGGATAATCACGGGCAACTCTGCCGCAATTTTATCTCGCAGGAGTGGATCACGTTCATTTTCCGGTACAACTTCGGAAAAGTTAAAAATCACCCGACGCCGCGATACTCCACCACTGCGTTCACTAAAACTCATGGCATTATTGTTCACTACCAGTACAACAGCGGGAATACGGGTTGAATAGGGTTGTTTGTGCTTTGGATCAATAGCAACTTCATCGCCGCCAGTAATCGCCTTGATGCCGGAACCATCGCCCACATAACGGGTTTGGTCTGGCAGGATAATCAGCGAATAGCCGACAATCAACGCCCGTTCCCGTGGATTTTCCAGTGCAGCCATACTTGCGGAAACGGTATTGCCTTTACCTGCCAGCATGGAACAAATTTCGGCAAAGATACTTTTGCCACTGCCTCCGGCTCCGGTGACTTCCAGAAAAAGTTGCCAGTCATAACGGTTCGCCAGCACCATAAACAGCGCCGCTAGTACTCTATATGCTTTGCTTTCACAGTTGGCAGTTGCTTGATTGAGCCAGCGCCAGAATTGTGGTGCGTGATCTTGCAGAGTTTCCCTCGAAACAGGGTATTGAATTCAACGTCATTGGCAAGAAGCAGCCAATCATTTTTACGGTGAGGCCGGAACTGACAAGCTTTCAGGTCAAATACGCCATTACTAAACCCGATTAAGTGACGTTCTGGAGGCTGCATCATGGGAAGTTGTAATTTCAAAGCGTCTACGGCTGAACTAATACCATGCGGTGAATAAGGTAGTTTTCCGTCCATAAAAGCAGCCACCATTTCCCGCCTTAAATCACGGTCACTGACCGGACGCCAGACAATACCGTCATAGTGATGAACGGTTTCTGAAGCACCATCCAGTGCTAAATCACCGTTATAACGTGTCAGCAATACTTCCCCGCGCTGGCTGGCTCCCATTTGGCATAATGTCAACTTAGATGACTCAGCATCATTGGATTGAATAGCTTCTTTTTTCTTGGTTAATGCTGGTTGATAAAGCCCCTGAGCAAAGGCTTGTTGTGCTATTTCCACACCGTGTTGCTGGCGATAATCATCCCAATCAGCTTTTAATTCCGTAGGCGGTAGTGTTACCCATCCGCTGATCGCTTTGGCTGTTTTCTCTGCTGCAACCTTGCCGATATTCTTTTTCAGTCTACCGTTTTTGTCTCGTTCTTCCGGTTCGTGTCAGTCGTTATCGGCGGCAATTATGATTCTGGAATTTGGGTACTGCTCTCTAACCTGCTCGGCAACATTCAATAAGTTACTTTCATCAATCGCTGCCAGTACCACGCCTTTATGTAGTTGACTGACAGTTAAAGCTGTCGCGTAACCTTCGGTAATGATGATTGTGTCCAGCGTTCCGGTAATCTCAGATACCGGTATAAAACTGCCTTTTTTCTGCGAACCGGAAATAAGGTGTTTTTCGCCGTTCGGCTTGATGATCTGTGCGCCAGTGATTGTGCCGCCCAGCGTTTGAGTAACCAGCAATAACGAACCATCTTTTAACAACCGCTGATTGGAGCATTGCAGTCCCTTTTTCACCAAATATTGAGATTTCCCCGCAACAGCAGTGGCAACCAGTGCCGCGATACGTTCAGCAATTGGCTCAGCGTTCCTAGTCAGCGTTTTGGCTGATTTGGGTTCTGGCAAAGGCAATGCCAACACATCTGCAACAATTTTTGCAGCCTCAAAAATCGAGATCCGGTTGGTTTTCGCCACTAAATCCAGTCCATCACCATAGTTCGGAGCGTCACACTGGCGACAATGCCAATTGCCATAATGGTGATCGTCGATAAAGTGGAAACGGTCAGTACCACCGCAGACAGGGCAAGCACCATGTTTACCCTTTGCCGGAATATCAATACCACATGCAGGCAGCAGATTTTCCCAGTGATACATGGCGGATTTTTTCACAGTTTGGATAAATTCGAGTGGTTTTTGTTCGTCTGTTTTATCTGAAGATGTAAATTTAGGGTGAGTTTGGGTATGCTGTATATCAGCCATAATCGTTACCTCTTTTAACGGTTGTTGGTCAGACGCCTCAGATGTGTTACAGCACACTGGGGCGTTGCTTTTTATGTTACTTTTCTTAAAAAATCTCTATCCTTATGCTCTTTTGCCAAATTTCCCGATCAGCACATTTTCGCCTTGTTCCAGCATCTCCATATAGTCAGCGTACCATTGCAGCATTTCCCTGCGACCATCCAGATATTAAGCGTGGTTGTACGTGCCTCGAATGCTGTTTTTATCGACGTGCGCAAGCTGTTTTTCAACCCATGCAGTGTTGAAGTCTTGATCATGCAGAATAGTACTCATGGTATGGCGAAAGCCGTGGCCTGTTGCTCGTCCTGAATATCCCATACGACGGATCATGGTATTGATTGCCATATCAGATATATGCTTTCTGTAATCTGTACGGCTTGGAAAAACATACTGATAACTGCCGCTGATGGGCTGAATCTGCTTCAATAAATCGATAACTTGCTCTGATAGTGGCACTACATAAGTGCGGCGCATTTTCATTTTTTCGGCTGGAATTGTCCAAACAGCCTTATCTAAATCAATTTCTGACCATTCAGCTTTGCGAAGTTCTCCCGGACGAACGCCCGTTAATATCAACATACGCAAAGCCGTTCTGACTATCTGGCTTCCCATATATTTATCAATGGAACGGAGAAATTCTGGTAATTCATCTACTGAAAGGTGAGCGTAGTGTTCGCGTTGATGAGGAATAAAAGCACTCGCTAAATCGGGAGCTGGATTATATTCTGCCCTGCCGGTAATAATTGCATATGTCCAAACTTCACCACAACGTTGGCGGACTTTCTTTAATTTATCGGTGACGCCTCTTTTTTCCATAATAGAAAGGAGGTCTAATAATTCGAGGGTTTTTATTTCAGCAATCGGGCGATGACCAATATAAGGAAAAACGTCTTTTTCGAAAGCGTCCATCATATCTTCACGATAACCAACAGACCACCGGTCTTTTCTTCCCTCGTACCATTCACGCGCAATGCTTTCAAAGGTGTTACTAATTTCTCCCTGAGCCGCCAGTTTCTTTTGTTTTTTATCCTGGTTGGGATCAATACCTTCGGCTATCAGTTTCTTGGCTTCATCACGTTTTCTTCTGGCCTCTGCCAACGTAATAAGCGGAAAAGTACCAATAGCGAGTAATTTTTCTTTTCCTGCAATTCTGTATTTCAGTCGCCAGTATTTAGAACCGGTTGTCTTTACCAACAGATACAAGCCACCGCCATCCGACAGCTTAAAATCTTTATCTTAGGGTTTTACTGTTTCAACTTGTCGGGCTATTAGTTTCATATTTCTAGCATCCTTGCCCCCTCTCAGTAATGGGGGTATTTTTTAGGGGGTACAGAAAATTACCCCTATATATACCCCCTGACTGGGGTACATTGCAATAGATGCCAGTAGACGTTGATAGAGTGTTATTTGGGGATTTTCGTTGATTTTATTGGGAAAAGTAGACTTTAGGAGACGTTGAGATAAGTAGAAGTGGCGGAGGAGGAGAGATTCGAACTCTCGGATGGTTTCCCATCGGCGGTTTTCAAGACCGCTGCCTTCAGCCGCTCGGCCACCCCTCCGCAATGTCGAGCACTATAAACATCGCTGTTACCATTGTAAAGTATTTATCTGTTCAACTGCCGTTAATTTATTCACGACACGGTTTGTTGGCCTATTTATTCAGCATTTTTGGTAATCTTTCTTGGGAATAGTGGTGATTTTTGCTAAATTGCAGCCATCGTTATTGGATGGTAAAAAGTTATGTTGGTATTTGAAGGTTGTGAGATCGAAACCGATACACAAGGTTATCTAAAAAATTACAGTGATTGGCAAGAAGCCATAGCCCCCATCATTGCCGAGCAGGAAGCAATTTCTTTAACTGAAGAACATTGGGAAGTTATACGCTTCGTACGCGAATTCTATGAAGAATTTAATACTTCACCCGCTATTCGTATGTTAGTCAAAGCGATCTCTCAAAGATATGGTGAGGAGAAAGGGAATAGCCGTTACCTCTATCGCCTATTCCCCAAAGGACCTGCAAAACAAGCAACAAAAATTGCAGGCCTTCCTAAGCCAGTCAAATGTATTTGATTTGTTCATCCGTCGCTAATGGCGGATGCTAAAATCACTCATCTCTTCTACTTCACAAAACTGAGGTTGAAAATGTTCTATTTTAGCACTCGGCGGCCCCCCCTGTTCCAGCCAATGCATTAACATTTTGATTTGTTCATCATTGCCACAAGCAACAATCTTGACACTTCCATCATTCATATTACGAACGTATCCTAACAACTTATTTTTCTTTGCCCAATGGTAAGTGTGATAACGGAATCCAACTCCCTGTACTCTCCCGTAAACATAAATAATAATGCTGCATTTAGTCATTGTTACATTCCTCCCAAATAAAGCAGTAAGAACTTTGAAATGTTAAACCTACTTTTGGTATTGTGTTTTATATACGCAACAGCTAACCTGAAATTATGAGGTGGCGATCACATGCCATCTCGGTTTCAAAAATCATGCAAAAATTCCGGTTGCCGGGTGTGCGCTTGAAATTTACCTTATTGTCCTTATATAAGAGTATTACAAGGTTTCTTTGGAGGTGACTATGATGATCGCCAGCAAATTCGGTATCGGCCAGCAAGTACGACATAGTCTGCTGGGTTATTTGGGTGTTATTGTAGATATTGATGCTGAATATTCTTTAGAACAGCCGCTGGAAAATGATATTGCATCTAATGCTACCTTACGTTCAGCGCCGTGGTACCACGTTGTGATGGAAGGTGACGATGGACAACCAATCCAGACCTATTTAGCAGAAGCTCAATTGACTTACGAAACATCAGATGACCATCCAGAACAATCTTCTCTGGATGAGTTGGCTGAAGCTATTCGCAGTCAATTTCAAGCTCCGCGGCGGCGAAATTAAATGTTTTTATTACCATTATTCTAATCATAGCAGTAAGGTGGTGAACAAAAACAATTGCCGCCTTATTTGTTTTTCTATCCCTAAACGCTGGATCTCAATTTTGGGGCAACGATCCATCACAACGTCTAGTCCTGCTTTTTCTGCCAGTAATTTAGCTTCTTCATTGATAATACCTTTTTGTAACCAGAGTACTTTGGCACCAATAGCAATTGCTTCCTCCGCAACACCATAAGCAGCGTCCACATTGCGAAATACATCAATCATATCAACAGATTGTTCAATATCAGATAATTGCTCCATAACAGGCTGATTCAATAAAGTTTGCCCTGCCAGTTTAGGGCTGACAGGAATAACTTTATATCCTTGATTCAGTAAGTATTCCATTACCTTATAACTTGGGCGATCTATTTTCTCACTCGCTCCGACTAGCGCTATGGTTTTAACCTTTCCCAGTATATCCGCTATATATTGATCACACATTTAACCCCCTATACTACCCTGTGCTATTTGTTACTTTTCCTACTATCTGCGCTGCTATCAGAAATTTATTGGTTACAAGCTATTACTCAATGACACAACAGCAATTTTCCTTTGGTTTACCTGCTACAATGTTTAGGATTATCAACGTTATCTCAATAAGAGATTAAAGTGATTTCCTCAACAATCATCAGGGAGAGTCAACTTATCACTATTCTAATAAGAGCTACTAATAGCTACACTTAAGGCTTACGCTGAGTTGGGACTCCCAATTGCACCAAATGATGAATGAAAATCGATGAATTTTTCAGCGCCTGCATTAACCAAACCTGCTTTTTCGCTCGCGTCAACGCAACATATAGAAGACGGCGCTCTTCTGCATCGGGGAAATCTTCAGGTTGTGGCAATAAAACCTGTTCTATTACGGATTCCCTCTCTGGTGCCGGAAAACCATCTTTGCCCTGCTGCAATCCCAAAATAATGACATAATCCGCTTGCTGCCCTTTAGACGCATGAATTGTCATAAATTCAATCTTCAAGTTCGGCCAACGAGTAGAAGCTTTTTTCAATAATTCTGGTTTAAAATGATGATAACGCGCCAATAATAAGATGGTTTCCTGCTTGGTCACATAACCACTCATTTTATTAAGCAGCGCTTCCAGTTGCTCTTCCGGTAAAATCACAACCGATTTTTTATTGCCTTTTAGCAGGCTATTGAGTGATTTGGTTAACTGGTGAGGATTTTGCTGTACAAATCTGTTGGCGATTTCCCCAATACGATCATTGAAGCGATAAGTTGTATCCAATACACATTCGGCTCCTTTTCCAAAATAGGTTGCAAATGTTGTCGTTAATGTTGATTCTACGCCACTAAAACGATAAATTGCCTGCCAATCATCTCCCACAGCAAATAAATGGCTTTGCTTATTTTGTGATTTCAATGCCGTTAATAATTTGGCTCTCAATGGTGAAATATCTTGAAACTCATCCACCAGAATATGTTTCCACGGGCTGATAAATCGGCCTTTCTGTAAAATATTTACTGCCTGATGGATTAAACCATAAAAGTCGACTGTTCCCTCTGATTTTAATGCCGATTTCCAGGCTTTCAGCAAAGGTGCCATAAGCCGCAGCCGTTTCTGAAATACATCAATATAACCAGCAGGAGCCTGCTCAATCATCTCTTTTTGGCTACCACCATGCATACGCATTAATTCTAGCCAACGCTCCAAACGAACCGATAAACGAGTCATCAATGACTTATCATGCCAATATTCGCCATCCGGTAGCTGCCATTCCAGTTCTTCATTCAACCATTCTCGCCAACCTTTAGCCTGCGCTTTTTTTTCTCTGCATTGTTTTTGCCATTCTTGAATGAGAAAATTCCGGCGTTTTTGAGCGTCAGTTTCCAGTTCGCTAATTTTTGGTGACTTGTTGCTGCCTTGCTGAATAATCTGTAATGCTAAAGCATGAAATGTTTTTGCTTTTATTTCTTTTGTTCCCAAACGTGCCTGAATACGTTCATTCATTTCATCAGTAGCCTGACGACCAAAAGCCAGCAGCAAAATTTGTTCAGGAAGTGCTTGTTGACGTAACAATAACCATCCAGCACGAGCAACCAAAACAGAGGTTTTTCCGCTGCCCGCACCAGCCAATACCAGAACATTCTGTTCACCATTAATAACCGCCTGACACTGAGAACGATTAAGTGGTGATGCTTCTACTGTCTGAAAAAACTGCCCATATTGCACCAGCATGTGATCCATCCATTGCCGGTTCAACATTTGAGTTGTTTTTTCACCATTATCTAACCAATCCAGACAGATTTTATAATCGTCACAACAATTTTCAAATTGGGCAATTCGTTGTAATGGCAAAGGTAAAGCCTGAAGTGTTTCTTGAATCTGTTGCTGCACAGAAGCCAAATCTGCGGTTCTTAACCAACGATTTTGTTGTTTGATTTTAACTATTTCATTTACTTGAGCCGCCAAGACATCAGCACTGACATCACTCATATCAAGGCTCCATTTTTGCCATTCCTTTGATAAATAATGATAAAAACGTTGTGTTTGCTGCCATTCAGTACCATGCAGGCGAACCACTTTTCCTTCTGGTAATTCAAATTCCAGTTCCCCCCAGACAATCCCTCGCTTACACTGAATACCAATTAATTGATTAAATGGAATAAGGTACTGGTGTTTGTCACCGCTGACTTCAATGCCAGCATTAAGTAGACGCACCCGATTATAAGGGTGCTGAGCGAGGCGTTGGCCTATTTGCGTTGATTTTAGTTCCATTGTCGTGGCACCGTATCTGAAAATTGTTGAACTACTTCATCACGTAAATGTTGTTAGGGGTATTTTGTGCTAACGGTTTTATCCAGCTCCCGCCATTTTCTGTATAACAGTCACACCCTCTATTATATCCGTATATTTATTGCCCTAACAGGAACCACCCTCATTCCCTGGCTATTAGGAGAAGAACTCAAAATAACAATTCCACTGCTATTAGGTGTTGTTGCGGCAGCATTAACAGATTTGGACGACCGCTTGGCCGGCCGACTGCGCAATCTTACTATTACCTTAATTTCTTTCTTTGTCGCTTCTGCTTCTATTACCCTATTGTTTCCTTATCCATGGCTTTTTATCCTTGGGTTGGCTGTGTCCACTTGTGTCTTTATCCTGCTTGGTGCATTGGGGCAACGTTACGCCACCATCGCCTTTGGTGCTTTGCTGATTGCCATTTATACCATGCTCGGATCATCAATATTTCCTCTTTGGTATCAACAGCCTTTATTGCTGCTCACTGGAGCAATCTGGTATAACTTGCTGACATTAGCAGACCATTTGTTATTTCCTATTCGTCCCTTGCAAGAAAATTTAGCGCGCTGTTATCACCAGCTTTCAGCGTATCTCTATACCAAAACAAGCCTGTTTGATCCCGATTCTGAGGCCGAAGAATATAAACAATCTGTATTTGATATTGCCATGGTGAACAGTGCGTTAGTTGCAACGTTCAATCAGGCCAAGAGTTCTTTGTTAAGCCGTTTGAAAGGAGATCGAGGACAACGGGGTACTCGCCATACATTGCATTATTATTTCGTAGCTCAAGATATCCATGAACGTGCCAGTTCCTCCCATGTTCAGTATCAAAAACTAAGAGAAGTATTTCGCCACAGTGATATTATGTTCCGCATTCAGCGACTGCTTTCCATGCAATCCAGAGCATGTGAGCAAGTTTCACAATCTATTATCCTGCGTAAGCGATATCAACATAACCCACGTTTTGAAAGCGCATTCAGCTACCTTGAAAGCTCCATTGAACGTTTAAAAAATCAGCAAGGAACTGATTCCAAGATTATAGCGTTTGATCATTTGTTGAAAAACTTACGTGCTATTGATGCTCAATTAGCAGGTCTGAGTTCGGATCAATACCTTCTTTCCCAAGACACTCCCCCAAAAGATAAACAAGAAGAAACACAATTATCCGAGGAAGCTTTAACTGGCTGGCGTGATATATGGTTTAGAATCAGAAATAACTTAACACCAAAGTCTGCCCTATTCCGTCATGCTATTCGTATGTCAGCTTTACTGTGCACCGGTTATGCCATTATTCAGCTATTTGATTTGCAGCGTGGATATTGGATCTTGCTAACCAGTTTATTTGTCTGTCAGCCAAATTATAGTGCCACTCGCCGCCGTCTGGCCTTGCGTGTTATTGGTACACTGGCGGGAATTCTGATTGGCCTGCCAATTCTCTATTTTGTTCCTTCCATTGAAGGACAATTAGTGTTGATTGTTATTTCAGGCATATTGTTCTTTGTTTTTCGTAATAGCCAATATGCACATGCAACACTATTTATCACTTTGCTGGTATTACTGAGTTTCAATTTATTAGGCGAAGGATTTGAAGTAGCATTACCAAGAATCATTGATACGTTAATCGGCTGTGGTATTGCTTTATTTGCTGTCAGCTTTATCTGGCCAGATTGGAAGTTTCGTCAACTGCCTCAAGTGATTACCCGAACAATGGGAGCCAATTGCCGCTATCTCAACGCGATTGTAATGCAATACCATCAGGGCAAAAACAATAGCCTGAATTATCGAGTCGCTCGTCGTGACGCCCATAATTATGATGCTGAGTTGGCATCAGTAATCTCAAATATGGCATCGGAGCCAAAAAATTATCGCATTTCTCAAGAAGCTGCTTTCCGTTTACTGTGCCTTAATCATACTATGCTAAGCTATATTTCCGCATTGGGTGCTCATCGTGATAAGCTCAATGATCCAACAATTTTAGATATTCTTAATGATGCAATATGCTACGTTGAATCTACATTAAGGCAAGGAAAAATAAATGGTGATGCCTTGCAATCTGCGATGAATAATTTGATGGAAAAAATCAACCTGACACCTTCTGAAAGTAACAGTAAAACTCAACTTGTATTACAGCAAATAGGGTTACTCATCGAACTCCTACCTGAACTAGTTAGTTTAACTAAGCAAATTAGTGAGCAAGAACCACACTAAGCAATAGTTTCATCGGGGCAATTAAGCCCCTAATTATATAATGAAAACATTTCACTACCAATATAATAAATATCATTACAAAACCAATATAAAATAAAAAATGAATAAATATTTTATTATTTTCCAATAAAAAATGATATTTATAAATATTAATGGCATAAGTATTTATTTTTGATATTGATTACATTCAAAACTCCTGTAGAGTCGCAAACCTATAAAAATAAAAACTCACTTTATTAATTTTTTTTCATTTTTTATTAATGGCAAGCCCTATCACTTTCAAATTTATTAATACTTGGAAAACAATATGAAAGAAACAATCGCCATTGCGAAATACCCAATCGGTCTTGATCCGGAAAAGCTTTTTGTTACTCCCAAACTTAACTATGCTTTTATACGTATAAATAATATTTGTAATGCACGTTGTGAATTTTGCGATGTATGGCAAACTGCTCAAGTTGATGCACATAAGCAAATAGACATGGTTAAACTGTGGCAAGAATTAGAGGAACTCTCACCGCAGGAAGTAAATATACATGGGGGAGAAGCTTTTTTATCAAAAGATTTTCTTGCAATTTTAGATTGTAATAAAGACACACCTATTTCCATCACAACAAATGGAACTGCTTTATCAAAAAAGATTTTCAACCGTGTACAAAATAAAAGCCATCTCGTCAGAAAATTTTATATTTCAATCGACCATGTCGAGCCTGAAAAAAATGGTGATTCGCGTGGCATTCGCTGGTTGAAAAACAATCTTTATGATGCAATGGAGCATCTCAAAAAAGAAACACCTAATTCTATTATTGTTGTCAACCATGTTGTTACTTCACTAAATTACGATACCATTGATAAGTTTCTAATTAAAATGACCGAACTGAATGTTGATGGTGTTAATCTTATTCCAATAAAAGATTATCCTCTGTTATTTTTGAATACGTCTCAAATTAAATTATTTATGCAGAAAATTAACTACCTACTAGAAAATAGACATATTTCACCTCATTTATTCATGGATGCTAACTATGAAATCTTCGGTCGCAATGATGAGGATTATCAGCGTGCAGAAATGGGCCATTATAATGCTTCCAGCAAAAAAGCATGTGCTATTCCACTGACAACACTATTTATTGATGCTGTAACGGGTAATGTTTATCCTTGTGATACCACAATGTATAGACCAAATCCCGATCAATATATTATGGGAAATGTCCTGGAGAATTCTCTGCACGATATTTGGTATGGTGACAAGTTTTCTTTGTTCCGTAAAAAAATGTATCCCATAATCACTTGTGACTGTATTAGAGGTTGTGATCCTGCCAATAGATTAAGGTGAAGCTATGTCTCTAGAAATACATATAAATAATCAGGCTAGTTTTCATCGCGGGAAACCGACTATTTTCTGTATGCCAGATATCAAAGACAGTGAACGTTTTATTCGTCTCTGTTATCAACATAATTTAAATCTTATTTTGCTGATCAAGAAAAAATGGCTGGATTCAACGGATTACTCTTTAGCATTGGCACATTTGATAATTGATGATCCGTTGGCTGACAATGCCTGTAAAAGAATAATCTCAGCCCTGAAACAGGTCAAAGACACACTAGCAATTATTACAGGCCCAGTTCAAATTAACTACTTTATGGCTTTTTCTGAGCTTCATGTTGAATTGATGGCTACTATCGCAGCTTATATTAACCAAAATCCCCACATAATTGATGTAGCCCAATCATTTAGAGATAAATGGGTGATGCGGAAGGTTGCCAATGAACATGGGATTTTTTGTCCTCAGTTTACTTTGGCTTCAGAAATACTCACCTCTCCCGAACGTTTCCAAGCTTTTACCGCAGCAGTTGAACACTCTGCCAGACACAAAGGCAATAAAGTCGGTTTTATTGTAAAACCGCGTTCATTTTGGGGCTCTATGGGAGTAACGGAATATTCAGACCGCACTTCTTTGCTCTGCGCATTACAGAAACTTGATACACCTGGAGAGTATCTGGTCGAAGAAAAAATCCAAGGTAAGTTACTGCATGTTGATACGGCTGTATTACAGCATAAAATTATCTATCAAGGTATTGGGGCTTACGCCTGTTCATTACTTTCTTCCGATCAAACAGAACCCAATCATTTTATGTGGCATACCATGCTGCCAGATTCCCCAGATAGCCGTAGACTATTTGAGTTTAACCAGCAAGTATTACAGGCATTTAACCTTGAATACGGTTTCACCCATACTGAAATTTTTATTGAAGAAAATACCGATAATCTCATACTTTGCGAAACAGCATCACGTCCACCGGGGCTGAAATTATTCGATCTCCATGCACTCGCTTATAATAGCCATGCCTTTGATACCTTTATCAATGCATTGATATCACCCTCATCTATTTACGCATCTTCTATTTGTGCATCTTCTATCGGCAAAGAACCTTCTTTCTCTATAGAACACCCAGATCCCAATTGCATTGGGATGATCATTTTTAACCCACCAATTGGTAAAGTAAAATCCCTTACTCCCATAGAAGAAATTATTGATGAGCATGTCATTGAATGGGAGCAGTATACAAAAACTGGAAGTTATTTTACCAACACTCATTACACTGAAAAAATGGGTTATATTATTTTCTCTGCTAAGAATGAACATGAATGTCTGAAATACTTAAAAAATTACAAAACTAATTTTCATTATACAATCACAAAGCAAGATTAATACGATGATGCGATATCTGTTTCTTATTTCTTTATTTATTAACGGTGTAGGTTCAAGTATCCTTGCTGTCGGATATCCTTATATCTTATTATCAGATAATACACCAATGACTTACTATTATGCCAACATGGGTGTTATATTCTTGTTTACATCTATTGGTGCCTTGCTGTGGGGATATAAAATAGATTATTCAGAAGATATTTGGAAGTTTCGGATTGTTATATTATTGATTGAAATTATCAGCACGTTGTCATTGTTGGTATTGTTACTGATTAATATAAAGTTCCCTCCTATAATGCTGCTTCTGTTTATTTCATTATTGGAGTTTCTTTTTGCCTATGAAATTCCGTGGTCACGCGTTGCCTGGCACGAACTTAATGACTGGACAGAGCAACAGGGTGGTAAACATTTAAATGTATCTCTTTATATTGTTATTGCCACTTCACTTATTTCAGCTCTTGGCCCTGGGTTTGGTGCTCTATTAGGAATTACTCAAGGGATCAACACAATTGTAGCCATTAAACTGCTTTCTCTGCTTCCTTATTTTTACGTCTGCTATCTTATGATGAAAATGAAGTTAAGACGTACAGCTGAACAAAAATCTCAGTTAACAGTTGGACTACGTTCTGTATTTCAACAGCGCTACTATAAAACTTTTGCTGTTGCTGTTGTCTTCACCATTTTTTCCAATGCGTTTCTGATGGTAGCACTCCCCGTTATTGTCATGGGAAGTTTGGCAGATAAAAGCTATGGATTGGTTACCCTGTTCTATTTACTCAGTGCTCTGATACCTATTTTCTGCACAACATTACTCAGTAAAACAAGTGTTGATAATCGTATCCAACGTTATCCCATTTCAATATTTATTGGTATGTTTATATTTGGCATTCTATTTTTCCAATTACAACCTTTTTATGCAAAATCCTTTTTTTATTTGCTCTATAACATTGTGATCATTTATTTCAATGTATTAATCACCAAGATTATTTATCAAAAAGGATTAGAGATGCAACAAGGCCGTCTGTTCTCTTTATTTCAGGTAACAATGAATTTTTCATTTCCGATAGCTGCAATCACGGTATCCATAGCTCCTGATTCCACACAGCATTTTCTACCTGTGGTTGGTTTCTCGATCCTCTTACTGATTGCAATAGCTGTTTATTTAATAATTCAAATGAATAAAGTGCCTGCCCCAGTACATGATTGGCACAAGTGATTTTAATAAAAACATTCATTATTAGGATAATAATATGTCATATCTTAGACCTTATCTCGGTAATACCAAGATTGCTGATAATGCACGGCTTCGCTTGCAAACTGTCCTTGATAATAAAGCGGTATTCAGATATGCCACAGAGAGCCAATATTGTCGTCAGGCAGAAAAGCTATTACAAAATATCCTGCATACCCAACACGCTATCCTACTCACAAACGGTACTGTTGCCCTCAAAGCCGCGTTGCTTGGGCTGAGGCCAAAAATCGGGCAATGGGTTCTTATTCCTTCTATCTCATTTATCGCTACCGCCAATGCTGTTCTCAGTTGCGGGTTAATTCCTGTTCTCGTTGATGTCGATGACAATGGCATGATGTGCCCAAAAGCACTAAACAAAATTTTAAATCAAATGGATACCAAACCTCTGGCGGTAATTATTGTTCATTTGGAAGGTACTCCTGCTTCAATTGCTGACATCTCTCATACTTGCCAACAAAATAATGTGCATCTGATTGAAGACTGCGCACAAGCTATGGGTGTGGAATATCAAAATCAGCCTGTAGGTACGTTTGGTGAGTATGGCTGTTTTAGTTTTCAGGCCAATAAATTAATCAGCAGCGGTGAGGGTGGTTTGCTTATCGCCAAAAATAATCTGCTGTTCATGAATGCCTGTATGATGACCGACCACGGTGCGGAACGCACAGAAGAAGGTTATCCGGATTGGAGCAATAGTATTGGTTTTGGTGACAACAATAAATTCAACGAAATACAAGCCGCACTGTTGATTTATCAATTGGAAAATATCGAACAATTTTGCACCTTATTAATAGAACGTTACCAAGAAATACTGAAACATCTTCCCACTGATTGGGTTACTCCACGCCCAGAAGGCACGATACCGGTATCAGTCTGGTTAAAACGCAGCAAACTACCCCAAGATCGCATCAGTTCTAGACTATTATATGATTGGAAAGCATGGGATTTGGCTAATCATCCGATTATAAAAAATCAGCTTTCTCCCTACTCTGACCATTTTCCTTGGAGCCTGCAAAAAAACTCACTCCCTGTATCTGAATTGGATAAACATGATGCAATTGTGAGTGACCGTATTTGTCTGCCAGTACCAATTGATAATGCGATTTATGGAAGCGTCTTAAAATGGGTTATGGAAGGAAGCCTATCATGAAATTAGACGATCCTTTTTTCACTCAATTCAACTATAACAACCTGCCCATTCAATATGTTTTGGGAGGTTCTTGTATCTGTTACGCAAAAGGTGTTCCTGCCCGGCTTTCACTACAGGATTTGATTGATTCTGTGATACCGACAATCATCGCTTCGCAATACAATGCGCCTGTTTATCTCTATTTTCAGTCCCACGAAGCGATCATGATGGCCGATTTATTACATTTTGATCCTCAACAAGCAGACCACAAAACAATGAGGGAATGGTTAGAAGCCGGTATTATTTATACTTTGAAACAGCTTAATATTCCTTTACCACCAATTTATTGGGTGGACACATCCCAAAATAAGCTTCGCCAACATATTGATCGATTGGTTCCCCACATCAAGGCTGTTTTGCCAACATCAATGCTATATGGTCTCTATGCCAAAAAACCGGATGTGACCTATCCGCAGGGAACAGATGAAGAGCAGATGATATTGGATGTGTATTACCGGAATATTGCCCTTTATACCCCCGAATTCATCAGTAAGGCGCTTGAAATTCCGCCAGAACAAGTGTTGTTTGTGGAAAACACTACGCAACAAAAAGCTATCCAAATTTACTATCGTGCGATTGGGCAAGATTGCAATATATTGCTTTACGCCCCAGCACCAAATACACAAGGTAAGGAAATGTGTTTGGGCAATAACAATCATAAAATTGAGTTACGTCATACTGCAAAACAGATTATGCACCGAGCCGCTAAAATTGGTCATGACGATTATTACAAGGCCGTCTTTGACCTGCATTCTATTGTAGATATCATGCAAGGCTGGCAATCAAGGGTATTAGGTAATGAAGCATAAAACCGTTGTTGTTGTTAGAGGAACACCAGCAAGTGGCAAATCCACAGCGTGTCACCAATTAAAAGATGCCATGCTGGCACGAGGGTTAACTGTTTCCTATTTGCCGTGGGATACTTTTCATCATTTCGTTGAACCAAGATCACATCTTACGCAAAAAATTATCATGGAAGATACCTTGCGGCTATTGAAGGTTGCTGATGATTGCCTTGATGCAGGTAGTGATTTGATTATTCTGGATGGCGTATTTATTTATCCCGAAGAAATTGACGCCATCCATTTCCTGTTTACACAAAAAAATATCCGAATTCTTCATTATCGGCTCGTTGCTCAGGAGCCAACGCTTATTACTCGTAATCAGGAACGAGCGATAGAAGATCGCTTGCCAGCATCTCGCATCAAAGAAGTCGCTCAAGATAATTTATGGAATTACAGTTTACCTCATGAAACTTTGCTGGATAGCTCAAAATATTCACCAAATAGTATTGTTGTACTGATAAGCCAAGCAATTATGCAACAACCTTTATCAGTTAACTCTTTTGCCAATCCAACCACTTCACATTTATGGCGTTTGGGATCAGTGCTGCGTTACCCAGATCTCAAGCATTTTGAATATGTTGATCTGGTCTGGCAGAAACACCATCAGCAATGGCAAAGCAATACTTTCTTCGATTTCACTTTTACAACTAAAGAAGAAAAAGAGCTATTGTCTTTTTTAAAACAGCAACCTGTTTTCTTTAAATATTTGAATGCTGAATCCCATGCCTATTGCTACCTACACAATTTAGCGCAACAGCACGGTTTACAGTGCCATGAAGAAAGTAAATGGTCGGCTCCCATTATCAGAATCCCTTCTGAAACAACTGTAGTTGATTGTTTGACCCAACATTCAACACGATTGAAACGCAGTCTTAAGAAAGCTCATACCTACCATACCGTCACGCGTTACAGCACTTCAGGTCAAACTGAACAACTATGGCAAGATGCGCTATATGTCGATGCTCAGGGTTGGAAAGTCTCTCAACAAAGCGATATGCGTAGCTTGCACCGTGAAGATCTCCAGTATCTTCCCGGCCTGTTATCCAAAAGTAACCAATATCATCTGGCGGTTACTTATGACGATAAAGGTACTCCTGGTGCCTGGTCATTAATGTTAAATAATGGTTCAGGTCAATGGTATGCCGCTAAATGGGGTTGCAGCAATCAAGGCAGAGAAATGTTAATGGGGATCAATTGCCTGATTAGCCATCTGGAAGAGCTCTATTGCCCTTATATTGGTCTTCAGGTTGATCTATGGGGCAGAGAAAATGAATTCTATGACCAATTAGCCAATGAGTATATTGAGCGACTTCATCTTAGGATCACGCCATGATATCCCATCGCAATACACTGCATTTGGACAATATCAATTTGGGCAATATAACGCCCTTGGAAAATATAATAAACTATGGCAGTTCAGTGCGAAGCTTTTTTCGTGAAGATCTACAAGCTATAGCTCCTCAGGGTTATTGCCTTATGCCAGAGTGGATATGTCAGAGTATGGTTGAATCCGTTTATGCAGCCAATTGGCAGCCACTCTTCTACCCTGTTATGCCACCAGCGCAGGCTAGCGTGATTTTGCAAGCAGATATTCAAACCATGACGGAAATGCTGAACGCCCTTCCACAACCGTGTGCCGTACTTCTCGCCCATCCTTTAGGCTATATTGATCCGGGATGCATAGAATTTCTGCGAAAAATACAAAATACCCCAAATATTCATGTATTTTTAGATCTTTCTCAGGGCTATGGAAGAAAAGGTTACCTACAAGAAATCCTGCATGTTCATGCAGCTTATTATTCTTTCAATGGCAATAAACTTATTTGTACAGGCGGGGCATTACGCCTTTGTCTAACTGATAGAGAAAATATTCCCCTCTCTGCCAGAGATATTTTCACTGCCTTTTATGTTGCCGCTGAAGAAAAATTTATAGCGTTGAGAGACTACCTAAAATCCCATGTTATTGAAGATGATATTCGTAATGCTTCACTATACGCCTCTCATCAATCAAGCCCCTATCGTACTATATTAAATTGGGAAAAATGTTCTTCCTCCCTACAGGCATTACTTAAACGACAAGGGTTGGTTCAGCCATTACTCGCTGAACCCAGACAAGAAAAAGAACAATCAAGCTCAAATTATCATCAATGGTGTGAAAAAGTCATGTTGATGTTCAGTTCACCAAGAGTTGAATGGAGTCTGTAAAATGCTGGAACTCATACAAGTTACCCCTCAATCTTCCTCATGGAATTCATTTCTTCATCTTTATGGAGAATATTTTCAACGCCATTGGCCAGAAATCTTTGGGGATCAATCAGAAGAGGCTATTGCAAAAGAAAATCACACAGCCCTTGAGCAACGCATCCTGCAAGGTGGCAGGGGGCTGTTTTTGTTGTTGAATGCCGGGCAATTGGCAGGACTATCCAATGTATATCTTGAACGGGAAGAAAAAGTAACCCTGAATATTGCTGAATTTTATATCAGGGATGAATACCAACGTCAGAAACTAGGTTATGGATTATGGCATGCCATGCTGCAATGGGGACGTCGCCACGGTGCAACTCATGTTCATCTGGAGACAGATACAGGCAAAGATGCCAATTTTTTTTGGCAATCTCATGGGCTTTCGAGCCATCAAATAGATGGGCGCATATACTATAGTGGCCCCATCCCTCCCCTGAAAATACTTTGGATCCGGCACGGAAAAATTATCCCACTTGATCACTTAGATTACTGCCCTGAAGATAATCTTATCGCCCTTGATGCCACTGCAATCAAACAGGCTGAAAAAATCGGTACACGGATACTGGAAAATCTTCCCTGGCAAAATATTTATACCTCGCCTCAACGCCGGGCACTTGAAACTGCCAAAGCATTCAGCTCAGCATATAAATCATGTTCAATAAGAGAAACTGATGCACTCTGTGAATTTTTTCCAGAAGAACTCATTGGTATGAAGTTAACGGATATTCCGCATCGTTATGGTGAAGATTATGCCTATCGGTTACTGCATACCCCCCTTGACACACCATTTAAAGATTCAGAACAAGTGATGGAAGCGGCTGAGAGAATTCACCATTTTATTATGCAAATGGGTGACGAACTATCAATGTCCTCTATGCGGATCATTATCTCCCATCAAAATCTACACAATATTTTCTTGGCTCATTTAATGACAAATAATCTCAATCTTTCTGGACGTTTGCACCTGCATAATCTTCATGGTAGTACCTTTTTATATTGTCCTTATACTAAACTATTTGATATAGAAAATATAAATATTCCTTTATGAGATAATAATATGTTGAAAAATATTCCATATATTATTTTTGACGCAGATCCATTCTGTTTTGGCCCAGTATCCACTACATTAAATGTGGTGGAACAGTTAAAGCGTCGAAATAATTTAATATCAGGCACTAAGTTTATTTTGTTAGGTACACTTACCTCTTCTCAATTAGGCCAAAAATCTAGTTTATTTGATATTATTTATGAATGTGATACTACCTCTGTTACCGAGCTTTCACGCTATTCTGAACTTATTTCAGGGGCAAGTCTTTACATTAGCAATACTAACCCCGGCTCGATCAATTTTGTTGCACAACTGGGTACACCCATTATCTATATCGATACTCTATTTTGGATGTGGGATAATCTTCATGTTGATCTGTACCAAACCGAAAAAACCTTCATTCAGAACTTTCATGGGGTAGAACAAAACATTGAAAAATTTCGTGATAAGCTTGGTGATTATCAAGTTATACCACCGATTCTCCCTGATTCTCTGCAACAATGCATGACGGATGACTATCCACCAGCAGAAGGTGTCTTAATCACTCTTGGCGGCATTGATACGGTTTACACCGATACAACAGATTTTTACTACCATTTCCTTCAGGAATTATTGTCTATTCCCAATCTGAAAAATGAAACCAACATTACGATTGCAGGCGGCGGAAAAACAATCGGAAATCTGGCAAATATGCTGGCCAAAACACATCCTCATGTTCACGTTGGCTGTTTTGCAAGGCATGATTTTCTGCAAAAATTACGTCGTGCCCGTAAGGTTTTATCTAATCCGGGGCTTACAACATTTTATGAATGTATTGCACTAAATAAAGATGTTTTTTTCTTACCACCACAAAATTATAGCCAGCAATTACAGCTAGAAGTTTATCTTCAACATTATTACACCTCTGAATACGGTTTTTTATGGCAACCTGAATATGGTTATCCTGATATCCCCCCATACTTGCCAGAGAAAGATGGTCTAGATTTAATTAAAAAATGTAACAATTTATTTATTAATAACCCTACAGAAATAAAACGTGCTATGGATATGATTAATATATTCCTCTTGAAAGAGAAATATAACGCTAACTTTTGCCATGACATGTTTAAAAACAATTCAAATGATATTATTAATTACATTGAAAATAGAATTACAAATCAAAAATTGACATAGTAAAACATCCATATGAATATAACAAACTTATGAAAATAACCAATTAAAAAAATGATCTTATAATATTCGTATAACTAAATAAATTACTATCATCTATTAACAAACATTATATCTTATTTATATAAGAGGCGATCCTATGTCCATAGTATTTTCTGATCTTAAAGTATTTATTGGTGGCCCTATTCAACACGCTTTAAAACTCAGGGCGCTAGATAATAATTTACAAACTCACCTCAAATCTGCTATTCATCAATTGGAATCACTCGGAACAGAGGTTTTTTCAGCTCATCGAACAGAACAGTTTGGAGGAACAACACATTTATTTACACCAGAGGAAGTTTCTCAACGAGATCGCCAATGGATGGAACAATGTGATATTTTCGTTGCCATTTTGCCAGTTTGTCCACAACAGAAAAAACTCATACGAACAGATGGTACCCATATCGAATTAGGCTGGGCTTCCGCCTTAAAGCGTCCGATTATACTGGTAACCGAAGAACCCTTTGATGACTCCGCCAGCCATTTACTAAAAGGTCTGTCAGCTATTGCTTTGGTTCATCATATTCCTTTGAGTGATTTTGAACACGATCCAGCTATATTAAGCTATACGATCCAATCCATAGTAACAAAACACATTATCCAGAAATCTTCAGCTGTCGCGTAAGATTAAGCAATAGGGGCCCACGCCCCTATTCACCAAATATCATTCATTATGAATGATCTGAATTCTGGTGAACCAGCTCGCTGTGCCAGCTAATTAATTCATCACGTATCTTTTCTGGTAAAACAGCCACATGGCACCCTTCTATTGCTCCCGCTAATGCAAGCAACAAACTGACATTTGTTTTTTTCCTATGCTGCTGGAGTTTGAGGTAAGTCGCTTTTGCTCCCAACATTCGCAATTCTTCTACTTTAGAAATACCCACTTTCCATAATTGCCTTTCTAAAACGATCCCTAAATTAGGAAGATCTTTAAGCCTGAGAGGCATTTTTTGTCTATCAATCATTTCTTTCATTGTGTATTGATAGGCTAAATTTACATATTCAAATAATTGTTTTTGATCCTGCCAAAGCGATTCATTTACACGGTAATACCTCAAAGTTACAGGTATTCCTCTTTTTGAATAAATAAACTTCTCCATTCCTCTGGCTTTAAATAATACCTCAACATGACTATCTCCTCGTAAATAAAGTTCCCCATCAGAACTGATGGCAAATAAAACACCATCAATTAACAACCCAATGCCCCCGAATTGAGATTTTTTCTTAAATTTTCCCAGTGCAGATACACCTTGTTGCAATTGAGCAAAACGAGCTCCGGATAAAAACATTTTTTATCACTCCATGAATCACATTCCAACATAATGTTTAATCATGCCTGCTATTAATAAAATAGATAACAAGAACAATTAATTAAAACCATACGCAATCTATTTCCAACTGCCAATCGTTAAGTCATAAAAATCCTAATTTCTGTAAATTTTTGCGAAGCGCTTTGAAAAAAAGAAACTTGCTTTTAATCAAATAGCGTTATACTGTATAAATATACAGCTTGTTATGGCGAGGAACATTATGAGCATCCAATTAGCATGGAAATATCTCACTGAACAAAAAACAACAACCGCTAATACAACAGCGAAAGAACATAAAACAGACGAAAAGATGGTTGGGGTGACAGTGAAAAAACTGTCTTTTGTGGAACCATCTCAATACACTTCACACACGATAAAAGGCATGGTCAGTGAGCTGGTCTACAGTGAACATCAACCTGTTATCAATCATATTCTTCTTCCTTTATTGCGTCAGTCTGGAAAAGAAGACAGATGGTTGCTTTGGGTAAACCCCAATAAGAGGTTGAATCGTCAATGGTTGATAAATGCCGGACTTCCCCTGAATAAGATCGTCCAACTGAATCAAATCCGTCCTATTGCTTCGATTGGTGCTATGGAAAAGGCTTTGGCAAGTGGTAATTACAGCATTGTATTGGGTTGGTTACCCGAATTATCAGAATATCAATTAAATACGTTAGAACTGGCCGCACAAAAAGGGGCTACTCTTGGTTTTATTATGCGCCCACAAAATTTATCACATCAATTCATTTCGCAATATAATAGATTACAAATTCACTCTAATTACTATCATTGATTAAGATTAGGATTAATCTCAATATTTTTTATAAAAAACAAGCTACTAATTGATATTCATTATTGTTTACAATTAAAATCAATGTATTAATGCCGTAAATATTGTAAGTATTCGTCAATAATGCTCAGAGTTTGTCCATTCACAATTAAAATTTCTGTGCCATGAATCACAGTGTACTTGTAACTTTTTAACTTCGTTGTAGACTTTACACAGTTTAGGGAGTTGTGCTTACTGCTCTTATATTTCAGAACACATCTTCTGATTAAAGCATGATTACTTAACAGAACATTTTAACCAATGGCTAACAATAAGGCTTTTAAGGCCAATTGCCTATTTGGATGATAACGAGGCGTAAAATGAAGAAAACAGCTATCGCAGTAGCAGTGGCAGTGGCAACTTTCGCAACTGCTGCTCAAGCAGCTCCAAAGGACAACACATGGTATACTGGCGCTAAGCTGGGCTGGTCTCAATACCATGACGTGAATTTCTACGGAAATGGTTATGATAACCAGATTGGCAACGGTCCTACCCGTAAAAACCAACCAGGCGTAGGTGCCTATGTCGGTTATCAAGCAAACCCATATTTAGGCTTTGAATTAGGTTATGACTGGTTGGGACGCATGACTTATAAGGGTGACGTTAATAACGGCTCTTTCCGCGCTCAAGGTGTTCAGCTAACAACTAAACTGAGCTACCCAGTTCTGAGTAATCTGGATGTTTATACCCGCCTTGGTGGTATGATATGGCGTGCAGACTCCTCTGCAACTTACAATTCCAATACAGCAGACCAACGCCGACTGAAAAACCACGATACAGGTGTTTCTCCTCTGGCTGCAGTTGGTGTTGAATACGCATTGACCAAAAATCTGGCAACCCGTCTCGATTATCAGTGGGTTAACAATATTGGGGATGCTAACAGTGTTGGCGCACGCCCAGATAACGGCCTGCTAAGTGTTGGTGTTTCTTACCGTTTTGGTCAAGATGAAGCTGCGCCAATCGTTGTACCAGTAGCGCCTCCAGTTGCACAAGCTCCAGCCCCGGCTGCTCCTTTCGTTGAAAACAAGAGCTTTACCCTGCGTTCTGACGTTCTGTTCAATTTCAACAAATCAACGTTAAAAGCAGAAGGTAAACAAGAGCTGGATAACTTATACAACCAACTGACCAAAATCGACCCAGATCAGGGCAAGGTCTTGGTACTCGGCTACACTGACCGCATTGGCAGCCAAAATTACAATCTGCCACTGTCTCATAAACGTGCTCAATCCGTTGTCGATTATCTGATTGCTAAAGGCATTCCTGCAAATCTCATCCAAGCAGAAGGCCGTGGTAAGACAGATCCTGTCACTGGTTCTACCTGTGACAAAATTAAAGTCCGCTCTAAACTTATCGACTGCTTGGCTCCGGATCGTCGTGTAATTATCAACATTCAAGGCGTTACTAAAGTGGTTACTCATCCACAAGCAACTAAGTAATACAGCCTCTATCGATTTATCAAAAACCCCATATAAAATGGGGTTTATTAGATTATTTTTCTATTGGTTTCTGGGATTATTTCCCCAATATTGCTTCTAAATCCTGCTTCAAACTCGATATTTGATGAGTATACTTTTCCCGATATTCAGCATCTTCCAATAACTGTATGATCGTTTCTGACAAAGTATTGCCGCGACGTCGGGAGAGCGCTGAAAGCCGCTGCCAAACATGAAAATCCAGATCAATCGATTTCTTACGTGAGTGTTGGTGTTCAGCATTAAAATGACGCTTACGCCGTGCCCGAATCGTTTGCTTCATTCGGTTGGATAAATCCGGATTCATATGCAGAGAGATCCATTTCAGTACCTTGACTGGTTCTCGCTCTAACTTCATAAATTCATTGACCGCATCCTGTGCAGCACTTTTTTCAATGTATTTAGTGATCGGCTCACCTTCACGGTGTTTTTTTGCTAAATATGCCCATTTCCAGCCACATTCCAGATTTTCCAATTGTTGATATTTCATTTCATCTCTCAGTGACAGCGTAACTTAAATTAAGCATAGCAACTATTTCTTCGAATTGCCCATAACAACACAGAATATAGGCATATTTTACAAGCAATGAAAGCTCTGGCTCAAATGTCGTTTCTTCCAAAATTATGGCATGTTGGTTCATTGCTTAATCTTGTATAATAAATGTTTCCCTTTTTACTATATGTAGCTATCACTTTGACGAATATAAAATTAGACTGGCAGGCATTACAGCCAAACAATGCGCCGTATCAAGCACTCTTTAATTCTGTCGCTGAATTACCCTCCATCACAATGGATGAAGTTCAACCCAGATTGTACAGTGGATTATCCCTTTTTTGTCAGACTTCTCTACGTCAGCCTTTTATGCTGCTGAAGGCGGAAGAGAGTGATGCTTATCTGTCTCTTTTATCCGATACGATTTCCTCTTTGTTACCAGAGAACTTGCCGGAGAATCGTCCAAGTATCGGCGGTTATTATCATATAGAGCACCAAACTATTATTTGGCACCCTTCAGAGGAAGGCCTTTTTGCACCAACTAAACGAGTTGCTTACCGTGAATGGATTGAGCCAGAGCAACTATTTGGCAATATCTATACGCATCAAGGGGTTCTTCAACTACAACCCGGTCTTATCCATCAGGTAAATGGTGGTATCTTGATTTTGCCTCTGCGTACCCTACTCTCTCAGCCATTGATGTGGGTTCGCCTCAAGCAAATGATTGTTCAACGCCGTTTTGACTGGCTGTCACACGATGAAAATCGTTCTCTTCCACTACCAATACCTTCAATGGAATTGGATCTTCGTCTGCTTTTAGTCGGAGACAGGCTTAGTCTTGAAGAGCTACAATCTATTGAGCCTGAGCTGGCAAATAATGCATTGTATGGTGAGTTTGAGTTGGATATGCCCTTTCATGAAGAAGATGATCTGGCAGTATGGTGCCGATATGTTAATGAAATCACCCGGCAACAAAACTTTCCTCCTTTAAGTACCGATGCTTGGCCTGAACTGATTAAACTCGCTGCTCGTTATACAGAAGATCAATTCCAGTTACCTCTGGATATCCAATGGATACAACAAAAACTGGAAGCTGCGGCCAATTATCATCAAGAAAACCAGATCACAAAATATTCGCTACAACAAGCAGAGGATAATCGTATTTGGCGTCATGGCTATTTATCTGAACGCAGCATGGACGAAATTCTGAAAGGACAAATATTGATTCGTACGCAAGGCTCAGTTATTGGACAAATCAATGGGCTATCCGTGCTCGAATATCCCGGACACCCTGAGCCAATGGGTGAACCCTCCCGTATCAGTTGTGTTGTACACTTAGGGGATGGAGAATTTGTTGATGTGGAGCGCAAAGTTGAGTTAGGTGGCAATATTCATGCGAAAGGCATGATGATCATGCAGGCTTATTTAATTTCTGAATTGAAATTAGATCAGCCACAGCCTTTTTCCGCTTCCATTGTCTTTGAACAATCCTATGGTGAAGTAGATGGAGACAGTGCTTCACTTGCTGAATTGTGCGCCCTTATCAGCGCCCTATCACAGCAACCTATCGACCAGCAAATTGCTGTTACTGGTGCAGTCGACCAATTTGGTTATGTACAACCCATTGGAGGCATTAATGAAAAAATCGAAGGCTTCTTCCGCCTATGTAACTATCGCGGATTAACTGGCCATCAAGGTGTCATTATTCCATCCATAAATATTCAACATTTATGCTTGAATCAAGATGTTCTTGATGCAGTACAAAATGGGCAATTCCATATTTGGGCAGTTGAGCATGTCTCTGAGGCCGCATCATTGTTACTCGGCATTCCCTATTATGATCCACAAAAAGAACACTTGTTAGCTATGATACATGAACGTATAACACAAGCTAATATTCAAGAAAGACCTCAGTTCCCTTGGTTTCTCCGCTGGTTAGGTTAACTCCCTAATTATCTGATCGGAGTTGTTGAGCGTACAAGTGTACGCTATTCTCTAGCCCTACATGATTATAAGGCAATCTGAGAATATGTTTAAAAAACAAGAGTCCTACACGAAAGAAGAACTTCAAGCCTCTGGACAAGGTAAATTGTTTGGTGAAAATGGACCACCGCTGCCTTCTGGCAATATGCTGATGATGGATCGCATCACGAAAATGACAGAAACTGGTGGTATTTACAATAAGGGGTATGTCGAAGCTGAGTTCGACATTAACCCTGAGTTGTGGTTTTTCGATTGCCATTTTGTCAATGATCCTGTCATGCCCGGCTGCCTCGGCCTTGATGCCATGTGGCAGCTTGTTGGTTTCTTTTTGGGCTGGCTCGGCGGAGAAGGTAAAGGTCGTGCACTAGGCGTTGGAGAAGTCAAATTTACTGGTCAAATATTACCAACGGCAAAAAAAGTGACCTACCGCATTAATTTCAAGCGTGTCATTAATCGCAAATTAATAATGGGGCTGGCTGATGGCGAGGTTCTGGTAGATGGCAAACTGATTTATACTGCGACTGATTTGAAAGTAGGCTTATTCAAAGATACCAGTGCTTTTTAATGAACCAGCATAACTAATCAATGAACTCACATTGGCGACTAACAAATTGATTAGCTTCTGTCTCCGATGCTGAACACCTCCGCCACTGCGGAGGTGTTTATCCCATTAAATTAACCTCAAACACGATCTTCCCACGCTTGACGCCATCCCCCTAACCAATACGAACGAGCATTCAATGAATGATAAGGACAATTCTCCCGTGGCCGTCCCAAAATGCCTGCTTGATAGCCTCTGGAAAGTGCTCTTGCTAAACGGTCTCTTTTCTGTCTTTTCATACTTTACTTCCTCACTTGTTACCATGAAGATAAATAAATGATCGTTTTTTATCCTATTTTTCTAGTGGTATCCTGATATGAAATGAATATCAAGCAGAGGCAGACCTAAAATAGCTATGGTAGATTTTTACTCTGCTCGGTTAACGTTGCAAAGAAAGTTGTCTCGCAATGGATTTAGCTAACTGATCGTACCCCTTTGACAAAGTAAGCACTAATTCAGGGTAGCCATTTTTTTCCTGTTTCAATTTAAGGTTGAAAGGCCGCTTAATCACCTTGTTTGAGTTAGATAGTACCCAATAGCCTTCAATCAACACTTGCCCATCATATCGCCCGTGAAAAGCGGTTATTGTGATATCCAGCGCATCTGCATCTTTTTCTAACTCCTGGCCCGAAACCAAACGATTCGGAAATGCTGCGCTCAATTCAGAGATCAATGCTTGTTGTAACTGTTGCTGCAATGGGCTGGCCCATAAATGGTTTGATGCATTAACATAGCTTACATCTCCTGTTTGATACACGATTCCAGGAGCCGCAAGGTAGTCAGAAAGGTTAACGCCTTTTATCCACAGCTGCGGTTCATGTTTCGCCCCCAGCTTGATTTCCTGTGATGTAGGTTTTTCCGTTACTGTATTAGCCAAAACAGGTAATTGATAATACGTTTTTTGTGGCTGACCATTACTGCACCCAGAAATAAATAAACTTCCAACCACAAAAACACTGACAGGAATAAAAAACGCCAATCTTGAAATTAACTTTTTCATTATTTAGGTGCCTTTTTAGGTTCTGGATCTTTTGTTGCTTCAGCTTCGAAGACCAATGCATTACTCTTATTGTTAAGCGTTTTCAAAACAGGTTGCAACTCACGTAGTACCTGATCCAGCCGCTGCATATTGTCCATTAACTTACTATAAGCTGGTGAGCCTGGTTGAATTCCCTGCATACTACGATTCAACTCACATAATGTATTTTGGATATCTTTAGGAAGTGCCTGCGCTTCTTGACTCTCAAGAATACGATTTAATTCAGTCATGGTTTTATGTGCTGCTTTAATCACCTTCTGGCTTTCTTCGAGTGTCCGCTTTGTCTGAATAAATACTGGCTCAATCGGCATATTATTGATTTTATCCAATGCCGTTATAACTTTTTGCTGAATCTGCGCCAATCCACCGCTGATTGTTGGTAAAGTTTCATAACCTGCAATTTCATGTGGGCCTTCCCAGACTTTCTCATTAGGGTAAAAATCCAGATCAATAAATAATGCACCGGTCAGTAAATTTCCCGATTTCAAGGTAGCCCTCAACCCCCGGGTAATAATCAGCTTTAATTCTTTATCTGTATCGAATCCACTGCCCAATTCTTTTTCAAAACGTTCAGGCTCTATATGGATCAATACGGGAATACGAAACTCATTGTCGAGCCGTTGCCTAACTCCCCCTGAATAAAAAGGCACTGCTGCCACAGTTCCCAATCGGATACCACGGAATTCAACAGGTGCTCCCACCTGTAACCCACGCACAGAATCAGAGAAAAATAATAAAAAGTCTTTATGCTGAGTATAAAGTGAATTTTGGATGCTTTTCTCACTATCATAAAGTTTGAAAATTTCTTTTTCTTTGACAGAATTACCCAAAGTCCAACCTTTTGGTACATCAAAACTCACTCCACCCGCAAACAAAGTTGATAATGAAGCAACATCAACCCGTAAGCCTTGTGATGACATATCGAAAGATACACCACTGTCTTTCCAAAACCTGACATTCGTTGTCAATAAACCATCGTAAGGGGCATTGACAAAAATTTGGTAGCGGATCTGTCGAGATTTGGGATCAAAAAGACCAGTTTCAACCGAACCTACACGATAACCACGGAATAGTACTGGATCTCCAGGTGTTAGCCGCCCTGCTTTTTCGCTGGTCAGAATAATGCGAATGCCTTTTGCATCAGGGGAAGCAAGTGGAGGTGTGTCGAGCAATGAAAAGTTTCGTTCTTCCCCTCCTTGTGTACCGGGTTGTAATTCGATAAATACACCTGATAGTAATGTACTCAGGCCGGAAACTCCTTCACGTCCAATCTGAGGTTTGACAACCCAAAATGCGGTATCCTTGTGTAACAAACGTTCCATACCATCATTAAGGCGGGCTGTGATAATAACTTTATCCAAATTATCACTCAGTGATACGGTTTCAACGACACCAACATCGACACTGCGGCTTTTGATTTTAGTTTTTCCTGCTTCGATCCCCTCAGCACCAGTTGTTATCAGAGTCACTGTTGGCCCTTGATGGCTGAAATGATAAAACAATATCCACGCTCCAATAAGCACAGTGATAATTGGTACGATCCATACAGGTGACCAACTCTTCAGTTTACTGATTCTGGCTTGAGTCAGATCTTCTTCTTTATCCGTCACCTTACGATTCCTCATCTTTATGTAATTCGAATTTACTGTTGGATTTATCCCAAGTTAAACGCGGATCAAATGTCATTGATGCAAACATTGTCAAGATCACTACTAAAGCAAACAGTACAGCCCCCATAGCAGGGTAGATACTCATTAACTGTCCCATCTGAACCAGCGACGATAATACAGCAATCACAAACACATCAATCATTGACCAACGGCCAACAAACTCCACAGCTTCATAAATAAGATGCATCGTTTCAGAATCATGTCGGCCTTGTCTTTTTGCATCCCAACACAACCAACTAATAGCCAGCATTTTCAATAAAGGCACCATAATACTGGCAATAAAAATAACCATCGCAACAGGATAAGAACCGGAACTCCAAAGTAGAATAATGCCTTCTAGAATAGTGGAATTAATGTGGCTTCCTAATGCTTGGGTTACCATAATCGGTAAAACATTTGCCGGAATATAAAGTATGACTGATGTTATCAGTAGTGCCATTGTGTATTGGAGACTATGGTGACGACGGGCATGTCCCTTTGTGTGACAACGGGAGCATTGAAATTGCTGGGCTGGCAAAATGGCAGTACAACACTGACATAACCTGACTCCTTGCACCAGCCCGGGTATTCCTGCTTGTAACTTATGACAAATTTTAGGGGCGGACTCTATTTCATTCCAAAACCAATGTCTATCAAGACATTGAAATGCCCTGATCTGAAACAAACAAAATAGACAATAAGGTAAGAAGCTCAAACCAATGCTGATTTCACCATATGCCATGAGCTTAACAAAGCTCACCAGCACACCCGCAAGGAAGATTTCTGCCATACACCACGTTTTCATCTTAAACAGGATGCGCGCCAACTCTATTTTCAAGCGGTACGCCATTTTGACGTTCTGACATAAGAGGATGATGGCAACCATACAAAATGTCGGCACAAGCTGAACGAAGATCAGAAAAAACACAGCCATGCTGGAATAGTCTTCACTAAACATCGCTTTGGGGATCTGAGTTAATGTTATTTTGCTCTCAATCCCCGCAACACTCATGCTAACAAAAGGAAACAGGCAAGCGAGAAAGAGCATCATTAATGCGCTTAATGCATAGCCTGTTGGTTGGTTACGCGGCTCTTTCCACTTTGCTGCCAGTAAAGTATTACATCGTGGACAAACCGCCTTTTTCCCTTGTTCCAAATCAGGCACAGCCACCAGCATGTCACACTGGGGACAAAGAACCAGCTTGTCGTGCTGGTGGTTATTGGAACACAAAGTGTTTCTCCTTTAGCAAAACCCACAAGTTTCTTTTATGCTATTCGGTAGCTATCATCCGTTTTTCATCATTTCCAATTCCTGCCAACGATCAAAAGCCTTTTCCAGTTCTTGTTCTTTATTTGCCAATTCATTCAGGATATTTTGTGTAATTTCATGTGATTGGTTGAAGAAATCCGGGTCACTGACCCGAGATTGTAATTTATCTACCCCTTCTTCTAGCTTTTCTAATAGTGATGGTAGTTGCTCTAATTCACGCAGTAAATGGTAACTTATCTTATTATTTGTCCGTTTTGGCGATTCTTTTGGTTTTACTGCCTTACCGTCAACATTCACCTTTTTCTCTGAAGCTTGACGCAGGGATATAGTTTGTGTTCGTTGCTGCTGCGCATCGTAATATCCCCCTACATAATTATTGATTTCACCATTGCCTTCAAAAATCCAGCATTCAGTGACTGAGTTATCAACAAATTGACGATCGTGGCTCACCAAAATCACAGTTCCGGTATAGCCATCAACCAATTCTTCCAGTAGTTCCAATGTTTCAACATCAAGGTCATTGGTCGGTTCGTCAAGAATAAGGAGATTGCTTGGTTTCAAGAATAAACGAGCCAACAATAACCGATTGCGCTCACCACCAGAAAGTGCTCGTACAGGAGTCATCGCTCGTTTGGGGTGGAAAAGGAAATCCTGTAAATAACCCAGTACATGGCGGGAACGTCCATTGACCATGACTTCCTGTTTACCTTCTGCCAGATTATCCATCACGGTTTTATCAGGATCCAATGCAGTACGGTGCTGATCAAAGTAAGCCACTTCAAGCTTTGTCCCACAATGAATACGTCCACTATCTGCTGACATCCCCCCCAGCATGAGTTTCAATAGTGTCGTTTTACCGCAGCCGTTTGGCCCTACCAACGCAATTTTGTCACCACGCTGAACTTGAGCTGAGAAATTTTTGACCAATGTTTTATCATCAATCTGATAATTCACATTTTCCATCTCAAATACAATCTTACCGGAACGTGTCGATTCTTCGACCTGCATCTTGGCAGTTCCCATAACATTGCGGCGTTCAGAACGTTCTACCCGTAGTGCTTTCAGTGCTCTTACCCGACCTTCATTGCGGGTACGCCGTGCTTTAATCCCCTGACGGATCCAAACTTCTTCCTGTGCCAGTTTTTTATCAAATTCGGCATTTTGCAAATCTTCAACCCGCAGGGCTTCTTCTTTTCCTTCAAGATACTTATCGTAATTCCCCGGCCATGAAGTCAGCTTCCCGCGATCCAAATCAACAATGCGTGTCGCCATATTACGAATGAATGAGCGGTCATGGGAAATGAACACAAGGCTGCCATTAAAGTCTTTCAGGAAATTCTCCAACCATTCGATGGTATCAATATCAAGGTGGTTGGTCGGTTCATCAAGAAACAGCACTCTTGGAGAGCAAACCAGTGCCCGGCCTAATGCCGCCTTACGCAACCAACCACCAGATAATGAAGATAATTTCGCTTCTGCTGGCAAGGAGAGTTGTTTCAGTACGTCGCTAATACGGCTATCCAATGACCATAGGCCTTGGATATCCAGTATTTCCTGTAATTCTGCCAGGCGATTAAGGTTCTTGTCGCTAGGATCTGTTTCCACCAAACGCGAAACATGATGGAACGCTTTAATGCATTCCGCCTGCTCTTTTACCCCTTCTGCAACAAAATCAAATACCGTGCCTTCTACATCACGGGGAGGATCTTGCTGTAAGCGCGCAACAATCAGGTCTTGTTCATAAATGACTAAGCCATCATCCAGTGGCTGTTCTTTTGCCAATACGCGCAATAATGTGGATTTTCCCGCACCATTTCTACCAACCAAACACACTCTTTCGTTTTCTTCGATGTGCAGCTCAGCGTTATCCAACAACGGCGCATCACTGAATGATAACCAAGCACCGGATAAACTAATCAATGACATAATGTTATTTTTCCTCGCCAGCGTGACGCAGCAGCCAGCAGTTATGAATCTGACGGTTACGGGCAAAATCCTGAGATAAAGTTTCTTCTGTTATTTCGTTTGCAACCAGCCCTAACTTACTCAATTCAGCAAAATCCATTTTAAAACCCCGTTTATTATTGGAGAACATTAAGATTCCGCCAGGACGTAATAGGCATTTTAGTTGTTTCATTAATGTAATGTGATCACGCTGAACATCAAAAGTGTCCTCCATTCGCTTGGAGTTAGAGAATGTTGGGGGATCAATAAAGATTACATCGAACTGTTCACGGGACTGAGCCAACCATCCCAAGCAATCAGCCTGAATCAAACGGTGCTGACGTCCAGTTAAGCCATTTACCTGTAAGTTTTTCTCTGCCCATTCAAGATAAGTACGAGACATATCTACCGTAGTCGTCGAACGCGCACCACCCAATCCTGCATGAACTGTCGCCGAACCAGTATAAGCAAACAAGTTGAGGAAATCCTTGCCTCGGCTCATTTCACCCAATTTTTTGCGGGCAATACGGTGATCAAGGAATAATCCTGTATCCAAATAATCGGTCAGGTTAACCCAGAATTTCGCACCATATTCGTTTACCAAAAAGAATTCTTTCTTCTCGGCCATTTTTTCATACTGGTTTTTGCCTTTCTGACGCTGGCGAGTTTTCAAAACCAGCTGGCTGGATGATAAACCGAGCACATTCATTGTCGCACTGATTACATCAAACAGACGTTGGCGAGCCTTATTGGCATCCACTGATTTCGGTGGAGCGTATTCTTGCACAATCACTTTATCGGCATAGCGATCAACAGCAACATTGTATTCTGGTAAATCCGCATCATATAGACGATAGCAATCAATGCCTTGCTGTTTAGCCCACTTACTGAGTTTTTTCTCATTTTTACGCAGACGGTTAGCATAATCCTCAGCAATACCTATATCCAATGACTGAGTTTTATCCGATAGTTGCTCGTTCTTTTGGATGAAATAATTCTTTTGGATACAATCCAGAGGGCCATTTTTAGCCTTGAACTCACGTTCTGCACGTAATTGCAGGCAACTCAACAACTCAGGTGAAGCACTGAACAAGGATAAGCGCCAGCCAGAAAAGCGGGCTTTAATCACACGACCAAATACACTGTGCAATGCAATCAATGCAGGTTCACTTTCAAGGCGCTCGCCATAAGGCGGGTTACTTAATACCGTTCCCACAGGCCCTTCCGGTAATGGATTCTCCAGTTTACTTGCATCTCCCTGCTGGAACTGGATCAATTGAGCCACTCCTGCCCTGCGCGCATTTGAGCGTGCCATATCCATTACACGGCGATCAATATCCGTTCCGAAAAAGCGGGAAATGGTTTCCTGTAACCCCTTACGGAAACGTACCTGTGCTTCTATAGTAATTTCACGCCAGATTTCTGCATCGAATTTCAACCATGATGTGAATCCCCAATACTTACGATGTAAGCCAGGTGCGCAATCTGCCGCCATCATGGCGGCTTCTATTAGCAGTGTCCCTGAGCCACACATTGGGTCAACCATTGGCGTTCCTATACTCCAGCCAGAACGCAAAATAATCGCTGCCGCAAGATTCTCTTTCAGTGGAGCTTGTCCAGCCAGATCACGGTAGCCACGAATATGCAGGCTATCCCCACTCAGATCGAGTGACACTGTTGCTTTCTCTTTATTCAGGAAAACATTGATACGAACATCAGGTTGTTGTTTAGCAACATCAGGGCGTTGCTTTATTTTGCGCATAAAACTATCAACAATGGCATCTTTTACTTTCAATGCGCCGTATTGCGTATTTCTGATCTCCTCATTCGTGCCGCTGAAATGCACCGAAAATGTGCTATCAACTGAGAAGATCTCACTCCAGTCAATGGACTGGACACCAAGATACAGATCCAAATCGCTATAAACTTTGAATTCGTTAAGAGGCATCATGATACGGGATGCCAGTCTGCTCCAAAGCAGGCTTTTATACATCACCCGATCATCACCCTGAAAATGAACACCACCCTGGGCAATCTTACAGGATTGCGCTCCCAGCATTTCTAATTCGTTCTTTAACAGTTCTTCTAGTCCGCGTGCCGTGCTGGCAAAGAGAGAGTTCATCTTATTAATCACCACAAAAAGTTTACCACCAAAAAAATTGCTGCACATTATAGCTAATACCAACGACATGTCATAAAGTTGCTGATACGATTAAAAATAAAAATATTCTGGAGATATTGGATGATCGCCCTGTCGCGTCTCTATACCCATCCCGTCAAATCCATGCGTGGTTTGCGACTCTCTCATTCCCTCGTCAGTGAAAGTGGCTTGATATTTGACCGCAGTTTTATGATAACCACAACAGACGGTACTTTTATTACCGCTCGCCAATACCCACAGATGCTACTATTTACCCCAACTATGCTTCATAACGGTCTGTATTTACAGGCTCCAAACGGGGAAAGCGCAACTATACTTTACGATGATTTTAAAGAAGAGCGCTTCCCGACCGAAGTTTGGGGAAATCATTTTACAGCTTTAGTCGCCCCAAAGCTGGTGAACAGTTGGCTAAGTGGCTTTTTTGATATGCCTGTACAACTACGCTGGCTCAGTGAGGAATTAACTCGGCGGGTCAAAAAATTCCCCGATATTTCTTTATCATTTGCAGATGGTTTCCCCTATTTAATTATCAATGAAGCCTCTTTTCATGCTTTGCAACAACGTTGTCCTGCCAGCATTAAAATAGAGCAATTCCGGGCCAATATAATCGTCACAGGTGCAACGCCTTTTGAAGAGGATAGCTGGCAGGTTATCCAAATCGGGGATATTGTTTTCGATCTACCAAAACCATGCAGCCGCTGTATCCTGACAACAGTCAGTCCGGAAAAAGGCCGTAAAAATCCCAAAGGTGAACCACTGGCTACACTACAGTCTTTCAGAACAGCCAAAGAAGATGGTGCGGTTGATTTTGGGCAGAATGCAATAGCCCGTAATAGTGGCATTATCCGCGTTGGAGATCGTGTCACTATTTTGGAAAAGAGAACACCACGCGAATATGGCGGTGGGGAGCAATCAACTGATTTAACTATAAAGGAAGCTACTCAACAGGCAGTTTCTATTGAATTCAATGGACAGCATTTTATCGGAAATAATCAGCAAATTATTTTAGAACAGCTCGAAAATCAAGGTATTCGAATCCCCTATTCATGTCGTGCCGGAATTTGTGGTTCCTGTAAGATATCCCTGATTAAAGGGGATGTATTGCCATTAAAATCAACATCTATCAAGAATAATGGAAAAATTCTGGCATGTAGCTGTATACCTAAAAATGATTTAGTTATTGAATTAAGCTAAACATTAATAATATACGTTGATGGAATTTGCATTTAAATCAGGCAGTATAAGTCAAAACATCTGTCTGATTTTTATATTTATCTTACTAGTTTTAACTGGATTTTTATTACCGAGTTTTTAGGCCGACAAAATATTATGAAAAAAAATTATTCCGTTGATTAGCCTTATAAAGATATCTGATTACATACAATCAAACTCAATCAATAATGTTGATGGAATAACAGCCTTAATAATGTTATGAACACAGCAGCTTAATAAATGGCACTAAATCACCCGATCATATATTGATAAATGAGTTGGCCCGGTATAAGGCATCATGCGATCATTCATGACTTTAATGGGATCACAAAAATTCATTACACGATCATTCAGCTCTAACTTTTGTTGTGCCAGCAAGCATAAACTGGCATTGTCGCCAACTTCTGCAACCATAAACAGTGCTTCAATACCACTTTCCTGTAATTGAAGCTGAACAATTTCACCGTATTCAGGTTTTCCTATTAAAGAAACATGGGAAAAATACCAACTTTTAGGCATTTGTGGTTTCATAAAGCGTAATGCTACCACACCATTCAAAGCCAATTCAGTTCTGAGCGCGGGAGCGATATTAATGAGGCGTCCATGTTCTTCAAAGGTGTAAAAAAGCGCAGCATCATCGACTGAGAATGACATTTCTTTCATTGTAACGGCATAGTCGGTCAACATTTTGGCAGGAAAGCAAGAACGAAAAACCATGCCATTAGCGAGATCGAGCATGACACGGCTATGCTCAGAATCAAAATACCAGCGCCACTGGTCATCAGGTCTAATTTTCATTGACTACCCTTTTATGCTCAAAATAGCTTTTTTGGTTAAAAATAAGCATTACCACCGAAATAAGAAATTAAAAATAAATAATAAAATTTAATCTATAAAGCAAAATATAGACGAGTTAGGGGCAGAAATAAACCCCCACTCTCAAATTGCGGCAAATATTCAGATATGATTAATAATATCTTTGATAAGTTTTGGTCCTTTATAGATAAAACCGGAATATATCTGAATTAATGAAGCGCCTGCTTCCATTTTTTCTCTGGCCGCAACCAATGAATCAATTCCACCAACACCAATAATTGGTATCTCACCTTTTAATTCTTGAGAAAGGCGGCGGATAATCTCTGTGCTACGCAATTGTACAGGGCGTCCACTTAATCCTCCAGCTTGCTGACAGTGATTCAAACCCTCGATAATCTTTCTATCCAAAGTGGTATTGGTTGCGATAACCCCATCAATATGATGGCGCATTAAACTATCAGCTATTTTTATTAATTCTTCTTCTGAAAGATCGGGAGAGATTTTAACAGCAACAGGAACATACTTTTGGAACTTTTGCTGAAGTTCAGTTTGCTTATTTTTAATCGCAGACAAGAGATCATCCAGTGCATCACCATACTGTAATGTTCTCAGGCCGGGAGTATTAGGAGAAGAAATATTGATAGTGATATAACCTGCGTGAGGATAAGTTTTATCCATGCAAATTAAATAATCGTCTTTTCCATTTTCGACCGGAGTATCTTTATTTTTACCAATATTAATTCCGATAATTCCATCGTATTTTGCTCGTTTAACATTCTCAACCAGATTATCTACCCCAAGATTATTAAACCCCATCCGGTTGATGATTCCCTCCGCTTCAACCACACGGAATAATCTTGGCTTATCATTTCCAGCTTGTGGGCGCGGTGTTACTGTACCTATTTCAACAAATCCAAAGCCCATCGCACCAAACGCATCAATGCAGTCACCATTTTTATCAAGGCCTGCGGCTAAGCCAAGTGGATTTTTGAAAGACAACCCCATGCAAGTAACAGGTTTAGTGGCAACGGACTGGCGAATGAGAAATTCGAAAGGAGTACCGGCGACACGTTTGAGCTGGCGGAAAGTAAGCTCATGTGCCTGTTCAGGATCAAGCTGGAACAATGCCTTCCGCACTAGAGAATAATACATTTAAGTTAACCTATTGTTTTTAATGATTTTTACGTCAGAATTGTCAGTTATACATTTTAAATTATGTACAATCCCATACATATATAATTGCTGCGTTGTCGTAACTGGAAGAGGGCGCTAATTTACCATTATATGAGTAAACAAAAAAGCCCCTTCATGAGCAGCTAAAAAGAATATTATTCAAGCCCTTTTATTCGGGTTTTGGTCGGAGAAAGTAAGATCATTACTGATTCATGTCCCATTGAAAAAAATGTTCACCGAATATACCCTCCGCCAAAGACATTTATCGGGGGCAACAAGAAGATTAGTATTTAATGCAATAATATCATTGCTATTAACTTCATTCAGTCGATTGAATTGAATATTCATTCTGTATTCCCAACGCATATATATTTTATTCTTGTCAGCCTAAAGTATATCTGCCGGATGTAGTGCGTAAATGCTGTTTAAACAAGGAGATAATGAAATTTTATAAAAACAAACTCCATTATTTTAAATGGAGTTTGTTTGTAGTCCGATATCCTCCGGCAAACCAGAGTATATATTACATATTAACTTTCAAGTGCCTTGGTAATTTTTTCGAACAGATCACCAGACAGATTTTCCAGCCCTTTCAATTGCTCTAATGCAGCACGCATTAAGACCTGACGTCTTTCATCATAACGTTTCAGACGAATCAATGGATCAATTAAGCTTGATGCAACTTGAGGATTTCGGCTGTTCAAATCCGTTAGCATTTCCACCAAAAATTGATAACCACTACCATCTTCGGTGTGGAAAGCCACAGCATTACTGGTAAAGAATGTTCTTAATAGCGAATAAACGCGGTTTGGATTGCTTAAGCTGAAAGAGCGGTGTTTCAGCAAGCCACGCACTTTATCAAGCGCATCAAAAGCCGGATTGGTTGCTTGCAGTCTGAACCACTTATCCATGACCAAACCATTCTGATGCCAACGTTGATCAAACTCATCCATTAATTGATAGTTGCAAGGCAATTCAGCAGACACCGACGCAGACAGGGCAGCAATACTGTCAGTCATGTTATCAGCCTGATAATATTGTGCCGCCACTAATTTATCAGCCAGCGCTTTGTCATCAATAAAGGCCAGATAGTAAAGACAGGTATTACGCAAATCACGTTTTGCAATATCCTGATGATCTACACGGTATGCACCTGAATGAAGGCTGTGATAAACCGCAGCAAATTCATCAGCCATTTCATTGGCCAACGCTTTTACCATTGCACGAATGACATCTTGGATAGCTTTAGGATCTACAACCGTAAATTGTTCCGCTATTTCATTTTCAGATGGCAAAGTCAGGATCAATGCAGCCAAGGCTGGATCAATTTCTTTATCCAGCAATACAGCACGAAAAGCATCAATGACATGCATTGGCAATTCCAGTGGCTGAGATTTTTGGTTACGGGCAACATTCAACTTCACATAATTGGTCAGCAATGCTTGCGCTGCATCCCAACGGGAAAACTCATTGCGAGCATGTTTCATCAAGAATGAAAGTTGTTCATCACTGTACGGATAATCCAACTTCACTGGTGCAGAGAATTCACGCAATAAAGAAGGAACAGGCCTTGATGGAACACCATCAAATACAAATGTTTGTTCTGTATTAATAATATTCAAAACATGGTGCACAGGCTGACCATCTCGGCGCAGTGGGATTACCCTTCCTTGTTCATCATAAAGCTCGATATCCAAAGGAATATGCAGTGGTTGTTTCTCTTTCTGATCTGCCGTTGGTGGTGTCATTTGACTAACGTGCAAAACATATTGCTGTTTTTCTGCATCGTATTCATCACGGACAGTCAGCACAGGCGTCCCTGATTGGCTATACCAGCGACGGAAGAGTGTCAAATCGACATTTGAAGCATCTTCCATTGCCTGAACAAAATCATCACAGGTTGCAGCACTACCATCATGTCGGTGGATATAAAGCTGCATACCCGCCTGAAATTGTTCTTCACCCAGTAAGGTATGGATCATCCGGATAACTTCTGAGCCTTTTTCATAGACAGTCAGCGTGTAGAAGTTATTCATTTCCATCACCTGATCGGGACGGATAGGGTGAGCCATAGGGCTGGCATCTTCAGCAAACTGTGCAGCACGCATGACACGCACGTTATTGATACGGTTAACGGAACGTGAACCTAAATCAGAACTAAACTCTTGATCACGGAATACGGTCAGCCCTTCTTTCAGGCTTAGCTGGAACCAATCGCGGCAGGTAATGCGGTTTCCTGTCCAGTTATGGAAATACTCATGACCAATCACCGCCTCAATAGCGAGATAATCTTTGTCTGTTGCTGTTTCCGTTTTTGCCAATACATATTTGGAATTAAAGATATTCAGTCCCTTGTTCTCCATTGCGCCCATGTTGAAGAAATCAACGGCAACGATCATATAGATATCAAGGTCATACTCCAAACCAAACCGTGTTTCATCCCATTTCATCGAATTTTTCAGCGATGTCATGGCCCAGTCAGCGCGATCCAAGTTGCCACGATCAACAAACAATTCCAATGCAACCTTACGACCGCTGCGGGTCACAAACGTGTCACGCAGGACATCAAAATCCCCCGCAACCAATGCGAACAAGTAAGCAGGTTTTGGGAATGGATCCTGCCATTTCACCCAATGGTGCCCATCTTCCAACTCTCCTTGTTCAATATGGTTACCATTGGAAAGCAAGAATGGATATTTGGATTTATCCGCAGTAATGCGGGTAGTAAAACAAGCCAGAACATCGGGACGATCCAAATAATAAGTGATGTGACGGAATCCTTCAGCCTCACACTGGGTACACAAGGCATCCCCAGACACATACAGCCCCTCAAGTGCTGTATTTGCTGATGGGTTAATTTCATTCACAATTTTCAGGGTGAATTGAGCTGGAAGTTGTTCAATCAGTAATTTTCCATCCTGTTCCTGATAATGCTCCCATACTTTATCATCTATATAGATACTTTTTAATGTGAGGTTTTCTCCATCCAGAACCAGTGGAGTAATATCATTAGCCAGACGTTTTACCTGACTGATTGCCGTCACTGTTGTTTTCTCAGCACCTAATTCAAAATCGAGATCAATGTCGGTAATTGTGTAATCTGGTGCTTTATAATCCAGACGTTGTTTAACGAGTCGCTGTTGTGTCATAGGGAACCTTTTCCATTACTTTTAACAGGCATGTTTTAGCAGGTGTGCTTTCACAGGTGTATTCTTAACAGACATAGATAGTTAATGGCGTCTATATAACCTTATATATGACCTTAACTACAAAGCGCCTGACATATTGCGTTTCCATAGAAACATTCCAAGCGCTAACGCTGCCATAGAGCAATCATTCTTTCAATCGGTAAGTCTCTTTTTTCAGATGTTAATAACTTATTAAATAAAGGTATAAATGATGTAGTCAGCATATTAGTACTTTCGTGCGAATTGTCATCTCATATCTCATTTAACATGATATTATCTATAAATGGATTAACCTTAATCTTTAGGTTCGGGAAAATATATGCAGCTATATGGCTTCAATAACCTAATAATCACGGTATACTCTCCCAACTTTATCGATTTAGCTGATACGAATACGCTCCGCGAGGATGCTTGACGCGCCATGACTTTAGACGCTACCCCGATTATTAAATCGCTGCTTGATACTGATGCTTATAAGTTTCACATGCAGCAAGCAGTGTATCACCATTACTGCAATATTCCTGTTGTTGCAGAGTTTCGTTGCCGTAGTGATGAGTTGCTCGGAGAATACGCCGAGGCATTACGTCATCAGATTGATATGATGGCAGACTTAGCATTGACAGAACGCGAAGTCGATTATCTTTCTCGCCTCCCGTTCTTTAAAGAGGATTACCTGAACTGGTGCAAAACATTCCGCTTTAATCCTAAACAAGTAGAAGTTTCTGTTACCCATAAAGGACAGTTAGCCATCCGTATTTCTGGTTTATGGCACGAAGTGATCTTGTGGGAAGTACCTTTGCTTGCCCTGATCAGCGAATTAGTTCACCGCCATCGCTCACCTGAAATAACACCAGAAGATGCCGTTATTCAGCTGAGAAAACTGATTGAGCTGTTTTATAAAGACGCTGCAGAAAAAAATATCGATCTGTCCGGCTTTAAATTAATGGATTTTGGTACTCGCCGTCGTTTTTCGCACGAAGTGCAATATGCCATTATCAATGAGCTGAAAAATAGCTTCCCCTATTTGATCGGAACCAGTAATTATCAGTTGGCAGAGCAACTTGAGCTCCCTCCTCTCGGTACACAAGCTCATGAATGGTTTCAAGCTCATCAACAGATTAGCCCGGAATTAGCTAATAGTCAGCGGGCTGCACTACAAACATGGCTGAATGAGTATCCAAACCAGTTAGGTATCGCCCTGACTGATTGCATTACCATGGATGCTTTCCTACGCGATTTTGACAAACCATTAGCGACAGCTTACCAGGGCCTGCGCCACGATTCTGGCGATCCTATTGAGTGGGGTGAAAAAGCCGTCGCACACTATCAATCTCTGGGTATCGATCCAATGACGAAAACATTGGTATTTTCTGATAGTTTGGATCTGCAAAAAGCATTGGCGCTGTATCGTCATTTCCACAAGAGAATTAACGTTATTTTCGGTATTGGTACACGGTTAACCTGTAATATTCCGGGTATAAAGCCACTGAATATCGTTATCAAGCTCGTCGAATGCAATGGTAAACCAGTAGCGAAACTTTCGGATAGTCCCGGAAAAACCATCTGTGAAGATGATGAGTTTGTCGATAGGTTACGTCGAGCGTTTGATATTCCCTATATAGAGAAAGCAGTATAATTCGGTCAATTGTCCTTTGCGTAACCAGCATCATGCTGGTTACGCAAGTAAAAAAACAACTTTTCCCTAGTTTCCTCGTTAACGCCCTCAATTTCCTCTTGTTTCCTGAGAGATGACAAGTAAGATAGAAGATCTGCTCCCTGATGAAGGGGGCTTTGTGGTAAATCTATCTAGTTATTAATCCATTGTATAAAAAAGAGAGAAATTTATGAGCGTAGCGCCTGTAGTCGATGTACTGCAAGGCCGTGTTCCGGTTGGCGATGAAGTCACCGTCCGCGGTTGGGTACGTACAAGGAGAGATTCTAAAGCTGGTATCTCATTCCTCGCCGTCTATGACGGTTCCTGCTTTAATCCATTACAGGCAGTCGTTAATAATAATTTACCTAATTATCAGGATGAAGTATTACATTTAACCACAGGTTGTTCTGTAGAAATCACTGGTACTGTGGTGGAATCACAAGGTAAAGGCCAGTCTTTTGAGCTACAAGCCACTAAAGTCGTTGTCGTTGGCATGGTTGATGATCCAGATACCTACCCAATGGCAGCCAAACGTCACAGTATTGAATATCTGCGTGAGGTTGCTCACCTTCGCCCACGCACCAATTTGATTGGCGCAGTTGCTCGTGTTCGCCATACACTGGCTCAGGCTCTGCATCGTTTCTTCCATGAAAAAGGCTTCTTCTGGGTATCATCACCATTGATCACAGCATCAGATACAGAAGGTGCTGGCGAAATGTTCCGTGTTTCCACTTTGGATATGCAAAACTTGCCGCGCACAGATAAAGGCGAAGTGGATTTCAGCCAAGACTTCTTCGGTCGGGAAGCCTTCCTGACGGTATCCGGTCAGTTGAACGGTGAAGCGTATGCATGTGCATTAAGCAAAGTTTACACCTTCGGGCCAACTTTCCGCGCAGAAAACTCCAATACCAGCCGCCACTTGGCCGAGTTCTGGATGGTTGAACCAGAAGTGGCTTTTGCCGATCTGAATGATATCGCCAAACTATCCGAAGAAATGCTGAAATATGTTTTCAAAGCGGCATTGGAAGAGCGTGCCGATGATTTGGCTTTCTTTGCAGAACGTGTTGATAGCGAAGTTGTTACTCGTCTGGAAAAATTCGTCGATTCTGATTTCATCCAATTGGATTACACCGATGCGATAGAAATTCTGGAAAATTGCGACCAAAAATTTGAGAACCCAGTTTTCTGGGGTGTTGATTTGGCATCGGAGCATGAGCGCTATCTGGCAGAAAAACATTTCAATGCACCAGTAATCATGAAGAACTATCCAAAAGACATCAAAGCCTTCTATATGCGCATGAACGAAGATGGTAAAACCGTCGCAGCGATGGATGTTCTGGCTCCGGGCATTGGTGAAATCATCGGTGGTTCCCAACGTGAAGAGCGCCTGGATATGCTGGATAAGCGTATGGAAGAAATGAACCTGAATAAAGAAGATTACTGGTGGTATCGTGATCTGCGTCGCTACGGCACCGTTCCTCATGCCGGTTTCGGTTTGGGCTTCGAACGTTTGGTTGCTTATGTAACAGGTGTATCCAACGTTCGCGACGTTATCCCATTCCCACGGACACCAAGAAACGCAAGTTTCTAATGAATCAGGTCAATAAATAAGCTAGGAATCAATCCTTCGAAAAGCCAGTAAAAGCTGGCTTTTTTCATTTTATGACGAAAAGCACATAAAAAAAGTTCCCTCATATTTACACTTTGAAACATCTATTTTCATTTTGTTACTGATTTTGTACTTTTGTAGCATTTTGAGGGTAGATAAAATTCATTACCAATGGAACACTGGTCGCCGACTAATAAGACACTCGATACCCACAAATAGTTCCAAAAATTTTTAGTGTTCTATTTCTGGCGGTGGCAGATGTCTAGATAACACCAATGAGGGTAATAATAATGAAGCGCAATATTCTTGCAGTGGTAATCCCAGCTCTGCTGGTTGCTGGTACAGCAAACGCGGCTGAAATTTTTAACAAAGACGGCAACAAACTGGATCTGTACGGTAAAGTAGACGTTCGTCATCAGATCGCAGACAAAAGAAGCGGTGAAGATGGTGATGCTTCTTATGCTCGTATCGGCATCAAAGGCGAAACTCAGATCTCTGACCAACTGACTGGCTTTGGTCGTTGGGAATACAACTTGGAAGCTCATAAAGCAGAAGGTGAGCAAAATACCTCTACTACTCGTCTGGCTTTTGCTGGTTTGAAATTCGCTAACTATGGTTCACTGGATTACGGTCGTAACTATGGTGTGAACTATGATGTCAACGCATGGACTGACGTACTACCAATCTTTGGTGGTGACTCCATGTCTCATAAAGACAACTACATGACTCATCGTGCTACTGGTCTGTTGACTTACCGCAACACTGACTTCTTCGGTTTGGTTGACGGTCTGAACTTTGCTCTGCAATACCAAGGTCAAAACAGCGATCGCACCAAAAACAAACGCACAGATATTGAAACAGCAAATGGTGATGGCTACGGTTTATCTGCCACTTACAATGTAGGCTACGGTATCACTGTTGGTGGTTCTTATGCTAATTCTGCACGTACCTTAGGTGATAAAGACGTTGCGGGCCAGAAACAGTCTGATGCTTTCGGTAAGCGTGCTGAAGCATGGAATATCGGTGCCAAATACGATGCTAACAATGTCTACTTGGCAGCTATGTACGGCGAAACCCGTAACATGACTCCAGGTAAAGGTGGTCATGAATACAACCGTGGCTCAGTAGAGCGCTTTGACGGTATCGCTAATAAAACTCAGAACTTCGAACTGGTTGCACAATACCTGTTCTCTGACTTAGGTCTGAAACCATCTTTGGCTTACGTTCAATCCAAAGGTAAAGATCTGGAACGTAACGACGGTAACAAAGGTTTCAATGCAGATCTGGTTAAATATGTTTCTGTAGGTACTTACTACTACTTTAACAAAAACCTGTCTACCTATGTTGATTACAAAATCAACTTGTTAGACAAAAACGAAAAGGGCGATGCAAACGCTCGCAACGTATTCGGTGTTGGCCTGACTTATCAGTTCTAATCACTGCTGATAAACGGTTTAACGAAAAGTTAAACACAGTTATCTCAGAAAAAGCAGCGCTTCAGCGCTGCTTTTTACGTTTTACTTCCCTGTTTTTTCAGGCCCTTTTTTTCACTACGTAAACTACTTCACAAGATTTTATTCTTTTTGCTACAAGTGGTTGGCAAATGGATTCCTTAAGGTTACCCTGAGCGGCGTACAACTTATTTTGGGCTTAACTCTCCGAGTCTTGGAATCAAAAAAATGTTTGAGAAAATCACAGCAGCGCCTGCCGATCCTATTCTTGGTTTAGCGGATAGCTTTAAAGCCGATCCTCGTGAAAATAAAATCAACCTGGGTATCGGAGTCTACAAAGACGAAACCGGTAAAACCCCTGTCCTGACTACCGTTAAAAAAGCAGAGAAATTCCTGCTGGAAAACGAAACCACCAAAAATTATCTGGCAATTAGTGGATTACCTGAATTTGGCCGCGTCACTCAGAAACTGCTCTTCGGCGAAACCAACCCTATCGTAACTGATAAACGCGCCCGTACTGTACAAAGTCCAGGCGGAACCGGCGCACTGCGTACTGCCGCTGACTTTATCGCTAAACAGACCACTGCAAAACGCGTTTGGATCAGCAACCCAACATGGCCAAACCATAAAGGTGTTTTCTCCAGTGCGGGTTTAGAAATCCGCGAATACAACTATTACAATGCAGAAAAACATGCTTTGGATTTCGATGGCATGCTGGCAAGCCTGTCTGAAGCGCAAGCTGGTGATGTTGTTTTGCTGCATGGCTGCTGCCATAACCCAACGGGTATCGATCCAACGGCTGAACAATGGCAAAAATTAGCAGATCTATCTGCTGCAAATGGTTGGTTGCCAGTGTTCGATTTTGCCTACCAAGGCTTTGCCAAAGGATTGGATGAAGATGCAGAAGGTCTGCGTATCTTTACCAAAAACCACAATGAATTGATCGTTGCCAGCTCTTATTCCAAAAACTTTGGCCTGTACAATGAGCGCGTTGGTGCTTGCACCATCGTTGCATCAGATAGCGATACCGCAGAAAAAGCATTCAGCCAAGCAAAATCCATTGTTCGTACCAACTACTCTAACCCACCAGCACACGGTGCTTCCGTTGTGACGACAATTCTGTCTGATGACGATCTGAAAGCAGAGTGGATTCAGGAATTGGCAACAATGCGTGAGCGTATTCAACGCATGCGCCAGCTATTTGTGAACACCTTGCAAGAAAAAGGTGCGAAACAAGATTTCAACTTCATTATCTCTCAAAATGGCATGTTCTCATTCAGCGGCTTGACAAAAGAACAAGTTGAACGCCTGCGTGAAGAATACGGTATTTATGCAGTTAGCTCCGGCCGTATCAATGTTGCAGGTTTAACACTGGAGAACATGGTTCCTCTGTGTGAAGCTATTGTTGCTGTACTCTAATTTGTATCTAATTAGTTGATATTTATTCCAAAAAAGCCGCTGAGAAGCGGCTTTTGTTTTCTTTATCTCATTCATTACGTCAAGAAAAACCGCTTCCAATTAATCTTGCAAGAATGGGTTGGTTTTCCGTTCGTGTCCCACAGTTGACATCGGCCCGTGACCAGGAATGAATTGATAATCATCGCCTAATGGTAATACTTTTTCCTTAATGGATTGAATCAATTCATCATAATTGCCACCGGGAAAATCAGTGCGACCAATGCTACCTTTAAATAGCACATCTCCCATTGAAATTAATTTATCAGCATGATTAGCAAGGACTATATGTCCTGGTGTATGCCCCGGGCAATGCAAAACAGATAATTCAACATGACCAATTTGCAATGTATCTCCCTCATCTAACCAACGATCTGGCGTAAAAGAGGGGCACGGTTCAACACCAAACATTTGGCATTGAATTTCCAAACCTTCGATCCAAAAAGCATCTCCCTTATGTGGCCCGTAAACAGGAACATCAAAATGCTTCACAACTTCAGCAGTAGCGCCAACATGATCATAGTGACCATGTGTTAGCAAAACTTGAGTAAGTTTCAGCTCACGGCGCTCTATTTCGGCAATAAGTTGTTCAGCATTACCACCAGGATCAACAATCGCCGCTTCCTGAGTTTCTTCACACCAAATCAATGTACAATTTTGCATCGCCATAGTGACGGGGATAATGTGGTATTTCATTATATTGTTTAACTCCACAATCAAGACTCATTGTTGGTAATAAGATTAATTGGTAACAAGGTTACCACGTCCTGACCGGGCCTGTATCAATATGAATAAAGTTACTCTTTGGATAAAACCCAACTCCCCCGGCCTGCATTTTTAGGGCAGCCTTACGAATACGTGCGAGCTGAATACCATCAATGTGGAAATCCATCGCTTGCCCACGGGTATGGTAACTATGTTTTGCCACCCCACCACTGGCGTGGCGTAACATATTATTTGTCGTCAGTGAACGATAACCAGAAACTAGCTGAACAGGTTTATTTATTCCCATCATCATTTGCAATAAATAAATTTGATCAAACAATTTCGGATCAATAGTTTTAACTTTATTTTGACGAAAATCACGAAACAAATGATTCAGGCGAGCTAATTCTGATTTATCATACCGATGACCATCAAAGAATTCAGCTTTGAGTGTTTCTCCTGTATGAAGGTTATCAAAACGTAAAATCCTAGGACGTGGTGTTGTCAATGCAGCCAAAGCAGATTGAGGTAATAAACTTAATCCCAATGCGGCCACACTTACGCCGAGCCACTTTCGGCGATCGTGGTCAATGTTACTCATAGATAATATGCCCTGCTATTCTCTGATGCCTTAATGATCTCTAAACTAATTAATATATTAGATTAAACGACTAATAAGACATCAGTAAATAAAAAGTAGTTTCAATTTTTTTGTATATTAGTGTAAATTTGCCAATTAATTATTGTGACCAATATAACATAATGCAAATTATATTAAAGCTAGATTAGATTTTAATGATGTCATGTCATTGATAGATATTTTCCACATAAATTATAAAACCCCACCAGAAACAGAAAAATAACTCATTAAAAAATTTATACCATAAAAAACACCGAAAAATAATCAGAAATATAAAGTAACGGTGAAGAATATATTATTTTCTTCACCGCCTATAGCATAGATATCAATGTCAATTTGATGTCTTTAAGCATTGTTAGTAATGAAAAATTATAAATTATTCTTTACTACCAAGATCTTGGATAGAAAATCTGAATGCTGTCTTGCATTAAAATCATAATCATAGATATCTGCCCGGTATTGTGGTTTCCCTTCCTCATCAACCCAAGCAGTTTGGTAATAGAGAAATACAGGAATTTTTTTGGGGATATTTACATACTTTGTTGACCATGTTTTCAATGAATCACTAACTTTAGTTTTATTCCAACCCGCGTCTCCCAACAGCATATTAGCCAACTCAGGTGCTTTATTTACACGCACACAACCAGAACTGACCGCTCTCATTTCACGACCAAAAGAAGCTTGATTGGGTGTATCATGTAAATAAATTGCCTCTGAATTTGGCATATTAAATTTGAAACGTCCCAATGAATTAGTTGGGCCAGGTGCTTGTCTTATACGATAAGGAAAACTACCCGGAGTTACTACATTCCAGTCAATTAGTGAAGGATCGATAACTCTAGCATCATTGCTCCAACTGGAGAAAACCGTATAACCACGTGAGTGAAAATAACCTGGATCACGCATCGCTCTTGGTGCAATATCTTTTCGAGTCATGCTAGTCGGCACATTCCACGGGGGGTTGATTACTACATTATTCAACTCACTGCTCATAATGGGTGTTTTTCGGCTGGGCCGCCCAACAACGACTTTAGAATTTAATACTTCTTTGCCATTCAAATAATAAAAAAGCGAGTAATTAGGAATATTAACTAAAATACCTGTAGGTATATCTCCCGGAATAATCCGTAGTCGTTGGATATTTAATGCCATAATGCGAGCCCGGGTTTGTGGTGTCATATTTAACCAAATTTTAGTGGATTTACCGATAACTCCATCAGCTGACAACCCATGTAAGGCTTGAAAACGTTTTACTGCTGCTGTTAATTCTTTGCCATAAACCTTACTATCAGATTTGACAAAAGATACATCCAATACATCTGAACGAGCCAGTATTTTCCTTAATGCAATAACACTTTCACTACTTTGTTCAGGTCTCAGAGTCCCTTTAAGCGTAAATTCAGTCCATGGCCTTTTATCAGCCAATTGAGTCAGCATTTCTTTACGCATATTTTCATACATAGGGTGATTTGGTGATAAGCTCTTAATATAAGATAAAACATTACTATTATTAATATACTTTTGCCATGTATCGATTAAATTAGAGGGAGGTAATTCTATTTTATAGGAAAATTTACCATATAACCATGAATCTCCTTTTTTATTAACATTACTTATAAAATGGAGATAACCTAACATAGCATCAGATAAAATAATATCACGCCCCATGTCGCTTAACTCTGGAGAATTAAGTTGTATCAACCATTTTTCAAATTGAGGCTGAAAACCAGCTAGCGATATTTCAAGCAATTGATCTTCAAATTGTTTAATAACTTTTTTATCTGACCATAATGGATTCATCTTATTGTCAGCATATAAAGTTACTAAACGATCAAGGAATACCAGTTCTACTTGTTGTGGCAACCAAGTTTGTAGCTGCTTTCGATTTTCATCAGTAGAAGACACTGAAAAAACAGGAATAGTCTTATCAGTTGAAACAATAGACTCTTCTTTTTTTTGTTCCGCTGGTAATTGTTGCATACTACTTGATGGTAGTCCATTTTGTTGATTTGCAAAGGCTCCCTTTGATACCATCAAAACGCTAAAGATAAAAGAAACCTTCAGTAATCTGGCTGTGTTCTTTGCCATAAGAGCTCACCTCACCTTATTATGTATGCAGCTATCCAATGACTTATTCTAATTATTAACGGGTCTATTTTATCAGAAAATAATAGTAATAATTATATATATAATTATCTATTAAGACAGAGAACCACAAAATATATCCAATGATATCGAACAAAAAAAACTTTTCACTATAATGAATTAGCTTACTCTTATCTTAAGAAACAAAAAGGCACCTCAAGTGCCCTGACTCAATGTTAATTCTTTAAATTTTTCAGATTAATACTCAGATTTAATGACTACTTCTTCTCCAAATCGACCTGCTTTAGGTAGAGGCTGATAAGAAGAATTTGATGCCCTCAATATACGAATGCCACGGATATTCAGCTCACGTGCCGCAGCAATATCAGCATCTGCATCACCATAGTAGATTTTCAATTTATGATCTCTCATCCAACTGATTTTATTATTTTTATCTGGTTCATCACCCGCAAAAATAACAGCATTCATTTTATTAGCTGGAATGTGCAAGTCTTCCTGCAAATATTTTGTCACAGTCTCTGTCTTAGTTTTTGTACGGCCTGTGATAAAATAAATATTATCACCTCGCTTCAAATGCATCTGAACCAATTCAATGCCGATTTGCTTTGGCATACTGAATTTATCCCATTCGTTATTCATTTTTTCCCAAAATTTTGGATTTTTCAGATAGCTATTGTCATTAGGTGAGTATTCTAATTTACCACGATAAAAGCCTGGGCTTGAAAACAGTACAGTATCATCAATATCAAACCCTACCGCCATTGCTGATTGGTTTTTCAGGCTCCGCTTGATTTGCTCTACGGATACCCAATGCACCGCATGACGTTGAGCCAAATCTGCCGAAGTGACTCCTGAATCAACTTGCTCAGGCATAAACATTTTTGCCTGTGCTACACCATTCAAACCAAAAACGAGCACAATCATACTGAATATTAAGGTAAATTTACGCATCGTTATTCCTTTTTGTATTAATCATAACGTTGCGGGATAGTAAACTTTTTCATTTCATCAAAACGAGACATATAGCACAATTACCCCATGTTACCATTACTGATTAAAGTAATTTAAACTCTTCATAAGCCAATATCATCATAATAATTTGCCTGCTTACAAGAAAACTAATAAATATAACTTATGATAAGAATTCACCAATAAGAAAGGAGCACAATATGCTCCTTTCTTAAATAGACATTTCACTCAAAGATGAAATTATTCTTGTAATACCGCTTGTGACTGTATTTTCGGTTGTTCAGTAACCGGAATATCTTGCCCAAAACCACGTAACCCAACAACATGTACATGTTCTTGATTATTGAAAATCTTACGTACCAGTTTATAGGTTGTCCCTTTTTCTGGACTGATATTTTCCGGCGCAGCGATAATTAACTGCATTTGTAGACGTTCACATAACTCAAACAATGTTGCGATTGATTTCGCATCCAATCGGGCTGCTTCATCAAGGAATAGCAGTCGACATGGTGAAATATCTTTACCACGCAAGCGACGTGATTCCTCTTCCCAGCTCTGTACGACCATAACCAAGATGGACATCCCCGTACCAATCGCTTCCCCTGTAGACAAAGCGCCACTTTCCGCTTTCAGCCAGCCATCAGAACCTCGGTTGACTTCAACATCCAGCTCAAGGTAATTGCGATAATCTAGCAATTCCTCACCAATGGTCTGAGGTAGACGCTGCCCCATATCAATTTGCGGATTCAAGCGCTGATAAAGCTTCGCCATCGCCTCTGAGAAGGTCAAGCGCTGGCTGTTGAACAGATCCTGATGCTGTTCCTGTTGTTCAGAAAGCACATCCAGCAAGAGAGCATGGCTTTCACGTACATTTACATTCAGACGGACACCGCCAACCTGCCCAAAGGAAACCGCCTGCAAGCCTTGATTCAGCATACGAATACGGTTCTGTTCACGTTGAATAGTCTTGCGAATGATATTCGCCACGCTTTTGGAACTAATCGCCAATTTCTGCTCACGAGCGGTTAATTCTTCAGTTAAACGTGCCAGCTCAATTTCCATCTGTTCGATAGCATCAACAGGATCATCCGTACGGATAATATCCTGACGGATACGTTCACGAAGATGTTGGTAAACAGCAACAAAAAATTGGATTTTACGTTCAGGACGTTTCGGATCTTCGGACAAACGCAACGTATCACGCAGGTGCTCATTATCGGCTACTGCCAGACGTAGTGCTCCCAGCGCTTTATCCGACATTGAACGCAAATCATCACCGTCCATATAGGCCAGTTCACGGCGATGCAAGCGGCGTTCAACACCGTTGTCTTTCACCATGCGCATAACTGCACACCAACCCGCTTTAGAAGAAACTACCTGCTCACGTTTCTGGTAATAATCTCGCTCAGATTTACGCAGTTTCTTCTGGAGGTTTTCCATTTCCGCTTCACAGAATGCAATCTGTTTCTCTAATTGGTTAATGCGGGAACGGTTAGTATTCACAGATGCGTGGAGCTGATCACGACGTTCACGGGCGCGGCTTTCTGCATTAGCATCTGCCTGAACACCAATATCTTTCATCTCCTGCTCAAGCTCTTTCAACATATCTTGCTTAGTGTCATAAGAACTTTTCAATGATGCCAATACTTGGTTGAACTGTGCATATTGTGCTTGTTGCTGACGCAATTGCTCACGCGCACGGCTACGATCAGATTCTGCGTGCTCAAGACGCTGACGCAGTTTATCGTTCAGATCAGTATTCTCACTAAGCATACCGGCAGAGTCGCTGTAACTGAAATGCGCACGGCGCTGCACAATTTCTGTCAAAGCAAAGGCTTGTTGCTTGGCCTTATTCTGACTGTGTTTCGCTGTCTCATAATCTTTCTGCAACTGTTCGTGTTGTTGTGGATCACTTTGCAATGCAGAAACCAGTGGCTCAAGTTTGATCAATGCATTACCGTGTTGTTGCAGAAAACGAGCAGCATCCTGAGCCTCACTCATTTCTTCACGAACTGTTTCTACTCGATCAAGTAGAGTTTCATCCAATAAAATTGGAATTTGTGGAATCAGACGATTCAATACTGACAGGCTCTCTTTCGCCTGAACAAGTTTCTGCTGATGCTGCTGAGTCTGAGCTTCAAATTGAAATAGCTCACGTTCCAACTCAATGCGGCGCTGGCTCAGATGACGAATTTCCGCTTCGGGATCATCATCAAATGCAACAGCAAGGTGTTTACCCACAAAACGGCTGAAAGCCTGATGCGCACGTTGAATTTTCTGAACATCAAACGAAAGTGTCGCATAGCGCTCTGCCAGCGTATCACGCTCAAGACTGAGTGCTTCCTGACGATTTTCTCTTGCTGCCCGTCCAAATAACGGAACCTCTGGATAACGGGAATAACGCCACTGACGGTCTGATGATTTCACCAGAACTGCGTTTTCCTGTTCTTCAAAATGGAATACGCTGTCGTCGAAAGATTGCGGATCTCCTTCAATCAAATAGAGATCTTCAGGACAATCTTCCAATGCTTCCAGATGTGGGCGAACCAGTGAGAGATCAGGCACAACGATTGCATGACGTGCAGGGCCATACAATGCTGAGAAATAAGGTGCATCATCAATGGTAATGTCATCATAAATTTCAGACAACAATACACCACCAAAGCGCTCCGCTAATGCCAGCAAACGGCTATCTTCGGCACCACTTGGCTGACTCAGGCGCTCAATCTGTTTTTCCAGTTCACGCTTCTGTGCAGCAATATCATCACGCTCAACGGTAATTTCACGCTCTTGCTCAAGCAATTGCTGCATGTATTCAGTGACATCGTGACTATTTTCGAATGTTTCATTGGACTGATCACAAAGTTGGGTCAATGTTTCCTGTGCAGCCAACCATACTGGTGCCCTTGCTGTCAGCACCTGAATTTTTTGTTTGAGCTGTTCAAACTCCTGACGTATTTGAATACGACGTTCACCGCTTTCATTGCCACTCAAGCTCAATTCTTCCAACTGAGCTTCCAATTCACCCTGCAACGCCTCTAAATCTTCTACCTGATATTGCTGGTTATGACGCTTACAGAATTCTTCCAGCAAACGTTCTGCATTTTGCTGGCTGTTCAGGCGCTGCTCCAATTCAGCCAACTGGATACGCAAAGGTTGAACCCGCTCCGCCAAATGGCGCTGGGATGACCATTCACGCAATGCTTCACGGGCTGCTTGCCATGCTTCACTGCGGCTCACTTCACCAACGATGTTTTTTACCAGCTGGTAAGCCTGTTCAAACTGACTATGGGCGGCATCAGCAACACTCAATTTTTGTTCCAGAGCCAGCAAGGTTTCAGTTGCCTGCTGCGCTTTGGCCTGATAGGTTTCCTGCCATTCGTCAGCATTTGCAATCGATAGATCCGAGAGCTGACAAAGTTCACGGGCACGCTCTAACGCTTGTAGTGCCTGCTGATACTGAATGGCTCGGGTTTGCTGAACGTCCAAAGCTTGTTGGTAATCAGCAAGCTGACTTTTCAGCTCATCAACTTCTTGTTCTGCTGCTTCAGATATGACTTCATATTTCGCCTGAAGATCTTTCGCCTCTTCTACAACTTCGCCCTGTTCTTCCAACCGATAAGTCAGCTCTTCAATATCAGATTGATAACGATCGATTTTTTCCTGTTGACGCATCGCCGTTTGAACCAGATTCAGGTGATCGCTGGCCGCCTGATAATCCATTTCCAAATCAGAAGATGCACCACTTTGTTCCGTCAGTTCCCTCGCCATTTCAACATGACGATACTGTTCTGTGATCAATTGACGACGACTGCCAAATAACTCACTGCGCAAAGCCAATGCTTCATCCAGATGAACGCGGCGTTCATTGGCATGACGCATATAGTCAGCAGAAACATAGGCCGTAGCTTCTGTAATCAGGTGCTTGAAAAGATCGCGGTCAGATTGAGTTACACGGATGGCTTCCAATGTAATGCGGTTTTCACGCAATGCAGCTTCCATATCCTGAAATGCTTTCCTGACACCGCTGTTTTCTGGCAGTAAATAATCACGCAATGAACGGGTAATCGCACTGGAAATCCCGCCGTACAATGATGCTTCTATCAGACGATAAAATTTGCTGCGATCACTCGCCGAACGTAAACGTTTTGGAAGCACCCCCAAATCAAACATCAGGGAATGGTAATCCGTAATCGAGTTAAATTGTTTGAACTGAACACCTTCTATCTCATCAAGACGTTCCTTTAGTTCATTCAATGGCAGAACCCGCGCCTGACGTTCATTAATATTTTCAGTCAGTAACTGCGTTGGCTGAATTGATGCAGGAACTCCCTGAATCATAAATGGTTTGATATCAACTTTTCGATCGCGTCCGGCAACTTGTTGTAAGCGAACTCCGGTGATAATCCGTTGATGGCGGGAGTTAACAACATCCAACGTGGAATAGCAGACACCTGCCCGCAGCTTACCGTGCAGCCCTTTATCGCGCGAACCACTGGTTGCGCCTGCTTCTGTCGTATTCCGGAAATGAAGCAGGGTCAAATCAGGGATCAATGCGGTTACAAACGCCGCCATTGTGGTTGATTTACCTGCACCGTTACCACCGGATAAGGTCGTCACAAGTTCGTCAAGATCAAACGTTCTGGCAAAAAAACCGTTCCAATTAACTAACGTCAGTGAGCGAAATTTACCGCGTTCAATCATGACTGCTCATCCTCCGCACCTTCTGCTGAATGCCCTGATGCTTCTTCATGTTCATTATCTTCCTGCGATATTTCCCTTTCTACCAGCATAGCTTCACCATCACGGATCATCCGTAATTGTGCCTCGCGTGGGTCATCACCGCTGCGTACATCTGCGCCAAAGCGAAATACAGCTTCGGCAATCGTAAATTTATTGCTATCGTTTTGCAGGAAATAAACCATACCCAAACGGCGTAAGCGGTTTAAAGAAGTGCGTGCTTTTTCCTGCAATTTCTGTTTGTCCAAATCTGAACCTGTCGAACGTTGATTCACTAATTTCATTAGCTTATTTTCATCTGCCAATGACAGTAATTCTTCGTACAGTTCCTGAAAGGTAAATATTCCCTGATTGGACAAGCGCTCTGGGCTGAGGTAGAGGTAACACAGAATTTTACCCACTATCATATCCAATTCAGACAGAACAGATCGCGGGATCAGCGTCGTCGAACGGGGACGCAGGTAGAAAAAACCTTCCGGTGCACGGATTAACTCGACGTTATAACGCGCATAAAACATTTCCAACTCTTCTTGGTAATCCATCAAAAAGGCATGGTTATCAAGATCATCCAGGCTGATATGACGCCCGGCCCGCAGCTGGCTGTCTAATTCAGGGAAAAGTGTATTGGATAATGCCTGAACCAGTTTCACTGGCATAAATTGTTCAATATGTGTCGATGACATGTGCCTGCACCTTGGCTCCGTAATCATTAATCGCTAACCATTCCGCTGGCAACCCAGAGAAATCCGCTTCTGCAACCCCTAACCTTACGGCTTGATCCACCAAAATACGCGCTACATCAAAATGGCGCTTATGTGGATACTGAGCGAGGTAATCGCGCAGTACAGCCCCCAAATCCAGAGGAAGTTTTGCCTGCTGGTAAACCGCCAGCGCCTGCTCTACCATTTCAGCCAATTGTTCATTGATTTCACTAAACTCTTCATATTCCATTTCTGACGGTAATTCTCCCATTACCTCTTCATTACGCAGAGTCAGTTCTTCATCTCGCATATCCAGGAAACGTTCTGCATTAGCCACGGTCAGCGCCCATGGGCTATCAAAATAATGTTGGACGGATTGACGAAGACGCTGGGCAAAAATGCGGTTTTTATCCATATCGATGGCAGTTCGGATAAATTTGTGAACGTGACGGTCATAACCTATCCACAGATCAATGGCCTGTTGCCCCCAGCTGATAATACGATCCAGTTTGCCTTGTAAGTCAAAAACCAGTTTATCCACCAGCTCAGAGCCATCACTGTCCATATTAGCTGCTTGAATACGCAATAGATTTGCCTGCAATTTGTCACCCGCCGCTTCTAATGTATCCTGAAGTTCCCGCAGTGTGCCGGAAGTTTCAGACAGCAAATGTTCACAATTGGCAATGGCGGCTTTCCAATCCTGATTGAGTAACGCGGCAATATCAGTTTTTACACTGTTTTGCTGTTCATCCATTAAACGCTGGGACATATCAATGCTGTCAAAAATTTCAGCCACAGAATATTTGAGAGGGGCAAAAACGTTGCGATGCCAATGGAATTCATCCCCACCTTCTTCGGCAGCTTCAGCCGCCCGATGTAATTCATTGGCAACAATGGATAACTGCATGGATAAACGCAATGTGGAGAATTCACGCTGGCGGATATAATAATCGCTGATACCAATTCCCAAAGGGGTTAAGCGATAAATGGCATTTCCATCCGCCAATTCACTAGTAAAACGGTTAAGTAATTTCTGGCGAACCATGTCGTTAATGGCATTATTCGCTCTGACGGATACTGCTTCAGAAGTTTGCTCAAAACCTTTACACACTTCGCGGAAAGCATCCACTAGCTCTCCTTCACTCATTTCACCATCAAGTCGTTCACTATTCAGTACGGCAATTGCCAGTAAAAAAGCCAAACGTTCTGGCGGCAACGAAATTGAAAAGTCATTTTTTCTGGCCCAGGACACAAGTTCAGGAACAGTCTGAGAATATTCACTCATAATTCGCTCTTTAAGATAGGCTTACGTGCCATCACATGAATGTAGCGCCCCAGACTGATATAAGGCTCTTGTCTGCAATAACGTTGTTCAAGTTCAAGCAACGCTGGAAAATCTGCGTTTTGTAATTGACGACTCTGCAAGTAATCGTGAAAAACCCTCACGCCTGTTCTACCTGTTATTTCCATCTTGAGTTCAGTCAGCCATTGATATACTTGTTCTGGCACTAATGGATTCTGTGGTGATAGAGAACGTTTTCGACGGCGCGGAATATTGGGTGTCGCCAAATGAAAATTACCCAAGATGGCATTACGCATGACCAAACCATTAGCATTATAAAACATTAATGAGAGTGCACCACCGGGCGTTATTATATCTCCCAATGTTTCTATTGCTTCTTTTTGGTCAGTGATCCACTCTAATACAGCATGAAATAGAATCAGATCAACGGGCTGTTCAATATGCTGGTGAATTTCCTGTACCGAGCTTTGGATAAATTGCATGTGATGGAAAACACCCCGCTCTTCGGCGTTATGTTTCGCTCTCTGAACCATCTCTTCTGATAGATCACAAAGTATGACCTGATGCCCCAATTCAGCTAATTGGCAAGCCATATTCCCTTCACCGCCCCCCGCGTCCAAGATGCGCAAAGGGCGTTGAGGCAAATGATTCAGCAATTCGTTAATATCCTGCCAGACAACGGCTTGCCTGATTTTACCCTTGGTTGTGCCGTAAATATTACGCGAAAATTTGTCTGCAATATCATCGAAATTGCGATCCAGCATGAAAAACTGCCCCACTTATAAGCTAAGTTTAATTTATCTATTGAGTAGTTATATTATCTACTGCTATTTTTACTACTATTATTTTGGCACAATAATCATTTAATTAACTACTTTTAGCCTTAAATTCGCCCCTGTGCGATTACAATTCAACCAAACCAAGGCCAATCAATGTTATTTCTATTAAAAAAATATATCGGCTCGCTATTAATGCCTTTGCCGTTGATCATTATTGTCTCTTTTGCAGCGCTACTATTACTGTGGTTTACCCGCTGGCAAAGAACAGGAAAAACCATTTTATCACTCAGTTGGCTTGCATTGCTTTTATTTAGTTTACAACCTATCGCGGATAAACTCTTACTTCCTGTCGAGGGGAAATATATTCAGCGCTATGAGCCAGATACTACATTTGTAACTTCCGAGCCTATAACACCAAAATCTAAAATTCCCGTAAAATACATTGTGGTTCTCGGAGGTGGTTTTACTTATAACCCCCAATGGGCCCCCAGCGCCAATCTTATCAGCAATAGCTTACCCAGAGTGGCTGAAGGTATTAGGTTGTATCACCTTAACCCCGGCACTAAAATGATTTTCACCGGAGGTAAAGGCGTTAATGCAGTTAGCAGTGCCGAAGTTGCTGCTATGGTAGCACAATCTATGGGAATTCCTGTAGAAGACACAATAGCATTAAAAAAACCCTTGGACACAGAAGAAGAAGCTGTTGAAGTTGAAAAAATAGTCGGACAACAGCCGTTTATTCTCGTTACTTCTGCCAATCATATGGAAAGGGCACTCAAGTTTTTTGAACAACGAGATCTACATCCAATTGCAGGCCCAGCTAATCAATTAGCTGTAACAACACCTTTATATCCGTGGGAAAAATATATTCCTTCTTCCTACTATTTATCACACACAGAACGTGCTTGGTATGAAACTTTAGGGAGTATTTGGCAAGTTATTAAGCCTGCAAATAAGGATATAAGAACCGAAAAACCAGAAGATTCTCAACAAAAAAGTGATAAGAAATAACACCAGACTGTAAAGGAAAAAGCGGAAGAAGAGAGAAGAAAAAAGAGAATGCCGTAATGTAATACCGCATTCTCTTTTAAATCACACTCGATTGGTATTCATATAAGATAAGAAGATCAACGTGCTACAAAAGCTTTTCTGGCGGCTTCCAGATCTTCCAGTGTATCAACACCTGCACCGGGTGCTTGCAGCGCTTTTGCTACATGAATTTTTTCACCGTACCAAAGCACTCTTAATTGTTCGAGCATTTCAATACTTTCCAATGGACTTGGAGCCCACTGAACATAGCGCCGAATAAACCCTGCTCGATAGGCATAAATTCCAATATGACGTAGGAAATTGTCTCCAATAATTTCTTTTGACTGCATAAAGCGATCACGTTCCCACGGGATCGTGGCGCGAGAAAAATAGAGTGCATAACCTTTCGAATCCATAACGACTTTGACCGCATTAGGATTGAATGCTTCTTCCGCATCTTGGATCTGCACGGCAAGGGTTGCCATCCCAGCATCACTGCCAGCTAAATTATCGGCCACTTGCTTAATGATCTGTTCTGGAATAAGGGGTTCATCACCCTGAACATTCACAATAATTTCATCATCAGCAAATTGGTATTTATTGATAACCTCAGCCAAACGCTCTGTGCCTGAATGGTGATTTTCACTTGTCATACAAGCCTCACCACCTGCGGCAGTCACTGCATCAAAAACGTCTTGATTGTCTGTCGCCACAATAACCCGCTCAGCACCAGAACGGACAGCACGCTCCATCACGCGCACAATCATTGGTTTGCCATGAATATCGGCCAGTGGTTTTCCCGGTAAACGCGTTGAGGCAAAACGTGCTGGAATGATAACGGTAAACATAAGTTATTTGTTTTCCTCTGTAGGCAAGACACGTGCTTCATTCTCTAGCAACACAGGAATACCATCACGGAAAGGAAAAGCGAGGCGATCAAGTTTGCAAATCAGTTCAAAGTTTTCTTTATCATAACTGAGCTTGCCATGACATACCGGACAAGCAATGATTTCGAGTAAACGGTGATCCATATATCCCCCAAGTAACGGGTTTTAAATTTAATGCGGCTCAGAATACCACAAGCCATGTATTACCGTTAACTTTGTTGCTTTGTTTAATTTTCCTTATTTTGTTTTATATAGCGAGAACTAACCCCATATTATTGGTGAGTGTTTAATTCTGAAAGCAAGGCACAGATATCGTTTAAAATTTTTTGCCCTTTTTCCTCTGGCAAGTTCGCGTGTACAGGTAAATACCACCAGTTAGGTTGTGCAAATTGGAAACATTTGACCGCATCTTTTTCTGTCATCAATAAATTTTGATCGCTATTTGCCAAAGCCAATAGTTGGGATTTTTCGTAAGACTGATGATCAGCAAAGGCATGTGTTTTCTGTAAGTTAGCCCCTAATTGCTGCAATGTCGCGAAAAAACGCGGTGGGTGACCAATCCCTGCCATAGCGATACTGTTGGGAATATCAGTGACTTTTCGTGTTTCCCCAGTCAGCAAGTTAACCGCCCAATCGCCCTTTAGGGTCATTGGCAATTCACCTGCTTCCGGTGTTCCGCCATTGACAATGATCGTGTTAACGCTATTCAAGCGCCCAGCCAGCTCTCGCATAGGCCCGGCAGGCAACCAACAGCCATTTCCAAAACGACGAATGCCATCAATCACCACAATCTCATAGTCACGTTGTAAGGCATAATGTTGAAGGCCGTCATCTGTAATTACGATATCAACCGGAGCGTGTGCCAATAATGCTTTAATAGCTTCAGCCCGTTTTGGTGCCACCGCAACAGGTGCACCAGTACGGCGACGAATTAAAACAGGTTCATCTCCTGCTTGCGCCGTTGTTACTTCCTTTGTAACTAATAACGGATAATGTTCCGACTTCCCACCATAACCGCGCGAAACAACGCCAACCCGATAGCCTTTTTGCTGCAACTGCTCAACCAGCCAAATAACAACAGGGGTTTTACCATTTCCGCCCGCTGTCAAATTACCGACCACAACAACAGGCACAGGTGCTTTCCAAGAACGACTCAATCCTAGTTTATAGCTTAAACGACGTAAGCCACTAATCAGCCCATAAAGGGCTGATAGTGGTAATAATACGATGTAAAGCCATGAGTGGCCTGACCATATACGTTCAATCATTGACCAAACTGCATCCTGTGTAGCTGTGCATATGCTCCCTCGTGTTCCAACAGAGTGACATGATTCCCCCTTTCTATGATATTTCCATCTTCAATGACGATAATTTCATCGGCATTTTCAATAGTAGAAAGACGGTGAGCAATAACTAATGAAGTTCTGTTTTTTTGCAATTCATCTAGTGCGGCCTGAATTGCACGTTCAGATTCCGTATCCAATGCAGAAGTTGCTTCATCCAAAATTAGAATCGGAGAATCACGCAACAAAGCACGGGCAATAGCAATGCGCTGACGCTGCCCTCCGGAAAGCAAAACGCCATTTTCACCAATCATGGTATCAAGACCGTTATCCAACTTTTTGATAAAGTCCATTGCATAAGCCATTTCTGCTGCTCGCTCTATCTCCTCACGACTAAATTGTCCTTCGCTGGCGTAAGCAATGTTATTGGCAACCGTATCATTGAATAAATGCACATTTTGCGACACTAACGCAATCTGGTTACGCAGGGAAGCCAACGTATATTCACGCAAGTCATGGCCATCCAGTATTATCCCACCTTTATTTACGTCATAAAAACGCGTAAGGAGATTAGCTATCGTCGATTTACCTGATCCTGATCGCCCAACCAATGCAATAGTTTTGCCCTCTGGAATCGTCATTGAAATATTTTTCAATGCAGGAAGCTCTTTGGTTGGATAACAGAAAGTAACATCACGGAATTCAATATTTCCTTTTGCCTTTTTTACTTCCAATTTACCGTCGTCTTTTTCCTGCTCCATATCCAAAATAGCAAATAAGGTCTGGCAGGCAGCCATACCACGTTGGAATTGAGCGTTTACATTGGTCAGAGATTTCAATGGACGCATCAGGGCAATCATGGATGAAAATACAACGGTGATCTTCCCGGCGGTTAAAGCACCCATAATTTCAGGGAAACTGGCCGCATACAGGATAAATGCCAGTGCAAAAGAAGCAATAAGCTGAATAATCGGATCTGAAATAGAATCAGCAGAAACCATTTTCATACCCTGCTGACGCATATGGTTACTGACTTTATTGAAACGTTTGGTTTCAACTTTTTGTCCACCAAAGATTAAAACTTCTTTATGACCTTTCAACATCTGTTCAGCACTGGTTGTCACCATCCCCATGCTGCTCTGCATATTTTTACTGATATTACGAAAACGCACGGAAACAAGGCGAATAACACCCGCAACTATTGGTGCAATTACAATCAAAATAAGGGAAAGTTCCCAACTGTAATAGAACATCAGTATAAACAGGCCAATAATTGATGCTCCTTCCCTAACAACCGTCACTAATGCGCCGGATGAAGAAGAAGCAACCTGTTCTGAATCGTATGTAATACGAGAAAGTAAAGTTCCCGTGGACTGCTGGTCAAAAAAGGAAACAGGCATCCCCATCATATGGTTGAACAAACGACGACGCATCTGCATAACCACTTTGCCTGATACCCAAGAGATACAATAACTTGATATAAAGCCAGATATGCCACGCAACAACATCAACCCGATAACAACCAGTGGCATCCACTTCAATACGCTAATGTCCGCCTTGCCAAACCCTTCATCAAGCAAAGGTTTCAACAAGGAAAGCATCAATGTATCACCGGCAGCATTAATAACTAGCGCAACCGCCGCAACTAACAGGCCGACTTTAAAAGGAGTAATGTTCGGCCACAAACGGCGAAAGGTCTGCCAAGTAGAAAGGTCTTTATCATTCATTATTGAGTTACCAAAACCAAAAGAAATAGCGAGTCATTCTACTCATGATCGCCACGAATACCAAACCACTGATGATACCACCGTGGCATTATTTGTTGTCGATAACCTTTTAATTTAATGTGATCGCGATAAAAATAGCCTGTTATCTGACCAGATACTGCTGTACTATGCCACTTAACTCCAACATTTTTATAACGTTGTTTCACTTTTATTGAAGGCAGTCTCCACGGGCTATAGCGTGCTACTGAAGCCAAAGCATATTGAGGCATAACTCGACGTATAAATACCGAAGTTGAAGAAGTGTTACTCCCATGATGAGGTACTTGCAGTATTGTTGCATTCAGATGATTCTTCTCAAGCTCCAATAAGTGATATTCGCCCCGCTTCTCCAAATCCCCCGTTAATAATAGACTGTGCTTGCCATCATCAATACGGATCACACAAGATTGGTTATTTCCAACAATAACTGCCTTTTCAGGTGGCCAAAGAACTTTAAAACTCAACCCTTGCCACATCCATTGCTCGCCACGAACACAAGGTAAGTGAGCATGATTTAATGAAGGGCTTCTAATTTGGATATCTGGGTATTTTTCATTTATATGCATCATCCCTCCCGTATGATCCAAATGATCATGGCTAAGGATTATCTGTTCTGGCACTAATCGATGCCAACGCAAGTAAGGTTCAATGACTTTTTCTGCCATACTGCCTGTTTCCCAGCGATTTCCTGTATCAAAAACAATGGCTTTTCCTCCCTTATCAATCACCACCGCTAATCCATGCCCCACATCCAGCATTGAAAAACGCCATTGATAATCATTGGAGCGCTTTGAATAACACACAATGATGACAACGCAAATTCCCAACAGCCATTTATAAGATTTCCACCAACCTAAACGCCAAATCACAACCAAAAACCATCCGGTTAATGTAATAATGATTGGGTAATGTCCTGTTTCAATCCATGAATGCGTCAAGGCAGATAAAGGTGCCAATGCAAATAAAACGCTGTAATCAACAAGTTGCCATAAAAATGGTTGGATAACCGGAAGAAAGATACAAACTATCCCCAACATCACTAACGGCACAGATAAAAAAGAGACGATCGGAACAGCCCATAGATTAGCTACTAATGAGGCAATATTAATTCCTTGAAATAATAAAAGCTGCAATGGTAATAACATTAACATCATACCCAATTGCATATGCAATCCACGCAGCCCTATCCATTGCCAACCGTGGCGTATTTTTTCTGGCAAAGGCATCCAATAAAACCAAAATAGCAGTGCTATAACTGCAGTAAATGAGAGCCAGAAGCTATCAGAAAGTATTGCCAACGGGTCGAAAAGTAAAATAATTGCAGCACTCCATAAAGCCCATTGCCATGAAAAACAAAGTCTGCTTTTACATCGTAAATAAATCCATAAGGTAAGTCCCAATATTGCCCGAACAGCCGGCACTCCCCAACCAGATAACCATCCATACAATATTGCAGTTAACCAGCCCATAATTAATGGGAAACGAAATTCAATCCATTTTGCAGGAAAAAAGAATTGCACTATTCTCGCAAAACTCCAGCCAAATAAGCTGGCCATGGTGATATGTAGTCCCGAAATAGCCATCAGATGAGCAATCCCTGTTTGCTGTAATAGCAAACGAGTAGATTTATCCAGCCATGCCCTTTCGCCAAATGCAAGAGCTAAAGCAACACCAGCCTGTTTTAGTGACTGAATTTCTGGCAACAATTTATTAATAATATCTTGTCGCAGGTTACAATTTTTATTGAGCGGTTTTTCCTGAATAATTTTTCCGTTTAACGACTGACGTATAGAAAGTAAATATCGCTGGCTATCATAACTACCATGATTTAATTGAGTATGGACAGGTCTCAGTTTCATGGTCACCTGCCATTTCTGACCAGCACACAAGTATTCCTGAGAGTTCCATGATACCGATGCGTATAAGGCAGGAAAAATATGTGTCCCATCACTCTCAATCAGCTTAATACGGTAACGCGTCTTTTTATCATTGTTCTCCGTTTTATCTTCCAATGATACGCTATCAATCATAACAATTGCGGTACGGGAAGTTTCGCTGAAATAAGTTATTTGCGCCAATATTTGATGGCCATGCCAGCATCCGAAGATAAATGCCCATAATCCCAATGATACTAGTCGTATGATTTTATAAGGAAAAAACAATAAGAAAAATGCAAGAAAAATCAAGTATTGAATAGTTTTTTGTTGAGGAAGTTCAGCGAGGAATAATAAGGGAATAATTCCCAATACAATGGCTAATGCAGCCAAATTTAGACTGATAATAGGCTTCAGTTTTCGCCAAATAATGAATAAATAAGTAAAGGGAAAAAATATTATGGGCTGCATCCGTTATGCCTCTATGCTGACATTCCATTCACGCAAGAAAGCCTATTACATAATAGTCCCGACTGCCAGTCAGAGAAATTCTACTGTGGAATCATTTCACAAATTAATTTTCAAACAGAAGAAACAATTCTCAAAATAATACAATTATCATCACAAAAATCAGATATACAAAAAACGGCACCCTAAGGTGCCGTTAGTTTAATTAAGTAATAACTAATATCTTAGCTATTGCCATAGATATTTACGCGATCGCGTAACTCTTTGCCAGGTTTAAAGTGAGGAACGTGTTTACCGTCCAATTCCACTTTATCACCCGTTTTGGGGTTACGACCCACACGCGGAGCCCGGTAGTGAAGAGAAAAGCTGCCGAATCCGCGAACTTCAATACGTTCACCTGCAGCTAGTGTTTCTGCCATATGATCAAGCATTTCTTTCACTGCATCTTCAACGACTTTAGCCGACATGTGAGATTGTTGCTCTGTAAGTCTTTCGATTAATTCAGACTTGGTCATGGTACCTCCCTAAACTACCGTATTCGGGTAATATTCTCATTACAGAGAATATTACCCGAGTTATGACTTAAATTATTCGCCTTTAGCTGCTTTGAAAGCTTCAGCCATTGCGTTGTTAGCAAAGTTTGAGTCTTCTTGTTTGTTCACAGAAGCGATAGCGTCTTTTTCATCAGCTTCATCTTTTGCACGAACAGACAGGTTGATTATGCGGTTTTTGCGATCAACGCCAACATATTTAGCTTCAACTTCATCGCCAACGTTCAGAACTTGAGTTGCATCTTCAATGCGGTCACGAGAAGCTTCTGATGCACGCATGTAACCTTCAACGCCGGCAGCTAATTCAACTGTAGCACCTTTTGCGTCAACTGCAGTAACTTTACCAGTAACAATTGTACCTTTCTTGTTTACAGACAGGTAATTGTTGAATGGATCTTCTGCCAGTTGTTTGATGCCCAGAGAGATACGCTCACGTTCTGCATCTACTTGCAGAACTACAGCTGCGATTTCGTCGCCTTTCTTGTATTCACGAACTGCTTCTTCGCCTGTAACGTTCCAGGAAATATCAGACAGATGAACCAGGCCATCGATGCCGCCGTCCAGACCGATGAAGATACCGAAGTCAGTGATAGACTTGATCTTACCTTCAACGCGGTCGTTTTTGTTGTGAGTCTCAGCAAATTGCTGCCAAGGATTAGATTTACACTGCTTCAGACCCAAGGAGATACGACGACGTTCTTCGTCGATATCCAGAACCATAACTTCCACAACATCGCCAACGTTAACAACTTTGGATGGGTGGATGTTTTTGTTGGTCCAATCCATTTCTGAAACGTGTACCAGACCTTCAACGCCTTCTTCGATTTCAACGAAGCAACCGTAATCAGTCAGATTAGTTACGCGACCAGTCAGTTTAGTACTTTCTGGATAACGTTTAGCGATTGCTACCCATGGATCTTCACCCAGTTGTTTCAGACCCAGAGATACGCGGGTACGCTCACGGTCGAATTTCAGTACCTTAACTGTGATTTCATCGCCCACATTGACGATTTCGCTTGGATGTTTAACACGTTTCCACGCCATATCAGTAATGTGCAGCAGGCCATCAACGCCGCCCAGATCAACGAATGCACCGTAGTCAGTCAGGTTCTTAACGATACCTTTAACTTCCATACCTTCTTGCAGGTTTTCCAGCAGCTGATCGCGCTCTGCGCTGTTTTCAGATTCGATAACAGCACGACGGGAAACAACTACGTTGTTGCGTTTCTGATCCAGCTTGATGACTTTGAACTCAAGCTCTTTGCCTTCAAGGTGAGCTGTATCACGAACTGGACGAACGTCAACCAATGAACCAGGCAAGAACGCACGGATACCGTTCAGTTCTACAGTGAAGCCGCCTTTTACTTTGCCATTGATAACGCCAGTGACAGTTTCAGCTTCTTCGTATGCTTTTTCCAGCATCAGCCATGCTTCGTGACGTTTCGCTTTCTCACGGGACAGGATAGTTTCACCGAAACCATCTTCTACCGCATCCAGAGCTACGTCGATTTCATCGCCAACTTGGATTTCCAGCTCGCCTTGAGCATTTTTGAATTGTTCTACAGGAATTGCAGATTCTGATTTCAGACCTGCATCAACCAATACAACGTCTTTATCGATAGCAACCACGACACCACGAACGATGGCGCCTGGACGAGTTTCGATAACCTGTAGGGATTCTTCAAAGAGTTGAGCAAAAGATTCTGTCATGTTAATGATCTTCAAGGTTTTTAATTAACGTCCATTTAGCATCCAGCCGAATGGGGTTGTTTTACATACCTCACAACTTTTCCTTGTTATAAGGTGTTTTGGTGTATCAGCATATTTATCTACCAATACACCAGAATTCTATATACATCTTCTTGATGCGCTTCTGCAATAGTGTATTTGCGAAAATTAACGATTATGCGGGTATTTCCAGCACGTTTTTCGCATAAGCCAGTGCTTTATTAATCACTTCTTCGATAGACATGCTGGTCGAATCCAAGATCAATGCAGCTTGTGCAGGCACTAAAGGCGCAACTGCCCGATTGCGGTCTCGGAAGTCCCGCTCCTGTATTTCGGACAAAAGGCGGTCAAAGCTAACACTAAAACCATTCTCCTGCAACTGTAACATGCGTCTGCGGGCACGTTCTTCCGCACTTGCATCGAGAAATATTTTTACTGGCGCGTCAGGAAACACAACTGTTCCCATGTCACGACCGTCCGCTATCAGCCCTGGGGCAATGCGGAAAGCTCTCTGCCGACGTAAGAGCGCTTCACGGACGCGTGGAAATGTCGCGGTCTGTGAAGCCGTGTTTCCAACAGTTTCGGTACGAATTTCATTGCTGACATCTTCGCCTTCCAGAATGACCCGAAGTTTACCATTTGCAGGCACAAAACGAACATCCAGATTTGCGGCCAGAGGAACCAGAGCGTCTTCAGACTGGATATCCACCTGATGGTGAATGGCAGCCAGTGCCAATACCCGATAAATAGCACCTGAATCAAGTAATTGCCAATCTAACGCTTCAGCCAACGCCTGACATAGTGTTCCTTTGCCAGCACCACTTGGCCCATCAACGGTTATTACTGGGGCTATCACCGCCATCATTCTCCTCCTCTTCGCGTAACATTCGTATAGCAGACAGGTCATTTACCGAATGCAAAAAATTGCTTAATCAGCAAGCAACAAAAATCTGCCTTATTATACGCGCTCAGCAGGTGAGAGAAACAGGCTCAGCACAATTATCACAAAATTTCATAACGAGTCATTCTTTCACCATGATTTTCCCTTTGAAAGCTCATTTAGTTATATCTATTTTGTATATTGGCTGAGTTTTTCAAGCTGGCTGAAATAATCCGGGAATGTTTTTGCTGTACAACCTGGATCAAGAATGGTGACCGGGGTATCCGATAAAGCCACCAGCGAGAAACACATCGCAATTCGGTGATCATTATAAGTTTCAATTTCAGCATGATTGAGTTTTTCGGGTGGAGAAACACGAATATAGTCATACCCTTCTTCCACTTCGGCACCTATTTTTCGTAATTCAGTCGCCATTGCATTGAGTCGGTCTGTTTCCTTTACCCGCCAATTATAGATATTGCGAATAACTGTTTCTCCCTGTGCGAACAGCGCAGTGGTCGCAATAGTCATTGCAGCATCAGGAATCGCGTTCATATCCATATCAACGCCTGTCAATGTACCTCGTTCGCACTCGACAAAATCATCTCCCCAACAAATAGTCGCCCCCATCTGTTCCAGCACATTGGCAAATTTGGTATCTCCTTGCAGGCTGTTTCTGCCAATACCCGTGACACGAACTGTTCCGCCTTTAACTGCTGCCGCTGCTAAAAAATAAGATGCCGATGAAGCATCACCTTCCACCAAATACTGTCCCGGAGATAAATATTGCTGCTGCCCTTTAATGTGAAAAGCCTGATATTGCTCATTGTTTACCGTTACACCAAAACTTTTCATCAGTGCTAATGTAATATCAATATAAGGTTTAGAAACTAAATCGCCTTGTATATGAATTTCCGTATCGTTTGCTGCCAATGGCGCTGCCATCAATAAAGCTGTCAAGAATTGGCTGGAAACACTACCGTCAACGGTAACTTTTCCGCCTGAAAATTCACCCTTGATATGTAAAGGCGGATAATTTTCCTGTTCAAGATAATCAATTTCTGCTCCCCCTTGACGCAGTGCATCGACCAAATGACCAATCGGACGCTCTTTCATACGAGGTTCACCGGTCAACACCACGCTCATATCACCCTCTCCCAAACATAGCGCTGCTGCCAATGGACGCATTGCTGTACCTGCGTTACCCAGAAATAGCTCGATTCCGCTTTTTCCGGTAATGCGGCCTCCAATACCATCTACTTCACAGATAGTACGATCAGCAGATAGACGATAGGTAATACCCAAAGCAGCCAATGCATTAAGCATGTAACGAATATCATCGCTGTCCAATAAATTGGTTAGCCGAGTAGTTCCTTTAGCAAAAGCAGCAAGTAACAAAGCGCGGTTAGAAACGCTTTTAGAACCAGGTAAATTAATCGTTCCATTAATACGGGAAATAGGTTGTAAAGTCAGGGATTGCATAATAGAGAGGAGTCTCCGGTTTTTAAATTGGGATATATTTTTAACTTTTAGGATAAATCGAGGATTTTGAGATCGGGAGGTGTTATCTCTCCCGACGATAAAAAATTAAGCGTTACGACATTCAAAATCAGCCATAAATTCAACCAATGTTTTTACCCCCTCATAAGGCATGGCGTTATAAATGGAAGCACGAGCCCCCCCCGCCACTTTGTGCCCTTTCAACGCATGCAGCCCATGCGCATAGGCTTCTTCCAGAAACTGACCATCTAACATTGGGTTAGCCAGTTGGAATGGTACGTTCATGATAGAACGATTTTGAGGGGCAACACGGTTGATATACAACTTGCTGCCATCAATGGCACGATAAAGATGTTCAGCTTTTGCAAGATTGCGTTTGCTGATTTCTTGTAATCCCCCCTGCTCTTTCAACCATTTGAACACCATGCCAGATAGATACCATGCAAATGTCGGTGGAGTGTTGTACATAGAGTCATATTGAACCTGCACAGTATAATCCAGGATCGATGGTGTATGCTGGTGTGCTTTACCCAAAAGATCTTCACGAATAATGACGACTGTAATCCCTGCTGGCCCAATATTTTTTTGTGCTCCAGCATAGATAACACCATAACGGCTAACATCAATGGGTGCAGAGAGAATAGTTGAAGAGTAATCGGCAATCACAATCTTATCATCACCAAAATCAGGTTCTTCAAGAATAGCAATACCTTCAATAGTTTCATTAGGGCAATAATGGACATAAGCTGCATCACTGCTCAAGCCCCATTCATTCATTGGTTTCACACTGGTTATGCCATCTGTTTCTACTCTGATATCAATGACATTTGGTGTGCAATATTTTTCTGCTTCTTTCGCTGCACATTCAGACCAGTAACCGCTAACGATATAATCTGCTGTCGATTTATCACCCAATAAATTCTGTGGCAATGCCGAAAATTGTGCACGGGCTCCACCGTGACAAAACAGCACCTTGTAATTCTCAGGTATCGATAATAAATCTCGGAGATCTTTTTCTGCTTCTGTCGCAACAGCAACGAATTCTTTGCTACGGTGGCTGATTTCCATCACTGATGTCCCCAAACCGTGCCAGTTGCAAAGTTCCTGCTCTGCCCGTCGTAATACTTCCGCTGGCAACATGGCTGGACCAGCGCTGAAATTATATACCTGACTCATTAACCTCAACCTCACCCTATCAATGGATACAATAAAATCGGATGCATTGGTTTTATCACTCCCGCCCTGCCGCTGCAATGGTTATTAAAAGATTGTTGCAAACTATTGTTACAGCCTATTGCATCTCTGGCAGATAGATTGTGTTACCGGGAACTTCATTATCAAAAATACCAATAAGAAAGTCAGGATGATATTTTTTATCCTATACATAATATTTAAAATACATCTTAATAATAATCGACACCCATCAAAATAAATACATGAATATTTCGCTCCAATAAAGTCATGAAAAACAACATCCTAACATCGAATATATTAATTAATATAAAAGGCATTAGTTAACACAAGGGATGCCATTACCTTAAGGAATGAATTAACCGCTTAATATATGAGATACTCTTTTAAATCTGCAATGAAGATAACTTTTTCTAATTGTCGTAACAGAAAATAGAAGTTTCCCATAAATATTATTATTGGTCTCACCAATATTTTACTGACGTAATAAGGATATGTTGATGATTAAAAGAATCACTCCTGATTTCCAGCAATTAGAACAAAAAGCAAAAAATTCCACTAACTATGATTTAATTGATATTTTTATACAGAAAGCTAAAAAATATCCTGAACATCACGCAATCATTACTGAAGAAAGTACTGTCAGCTATCGAAAACTCACTCAGCAGGCGCAGTCACTGGCTGTTCATTTACATAAAATGGGCATACAACATGAAACTCCCGTGGCTATTTTATTGGAGCCGGGAATTGAGCAAATTATTGCCCAAATCGCTATCTTACTGGTGGGGGGAAGCTGCGTTCCACTCGATCCCACAATGCCTGATGACAGGCTATGTTTTATGTTACAGGATTTACAAATAAACCTGACACTAACAATTCCTCAGTTTCAAGAACGCGCCTTGCCCACAAACTTTATCATTATTAATCAAGATGTATTGGAATCACCAGAGACGATTCACTTTCCTTTGGTTCATGGCGGGAAGAATCATCGAACTCATATTTTATTTACTTCAGGAACAACCGGAAGGCCCAAAGCAGTTGAAATTGAAGCTCGAGGTATCCTTCGTCTCGTTGTTAATCCTACTTATGCAGATTTAAGCAGCACTGATAAAATAGCTTGTATTGCCAATCCTACATTTGATGTCTCTCTATTTGAAATTTGGGGAGCATTATTAAATGGAGCTTCCATAGTTATTATTCCGAGAAAAACGGTTGTCGATCCCTATCTGTTTCAAGCAATGTTAGAAAAATTCTCAGTCAGTTTTATGCTTATTACTACAGCTTTATTCAATTTGGTCGCCAATACCTGCCCTCAAGCATTCCGTGGTTTACGCTATCTCATTCCCGGTGGAGAGGCACTAAACCCTTATACCTTGCGTCAAGTTTTGCAATCTGCTCCACCACAACATCTAATAAACGGTTATGGACCAACTGAAAGTACCGTTATGTCTTTACTCTATGAAATTACACTGGATACACTGACAGAAGAAAATATACCCATTGGAAAACCAATTGCTAATAGTGAAATTTATATTTTGGATGATCAACAACAGATTGTTGCGCCGGGTCAAATCGGCGAAATCTGTCTTGGTGGGGAAGGATTGGCTCGCGGCTATTGGAATCGCCCAGAAATAAACGCTCAGCGTTTCATTATGGTTGATATTGAAAACAATAATGAATTAAAAAGGATATACCGCACTGGTGATTTAGGCTGGCAGCGTTCTGATGGTGTTTTTATGTATGCCGGGCGAGTAGATAATCAAATAAAAATACGTGGTTATCGCATTGAAATTGAAGAGATAGAAACTCAGCTACTAAAAAGCCAGTTATTGATATCAACAGCTGTATGTGTAGTAAAAAAAGAAAATATAGAACCTTATTTAATTGCTTTTGTCGTTCCTAAAGATTTAAATACTTTTTCAACACAAACGTTAAACCAATGGATTAACCTCTATTTACCAGATTATATGCTGCCCAGACTTGTTGTTGTCGAGCATATCCCTCTCACCTTCAACGGAAAAACAGATAGGCCGCGCTTACTAGCAAAGTATGCGGAGAATCAAAAACAACAGCAACTATCTCAGTCAAATACAAAAATGAGTGAAGAAGAATCAACTATTTTAAATATTTGGCGGCAGGCCTTAGATTCTTATGATATTACTCTAGATAGCAATTTCTTCCAGCTGGGAGGAAATTCATTACAGGCAACCAGACTCATTATTGACATTGGACGCCAGTTTCAACGTAGTTTACCGGTACAGCTCTTGTACGACTCTCCTACACCACGAAAATTAATAGAAAATCTCCAACAAAATAAGCTAGAAACCGCTGATTTATGCAATATTATGCTCAAAGATAGTTTACTTCCTTCCAATATTCAGCCCTTGTCTCAACCACTCCAGCCGTGGTTAACACCTAATACAGGACGAGTGTTATTAACTGGAGCAACCGGATTTCTAGGGGCTTTCCTTCTACGTGATCTTTTGTCACAAACCGAGATTAATCAGGTAACGTGTTTAGCACGTGCACACAATAATGATACAGCTTTGCTGAGAGTTAAAAATAATTTGAAGCAATATGATCTGTGGAAAGATGAATTCCTCTCTAAATTACAAGTTTTTGCCAGTGATATTGAAAAACCTCAGCTAGCACTTAGCCAACAGATTTATGAAAAATTATCAGTAGAATGTGATGTGATTTTTCATTTGGCTGCCCATGTAAATTATATCCAACCTTATTCATCCCATTATTCTGGAAATATTTTAGGAACATTGAATGTATTAAACTTTGCCGTCAGTAAAAAAATAAAACCTTTGCATTATGTATCCACTCTTTCTGTTTTTGGTCCAGCACAACTCTGCTCATCTGTAACCAGAATTTATGAGGATGATGACATCATGCCTTATTTGGATGGCCTGAAATATGATTCAGGTTACTCACAAAGCCAATGGGTTGTTGAGCGGATAATATGGCAAGCCAGAGACAGAGGGATACCTATTGCTGTATATAGACCCGGTTTTATCATGGGGGATAGTTTGACAGGAGCAAGTAACCCTAAAGACTTTATATCTAGATTAGTTCAAGGCTGTATAAATATAGGCGCTTATCCGCTATTAATTAATCAACGACAAGAATTCGTACCCGTAAACTATGTCAGCCAAGCCTTGCTTAATATTTCTATGGATAACCAAAAATTAGGCAAAGCTTACCATCTGGGAACTCCTAACAATCAACAATCCGTCGATATGAATTCGTTTTTTGAGCTAATTAATCAATTTGGTTATCAACTTAAAGGATTACCTTATTCTGAATGGCTGAATAAGTTAGAATCAGATCCAAAACTGACAGAAAATCCATTAATGCCATTGTTGCCTATGTTATCCGAAAAAATTTATGGGCAACTTACCCGATGGGAAGTATACGAAAATATGCCTGTTTATGACGCAAAAAATACAGAATCTGCTTTAATGGGAAAATACGATTTCTATTTACCTATGGATAAACATTTATTAGAACGTTATCTCTCTTACTGGATACAAACTGGTTGTATAGCTTAATTAAATGATTTTTTTCTCAAAAAATAGGGGGTGCATAAAGCACCTTCCTATTTTTATAATTCAGGCATTAATACTTACTGAACATTTCCTGAATTTTTGCCACATCAGAAGTCTGCGTCAGAGCTAATTGCAGAAGAACGCGAGCTTTCTGTGGGTTCAAACGCTCTGATGCCACAAATCCATATTTGCTGTCGTTAACTTCAGCATTTTGGGTTGTGTAGCCAAAAGGAATACGGCTGGAGCGAACAACAACAACGTCATCTTTAGCGGCTTGAGCCAATGTATCAAAAATGGATTTATAGATATTACCGTTACCTACACCTGCGCTGATAATGCCTTTATAGCCGTTTTCAATGAAAGCTTTTGCTGGCAGATCAGATGCGTTGGAATAATTGTAAACGATGCCAACTTTTGGCAATTGATCCAATTTACTAACATCAAAAACTGCTTTACTGGCTTTTACTGATGACGAAGAATAATAGTTCACTTTGCCGTTGTGAACGAAGCCTTGTGCACCAGAATTCACAGCTTGAAACGCCTGAACTGAAGTTGTGCTCAGCTTACCAATATCACGGCCATGAATAACGGCATCATTCATCGCAAGCAAGACACCACGGTTTGCAGAGTTTTTATCAGCAGCAACAACAACAGCATTGTACAAATTCAATGGGCCATCAGCACCCAGAGCAGTAGACGGGCGCATTGCACCAACCATCACGACAGGTTTCTGGCACTGAGTGGTCAGATCGAGGAAATAAGCAGTTTCTTCCATAGTATCAGTACCGTGGGTGATAACGAAACCGTCGGTTTTGTCACAATCTGCATTGATTTTTTTCGCCAGAGTCAGCCACACTTGATCGTTCATATCCTGAGATCCGATGCTGACAACCTGCTCGCCTTTCAAATCAGCAATATTCTTAATTGCTGGTACAGCATTCAGCAGTGCATCAACACCCACTTGACCCGCAGTATAATTAGATTGAGTTGCAGATTCACCCCCGCCAGCAATTGTGCCCCCGGTTGCCAAAACAGTAATGCTTGGCAAAGCAAAAGCAGAACCACTGACCAAAGCCAGAAAACTGGCTATTGCTGTTATTTTAGTCTTTTTCATTATTCAACCTCTTGTAAAAAAAGCTATTTTATTATGTAACCTAAAAATAAATAAACTCTAATTAACAATAATTTTTGGGAACTAATAGAGCGGATGAAAAAAACACCGTATGATATACGGCCTTTAACATAAATTGAAGTGAATCACGATGACGCAAACCTATATCCCGGGCAAAGACGCCGCGTTGGAAGACTCCATTAATCGTTTTCAGCATAAGCTGGAATCTCTTGGTTTTAATATTGAAGAAGCCTCATGGCTGAATCCTGTTCCGAATGTTTGGTCAGTACATATCCGCGATCGTGATTGCCCGCTGTGCTTTACCAATGGCAAGGGTGCCAGCAAAAAAGCTGCGTTGGCTTCCGCATTGGGAGAATATTTTGAGCGTCTATCAACAAACTATTTCTTTGCTGATTTTTACCTCGGTAATACCATTGCCAATGGCGAGTTTGTTCATTACCCAAATGAAAAATGGTTCCCATTACCAGAAGATGATTCTCTGCCAGAAGGCATTTTAGACGAACGTCTGCATCGTTTTTACAACCCAGATAATGCGCTCTGCGGTAGCCAGTTAGTTGACCTGCAATCTGGTAATGAAGGACGGGGAATCTGTGCCCTGCCATTCACTCGCCAGTCAGATAACCAATCTATTTATATCCCAATGAATATTGTCGGAAACCTGTATGTTTCAAACGGCATGTCAGCCGGCAATACCATGAACGAAGCACGCGTTCAGGGATTATCTGAAGTGTTTGAACGATATGTGAAAAATCGCATTATCGCAGAATGCATCAGCTTGCCTGAAATTCCACAAGACATTATGAATCGCTATCCAAGCGTGGTTGAATCAGTCAATAAATTGCAGGAAGAAGGCTTCCCACTCTATTGCTACGATGCTTCACTTGGTGGACAGTTCCCAGTCATTTGCGTCGTCCTGTTCAATCCTAATAATGGCACTTGCTTTGCTTCTTTTGGCGCTCATCCTGATTTTGGTGTTGCGCTGGAGCGTACAGTTACAGAGCTGTTACAAGGCCGTAGTCTGAAAGATCTGGACGTCTTTACTCCACCAAGTTTCGATGACGAGGAAGTTTCTGAGCATACTAATCTGGAAACTCACTTTATTGATTCAAGCGGTGCAATCAGTTGGGATCTGTTTAAGCAAGACGCTGACTATAAGTTTGCTGACTGGAATTTTAGTGGAACAACAGAAGAAGAATTCGCCACCCTGATGGGAATCTTCAATCAACTGGATGCTGAAGTTTACATTGCTGATTATGAGCATCTTAGTGTCTATGCCTGCCGTATTCTTGTTCCCGGTATGTCAGATATTTATCCGGTAGAAGACCTGCATATTGCCAATAACACTATGGGCACTCATCTGCGTGATACCATTCTGGCATTGCCGGAAAGTCAATGGCAACCAGAAGAGTATCTGGCTTTCCTTGAACAGTTGGATGATGAAGGTTTGGATGACTTCACTCGTGTCCGTGAATTATTGGGGATTGCAGCGGGTAAAGATAACGGTTGGAGCAATCTGCGTATCGGTGAATTGAAATCCATGCTGGCATTGGCTGGTAACGATTTGGAACAAGCACTGATTTGGGTTGAATGGACACAGGATTTCAACGCCTCTGTTTTCACTGCTGAACGCGCTAACTATTATCGCTGTCTGCAAACACTGTTGCTATTGACCCAAGAAGAAGATCGCAAACCAGAGCAATATTATCAGGCATTTGTAAAAATGTACGGTCAAGACACTGTCGATGCTGCTTCTTCAGCTATTGCCGGAGAAAACTGCTTCTATGGTCTATGGTCTATTGATTCGGAATTAAAAACATTGCCAGCCCATCAAGCATTATTGAATGCTTATGAGAAACTGCAAAAAGCCAAACATAAATTTTGGTCCGATAAATAAGCTATTAAGTTAAAGTTCATTAATCAAAAGTAAAATTCAGGTTAAATATAATTTGTTTTTAAATAGCAAATAAATAACAATTTAACCTGTTGTTTTACTTTTAGCTTCCAAGATACAAAAATCATATCTGAAACACTAAATTCCCTTATATAAAATATTTTTATAAATTTTAAAAAATATTTTCTTCTTATAAATCAATTTATTAAAATTGAATTACCATATTTAGACAGTCATATTTCATCAGACTTTCAATCTAACATGATCCATATCAAATTCAGGCCTATGTCCGTTTGTTACTATCAATGCGTGCTATAATTAATTAAGGATAAAGAGAGTGTTAGGATGAAAACTGACAACCCTTTTAATTTATTTTCACCTGCTGTAATGGCACAAATCGCTGATGATAGTGGTGTATATAAAGTTAATAAACATCTCGCAGTGACTTATTTATCGGCAATCATGGCAGGTATGTTTATTTCCATTGCTTTTGTCTTTTATATTACGGCAACAACAGGAACCTCTTCCATCCCTTATGGATTGGCCAAACTAACTGGCGGGCTCTGTTTTTCCCTTGGTTTGATGTTAGTGGTGGTATGTGGTGTCGACCTCTTCACTTCCACAGTATTGACAATTATTTCAAAAGCGACAGGACGCATTACTTGGCCTCAAATGTTTAAAAATTGGATTAACGTTTATATCGGTAATCTGATTGGTGCTCTGTTTTTCGTGGCCTTGATTTGGTATTCCGGCCAATATGCTGTTGCTAATGGCGCTTGGGGTCTGAATGTATTACAGACAGCAAACCACAAAATGCACCATTCTTTTATTGAAGCGATATGTCTGGGCATTTTAGCGAATATGATGGTATGCCTTGCTGTCTGGATGAGTTATGCCGGGCGCAGTCTGATCGATAAATTATTCGCATTGATACTGCCAATTGGTATGTTTGTCGCCAGTGGCTTTGAACATAGTATCGCTAACATGTTTCTAATTCCGTTTGGGATCGTTATCAAAAATTTCGCACCAGATGAGTTTTGGGTGAAAGTGGGAGCAAGCCCTGAACAGTTTTCTCAACTCAACATTTCAAACTTTATTACCGACAACCTGATTCCGGTAACGATGGGGAATATTATTGGTGGTTCGGTATTGGTTGGGTTAGCTTATTGGTTGATTTATTTACGTGGTGGTAAAAAACACTAATCCACCGCCACGTCAGATTTCTTAAAAGTTCCACTGTTAAAAGGTAGAAGTATCATGTCCGAGTTAAACAAAAAATTTTCTGTAGCATGGCAAGGTTTTAACGAGGGTAGCTGGCGGAATGAAGTCAACGTTCGTGATTTCATCCAGAAAAATTATACCCCATACGAAGGTGATGAATCATTCCTTTCAGGTGCCACAAAAGCAACAGATATTTTGTGGGAAAAAGTCATGGAAGGTATCAAAATCGAAAACCGCACTCATGCGCCGGTAGATTTTGATACTGACGTTGCGTCTACAATTACCTCTCATGATGCTGGTTATATTGAAAAAGATCTGGAACAAATCGTTGGCCTACAAACCGAAGCGCCTCTGAAACGTGCCATTATTCCATTTGGTGGCATTAAAATGGTTGAAGGTTCTTGTAAAGCCTACAATCGTGATTTGGATCCAAAACTGAAACAAATTTTCACTGAATATCGCAAGACTCATAATCAGGGAGTATTCGATGTTTATACACCTGATATCCTGAAATGCCGTAAATCTGGTGTATTGACTGGTCTGCCTGATGCCTACGGTCGTGGCCGAATCATTGGCGATTATCGTCGCGTAGCATTGTACGGCATCAACTTCCTGCGGGATGAAAAATTTGCCCAATTCACTTCCTTACAGGAAAAATTGGAAAACGGCGAAGATTTGGAATCTACTATCCGCCTACGCGAAGAACTTGCTGAACAGCACAGTGCTCTTGGTCAAATCAAAGAGATGGCCGCTAAATATGGCTATGATATTTCCGATCCTGCTACCAATGCCAAAGAAGCCGTGCAATGGACTTATTTCGCTTATCTGGCTGCCGTTAAATCTCAAAACGGTGCTGCGATGTCCTTCGGTCGTGTTGCCAGCTTCTTGGATATCTATATCGAACGCGATATTCAAGCAGGTAAATTGACCGAACAACAAGCTCAAGAGCTAATTGACCATTTGGTCATGAAACTGCGCATGGTGCGTTTCCTGCGGACTCCTGAGTATGACGAGCTATTCTCAGGTGACCCGATTTGGGCAACCGAATCACTGGCTGGTATGGGCTTGGATGGCCGTACTCTTGTAACCAAAAACAGCTTCCGTTTCCTGAATACACTATATACCATGGGGCCATCCCCAGAGCCTAACATGACCATCCTGTGGTCTGAAAAGCTGCCAATTAACTTTAAAAAATTCGCAGCAAAAGTATCAATTGATACCTCATCCCTGCAATATGAAAATGATGATCTGATGCGTCCTGATTTCAACAGTGATGATTATGCTATCGCATGTTGTGTCAGCCCAATGATTGTTGGTAAACAAATGCAGTTCTTCGGTGCCCGTGCAAATTTGGCAAAAACCATGCTGTATGCCATTAATGGTGGTGTGGATGAAAAAATGAAAATTCAGGTCGGCCCGAAAGAAGATCCAATGAGAGACAACGTACTGGATTATGACAAAGTCATGGATCGCATGGACCACTTCATGGATTGGCTGGCAAAACAATATGTCACTGCCCTGAACATCATCCATTACATGCATGACAAATACAGCTATGAAGCATCATTGATGGCGCTACATGATCGTGATGTGTTCCGTACCATGGCATGTGGTATCGCAGGTCTGTCCGTTGCTGCCGACTCATTGTCTGCCATTAAATATGCGAAAGTTTCCCCAATCCGTGATGAAGATGGTTTGGCCATTGATTTCAATATTGAAGGTGAATACCCACAATTTGGTAACAACGATCCACGTGTCGATGATATCGCTTGTGATCTGGTTGAACGCTTCATGAAGAAAATCCAGAAACTGCAAACATATCGTAACGCAGTTCCAACACAGTCTGTACTGACCATTACCTCAAACGTGGTTTATGGTAAGAAAACCGGTAATACCCCTGATGGACGCCGTGCTGGTGCACCATTTGGTCCTGGTGCTAACCCAATGCACGGACGTGACCAAAAGGGGGCAGTTGCTTCATTAACTTCGGTTGCTAAACTGCCATTTGCCTACGCTAAAGATGGTATTTCATACACTTTCTCTATCGTGCCTAATGCATTGGGTAAAGACGATGAAGTACGTAAAGCAAATCTGGCGGGTCTGATGGATGGCTATTTCCATCACGAAGTAGATATCGAGGGTGGTCAGCATCTGAACGTTAACGTGATGAACCGCGAAATGCTGCTGGATGCAATGGAAAATCCTGAGAAATACCCACAGTTGACTATTCGCGTATCAGGTTATGCTGTGCGGTTTAACTCGTTGACTAAAGAACAGCAACGAGACGTCATCACCCGTACATTTACCCAAACTATGTAATAGTAAAATACCAAAAATAATTACTTGAAATAGCGTTACCTCAAAATGTCATTATGTTCTATACCTAATGGATTTCAAGGTGCATCGCGGCAGCAAGGGAACGAATCCCCCGGGAGCATAGATAACTATGTGACCGGGGTGAGTGAGCGCAGCCAACAAAGAAGCAACTTGAAAGACGAAGGGTATATTGAAATAAAATGACATACACTAAAGGTCCCGTAACACTTGGGGCCTTTATTAGCTTGTCAGTTTTGGAGAAGTCCTTTCATGTCCGTACTTGGCCGTATCCACTCATTTGAATCTTGCGGAACCGTAGATGGTCCAGGTATCCGCTTTATCGCATTTTTCCAAGGTTGCCTCATGCGCTGCCTCTATTGCCATAACCGCGATACTTGGGATACCCATGGTGGAAAAACGGTGACAGTTGAAGAATTAATAAAAGAAGCAACAGCCTATCGTCATTTTATGAATGCTTCGGGTGGCGGAGTCACTGCTTCCGGTGGTGAAGCAATTCTTCAGGCGGAATTTGTTCGTGACTGGTTCAGGGCTTGCCATGATGAAGGCATTCATACCTGTCTGGATACCAATGGCTTTGTTCGCCGTTACGATCCGGTTATCGATGAACTATTGGATGCTACTGATCTGGTTATGCTGGATTTAAAACAGCTTAATGATGATATTCATCAAAAATTGGTCGGCGTATCCAATCATCGCACGCTCGAATTTGCTCGTTATCTGGCAAAGCGCAATCAAAAAACATGGATTCGCTATGTTGTCGTACCAGGATGGTCAGACGACGATAATTCTGTCCATATGCTTGGTGAGTTCACTAATGATATGAAGAATATTGAAAAAATTGAATTATTACCTTATCACGAACTTGGCAAGCATAAGTGGGTTACTATGGGTGAAGAATATAAGCTGGAAGGGGTAAAGCTGCCATCTAAAGAGACAATGGAGAGAGTAAAAGGAATTTTAAACAGCTACGGGCATAATGTGATTTATTAGATGCATTCCCCTTTCTCTTTTCCAACGACCAAATTGGTAACGTAGTCTGTAATTTTTAAGAGAAACTGGCTCTCTCAACCATTTGAGGTCAGTTTTCTTTGAAAGTATTTTAATCCAATCTGCTACTTGCAACCATTATATTGGTAAATTCTTAAACTCCTTTACGTTCTGCTTCATAACTGATAGTAATATGTACCATTAGATATAATATATACCCGTCGTAATTGAAGATGCTTGATTTTTCATTCATATCAGCGCAGGATCGCGCCCATGAAAATTAATCTGACAGATGCCCAAAAAAAAGCCCTC
>NZ_MUBJ01000022.1 GCF_002127535.1 Xenorhabdus vietnamensis
TTCATTATTGATTGCACCTAAAACTCACATATATTATGACAATAGAATTCCTATAAAGATTAATTTTTTAAAAAACACTCTCCCTCAAAATCAACATCACCCAAGTCGATTTATATAACAAACAAATTTATTCTAATAAGTAAAAAATTGGCCATAACAAATAACTTTATTTAAATATTTTTTAAAACTAGCAGAAAAATAAAACACCTTAATATAAGCACATGGATTGTTGTAATTTTGGAGTAAAAATATCAAATGGCGGGAAGATAAACATTTGTCATTATGAAATGATACGATTCGTCTTTTTAAGATATAGGATGAACCTGCACCATGCAGGAGTTAAAGGTGAGAAATTCGGTCATGACTCCAAAGGGTTGTAATGATGTTTTTCAATATAGGCGCCAATGAGTTTTTCGTGGATTTCCATTGAACGTGAGTAACAAATTGTTCTTCTCGCCAACCTCTTGATATGAGTTCGTAGATTGAGATTATGCCGCTCTATACGTTGGGTAAAAATTTTGCCTACCAGATGCTTTTCCGGCTCCACTTCTCTGGCATAACTTCCCCAGTTATCGGTTGTGATGAAACGAATATTAAAAGGCGCCAGTAAGTTGAGCAATTTTCGGCAGGTTGCATCCGTTCTGGGGCCGAAGACATGGGCTATGACTTGTTTCCTTTTCGTATCAAACGCATACCCAAGCCAATGACGTTGTTTTTTATTGCCTACAAAAGACCATTGCTCATCCAATTCACAGATAAGTGTGACATCGTCATAAGCAGTCTGTCGCGATGTTACTTGTTTTGGCGAGAGTTTTTTAATGTCCGTATCACCGTATTGATACCGAGACCTAACACACGGCCGGTGTCTCTCACACCAGAGCCATTCATCGCCATATCCACAATTTTTTCTTTCATACCCGGTTTATGGCCGTTGTAACGATAGTTGAGTTGAAAGGTTCTTTGGCAGTCTTTGCAATAGTAGCGAGGGAAGCCTGCTTTACCTGTCCCGTGTTTACGTACAGGTTCGGTTTGACCGCAATATCGACAAACAACTTCTATCGTAACAGTCATGATGATGTCCCATTAAAAAGTGCAAGAATATCAAATTAACGCTTTGAAGTCATGACCGGGCATAGTAACAATACCTGTCAGCTATTTCGATCTATCTCAAAAAAAATTAAATGAAACGTTACCAGACATAGATAATTTATGAGGTACCATTAGTTAGGAGCATAATGCCCTCTATATTTATGTATAATTTTCTGAACATCAGAATAAATTGGGAGTAAAACTAATGAAGAAAGGTATTGTAACCCGCGATTACATTAGCGCTTATCCAAACCCTATCAAATTACAAGCTGGAGATATAGTTGCAGTCAGTTACGGAGATCTTGAATATCCTTACTGGATTTGGACTACGAATTCTTTAAATATCAGTGGTTGGGTTCCTCAACAAATTCTAGATTTCATTCATCCTGATAAAGCAATATGTAACGAAAATTACACAGCTCATGAGTTGACAGTAAAAGCAGGAGAATATCTGTATCTGGAGAGAACACTAAACGGCTGGTATTGGGCACATAAGAAATCGGGAGAAGCAGGCTGGATCCCACTGGAATACGTTTGCCATCATTCACCACCTTGTCAAAGACATTCTTGCTGCGTCAGATAATCAATTAATTAATTTATATACTTTTTAGCAGAGCGCATGAAAACCATTGTCGAACCTATTGGTTGTTTGGAATTTGCGGCGGTCAAATCGATGCGGAAACAATTGAAAGAGCAACATGTTAGAGTTATTTTAAGTGGTGAAAATATCGATATGAAGTTATATGCTCACTTATTGGGAAATAAAACCTAATTAACGGTTATTGTTCACCTGATAGAATTTCAATATATACCTAATAGATTTAAAATTAATTTTTCTATTTGATTTTTCCCTGCCCTTGCTTTAATCTCCGCCATAATGTCGTGCGGCTAATCCCCAGATATTCCGCGGCTGCACGTCGATTACCTGAAAATCGAGCCACAATATCATGTACTGTAATATCATGCGCTGAAAGCGTGTTTTCAATAAAAGAAGATGCTTCAAACTGGGCTGCTTTCACATTATTATTAATAACATTACTATTAATAATATTGGTATCAATTTGACGCTCAGGTGAAAGTGATAATATTAATGCAGAAGTCAAAGCCTGTTCAGGGTGAGCACTCAAATAAAGTGCTATTCGTTCCATCAAATTACGCAGTTCACGCACATTTCCCGGCCAATGATAGGAATGCAATACTTCATGACACTCCGCAAGCTCTTGTATCCTTGATACAGAAACAAGTAAATTAAGTGCCGCGAAAGCCCGTTGTAAATACTCTAGCGCCAACAAGCCAATATCATTTCCCCTTTCCCTTAATGCCGGTACCTTAATTCGCAATACACTCAAACGGTAGAACAAATCGGCCCGAAAACGGCCTTCCCTCACCCAGGTATCCAAATCACAATGCGTAGCACAGATGATCCGAACATCAACAGCAATAGGACGATACCCACCAACCCTGACAACGGATTTTTCTTCCAAAACCCTTAATAACCTCGTTTGCAAAGGCAATGGCATTTCACCAATTTCATCCAGGAATAACGTCCCCCTGTGCGCAATTTCAAATAAACCTGCACGCCCGCCACGTCGTGAACCAGTGAAAGCTCCTTCCTCATAACCAAACAGTTCAGCCTCCAGCAAAGACTCAGTAATCGCTCCACAGTTAACCGCAACAAACGGCCGTGGATGTTTGCCCGCTAACTGCCCATGACGCAATGTATATTCATGATGAATAGCCTGTGCCACCAGCTCTTTTCCCGTACCACTTTCACCCTGAATCAGAACTGTGGCCGCCGAACGGGAATACAGCATAATCGTATTGCGCACATGTTCTACCGCAACAGAATTTCCTCTGATATCACTGATCGTATGACGTGTGCGGAGCTTATCTTCTGTAGGATAAGGAGAAATCACTGCCTGATTGAGTTTGGTCATTCGGGCCATCTCCAATGCATTCTGGAATGCCTGCCGAATGGAATCCGCTGAATAGACAAAAACCCCCACCATCTCAGCTTCATAAGTAAGATCAGTAATTAACCCTGCCCCCACAATCACTTTGATACCCATCGCTTTCAAAGCATTGACCTGTGCTCTGGCATCTTCCTCTGTCACATAACTGCGTTGTTCAATACGCAAATTGAAACGCTGCTGAAATTCTTCCAATGCAGGCAACGTATTCTGGTAAGTAATGACGCCAATCCGGGAACTGATTTGTCGGGCACGAGCCAATGCCTGCATAAAATCAAATCCGCTGGCTTTGGCAATAATTACCGGTATGGATAAACGACTTTTTAAATAAGCACCATTAGATCCTGCGCAAATCACGGCATCACAATGCTCCGTTTCCAATCGCTTGCGAATGTGTTGAACCGCACGTTCAAAACCTAACTGAATCGGAGTGATATCAACTTGGTGATCAAATTCCGGCGTAATATCACGAAAAAGATCAAAAAGCCTGGAAACAGAAACTGTCCAAATCACCGGCCTATTGTTATCACGTTCCTCTACGTGTACTGATGCCATATTGCCCCCATATCTTTTGTAATAAGTGCACTATATCTAAACTCACCTTATCGTTTCACCTTCATAATTTGAAACAAAAATGAAACATAATTGATTCACAATGAAACAAGCATACATTATAGCCAATAACCAAACAGTGAATATTCATTAGCCAAAACAAAAGAGAATCCTAAATTTAAACAATAAAAAACAATACCTTATATATACCCACCATCCTATCATCTCGTCAATTTTTTAGTTCTGGTATAAACATTGCTTAAATAACAATTATGCACAAAGTTGTTTCATTTTAGCAACAATGGGGTTATGTATGGCATTTTCCTCTATAGGTTTGGTTTTTCGTCAAGCAATAAAGGCCGAATCTCCGTTACAAGTCGTCGGAACCATCAATGCAAATCATGCATTACTGGCAAAACGAGCAGGCTACAAAGCTATTTACCTTTCAGGTGGCGGGGTCTCTGCGGGATCTTTGGGATTGCCAGATTTGGGAATTTCTACACTGGATGATGTATTGATTGATATCCGCCGCATTACTGATGTCTGCGACTTACCATTGCTTGTAGATGCTGATATCGGATTCGGTTCTTCAGCATTCAATGTGGCCCGCACGATTCATTCTATTATTAAAGCAGGGGCTGCCGGTGTTCATATTGAAGATCAGGTCGGTGCCAAACGTTGTGGGCATCGTCCGAATAAAGAAATTGTTTCCAGACAGGAGATGGTAGACCGCATCAAGGCTGCCGTTGATGCCCGTACCGATGAAAATTTTGTCATTATGGCTCGCACGGACGCGTTGGCAGTAGAAGGGTTAGATGCAGCGCTGGACAGAGCCGCAGCTTATGTTGAAGCAGGTGCCGATATGCTATTTCCTGAAGCGATTACAGAGCTGCATATGTATAAGGAATTCGCGTCCAAAACACAGGTTCCTATTTTGGCGAATATTACCGAGTTCGGTGCGACACCACTCTTTACAATCGAAGAATTAAGGAGCGTAAACGTCGCCATTGCTCTTTATCCCCTGTCGGCATTTCGGGCCATGAATAAAGCGGCCGAACAAGTCTATACCGCTTTGCGTCAAGATGGCACACAGAAAAACGTCATCAATATGATGCAAACCCGTAATGAACTTTATGAAAGCATCAACTACTACGATTTTGAACGAAAATTGGATGCCCTGTTTTCCCAAAAAAATAGCAGAGGTGATACGCATGAATAAACAGAATACAGTCACGGTAGCTCCTGAACTTACGACATTCAAACCTAAAAAATCGGTTGCTCTGTCCGGTATTACAGCAGGTAATACAGCGCTTTGTACTGTTGGCAAAAATGGCAATGATTTACATTACCGTGGCTATGATATTCTCGATTTAGCCGCCCATTGTGAGTTCGAAGAAATAGCTTATCTTCTTATCCACGATAAACTCCCTTCCCGCGCAGAATTAACATCCTACAAGAATAAATTAAAATCCTTGCGTGGCCTGCCCAGCAGCGTTAAATCTGCATTGGAAGCATTGCCTGCGGTAGCGCATCCAATGGATGTGATGCGTACCGGCGTTTCTGTACTGGGCTGCACTTTGCCAGAAAAAGAGGATCATAACCTCGCAGGTGCCCGTGATATCGCTGATCGCTTACTCGCCTCTCTCAGCTCAATACTGCTTTATTGGTATCATTACAGCCATAATGGCCGCCGCATTGAAGTTGAAACCGATGATGATTCCATTGGCGGACACTTTCTTCATCTCCTGCATGGTAAAAAACCGCGTGAATCATGGGAAAGGGCAATGCATGCTTCCCTGATCCTGTACGCAGAGCATGAATTTAATGCATCTACTTTTACCAGCCGGGTCATTGCAGGTACGGGATCGGATACTTACTCTGCCATTATCGGGGGAATTGGTGCTCTGCGTGGGTCGAAGCACGGCGGAGCCAATGAAGTCTCATTTGAAATCCAACAACGCTATGGCACCCCAGCTCAAGCCGAGGCTGATATTCTTGCACGTCTGGAAAGAAAAGAAGTCATCATTGGTTTCGGTCATCCAGTTTATACCGTTGCCGATCCCCGCCATAAAGTGATTAAAGAAATTTCCCTGCAACTTTCCCAAGAAGCAGGTACAACCCAGATGTATGACATTGCAAATCGGATTGAGTCCGTGATGTGGGATAACAAGAAAATGTTCCCGAATGTCGATTGGTTCTCTGCGGTGTCCTATCACATGATGGGCGTTCCTACTGCCATGTTCACACCACTGTTTGTGATTGCCCGGACTTCTGGTTGGGCGGCACACATTATTGAGCAACGCATTGATAACAAAATCATCCGTCCATCGGCTAACTATACCGGCCCTGAAAATTTGGCATTTATACCGATTGAACTACGTAAATAACCCGATTTACATATAACAACGATTTAAGGATTGATTATGTCTACCTCTGTTGTTAACAACCGCCCTGATTACGATCAGGTGATTGTGGATATTGTGGATTATGTCATGGGCTACACCATAACCTCCCCAATTGCTTACGCCACAGCCCATCACTGCCTGATAGATACCCTGGGCTGCGGGTTGGAAGCGCTGGAATATCCCGCCTGCACCAAATTATTAGGGCCAATTGTGCCGGGAACAACTGTGCCCAATGGAGCACGCGTGCCGGGAACTCAATTCCAGCTCGATCCTGTTCAGGCTGCATTCAACATTGGTGCAATGATTCGCTGGCTCGATTTCAATGATACTTGGCTGGCGGCTGAATGGGGACATCCCTCTGATAATCTGGGAGGAATACTTGCTACTGCCGACTGGCTGTCAAGAAATGCGATTTCCCGCGGGGAAAAACCACTAACCATGTGGGATGTTCTGACAGCGATGATTAAGGCGCATGAAATTCAAGGCTGTCTGGCATTGGAAAATGCTTTTAATAAAGTCGGATTGGATCACGTTGTTTTAGTTAAAGTAGCTTCCACAGCGGTTGTCGCTCAAATGTTAGGGCTGAAACGTGAAGAAATATTGAGTGCAGTTTCACTGGCTTGGGTTGACGGTCAATCACTGAGAACCTACCGTCATACTCCCAACACCGGCTCCCGCAAATCTTGGGCAGCGGGGGATGCAACCTCCCGCGCTGTGCGTCTGGCATTGATAGCCCAAAAAGGCGAGATGGGATATCCCTCCGTATTGACCGCCGAGAATTGGGGATTTTATGACGTCCTGTTCAATGGCCAGCCATTCAGATTCCAACGCCCTTATGGCTCTTACGTAATGGAAAATGTACTGTTCAAAATATCTTTCCCGGCAGAATTCCACTCGCAAACCGCCGTAGAAGCGGCAATGAGCCTGCATCAACAACTGAAAGAACATAGCAAACACATTGAAGATATTGCTCAAATCACTATCCGTACCCATGAAGCCTGTATCAGAATCATTGATAAACAAGGATCATTGAATAATCCTGCTGACAGGGATCACTGCATTCAATATATGGTCGCCATCCCACTGATTTTCGGGCGCCTGACGGCTGCGGATTATGAGGATGATATCGCTGCTGATCCACGCATTGACGCCTTGCGGGAAAAAATAGTCTGTATCGAAGATACCGATTTCACCCGTGATTATCATGATCCCGAAAAACGCTCTATTGCCAATGCACTGACTTTGGTCTTTACCGATGGCTCACAACTGGACGAAGTCAAAGTCGAATTCCCGATTGGGCACGCGCGTCGCCGCAAAGATGGAATTCCACTGTTAGAAGAAAAATTCAGAATCAATCTGGCACGTCGTTTCCCTCAAAATCAACAACAAAAAATTTTAGAGAAATCACTTGACCTTATGTCATTGAGAGATATTCCTGTAAACGAATACCTCGATTTGTTCGTTATATAACCTATATACTCAATCAATTTCAAGTCACTATTAATTAGGTAGTGACTTGAAAGACGAAAGACATCGCTATCGGCGGCTCTGATTCCAGAAACCGCCTCTCATCCGCATATGCTAGGAGAGATTATGTCATTTCAAGATTTCTATCAGCATTCGATTAATGATCCCAATGCTTTTTGGGCTAAACAAGCCAAACGGATACACTGGCAACAACCTTTTGAACAGGTGTTGGATCACACCAACCCACCTTTTGCCCGTTGGTTTTGTGGAGGGAAAACCAATCTCTGTTACAACGCATTGGATCGCTGGCTGGAAAGCCAACCCGATGCCAAGGCGCTGATTGCCATTTCAACAGAAACTCATAGTGAGCGCGTTTTCACCTATAAAGAATTACATCAAGAAGTGAATAGAACTGCCGCGATGATGTTGTTCCTCGGCGTGAAAAAAGGCGACCGCGTTGTTGTTTATATGCCAATGGTAGCCGAAGCTCTATTTATTTTACTGGCCTGTGCCCGTATTGGTGCCATTCATTCAGTGGTATTCGGTGGTTTTGCTTCCCATAGCCTCGCCACCCGATTGGATAACGCCGAACCGGTTTTAGTTGTCTCTGCGGATGCTGGCTCACGTGGAGGCAAAATCATTCCCTATAAACCTCTATTGGATGAAGCCATTGAGTTAGCCAAACACACACCACGCCATGTTTTGATGGTAGATCGTGGGCTATCCGACATTAATTGGGTGGACGGCAGAGACGTGGATTTCACTACATTACGGCAGAAACATCTTGATGCAGAAATTCCCGTCACATGGCTTGAATCCAATGAAACATCCTGTGTGCTCTATACATCAGGCACAACCGGAACGCCGAAAGGTGTTCAGCGAGATGTCGGTGGTTATGCTGTGGCGCTGGCAACTTCAATGGACGTTATTTTTGGTGGCAAGGCTGGCGGCGTTTTCTTTTGTACATCAGATATTGGTTGGGTTGTCGGACACTCTTATATTATCTATGCCCCATTGATTGCCGGTATGGCAACCGTTATGTATGAAGGGCTTCCGATACGGCCAGACGCTGGCATTTGGTGGCAAATTGTCGAAAAATATCGTGTCACCAGAATGTTTTCTGCCCCTACAGCAATCCGTGTCCTGAAAAAATATCCTACGGATTGCATCGACAAATATGATATCTCCTCACTTGAAACACTCTATTTAGCGGGAGAGCCTCTTGATGAGCATACCGCCCGTTGGATTACTGAAACCATTAATGTGCCTGTGATTGACAATTACTGGCAAACTGAAACAAGCTGGCCAATTATGGCGATTGCTCGGAGTTTGGATAATAGACCAAGCCGGTTTGGTAGCACAGGTTTTCCCATGTACGGTTTTAATGTCAAACTAATCAACGAACTGACTGGTCAGGAATGCAGTGCCAATGAAAAAGGGATGCTGGTCATCAAAGGCCCTTTGCCTCCGGGTTGCATCCAGACTATTTATGGCGACGATGCCCGTTTTATCAATACTTACTGGAGACACTTTGGCCAGCAAGTATACTCAACTTTCGACTGGGGGATCCGTGATAGCGACGGATACTATTTTATTCTGGGGCGTTCAGATGATGTGATTAACGTCTCTGGTCATCGCTTGGGAACACGAGAAATTGAAGAGTGTATCGCCAGCCATGAAGATGTGGCAGAAGTTGCCGTCATTGGTATCAAAGATGAAGTAAGAGGGCAAGCAGCCGTTGCTTTTGCTGTCCTCAAAGAAGGGCGGGAAATCCAGTCTGCTGACCATTTTGCTGTATTGGAAAAAGCGTTGATGGAATTGGTGGATAAGAAAATCGGCGGCGTTGGGCGTCCAGCACGGGTCTATTTTGTGACGCAATTACCGAAAACACGTTCAGGAAAAATGTTGCGTCGTACTATGCAGGCCATTTGTGAAGGTCGTGAACCCAGTGATATTGCCCTGATTGAGAACCCGATCTCATTGGACATTATTAAAGATGCAGTTTCTCATTAGAAATAGAGAAAGGATTAATTCAATGATAACAATTGATATTTGGTATGGCCCTTTTTGATAGCGCTCAATAAATTTTCATAAACAGCGCAATAATATTATATCGGCCATACCAAGTATTCAGATAATAAAAACCAATTTTCCTGAATAAAAACCTAAAAACAATAGCCAAAGCCGATATTAACACCTTTGGTTGATACATTCTCTTCTGCATCGTATTTAAACTGACTTCCCTCATAGCCGATTGCCACAGTAAAATTTTCAACAGAATCAATGATAAATCTCACTCCCCATGCTAAGGCATTTTCTGATAATTTAACGTGAGCTTCGCTTAAGAAAGGAACTAAGTGCCTGAGACACGATCAAAGTTTTTACTAAAGAAAACAAAATCGTGGAGATCCTCAGGCATGTATAATTTAGAAGAACTTTACTGCTGCGTCGATGATTTTTGCCAAAAATTTATGCCTCTTTGGGTTCTAAGCCGGACAATGGCATTCGGTTAAGGAAATAACGATGTTATAAAAACAAAGCTTAAATGGAGGGAGAAAATCATGAATATCTACCAACGCCTAAACAAAACTTTTTTTAATTCATGTTCAAGAATTGATAAATCTTGGCAAAGAAGAACTTCAGGCGCATATATTATTAATTAACCTGACAAGGATATCGGAAAATTATTTTAATCACAGGAACTATGATGATGAGGGGAGTCGTATCAATAACAAGGAGAGCAGGGATAAAAAACAGAAGCTGAGTTCAAAAGACTGTTTGTTTTTTGTCGTCAAATATCTCCCTCAGCTAATACAAGGTAAGCTAAAAAAGCATTTAAAATAATTTTATTACATGCTTCACGCACTTATGGCAAGAATGATACAACGGGTGAGACCAGGGAGGCACTACCCACGGAAATCGATGAAACCCAGAACACGATGGAATTTTTTTGATGCTCCGATAAGGATTTAACCGAATGTCATTGATAAGTGCACAAATCCAACCAAAACAGGGTGTTTTTGCTGAATTATATGAATCAGGATATCAGTAAAAAGCAGCATTGCACCAGTAAAACCACGTGACTGAACTATCTATCTAATACATGACCTACAGTATTTTATTGGCGATGAGTAGTTTTATTTTTGAATTCGGTGACCATCCAAATGGTCACCGATGGTAATAACATAAATATATTTTAATCTAATTTCACCAAGGATTAATTCATGGTGTTATGGCGAAAGGAAGAATCAGTAAGTTATTATTTGTAACCGACAGATCATAAATAATAACGTGGCTGTTACTGGAAATAGCATATGATGAATTTATATCATTTTTTTTCATTGCCATTACATAACCACGTGAATCACTACGATTCCAACTACCAGTGGTTTCCCCTGGATTTACAACATAATATTTGTCAGTTGCACCACCCTTGTCAGTACTCCAGTAATTAATTGAAATCTCAACTTTTTTAAGCGTGTTATTCGTGACTTTAAGAGTCATATTACAATTCCTCACTATTTTAATCTGATTTTATTAAGAAAAAATTTATCAAAATCCCAATCTAGAATGGTGGCATTAAATATATATATAAAATTCAACTTTACCTATTTTTTTTACAGGTTTTATGTGCTTTTTTTTATTTCACCCCTGATTTTAAATAAGTTAAAAAGGCAGTTTTAAAATTAAAAATATCGAATAATCCATTACGGTTTAAAACGAACCTTATTGTTCAAGTCCGTAATGTTTATTTAAATTAAAAAATAGTTACAGCATTATTTTGTTAGTGATTAATAATATAAAGATCTTTCGATGATATAAAACAGGGTCATGTATTAGATAGATAGTTGTTATGATATACTTCCCGTTTTTTAATAGTGAAACATGGCTAAAGTTGACGTCTATTGTCGTTATTGTCACAAATCAGAACATGTCAAAGGGCATGGAAAAAGAAATGGTGACCATCCCCGTTATCGCCGCTATACCTGCTGCAAGGTCTTTCAGTTGGAATACACCTACCAAGCCTGCAAGCCGGGTGTGAAGGAACAGATTGTCGATATGGCAATGAATAACGGCGGTATTCGCGACACCGCTCGTGTTCTGAAAATCGCCACAGCCACTGTCATGAAAACACTAAACAAATCTGTTGGGGCATTAGAAAACTCACTGAATGGGCTTGATAATGCTACTGAGGCCGTTAATCGGTTGGCGATTCAGGACAATTATTCTGCTAATAATGCAAAATAAAATTAACAATAAATATCTAAATATTTATTTTTGTTTAAGAAGTGTATAGAAAAGTTATTATATAATTTCATTGGTAAATAATAAAAAATCAATTGGTTTTATGAACAAAAACCCTTATTCATTACCATATGGATTTTTTATTTTTTTCCGTGGGTAGTGCCTCCCTGGTCTCACCCGTTGTATCATTCTTGCCATAAGTGCGTGAAGCATGTAATAAAATTATTTTAAATGCTTTTTTAGCTTACCTTGTATTAGCTGAGGGAGATATTTGACGACAAAAAACAAACAGTTTTTTGAACTCAGCTTCTGTTTTTTATCCCTGCTCTCCTTGTTATTGATACGACTCCCCTCATCATCATAGTTCCTGTGATTAAAATAATTTTCCGATATCCTTGTCAGGTTAATTAATAATATATGTGCCCGAAGTTCTTGTTTGACGCCTTTCTCATTATGTGAATGAAAATCTTCAATACATAGGATTGATTTGGATAGTTTATATAATTCCTCTATTTCCCATCGTTGATGGTATAAGTCATTAAAATCTTTTATCTTATAATAATCTTGTTCAAATTTTATTCTGGCTTCGCACATCGATGAAGCAGAGATAGGATTATATTGAGGAAGGGGTATTTCTTCACGAATGCAGTCATCCCATATTTCATTGATAATATAAGCATACCCATGATTATTCTTTCCTGATATAATTTTCATTAGGAAAAGAACAATCAGTTTTGTATCAATTGTTCTCTTTCTTTTTTGCCAATATTTATCAATTCTTGAACATGAATTAAAAAAAGTTTTGTTTAGGCGTTGGTAGATATTCATGATTTTCTCCCCCCATTTAAACTTTGTTTTTATAACATCGTTATTTCCTTAACCGAATGCCATTGCTAAGCCGGAACCGCTGAAATTCAGGGCTGCAAAATGTAAGTCAGTCACACGAACGAATGACATATATAACTGAGAAGGGAAAAAGGTTGAAGGAAAACTGCTGAAGCGCACTCTTACGAAACAGATGGTAAGGGTGCAAAATAGGATTAATACCAACTCAAAGTGCTGTTTGAAAGCCCCCTGAGCTAGTTTATTGGCTGTATATCCTGCACCTGCAAGAGCCACTCCGCCGATGGCATCAGGAATAGCGCCAACCCCGCCAACAGCAGCACCTGTTAGGCCAGCCTTACTAAAACCATCTGAACCATGTTTTGTACCATGTACGCCATTTGCACCAGAAACCGATAAAATTTCAATTGTGGTAAGTTATTTCATTATAAAATTCCTTAATTGATTTTCGTAATAGCCCCTTTGTCTCTAACTATTTTCATGAAGAAAAACACCATTACGCCAGAAAAAATTAATGCATCTGTAATGGTGCTTGAAACTTCTAATTTCTCCGAAAAAAAAATGGAAAAGAGCCAAACAACAGTAAAGTAGATGAGAAAATACAAAATAAATGCAATTACTTTCTTCACAACATTCCCTCCATATTCAAAATAACATCATAATCTCGCAATGAAAATGAAGAGGTTCAATTGTACAAAAATTGTGTTTAATATTACCTAAACGGAAATTAAATTGTGTTTAATATTACTTAAACGGGAATAAAAATGTGGTCACTCCGATGGTCTATTTAGCTTTGGTGACGGAAATTTCGACGGTTCCGGCTTAAAACTTCTTAACCAAATCTGAAGTTAACTTACCTTGTTCGATAATATTATATCCTTCATCTTCTGAAAATTTCGCTTTGAAAGGAGCAATACCAGCTTGACCATAAATATTAAGATAGTTATTGATGCGATAAGTAGGTCCAATCATAGATGAATAATATTTAAATTTTACCTTGCAATCTTCTTCTGTCTCTTTTCTATCGCCCTTAGCAAAAGTAAACGAAGACAATATCCCCCATTCATTGCTAAGCTCATAATGATAATTCAGGATTGCACCTTTTAGTGCTTTATTTTCTTGTAGTTTAACATGCGCATACCCTAAAGAAATGGCTTGAGATTCTGCCTGAGAAAATGAACAAAATAATAAACCTACAGCCAGAGTTGATACCGTAATTGCATTTTTCATCTAACTATCCGTTGTTTATATAATCGTCAAAAATGCTAAGTATACTGAAGGTGAAAAATTTCAAAGGTGGAATAATCCATAGTAATTCAATAATATTCTAAAGATTAAATAAGGTGTGTATTGCTGACACTATTTTGCTTCGCAGCTATTTCAATCCTGATCATAGCGGCTTTTGATATAAATGCTATTTCGTTTAACCAATATTTAGTGTCATTAGGTTATTATACTTTCGCACTACATTTTGTACTGTTTGTATTACATTCTCTCAGCTACTACCTTTATGCTCCGTTTTCTACACGGAGCTCTTTTTATCCAGAAAATTTCTTACCTATAAAAATGTTAAAAAACTATAATTGGCTAATTAAATCAGATAAATTATTTATACCTTATTACATTTCACTTATTAAGTAACAATATAAACGAGCGACGCTATCTGGTGGTAATTCAATAAACCCTTTATTTATCTCAGGAAAAGCAAACCTAAGACACTTGTCAGCACTTTTTTCTGCAAAAACTCTATTTTCTTATATAGAAATCACTATAAAGCAAATACGTTTTCATCTAAATAAGCTCTCAAAATGCTAGATCACTTTCTTACTCCTCGCACCGCGAGGAGTAAGGGGGATTCAAGAGCTAAATGTATCACTATTATGAAAAGGTATTTATAGAAAAAAAATACAATTATTAATCAGTGAGATTATTTTCCTAAACATAAAAATAATAAATAAAGTTATAATTTAAAATTATATAAAATGCCATACAGTGTAAATCAGTGTGCTGTTTTAGGTTCTTTTACCGCAGATGCCAGCCATTCCACCATCGCAGGATGTCTCAACATACGATCAATCCAATCCTGACTCATAGCAGAAAATTTCAATCCATAAGTTTGGGCGCGGAAAGCCACAGGAGCATAAAACGCATCGACAGCCGTGAATTTATCTCCCGCCAGCCATTCACCACCAAATTTAGTTAGCCCTTCTGTCCAAAGAGCATCGACTCGCTCAATATCGTGCTGTAATTCGGGGGTTATTGCATCCAACTCCGTCCGAACAGCACAATTCATTGCGCAAACCTGACGCAATGCCGTAAAACCAGAGTGCATTTCCGCGGCAGCACTTCTTGCCCAAGCTCTGGCTATTTTATCTGCTGGCCAGACTTGAGCATGTTCCTCAGCAATATATTCTGCAATCGCCAATGAATCCCAAATCGTAATGTCTCCATCAACCAGACAAGGAACCAATCCCGTAGGTGAAAATGCTTTGAATTTATCATAGCTACTTTTATCACTTGCAAAAAAATTCAATTGCTCGCTAAAAGGGATATTAAGAGCCTTGAGTAAAATCCACGGACGCAGTGACCAAGAAGAATAATTTTTATTAGCTATCCACAATGTGTACATCGTTTTTCTCTCTGTAGTGATAAATAGTATTATGATAAATAATATTGTATAAACAGTATTGTGATAAATGATGTGACTGCATAAAAAATAGTAAGCTATCTCATAATAAGAAAAAAGAGATAGGCAATAAAATTGTTACTTTCATAATGAAATAGTTACTGATAAAGTTATTTGAAATGATTAACTAACTAACAAAAACAGATCTTAAAAATAAATATAAAATAATTAGAATTAAAAAATAAATTAAGATCACAAAAATAAACAACAAATAATAAGTTATAAGAAAATAACCAAAAGGAATATAATAACTTATTTCACCACTTTTATTTTACCTAAAACATCACCATTCCATTTTATTATTGATAAATTTTGACATTCTCAAACAAATTATTTGCTTGAGATTTATAAAAACAAAATTTAATTTTTATCTACTATAATATCCTGACTTTCTCATTAATATTTATGATACTTTAGGGTTGCCAGTACGCTTTATATCCGTTTTTCAAGTTGTTGACTACACCGTAACTTGAAATCGATTGGGTATAAGTGATCAAAAATAAGGAAACAGTATGCTGCTAAAAAATACTTCCACACGCTTTGGTCATATTTCTATTTTAATCCATTGGCTAGTAGCTCTTGCCGTTTATGGGATGTTTGCTCTTGGATTGTGGATGGTGACATTGAGTTATTATGATACTTGGTATCATCGTGCACCAGAGCTGCATAAAAGCATCGGTATATTAGTCTTTTTTGTCATGATTATTCGCCTTATGTGGCGGTTTATTTCTCCACCACCAAATCCATTGACAAGTTATGGCCAATTTACACGCATCAGTTCAAAATTGGCACACTTCGCACTGTACATCGTCCTGTTTGGCATCTTAGTTAGCGGATACCTGATTTCTACTGCAGATGGTGAATCCATCAGCATTTTTGGATGGTTCGATATTCCCGCAACCTTGACTGAGCAAGGAATTCAAGCGGATACAGCCGGCATTATCCATCTTTATTTTGCTTGGATTGCAGTTGTGCTCTCTCTGCTGCATGGCCTCGCAGCATTGAAACACCATTTTATCGACCGTGATATCACCCTAAAAAGAATGTTTGGTTTCAATCCCGATATAAAATAATTTCTGGAGAATTACTCTTATGTTTGAAAAAACCATATTTGACAAGACCATATTTGAAAAGGCAATGTTTAAAAAGAAATTACTTAAGAAGTCAATAATCGGCCTGACCACTGGTATTTTATTGATGGGTACTGGCTCAGCGATGGCTGCTAACTATAAATTTGACACGGCTGGTCAACACGCCTTTATTGAATTTCGTATCCAACATTTGGGTATGAGCTGGCTTTACGGTGGCTTTAAGAAATTTGACGGCAACTTCACGTTCGATGCACAAAACCCCGCTATAGATAAAGTCAGTGTCATTATTAAAACAAATAGTGTCGATACCAACCATGCTGAGCGTGACAAGCATCTACGCGGTACTGATTTTTTGAATACAACAAAATATCCAGAAGCTAAATTCTCTTCAACCAAAATCAAGAAAACAGGGGGAAATTACACTATTATCGGCGATCTAACGCTAAATGGTGTCACTAATCCTGTAACCTTAAACGCCAAATTAATGGGAGAAGGCAAAGATCCATGGGGCGGGTATCGTGCAGGCTTTGAAGCCAATGGAAAAATCAAATTGAAAGATTTTAATATTAAAAGTGATTTAGGGCCAAAATCTCAGGAAGTCGAGCTATTCATTTCTGTTGAAGGGATACGGGAAAAAGCCTGATCTTCCTCCAAATAACGTTTTAATATTAATTTAGGCGATTACTTTTTAGTAAAAAAACGCGGCAAAAAACCATGCCGCGTTTTATTTTCATGATCGTCCATCTTTATAGCTTTCTATCATCTCTACCTGTTGAATAACTAATTTGTTAACTGTTCTGCAATTCCAAATCTGCCAGATAGAAATGATATTACTTCCGTAATTAGGCAATCAATTCGTTAACGTGACGCGTTATTGATGCCAAAGCATTATGTGAATCATAATCTGCCTTAATGATCTGTGCTTGCTGGCGCCATGTCGGGGAAGATAATATCCTTGTCACTGCTTTATATAATTGCTGTTCACTCGGTGTATCAGTATGCAGGCTGATACCACAACGTGACCAGATAACACGAGCGACAGCTTCTAATTTACCATCTCCTGTTCCCGCGACCACCAAAGGTACACCATGACGAATGGCTGAATTCAGCGAACCATAGCCTCCATTGGTAATAAAAATTGATGCGCGAGGAAGCCAGTGTTCAAAATTGAGATACTCTACCACTCTGGCATTCTCTGGAATTTCCTCTTCCAAAGCATCGATAGAGCGGCCGCCTGTAATCGCCAATACCCGAACCGGCAACGTTGCCAACGCACGCAATGTCGGCAATATCAATTGGCCAAAATCAACATTAGCCAGTGTTCCCTGAGTCACCAAAACCAACGGCAGGCTTTCATCCGGCCAACTGATTTGCGTTTTATCATCTTTCACTTTCACTGGCAGAGATCCGATAAAATCCACCGTTTCAGGTAAATCATCACGTGAAAATTCAAATGATTGTGTTGCCAGTTGCAAGAAACGATCAACTCCGCTCATCAAAACATCGTTATGGTCCCCAACCAATGGTGGGCAATCCACTACAGCAAGAGACTGATTAAATGCTTCCCTGACTTGTTTGACTAATTTATGCGTCTCCTCATCCACTAGTTGCTCACGCGTTAAATCAGCAGGCAATAATTCAGTTGGAATTCTAGGTCCCCAGAATATGGTATCCCTTGATGACCACGATAACGGAGTAACTCCAATAGCAATAACAGGAATACGTTCATTAGCCGGTTTCTGCAATAGCGGCAACGCTGCATAAAAGGTATTGTCGATAATCAGGAGATCAGCTTGTCCCCCTTCGATCACTTGCATTAACTGCTTCGACAACACAGGAATAGGTGCAGCAAAAAACTGTCTTAATGCCAACGCCATCTGGGCATTTCCCGGTGGAAGCTCTGCCCGTTCAGGAAAATATTTTTCCAGACAACGATAATCAGCATCTACTTGCTTATCAAAAGGCGCAAAAGTGGCTCCCAATACTTCCGTTTGTTGTTGAAAAAGGGAGCCACTGAATATCGTGACTTCATGTCCCTGTTCTATCAAATGCTCTGCAATAGTAAACATTGGAAAAACGTGACCAGGGGTTGCAACAGCAGCCAAAACAATTCGAGACATCAATCAAAACTCCGTTAAAACAACTTCTACTCAATCAGAGCTGGAAACAGAAATAGTGTGAAAACTGTGATTTTCACACACAGGCGTGCCATGGATATGAACCCGCTGAATATGGCGAGGTGAACGGGAAATAAAAGCCTCACGCCCATGTAATAAAGTAAAGTTATCGCAAATCGCGATGTCACCAGACTGCCATTGATGAGCATAAAAATAACGCGGATCATACAACCGGTTATACAGTGTTTCCTCAAGTGTCTGTTGCTCTTCCTGTGATATTCCGTCTATCTTCAAAGAGTGGTGATCAGCATACTTCGTATCTTCTTTTCCCATCGGTTCATTGTAACGCATCACCCATTTTTTACCGTCGGGATGCAGACAAACCAACGGTGAAACAACTTCGCCACCATAGTGCGTCACTCTGCTTGTGCGATAAGTAATAGTGGTATTTTTCCATGTATTACGTTCATCATCACTAGCCTCAGTAATCAACTGTTCAGTGTTGACAAACGTAGTACGCCCTCCCTGAGCAGCTTCAGGCGCGGCAACACAATGAAATATCTGAAATTCAGGGATCGTCTCTCTGTACATTCCATCCCAGTGCAATGGCAAATTACCACTGTCCAGAACATGGTCAGACGGATCGGGCTGCTCCATGACATCCAATACCGTACCAAATGGCCACATCATGATTTCTCCCCAGCGGCTGGAGTATTCCGTCAATTTTTCTTTATCCGTAAAGCCGGAGCGAAAGCCACGCAATACAACCAGCAGGTGAGTACGAGCCAATTCACGCAAGGCATCAACTGACAGTGTGGTAATATCCTGATCAGGATGCTTGGGTGTAATAAATACTCCGAAAGGTTTCACTAACTCAATATGACAATCAAGTTCATATGTATTCATGATTTTTTCCCTCAAAAATGCGCTATACCACTTGGTTATTTTGCTTGTGCTGCCGTCGTCTGGAATTCTGTTTGCGAGTTTGCTTCAAACAGTTTTTCTTCTGATAATGTTTCAATCACGTAATGACTTGGAATACCCCGAATTTCGATTAGCTTTCCATTCATCTTTTTCACTTCATCACTTTTCATCAACACAAACTGACCATTAATATTGGCTGCCACACCGTGCCACGGCGTCAACCAATCATCTCTGGTCGGCATCATATGAATACCAATTTTGATACTGTCCACGGGTTGTGGATGAATAGAAAGACGGATCGCCAATGGGAACTGCTCCGCCAGCAAATTACCCCAAGCCCAGCTACGTTGGATAACCCCGACAGAGCGCTGGCGTGCATCCTTTTGTAACGCATTTTTCGAACCAGTGTATTCTGGCAATAAACTATCTTCATAAAGAAAACGAGTAATTGCCCGATATAACTGAACCCCTTCTTCGCTTTCTTTGAGTGTTTCTTTGATCTCCTCAACTGAAGATGCATAACGGTTGACCAATAATTCACGCAGTTGATCATAATCACTGGTATATTGAGTCAGTGATTCAACGTTACCAAGATTAAAAACTGAAAGATGAGTCGCGCCCAGTTCATGCAGCAGCTTTTCAATTTCTAATTGGTAGTGGGTAATTGTGTCATCATCAACATGAATAAGATCACTAAAAACATGCCCATCAGAACAAATAACAATATTTGCTCCAGGTGGATAATAAAGCTGAATACGCTGACAAAGGGAGTTTAGGAAAATCAGTGATAGCTTTTCTGCCATATCAGGCGTCTTACCCAATACTTTTCTAGGATTTGGTGATTTTGTCGGAAAGGCAGGTAAAATACATTCAATAGGCTTCCCTTGTTCCACAAACGCACGAATACGTGGCAGCTGAACCTCTGAAACCATTTTCTCTTCATATTGAAGTGAATGTTCAGACTCAGGAAAACGACGTCGGTATTGCAATAATTCATTTAGAATCTTGTTAGACAATTTGTCTATGTCAAAACGTTCCATAATTCATTCCTAATTTATTACATTTACATCGAAGCTAATTAATGCAATTGGCAATATGTGAATATTTTTTGTATATAAAAATCAGCCCACATGCTTTTGAATATAGATAAACAAAAACCTCTAAAAAAGTCATAGAAGAAAATTCATAATATACAACCAAACCAAAATATAAATATATTGAGGTTTCTTTATTTTATCTTATTTTGTTATACGTATTACATAACCATATAAATCCTGCACATAAATATATAACATTATAATTTCATAAAAAAATTAAATTTTTTAAAAAAATAATTCAATTTTTTTGATGATGTTAAAAAAGACAAATGAAATTCAGATCTTTTAGAAAGAATTATTTTTTATAAGCTATATTATTTAGATATCTAACATAATTTATTACAGGATGAAAAATAATGTATGACGAATTTACAAATAAACACGAAAAAAACATGACAACAACTTCATATACTCGGAATTAGCTCATTAAATTACAGTTCATTATTATCACATAGGAAATTAACTAGAAATTCGTTGAAAAAATAATGAAATAACTGTCAATTTTGCAATAAATAAGTCATGATCCAATAAAAATACTTATAAATAATCAAGACGGGCACATTGGAGCAGGCTATACCCAGCAGACATGATTAAATTTATTACTCATTGCCAGAGACCCGTTTGATAATCCACCAACTGATCAGCAAAGCAACCAGTCAATCTCTTGATAAAGTAGCAAAAGATACTGATTGCAATTACTGGATGGAATCAGAAGAGTCCCGTGATTATGGCATTGTTAGACAGATCATCAACCATTGGAATGAATTGCAGAGATCCTAATGAATCCTCTTCGAACTCATTTTTATTGGATTGCAATATTGTTTGACATTAATTTATTCAAGAGGATATTGCCGCTATCGCAGGTTCAATCAAACCCATAAGCTCATCTTTTGAGGCTCCATCACGTGCCTGAAATGAAATTGCCTGCATAATCCCAAGAAAATAGGCAGCCAATTTTCCAGCATCGGTCTGATTGGATAATTCGCCATCCTCTATACCTTTTTCTATCCGACGATAAATCAATGTTAATGTATTTTTACGCACAGTTTTAAGATGAGCATAAACATCCTCATTTTCTTGTGAATTGTTAACTATGCCCAGAATCAGCAAACATCCACCTACCCGGTTTGAGGTAGCAACATCAACAGAGCACTCTAACATTGCTCGTACTCCTTCCCTGACACTGCCAGCTTGATTAAGACTATCCATCACTTTAGCCCCGACAGTATTAATATAAAGTTCAACCGCCGCATAAAAGGCTTTTTTCTTACTACCGAACGCCGAATAAAAGCTCGGTGGATTGATATTCATCGCAGCCGTGAGATCAACAAGTTGTGTACCTTCATAACCCTTGGCCCAAAACAACTCCATTGCCTGTTGAAGTGCCATATCACGGTCAAAGCTCAAAGGGCGTCCTCGTTGTGCCATCATATATCCCCTCGTCATTTCTGTAGTGACTATAACATAAATACCTTGATCCATTTTCGCAAGTCAGATAATTTTGTAATCATCACTACAAAAATATTCAATAAAGGACGATAATATGGAAAATCCACGACCCAATATTGCTAATCATTGCCGCACTACGGCAAAACATAAATCTCTTCCCCTAGCTATCTATATACTGACAATCGGCATCTTTGCCATGGTAACCAGTGAATTTCAAGTAACGGGAATGGTGCCAATTATGGCATACGATCTGGGTGTATCCATTTCTCAAATTGGTTATCTTGTTTCTTTATATGCGCTAGCTATGGCGTTTGGAGGACCACTTCTAGCCATGGGATTATTAAAAACACCACCTAAAAGAGCATTAATTATCCTATATATGATTTTCATTATCGGTGAAGTCGTTGGAGCACTTGCAAATTCATATCTTATGCTGATGGCCGCAAGGATCACCACTGGAGCTGTTTCGGGAGCTTTCTTTGGCGTTACACTGGCAATCTGTGTGGAAATCGCAGAAGAAAAACATCGAGGATGGGCAATTTCAATTGTGCTTTCCGGCATTATGTTAGGAACGATCTTAGGATTACCCATGGCTAATTTGATAGGCACATATGTCGGTTGGCGAGAGAGTTTTTGGACAATCAGTATATTGGCAGCAATAGCGAGTATTATCAGTATATTTTACCTTCCCTCAATCCCAAAATTTGCCACCACTAGCTTACGGGCGGAATTGAGAGGATTAAAGAATCTAAAATTATGGTATGTTTTTTCCACCAGTCTGCTGATTATTGGTGCAACTTTTGCCGCATTTACTTATTTCATACCAATCTTAAAAGAAGTAACTGGCTATAACGATGGCATGATCGCAACTTTACTCATCCTTTATGGCGCTGCCACAATTATAGGCAATGCCGTGGTTGGTAAGCTAGCGGATCAGCATTCAACCATAATATTAGCTATTGGCTTGATTTCTCTTACCCTGTTTCTTCTGCTATTTGGCTTGTTTACAGATAAAAAGTTACTTGCAGCCTTATCTATAATCGGTATCGGATTAGTTGGAGTTACTATGAATCCAGCGATGGTAACTCGAGTTATGCGAGCAGCTAACGGTCGTCCACTGGTTAATACTATTCATTCCTCCGTGATTACTCTTGGTATTGTCATTGGCTCTTTCCTTGGTGGATTTTGTCTTAATTTAGGCTGGGGACTACAAGCACCATTATGGGTTGGGGTATTTATGGCTCTGACTGGCTTGATAACTTTGCTTCCAGATATTCTCACTTTATATAGAGAAAATAATACCGCTAATAAATAATGATGTTTATTCTCAAAACAGTTATTTATTTTTATTCCTAATGATACGATATAAAAAATCAGGCGGTATTATGCATATAATAATAATCGCCTGAGTTTTTATCGTTTATTAAGGTGTTTTAGATATTTTCTTTTTGTCTAATGTCCATACAAAATCCGGATCTACAACGGGTGAAAAACCAAGTTTCTCATAAAGCCACCCCGCTGTAGAAGTCACCAGCGTCACGTGTTGTACATAAAGAATAACCGGATGTTGCAAAATCAGTTATTAATCTTACAAAGCCAATTTATTTATCACAGTGAAATAATGCAAAATATATACTGTTTTCTATTGCAATTTTAACTCTTTCAAACTCTATACCGCGTGCCCAAAACAATTGCGTTAATTCACTATGTACGAAATGGATATCAATTTTTCTCTTATCCGTTGCAACCAAATATTTCCCTCTTTTCCATATTATATTTTTCTTTTAAAAATATTGAAGTGTGAATAAATTTACCATAAACAAGGGTAAAAAAAGCCATGCTATAACATGGCTTTTCAAAATAAAGGAAACATTAATTAACGGATAAATCATCTTTTTGTAATAGTGAACGATATATTAATCCACCAATAGCACCACCAATTAATGGGATCAACCAGAATACCCAAAGCTGCTCCAAAGCCCATGTTCCCTGAAAAATAGCAACCGCTGTACTTCTTGCCGGGTTAACCGATGTATTTGTTACTGGAATGCTAATTAAATGAATAAGTGTCAATGTTAAACCGATGACTAATGGCGCAAAACCTGTCGGTGCATTTCTATCTGTTGCACCAAGAATGACAATCAAGAAAAATGCAGTTAATACTAATTCAATAATAATTGCAGCTTGTAATGAAAAGCCGCCGGGAGAATGTTCCCCATAGCCATTAGATGCAAAACCACTTGACGTTGCATCAAAACCGCTTTTACCACTAGCGATAAGATAAAGTATCGCTGCTGCCGCAATTCCTCCGATTACTTGGGCAATGATGTAAGGAATAACATCTTTAGCAGAAATACGCCCGCCTGCAAACAGCCCCAATGTTACCGCCGGATTAAAATGCCCTCCTGAAATATGCCCCACAGCATAGGCCATCGTTACCACTGTTAAACCAAAAGCCAGAGATACCCCCAGAAAACCAATCCCCAGCTGTGGAAATGCCGCCGCTAAAACAGCGCTACCGCATCCACCAAACACCAACCAAAAAGTACCAAAGAACTCTGCCGATAATTTTCTAAACATTCTACGATTCCTCAATGATATTTGCATGAATGCAAAAGAATCCAAAAACAGTTTAGTTAGTATTTTTAAATATGGGCAAGGAATCATTGTCAGGAAATAAAGAAAGGGAAACTTCACCAATGTGAATTACAGTATATAAGTTAACTATAGATTGTTTTATTGTTAACTTAATAATAAGCAGCGAAGAAATATTTTTTTATTTTTTAGGATTCAATATAAAAAAGCATAAACTCGTTAATAGAACAACCTGAGTTTAATATGAAAAACTCAGGTTGTTGATTTACCTAATCAATAATTTATTTAATGACCGCTTTCTCTACCTCATCCGAGGCTTGCCAAATACGATATTTTACGGTCATTGTTTTTGGCATATATACCACAATAGGTAATTTGCTGTTGTAACGAATCAGAGCATCTTTACCTAATTGAACCTGAACAAAACGCATGGTTTCCTTTTGTCCTGGACATGCCATTTTTGTTGACGCGGGGCCGCTAACATTACTTAGCTCATAATAATCAAAACCCCATCCTTCCAGCGTTTTTGTCGTCAACTTACCGCCAAACCAGTGGTGATTACAATCCACTTTCATATCCTTGCCAATCATCAACTCAACCATGTAGTTGTTTTCATCTTCTTGTTGAGGTAGCTCAATTACACTACGAGCCATTTTCTCAGAAGCCGCAGGATAAGGAGCGATATCTTCAAGTTTTTTATCAGCAAAAACAGAAGTCGATACCATCAACGCCACTAAAGGAAATAGATATTTTTTCATATATCACCTCTGAATATATTTAAAAAGGAGATTGAATAATAACAATAAAAAGATTTGGGTAAATTATGTTTTTTAGCAACACACTGATTTTTATCGGCATTAGATAAGACTAAATCGACTCACTCAAAATAAACAGTAAATTTTATTAATAAGAAACCGGATAAACAGGTATTACCAGTTCTTTTTTATGTGATATCTCTCAAATCTGATATTACAATGAGCTGCTACACTTGTTAGTGTGTAGTAGTAAATTTCGTCTAGGAGGTCTCATGTTTCCAGAATATCGTGATTTAGTATCCAACCTGAAAGAATCTCACCCCCGTTTCCAATCCCTGTTTGAAAAACATAACCGACTTAACCACGAGATAATCCAACTTGAAGGCCCAAATGGAACAGGTTACAGCGATAAAGTTGTACGTCTGAAAAAAGAAAAACTACACATCAAAGATGAAATGCAAAGAATTTTGCAGGAAGAATCTCAGAATCACAAATAACCCCATCAGATGCTTTTAACGCCTACTTTGTTGATAAGTGGGCGTCGTCAAGGTTCTCGATCAGAGAACCTAATTGAACTCAACACCAACAAAAAGCCACCATAACGGTGGCAAAAACTGGAACAATGGTTTTTTGTTATTTATTGTACAGCAACCGCCTTCTGGCGAGGTTGTCTCTTGGCTTTTGCCTTTGGATGTGGTGTGACATTCTGGACTTCACCTGGTTTGGAAATGAAGCGCACAAAGGTTTCATGACTGACGAACGTTGCTCCACAATTGATGTTCTGACATTGGTTATAGCGCTCCTTTGTCTGGCTTGAATGCTCAAAGCTACTACGAGTATGCGCTGACTGAGCACACAGAGGACACTTAATCATATTGTTCACCTTTCTTGAAATAACATCATCTCGTCTGGTGAACAATATATCAAAGATCTCACATTGAGATCAAGAATTTATTTTGGTATTTCAGTTTTGATCTCAACATCATCAATTTTGATTTCGAGATCCAATGATGTTGTAAAACCACTGTCATTGAGATTGTGAGTTACCTTCACCAGTGTCCAATGAATTCCATCAATCTCCGGCTTAAAATCCTTTAGCTGGATGGGTGTTTCAGGATAGACATCTGCACGCCCTTTCGCCAATGTGATAGAGAACTGCGCTGCCCCCCGCTGCACTTTTTCCCAAACAGCTTTGGCCGCACGCTCTGCATTTTCCTTATTAGAATAAATGCGGGAAAGCGTCAGAACATTCTCCTGAGTGCCGGTCAAATAACTTGCGGATTCTTGCTGTGCCGTTGTTGTTTTATTTTTGTCTTTTTGATAAGCATTCTTACCTAATGATTTACTCTCGCTGCTTCTATATTCGACGATAATTTCAACTTTTCCGCTCTTTGACTCTACCCGTTTTAATTTAACCGTCTGTTTAGTGGCTATGCGAGTATCCTGCCACTGAGCAACGACGCTGGTATAGGCTTCACGATCAGACAAAGAAAAACGGTGATTATCCCCAGATTGGCGAATAATCAGCACAGGCGGAATATCCTGACCACTCGCCGTTTTATTCTGTCCTTGTCGAACAAACAACAACTCACCATTTTTGACGGAAGCAATTGCCCCTTCTTGTTTTGCTATACGAGTCAGGAAACTCACGTCAGATTCGTTAGTCTGATCGATGTGCATGGAGATGCCTTTTAATTCCTCACTGATTTTAAATTTCAGTTGGTTTCTCGTGGCAATCGTACTCACAATGTTTTCTAACGTCTGTTTATGATAAGAGAATTCGCGTTTCACATTCAGATCACCACGAAAATCCGTACTGCGGGCACGAATAGTCAGCCGATCTGGTGCACCAACATGTTCAATTTCATCAACAACAAATTTTCCCTTCGAAGTTAAGGGGTGGTCATCCCACCCCAGTTCCAATGTAAGAATATCGCCTCGACGAGGCAAACTCAGCATGCCATCAGCATCATCCAACTCAATATCGAGCTGGTCAGATTCCAAGCCACGATTATCCGTCAACGTTAACGATATTAAACGTGATTGAATCTTCCCACTGATATCTTTATTGTTGATTTCCAGACGAAAAGCGGGCTTACTGGTTTTTCCGGTAACCAAATCAAATTGGGGAACCCAATCCGTGTTAGGTATCCATTTTTCAAAATCGATCATGAGAATACCCCCTTAACTTTATCAACAACATCCTTGAAACCAGAAAACTGATCCTGCAAGTCTCCCAACATTTCAAACAAATTATTGTCAACGCGCCGCAAAGTCAGCATAAAACTGATTTTTCTGGCGGCACCACCTGACATAAATTCCATTTTTGTCTCATCAATGCTTTCGATAACGAACATGCCGTAAATCGCACCATTTCCATCAATAAAAGACCACGCCTTGCCACTATCTGCCATTAATTTCAATGCAGTCAGTGAAAGAGAACCACCTGTCAACTCAGGATAAAGTTCCCCCGATAGCGTGATCGTATCGTTATCTGAACCGATAAACTGCCATGCAGGCCGCGCTCCCACGCGGCTATTGAAGGTATGACGCCAACTTTGTTTATATTGAAAACGTTGGTATGGAGTTGTTTTCAACATAAAAACAAATAAACCAAGTGCAGCCATCATGAGAAATCTTCTCCTCTATCAGAAAGTGAGCTACGCATACGGGCTTGCTGCATACGTTCCCGTTGTTCCAGTTCCTGTCTAACCATACGGGCGATATCCTGCGTGGATTGTCCCTGAGAGCCATAGACATAGATGTTATATTGCGGTACTACGCCACTATATTGCTGTGGCTGACTCCGCTCCCTCTTCGCCTGAACGGCCTCATAAATATGAGCAGGTAAACTTTGTGCGTGTAATGGTGCATCCTGAGCCACAGCAGGCAGCGACATTGAGCTGACAGCAAACCCCAGAACAGCGAGTTTCGCGGTATTTTTCCGGCTGGTAACATTGGCTGGGCCATTCATTATTTCAGGGCCATATTCACCCACAATGCCCCATTCTCCAACGGAGAGCGGACCACCTTTATCACGAGCAGGAAGATTAGCTGTCTGTATAATATGGGTACCATTACTACTTGTTATTTCCTGCACTACTTTAACTTTTTGGGTTATTTCCTCATTATCTGATTTCCAAAATTTAAACAGATCAGTTATCTTAGAAAACTTACCTTTCAATGATTCCCATTTTTCAACAACGCTTTTCTTAAGTAACTCCCACTTTTCAAGTAAGGAAGATTTAATACTTACCCAATATTTCGTAGCGCTAAGTTTCACTGATCCCCAAGCACTACTGATTATGTTTTTTATATTTTCCCATACCTGAAAAACACTTTGTTTAATACCTTCCCATTTCTCAGAAAGATAGGTTTGAATATTACTCCAGGCATCTAATGCATACTGTTTTACCGGTTCCCAGATATTACTTAGCTTAGCCTTAATACCTTCCCAAACAATAGAAATATACTGACTTATCGCATTCCATTTTTGAGACAAGTAAGATTTGATATTATCCCAAACACTAAACGTCTTTTGTTTTACCTGCTCCCAGACGTTACCAATTTTACCTTTAATTCCTTCCCATGCACGATCAACAAGATCTTTTATCCCTTGCCAAGCGTTAGAGAATGTGTTTTTTATCTTTTTCCAAAGAACAAGAAGTTTTTCTTTCAAAGTATCCCAGTTCTTCCAAATATAAATAGCAGCAATAGCAATTGCTGTTATTACAGACAGAATAGGTATTCTCAAGAATAAGCGCCCGATAGTTAGAAGGACTTCTTCCACTATTCGTAAAAGCCACATAAAGACAGAACCAAGACCTTTTAAAACAGTCTTAATTCCTTTAAATATCTTCTTGAGTGCATCCCATATTCTTTTTAGATCAAGTGAATCATCGTCTCCACCAAAACTTAGATTCAGTTCGAATTTCTTGTTTGATATATTTTTTTGTATCACGTTTTGAGTAGCGTAAATAATATTACCCGCTTGAGAGACTGCCTCTGACTGTATTATTTTGGGGGTGCTATCCCGAGCAAACAAGTATTGCTTGATAGATTGATAATAGGTTTTAAAATCAGAACGCATACGCGCAGTTTCCTGCGCATATCTGACTATAGGTTTTAAGTGCTCAATGGTCTTATTAAGCTTTTTAAACTGGTTATGGATTTTATCTACTGTATCCGACAGCTTTTTCTGATGCCGTTGAAAAGATTTAAAGGAATTGGTCAATTTGCTAACGGTACTCAGTACCTTATCTAGCTGCGACTGTATATTACTCATTTTCTGCACCACTTCTTAAAATGGCCCGATGTCGCCAGTCCAATAGTTCCGGAAGTGACATTTTATCTGTGTCTGCCGGAGTCCAGTGAAAAACGGTGGCGATATCTGCCACCAATTCATCAACGGTTAATCGTTCTGGGAATCGGACTTGACCGACTTCGGTAACAAAAAATTGACCACCTCCACACTGAGATTAATCAGATCACCAGGTGACATCATTATCAGGTCATTTTTGGTCAATGCAGGGGTGGTAACACGCGGCAGGACAAGCAGCATAGAATCCACATCCATTTCCAGCAGTGCCTGTAAACGTGCACCGCGCAGCGCGCCACTGTTAGGTTTGCGTACCATCACTTCCGTGATTTCGCCGTTGCCTCGCGCCAGTGGTGCTTCCAATTCAATGATGCGCAGATCGTCATTTTGAGTATTCAGTGTTTCTGTCATGGTTCAACCTTGTTTATCTGATTAGAGACCTGTCTCAACAGGCACGATTAATAAACTGATGAGACAGGAAATAAGTTTTAAAAAAGTTAATTGCTAAAAGAAGCGATTAAAAAAGACCGATAGCGCGGCGATGCTGCTCCAGACGATCTTCCCCACCTACTTTTTCAACCATGTTGATGGTGTCGATTTCAATCAGTTCTTCACCATTCCATGTCAGTTTGAAATAAGTATTTTTGGCAGTGATTTTGGTCTGGGTGTTATCCCCCTGTTTATAAGTGCCGTGATCGAACTCTTGGAAACGACCACGCATCACAACTTCGACTGCAACCACTTCACCGTTATTTTCACTCTCAAAAGAGCCAGCAAAGCGCAGCATGACACCATCGGCTTTCGCGATGCCCCACTGTTTGTACAGTTGAGCTTCAACGCCGCCCAGAGTGAATTCAGCATCCAGTGCGCCTTCATCCAGACCTAAATCCACCATTGCGCTGCCATTCATACCAGCACCGCGATAGGCTTCCAGCTTGCGGCTTAACTTAGGAAGAGTCAGTTCTTCCACGATCCCCTGATAGTTGTTGCCATCATTGAACAAGTTCAGGTATTTAAGTTTGCGAGGTAATGCCATCAGTTAGCCCCTTATTTATTGATACTTTTCGCGAAATCCATCAGGTAACTATCTGTAATGCGCTGGCGTAACATCATGTTTTCCAGTGGCGGTACAGGTGTATAGTCGTAATCGATGGTCAGTTTGCCCGCTTTCAGGGTGTCTTTATCGTTGGCTTTATCGTCGTACCAGCAACGGCCATCAATGATGTAGCCACCGGCTTTCAATTCGCGGAACTTAGCATTGATGCCTTCGATAATGTCGCGCACCAGTGATGGAGTCAGCGGCTTATCGATAGCCCACATGTGAGATTCAGCCATGGTGTCAGCCAGAACCTGGGCGGTACGCGTGTAGCTTTCAAACTGGAACAGTGGATCATCAGCACAAGTGCGGGAACCCCAGAAACGGAAGCCGTTTTTGCGGATCAGCGTAGTGATGCCGCTTTTGTTCAGCAGATCAGCGTCAGTTGCGGTATCTTGCAGATCCCAGAAAACATCAGCAGACAGACCAGTCACACCGTTGACACCAACGTTGGACAGCGTTTTGTGCCAGCCAGTTTCCTGATCGATCTTGGCACGCAATCCCAGAGCACGAGCGGTCGCATAAGCGATAGCTTCGCTATTGGTGACGGTATCCCAGCTCAAGAAATCTGGCCAAATCAGCATCAGCTCACGCTGATTGAAGTTGTCGCGGTACTTGATGACTTCAGAGATATTTTTGCTGCCATAAGCGCTGACATAAGCCATGGCTTTCAGCTTCTGAGCAACGCTGGCCAGTTCAACAGCAACAGCTTTTGAATCCAGACCCGGAACACCCAAAATACGAGGCTTAACACCGAGCTGGCTTTGCGCCGCCAACAGTGCCTGCATACCGGTTTTCTTACCTGCATCAGTGACACCACCGATGATGTTAGAAATGGTTACTTCTTCAGACTCGCCCTCAGCAACACGGACAACCACAGTGACAGGCTGAGCCTGAGCAGCGATTGCTTTCAGTGATGCGGACAAAGTCCCTTTTTTCCCAGCCTTACCACTGGCGCTCATAACGTCAGTAAGCAGAACTGGGGTGTTTAATGGAAATGTTTTTTCGTCTGCGTCAGGTGCAGTACAAACCATACCTACGATAGCGGTGCTAACTGTAGTGATGGTGCGCGTACCTTCGTTGATTTCCTGTACACGGACGCCGTGATGATAGTCTTGTGCCATATTAGCGGTTCTCCTGTTAAGGTGTGCTGATATATTGGCGGATTGGACGGGGGAAATCATTCGATTGGGGATGTGTGGGAGAAGGTACAAAACATGTCTTATATTTTTATTAAAAATCAATTGATTAATGTGATATTTAATTGATTTTTGGTTTGATTTGGGGTGATTGGATGGTTTGGTTGGAGCAAACCCTTAATCGGTTAAATAATACACTCTATTTGGTTATTTATTAAACTCATATTGGTTCAAAATTTATTCTTTTTAGTATTATTCGGTGTAATTTTAACTTTTGGCTATTTTTTGACAGGCTAAAGTGGCTTGTTTTTGTCATTGAGTTTTAGTTTTCGGGGTATAAGGAGTTGGATCTTTGCTTGGATCGTTAGGATCTAAGGATTGTGAAAAACCTCGGTTTGGCAGAAACCGTGGTTCAGGCACAAAACGCTGTACCCAATAGTAGAAAAATTAATGGGGAATCACTAACAGGGGATGTGAATTTAAATGCGGAAGACGTAGGAACATATGGACGTTCGGAGATTGACAATTTATTCGGGCTAAAGGATTTAGCCAAACTTGAAGAAAATGGATGGTGGGAGTGCGGTGATACAGGCCTAATAATCCAATGGGGATCTCACCGCTTTAGCGCATTAGTTGAAAACGTAGTCAATTTACCAAGAGAATTTAAACACGCTTGTTTAAGTATTCAGATGATAGATGCCGGAGGCGGAGTTCTGCCAATGGCTACATATCCCAATGGCACCTTGAACAGTTTTAAAGCTTGGGTTGCTGGGAAATGTTTTGATTTTAAGGGCAATGAAATAAGTCTTACTACTTCTAGTTTTATTATTGGACAATATCTTGCAATTGGTTATTAAGTGGTTCAATGAGCAAGTGCAAGTAAAGCCAATAAATGGTAATCAAGGTTACTCAGTTAGAGTAAAACCATGAATAAATCGCCCTAATCAAACTTAGTCTTTGTTTAAGCCCTCCCTTGAGGGCTTTTCCCAGCATCTGACCATAATTCCCCCAATACACCCAACTACTCACTAATCTCCCCTATTGGCTATTTATTGACGGCTGAAAGCACCTGTTTGCTGCGTCATATCATCGCATGGGGCTGTGTTTTGTCGGGATATTGCTGTGGTGATGAGTTACAAAAAACCCTGGTTTAACGGAAGGATCAACTTTACCGGTTGGAGTCCCTATTCCTTGGCCGTCAAAAATTCCACCGGAAGGCTGGTTTCAATGCAACGGTGACCTATTTGACAAAGAAAAATACCCAAAACTGGCCCTTGCCTATCCATCTGGCAGACTACCTGATTTGAGAGGGGAGTTTATTCGTGGATGGAGTGATAGAAGAGATGTTGATGTTGGGCGAACTCTTCTTTCATCACAAAATGATGAACTTAAGGCGCATACATGGGGGGCAACGGGATTTGACAGTACAAGTGGGTCGTACCCTGTTGGTGCGGATGTAGGTGGTTCTGTGACCAATGCGAGGACTATCTCAACTAATTCTTCCGGGGGCATCGAAACTCGCCCACGTAACATTGCATTTAACTACATTGTGAGGGCTGTATAGTGACTAAAGCAGAATTGAATAGCGAATTCATCGCAATGGTGGCCGGTAATGTCACAGTGTTCAATTACAATGGTGAATCGCGTGAATATCTTTCTTCCTCATGTGGGGTTCTTACCTGTCGGTGTTGGCATTCCTGCACACTCTTGTGTTGATAAGCCAGGTGAAAACAAGGAGGATTATGCGATTTGCCGCTCGAAGGAACTGTTAATCTGGGAGTAAGTTACTGATCACCTAGGTGAAACGGTGTATGACATTGAAACGGGTGAAACTTGGGTGATTACAGCTCTCAGCGATTATCCATTAGGCACAACCCCAAATGCACCCGCTACACAATTCGATAAATGGGATAGTAAGCGGTGGGTGACAGATCATCAGGCATTAAAAGCGGACCATATCAGGCGGGCGGAACAGCAAAAATCATCACTGCAACAACAGGCAGGCATTGCCATTGCCCCGCTACAGGATGCTGTTGACCTCGACATAGTGACCGACGAAGAGAAAGCTGCACTCCTTGCGTGAAAGAAATACCGTGTCCTGCTCAACCGGGTTGATTGCTCGACCGCCCCCGATATCGCATGGCCTGAACAGCCGGAGTGATTACAGGGGCCTAGTGCCCCTGATGGCGAGCCGTGCGATATTCCCGAAGGCTGTCGCTTAGATGTCCGTGTCCAGATGCCGGCAGATTCGGTGTAGAATGTGAGGCAGTGGGCGAGTAATTTAGGGCTGTGATGGGTAAAAACCCTCAGGGTGAGGGCTTATAATTCATTAGGCTGCTTTTACTATGTAATTGAATGCTATGTTGCGTGGACGAGTTTCCGTTGCTGTACGCACCGCGCGGGATGCATCAAATGTCCAAGTTGCTGCGCCATAACCTGTATTAGAAGATGATGGGCTAAGCCCTGTTGCATATAACCAACTTGATGCTTGGAATGGGCCAGAGGCTACTGCATCATGAAACAGTTGTGTTCTTCCAAATGTTCCTACAATATTCTGAATAGTATCAGTCTGAGATGATAATAATGCGCGCCCAGCATCATTGCCGCTCCCGCCATCCCAGCCGCGAATAAACTCCCCTCTCAAATCAGGTAGTCTGCCAGATGGATAGGCAAGGGCCAGTTTTGGGTATTTTTCTTTGTCAAATAGGTCACCGTTGCATTGAAACCAGCCTTCCGGTGGAATTTTTGACGGCCAAGGAATAGGGACTCCAACCGGTAAAGTTGAGCCTTCCTGCAAACCGAGGTTTTTCACAAACTCATTTTTGTCTGGAATATCTGCGCCATTCTTGCTTTTCTCTAGACGGGTATTAGCATTATCGTTAGCCTCTTTTACCGCTTTTGATGTTGCTGCATAAGTTTCGCTATTACTGTCCAATGCGCTGCTCAGGATCACAAATCCCTTCTCTTTCAGCGTCGCATCAGGATGGTTACGGCTGTTCGCGTGTTTCTGAATGGAATCATCCACATATTCACGTGTTGCCAGAATCACAGATGGGTCAACTTTCAATGTCACCGCGTTAGCGCTGCTGACAATCAGAATCATGCGAATAGTCTGAGTCCGGCCGGAACCTTCCTGTAATTGAGGTTTGTAGGTTTCCGCGCAGTTACCCACGGCAATCAAAATGCCGTCTTTGTCAAACAGGCCGATTTCACGGATCCACCAGCCGCCTTCGCTTTCAGGGATAACCTGCTCTGCAATGATCTGGTTGGTATTTTTAGGATCAATGCTTAGTGTGTTAATCGCCGCACGACGTTTTTCATTAATCAGTTTGGTTTGTTTGGTGTCCGGTGTCGGCAGCTTGCCATCACCATCACCGACGGCCATATGGGTAATTTCAATTTTAGTCCCCAATGCTGTGGCATTCGCCAATTTCTCTGCACCTAGCTGCGTCAACAGCGCAAAATATTTAGTACTCATGCTCTAATCCTCATGTCATCAATAATATGTATGCCCACGCCCATAATTTCTGAGCCGAATACTGTCACTTGTTCCGGGAGATAAGGGTAAACTGTCAGCTCATCACCACTGTAAGTCGCCGCCGAGTAGTGATATTCACCGCGTGTATCCAGATTGATGTCCAACCCAATCAAATGCCGACTGACTGGCTTGGCATCAAAAATCAGGTTTTCCAGTTCTTCGAACATTTCATGGGTGATACCGCTATCCAGCACACCAATATCCAGCTTGAAGGTGCCCGGTACATCGTTGGTTTGCCACCACTCTTTTACACGGATGAGATAACCCAATGGTTCAACAACCCGCCGAATTGCTCCAATTGTTCCTTTGTGTTTGTGCAGGAACAGCGAGCTTTTGATTACCTTCCTCTTGGTACTCTCAGGCCAGTTCTCGTCCCAACGATCGACTGACCATGCCCATGCCAAATAAGACAGCAGTGATGCCGGACAGGTGTCTGGGTTCCACAGTTCACGTAGCGGTACTTTGACCTTCTGCAATTCCGCGCAGGCTTTGGCCGCCGCAAGTTCTAGCTGGGTCGAACCCATTGGTAGAAGGCGATCACTCATCCGAGCCTCCCATCGTCAGGGTGGCTTTGGTGCAATAAGATGCCTGAGTTTTATCCAGTACCACGTCTTTCAATGGCGCTTTCAGTTCTACGCGCTGGACACCTTCCACATGCAATGCGGCATAAATCGCTGACAAACTAATGTCACGGCCCAGACGATGCTGTGCCGCGACATAGTGTTTCAGCTTCTGTTCTGCCGCCTTGCTAATAGGCTCTGATTCCGGTGTCGGAAAGATGTACAACACTGCATCAATTTCATATTCCACAATGCTGGCCGACTGAACTTTCAAGCGATCCGCCACCGGACGCACGTTTTCGTCGTTCAGCGCTTTTTCGACGATTTCCAGCAGCTCTTTGGAAGCTACGCCTTTGTCTTCTCGCGACATAATGGTCACGGTAACGTTAGCTGGCGACGGGCTTATTGCCGAGGCATCAGCAACACGTCCATCCGCACTGCGGGCATGATATTCATACGCACCAACCGGGCCGGCGACGCTCAAGCCTTCAAAAGCCTGTGGAATGCGAACACGATAGTCGTTGTCAGATTCCATTACCGCAGGGGTCGGTGGTACGGTGGAGTTATCCGCAGGACTCAGAACCATGCGGGATACGTTGTTGTTCGCACCCAGCTGATCCAAATCGCTGCCTGTTGAATAGGCCACCATTACCGCCCGAGCAGCTTCGTTAACCCGTTGACGCAAGAGCAATTCGCGATAAACGTTCTCTTCCAGCAACTTGACCAAAGGTTCGGATTCCAGTTGCAAAGTGCGAGCAATGGCATCTTGCTGATCTTCTGGATAGAGCGATATCAGCCCTTTTTTACGCTCTTCCAGCAGTTGTTCATAATCCAGTGGCTCAACCACATTTGGTGGTGGCAACTGACTTAAATCGATGGTTGACATGACTTACCTCACCGGAATAGAAAGTGAAAATTCTTTGGCGGATTGCTCATAAGTACCCGTAATATCCACTACCATTTTGCCATCCTGTAGGGTTTCCATCGTAATTGACGTCAATGTTACCCGCGGCTCCCAACGGCTGATTGCGGTATAGCTGGCTGCCATAACCTGAAGCCTAATTGCCGGATTTTGCGGCCAATCTATAAGTTCAGGCAGTAAAGAACCATAAGTACGACGTGCAATACGGCTTCCCACAGGAGTTAATAAAATATCGCTGACGGATTGCCTGACATGTGCTAAATCTGTCAACTCTCGGCCTGTGTACCGATTCATCCCCAAGTACATCATATTGGACCTCCAGAGGTTGCACCGCCTGATTGAACACCGGAGTGTTTATGGGAATCCACAGTTATGCCGTTGGAAGTGAATGTGCCTTCAGAATGTTTAATGTTGCCGTTCATTTCTCCTTCCTCCTTCGCTGTCAGTTTGAGCTTCTTAGCCTCCATATTGATCTCTTTATTAGCGGATAATTTGATATCTTCCTTCTTAGACCCCAAGCTCATTTTGTTGTCCGATGTTAATTTGATCTCATTTTGAGATTCCAGTCCAATCTCATTATAAGACTTCAATCCAATCTTGTTATAACCGGTTAATCCGATCTCATTCCAAGCAGTTAACTTAATTTTGTTCTTCGCCTCCAGCGTGATTTCCGGCGCTTCAATTTTGAAAGACTTCAAGGCCTTGATTTCTCCGGTTCTAATACCACTGACAGTCAATGCACCTGATTGTGGTTCATATTCCATCATTGCTCCATCAGGAAACTCAATGCGTACTGCTTGAGAAGAGATTGATGGTGCCGGACGTCCATTTGAAAAAATCGCTGGTAATACAAAGGCGGTAGTCAGCTCTCCGCCTATAGACAGTAATAAAACCTGTTCACCAGCACTGGGGGCCCACCATGTGCGGGAATTCCCCGCTCTGGATGTCAGCCAATGTATCCAGTCGGTTTTTAGATCACCTGTCGCAACCCGACACATACCTCTTGTGGTATCTATTTCGGAAACAACTCCTATTCGGATAATGTTTCGCAATAAACGCATTATTTCGGTAAGTTGTGTATTCATGGCGTAAAAGTCAGTTGTATGTTCATGACGCAAGAATGCCATGAAAAAGCAGGCTGGACATTAAACTGAGGTTGTAGGAAACAGCATACAAATCTAGAGATAAAATACTTTTAAATCAATGACATTAAAATAAAACAAAAAGCCTTCTCCAGAGTGAAAGAAGGCTTTTTACGATTTCTTGAATGATGCTGAACAGCATTGTAATGAGATGTGATTATTCCGGTTTACACTGCCGAACAACATCACGTATATACTGTTGCAAATAGTCTAATTTGGACTGGTCACTGATCATTCCGGCTCGGATATCGTAAATAGCACGTCCAGCTTTTGCAGTGAGTTCGACTTGGGTTCCATTGCCCACGCTGCGGGCGCTGGTATCTCTGTTTTGGGTGAGCTGACAGGTAGCAAGGTTGGCGGCGGCGATTCGCACCCGCCGATGACCAGCAGCAATGTCAGCACGCAAAGCCGCATTTTCTTCGGTAACATGAACTAACTTTCCTGAATAATATTCATCCAATTGTGCTGTCCGGTTTTGTGCATCTTTCATTTGCTGAATAGCAGCCAACGTTTCTGAACGTGCTTTTTGGTTGATGACAACAAGTTGTGCAGCTTGTTGTTGTTTTAAATTCGCCACTTCATTGAGAGATAGAGAACGATGTCCCCACCAGCCAAGGCTCCCGCCAATGACCAAACTCACAATTAAAGGCATTTTCTTCATTGTTCTGATCCCCAACAAACCAGTTCAGTCTCCTGTATATTGTTTATCCATGCGTACTATTTATCTCTGAGAGCTATCTATCTCTGAGAACTATCCATCCCTGGGAACTACAGCTATCCCCGCGAACTACAGCTATCCCCGCGAACTACAGTTCTCTCGGCGCTTGATTGATCAGTTCGCTGACAATTTTGGCCGATTTTGACGCAGGCTCTAATTCCAGATTTTCCAGGATGTTTTTCAAGATCAGGGTTCGTTTCATCTGCTCCCGGCGGTTCAGAAGATAGGTCAGGATGCCGAGGGAAATGCTGGCGAACGCACCGAGCAGAAAACTCCACTCATATAAAGAGAGGCCGGAAAAAATGGCAGTAGTGCCGGCACAGGCATAAGTGGCGTGGCTGTATTTATCCATGCATACCCCTTAATCCCAAAGCTGGATAATGGGTTTACTGGCAGCAGGCATAAATTCTGGCATTTCAACTTTCGTTCCATGAGGCAATACCGCGCCAAAATCAGCCAATCCGGGGTTTGCCTGCAACACACGCTCAGTCATTCCCAACGTGCGACCATAATGACGCCAACAAATGGCATCAACCGTTTCATTTTGTTGTGCGATAACTTGCATACACTCTCCTTTTCTTTGCAGAAAATAGTCGGTAAATCGAAGAGTTATGATCAAATAATTAGGAAAACATCTCAATCCGGTGAGATTGTTAGATAAGCAGTACAAATGCAGAACAATTTTGAACCAGTGACCTGTACATAAATTTGTTTCAGTAATCACCTAAGCACAAAGGCAGGAAATAATTTCCTGCCTTTGTGCTGTTTTATCTTAATTATGTGCCATTCCATCCATTGGAAGATTATGATCCTTTATCAGAGCTAATCAGATAACCAACTATCATCCTCCCAAACTTCTTGAATGAGTTCCATAATGTGATCATGTTCACTGCTTTTTTTAGTTCCTGTCACTCTTACGGAGGTACTGCTACTGGTTGCAATTCTGAAATTTGTATCAGGATAGTGTGGTAATATTCTTTTTTTTAGTTCACTTTCTAGTGAAAGCATGACTGATTCAGAAACATTAGCTCTTTTATCGAAAAGTATTTCTACTCGCATCCTTTTCCTCCCGCCAGATCTATTCTTCTATTGAACCAGAATTCCTTAATATTTTGTTACCGGTCACCTTATCACCTAACAGATTACTATCCAGTTTACTCTGGTAACTGTTAAATCTCTTTTCATAAGGTGCAGATAGCTCCGCTATCCAAACCAGTGCCAGCTCTTTGTCTTCCGCATGATTGCATTCACAACTTGTTGCCATTCGAGCAATAAAATTGATGCGTTGCGCTACCAATGATTCCATAAGAGATTCCACTGATTTATCCGCCTCCATATAATAAGCTGTATATATATACAGTACACGTAATAAGGCAAAATTTAAAGTAGTTTTTGCCTTTTCTGATGATTAAATTTGATAGTTAATAGCTATTATCCATTGTTTTAGTAGAAATATTTGCCAATTTGATGTATTTTTCTACTATAACAATACTATGAGCTGTAAAATGCTTTTCATTAATCTGTTCATCCGTACAGTTATTGACAGAACTCCAAGATGAGAACTTTTTGCCCCTTTTATAAACAATCCGTTCTGATCCTGATATGGTAGTGGACCCTGACCTAGCAGTAGATCCTGATTTTGGCACAATGGCCCATTGATGAAAGCGTGTGTTGATAAATCCTGCATGAGACAAAAATGGTGAAATTACGCCTTGTATAGATTGAACATCTTCACCATAAGGACTACCAAAAGGAATATGCTGGTAAAATAAACGAACAACCAAATCACAACGAGCAACCCATGGCCCGCCCTGTGCTTGAGTATAAGCAGCCCAATCTCCCTCATCTGCCGCCTGCAAAACGGCATTTACCTTATTGTCAGATAAACGAACTTCCCTGAGACGACGTAATTCGCGCCAAACCGAAACTGGCGCTCCACCAATTTGTTGGAATTGACGAATACGCCAGCGGCTCGCCCAAGCAGTCACTGACTTTGCCATGTCGCGCAGGGATTCACCTGTTTCATGGTCTTTTTCTTCTTCCAGCGCATAGCCGTCGATATTTTTGGAAATATACTTCGCAATGTAACCTGTCGCACTACCTTTGCTCGGATCGATTATCCTATAATCAAAACGAGCTTTTTTAGTTTCATCGCTCTGTAGCTCCTCCTGTTCTTCCTGACAAGCATAATGCTCAAGGATCCCTCTAACTTGCTGCAGATACTCCGGCAACATGAACAGCACCATATGCCAATGAGGAGTACCATCATGATGTGGTTCCACTACACGGAACCCAAATAGATTGATTCCTGCCCGAGCGAACGCAGCACGAGCCTTTGCCCAGACATTGCATAAATAACGCTGAGTATTATGTGGCGTTGCGCCATCCCAAGATTTAACAAATCCTCCTTTGTGCTGGACAGCATGGTATTTTGCAGGGGCTGTGATGGTATAAAACTCGCCAACACAGTTCATTTTATTGGCAACATCTTCAAAACCGCGCATCCTGACCATTAATTCACAACGTCGGATTGCAGGATTCGCGTTGCTATGAATAACCGTATCCGCCAGTGAAATTCGTTCCCCTTTTTCATTTTCTAAATCAAAACGTTTGAAAAACTCACGATTGCGCCGTTTTTGTTCCAGCCATTCCCTCAATGCTTGACGTGAAACATAAGGAGAAGCGGCTTGCTGTACTTGTCCAACGGCAATTGCCATGTGTTCAGATTGGATATCACGCAGACGTTTTAAACGAAAATACCACCAACGAGCTGACATCATGCGCAACATGCCAGAGCAGAGTTGATCGACCGATGGCATTTTGCGCCCACAATTAAAACGCTGCCAATAAGGGGGACGGGTACCACATTGTAAAGTCAGTTTTGCCAGCAATCGATACAACCTAGCGACACGGGAAAAATCCCCATCATCACAGTCAACTGAGGTTGATGCGTATTTTTTGGAAAAAAGCAAAGAGTAATACTCATAGTTACCAGAAATAAAAACGGAGATATCGTGAGCAAGTTTCAAGAGTTGTTTGCGATCATACGTCGCCACATTTTCCAGTTGCTCAATAAAAGGAAAAGGCGTCATACCAGAAACACAATGGTTAAATTGATACCGTTCTTTTACTAACTGCAATCTCGGTAACACATTCTGCCCTACCGTTTTTCTCAGGAAAGAATTTGCATCACGACGGCCTGAACGATTAAAGATATCGACATAACGACGACTGAAATATTTCGCCAGAAAATCCGGCATTTGTCCTATATATTGGTGACGCCATTGATGATCTTCCGCGTTGACTTCCCATAGCAAACGCTCTGCCATTGAAACACCTTGTGGTATATTCGGCTGAAACATCGCAGCTTGTTTACTTTTGACTATCAGATAATCACTATTCTGTGCATAAGTGATTAAGTTACTATTCATCAACTTCACCATATTAAGGATATGCAGGAGCCTGGCGTATTCATGCCATTTGTTTAAAACGATAATGTGTTTAGAAAGCGGTAATTACTTAGACAGTGTCAGGTACTTTGGAAACTGACTGACAACAACCTTTATATGATTCATCGTCTTAATCAGAGCCTGTTTTTCCTCTTGGGTAAAATGGTTGAATTCACTATCGTGGCGGAAACGCGGGATATTCGCCAAATAGAAAATGGCCGATAACGCCCGTGTATTCTCTTCGTAATGGTTGTCTCTTTTATCCCGCATGTCAGCAAAAAATCGATTCAATTCCTTTTCATTGTCACCCCAGTATGTCGCCCTGATCCTCGACAGGTGATTCAATCCTTCCAGTCGTTGACCGAGGTTAATCTGGGCAAACTTCTCTTTTTCAGTGTTCGCCATATTTTCCCTCAACATTTTCTTACGAAACGATCCTCAACGATTTCATGCTATTTCCAACTACTTCCACCATTTCAAACAGCTTATCCATCCTCAATAATTTCCTAAATGTTTCGATATCAGGCATAAAGATTGAAATCCGGACGTTCATGATGCAATATCTCTCAATGGTTTTCGGCTTAACCAATTCGGGCTCATCATTGATCTCATTTCGAGAGCAATTATGGGATACTAATAGCTACTATCTGTACTGTCAATGAAAAATACCAATATTGAGATCAAAATGGGGGCCGATAGTGGGGGAAGACCTGCTATTGAGCGCCTTGTCCGCGCGTATGGGTTTAAATCACGCCAAGCCCTGAGTGACCACTTGGGCGTTTCTAAAAGCACGATGGCAAACCGCTACCTTCGTGATAGCTTTCCAGCGGATTGGATCATCCAGTGTAATCTCGAAACTGGCGCTTCACTACTGTGGTTGAGCACAGGTCAGGGGGAAATGTTTCCAGATGGAGAAAATGGTAAAAAAACGGAACGATTGGAAGATATCATTGCTCCATCTATCCCTCGTGTAAAATTATCAGGTGGTAAGCTCAATGAAGCCAGCCCTGTGATTTTGGATAGTGAATTGATTCCTAAGGAACTCACAAATTCGCTGATTATTGATGATGGTATCTCATGGTATCTGCTGGATACTCAGGAAGACAATATTCAAGACGGCTTATGGCTAGTGGATATTGAGGGTATGCACAGTATCAAAAAGATTGCCAAAATTCCAATCAGCAAGATTCGGGTCAGCGATAGCGATGTCACTTTTGATTGTTCAATCAGCGACATCAAATTCATCGGCCGTGTTGTTTTGGTCATATCCAGGCAATAATAATCCGACATAAAACGGTTTCCATCAAGGTCATCTCTGCCCATAAGGGTAACCTTGATGGCATTCAATCATTCTCGCATCATGCCTGACTTACATAAAGCCTGAACGCAAAAGCCGATACAAAACATGTTCCCTCAATGGATGGTTTCTTTCCAAGCCGGGATGCAGAAATGTTTTTTCATCTCTGATCATGCCCAGTTTTTTCATAACACTCTCCGAGCGATAATTAGAGACCGTAGTGAAAGCCACAACTTCTTCCAGTCCGATTTCCCTGAATGCGAAATCAAAAACTCTGTGAGCCGCTTCACAGGCATAGCCTTGACCCCAAAATGGTTTATCCAGCCGCCAACCTATTTCAACAAAAGGAGAAAATGGAAATTCAATATTTGGGATATTCAACCCCACAAAACCAATAAACTCACCACTCTGTTTTAGTTCAACCGCCCATAATCCCCAACCCCCCTGAGTTTCAAATTTGCGAATACAATTATCAATAAAAGTATTGCTCTGCTCTTCAGTCAGTGTACTGGGGAAAAACTCCATCACTTCATGATCACTATTCAGACGGAAGAAAGGTTCTCTATCTTCTTTCTTCCAAGCTCGCAGATACAACCTTTCTGTTTCCAATTCAACAATCACAACGCCTCTTTAATATTCAGGGAAAAGTTAATCAGCAATATCTCATAATTGGATGCAGGATATAAAAATAAAACTGCCGGAAAATGGTATTATTTTCCGGCAGTAAAACTTGAGTTTTTATTTTAAAAGCGGTTATCAAGCACTGTTTTTTGCTTTTGATTTATCGCCTTGATTGTCTCTTATGGAAACAACCCGCTCCATCTCTGATTTTTTCTTATTCTCAACCTGTTCAGACTGACCAACAAATAGCCCGCCACGTCGAATTGACATACTGCCGCAACGGCTAATGCCTCGTAACTCGCCATGCTCGAGGATATCCAATGTTTCCGCACAGCATGTACCTTCAACATGACCATCAATGATAATTTCAGGTGCATTCAGCTCACCTTCCACTTTGCCAGCGTGCATAACACGAATAGCACCACCTTTAACATGGATATTACCAATGACTTTACCCCAGATCTGAATATCCCCTTCCATTTCTATATCACCCTTGAATACAGAGTTTTTTGCAATAATGGTATTGGGGCGAATCTCAGCTTCAGGTAATTTTTTCTCTTCAGGCTTTATGCCCATAGCTGATGTTGTAGAACTGATAACTGGTGCTTCTGTTGTTTTTTTTCCAAACATAGCGTTTATTCTCAATTTCATATTCGTAAAGTAAAACACTAAGGCTAAAAAAGATAAAATTGCTGTTATGGCACAACTAACATGAGCACCATACAGATATAGTCCCAATGTAATTCCCCAAAGAAACCATACACTGTATAAAAAAGCATTATCTGCAAAACGATACTTTCTCATATTTTTCTCGTTTTTGTAGTTTTTTCTTATATTTCATCAGCAAATATATCTATGCATATGCCTTAGCAGGTAATAGAAAACAGGCCGTGAAAACACATTCCATCATTGTACAAGTATAAAAAACAATCTACCAAACTATAACAGAGGCATTTATAGCGTTATTACACGGATAAAGCTCTCATTTGAGTTTAATCCTCTAAATAGCCATCGAATTATCTCACATTTATTAAATAATAAAATCCAGCAAGATAAATTTAATCTCCTATTTTCAGTTACAAAAATCATATAATTTCATAATTTCATAACAACTAACACAAAGCATTAATAAATCCATATCATATTAGGGACATTAGGTTTCTGGTTGTAGTGTGATGACAAAGGAATACTTAACGCAGGAGGTTAGATAACCCAATTAAATAGCCATCCTATTTATTGCTATTTTCTTACAAACCAATTAAATAAGAATTGGTCTTGATGATGAAAAAAGTAAATGTCTATCTGGATAGGTTAATTTTTACCTTTGAAAAAAGTATGATCTAATTTTTAAATCAACCAAATAGTGTTTTAATGTTAACTATTATGAATATACATGAATAATTTTTAGTTAAAACTCACTTAGTGAATAAATTTACAATCCCTCCATTTTGTTAACCTTACCTCTCAAGACTGGAATGCATTAAAAAAATAAATTGGCTTACACTTTAACATTGCTTATAAAACATAATTTATTGACATTTACTTATTAAAGTATAGAGGCATAAAACCATTTATAGCCAAAATATAAGAAACACCTTAAAATCAAAGAATTAAAATAAAAATAATTTATAATATTTCAAACAAAAAGAATTTTAAGAAATATAAACCAATAAGGAATAACACATAAAAATCAATAAATTATTCCGGTGTTAACAATAATCCGAATGCAACCACATAAACATTAATAAACACAAGGTAAAAAATAAACAAACCATTTTCAATCACAAAAATCCTCACTTAAACCTAACACAAATATTTATTTAGATATATAATACAAAAAATTATTTAATTGATGTTAGACATAAAATATCAAGAGCTTTCAATGCTGTTTAAATCGGCACTAAGTTTTATCGAGATAATCCAAGTGTCATAGGGGGAGTTTTTTATTCACACATTAATTAATAAAATAAATACACCATGCACTCATCAAAAAGAATGATTACTCATGATACGGAAAATTAGGAGTATTAAATGAAAAGGACGACGGGCTTAAACCAAAAGAGTATTTGCGCGCTCCAATTAACCATGCCGGATTTCAATATTCTGGAACATAAACAAAGAGGGTTATATATCTTACTCAATGGTGAAATGGTGTGGAAAGATTGCATAAACACTTATCACATCACATCAAACGAAATCCTTTTTACCCATCCAGGAAGCTATGCAGCTAAAACCAATACGGAAAGTTGCCAGATATTATGGTTACCCTTACACATGGAGTTTTTACGCAGTTTTTTAAAGCGTTTTGGCTCATTATTAAGTCAGATAGAACGACAGGAGTTTCCTGCTCACAGGCTGATTCCTTTTAATCAATTTCCATTGCTGACGGAAAGCATTCGCGGGCTAGCTAACTTACTTGCCCATGATTCCCCACCGGCCTTGATTCAACTAAGAGTTGAAGAGTTATTATTACTGCTTTCCTTGGGGAAACAAGGGGCACTGTTAATGTCTATCCTGCGGAAATTAAGCAACCGTCAGGTAGAACGCCTGCAAATGTTTATGGAAGCTCATTACTTGAAAGAATGGAGATTGAATGACTTTGCACGTGAATTCGGAATGGGGCTGACTTCCTTTAAGGAGCTTTTTAACAGCGTTTATGGGACTTCACCCAAGGCTTGGATCAGTGAGCAGCGTATTCTTTACGCACATCAATTATTACTGAATAGCGAAATGAGCATCGCCGATATTTCATTGGAATCGGGTTTTTCCAGCCAATCTTATTTGGCTCAAAGCTATCGCCGACGTTTTGGTTGTACACCTAATCGCGCCAGATACGGCAAAGATTAATGATGCATTTAGCAACTAAAACTTAGTTCTATACCCCATGAACCAAGGCTTTCCAGTTTTATATAAACCTGTTTTAGATCAAACTGAAAAGCCGCAACTACGATTAATCTAATGTATAACCAAAACACACTGCCTTATCTGATTATTTCATACGTTCCATGCCTGATAGATCATGGATGATCGTTTTTATCGATCAATCTCCCTTGATTGATCTGTGCAACCCATTGGACGGCAGCATCTCATCTCACATATAGTTATGGTGACTCATCACTATTTAGAGCTAACCCGACTAAGCTCTAAGTCACCACCAGGGATTTTATATTTGCCGTATCTTATGGCCTGCTCCCGTGCAGGCTTTTTTTTTGAAAATTTATCAGAATACGAAGAAAGATATCTACTACCTGCAAGCCATATGGGAATAGCTGGCAGGCTCGATACTAAAAAGGGAGTAAATCACATTGATAAAATTTAATGCGATTCACAATCATTCTTTTCGCTATCTACACTATAAAAGATCGTACCCAGTTTAATTCTTTCACGACCGGTAGCCAGACGATGGCGATTAGTATCCCTAAGAGAATAAACACAACCGCAATATTCCTGCTGATAAAACTCTTCACGTTTGCTGATTTCTATCATACGGGAAGAACCACCTCCCTTACGCCAGTTGTATTCCCAATACATTAAATCAGGATAATGAGAAGCCGCACGGACACCGCATTCATTGATCTGTTGCATATTTTTCCAACGAGAAATACCAAGTGAACTGGTAATCACAGGGAAACCATGTTCATGGGCATACAGCGCTGTACGTTCAAAACGCATGTCAAAACACATTGTGCAACGAATACCACGTTCAGGCTCATTTTCCATACCTTTCGCGCGTGCAAACCAATTATCACGATCATAATCTGCATCAATAAAAGGAATGCCCATCTGCTCCGCAAAACGGATATTTTCATCTTTGCGCAGTTCGTATTCTTTCAGAGGATGAATATTCGGATTATAGAAAAATATCGTAAAATCAATTCCTGAAGCCAACATTGCTTCCATCACTTCCCCGGAACATGGCGCACAACATGAGTGCAACAGCACTTTTTGGTGACCGTTTGGTAGTGGAAGCGGGTTACGCTCATAGTTCAGTGACATAATATTTCTTACCTGATTCAGACAATAAAAAATCAGGAAGGGGATAAACTCCCCTCCCTGTGTTTATTGGATAGGCATCTTACCTGTTTCTACTGTCTTGCGACAATCTTTGTACGGTAATCTTTGTAAAATCTGTCTTTGTAAAAACACTCAGCCTTCTTATACTTCCGGCAGAATCTGCCCACCATCAACAACGATCGTTTGCCCGGTAATGTATTTTGCTTCATCAGAAGCCAGAAAACAGGCAGTATAACCAATATCTTCAGGTGTTCCCAAAGCCCGCATTGGGGTAGTTTCTTTGATATCATTAAGGAACTCATCACCAAATGCAGTTAAGCCTTCAGTCATGATTATGCCTGGCATAACCGCATTAATGGTGATACCTTGCCCCGCATATTCCAATGCAGCACTGCGCATGAATCCTAACTGCCCTGCCTTACTGGCACCATAGTGGCTGTAGCCCGAAATACCCGTTATCTCCCCTGTTATTGATGAAGTGATAACAACACGCCCGTAACGTTGTTTTTCCATGATATTCAGCGCCGCCTGCACTAAGAAAAACGTCCCTTTAAGATTAACGGAATGCACTAAATCCCAATCTTCCACGGTCATATCTTTTAGATAATGCTGTGGAAAAATACCTGCATTGGAACAAAGAATATCGAGCCTGCCATACTTTTCGACAATCTTATCAACCACGTTTTTACATGCCGCCTGATCAGTAACATCAAGAGGAATGAAATCGACTGCTAACTCTTTAGCAATGGCTTCCCCTCTCACTTCATCAGTACCTGCAATAATGGTAACCGCGCCAGCTTGCTTCAGCACCTTGGCAATACCCTTGCCAATACCTTTGGTTCCACCTGAAATAAAAGCAATCTTTCCCGCTAAATTAAACATGGCATTTCCTTTTGTATTAGTTGATAGAGTTTTTCTGTTACATCAAATATAATTTTTTCAATTTATTTTCAAACGTTTATTAATGCAAGCTCAATAAATAAAAACTGCGTGTTAAAAAACATAAAATAAAGTAATGTTACTTACATGAAAAAACATCACCCCTTAAATTAACCGGACATTGATTATTTTTCTGTCAAAGATTATTTTTAAAGAATAATGGGAATATTTTTAAAGAAGATAATAATATGAGGTGAAAAATATGACTCTCGATAATTCATTCTTAAATGAATATACCGGTACTGCCTTATCACCGATTTTGTTTCTGAAAAGAGCTGTATTAAGCAATGGTAATGCTATAGCTGTTATTGATGGAAAGCAACGTTGGACTTGGCGCCAATATGCCAATCGCTGTGAAAAAATTGCTATCTCTCTCCAACAAATGGGAGTTGATAAAGGAAGCGTAGTCTCAGCCCTTTTACCAAATATCCACGAATTACTTGAATTGCATTTTGCCATCCCTCTATCTGGCGGCATTCTCAATGCCTTGAGCACCCGAACAGATACAGCCACATTAAATTTTATCTTTGCAAAACTGAGCCCCAAAATATTATTTATTGATAGAAGCTTCCTTCCTCTATTAAATAATATTACTTTCAATAATCCAATTAAGATAATTATTGTTGATAAACACGAAACAACTATTCCCATACATTCTGACGGATATGAATATATGCCTTATGAATCACTGATAACCGAATATTCATCAAAGGCACTATCTCTTCCTCAAATTGATGAACAAGCAGCTATTAGTATCAATTCCACTTCGGGTACCAGTGGACAACCTAAATTGGTTGTTTATTCCCACCGTGGGGCATTTTTAAATGCCATTTCCAATATTCTGGATTGGGACATGCCCAAAAACCCCATCTTTTTATGGACTCTTCCCATGTTTCACTGCAATGGCTGGTGTTTCCCATGGACAATTGCGGCACGGGCGGGTACACACACCTGCATGAGAAAGTTTGATGCAGAGGAAGCAATGCAACTTATACAGGAACATAACGTAACACACTATTGTGGAGCGCCGATTGTTCACTATTCTTTAGGCAAGATAGCACAAAAGTCTGGCAAACATTTTGCTGGCCGCGTTTATGGCCTTATTGCTGGCGCTCCACCTACAGAAATGGCGTTTTCACTGATGGATGAGGTAGGTATCAATGTAACGCATGTCTATGGCCTGACCGAAACTTATGGCCCTGTGGTTGTCTGCGAAAACAAACATGAATGGCAAGCACTGCCAAAATCAGAAAAAATCTTAAAGAGAATGCGTCAGGGCATTGCCTCCAATTTGCAGGGTCAAGTTAGCGTGATTGATGAAAATAGCCGACAGGAAGTGCCTTTTGATGGCAAAACCATTGGTGAAATCGCTGTTCGCGGTAATATTGTGGCAGCTTACGATCCTGTACGTCACGTCACTCCGGAGATCACTAATGAATGGTTTTATACCGGAGATCTCGCTGTCGTCGATCCTGATGGCTATATCAAAATCATTGATAGAAAAAAAGATATCATTATTTCCGGCGGTGAGAATATTTCCAGCCTTGAACTGGAAAATGCCCTATCCAGTTACCCCGGTGTTTTGGCAGTTGCCATTGTGGCGAAACCCGATTCTTATTGGGGAGAAGTTCCCCATGCCTTTGTTGAGCTTGATGAAAATGCATCAATCACTGAGCAAAAGCTAAATGATTACATTTGTACAGTAGTAGCACGGTATAAACGCCCCAAAGGATATACTTTCTTAACCTTGCCTCGAAATGCCAATGGTAAAGTTTTAAAAGATCAATTAAGAAAGTACGTCAGAGATTGATATAAAAAGAATAAAAACGATAATGATGAATCAATAATAATGGAGCAAAATCATCGTATGAAAATAAAAATTCAAAAATATAACATCACACAAGAAGATTATATTGTTTTAAGTTTGCATGATGCTGCTTGGAAAAAAGTTTCATCCGGTGAAAAGAAATACGAATTCCGCCGAAAATTCAGGAGAAAACATACCGTTGCTTTTATTTATGTAACAACTCCCGTCAAAGCAATAAAAGGAGTAATGTTACTTGGTGAACCTATATCAGGAACTGCCAGACAAATTTCAGATATCGCAGAAAAAGCCATCCCTGGTAATGGAAAATCTGTTTTTGATTATTTTGCAGATAATGATTTCGGCTTAGCTATTCCAATTATAAAAGCCATTGAAATACCAGAGGTATCATTGGGTTATTTACGCAAAACACACCATTTTGTAGCACCTCAATTTTATTTAAAATTGGATAAAAACAAATCCCTTTACGATGATTTAATTTTGTACATTAAATAAAAATTAACATCAGGTAAGGCTTGAGATAGGTTTTGCATAACCGACACGATTAACTTACCTGACCTTCATTGCAATATTTCCTGATCTCTCAAATTTTTCAAGTTGCTGCTTGGTTAGTCGTGCACAGACTCAGAAGCCATTGAATACAATTATAATTAAAAATTATGCATTCAATTAAATAATATCATAGAGTGATTTATAAATCAGATGAAAATAAATTCATACTGAATAATACAACCATATAAATCAGTGAAAAAACAACTCCATTTAATACATTACAAATAACGTAATAAAATATTACCTTCTCACAAACACTTTTCTGCCATCACAATAACCCACGGACACTAAAGATAAAAATAGAAATTTAATAAACAGCAAAAATAAAAATACTTACAAGGAAAATTTAACCAACACAATTTATTGTGCTACATTAACCATGGAAAAATAAATAAGAAAATACCATGAAATATTCTAATAAACATGATTTATAACCAATACGTCCAAAATACAATTTAAATAAATTTTATCATGATAAATTTATTTTTTTATGAGATTCTTTTTATGGTTTAGCTTTTATATGTTTTTGTTATTATATAGTCCGTAAGCAGCTTATAGGATGAAGTGTTGGGCCCAGTGTTATGTTTGTCGCGTATATAAATATGCTAATTACGTTAACTAATGAGGGTACTACAATGAGAACTATTGATATGTTAGTAGCAGTAAAAGCTGAAGAAATTATGAATGATTACGGTAAACTTAGTAAAGATATAAATAAGCCTTCTGCACTTCATCCATCATCTATATATCATAAGTATATTCGTATATTGCCTGAAGATGACATGCTGGTTTCAGTAGATAATGAACTGAACATGATGGTTAAGGCTAATGTCGGCGATACTATTCGTTGGAATATAACGACATTAAATATTGATACTTTATATTCTTGCGCTTTAGTAAAAGCTATGCCGATGAATATGGGTTTAATGAATAACGATACCACTCATATGATGGGCATGCATGTCTTGAAAAACTTTATGACATTCATGCCTGTCGTCGATATGACAAATCCATTAAATGTAGAGATGCAGCAAATGAAAGGTTGCTGCTGGATGTCTACAATCACTGACCTGCCTCATCCTGGTACAACACGCGTCATGTACTATGAGTGCGTCGTCGCAATTTATAGAGAAATGACTCTGATGGGCTATATTGCTCTGGAGCCGGGCATTATTCTGGATCAGAAAATGATAATGTCTTAACAATATACCTTTAGCTTAATACCCTTAGCTTAATTTATATTCTTAAAGGCCGTGCTAGATGCGGCCTTTTTGTTTTTGGTGCAGGGATATGTATCCCACTACTTGCCAATGTTCCCATATGGCAATACATTGCGCAGGCAGCATCAATCAGGGACATTGCAATAGCTGCACCACTACCCTCACCAAGCCGTAAATCCAAATTCAAATATGGCTGCAAATTCAAATACTGTAACGCCAGCGCCGCACCTTTTTCTGCTGACATATGGGACGGAATACAATAATCCCGTGCAATGGGGGATATCTGACACACAGCCAATGCTGACGCATACGACAAGAAACCATCAAGTACCACTGGTACGCCAGCCGCAGCCGCCCCCAGAATCACGCCAGCCATGCCTACAAGCTCAAACCCTCCCACCTTTGCCAACACATCAATCGCGTTTTTGTTATCCGGCTGATTGATGACAATAGCCCGCCGTACAATGGATTGTTTATGCATCAGTCGCTCAAGAGGCAAATTAGCGCCCAGCCCCACCACATCACAGGGATCACTTCCTGTCAGGACACTGATAACCGCAGCAGCAGAAGTCGTATTGGCAATACCCATCTCGCCAATGCCAAATACCGTTATTCCTTCTGCAATGCGCTGTTGTACCAATTGTGCGCTTGCCAGCAACAACATTTCAGCTTGTTCGTAATCCATCGCGGCACCTTGGGCAATATTACCGCTACCCCGCGCGAGTTTAAGAGAGAGCATTTGTTCAATTGGATCACAATCAATGCCAATATCCACAGGTAAAACATGCGTTCTGCTGTTTTTAGCCAGTACACAAACACCAGTTAACCCTTTTAACATATTGCGTGCCTGTATAGCTGTAGCGTTTTTAGGTGAAATAGCCACACCTTCGTCATACACCCCATGATCAGCGCACATGACAATAATCTCTTTTTGCAGGTTTTTCAGACTTGAAATACCCGGCATACCAGATAAATGTATTGCTAATTCTTCAAGACGCCCCAAACTCCCCAATGGCTTAAGCAGGCTGTCAATATGTCGTGCTGCTTTTGCCATATTTTCCTGATTCAAAGGCTGGATCGCATCAATCAACGATTGTAGTGCCATGTTTATTGCTCCAGCCAGAATTCTGTCCGGGCATTGAATACTCGCAAAATGGTAAATTCCGCATGAATATCAACGATACTGTAAGCGCCTTGCTGGAAGGGAAAAGACCACATGGCGGTTATCGGTAATTTAAGCAATTTGGCAATCATCACGCCTAAAACTCCCTGATGAGCAACTATCAGATGATTTGCCAAAGCAGTCGCAGAACACAACTCTTCAATGTATTCCTCCACCCGTGCTGAAAAATGCCGGAATGGCTCTCCTCCGGTTGGGCAACCGTTTTGCCAGTCTGATAACCAACGTGACCAAGCCTGTGGTTCCTCATTAGCAATGTTTTCGTGATGACGCAGTTCCCAGCCCCCAAAATTCAACTCATTAAGACGCTGATCACTTATTATGTTTGATCCAGTTATGTTTGATTCAGTTATGTTTGATCCATTTGATATGTCTGATTGGGAAATGATTTGCGCTGTTTGTTGTGCTCGCTGCATTTCACTACAGCGGATAGATTGAAAAGTGATATTTTTCAGTGCCACAGCGACTTGTTGTCCCTGTTGCACCCCAATTTCAGTCAAAGGCAAATCGGTTTTGCCACAAAAAACACCATCAATATTGGCTTGTGTCTGCCCATGTCGAACGAGAAACAATCGCATCTGATTATTTTCTCCAGATTGACTTTGTTTATTGCCAAATCATCGCCAACAAAAAAGTAACTTCTCCCACTTCAATGGAAGCCCCCAACGTATCGCCCGTTTGCCCGCCAAGACGATAATTGAAATAGAGAGCAAGACCATAAATCACAAGCAATGACACCATCATTGCCAATAAGGCTTTCCAGTTTCCTAATACCATCACCAATGCAGCACCACCCAACAAAGTCAGCGCAGTTGCAGAGGGAGTAATTTTGCCAATATAACTGCTTCCCATACCCTCACTTTCACGGGCATAAGGTTGCTTATACATTAAAAGCACCACGGCTGTGCGCCCAACAATCGGGGCACACACCAGCAAAGCAAACAAGTAAAAAGGGGGATGATAAGATAATTCAACGACAGCTAATATTTTGGTGACAATACAGAAAATTAACCCGACACCACCATAAGTACCGAGCCGGCTATCAAGCATGATCTCCAGCATTTTTTCGCGTTGGCGAGCAGAAAAAAGCCCATCACAAGAATCAGCCAACCCATCTAAATGCAATCCTCCGGTCAAAAAAGCCAAAGCCAGCACATAACCAATCGCACCGATATACATTCCCCCACCCGACTGACTGACAGCAAGTGATAGCAGGCCAGCCAAACAACCAATAATCAACCCGACCAACGGGAAATAAGGAACTCCCCGCCAATAATGACGAAAATCGATGCCTTCTGCCCATTTTTCCGGGATCGGAAGCCGTGTCATAAACTGTAATGTGGCCCAAAAAAGATGCGGTTTCATTTAATCTTCACTCCAATGCCTGACACCATCAACCAGACTTCTTTCGCAGCCCGTGCCAGTTTTTGATTAGCACGCCCGGCAATATCGACAAAATGGCGTGCCAAACGATTTTCAGGTGTGATGCCCATTCCTAACTCATTGGTCACCAAACACACCGGCATCGGACACATCAAGCTGGCATCAATCAGGTCATCGAGCTGATGATGAATAAACACCTCCAATGATGCGAAATCAAGTTCATCAGGTGATATACCGCCCGATAGATCAAACAATAAATTGGCAATCAATGTGGTGACACATTCTACTATAACGCCCTCTTGGAGCTGGCGGTGCTGGCGGATGACAAAACCTAAATCCTGATGACCTTCCCAAGTTCGCCAATGTGCCGGACGCTCCTGTTTATGCTGCTCAATACGAGCCGCCATCTCATCATCCGTGACCTGCGCCGTAGCGATATACAATACCTGCTCGCATTGTTCAGCAAGCAGGCGCTCAGCGTGGCGGCTCTTGCCACTGCGGGCACCACCTGTTACCAGAATCATGGCATGACTCCATCGTGCAAAATGTTATCTCACAGAAATACACCACAATAATGCTCTACTTTACCTAAATTCTCTCTTGGTAATTTGAGATAAGACATTATTTATGTTCATTCATTAATTGATAAATCCGTGAGATATTCAGATGCTCACGCATACTGGCAGCCAATATGTTGAACTGTTTTTCCTTATGCCAGACATAATTAAAGGCAACATTTTCCAGTGGAACGAAGCCTTTTCTTATACGCAATTGGTTTAATAGTGGACGGGTGAACGTATTTTGATCAAACAAACCATGCAAGTAGCTTCCCATCACTAAACCATCCTGAGCAACAGCACCATCAAACCAGATTTTCTCTTCGCCATTATGCAAATGCATTTTGGCAAAAGGCGCGGCTCGCTCACCAAGCCGCGTAGTTCCCATATGAATCTCATAACCCGCAATCGGTTGATCACTGCATAATTTCAACATACCTGATAATGCAGGCACCACGATGCCCCTGACCTGTGCGGTCTGTTTTTCACTGGCAAATGTTGTTTCAGTATCCAATAATCCCAAACCTGTCATTTGGTTTAAGCCGGATTCCACTGCATCCACGATCTGCTTACCCAACATTTGATACCCCCCACAGATCCCGATAATCGGCATATTTTCCTGACGGGCCTTGATAATTGCCTGATCAAACCCCTGAGCTTTCAACCATGCCAAATCTCCCAAAGTATTCTTGCTGCCGGGAAGAATAATAAGATCAGCACATTGCAGTTCAGAAGGCTCGGAGACATAACGCAAATGCACATCCGGTTGAACAGCCAGCGCATTGAAATCCGTGAAATTAGCGATATGGGGATATTGAATGACAGCAATATCCAGACAATCTTCTGTTTTTTGTTTCTGCTGATCATATTTACCCACCTGCAAGGCAACGCTGTCTTCATCTTCCAGATCGAGATCCAGCCACGGCAAAACTCCTAATATCGGTACTTGAGTCAAGGCTTCGATCTGATCGATTCCTGATTGCAACAAAGACACATCACCGCGGAATTTATTGATGATCACTCCCTTGATCCGGGCTTTTTCCTCAGGTTTGAGCAAAGCCAAGGTACCGTAGATGGACGCGAACACACCACCACGATCAATATCTGCCACCAGAATTACAGGTGTATCCACCAATTCGGCCATGCCCATGTTGACGATATCGCGATCACGCAGATTAATCTCTGCCGGGCTGCCTGCCCCTTCCAATACCATGATGTCCGTTTCTGCCGCCAATCCGTTATATGCCATCAAAATCTGCTGGAGCAATTGGGGCTTATATTCGTGATATTCCACTGCATTCATGCTGCACATCACTTTCCCCATAAAAACCACCTGAGCCTTGCGATCGCTGGTGGGTTTCAACAGCACAGGATTCATGCGCACATCCGGCGCAATCCCTGCGGCTTCTGCCTGAAATATCTGCGCCCGTCCCATCTCTTTACCATCTGCGGTAATCCCTGAATTAAGTGCCATATTCTGGGATTTAAAGGGAGTGCAACGATAACCATCCTGTGAAAATATTCGACAAAACCCCGCTACCAGCACACTTTTGCCTACATCAGATGCTGTTCCCTGAACCATCAGCGATAACGCCATTGTATTTTTTCCTTATTATTTTGCGGATGCATATTTTTGATCATCTACCCATGTCAGCGCATATTCGATCCTGCTTTGTATTACTCACTTTGATAATTTCCAGTTTTTATTAATCAAAATCGTTGAAAAATACGATAACTCGTTCTCCCAACCTTTTTCGCTAAGGGGCTGTGTGGCAAGATCGCGCCAACACCGTTCTGTCGGTAAAGTGGCATCTGCCATCATCAGTGCATGTTCCAATAAATTGTGACGATGCAATAGATCACGTATCAGGGGAAAACGTGAATACACTTTCATCAGGACAATACAGTCGTGGTTGAGCAATGCTTGCTCTAAGACGGCTTCAGAAGCGGTACAGGAAATGACCGCCAAGGTTTGATCTTCCATCGCCAATGGCATCATGCTGACAGCGGAAATGGCTGAAAATGAGGTGATCCCCGGTACAATTTCCAACCATGATGGAGAGTTCATCCGTTCCAAAATAAATACCCATGTGCTGAACAGCATGGGATCTCCCAAAGTGATAAAACCGACTTTCCTGCCGCTGATCACGTCCTCTTTCAAGGTTTGCGCCACTTCATTCCACACAGCTTTTTTTGCTGCCATGTCAGCTTTCATTAAAAAATGATAAGTACAGACTTCGGTTTTCGGTGAAAGATATTCTTCAATAATGGAATGGGCGAGGCTTTGGGCACCTTTTTTCCCCGTTGGGGTATAGATCACATCAAGCTCAGAAAGAATACGCGCCGCCCGTACAGTAATCAGGTCACTGGCACCGGGGCCAACGCCCATGACATACAGTTTTCCTGCTTTTGCTTTTCCGTTCATTCGACTTTCTCCTCATCATTCATCACTCAGCGCGTAAACCAGATGATCGACAAACATCTGACGGATCATTGGGTTTTCCCCCAAACCCTGTAACCAGGGAATAGCCACGATCCCCGCGTTCTCCAACTGTGATTTCCAGGAATCTTCTTCATTCGAAGCCATATCATTAGTAGCATGATCGCCGGCCACCAACATCAATGGCATCAGATAAACTTTGCGGATCTTCTGCTCTTTTAATCCTTTGATGATTAGGGGAAGTTCGGGATAACTTTCGACCGCACCTACCCGTGCCGGAAAATGGTAGTGGCTCATCAGGTGATCCAGACAGGCATAAGCGGAAAAGGCATGGTGTGTTGTGCCGTGTCCCATAAAGACGACACATTCATTCTCCGCCAGCCGGGGAAGCTGGTGGCGCAGCGCCCGCATCAATTGCAGGTAATCATTAAAGTGGCTGAGTAATGGAGCACCCAACACTAACCGTTTAAAGCGGGGACGGAATTTCTCAACCTCACGAAGTACCTTTTCGTATTCATCGCCATTAATGATATGCAGGCATTGAACAGCAACATCACTATAGCCCGCGTGATGTAGTCTGGTCAGCGCGTCATGGGGATTATCAATGTGAATGCCATCGCGCTGACGCAATTTACGAATGATCATGCCAGAGGTAAATGCCCGAAATAGTTCCCTGTCCGGAAAAACTGATGCCAATTGCTGCTCACAGGTTTCAATATTGTTTTTGAGTGTTTCGGGATAGCTGGTGCCGAAACTTATAACCAATAGTGCTTTTTTCATTTTGCTCTTCCTTATCGGTCTATTTGCTGGCCTTCAAACATTCGCCAATAACCTCGCCATTGCTTCCAACCCATTGGCCTGCGTGATCCCTTTACCACCAAATTGCTCCTCTGGACGACAAAGCACGATGCAGGGCAAACCGAGAGAAAGACATGGCTCGATTTTTTCCTTGAAACCACCTTGTTCACCTGACTCTTTGGTAATCACGACCTCCGCCTGACAAAATTGGTAAAATGCCCGATTGAAATCGGCACTGAATGGGCCTTTCAAGGCAAAAATTTGATCGACTGACAGGCCACAGGATTCGCACGTCGCCAAAACTTCCGTTGTCGGCAATACACGAGCCAGCACGGTTTTTCCTTGTAAGTGGGTTACATAATCCGGCAATTGCTTGCTGCCGGTAGTCAGCAAAATGCGGGTTCCCAAATTGGCTGCCACTTCACACGCCTTCTCAAGGGTTGCCACTTTATGAATGAGAGGATGCTCAATGGCATCAATATCGCTGGGACGGATATAACGGATGAGAGGAACATCCAACGTCTGGCAAGCGCTGACAATATTTTGGCTCAGACGTTCGGCATAAGGATGAGAAGCATCAATTACCATTCTCACTCCCTGCTTTTGCAGGTACTCGATCATGGCTTCGGCCTCCATCCTACCGATGGCAATTTTACCGCGAATCCCCCTTGACTGCTGCGCTCCCGTTGGGGTAGCCACTGACAAGCAATAATCTATGCCGGCAATATCCATCATCACACAAATTTGGCGGGCATCGCTCGTACCGCCAAAAATGTGAATCAGCGGCCGTTTCATAGCTTGTACCCTCTCGGCGTGATCATCAGCCCATCACGAATGTAGGTTGACTGATTACCCACAATCACCAGACTGCGCATATCAACGCGGGAAAAATCCATTGCTCCAAAAGTCGTCAGCCATTTATCCTCATGTTTACGCCCCGCAGCTTTCACCACACCCACAGGAGTTTCTGCTGATTTCCACGGAGCCATCAAGGAAAATGCCCGTGCCAAATGCTCTTCCCGCCCACGGCTACGGGGATTGTAGAAACAGACCACAAAATCAGCTTCTGCCGCAGCCTTCACCCGTTTTTCAATCACCTCCCACGGTGTAAGCAAATCACTCAGGCTGATATGACAAAAATCATGCATCAACGGCGCACCAAGCAAGGTGGCGCAAGCCGTACTTGCCGTGACACCTGCCACCAGCCGAACTTCCACATTACGTTTTTGCTGGCTGACCAATTCCAAGATCAAGCCAGCCATGCCATAAATGCCCGCATCACCGCTACAAACCATCGCCACATTTTTGCCCTGCTCTGCCAGCTCAATGGCTATCTGGCAGCGTTCAATCTCTTTGCACATGCCGGTTTTGATAATTTCTTTATCGCCCACCAGCGGTTTCACCAGATGGGTATAGGTTTTGTAACCCACCACGATGTCAGCCGCTTTCAATGCTGCAATCGCTTCCTGCGTCATCATGGCTTCGCTGCCGGGGCCAATTCCAATGACAGTTAACATGGATGCAATACTCCTAATGTGATGGTGACGCCCTGCTCACGCAGGGTATGGCCAACCAAGTGCCCTTGACTCATCAGCCAAGCCACGGGTTGGGAAACACAGCCTATGCCCACCGTTTTTCGGACAAATTCAGAGACCGGAAATTCTTGTTCACACTGGGCAAGCTGATTAACAGAGAAAATTTGGAATGGAATTTGGCATTTTTCTGCCAATTGGATTAATGCAGGCTCGGCTTTTTTCAATTCGATACTGCCAACGGCTTTTAGCGCCAAAGGTTCAAAACTGTACTCCGCCAGATGGTGTTCCAACAATTCTGTGAGACGTTCTGCTTTCACTCCACGTCGGCAACCAATTCCCGCAACAATGCGACGAGGGATTAATTTAAAGGTAGGAATTGCCAATACCAGATTTGTCCGTTCATAACTGACGTATACCAAAGCATCCAGTTCAGGCCGATCATCCAGAGCATCAACGGGAATAAATCCACGCGTATCGTAGCGATCTTTTTCGCAACGCAAGGATGGATGCCACCAAATTCCTACCCGCTTGCCATTAGCCAGCATTTGATTGACGGTTTTAACGTTGGTACGGAAATTTTCCATTTCTCCGTCAATTTGTTGCGATAACATATCCAGTGCTGCGACTTGGTTAACATCTGTTGCAGTCGTGATCACCGCCTGACCATCAAGAATATCTGCAATCTGTTGTGCCAGCTTATTCGCACCTCCCATATGCCCCGACAGTAAACTGATGGCAAACTGTCCTTTTTCATCCAGCACGACAACCGCCGGATCGGTCATTTTGTCCTTGAGCAGAGGAGCGATAACCCGAATGGCAATCCCCGTCGCGCCAATCATGATCAATGCGCCGTATTGAATGAATGCCTTGCGTACCGTACTGGCAAAACCATCCTCAAAAGCCATGAATCCGCTGTCCGCATCCATAAATTCACTCTCCAGCAATTCAGGAGAAGTGAAACAATCCATCGCCAAATGGGATTGCAAACGACGAGCCAGCGCTATGCCTCCTTCCGTCAGGCAAAACAAGGCATATTCTTTATTTACGATTGCTTTATTCAGAACAGATTTATTCAGAACCGATCTATTTAAACTGGCTTTTTTAGCTGTAGCTCTGCCAACAGCAGTTCTGGCAGAAGTAAATTTGTTAGGCGCTACGGTATTCATGGCTGAACCTCGCATCATACAATTTTGAGTAGTGATACTCTTCCCCAAGAAAATTCCCCACCAAGATCAAGGCAGTTTTACAAATGCCGGCGTTGCGTACCTGTTCAGCAATCGTCTCCAATGTCCCCCGCACAGTCTGGCAATCCGGCCAAGTTGCCTTGTAAACTACGGCAACAGGTGTTTGCTGCCCATATCCCCCTTGAATCAACCGCTCAACAACCTGCGCAATGTTCTGTACCGAAAGAAAAATCGCCATTGAAGTCTGGTGGGCGGCAAAAGCCTCCAACGTTTCCCGTGGTGGCATCGGAGTCCGGCCTTCCATGCGGGTAATAATCAAACTTTGCGCAACTTCGGGCACTGTGTATTCCACACCCAACTGCGCAGCCGCGCCAAGAAACGAACTCACTCCCGGCACAGAAACAAAACCAATATCGTGATTTGCCAGCTCTTCAGCTTGTTCACGAATAGAGCCAAACAGCGATAAATCCCCCGTTTGCAGACGAACCACCAATTTGCCGGCTTTCACACTGTTGACCATCAATGCCGTGATTTCCGGCAATGTCATCCCTGCGCTGTCATGGCATTCGGCATCTGCCCGGCAATATTCCAGTAACTCCCTATTAACTAGCGAACCGGCATAAATCACTACTTGAGCCTGCTGTAACAATTGATAGCCTTTTAGGGTAATCAGGCTCTTATCCCCCGGTCCCGCACCAACAAACCAGACTTTTGCAGTATCAAAACTGGCTTTATCAATCTGTTCGGAATCGATCTGTTCGGAATTAATATATTCAGACATTATCCTGCTCCTCTTACCAATGCCTCTCTTGCCAAAATCCCTTGTTCAGACTCTTTCTGGCAGGACAGCAAATAGGTGGGATTGTTGGGTTTGAAATAATGCCCTTGTCCCAATGCCGTCAGTTCTCCCACCTGAATTTCACGCCCATCCAACACAGCCACCTGACAGGATTTCAGATGCGACAATGCTTGCGTAAAATTTTCCAGCAAGATAAAAGTCATCACCAAGCGTCCGCCTGAATTCAGGTGTACCAGCGCCCAATCAATAATTTCCGTCAGACTCCCACCAGTTCCGCCAATGAAAATGGCATCTGCGGTGTTGTCCAATGGCACTGGGGCAACCCCAGACTGGATTCGAACTCTATGGCAACCAAAATGCCGAACATTCTCAGCAAGCAGTAACAGCGCTTCTTCTTTACGCTCAATGGCGAGGATATCCAATGTGGGATAGCGCAATGCTGCTTCAATACTGACGCTGCCAGTGCCTGCACCAACATCAATAAAGCGACAGGCGTTTTCCAATTCCAGCCGTTCCAACGCCAGTGCCCTAACCACTTCTTTGGTCATTGGGATGCGATGACCACGCAAAAACAGTTCATCTTTCATTCAGGATCTCCATCATTCAAGATCACTACCATTCAAGATAACGACTACATTCAGGCCATAATCAATGTCGCCGCGTTGAACGACCTGTTCTGCATTCAAATACATAATTTGCTCATGTTCCTGAGATAAATTTTCACCAATCACCATGCGGCGTTGCTGCCCTCGTGCCAGAATTTCTTGTGCAATCTGGTAAGGGCCAATGACGTCATCCGTTACCATGGCGATTTTTTCGTGTCGCAGCAGCCAGTCAAAATCCGGTTTGCGTCCGTGGCTGCTGGTGAGGTAAATGTCGTTCATATCCAGCAAAATATGGGCACACAGATACTGGATCGAACTGATACCAGAGATAATGCGAATGTTTTGTCTGTAGGAGTTTTTTCTGCCAGCATGCAGCTCAGAAAAATGCTCAGTAATTCGTTTACCAATGCCATAAAAGAGGGGATCACCCGAAGCCAGCACGACAATATGACGATGCTGGTTTTTTTCGAGCCACTGCATCAATCTATCCATATCCGCATTCAAACAGCGGGTTTCACCACTGAAATGGGGGAATTCGGCAAGATGACGTTTTCCACCCACTAACACTTCTGCCTGTTTGATCGCATCCAGCGCAGCCAACGTTTGGTTTGCAGCGGCTCCGGGGCCAATACCAACAACGGTGATCATCGGCAATCCTCCCCAAAATCCTTCACAATCTCGTCCACAGGCCGATTGCAGCCCAACACTTGGTTATCAAAGGAGAACAGAATGGCGTCACACTGCGGTTTGCCACTGGCAAAACGCAACATCTGATTGATACGCCAGCAGATTTTCTGGGCAATTTGGTGATACACCCTCTGCCAGCCTTGTTCAGCTATCAATTCAATGGCTGCTTCGGTGGTATCACATTGATCCACCGCCTGAATCAGTTCAAAAGGGGCCCCCATCAAGGCCAGATTAGCGATCAGCGTTTCCATCCTTCCGTCAGCAATATGGCTGTGGGTATGAAAAATACCGGCAGCGATTTTCACCAACTTGCCGACATGCCCTACCAGCACTACATGACGGAATTCCAAACGCACCGCTTCTTGCAACATATAACCGACGAAATTGCTCATTGTGACGACACAATTAGCATCAATGCCCAACTGTTGACTGACAAAACGTTCACCATGATTGCCCGGCACAAAAATAACGCGATCCAACCCGCTGGCACGTTTGGCCTCCAATTCAAGCGCCAGAGAACGTTTCCAGCTCTCTTCCGACATCGGCGTTACAATGCCTGTCGTGCCGATAATCGAAATCCCTCCTTTAATTCCCAATCTGTCGTTATAGGTTTTCTTCGCCCGCTCCTCACCTTCCGGCGCAAAAATGACGATATCAGCCCCACGGTGCGGGCCAATCACTTCCCGCACCGTTTCCTCAATGGTATGCCGCGGGGTTTTATTAATAGCCGCCCAACCAATAGGTAAACCGACCCCCACTCGTGTTACCCTGCCAACACCTTCGCCGCCATCCAGTGTGATTACGCCGCTATCATTGAGGGAAACACGGGCAAAAATCAGCATTCCGTGGGTTGCATCCACATCGTCGCCACCATCTTTGCGGATCGCCGCAATCGCCTGTTGCCCTTCAATCAAGGGTTGTTCAACATTCAAGGCCAATGTGACACCTGAGGGCGTAACAATCGAAACCTGATGAATAATCTGCTGGCGCAAGATCATCAACGCAGCGACCCTAGCAGCAGCGGTAGCACAAGATCCGGTGGTGTAGCCTTTACGATATTGTTTGCCTCTGTGCCAAACCGTTCCGAGGCCATCGGCTTGTTTATCATCAATAATTTGCTGATTACAGATTTCACTCACGCCTCACCTCCGGCATCCGATGGCATCCGGTAAAGAATGGCGTTGATAATGGCAGCTGCAATATTGCTGCCTCCCTTGCGCCCTTTTGCTGCAATGCAATGTAATCCGCTATTGATAAGGGCACGCTTTGATTCCTCCGCGCCAACAAAACCGACGGGGACACCGACGACAGCAATCGGTGCAGATTGATGTTCCATCAAGCGAAACAGCGCAGTCGGGGCATTGCCAAAGACAAAAATCTTCTCCCCTGATTCTTGCAGGGCCAGATCAACAGCTGCCATTGAACGTGTTATTTGCTGTGCTTTTGCCATTTGAATGGTGCGGGGATCGCTGACATAACAACGACATTCGCTACCGTACTGAGCCAAGCGGGTTTTATTGATGCCAGACAACGCCATTGTTGTATCGGTATATAACGTACAGCCACGCAAAATACCGTCACGAATGAGGCGAAAAATATCAGGGGAAAAATAGAGAATATCCAGCCAATCAAAATCGGCAGTAGTATGGATCACCCGTTTGATCACCGCTTCTTGATCCGCGTCTATAAAACGATAATCAGGACGAGATTCGCAAATAAGTCGGCTGATGATGTCGAAACTATTTCTTTCAATCTGTTGCGGTTGTTGGATGTAATTGCTCATGCTGTTTCCTCCCTATACCGTCACACTGACCAAGCTATCTATCGAGCTGCTCAAGCTGTGCAGCAGCGCAAACAGCAGCAGCGCCATTACTGATGCCACCATCATCATTTGAACAGACTGTGGAATATCGTCAGGTGTGACCTCACGTTTCGCATCACCAATCCACGGCTTTTCAACGCGCTGGTTAAAATAAACATTCGGCCCGCCAAGACGAATGCCCAATGCCCCTGCTACTGTGGCTTCCGACCAGCCGCTGTTAGGGCTACTGTGTTGATAGCGATCACGCCAGCCAATACGCAGCGCCTGTCGAAAATCCAACCCCTGCCATTTCGCAGCCATTGCCAGCAGAAGCCAGCCCAAACGCGCAGGCAGCCAATTCGCCATATCATCCATACGCGCTGAAAACATCCCCAGCGCCCGATAACGGGGGGTTTTATAGCCAACCATTGAATCGAGGGTATTGATTGCCTTATAGGCCATAGCAAGTGGAGCACCACCAAGCATCAAGAAGAACAATGGTGCAATTACGCCATCCACACTGTTTTCTGCCACGGTTTCAATAGTGGCTCGGCTGATTTGTGGTACTTGTAATTGAGAGGTCTCCCGCCCGACAATTTTGGAAAGCTGCTCACGGCTGGTCAGCAAATCTCCCTGCCGCAAGGCCTGATAAACCGCATTTGCCGCCTCACTTAAACCACGCCCTGCCAGCACGGTATAAATCAGCCAAATTTCAATTAAACACCCTAGCCAAAACGCCGTACCATAGGCCAATTGCAACACCCAATAGCTCATCAGCCAGACGCTTCCCACGACTACCAGCCATAACAGTACACCGCCCCATTTCAAACCGGTGTCGGTTTGGCAAATCCGGCGGATAAACTGTTCAGTTTGATTGATAAGACTCCCCATCCAGCGTACGGGATGCGGCCAATGAGGGGGATCGCCCAACTTCATGTCCAGAATAAAAGCCACAAACCACAGTAAGACTGTCATAACAGCCTCCGTGCCATCATCAGCCAGCGATGAAGCAAACCGGGACGTTGGGCAAAATGAATATGCAGATAACCCGCCAGCGTATTGCCATTCTGGTAACCACCCAGCCAGTTTTTCTGCGCTTTTTTGAGTGTCCCTTTTGGTATTGGAACATCACACCATTTGACACACTGAAAAATGGGCGGCTGAGTCGTGATAAAATCCGAGTAATGGAATTCATGCCCACGCAGAGTTTCCCCTTTAGCCACTAAAGACGTATCGCACATTGCCGTAGCTTCGCAGTAACCAAAGCGTTGCAGGTGATCTCTCATCTGACTCTCACCGGCAATCAACCCCACCATGTTATGCCGCACACCATCTGCATCAATCAGGGCATCACCGAGATACATCAGACCACCGCATTCCGCATAAATGGGAATACCTTTTTGATGTGCCCGACGTAATGCTTCATGCATGGCGTAATTGGAAGATAAAGTCTGAGCATAGATTTCAGGATATCCCCCGCCCAGATAGATCATCTGGCATGTGGGCAACTGGTGATCATGCAGGGGACTGAAACGTTTGATAGTCACACCTGCTTTTTCCAATAACAGCAAGTTATCGGGATAATAAAAGTGGAATGCTTCATCTTCTGCCAAAGCCAGCGTCAAACCTTGCCCTACCGAGGGGTTTACAAGGGAATCGATATTTCCTTTTGGCAAAGAAGATAGCTGAGTCAATGTCAGCAATTTATCCAAATCTACCGAAGCTTCAATCTGTTGAGCAAGGCGAGACCAGCATTCATCACGGCGAGCATTTTCATTGTGTTGGCTGCCTTTATCATACTGATTGCCTTGTTCTCGTGCCGGAATCAGCCCAAGATGGCGAGAAGGCAGTGCAATATCAGGCATTACAGGGATTCGTCCCAAAACGGGAATACCGCAATAATGTTCAATCGCCTGCTTCAATAACTGAAAATGACTATCCCGGTTGACGCGATTTATCAGCACTCCCACAATATTGACCGCCGGATCAAATTGCTGGAACCCCATGACCGTAGCCGCAACCGAAGTAGACACCGCCTTGCCATCCACCAATAAAACCACCGGACAGCCAAGCTGTTTTGCCATCGCTGCGCTACTGCAATAGTTAGGGTTAGTGCCATAGCCATCATATAGCCCCATAACCCCTTCAATAACTGCAATATCTTGATTAATCATGGCTTGGTTAAACAACCCATTCAAAATGGGTTCGGGGAGCATAAAAGCATCAAGGTTATGCGAAACCATGCCAGTCACAGCACGATGCCAGCCGCCATCCAGATAATCAGGCCCGATTTTAAACGGCTGTACCCGCAATGAACGGTTCATCAAAGCTCGCATGATGCCCAACGAAACTGTCGTCTTTCCACATCCGCTGCCTGTACCAGCAATGACAAAAGCATATTTCTGTTGCATGTGCTTGCCCCAAAATATTTAAACCCTGCATTGGTGTTCAACTAACATCGGTGTTCAACTGACATTAGCGCTAAACCAGTATTGATATTAAAAACTAAAACTAACATTCTCATTCATTGATATTTATCAAATAAAAGTCTTTTAATTCTTCTTTAATAAAACAATTAATATTTCATGAATAATATAGACAACAATAGTTTCTTTATTTTTCAATAAATTAAGCCTTGTTATAAAAAATCATCATCACGAAATTAATTACATCTCAAGAGATAGAAAATAGGTTTATTTTAAAATACACATTTTTTATTTTTATAAAAACACCCATAATTACTTTTGTGATCCTGTTCATAATTCTTAAATTATAAGCCATGTTTTTATAATAAAGAAAATAAAAATTAATATACAACCATAAATACATTAATCAACAACACAAATCTAATATATTGAATTTTAATAAGAAAATAAAAAACACCCATCAATAAGATTAAAAAACATTCCTATTAGTAAATATTTTCAATAGAAAATAGAATTCACCTTGAAAATAATTCACATTTAAAAATACGAATATTGATGTAAATCAAACTATCCCACACCACATTGAAGTAATAATTATCAAAAAATTGAGATTTAAATAATACCATTAATAAATGCAAAAAAAAGAGCATCAAAAAAACAATTAGCTAAAGCATAAGTCAGAATAAATAAACCGACTTAGTGATCATGATTAAAATACTTTTCCCTCTCTTTCATTATTTATATTTTAAACCCATAGAGGTAATCCAATGAATAAAGGCAATGTGTGGTTAGTGGGTGCCGGCCCCGGTGATGCTGGTTTAATCACGGTCAAAGGACTGCATTGTATTCAATCGGCAGATGTGATTGTTCATGACCGTCTCGTCAACTCTGAACTCATTGCTCAAGTACCTGATCATTGTGAAATCATTAATGTTGGAAAAGAACATGATTACCATCCCATTCCACAGGAAGAGATTAATCAAATTCTGGTAAAACATGCACAGGCGGGAAAACAGGTTGTTCGCCTGAAAGGGGGCGATCCCTATGTCTTTGGCCGCGGGGCAGAAGAAGCGGAAGTACTGGCACAACATGGTATCAAATTTGAAGTCGTTCCGGGGATCAGTTCTTCAATTGGTGGATTGGCCTATGCTGGTATTCCTGTCACCCACCGCAATTACGCATCTAGTTTCCATGTCGTGACAGGGCATACTTCTCAGGGTAATGAGCAACAGAACTGGGAAGTACTCGCTCAATTGGAAGGAACATTGATTATTCTGATGGGAATGACCCGCCTGAAAGAAATTTGCCAACAATTAATGCTATATGGCAAATCTCCCGAAACACCTGCGGCAGTGATCATGTACGCTAGTCAGCCCAAACAAAAGAGCGTCATAGGCACACTAGAAACTCTGACTGCAAAAGCGGAAGAACAGAATCTGCATGCACCAGCGCTGATTGTGATTGGTGAGGTGGTTAATCTGGGGGCAACTCTCTCTTTTCTTTCCACTGATGGAGCAATTTAATGAGTGAGCATGGTGGCAATATCCTTGGCGTTGCCGAGCAATATGGTCTTCCCGCTAATACGCTTATTGATTTCAGCGCCAATATCAATCCGCTGGGCGCACCGGAACGGGTTAAGGCGTTGATCAAAAATAGCCTTGCCGATATCGAAAAATATCCAGATGTGGAATATCGCCACCTACATCAGGCAATCGCCAAGGCCCATCAATGCGGTTACATGTCGGTGATGGCAGGCAACGGCGCAACAGAACTAATCTATGCTGTCGCCCGTTATCTCCATCCCAAGCGAGCACTACTTATTACCCCAAGTTTTGCCGAATATCGGCGTGCCTTGCAACAAGTTGGAACAGAGATCATTGACTATCCATTAACAGAAGAAACTGGATTTCAACCAGATTTACGCCTGTTAAATACGCTCTCCTCGATCCAACCCGATTGTGTTTTTATAACCACGCCCAATAATCCCACCGGATTAATGCCAGACAGCCAGTTTATGCAATCATTGGTGGAATATTGTGAGAACCAAGGGATCTCACTGATTGTCGATGAATCCTTTATTGATTTTCTGCCTGATAACCGAGGGTTGATTCCCCAAATTGCGGCCACTGAACACCTCTATATACTGCGTTCAATGACAAAATTTTTCGCCATTCCTGGGTTACGTTTGGGCTATTTAGTCAGCGGAAATACAATGGGAATTGCTGAGATGAAAAATCGGCGTAAACCGTGGTCAATCAACACCTTTGCTGCGCGGGTTGGTGAAATTTTGTTTGATGAACATGATTATATTGCTGCTACACATCAATGGCTAAAATCACAGCAACATTATCTATGGACTCAGCTTTCAGCTTTTACTGAACTGACTGTCTGGCCGCCATCGGCTAATTTTTTGTTCTTTCGCTGCAATAAACCCTGTGTTGATTTATGGCACGCCCTGCTTAAACATCGGGTATTAATTCGCCATTGTAAAAACTATGCAGGACTAGGCGAACGTTATTATCGCGTAGCGGTACGCAGTGAATGGGAAAATCAGCATCTGATCGCAGCCATGAAGCAGGTTTTTGCCTATGGCTGAAGCCACTTGCCCCGCTTCCTGCGGAGAACTTCTGCAAGGCTGGCTGCTCGGTGGAGAAAAGTTAATTTCCTGCCCAGTCAATTGGTTCAGTTGTGTTTCTGTCAGTGAAGGCGTTCCTATACTAAATGAACGACCACGTATGCGTCAGATGGTAAATTTACTGCTGGATTACTGGCAGGAACCTCCTGAATTAACTTTCGGTTTGCGCATTGAATATCAATCAACAATTCCTCTCGCCAAAGGCATGGCCAGCAGCACAGCGGATATTGCTGCTACTGCACAAGCCACCGCCAGATTACTGGGGAAGTCACTGAATAGTAAGGAGCTGGCACAACTTTGTGTCAAACTGGAACCCACTGACAGCACAATATTTAAACAATTAACCTTATTTGATCACCTCACCGCCCAGACCCGAATTTCTTTCAATTGGCAACCGGATATCGATATTTTGCTGCTGGAAAGTTCACAAACTATTTTGACAGAAGAATATCATCAACGGGATCGTCACTCACAATTGTGGGATAACGCTTCTTTATTGCAACAAGCATGGTTGCAATTTAATACAGCTAATCAGCGACATGATAACTATCGCCTTGGAGAAGCCTGCACATTAAGCGCTATCGCCAACCAATCGATATTACCAAAGCCCTGTTTTGATCATCTGCGTAATCTGGTTGAACAGACAGGCATTTATGGCCTGAACGTTGCCCATAGCGGCAGTGTCGTTGGCCTATTATTCAACTCACATCACCATGACGCGAATTATCTATGCTGGTGGTTACACCAAAAGCAGATTTCTGAACACTATCCGAAAATCCATCAGGTCAAATTGATTGCGGGCGGCATTCGCTGAACCCGCAGCAATAAACTCGAGAAACGAATCTATCTCTCACTACATAGCTAACCCGAAAGATAACAGGCAAAAATTACGTTATCCTGTCTATCTTTTTACATTTTTCTTATGCTAAATAACATAATTTGAAAAACGAACCAGACCCTATGGAAAATACAACACTTGCACCCGCTACAATTGATGCCTTTATGTCGCTCGATATTCGCGTACTTTCCCTCAAGACGCGTGGCAGGATTTAAATCCGAAGTTTTAGTTTTAGCTGCCGTCTGTGGTGATCAAGGCACCATCCTGATCCAGCCAGAAAGAGGTGTAAGCATAGGCACCCGTATGCTGTAATTTTTTAAGTTAGAAAAAGTTAAGTTAATAAATAGTAGGAATACCATGAGAACACAAAAAAGATGTATGGGCTACATTGCTATCGTTGTCGATGACTATGATAGAGCTATCGACTACTACACTAATAAATTGGGATTTACGTTGGTAGAAGATACGCCACAGCCGGGAAAAAGATGGGTGGTTGTCACCCCAAACCCTGAAAGTGACTGTAATTTATTGCTGGCAAGGGCGTCTAACGAAAGGCAAGAATTATTTATCGGTAATCAATGTGGTGGACGTGTATTCCTGTTCCTGCAAACTGACGATTTTTGGCGCGATTATCACAAAATGAAAGAAAATGGCGTCCATTTTTGTGAAGAACCCCGTCAGGAAGAATATGGCATGGTAGTCGTTTTTGAAGATATTTATGGTAACCGCTGGGATTTATATCAGAATGCGATTGCTTAGAGGATACTTATAAATATTACTATTAGCCCAATTATATTGGGCTATATCTAATTACATTAATGCTTATTTATAGAATTAAACTTACATTATTAACACCTTGAACTAATAAAGCCATCAACTTTATTTAAAATAGACATACTATTATTTACCCATACCCATTAATAAACATTAACCATATTTACATACTCATAATATCATTTTAATAAGCACTATAATTTTTAAACCAAACTTACATTTTTTATATTTTATCCTGCATACCAGTATGTTTAGAATATCCGCGGCAATAATATATAGATTCATTATCAATAATAAAACAAATATCAACCGTAAGGAGAAACCTACCATAATTATAAATAATCACATACTATAACCATAGACTATAACCATAGTAAAAACGCTGTAAAATACATAGTAAAAACATTAAAAACAACACAAAATTATATTTTGATAAATTTCTTAAAATAGGATAACATCTTATGAACACAATCAATATAAATATAAGTGGCAGTAACGTTACAGTCATAAATAATAACGACTCTAATTCAGAGCCATTAACTTATAATACAAACACACCAGCATCAGAGCCTCTTACAGTCAGTCCTTATAAGGATATGACAATAGAACCACACTCTTCTATTGAGGCAATAAGAATTGATACGCCGATTATTCCCGAAACACGTCCCAATTACTATGTAGCCAATTCCGGCCCCGCACCATCAGTTAGGGCTGTTTTTTATTGGTCTCATTCTTTCACATCACAATGGTTCGAACATTCCTCTATCACAGTGAAAGCAGGGGAGGACGGAATATTACAATCACCAAGCAACTCTGTGTATTACAGCAAGGTCGTCATTTATAACGATACAGATAAACGAGCCTTTGTTACTGGATATAATAAGTAACAAGATGAAAAACCATCTATAACTAATAGATTTTAATTTAATAACTATCTAAATAAAGCACTATTTAACTAAGTAATTAAGGTAAAATAAAATTATGAATACCACACCGATTAATGTATCTGAAAATGAAACATTACCTGTAGTCACTGACGTCATGCTTCTGGTGCCTTATACAACGTCTACCCCTGATTATGAATGGGATATGTCATCAATCGTAAAGGATGCGATTATTGGTGGTATAGGGTTTATTCCAGGAGTAGGTCCGGCAATGTCCTTCCTGTTAGGACTATTTTGGCCTCAACAGAAAGATAATACTTGGGAGCAAATTCTCCAGAAAGTAGAGCAGATGATAGAGAATGCCGCTTTACAAACTATTAAAGGAATACTTAATGGAGATATACAAGAAATCAAAGGGAAAATGGAACATGTACAATACATGCTGGAAACCTCGCCTGGCAGTCAAGAAAGTCATGACGCATATATGTTTCTGGCTAGATATCTGGTTAGTATAGATGAAAAATTTAAGTCTTTTGATAATAAAACAAACTACCAGATCCTGCCGATGTACACTAACACCATTATGTTACAAATCCCTTATTGGAAAATGGGAATAGAGAAGAAAAATGATATTGGGCTGACAGATATTGAAGTCAATGAGTTAAAACAACTTATCGACAAATTGGTTGACAAGGCCAAAGACTACATTCATACGATGTACACTAATGAATATAATAATGCCATAAATACATCAACAGCAGAGAGTGTCACTAATAATTTATTATCTGTTAGAGGATATTGTTTATTGCACGGTTTAGAGTGTATTGAATTAATTGAACATCTACAAAATAATAGCCTCGAAAGTGGTTTCTATCCTAAAACTATCAGTTATTCAACTGTATTTGATCGTCCTACTAACAAAACGAGAATTCAAGCGCTTACAGAAGACGATCAAATGCAGGAACCCTTCAAGCCATCTTTAATCGACGGAAAATACAATAAAATAAAATCATTGGTTGGATATGTACAAAGAATTGGGAATGCACCTAGAGTTGGTGGTATTAAAATCACGTTTGCCAACGATTCATCCTACACACTTGGAACAGTAACATCAGAAACCAATTCAATTGAGCTAAATGATAGTGTTATTGAAACGTTGGAAGTATGGGGCAATGGTGCTGTTGATGAGGCATTATTTACGTTAAGTGATAAGCGTCAACTCAGGATCGGAGAGCGCTACGCCAAAAAATACAGAAAATATGCTGTTGATGGACACCATATTGTAGGGCTGTACTTAGCCAGCGATGAACCTTCACTTGCTGGTCAAGCCGCAGGTATTGCAGTTTCATACCATACGCAAACCGACAAAAAATAATATCTAGTTAATGGCATTCGAATTGTAGCTCGGATGCCAGGTGTCCCCAGTCACATAACTGATTATGTGACTGGGGAAGTAATTCTCCCATTTCAAACAGAAGTCAGCAGCAAAAACATGGCTATATTTTGTACATATGATTTTGGCCTATAACCACGAATGCCATAGCAGGCTATTTATGATTATCAAACCACTATCGTTTCATCACTTACTCAGTTTCAACGAACCATGAAAATCAAACAATCGTAAAAAACAAACATGTGTTTGCTAGCACCAACAACCATTGCAACACTTTGTTTTAAAAAATATTATTTCAGAATAAAATATACCTCACTTATTTGATATATCGATTATCCTGATTTTTATTAATTTTTCAGCATAATATTAGAGATTATTATCACATTTTTATGTAATTTTCTGACTTTACCAAACTTACGATCGTATTCTCATAATGGGAAATAAGTATAAAAATGTCCTTTACTACCTGCCTGACATGAAATAAAACATCAGTGTAAAAACAGCTAAGGGGATGATATGTCAAAGAGGGAAAACCAGATATTGCAACTTCTAAAGCGTGATCCTTTTATTCAGCAACAAGAAATTGCTGATATTCTCGGAATCAGTCGCTCATGTGTTGCAGGACATATTATGAACCTAAGTAAAAAAGGTTATATTAAAGGCAAAGGGTATATTTTATCTAACGATGTTTATGCTGTAACAATTGGTGCGGCTAATATAGATTTAACGAGTTATACCTCAGCCAAATTAATTTATGAAGATTCCAACCCAGGGAAAATTATTTTGACACCAGGCGGTGTCGGAAGAAATATTGCTCAGAATATTGCCTTATTAAAAAATGAAAGTTACTTAATTTCTGTTGTTGGTAATGATTCAAATGGCAAGACATTATTTGATTATACGAAGTCAACAGGTGTTAATGTTAATCATTTATACAAATTAGATGATGAAAAAACCTCGATTTGCAATTCTATTATAGATGAAAATGGAAAATGTGTAGTTTCAGTTAATGACATGAGTATTCTGGAAAAATTGACTCCTGCGTTATTATCTCAATCTAAATCTCTAATCCAACATGCCAGTGTACTCGTTGTTGACTGTAACTTAACGGAAGAGGCCCTGAAATGGTTATTTAATAATGCTGGTAATGTTCCAATTTTTGTTGATACCGTTTCAAGATCCAAAGCATCCAAAATCCGTCATTTGTTATCGCATATTCATACTTTAAAACCCAATCGTACTGAAGCAGAAATCCTCTGTGGAATAAAAATTGAAACTCAAAAAGATGCCGCTGATGCGGCTCATTGGTTTCATCAACATGGAGTACAACGTTTAATTTTAAGCATGGATGCAAAAGGCGTTTATTACAGTGAAAGGGATAATATATCAGGATATTCAGGTGCAATCAACACTGATATCATTAATGCCAATGGAGCAGGTGATGCCATGATGGCTGGCCTTATACACTGCTGGTTAGAAGGCATGGATCTGAAAGAAAGCATTCGCTTTGCACAACAATGTTCAGCACTGACGCTATCGTCGGAAAATATTGAGATATTCCCTAAAAATCGCCTATATCTTTAAAAATAGAGATATATTTTTAAAGATTAACATTTAATTTACTCATATAAACCTCATATAACTATGTGATAATATACAACCATCTGATTTATCTTTAAATTATAAAATTAGAGCCACCTAGATAATGGTGAATATTCAACCAAAAATTTTTCAAACGAATCTTTACTGAGAATATTTACTTCCAGAAAAGGGTTGATTATCTCATTCAATATAAGCAAATCTTCTTGGCAATCCGTATTTTCAAAAAGATGTTAAGGGCATAGAACAAAGCAATTAACCAATTGATATTAAATATTAATATTTATTGTATTTTTCATTCTATACAATTTTCTATACAAATTAAATCGTGCTAAATAACTTTAGCTGTCTCATTATTATATTGATACATTCCTAGTACTACAGCCGTAATCATCCCAAAATTAACGTGTTATCTGATAATCAATAAACTGAGAAACCGTATCATTTCAAGCTGTTCTACGGGCATATTTCCGATTGAGAAAAACAAATACGGCTGTAGTACTAGTCATGATCTGATATCCCATAATCAATAAAACAAGGTCAATACACTAAACGCCCTGAGCTAATGACTGACGACGAACATCGTCGGTAGAGAGAGGTTGGTACGTTTAACGTTCCGAGCTATAGAGGATTGCGACGAATTTCGTCGGAACCTGTTAGGCGATAGAGGAAGCCGTTAACTGATAGCCCTGCCAGTAAGAAGCCTTTCCCGTCACTGTGATTACCTGATCTTTCTGCAACAACATCACCGATAGTGCTATCTCATCAAAACCCACGACACGCAGCGGGTAATCACTGAGCTTTTCACTCTGTGCCTGCATGGTAGCAACTGCCATCACCTTACCTGTCTGGCACTTGATACGCTTGGGGGCAACGGTAATCTTCCCTGTGATCGTAGCGACTATCGAGGGTACATTCTTATTCTGTCTTCGTGCCATGTTCCACCGCCTATAGATGACGCAAATTTGCGTTATGATAAAAATCAATCAATTATATGAAAATAACTCACTGCGAACGTAATACGTACTCAGTTACATTAAGTAACCCAGTACTGGACGGCTTAAACTCAAGCCCTCCTGTGTTGTGATTTGCACAATGGAGTTTTAGAAAATTTATTCGAAAATCACGCCCTAACGAAAAAATCGCAAAATAACTGTACCATCTGTACCGCTTGGAATATTTATATTTAATATCAATATCTTAAGTTGGTACAGATACGAAAAATAACTGTCAATAACTGTCCGTATCTGTACCACTGCTCAGGGAAGCAATGACCAGTAGCAACTGTGGTGATCTTCGCTATAGTTGACTAACCCATTGATTCTTCCGAGATCCTCACTTTGGCTCGCAGGGGATATTGATATTCCTTTGCTCCGGGCTATCACGCACCCAACAAACAAGAGCGGGTAGCTTTATTTCAACGGTTGAGAAAATCCCAATGGTTACTTTATGTGCTGGATAAAAGCAATAAATTCATTGTGTTTCAATGTGTTAATTGAGCACAAGGGGCTGGACAAAACAACTTACCCCTTGTTTTTGACTCACTCTTTTGAGCACACCTCTTGCTACTGCTATGAGTCATTGTCTCATCAAAAGAGATGGCGGAAACTCGGTAAGTTAAAGACAGTTGAGCAGAACGGGCGCAAGAAAACGTAGGTATTTCCCAGTAATAGTATGTATAGATCTGAGGATTTACTACAGAGAAATTGAAGTTATGGCGTACCTCATATATCAGCAATCACTATTTAATATCATGAAAAAATAAAAAGCCCTCAAAAGATGAGAGCTAAATAAGCGGAAACATGAAGATAAGTTATTTACAAATCTTTTCATTTATACAGTGGTCGTTTTTCGTATAAATTGATTATGGTCATTCAGGCAGTTATTGAAATGAAATCCTCGACGCTAGTAGCAAGGGAGGGGTAGGCTTAAGTCCACTCCAGAGAGCCATCTTCAAGTACCCAGACAGCCCCTCCCGGACACATTTCATCAAAGAACCAAATTCCATCTTCTATTCCATCTTCTGTTTTAGGAAATGCCTGCCTGAATAATTCAATTTGTTCATCTATACTTCCTTCAAGGAATTTACCATGTTTAGCAAGTTTGATACGACCTTCTCTCAGGAGGCGCTCTACAATCCAAAAGAAAATTTTTTTTCTTTCATCAAAGGTAATTAAGCTGTCGGAATTTTCAGGCTCACTATAACTCCAAACAACTGTCAGAGGTCGGGCTTCTGCCGCCATCCAAATTTCTTTATATTCATGTTCACATAACATAGATGATCACCTAAATTTAATTTCTATATCTTTATATTTATGGCCTAATTCACTCAGCCTCTGGTTTCCTCTAATATCAATTGTCCACCTAGCCCCAGTATTAGAGGATGAAACGTTTCGTAATGTTATTAACGTTCCATCTACTGTTTTAGCTGTATAAATCCCCGGCCTGACTTCTTTTAGCGGTGTGTTCCCTGCAAGTTGCTGTGCATACCTATAGATTTGTTGATTTATAAGACCTTGGCTTTCATAGACCTTAGTCGTACCATAACTATTACTTGCCTGCCCTTGCCTAATAATTTTTCCATCAATCATCAAATCTCGTGACGGGTCATTTTTATCAAAAATCCTTCGCAATTCCTCAAATCGATTTTTCTGTTGTTGTCTAACCGCTTTGTTATTCCATACGTGCTTATTACCTTGTGGTTCCCATCCTCCCGGCGTACCAGAACTAACACCACCTAATTTAGCTTTTTGATCCGCCGTTAATCCCTTCCCAATATTTGGCTTAGCTGATTTACCCGAACCGTATTTCTCCTGTAACTCATTCAGGTAACGCTGGGTAATTTCATCATTCCCTATCATCAAAAGTGTAATCAGATGATCGAAATCTTCTTGGGAAATGTTATCTGCGATTCCCTTTGCAGAAATTCCAACTATCCCCACTTTAGCAGCTATTTCCAGAAGTTTTTTTGCCAGCTTAGTCCGGCAATATGCGATTCTCTTACAAACTTTTAGGGGTAAAGTTAAAACAGACCGCTTTTTCCTCTCTGTGGTTTTATTCTGCTGATCCTGTTGTGGGTATTTAACAACCTCACTCGCCTGAGATAACGGGACAAATATAGCGTAAAAGATTGCCAAAATAATAACAAATAGTTTTTTCATGGGTTTTTCCCTCTATTCAAAATAAGGGGTTTCTTATATCACCTTGACATAATGTATTTTCCCTAATGCGGCAAATTGAACATACAAAAATTAAAAATATATAACAATAAATACCGTGTTTTACAGGAAAGTATTTATTATCTATTTATGAATTATTTACAAAAAAATCATTAATGGGATTCATTGACACTCCCTCTGAGTCCAGAATTGAAAATCATATAATAGCTAAAAATTGTATATTGGCACGGAGTTACAACTAATTAACGAGAGGGTATTTTCATATTAACTGGGGATTAATGGTTAAAAAAGGAAATGAAACTGAGTTAATAAAATTTCCGATAGTTCCGGCTTAGAACCCCATATTTCCCTTCACAGATTTATCTGGCTTTTGTTTGCCTGCCAGAAGATACCCCTCCTGAAAATCTTTTTGCATCTTTTACTGAATAGCTTATACCACACAAAATCAGACGCTATTCACCCCCCAATCATTGATGTATTAACTTGTATTTAATGGTTTAAAGTTTAGAAAAAATGCGCCGGGGTTATCTACCTTATCTACTAAACTCGCTCATCTCTTGCGCTGCAAGGCTCTGAACGGGTAGATAACTCATGTTTTACTATCTACCTATTGTCTACCTCATTTTGTGTCCTCTATCTATTCTGATTTCAATTTGGTAGACAATCAGGTAGATAACCAAACACTATTTTATAAAAACTCGTCTGCTTTATCGGTTAGTTGTACGTTCGTTTGCCATCTGCCCTGAATAGTTCGGGTGAGGTATTCCGATTTATATTCTTTAGCGGCTTCCTTAACCGCTTTACCGAACTCGGTCACACTCAACGGACGGCCTAGTCCTTGATACTCCATAAATGATAGATAAAGGAAAGGTATTTCCTTGGCTGGCGCTCTTCTTCCGCTTTGCGTCCACCCCCATTTCCAGCCCTCTCGGCTCACCCATAAATGCCAGTGCCGCACAAAGATCCAATACAGGGTTTGAGGCTCGTTTTCCCTCTAACGCCTCGTCACTATCGCGCTGCTCAATCAATAAAACCTTGGCTTCTTCTGGATCGTCAAATGCGGCCAATGATCGACGAATTGGCTATCTTTTTAGACAAATACGGGTCTATATCTTCTTCTTTGACCTTGTTGTTAAATTGATAAATAACGCGCCCACGCGCCACTCCACCAGCCCGCTCCATAAATATCATCGGAGTATTGTTTGTTGCTATGACAACCGCACGTATGATAGCGATATACTGTTGTTCATGCTTAGGGTCAATTTCTACCGCATCGCCGCCGGTAATGGCTTTTATACCTGTACCTTCACCCGTATATTTAGGTTGGTCAGGTAAAGTTATCATGCTCTTGCCGACAAATTGCGCCCGTCTTCTTGCACTGTCTAACGCTGCCATATTGCCACTAGCCGTATTATGCTGACCTGCTAATAATGTTGCCACCTGAGTAAAAACACTTTTCCCGCTACCACCTTCCCCGGTGATTTCAAGGAATAATTGCCAGTCATAGCGATTAGCTAAAACCATGTATAGCGCTGCAAATATCCGTTTCATTTTATAGGGATCTTTACCCGCGGCATGATCTAACCATTTATGAAAATGAGGCGCATCATCACGCAAGTTTTCATCCGGTGACGCTGGGGTGTACTCAATACCATTGTGATTTAACAGCCAGTTATCAGATTTATGAGGTGAGAATTCTTTCGTCTCAATATTAAATACACCATTTGCAAAAGGAATAATGCTTTTGCAAAGTTCTCTCATCACTGGAATAACAATTTTTAATGCTTCAACGACATTGTTAAGTTCTCGCTTACTAAAATTAGTTTGGTATTCAGAATACACCTTTGCCATTTCTCGGCTTAATTCTAAACATGACGTTTTCCTCCACGTTCCAGACTGGTAAATATAGAAACCCTCACTTTCAGTGATGTATAGAGATCCCCTCATAGCATTCAAGTAGACGATAATAGAGTGTAATTTTGGGTTTTTCTTTGATTTTACTGGGAGTGAAGGGCATAGAACAAAGCAATTAACTAATTGATATTAAATATAAATATTTATTATATTTTTCATTCTATACAATTTTCTATACAAATTAAATCGTGCTAAATAACTTTAGCTGTCTCATTATTATATTGATACATTCCTAGTCATGATCTGATATCCCATAACCAATAAAACAAGGTCAATACACTAAACGTCCTGTGCTACTGACTGACGACGAATTTCGTCGGTAGTGAGAGGTCAGTACGTTTAACGCACCAACCTTGTGAAGAGGTTGCGACGTATTTCGTCGGAAGCTATTGAGGTGATGGTTCAGCCTGTCTATATGGATAAGCTACCCAATAGTTTTGGGCTGGCTGAACGCTGCTTATAATTTAGAATGGGTAAAGAGAGAGCTTTCTTCTGGTACTATTCAGTTCGTAAGGCATTGATAGCTGATACAGGCATTTCGATAATCGTTTTAACACTCTTATCAATTCTCTCAATAATTCCTGTTCTGGGACCATTGATCCATGTATCACTTTTATAAAATCTGGCCTGTATCGCCGCCAGTTCGTCCATATCTTCAAATGCCCGGATAAGATAATAACAATCTGGGTCATGCCGCGAGTTGCCAAAACTCACAACATCAATTCCCTGTGAACGATGTAATGGAACGCTGATATTTACCATGATTTCATGAAACCGACTGCCGGTTCCTTTTTTTAATTCGTACTGGAGTATTTCGATGATCTTGTTATCCATGTGCTCGCCTTACGTGTTGTTATTCTTAACGATATGAGCATAACGAAAAATACTGGAAATATGGCAGCAGTATAGCTATTGAGTGATTGAACTGACAGCTAACTGATAGCCCTGCCAGTAAGAAGATTTCCCCGTCACCTGATCACCTGACCTTATCTGTAACAGCATCACCGATAGCGCCATCTCATCAAAGCCCGCGACACGCAGCGGATAATCACTGCTCTTCTCGCTCTGCGCCTGCATGGTAACGACTGCCATCACCTTACCTGTCTGGCACTTTATACGCCTGGGGCAACGGTAATCTTCCCTGTGATCGTAGCGACTATCGAGGGTGCGTTCTTCTGTCT